>CAVWEK010000024.1:0-13709 GCA_963753945.1 uncultured Acidobacteriota bacterium | reverse complement strand
GCATCCCCTTACGCAGCTCAGGTCTCCCTGGAATTCACTTCCGAGATCCCCAGGGCGGCGCGCGATTTCCACGAGGCGCTGTTAAAGGGGGACCCCATTGTGAACAGTAAGAAAGAGATCAAGTGGCACGCGCACAATCAAACTTACCAGACATCGTTCGAACTTACGCAGGGAGCCGCCCCATGAAAATCCCTCCACTTAAACTCTCAAAACCCCTCATTTGGATCGCTCTTGCTGCTGCCCCCGTGCCCTTCTTCCTCTTTCTCTTCCATTTTCTCTTCGGGATGCAGAAACTGGGACAGCTCGAAGAAGAGATGCAGAGGATCCACCTGAGAGCGTCCCTGCTCCAGGAGACAAAGAAGAGCGAGGAGATCCTCCTTTCCTCCCTAAGAAATCCCGATCCCCACTACCTCGACAAACACGTTGAAACCCTGACCTTCCTCGTCCCCGAGGTCAAAAAACTCGAGTCCTTCTTCCAGGAAAATCCCGACCAGGAGGAGCTTTCCAGACGGCTTCAGTTTTTAAAAGACGGAGGCAACCGCCTCACCTTTTCCGAAGAGCAGATCCGCTCCAATGAGACCTTTCGCGAGATCGAAGAGACGTCAGCAAACTCCCATCGAGTTGAATGAAGAAGACCTCAAGAGACTCCTTTGCCTCATCGAGGGAGCTACCATCTGGCCCTACGGCCCCAAAGAGGGGCGCCCCCAGCTTATCATCAAAGACTTCACCCTTTCCAAAAAAGAGCTCCCCTCCCAGGAAAAAGTCTATGTCGTATCTATCCAGTTAATCAAAAGAGAAAATAACGAGCCCCCTAAATGAAAATAGTAAATAAATTGATCCCCATTCTTCTGCTCTGCCTCCTTTGCGGGTGCGGCTCCAGGAACTCCTCCGACAAAAGCGACGCAGTCGTCAGCATGCAGATCATCGACAGGAACGGCTTCACGGAGACCATCAGCAACAAAGAGCGGATCTCCTCCTTCGAGACCACAGATTTCCTCACTCCCCAGCCCTACCAGAAAGTGCTACGCGTCTTCGGGCCGCAACACAGGTGGACAAAGCACCTCGAAAATCACCAGCTACCATGAGAACGGCAGCCTGTGGCAGTACCTCGAAGTCACCGACGGGAGGGCCCATGGACTCTACCACGAGTGGTTCGCGAGCGGAAAGAAAAAATCGAGGCCCACCTGATCGAAGGGGTAGCGGACATCCACGATCTCGCCCAGGCGACCTGGGTCTTCGAGGGGGAGTGCAACGTCTGGGACGAGCAAGACCACCTCGTCGCTGAATTCCAGTATGAAAAAGGGCTGCTGCAGGCGAACGCCCGCTACTACTTCACAAGCGGCAAGCTCATGAAAGACATCCCCTACGACCAGGGAGAGATCCATGGAATCGCCCAGACCTTCAATGAGGAGGGGAACCTGATCGAAGAGATCCCCTACCTAAGAGGGGAAAAGAACGGGAATGCCCTCTGTTATTGGGGACCGAACCAGCCCCTTTCGACCGAAATATTTGAAAAAGGACGCCTCTTCAAAGCCAACTACTTTGATGCAAAAGGGATATGCGTTGCTGAAGTGAGCGGCGGCAGGGGCAAACAGGCCCAGTTCAAAGAAGGGGTCCTCCAGGCGCTCCTCTCGATATGTAAATGGCCTTGTCGAGGGGGAGATGCAGCTCTTCTACCCCAATGGAGCCCTGCAATGTTCCTACATGGTCAAAGAGGGGAAGAAGCACGGCGGGGAGTGGGAGTACTACCCCTCGGAAAACCCTTCCATAGTCCAGCCCAGGCTCCATCTCAACTGGAGCGACGACGCGATCCAGGGACACGCCAAAACCTGGTATGAAAACAGCCAGATGGAGAGCCAGCGCGAGATCCACAATAACAAAAAGCAGGGATCGGCCTACGCCTGGTACAAAAATGGGGACGTGATGCTCATCGAAGAGTATGAGAACGACCTTCTCGTCAAAGGGGCCTACTACAAAAAAGGGAATAAGAAGCCCGTCTCAAAAATCGATGCGGGAAAAGGGATGGCTACCCTCTATTCCGGCGAAGGGATCTTTGTGAGAAAAGCCTCGTCGAAAAGGGCAAGCCCCTCCTCGCAAACGACACCATTCATTGATTGGGCGGGGACTGTCGAGGACTTTGGTAGAGGTACTGCCCTTCCGTCTGGCCGGGGTACTGCTCTTTTTTTGGGGCTTGCACATCCTCACCCCCATGCATCCCTGGGACATCACCAAAGCGCCCGTTGAAAAAGTATTGCAGACGGCGTAGTCGCCTCCGTCCAGACAGTACCAGAGTACGGTGTACGGCGTGATCGAGCGATTGTTATTGTTCTGGGTCGCGTTCGACCCGCCGAAGGTGCCGTAATTGCCGTAGGTATCGGTGACACCGGACTCTCTTTGCGATTTGACGACCATCTCGCCAAGGAAAGAACCGTCGCTCCCGCGGATGACAGCCCTAAGGTCGTAAGGGGAATTGTTGACCAGTCTTACCGTCCCGGCAAAAACAAGGTAGGGCAAAGCAATCAGCCCCGCCACCACAAAAATCCAATTCCTCACATTCATAACTTTCCTAGTAACCGCTGTTTTGCTGCTGTTTTGGACACTCCTGAACGCCGCCGCAGCTCTGCGCGGTCACAACCGATCCGGCGGCCACATCTTCACAGACCCCGTAGGAATTCCCACTCATGCAGTTCCAGTTGACGGTATAGGGGACCTGGGAAGCGTACTGGCTTTCCGTGCCGAAGTTCATATCGTTGTCGCTCCACTCGGTCGCATCGCGAGAGTTGAGGACGAATTCTCCCAGCTGCGTACCATTGGCATCGAAAATGACAGCCGAAAGGGTATAGGGGGAGTCGTTAAAGAGACTGACCGAATTGGCCCAGCCGGCCGCTTGAAAAAAAACGGTCAAAGCAGCAAAAATCCCAAAATACTTCTTCACTTTTCCTCTCCCTGCGCAAGCATGTTGTTCCCACCGTCTATAGAGGCCCACCTGAAATCGAGCTGTCCCATCGAGGACAGCACCACACCCTGAAGACGGGGTTGGCTCACATATAGCATGGAGCAAAAATAAATCGGAAGGATGGGCATCTCATTCATCAATATTTCTTCACTTTGCGCGAGAAGCTGAAGTCTCTCTTCCGGATCGGCGGTGCGCGCCGACTCCTCCAAAAGCTCGATGTAGCGGGGATTTTCCCAAAGCGTATTGTTCGATCCCCCCTTCCTGTATTTGAACACCTCGAGGAAATTGATCGGGTCGGGGAAATCGGCGATCCACGATCCCATCGCCAAGTCGTAATCCTGTTTGGAGACCCTGTCAAAATAGACCTTCCCTTCAATCGCCTCCAGCTTGACACGGATTCCAAAGGCCCGGAACCACTGGTCCTGCAGCGCTTGCGCTACCAGGCGGCGGCTTTCCTGAGCCATGTACATCAGCGAGATCTCGGGAAGCTCCTCTTTGGCAATCCCTCTTTGGGCGAGCGCTTCAGAAAAAAGAGCGCGCGCCTTTTCCAGATCGGCGTCCTGAAAATAGGGGCCCTTCTGCAGGCCAAGCGAAGGAGGAACGAGCCCCGTCGCCGGCATCTGGCCCCCCTGCAGGATATGGTCGATGATCGCCCCGCGGTCGATCGCCAGCGCAAAGGCCTTCCTCATCAAGGACTGGTCCATAGTTTTCCGCTGCGTGTTGGCCCGGATGAAATAGGTTCCCAGCATCTCCTTTGCATGCAGGGCCGAAGCTTTTTGCAGTCCCTTGATCGCATCGGTCGGCAGGAAGGAAAGGGGAGAGCCGGCCCAGTCGATCGCATCCTTTTCAAACATTTTCAGCTCCGTCTGCGACTCGACCATCTGAAGCTCAAGCGATAAAATCTGGACCTTGGGCGCATCCCAATAAAGGGGGTTTTTTATAAGCGATAGGGAGTCCTGGTGCTTCCACTCTTTCAGAAGGAAGGGGCCGTTGCCGACGTAGGTCGCTGCATTCTGCGCCCAGGCGGGATTTTCCCGATCGGTCCGCTCATGCACCGGAAAGTAGGCAGGCATCGCCGTCAGTTCGAGGAAATAGGGTGTGGGGCTCTCCAGGGAGACGACAAGCGTCCTGCTGTCTAAAACAGCTACCCCAATCTCCTCCACGGACACCTTTCCCTCTTTCGCCCCCTTTGCATTTTTAATGACATAAAGATGGAAGGCCGTATCAGAGGGGAAATCGGGAGAGAGAACTTTTTTCCAGGCATACGCGAAATCGGAAGCGGTCACCGGATCTCCATTCGACCAGAGAGCCTCTTTCAAATGGAAGGTGAACGTTTTTAAGTCGGAAGAGATCTCGACACTCTCTGCCAGGGCAAGCTCCGCCTTCTCTTCAGGACTGCAACGAGAGAGCCCTTCAAAGAGCATGCGGGAAACCGTCTGGCATTGCAGATCCCTCGCTTTGCGCGGGTCGAGCGTCTGTGGCTCATTTCCAATATTCAGGGTGATGGAAGGGGAGGATGGTCCACGTTGAGAAGAGTGTTGACAACCAACCATCTTTAACGTCAGAATCATAAGGAAAAAATATACACAGAATCGGCGCATACGTAAGACCCCCGTTGTCGTCTCTTCACCGTCAATTTAACGGAACAATATAGTTATGTCTAGACACAAATAACCTCGCAATGTGGTTTTTGAGCGCGTCAAAGCCCCGGGGTTCGACGATCGCAAGTTGGTTCATATTGATTAATATTGACCAACTTGCGATCGTCGAACCGCGGGAGCTTTCACGCAGGTCAAAAACCAAATTGCGAGGTTATTTGTGTCTACATCCCTTTTTGCCATCACGTCAGGCCCCACACCCCTCTTCAATACGCCGGATCTGGCGCGCTGCTTTGGCGGAGAGGATGGCGACACCCTTCCTCTCGACGAACAGAATTTACTGCGCGCCATAGAAACGGTCCTCCCTCCCCAAAGCAGAGTCAAGCTCCTCAAACAGATCGCCGCTTCATCGATCTGGCGCGTGCGCACAGAAGATTATCCTTACAAAGGGAACTTCTACCTCGATGTGCGCTTTGTGAAAATCATGACGGGAACCCCTGAGCGCGCCGTGCGCCCCCTTCCCTCCAGGCTGAAGGTGGTAAAGACGCTGAAACAGCTGGAAAAAACCCGCTACATTTGGGGTGGCTCCTGGCCGGAAGGGATTCCGCTGCTTGCCTCGCTCTATCCCTGCAAGACCCCTCTCTGTCAAAAAGAGCCGCTGATCCAGGACACATGGATTCTAAAAGGGGTCGACTGCTCCGGACTGCTCCAGTATGCCACGAAAGGGTGGACACCGCGCAATACCTCATCGCTTGTGCGCTTCGGCACCGCTGTCGAGATCGAAGGGCTGGGCCCTGAGCAGATTGTGCAGGCACTAAAGCCGCTCGACCTGATCTGTTGGATTGGGCATGTCGTCTGCGCGTTGGATCAGACTTCCACGATTGAAAGCATCCTCGGGGATGGGGTCGTCATCAGGCCATCCCTGGAACGCATCACAGAAATCCTGTCAGAGCGCAAGCCCGTCAACAACTGGCATGCCACCGAGGGCCCCCGCTTCGTCGTAAGACGGTGGCATCACCTTACTTTCTGAAATCGTGGATCAGGTTGGCGACGAGCGCGCTCCAACCCGTTTGGTGGGAGGCGCCGAGCCCTTTGCCGTTTTCCGCGTGAAAATACTCGTGGAACTGGATCAGATCCTTCCAGTGGGGGTCGTCTTTGAAACGGAAATCGGGCCCCCAGAAGGGGCGGTTTCCTTCGGCATCCTTTGTAAAAATACCGATGATCCTGTCTGCGAAATACGTCGCAATCTCTTTGAGGTCTGCCTCTTTCTCCTCTTTGACAGCCACTTTAAATTCCCTGTCCGTGACTTTTGCCATGTTCATCAGCGCGTCGATCAGCATGAAGTTGGTCGGCAGCCAGATCGGCCCCCTCCAGTTGGAGTTGCCTCCCTTGATCCTCTCCATCGATTCGGCGGGCTCATACCCTATGCGCCTGTCTTCAAATTGGAAGGGATGGGTTTCATGGTACTTCGAAAGGCTGCGCAGCCCAAAACCGGAGCGGAACTCATCGGGGTTCCAGATGTAGCGCAGCACGCTTAAGAATTGCCCCTCGTGCATCAGGGTGAGCAGGTAGCCCTTCTTGTTGTGCCGGTGCAGATCGATGACGCACTGGTCTGTCAGATCCTTGCGATTGCTCAGGAACCATTCGAAATTCTTCTTGAATTCCGGAAACTGATCGAGCTCCTTCTCTTCCAGAACCTCCGTCGCGTACATCGGGATGATCCCCACCAAAGAGCGCACGCGGAATTTTGCGTAATGCCCGTTGGGATAGGTCAGCACATCGTAGAAAAAGCCATCTCTCTCGCTCCACATCTCATAATCGCGGTTTCCCCTTTTCTTCATCGCGTGGCCGATGTAGACGAAGTGTTCGAAAAATTTCGTCGCCAGGGATTCATACACCCGGTTTTCTCTGGCCAATTCGAGGGCGATCCGCATTAAATTCAGGCAGAAAAGCGCCATCCATCCCGTTCCATCCGACTGCTGGAGCTTGATCCCGCTTGCGAGCCGTTGGGACCTGTCGAGGATGCTGATGTTGTCCATCCCCAGAAAGCCCCCCTCGAAGACGTTGTTGCCCGAGCTGTCGACCTTGTTGACCCACCAGGAAAAGTTCATGAGCAACTTATGGAAGCACCTCTCCAGAAAGCCGTGGTCCCCCTTGCCCTCTTTTTCCTTTTGCATGTTGAATAAATGCAGGGCCGCCCACCCCTGCACAGGGGGGTTCAAATCGGAAAACTCCCATTCGTAGGAGGGGATCTGCCCGTTGGGATGCTGAAACTGGTCGAAGAGCAGAAGCCAGAGCTGCTCCTTGGCCTGCTCGATATCGATGAGCGCCAGGACCAGCGTATGGAAGGCCATATCCCACGAGGCAAACCAGGGATACTCCCATTTATCGGGCATGAACAAAATGCGCATCGAGTTCAGATGGCGCCAGTGGATGTTACGGATAAACTGCCGCGAAGCGGGCGGGGGATAGAGAGGATTGTCCCCCTCAAGCCACAGGTTCACATCGTACAAATAGATCTGCTTGCTCCAGAGAATGCCGGCAAAGGCCCGGCGCTGGATTATTTTTTCCTCCGCGGAAGCCTTCTTTGGATGGATGGAGGCATAAAAATCGTCCGCCTCTTTTTTTCTTGAAACTACCAGCTCCTCAATTCCCTTGAGGGGATCTTTGTATTCTTTGTCTGTGAGCCGAAAGTAGAGGACGACCGATGTATGGGCGGGAATGGAATCGAACCGGTAGTGCAAACACGCCTTCGTTCCCTTTTTTGCAGGGTTGACCGTTTTTTCTCCCCGAAGGATATGGCGATGAAACCCATCTTTGTAATAGTGCTCCGGCTGCTCCCGCCCCTCCTCATGGGTCTCATTGTCCGTAAACAGAAGCTCCCCGCCGGAGGGCCCATAAAGAAACCGCTTGCCGAGGCGGTATTCGAACCCCAAATTTTGGGGGGACTCATCGAGTGGTCATCCGCGATCAGACATAGGGACTCTTTCTGCTCTTTTCCGGCAGAAATCCCGGGAGAGGGCTCTCTCACCTCTTTCCACGCCCACTGGTTGCGGAACCAGAGCTGGGCGAGGAGATGCAAAGGGGCCGCTCTGTCCCCCCGGTTAAAGACCTCTATTTTTACGCACACCTCTTCGGCAGACTCCTTCGCATACTCGATAAAAATATCAAAGTAGCGCCCCTGATCGAAAATCCCCGTATCGATAAGTTCAAATTCAGGATCGTGGGCTGTCCTGCGCTGGTTTTCCTCTCTGAGTTTTTGATAGGGGAATTCTTCCTGGGGGTATTTATAGAGATACTTCATGTAGGAGTGGGAAGGGGTCCCGTCGAGGTAGTAATAACATTCCTTGACATCCTCACCATGATTCCCCTGCCAGGCGTTCACCCCAACAGCCTCTCTTTGAAGATCGGATCGCGCCCATTCCAGAAGACGGGAGCAAAAGCGAGCATCTGGTAGCGGTCGCACCAGCCTGCGATCCCATCTTCCCCCCAGCGATACGCTTTGGTGTGCGCGATCTCAAAAGGAAAATAACTCCACGCATCTCCGTTCTGACTGTAATCTTCCCGGACCGTCCCCCAGGCGCGCTCGGCAACATACGGCCCCCATTTCTGCCAGGGAGGGACGGGGCCTTGCCCCTTCTGTTGGATTCTTTCCGCTTCCTCCGTCATCTGCTCTCCCTGGCAAAGCACGCAGCCCCCAGCAGGGCTGTCCGTTCATTAAGAATCACTTTCACGGGAATTTTAGAAAGCACTGGGGAAAGCCTCCCTTTTGCGCAAAAGGCCTGCATAAACTTCCCCTCCTTAAAAAAAGGAAGGAGATGGGGCACGATGCCGCCTCCGATAAAAACTCCCCCTACAGCAAAAAACTTGAGCGCCAGCATTTCCCGCCTCGCTTCCGTAAAGCTCGATAAACAGGCTGCAGGCCCTGGCGCAGACCCTGCACTCTCCGCTTACCCCTTTCTCCGTAATCACGCGCTGGGGCTCGCCACGCTGCATCAGCTCGGCAATCGAGGGGTCCTCTTTCTCTTTCTTTGTGTCGATTAAAAACCTGTAAAGCCGAAGAAGGCCCGAGCCGGACAAGATCCGCTCCCAGGAAACATGCGTATACTGGCCCATTAGATAGGTCAGAAGCTCGATCTGCTCAGCATTTGTCGGCGAGAAGTCGCAATGCCCCCCTTCGCAGGCGAAAGGAGATGCGCGCTTTTCCATCCCAATAGAGCCCCGCCTCGCCAAGCCCCGTCCCTGCGGAAACCAGGGCCTGGTTTCCCCAAGTTCCATCTCCCTCCTGCACAGTAAAAAACTCCTCCGGAGAGAGAGCGCGGATCCCCAGGCGTTCGCCTCCAGATCGTTGATCAGGCACACCTTCGGGATCTTAAGGTCCGCCTCAAGGCGCTTTGCGGAGACCTCCCAGGGAAGGTTCGTCGCCCTGCAGACCCCCTGTTCACCGGCCCCGCAATCCCAAAACACGCCACAGAGATCGCTGAACTGCCGGAAGAGGATAGAAATTTTTCGAGCAGAGAGGTGAAATCGGAAAATTCGCGGCTCGCAAATTTTTCTTCCCGCACAATGTTCATCTGCCCGTCGTAGAGGGCCAGCCTGACTTTCGTTCCCCCCACATCGCCCGCAAGAATCATATCCTCTCCCTCCTGACACACCTTCGAGGATATATCCCGACTAGCGATTTTTGTCCAACCCGGCTACAATCGGGAAGAGAAAATCCAAAGGAAGGTGCACCCATGTCTCAACCCCATGACCCCTCAAAGAAAAAAGCCCTCGAAGCCGCCATCGCCCAAATTGAAAAACAGTTTGGAGACGGCTCGATCATGACTCTCGGCAAACATTCCGCAGCCCGCGAAATGAGCGTCATCAAAACAGGCGCCATCACACTCGATCTCGCTCTGGGGATCGGCGGCGTGCCCCGCGGCCGCATCGTAGAGATCTTCGGACCTGAATCTTCAGGGAAATCGACCCTGGCCACCCACATCGTCGCCAATGCGCAAAAAAACGGAGGCCTGGCTGCCTACATCGATGCTGAACATGCCCTCGATCCCACTTACGCGGCAAAAATCGGCGTCAACCTCGACGAATTGATGATCTCCCAGCCCGATTCTGGAGAAGATGCCCTCAACATCGCCGAGATGCTCGCCCGCTCCAACGCCGTCGATGTCATCGTCATCGACTCGGTCGCTGCCCTCGTCCCCAAAAATGAACTGGAAGGGGAGATCGGCGACTCCTTCATGGGACTGCAGGCACGCATGATGTCGCAGGCCCTGCGCAAACTGACAGCGTCTCTGTCCAAGAGCAACACCTGCGCCATCTTCATCAACCAAATCCGCGAAAAGATCGGCGTCATGTTCGGCAACCCGGAAACGACGACCGGCGGCCGCGCGCTCAAATTCTACGCCTCCATCCGCATGGATATCCGCCGCATCGGCAGCATCAAAGGCCCCGATACCGGTAACCAAGGATCGGCAACGACATCGGCAACCGCGTCAAAGTCAAAGTGGTGAAAAATAAAATGGCGCCCCCCTTCCAGTCCGCTGAATTCGACATCCTCTTCAACGAAGGGATCTCCCGCATCGGCTCGATCCTCGATCTCGGCGCAGATCTTGCCATCGTCGAGAAAAAAGGGACCTGGTTCAGCTACAACGGCAACCGCCTCGGACAAGGGAGAGAAGCCGCCCGCGAAGAGCTCAAGAAAAACCCCAAACTCGTCGATGAGATCGAAAAGGCGATCTTTGCAAAAGTCGCCGAAGGGAAAGTGGTTCTCACCAAAGAAAGCGCAACCGCGTCCGACCTCGCAGAAGTCTAATCCAACTCAAAGACACCTTCCGCCTCCTGGCGGAAGGTGTGTTTGTAAATAAGTAACCCTGTCCGTTAGCAAAGGGTGGCTCTTGTCCTTCAAATTATTCCCCTTCCCATCGTACTCATTCCGCAACTGCGGGTTGTGCAAACAGATAAGCAAATTATTCAGCAGGGACATTTGAAAATAATAAATGCCCCCCACTGCATCGCCCAACATTTGTACAGATCTCAGATCGGCATCTTTTTCGGAAGCAATCGCATTGAACGGGATCGGATCGAACGAGCGGTAGAAATAATATAGCCCGCCGGCAGAGCACGCAAGCGCTCCGAGCGCGGCTACGCTTGTGGAAAAAGCCGCACCCAAAAGAGGAATGAGGGCGCAGGAAAGAAAAAATACCAAAGCCCCCCGCAAAAGCTGTGATCGAAAGGCATCCCGATTTATTTCCCCCTGGAGAACATGACTTAATTCATGACCCAAAATAAAATTCTTTGCCCTCTCGTAAAGATTTCGGTCGCTCAGCAGGGTAAGCATCCTTTGCAGGGCTCCCAGGTTAACAGGCTGGCAACGATGGCGAAACCCCGCTGCGACCAACTTCCCGTTCATCCAGGCTGCCATTTCGAGCAAAAAGGCCTCATTGTAATACTTTGCATCTTGACAATCCGCGATTCTGAACCGCTCGGGGATATCGTCATAATGAAACAAAAACCAGGAAGGGATCTTAACGATGTGCTTATCCGACTGTGCTCTAGGAGATTTGTGAAAAGAGGAGATCTTTAAATTGACAGGATGGGTGATGCCGAGGCGTTTTTGGAAATCGCCAACTTTCTGTTCCATCTCATGGAATCGGTTCAGGCAGAGGATTGCAGGAGCGTGCGTTACGGAAACGGGGGTCACGTCTTGCTGTTCTCAATGGCGTAACGCACCAGAATGTCGCACATCTTTTCAAAGGATGGCGTCAGGATATTGAGCTCGATCAGCTCCTTGCGGAAATGGCGCATCTCTTCGTCAAAAAGGGCGAGGCCGCGCTCTTTACCGATCAGACGGGCAATGCTGATCTCCCGCTGCTTTTTCTCATCCTGGAGCAGATCTCCCAAGTCGTCGGCCGTCTGAAAGGCCATGCCGAAATGGTAAGCCGCTTTTTTAACCTTTTCCAGTTTGCTCACATCGCCGCCTCCAAAGAGCCAGCCCAGAACAAAAGAGACCTCGAAAAGAGTGACCGTTTTTTTGTAGATCACCTGCTTAACCGTATCGAGGTTCTGGTTGGGGGGGAAAAGATCCAGAAATTGGCCCCCCGTTGCCCCCAGGATCCCGGAACAGTGGGTCGCCGACTCCAGGGCAAGGGTGCAGGCCCGATCGCTAAAGTGGCAGAATGGAGGGGGCGCATCCTGCATCGCCATCGCATTGGCATGGATTTTCTCAAACGCTGCCGTGATCAGAGCGTAGCTGGCGAGCAGAGCAATCGATTCGCCGTACACTTTATGCAAAGAGGGCTTATCCCGCCGCTCATCGTCGTTGTCCATGCAGGGAAGGTCGTCGGCGATCAGAGAAGCGGTATGGAAAAATTCGACGGCCAGCGCAGACTCATAAACATTGAGTCCATTGCCCAAAGCCTCGGCAATCAAAATAACGATCAGAGGACGAAACCGCTTGCCGCCCGTTGTCAGGGCATACTCGCACGCATCGCGCAGCTTATTCTTTTCCCCAAACGAAAGGATGCTTCGAAGCGATCTCCTGCTCAATCTTGTCCTTGTGGAAAAAGAAATGGGAATTTTCATACTTGTGAGGCTCTGTCGCACTTCTTTTGATCGTTGCTTGCAATACCATTATCTTTACTCCACAATATTCTTCATTGCCGGTCTGACTTTGCCATTTTCTGGAACAAACCCATACACATTCAAACAAGGGAAACAGAAGGAATGCCTTCCCAAAATCGTACCCGGATTAATCACGCAGTTGCAGCCCACCTGGGCATAGTCGCCGACGATTGCGCCCAATTTGACGAGGGCCGTATCGATTTCTCCCCCTGAATAGAGACAAAGACCGATTGATGGTCGAGCCTTAAATTCGCACACTTCACCCCGGCGCCCAGATTGATATGGTTTCCCAAAATCGAGTCGCCGACATAATTGAAATGCGCCGCGGAAGCATGGTTGAGAAAGATCGACCGCTTCACTTCCGTGTCGTGGCCAATCACACAGTGGTCTCCAGTCACCACCTCGCCCCGGATATAGGCCCCATGGCGGATGATACAGTTCTTCCCAATGATGCAGGGCCCCTGGATAAACGCCCCCGGCTCAACAACTGTCCCCGCTCCAATCGAAATCAGTTCAGGATTGACCAAATGCACAGAAGAGGGGATCTCTACTTCTATCTCACCCAGTTTGGCTGAGCCCAGGTAGGCTTCCAGATTTTTTAAAGCTTCCCACGGGTACTGGCAATCCTCAAATAAAGAACGATGGGCGTACCCTTCTAAAGAAAAAAATTGCGAGGGTGCCAGGACGATAGCCATACTTCCTTCCGTTTTAAGGTGTGAATTCTAATGGATTACCGACTTATTGATGAGAGATTTTTTACATAAAATATTGATTTACCTCGACTTCGTATATTTTTGTACCTGGATTGCTGGAAAGGGATGCCCTCTTGCGAATTAAAATTGCGCATCAAGGCTTCCCTGTCAGCAAGCAGAGTGCAAAAATGTACGAAGTCGAGGTTACATGGCTTTGGGATTTTCTTTGATAAGATATACATATAGAGATCTCTTCTTCTTCTTGCGCTGTGGAAGTGTTCATAACCCCCCTGTTTTCGTTGGAAAAATCTTTGTTCACAGAGTGTTTAAACAGTGGTCATAAATGAGGGGTTTTAAACAAATCTTTCAATCCATGAACAATCAGATGCGACACATGCCGACAGAGTTTTCCACAATCCTTCACTGCGACTATTTCCCCCTTTGCAGTGGCTGCTCGATCCAGGGACAGGTCTCCCCTCCCCCCATCTGGAAGGATATCAGAGAATTTTTTCATAGTGCAGCTCCCGGCCTCTCCCGTTTCCCTCAAGACGGGAAGCATCACCTGGATGGCGCACCCGCTCCAAACTGGCGGTCAGGGGAACCACCCAGTCCCCTGAAATCGGCCTCTTTAAACAGGGCTCCCACGACGTCGTGTCGATCCCCTCCCGCCCTCTGCACCACCCAGCCATCAACCGCCTTTACGCAAAAGTGAAAAAGGGGATTACAGAATGCAAAATCGAGCCTTACAATGAGAGCCGGCAGAGGGATCCTGCGCTACGTCCAATTCGTTGTGGAGCGCAAAACAAACCGCATCCAGCTGACCCTCGTGGTCAATCGTCCCGG
>CAVWEK010000023.1:0-77647 GCA_963753945.1 uncultured Acidobacteriota bacterium | reverse complement strand
AGAGTTATCTCGAAGAGGACGACTTCTACTATGTGAAGAGCACCAATGATTCTCAAAATGGCAAACGGGCCATCACCCATTACGAGGTGCTCAAAGCCCACCGCAACCGCTCCCTGCTCCGTCTAAAACCCCAAGCCGGCCAAAGAACCAGCTCCGCGTCCATTGCAGCGAGGCGGGCCATCCGATCGTCGGCGACAAGAAGTACGGCCGATACCAACCCGATCAAGCGGGTCTGCCTCCACGCTCAGAAGATCTGCTTCACCCATCCCGCCACCCGGCGGCCGATGGTGTTTTTCCGCTCCATCCCCGAGCTGTTCTCCAAGATATTGGATTATAAAGATCTGGCTCTCTAAGTTCGCGATAAAGTAGGGCTATTTTCATGAAATTACTTTGTTTTTTAATCCCGCCTATCCTTATATCTGGACTCATGCAAAATTACGAAGAAGTGATTTCTGTCCTCGACTTTACAACTACCCGAGGGGATAACACCAATCCAGAATCCCAACCTGGGAAAAATGCCCTGCAAGACGGTTCACTGTAAGTCACTAAATTAAAGCATATACATCACGTCTTTCCCTCCATTCAACATCCAATTTGACAAATAATGATGTAATGGTGTAACATTACATCCATGCAAATGAAGGAGCGATCTATGCGCAACAAGACATCGGAAAATGGCTGGAAAGCCTTTATAGAGCTTTGCTGTAAGTTTCAGGACCCAAAAGTCCTCGAAGAGCTTTTTGATCTGTTTTTGACCCATGAAGAGAAAGAGGCGTTATCGACCAGGCACCTTTTGGTGAAGTCTCTTCTGGAACAAAAGATGACCCAGAGGGAGATCGCTGAGAAGATGAAGATCAGCATCTCCAAAATCACGCGCGGCTCGAATGCCCTGAAGATCATGAGCCATTAAAAGATGAACTTAAGAAAAAAATGGGGGAGGTAATCTCCCGTCAACGACGTTGGAAGAATTTAAGGGCGCCTCAGAACATGCCAGGCGCACGGTCGTTTTCAGGGAGTTTCCCTGCGATGACCTGACGCCGATCCAGGCTTTTATGGCGCTTGACGGAGGCGATGGTGCCGTCCTGCTCGAATCGGCCGTGAAGGACCAGGAGATGGGCAGGTACTCTCTCATTGCGATCGAGCCGTTCGCAGAGTTTAAATCGAAAGGGGCGCGTTCTGAATTTGTCTCGGGGGAGCAGCGCGAAATGAAAGAATCGGCCCCCTACGAGCATCTGAAAGAGGTGATCGCCTCGACCCGCCTTTGCTCCAACCTCCATTTACCTCCCTTGGTGGGCGGAGCGATTGGTTTTGCGACCTTACGACGCGGTCCGCCTTTTCGAGAGATCCCCGACAGGCATCCCGATACGGATGAGCTTCCCGATCTTTTATTCCTTTTCCATGCTGTCCATATCGCGTTTGATCATGCGAAGGGGACGGTATTATTTCGATCAATCTGGATTTGAGCGATGACCCGGATGCTGACTACCAGGTGGCGGTCGAGAAGATCGATGCGATCCACACCAGGCTAAAAAGCCCTCTCAAGAGGGGAAAAATCCCCATCCTTTGCACCGGCCTCTATTAAGGAAGAGATCGACGATGTGCATTTTTGCGAGAAGATCCGCAAAGCCCAGGAGCATATCTTTAAAAGGGAACGCCTTCAGATCGTTCTCTCCAGAACTTTTACCTGTCCGTATGAGGGGGAGCCGTTCGCGATCTATCGCGCTTTAAGGATCTCCAATCCCTCGCCGTTTATGTTCTATATGCAGACCTCCGATTTTGCGATTGCCGGCGCGTCTCCTGAGAGGCTTGTCCGATTCAGGCGGCAAGCCTGCAGACGATGCCGATTGCGGGAACATGTCCGCGAATTCCAGGGGAAGAGGCGAAGATCGTCCTAGAGCTTTTGCAAGATCCCAAAGAAGATGCGGAGCATATGATGCTCGTCGATTTGGGGAGAAACGATTTGGGTATCGTCTCCAAAGCAGGCACAGTGAAAGTGAAGGAACTCAAAATGGCCAAGTACTTCCCCCATGTGATCCATCTGGTGAGCCTGATCGAAGGGGAGCTCGCTGACGGGATGGGCCCGTTCGACGCGTTGAAGGCGGTTTTTCCAGCCGGGACGCTGACCGGGGCGCCGAAAATCCGCGCGATGGAGATCATCGACGAGCTGGAGGATTCGCGCCGGGGCATTTACGGAGGGGCGATCTGCACGATCGACAACAACGGCAATTTTGACAGCTGCATCGTGATCCGCAGCGCATTTATCAAGGAGGGGATTGTCAAGACGCGGGCAGGGGCTGGCATCGTGATCGATTCCGATCCACAAAAGGAAGCCGATGAGACCCGGGCCAAGGCCAAGGGCGTCATCAAGGCGATTCATCTTGCCATGGAGGGTGTCCTATGATCCTGCTCATCGATAACTATGACAGCTTTACGCACAACCTTTATCAGCTGATCGCGACCCACTACAAGGATGTGAAGGTGGTGAGGAACGACAAGATCACCCTCGAGGAGATTAGGCAGCTCGCACCCAAGGCGATCGTGCTCTCTCCTGGGCCCGGAAGGCCGGAGGACGCGGGGGTTTGCCTCGATGTGATCCGCACCTTCGCGGCGGAAATTCCGATCCTGGGCGTCTGTTTAGGACATCAGGCGATTGGGCTCGCCTTCGGCGGCCAAGTCGTTTCCGCCCCTCAGATCCTCCACGGGAAAAAGACCTCTGTTTTCCACCGCCGCAAAGGGCTTTTTGCCGGCGCCTCCCTGCCGCTCAATGTGGGCAGGTACCACTCGCTTTGTGTCGATAAAAAATCGATCCCCTCTGTGCTGACAGTGGAGGCGGAAGACGCGCATGAGGTTGTGATGGCGCTCAGACATGAGAAGTACCCTTGCTTCGGGGTCCAGTTCCATCCTGAATCGATCCTTACCTCCCAGGGAGAGCTGCTCATCCTCAACTTCCTCAAAGAGGCCGGGCTATGCTAAGGCCTTACCTGGAAAAACTTCTGGCTAAACAGGACCTGTCCCAAGAGGAGAGCGCCGCAGCGATCGGACAGATCCTCTCGGAGGCTCCCTCCTCCCAGGTTGCCGCTTTTCTTATGCTGCTGCGGCAAAAAAAGGAGACGGCGGATGAACTTTTAGGGGCTGTCCTGGCGATGCAGGGCCGGATGGTTCCCGTTCGCACCTTTTCTCCCGTGCTCGATATCGTGGGGACCGGAGGAGATGGCGCCCATACACTCAATATTTCTACGGCTTCTTCGCTTGTGGCCGCCAGCTGCGGCGTGAAGATCGCCAAGCACGGCAACCGCAGCGTCTCCTCTCTTAGCGGCTCGGCCGATGTGATCGAGGCGCTGGGCATACCGCTTAACCGCTCCGCCGAAGAGATCATCCGCTCCATTACGGAGGTGGGGATCGGTTTTATGTTCGCTCCCGATTTTCACCCTGCGCTTAAACGGGTGAAAGAGGTCAGAAAAGAACTGAAAGTGCGCACTCTTTTTAACATCATTGGCCCGCTGCTCAATCCCGCGCGGGCCGAGCATCTGATGGTTGGGGTTTTTCATGAGGAGCTGCTCGGCATCTGTGCTGAGGTCCTTCACAAACTCCATGTGAAACGCTCGTTTGTTTTCCATGGGTGCGGCCTCGATGAGCTCTCCTGCATCGGCCCCTCGCAAGTGATTGAAGTCAGTGAAAAGGGACTCCGCTCCTTTGTTCTCGACCCTAAAGATTATGGATTTAAGAGCTGCACCTTGAGTGACCTTAAAGGCAAAGAGGCGGCTTACAATGCGGAGAAGATCATCAAGGCGCTGGAAGGGAAGGAGAGTGCCTTTGCAGACACGATCGCCTTAAACGCCGGCGTGGCTGTCTACCTGTATGGGATCGCTCCTTCGATTCAGGAGGGGATCTTCCTGTGCAAAAGGCATTTAAAAAACGGAAACACGCTCAATCTCTTAAACAGGTGGAAGTCCCATGGCTGATTATTTAACCGAAATCCTCAACCGAAAAGAGAAAGAGGTCCAGGGGCTGATTCAACCCGTTACCTTTAAGGGTGTGCTCAGGCAGCCCATCCTCGCCGTTATCGCTGAGATCAAACGCAAATCCCCCTCGAAAGGGGTTTTGAACGCAGAGATCGACCCGGCGGCGCTGGCAAAACAATACGTGGCAGGCGGAGCCGCCGCGATCTCCGTCCTCACCGATGAGGTGGGTTTTGGGGGGACTTTAGACGATTTGAAGGCGGTGGTTGCGGCGTGTCCCGGAACCCCTGTGCTGCGCAAGGACTTTATTACCGATACGCGGCAGCTCTACGAAACGGCGCGCTCCGGCGCGCATGCCGTTCTGCTCATCGCTGCCGCCTTAAAAGAGCGGCTGGGGGAGTTTATTCTCTCTGCCAAACAGTATGGTCTGGAGACTTTGGTCGAAGTGCATACTCTCGAAGAGCTGCACCTCGCCCAGGCAGCCGGTGCCGAGATCATCGGCGTGAACAGCCGCAGCCTCTCGACCTTTGAGGTCTCTCTGGAGATTGCAGAGAAGCTTGCCGCCCATTTTACCCCCCTCACGGTGAAAGTGGCCGAGTCGGGGATCGGAAACGCTCAGGATGCCGGCCGGATGCGCCGGGCCGGCTTCGATGCGGTCCTCGTCGGCGAGGCGCTCGTTAAAGCCCATGACCCGGAAAAGCTGATCCAGGAGATGCGTCATGCTCATTAAAATCTGCGGGGTCCGCGACCCTCTCACTGCCCGCTTCGCAGCCGAGTCGGGCGCCGATTTTGTCGGGATGATCTTGACTCCAGGCTACATCCGCTCTGTCGATATTGAGATGGCCAAAGAGATTGCAGGTGCAGCGAGAGAGGCGGGCGCCGAACCTGTTGTCGTCTTTGTTTCTGAGACCCCTTCTCAAGTGATTGAGATCTGTGTCCGTCTGGGCGTTCGGACGGTTCAGTACTATAGGGAAGAGGTCGAGCTCCCCGAGGCATTCCGTCGTTTTCGCGTTAACAACCTTACCGCCCCTCTTCGGGAGGGGACCGATTTCTTTCTGTTTGAAAGCGGCCGGCCCGGCACCGGAACCCCCATCGATGCGAAGCAGGAAGTGCCTAAAGACAGACCTTTTATTCTCGCGGGGGGATTGCATCCCGGAAATGTACGAGAGAAGATCGCACGCTACTGCCCCATCGGCGTCGACGTATCGAGCGGCGTGGAAGAGGGGGGGAAAAAATCCAAAGACCTAATTGTTCAATTTATCCGTGAGGCAAAGCACCATGACAACTAAACTGCACATTCCCTTTGGCGGAGTTTACCTGCCGGAACTCCTGATGGCTCCGATCGACGCTCTGAAAAAAGGGTGGGAAAAATTCCGCGCGGATCCAGCCTTTACCGAAGAGCTAAGCGACCTGCTCCATAACTATGCGGGCAGAGCGACGCCGCTCACCGAAGTGAAACAGTTTGCCAAAGCGATCGACGGCCCCCGCATTTTCTTAAAGAGGGAGGACCTGCTCCACACGGGCGCCCACAAGTTAAATAACGCGCTTGGACAGTGCCTGCTCGCTAAAAAGATGGGCAAAACACGCATTATCGCAGAAACAGGGGCCGGTCAGCACGGCGTGGCGACAGCTACCGCCTGCGCGTTCCTGGGCCTCGCCTGTGTCGTCTACATGGGAAAGGTCGATGTCGAGCGGCAGGCTCCCAACGTGAGCCGGATGCGCCTTCTTGGCGCCGAGGTGATCTCCGTCGAAAAGGGGACGATGACCTTGAAAGACGCCGTCAATGAAGCGCTGCGCGACTGGTCCTTTAACTATGAAACCTCCCACTACTGTTTAGGGTCGGCCCTGGGGCCTCACCCCTATCCGGAAATGGTCGCCTCCTTCCAGTCGGTCATTGGCAAAGAGGCCAAAGAGCAGATCCGCGCGCGGATTGGACGGGATCCCGATCTAATCGTCGCCTGTGTCGGCGGCGGATCGAACGCGATCGGGATTTTTTCCGCTTTCATCGATAACCCCTCTGTCGCCCTGATCGGGGTCGAAGCGGGAGGAAAAGGGGAGAAGCTCGGCGAGCACGCGGCAAGGTTCCAGGGCGGGAGCCCCGGCGTCCTCCACGGCTGCTACACCTACCTTTTGCAAGATGCTGAAGGACAGGTGGTCGACACCCATTCGATCTCCGCCGGACTCGATTACCCCGCAGTAGGTCCGCAGCACGCCGACCTCTACACCTCGGGAAGGGCTCAGTACACCAGCGCAAGCGACGAAGAGGCCCTGGCCGCCTTCAAACTCCTCTCTCAGCGGGAAGGGATCATTCCCGCCCTCGAGTCGAGCCACGCGCTCGCCTATGTGATCAAAACCGCCCGCCATCTGCCCAAAGAGAGCGTCATCCTCATCAACCTCTCGGGAAGAGGGGAAAAAGATCTTCCGCAACTGATCAGCAAAGGATTTGTATGATTGCCAATGCTTTTAAAAAGGGGCCCGCCTTCATCGGGTATTTGACTCTGGGGGATGGAGGGCTCGAGTACAGCCTTGAGGCAGCCCTTGCCCTCGTGAAAGGAGGCGTCGACCTCCTCGAGATCGGCCTGCCCTTTTCCGATCCGATCGCAGACGGCCCCGTCATCCAAAAGGCGATGGAGCGCTCTCTCAAAGCAGGAACCCGCCCCGAAGACCTGATCGCCTTCCTGCGCGCCTTTAGAGAGCAGAGCGAAGTGCCCGTCGTTGTGTTCAGGCTACTACAACCCGATCCTGGCAGCAGGTAAGGATCTCCTGTCCAGAGCCAGAGAGGCCGGCGCTAACGGACTGCTCATTGTCGATGCCCCCTTCGAAGTGATGCCGGAGACGGCGCTCGACCCGATCCTCATCGTGTCGACATCGACCCCGCAGGAGCGGGTCGAACAGATCGCTGTACGGGCGAAGGGTTTCATCTATTATGCCTGCCAAAAGGGGACGACCGGCAAACGGGGCGCTCTTCCCTCCCATTCGGCAAGCGACATCGCGCGGATCAAAGAGACGACCTCCCTTCCCGTTGCCATCGGGTTTGGGATCAGCACACAGGAAACCGCCCGCGAGGCGCTACAGTCTGCCGACGCCTTCGTTGTCGGCTCCTACTTTGTCGAGGCGATGGGGCGCAAGGCGTCCCCCGAAGAATTAACCCAATTAGCTAAAGAAATCGACCCAAGGAGGTCCCCATGATTATTCTCTTAAGCCGCACAGCTACCCAGGATGACATTCAGGTCCTTCAGCGAAAGCTGGATTGGATGGGGATCAGGGCCAACCTCGTCGAACGGGAGGGGAGGCTCTGCCTTGCCCTCGTCGCCGGCGTCGATAAAACGGTCGATCTCAACCAGTTCAAAGTCCTCACCCACGTCGACGAGATCCTGCCCCTGTCACAGCCCTACAAGCTCGCCTCCCTGCAGGTCAAGAATGCGCGCACCATCATCGAGTGCCGGGGAAGAAAGATCGGCGGCGAGGAGCTCGCCATCATGGCAGGGCCCTGCAGCATCGAGTCGGAAGAACAACTCATGGCCTGCGCCAAATGCGTCAAAGAAAACGGCGGAAACATCCTGCGCGGTGGCGCCTTCAAGCCCCGCACCTCTCCCTACGCCTTTCAGGGCCTCGGAGAGACCGGGCTTAATACCTGCAAAAGGCAGGGGAGACCTACGACCTGCTCACCGTCTCCGAAGTGATGGACGCCGACCAGATCGAGCTCGTTGCCTCCTACGCCGATATCCTCCAGATCGGCGCCCGCAACATGCAGAACTTCAGCCTCCTCAAAAAGCTCGGCACCGTGAAAAACCCGATCCTCCTCAAGCGGGGCCTCTCGGCAACCTACCAGGACCTCCTGATGTCGGCCGAGTACATTCTCAGCGCAGGCAACCCCAACGTGATCCTCTGCGAGCGGGGGATCCGCACCTATGAGACCTACAGCCGCAACACCCTCGACCTGGCGGCCGTCCCCATCCTCCATGAGCTCACCCACTTGCCCATCATCGTCGATCCGAGCCACGGCACCGGCATCCGCAAGATGGTGCCCCCCATGGCCAAAGCAGGCGTCGCGGCAGGCGCGGATGGCCTCATGATCGAGATCCATCCCATCCCCGACAAGGCCTACTCCGACGCGGACCAGACCTTGAGCTTCGAGCAGTTCGCCGAGATGATGCGCGCCCTAAAGCAGCTCGCCCCCATCGTCGGCAGGAAGCTTGAATAAATAAGGCATAAGAGTGAACCCAAAGACGCAGGGCCGCCAAGACGCAAAGGAGTATTATTTTTTTTCAATACTTTGCGTCTTGGCGGCCCTGCGTCTTTGGGTTCACTTCTCCTTGCCAACGCTATTAAAAAAGTGAAAAAATTGACTTAAGTAGCCTCTTCAGGTACGCTTGGGCCAGGTAGACTGTAGCTGCCCGTTGATGCCTGTATAATGTCTTTATTAACAATGAGTTGGGCATTTGGTATCAACCTAAATTCTACAGCAGACCACAATTAAAAGAGGCCGGCGGAACCATGACACAAGAGGTAAATAAGACCCCCTTTATCACTTCGATCCCCTCCACGAGCGCCACACGGGCTAAAGCGGGAAAGAAGATCTCCTTTTTGAAGGAAGAAGGGCGCGATTTTACGACAGTTTTAAGAGAGAGGGTAGCTCTTTATTTTAAAGATGCCGATGCCTCGACGCGCGCCAACTCTCTCATGATCTTCAAGTCCATTTTTTACACACTGCTCTTCGCGCTGAATTATTCTTTGCTTCTTCTTAATCCTGCTGGAGAAACAGGCTTTTTCATCATATATCTCTTTTTTGGGGTGCTGACTGCTATTGGAGCGATGAACATCGCCCATGATGCCCTGCATGGTGCCTACGCTTCCAACTCACTCGGCAACCGCGCTTTAGGCTTTGTCCTCGACCTGTTCGGGGCCAGCTCCTTTTATTGGAAAAAAGAGCATACGATCGACCACCACACCTTCACGAATATCGCAGAACACGATGCCGACCTGGGGGTGCCCTATGTCATGCGCCTTTGCCCCAAGGCCCCGCACCACTGGTTCCACCGCTACCAGCACATCTACGCTCCTTTCCTCTACTGCATCAATCTTTTTAAGTGGATCTATTACTCCGATATGAGGCGGATCTATCATATTATCAGGGAAAAGAATAACGCCCCTGGCAACCCGTCGAACGCAGAAATCTTTTGGATGATCGCTTTTAAATTTATTCATGTCGGATTGTTCCTGGTGATCCCTTCTTTCGTCCTTCCCTTTTCTGCCTGGGCCGTCTTCCTGGGGTACCTGTGCTTCATGGGAGGTGCCGGCCTCACTATGACGCTCATCTTTCAGCTTGCCCACATCGTCGAGAACGTCGCATTCCCCCTTCCGAACGATGAGGGGAAGATTGACAATAGTTTTCTTAAACATCAGCTGGCCACCACGGCGAACTTCGCTGTAAAAAGCCGGGTTGTCGCTTTCCTGTTCGGCGGCCTGAATTTCCAGGTCGAGCACCACATTTTCCCCCATGTCTGCCATACGCACCTCTACAAAATCTCTCCCATCGTGCGTGAGACAGCCCATGAATTCGGTCTTCCCTACCATGAAAACCCCACCTTCTTCTCGGCGGTCTGTTCCCACTTCAGGACCCTTAAGAAGCTGGGCATTGCTCCATAAAAAGGTGTCTTTATGGCCTGCAACGCAACCTTCAAGATCCGCTCGCAGGGGGGAACCTTTCCTTACAGGGGTCTAGACTGTGAAAGCGCCCTGCAGTTGATTAGGGAGATCTCCGCTGATTCAAAAGATTTTACAGTCGTCGATGCCAGTATAGAGACGAGGAAAGGCTTTTTTTTTAAAACATTTCCGCCATGACATTTCTCTCGCTTCTCACAAGCAGTTTGCCTGCCTGCTTAACTGCGTTCTGGACTCAGATGCAGCCGGACAGAAAAAGTGCAAGATTACCTGCGAGGTCTTTTTCAAGACCCTATCGAAGCCACACAATTTGGTAAACCCCTATGGTCCGCAAGGAAAAACTTGAAGAGCTCGCCGCGCGGATGGAAAAGCTGGGCATTGGCGAGGGCGACCTCATTGAAAAATTCATCTTAGGCTCCGGCAAAGGGGGCCAGAAGATGAATAGACCTCCTCCTGCGTCTATCTTAAGCACCTCCCCACAGGGACTGAGGTCAAGTGCCAGCGCGACCGCTCCCGCGAAATGAACCGCTATTACGCCCGCAAGGATCTTTGCGAGAAGCTCGAAGAGAAGATTGAAGGGATCAAGTCGGAGAGGCAGCAGGCGATCGAGAAGATCCGCCGCCAAAAGAAGCGCCGGTCCCGCAAAAGCAAAGAAAAGATGTTAGCGGATAAGAAACAGGTCTCAGAAAAAAAGTCCCTGCGCAGATCGCCCAGGGACTCTGAATAGTTCTTTCAGGAAAAAATTAACAGGATATCAGGATAGTCAGGATTTTTTTATCCTGACCATCCTAATATCCTGTTAATTTATTTCTCTCGCAGACTTTATGGGTACCACTTGCGAGGCTTTGCCTTGAACTGGTTCGGCTTGCCCTTGTTATGGAAGCTGGGCTTTTTATTCCTGAACTCAGGTCTTGCAGCACCTGGAGGCGCGTTCTCATGCTTGGGTTCCATGCCGGCCACCTGGTGGGGGTTCATCCTCTGTCCAGTGAACTTTTCGATCTGTCTGACGATCGACATATCTCTTGAAGAGGCAAAGGACAACGCAACTCCGGTCGCGCCCGCTCTTCCCGTTCTGCCGATACGGTGGACGTAGTCCTCTGTACTTCTTGGCAGGTCAAAGTTGATGACGTGGGAGATCGTCTGGATATCGATCCCGCGGGCAGCGACGTCGGTCGCTACGAGGATGTCGAACGATTCCTGGCGCATCTCTTTGATCGTTTTTGTCCGTTGGCGCTGGTTCATGCCGCCGTGCAGGGCTCTTGCGGATCTGCCCAGCTGGGAAGCTTGTCAACCAGGTGGTCTGCCTGGCGTTTTGTCGCCGTGAAGATGATCGTTTGGGTCATCCCCGGTTCGCCGAGCAAATGGTCGAGAAGACGGTACTTGTGCTCGAGGTTATCGACGCGGTGGAGGCGCTGCTCGATGTTTTCGTGATTAACTTTTTCGGGGTTAATACGGATCTCGACAGGGTTGGTCAGAAGGCGGCTGGAGAGCTTCATGACGCTTCCGGCGATTGTCGCGGAGAACATCAGAGTCTGGCGCGATTTAGGCAGTTTTGCCGCAATCTGTTCGACAGGCTGGATGAAGCCCATGTCGAGCATCCGGTCAGCCTCATCGAGGATGAACATCTCAACGCGGGAAAAGTCGATCCGTCCTTGATCCATGTGGTCGATCAGGCGGCCCGGTGTCGCGACGAGAATCTCATAGGGACGCGCGAGGTCGCGGTTTTGAGGAGGATAGGGAGCTCCTCCATAGATGCACACTGTTTTGCAGCGGGAAAGGTGCTTGCTGTATTTCGCCGCTTCAACAGCCACTTGCATAGCCAGCTCTCGTGTAGGAACGAGGATCAGAATGCGTGGGCCTCTGCCGGGCAGGGTAGAAGGGGAGGCGAGTTTGTTCAAAGAGGGAAGGATGAAGGCAGCCGTTTTACCAGTACCGGTTTGTGCGGAGGCGCGCAGGTCAGACCCTTTCAAAATTTCAGGGATCGCCTGCTCCTGAATGGGAGTAGGGGAGGTATAGCCGGCCTCTTCAATTGCCTTTAAAATGCTTGGGTGCAGGATAATTCTTTAAAATCCATGGATATTTGTTGCTCATTTGATAATGAGAGCCTGAGAAGATAACAGGATCGGTCTATAAAGCCCAGCTTAAAAACCTAAAATTTTAAAAAATAAGTTGTTTGATAGATGCTGGGGCGTGCTCCACAAGAGCCATTCTCCACAGGAGCGTAAAACCGCTGACCCTTGCCCGTTTTCCCATCCCCCCTTCCCCTCGACAGTCTCAGCCTGAGCCGGACGCGAGCCCGATCCCGAGCCAAATTCCGTTGATCCAAATAAAATATATTCCTTAGAATTCTGCTTTGTAAAAAACGAATTGAATCTACAGAAACTCTTTTGAGGGTCCTATGAAAGAAGTTTTAAATAAATTCAAAACTCTCATCCAATCTTGAATCTGAACATGGATCTTTCCTCTTCTTTGCCCTTTTTTTACCAAGTGAAGCCATTTGAAACATGGGATATCATTATTTCAGCGAACTGGTTAAACCCTAAAGAGATGAGCGCCTATAAGTTGATCTCTTCCAAGCTTCAGGAAGCATTGACTGAATCGGAATCGCTCCAATTTTCCCGGATTGTCCTCCTTGATCCAAAAGATCCCACTGTAAAATTCCTGTTGGATCTGGAAACCGTAAAAAAACGGTGGCTACAAAGAATTTTCCGGCGAAACGCTCACTCAGAAATTCAAGTTCACGATTAAACGCGCCTATCTTTTACGTTCTTTAAAGCAATCCTAAAGGGTGGTTCCACCTGTAGATGATGTAAGAAATACACCCATCATTTTCTTCCACCTTTGCGCGCGGGCTTTCCTGTCGGGCATCTGGTGGAAAATGAAATTAAAAGTTGACTGCTTGCGCTGCTTTGGGGTAACATGCCCGGCTAAAATCTCTTGAAGAAGGGAAGGAGTGCATCAATGACAAAAATGAAAAAAAGTTTTACATTTTGAAAATCCGTGGTACCCTGATCCGCGGATCCTCGCAGGTATCCGATCGCGTGCGGGGGCTTTGCTGCTCGCTTTGTTCCTGATGACCGGCCTGGCTGAAGGATTTGCCAACTCCGTCTTATGTGACAATCATAGCAATAGGACCGTCTACGTCATCGACACCGACATTCTCATTCTTCTTCCCGGCTGACCGCCCCTCAAGGCATCGCGATCTCCCCCGACGGATAAAAGCCTATGTGGCAAATTTTAGCGACATCACCGTCTCCATCATCTTCACGGCGACAATTACGGTCCCCCCTCCAGGCTTAACCTCTCCTTTCTTTGTCGCGATCTCCCCGACGGAATCAAAATCCTATGCGCAAGATTTTGGCGAGCGCCACCGTCTACGTCATCGACACCTCTTCTTCCCCCACTCGGCCATCTCTTCCACAATTACGGGCTCGGGCTTAAGTGCGCCTGCCCGGCGTCGCGATCACCCCCGACGGGGTAAATACGCCCTATGTGGCAGATCAAAACAGCGCCACCGTCTACGTCATCGACACCTCTTCTTCTCCACCGGCCATCTCTTCCACAATTACGGGCTGGCTTAACTTCGCCTTTCGGCGTCGCGATCACCCCCAACGGGGTAATACGCCTATGTGACAGATGCTGGGCAGCTCCACCGTTGACGCCATCAACATCCTTCCTCCCCACCGGCCACATCTCCTCTCTCTACAATTACGGGCTCGGGCTTAACTACGCCTACCGGCGTTGCGATCACCCCCATGGGAGGATACGCCTATGTGGCAGATGAGGGCAGCGCCACCGTCTACATCATCCATCTCTCTTCTCCACCCCCGGCCATCTCTTCCACAATTACGGGCTCTGACCTTAACTTCGCCTTACAGCGTCGCGATTACGCCCGACGGGGTAAATACGCCTATGTGACAGATGTGCCCGGCAGCTCCACCGTCTACGTCATCGACACCTCTTCTTTACCCCCGGCCATTTCCTCCCAATTACGGTCTTGGGCTTCAGAAGTCTGCCTGACGGCGTCGCGATCACCCCCGATGGGAAGATACGCCTATGTGGGGGATGAGGGCAGCCGCCATCGTCTACGTCATCGACACCTCTTCTTCCCCACCGGCCATTTCTTCCACAATTACGGGCTCGGGGTCAACCGCGCCTGCCGGCGTTCCTGACCACTCCCAATCCCCTTCCTCCCACCCTCCAAGGTTCAGAACCTCACCGGCAAGCAGACAAAGAACGATTTTGGGGTGGAATATGTGTTTTCCAAACCTCTCTACATGGCAGGCAGGGCAGGGGCCCACACCCTGCGGGGTACTTCATCTACCGCAATGGGGTGAAAATCGCAACGGTGTCTGCTTCCACCTTCTCCTATGTGGACCAGAACGTGAAGAAAGGGTCCCACAAGTTTATGCCGTTGCGCCGTTCGATGCATCCGGGACTGTCGGCATCCTGCCAGCGTCACCGTCAAGTAGGAAGTTATTAACCGGGGCGGTAAACAGGTGACAAATAGCTTGCTGCGGCTTTGCCAAATCTTTTCTTTCAAAATGGGTCGTGGCTACGCAGCACTGACCCATTTTGAAAAGAGAAGATTTAGCTTTGCCTCGCTTGCGCTCTTTGTCACCTGTTTCAAGCCGGGTTAATAAGGGCCGTTCCTTTTTGGTGTTTCCCTCAAAGGGGGAGTGCAGCGGGAATGGCCCTTTTTTATTGAATGGGGTTTGTGGCCCCGGATAGCAACTTGAATAGCGGTTTGCAGTGAACGTCAAATTGCAGTCTTGGATAGGAGTTTAAGAAATCCAGTGCGGTCATTTGATTGTCGTCTTTCAGATTTGTATCGAGGCCCCTTTGCGCCAAAGAGAGAGCAAGCGCGTGGTGAGAAGCGCTGAGGGCTGCTAGAATCGGACCTCCAATTTCATCCTTTGGATGCATATCTGCCTGGAAATCAAGAAGAAAATTGATGATTTCCTCGTTATTGTAATAGGCAGCTGCGCTGAGCAGGGACATGCTGGATTTGTTGGAATGGGCAAGCTCCACTGAAAGAGGACTGGTGCTTTCCTTCCAGCAAGAGCCTACAAAATGGATTTGGAGGAATCCTTTCTCAATTGTTCTTTGAAGGGTTCCAAGTGCCCTACTTTAATGACATCAATCAGGTTGGGAAGGGGGTTTACCGGGCCGTCACGATCCATTCTACGGGAGATCCAGGGCAGCAAGGAAGTCGTTTTCACTACAACTATCTACTGCTGAATGATTTTGTCCTAAATCGTCAGCCTGGCTTTCTTCATCATCAAAACCATCATCAGTCATTTTCTTGTTCTCAAGGCCTCCCCCTCTGGATCTTCATAGGCATGCACCAGGTGGATCAGTTCATGTGCCAGGCGCACAAACCGGGGGGCTTCAATAAGGAATTTCTCTCCATTCCGCCCTGCAACATAGAAATGGGGTGCCATCGGTTCCAGGAAGCAGCACACTCACTTTACGCTCACGACTACATGTGGACGACTCGTTGGCGGGTAGAATCCTAAATTGCCGTCCAATTTTTATAAGACGGTCGAGAAGATTTTTGCCGGGTTCAGTTTTTGCAATTTCTTCGATTTGCGGTTTGATGGTTTGATCAGAGAAATGTTGTTCCAGGATCGCAAGAGAAAGAAACTATTTAAAATATCAGTGTTAACAGTCATTATTTTTCAAATAATTTAATTAAGATAAATATACGTGAAAATTGTATAAATCTCAATATTAAAAAATAGTTGTTAATTAATTTCCTGCGACAGGATCTCCCGGCTCTCCTACCATTCCCTACGGATGGGCCCATCAAGAACCTTGAGGCCAAACCTCCAAGGTTCGGGCTCCCATCCTTTCTGGGTTCCAAGTCGTGCAGGTGCTCGATCCGGTCGTCGATGAAGACTACAAGGGAGGCTCGAAGTCTGCGCTTTTTTAGGCCAATTCGTGTTTAAAGTTTGGCGGAGCGGTTCATGAGAAGGGCGTCGGCGAGGACGAGGGCGGTCATCGCTTCGATGATGGGGACGGCGCGGATGGCGACGCAAGGGTCGTGGCGCGAGCCTTCGGGGAGCTGGAACGTCCTCTTCTCCCTTGTTGAGGTTGACAGTTTTTTGGGGCTTTTTGATGCTGGAGGTGGGTTTGAAGGCGACGCGGAAGGTGAGGGGAAGTCCTGTGGAGATCCCGCCGAGCGTGCCGCCGGCAAAGTTGGTGGCGGTGGAGATGTTGCCCTTTGTCATCGAGGATCGAAGGCGTCGTTGTGCTCGGAGCCTTTCATGCGGGCGGCGGCAAAGCCAGAGCCGATTTCAAAGCCTTTGGTGGCAGGAAGGGAGAGCATCGCTGAGGCGAGTTTGGCTTCGAGTTTTCCGTAGACGGGATCGCCGAGGCCGATGGGGAGGTTGAAGGCGACTGCCTTGAAGATGCCGCCGAGGGAATCGCCCTCTGTCTTGGCTTTTTCAAGCGTTCGATCATTTTTTGCGTGGCTTCTGGTATCGGGACAGAAGATGGGGCTGGCGAGGGTTTTGTCTGCGGAGATCGGAAGAGGGGTGTAGTCGGGCTCCGCGATGGCGATGCCGCCGATCTCGGCGATGAAGGCGACAGACTTCGATGCCGAAGTGGGCGAGAAGTTTTTTGGCGACGGCTCCGGCGGCGACGCGGCAGGCGGTTTCCCGGGCGGAGGAGCGTCCGCCGCCGCGGTAGTCGAAGATGCCATATTTTTCGCAGGTAGGTGAAGTTGGCGTGGCCGGGGCGGAGGAGGTCTTTGATCGGTTCGTATTTGCTCGAGTCGGCGTCTTTGTTGAAGATGATGAGCGAGATGGGGGCGCCGGTGGTTTTGCCTTCGAAGACGCCGGAGAAGATTTGCGCTTCGTCTTTTTCTCCGCGGGGAGTGACGTAAGGGCTGTTCCCCGCCTGGCGGAGGGAGAGATCGGCATTGATCTCTTCTTCGGTGATCGGGAGGCCGGCGGGGCAGCCGTCGATGACGACGCCGATCGCTTTGCCATGGGATTCTCCCCAGGTGGTGATGCGAAAGAGGGTGCCGAAGAGTTGCTAGCCATTGTCGATCTCCCGTTGTTCGATCCATGCGCACAGTTCCAGGACGACCTGGTCCTGGGATTTTTTCTCCAGGTCCACCGCGAGGGCGGGGATCTTTTCATATATGCCCTGTCTCTCCTGGACATTCTTTCAAAAGACCCTTCCGGATCGGCCGGGTCGAGAAAAGCGGGGAGCTCTCCGTGCAATATCCGTTTTTTTAAGGTCTCTTTATCTTACCTTGAGATAAACGAGCTGGCCCAATTTTGCAAGGAGCGCCGCATTGGCGGGGTCGAGGATCACTCCTCCACCGACGGCGATGATCGCGTCGCGGGAGCCCATTAAGCTCTTTGACGACGTCTGCTTCGAGCTTGCGGAACGCCTCTTCTCCGAGCCTTTTATACATCTCACGAGGGGAGTTCCTCTCCCGTCTCGTCGCGGTAGAGCCTCTCGAAAGCTCTCGGTGTCGAGAAGGGGCGGTCGAGGCGCCGGGCCAGGATTTTTCCAAGCGTCGTTTTCCGCAGCTTTTAAAACCGAAGAGGATGACGTTCATGGGATCGACCTCGATGGTAGCGCCCAGCGCGCGGAAGTCGTGGGCAAAGCCGGGGTAGGTCTTGGCGACGCATTCGGCTCCGTCGACCCGAGTCTCTCCTTTCGCTCCGATGGCGGCAATGGTGCAGGGACATCGCGATCCGGTGGTCGTGCCAGGAGCTGACTTCCGCCCCGTGAAGAGGGGAGTGGGAGATGAGGAGGCCATCTGGCCTCTCTTCGATCGACTGCGCCCATTTTTTTCAGTTCGGTTGCCATCGCATGGAGCCGGTCCGATTCTTTTTTTCTGGCGATCACTGCGCCGATGATCTCGGTGGTCCCTTCCGCGAAGCACCCGATGACGGAGAGGATGGGGGTCGCGTCGATAAAGTCATTGACGTCGATCTGTTGTCCCTTGCAGCCGCATCCTTGTCTGACATGGAGCGTCTTTTTGGCGTGGTCGATCTCGATGTTGGCTCCCATTGCCTGGAGGACCTCGATGATTTTTTATCCCCCTGGCAGTCTTCCATATCGATGTTGGTCAAGTGTGAGTCCAGAATCGGTGACAAGGGCGGCTGCAATGGGAAATGCCGCCGAGCTGAAATCCCCGGGGATGCGTCATGTTGAAACCCTCGATCTTGCCATTTCCCGGAACCGTATAGTGGGCATAGTCTTTATGCTGGACGGGCATCCCCATTTTTTCAGCCAATACAGGGTCAGATCGATCCAGGGTTTTTCTCCGGGGTTTGTGACCTCGAGCGTGGTTTTCCCGGGGAGGAAGGAGGCTGCGATCAATATCCTGAAACGGGTTGGGAGTCCTCGCCTGGAGGTGAGGTCTTGCCCGACTGCATCGGCCCTTTGATGATGATGGGCGCATACCCATCTAAGCGGGACGATTCGGCCGATGCCCCTAGCTGGGCCAAGGCATCGAGCAGAGGTTTGACGGGGCGGTTGTGGCGGATCGAGTGGTCGCCGGTCAGCACTGTGTAGCGGGGGAAAGCGCGGCCAGAGCGCCGGCGAAGCGGAGGACCTAGCCCTGAATTGCCCGAGTCGATCACATTTTCGGCTGCCTGTAGCTTGCCGGCGAGCCCGCGGATGTGCAGCGATTCATGCGGAGATCTCGATCTTGGCGCCAAAGGAGCGCATCGCCTCGATCATTGAGGTCGCATCGGGGGAGTGGAGAAAGTGGCGGATCTCGGAGGTCCCCTTAGCCATGGCGGCAAAGAGGATGGCGCGCAGGGTGTGGGACTTCGAAGGGGGAACGGCCACTGTGCCGGTAACTTTGCCGGGTTGAATATGGAATTTTGTCATGCTGGGCCTCCAGAACATGCAGTAAACATCCAGCTAAGCGCTTCACTCAGGACCTTTTCAGGAACGGTCGTGCAGTACTCGCTGTGGAAAGGGTGGCACGACCCGATTTTATCGAGCAGAACAAACCGCGCAGCGCCGTGGGTGGATTTTTTATCCAGTAGGACGGCCGAGCGCATCTTTTCTGGCGTGACTTTAGAGCTGATTTTGAAGGGAAAGGGGAATGCCTGGATGAGGGTTTCGATCTCTTCGAGGTCAGAGCGTTTAAGCAGGCCCATCCGATGGCTGATGAAACTTTCGACGCGCATCCCGATGGCCACCGCATCGCCGTGGGAAAGGGTGTAATTCTCACAAAGTTCGAGCGCATGGGCGATCGTGTGTCCAAAATTCAAGGTCCTGCGAAGACCCGTTTTTTCCTCATAGTCGCTCTCGACAACGCCCGCTTTCGTGAGGACGCTCTCGTGGATGATCAGGTCGAGGTAGGCGGGGTCGTGGGGCTGCCAGTTTCTTAAAATCTGAAACAGCTGGGGGGAGCGGATGAGGGCGTACTTGATCACTTCGGCTGCTCCCTGATTTAACAGCGCAGAGGCAGGGTTAAAAGGAGGTTCGGATCGATGAAAATCCTGTCTGCAGGATAGAACGTGCCGATCAGGTTCTTGCCAAACGGCGTATTGATCCCCGTTTTGCCCCCGATGGGATGCATCGACCATCGCAAGCAGGGTTGTGGGAACCAGGACAAGGGGAGCCCCCCGGCAGTAGGTCGAAGCGAGGTAGCCGATCAGATCTGTGGTGACCCCGCCGCCAAGCGCGATCATGCAGGTGTCCCGCCCCAGCTTTTTGGGAGAAAAGCCTGTCTTCGAGCGCCAGCCTTTCTCTCCCGGCTCTTCTCCTGTTCGCCGGCAGGAAAGGTGAACAGGTGGACATCCAGCCCTTTTTTTATCAAATGCTCCTTCCATTTGTTCCCCAGGATTTTTGCGACGGGCTCGTCGCAAAAGAGGGCAAAACGGGAGCCGAGCCGCTCAATTCTCCGATGACCGCATCAGAAAAGAGGAGATCATGGGCAAGAAGGATCTCGACCTGTTTCATTTGGGGCTGAAGGCCCATGGCGATTTTTTTCATCGGTCCATCTCCTCTTTGAGGGCAATCAGCCCTTCGTGCAGCACCTCTTGCGTCTCCGAGAAGGCCATGCGCAAATACCCCTCCTGCCCGAACGCGACGCCGGGGACGCAGGCGATGTTGCTCGCTGTCATCAGCTCGGTACACAGCTCGGCGGAGTTTAGCGTTTTTTGAAAATCGATAAAGGGATGAACGCGTAGAGGCCGGCTGAGGGTTTGGGCAGATTGCACGCAAACTCTTTATTGAGCGTGCCATAAAAGAGGTCTCTTCGTGTCTGCATGGCGCTCCGCAGGGTTTGAATCTCAGAGCGGTTTTTTAACGCGGCGATCGCAGCCCACTGGCTCACTGTCGAGGGGCCGGAGGTCGATTGGCTCTGCAGGGCCGTCATCGAGCGGATCAGCGTTTCAGGGCCAAACGCAAATCCCACTCTCCAACCTGTCATGGCAAAGTTCTTCGAACAGCTCTGGACCACAAGCACCTGATCTGAGAGGGCGCCGCAGGAGAAAAACCTATGGCCATCGTAAACGATTTCGCTATAAACTTCATCAGAGATTACGAATAAATTGGCCTCGATTCTTCACGACGATCAAAAGCGCCTCGATTCTTCTTTCGTGTAGAGGTTCCCTGTCGGGTTGCCGGGGTTGTTCAAAATGAGTATTTTTAGAGCGCGCCGTGCTATGCCGTCTCAAAATTTGCGGCGTGAGTTTCCAGTCGTTTTCCTCTGAAGTTGGCATGGCGACCGGGTCGCATGGAAGAGCCTGGCCATTTGGGGTAGGAGACCCAGTAAGGGGCCGGGATCAACACCTCATCGCCCTCGCTCAGAACAGCTGCATCGCGGCAAACAGGGCGAACTTTCCCCCTGCGGTCACCAGGGTGTTCTCTTCCTTGTAAGTGCAGCCGTAGTCTGCGTTCATCCACTCGGCGGCAAGTGAGCGCAGCTCAGAGATCCCCGCAATGGGAGGGTAGAGGATCGGTTCTATCGCCATCCTCTTTTGCACCTCTTCGAGGATTTTGGGGTGGCTGGGAACGATCGGATCTCCCGCCGCGAAATTGTACACTTTTTCTCCCCGCTGCTTTTTTCTCTAACGCCATCGAGTTGATGGCCACGGTTGTCGACGTCATATTCCCTCCTTTTGACTTATAAATTGAATCCACTTTGCCAGCTGCAGGGAGATCTCGTCGCTATTGAATGCGCCGATCTCTTCCTGGAGTCTGGGGTTGTCTTTTGCCAGCCGGGTCATCGAATGAAAACCGGGGCCGGCGGATAGCAACGCTTCCTTGTCCTGCCCTTCTACAAATTCGAGAAGGAGGCGGGACAAAAGCGCAGGAAAATGGGAGACCATCGCCGCTCTTCTGTCGTGCAGGGCCGGATCCAGGATCTGGTGCTGCGCCCCAGCCCCTCTACAAATTGGACAACAGCCTCCACCACGCTCTTCTTGTTTTTTGCGTGGGGAGAGAGATCCAGCAGCAGTCCCGAAAGAGGTTAGGGTCGCTATGGGCAAAACCCCACCTCTCCTTGCCCGCCATCGGATGGGTGCTCAGAAACTCGATGTTGTGCGACGTCAACGTTTCAAAGGCGGGAAAGACCGCCTTTTTAACGCTGCCGACATCGATCACCACCAGTTTCTTCTCCTTGGGGCAGCGCCTCGCGATCTCTTCCGCAAGAGGGGTTAAGCTCGAGAGGGGAGTCGCCAGGATGATCCAGTCGCAAAATTGGATCAGCTCTTCCCATGTGGACAAGAGGGTATCGACCACTTTTTCCTTTACCGCGCTATCGAGGTCGGCGCACTCCTTTGCCAGGGACGCGATACAAACCTCTGGCCATCTCATTTTGATCCCTTTGGCGATCGATCCTCCGATGAGGCCGGTGCCGAGGATCCCGATTTTATGGGGCAGGTGCATAGACTCCTAAAAGTTTAAATGTTTCCGTATGGTTGCCCATCTTCTGCAGGACCTTCTGTAAATCGATCTCTTCCGAGTAGAGGAGGTCGACAAAGAAGAGGTATTCAAACGGCTTTTCTCTGATCGGCCGGGAGACGATCTGCATCAGGTTAAGACCCTCCTCTGCGAGGATATTTAACGCCGCAGCAAGTGACCCCGGCCTATGCGCGAGGGTAAAGAGAAGGGAGCATTTCCCTTCCGTTAAGTCGACGCGCTCCTTTTGCCCCTTTTGCAGAAACAGAAAGCGGGTCGTATTGCTGCCGTCGTCCTCCAGGTTTTCCTGCAGAATCTCCAGCCCATATTCCTCAGCCGTCCTCCGGCTACCGATCGCGGCGGCTGTGCTATCTGATCCCATCGCGATCTCCCTTGCCGCGCCCGCCGTATCAAAGTGGACGACAGGCTCGATCCAGGGATGTTCCTGAAAAAACCGCGTACACTGGGCCAGCGCTTTTGGATGGGAGGAGACCTTCCTGATCTCCTCCAGCTTCTGCCCTTTTTTAACCACGAGGCAATGAACAATCGGCAGGCACAGCTCCCCGACAATAGTTACGGCATGTCTTGCGAGAAGGTCGAAGTTCTCCACGATCGGCCCAATCAGGCTATTCTCGATCGGCAAAGCAGCGCTATCGACCTGGGCGTCGCACAGCGCTTCAAAAACCTCGTCGAACGTGACTTTCCCGACCGCTTCCGCTCCACCGGAAAAGTAGCGGTCGATCGCCATCTCGCTAAAGGAGGCTTTCATCCCCTGGTAGGCGACTTTTTTAGTCATGGGCCATCTCCATTTTCATGTTCAGCCTCGAGTACTCGACAAAGATCTCAAAGATCTCCTCGATGACGGCCGGGCTTAAGTCTGTAGTTTTTCGCCAGCCTCTTATGAGCATCTGGATCTGCAGCTTCTCCCGCACAGGGTCGTACACGGGCAGCTCCTCAGCCTTTTTCACTTTGGCGATCTCTTTGGCAACATTTAGTCGCTCGGAGAAGAGCGCGATGATCTCGATATTGATCTGATCGACCATCTTTGCGCAGGGCTTCGATGTTCATAACGACCTTCCCATCGCTCTCGCGATCCGGTCGAGTTCAATGGAGAGCGTCTCCAGCTCGTGAGGCAAGAAACGCCTGCTTCCCATCACATTTCGCATCGGCGGGACGATCGTGCACTTCGATCAGAAGCCCGTCGGCCCCAATGGCCACGGCTGCCTTCGACAGCGCCGGGATGATATCCTTGCGCCCCGCCGCATGGCTCGGATCGACGATCACGGGGAGGTGGGTCATCTGTCTCACCACCGCCACGCTGCTCAAATCGAGCGTGCTGCGCGTCGAATTCTCGAAGGTCCGGATCCCCCGTTCACAGAGGATCACCTCGTGGTTGCCATGCGCCATGATGTATTCGGCGCTCATGAGCCACTCTTCGACGGTCGCCGAAATGCCCCGCTTCAAAATGACCGGCTTGCCTGCAGCGGCCCACTTCTTTGAGCAGGTTGAAGTTCTGCATGTTGCGCGCCCGATCCGCAGGATATCGACGTGCTCTGCGACGATCTCGACATCGCGCACATCCATCACTTCCGTTTCGATCAGCATTTTGTGCTCCTCTTGGAGCATCTTGTGGAGCTTGAGCCCCTCGACGCCCATCCCCTGAAAGCTGTAGGGAGAGGTGCGGGGCTTGAAGGCCGAGGCGCGGAAGACCTTGACCCTGGCTTTGGCTAGCGCCGCCCCGATCGACCTCAGCTGCTCCTCGCTCTCAATGGCGCAGGGGCCCGCCATCATGATCACCTCAGGGCCCCCAATCGTGACCCCTTTGATCGTGATCGTCGTCTTTTCTTTTTTGTACTCCTTCGAGGCCAGCTTCCAGGGGGTGGAGACTGCGACCATAGAGGCCACACATCCCAGAGCATTAAGATCGCGCATGATCTCGCTTGAAAGGGGCTTTTCCACCCCTACGACCACCTCTGTGGGCGTTGAGGATACACAGTGGTGCACACCGCAGGCTGTCAGCAGCCGCTGAAGCGCAGCAATAGCGTCACGTTCTGTGCCCGGTTTTAACTTAATTAACATAAATACCTTACAATCAATAACTTATATATAAATTCATCCAAAAAACCTCTCTATGAGGAGGTTATTGCAGGCTTTAAAAAGGCCTTTTAGTTTTCAAAGGGACAGAGGAGGTTTTCACCGCTCTTTGTCAGTTTGAAGGGAATCCACGGATGTAAGGGGGTAAAATATATATGGCGCTTAGGCGCCAAAATAGAAGTAAAAGTAAGAAAAATTGGAACGGCAAAGACCTAAGCTCGACTTTGTACATTTTTGCACCCAGCCTGCTGGCAGGGAGGCCTTGATGCGCAATTTTAATTCGCAGGAGGGCATATTCAAGCCGATCCCGCGAATTAAATTTGCGCCTGAAGGCCTCCCTTTCCAGCAATCTGGGAGCAAAAATGTACAAAGTCGAGCTAAGGAGTTGTTCACTCCTTTGGTCGCGTCAAGCCCGGATGTGGTATTGACCTGGTTTTTCATAAAAAACGCAAAATGCCCTTTCTTTGTTAGGCCTAATTCTAACAAAGGGATTGCCTTTTGTCAACAATTGATTTAGATTGTCCCCATGAAAACACGCCTTTTTGGAATATTTGCCGGACCCACTCTGAAAGACGCCCTGCCCCCTTTAAGCGGCGTAGAGGGGCTGGAATTGCGCCTGGATGCCTTCGAGAAAGTTGATTTGCAGGAGCTTGCGGCATTCCTCAAAGGCACCCCCCTTCCCCTCCTGTTCACCCTGCGCCGCAAAGACCAGGGCGGGCTCTTTAAAGGGTCTGAAGAGGAGAGGCTGAAACTCTTGGAAGCCCTTTGCGCCCTCGGGCCCGCCTACGTCGATCTGGAGTACGACGTGCCTCTCGCATTCAGAAAAAAACTCTTCGAGGCCTACCCCAAAATCCAGTTCCTAAGCTCGATCCACGACTTCGACAAGACCCCCGAGGATCTAAACGCTTTCTACCAAAAGGTGAAGGTCCCTTACGCCCACATCTACAAATTTGCGGCGATGGCCCACTCTACCCTCGATGCCCTGAAGGTCCTGACCTTTGTCCAATCCCAGAGCGACAAAATCATCGGCATCTCCATGGGAGAAAAAGGAAAACCCTCGAGAATTTTGGCCCCTGTTGTGGGCAACTATTTGACCTTCGCCACGCTCTCTGACAACCACTCCACAGCGCCCGGCCAGCTAATGGCCGAGGAGCTTGATCAGATCTACCATTTCCATCAGTTGAACAAACAGACCTTCATTTATGGCCTCATTGGCGATCCCGTCGATAAGAGCCTGGGCCACCTCGTCCACAATGCTATATTTGCCGAGGCGGGTATTCCCGCCGTCTACCTCAAAATGCCCCTCAAGAAAGAGGAGCTCTCCGCTTTCTTTGAACTCGCAGGAAAGCTTCCCTTCAAAGGTTTGAGCGTCACCATGCCCCTCAAAGAGGCCGTCCTCCCATTTCTGACCCAACCTTCGCCGGAAGTGGAAAAAATTGGCGCGTGCAATACCCTTAGCATCGACGGACCGAGCCTGATCGGATGCAACACCGACGGGATCGGAGCGCTTAACGCTATCGAAAAAAAAGGGAAGGTCAGGGCAAGCATCTCGTATTTGTCGGAGCCGGCGGCGCTGCCCGCGCGATCCTCTATGAAGCTGTGAAGCGCGGCGCACAAGTGACCATCCTTAACCGCACCCCCGAAAAAGCGGAGGCGCTCGCCGCACAGTTCGGCGGCAGGGGAGGGGGGTGGGAACTTTTCCCTGACGTCTGCGCACAGGGCTACGATGTACTCATTAACTGCATCCCCGAGAGCGAGTTGATCGAGGAGGCGTGGATTTTACCCGGCACCATCGCCATGGATACAGTTTACATTCCAAAAAATACCCCTTTTCTGGTAAAAGCTTCTGCTAAAGGCTGCCAAATCGTCTTCGGTTATGAGATGTTCATCCAGCAGGCCCTGGAACAACAGCGCCTCTGGCGCGCAGGTAAGATCGACTTGGGCCGGGCCTCAAAAATCATCGAAGCTATCGTTGCGCAGTCCCTTTAGAGGTTGTTGTAGAAATCGGTAAATTAAACCACCGAGCACACAGAGAGCACCGAGAGAAGAAAATCAAATTCGGTGATGGATTAATTGTCTTCTCGGTGGCCTCGGTGTGCTCGGTGGTTAAAACAAGGAAGCTGATATGAAAAAAAGAACATTCCTTACCCTCTGCTCCCTCGCTGCCCTCTGTCTTTTTTCGAGCCTCGAAGGACTCGTCACCGAAACCAACGACATCGCCCACGCCTTCACCTACCTCAAAGAAGATACCCTTTACGTCTTCGACCTCGACAATACCCTGATCCAAATGGCCCAGCACCTCGGCTCCGATGAGTGGTTCACCCACAAAATCGAGCATATGACCAAACAAGGCCACAGTTTCTCCGAGGCGCTCGATCACCTCGTCCCCCTTTACGCGCAAATCCTGGACCGCTCGGAGGTGCGCCTCGTCGATCCCTGCATTCCCGATCTACTCTACAAAATGCAAAAAAAACACGTCCCGATGATCGGCCTCACCAAACGTGATCCCAGCTACGCAAAACGCACCCTCGAGCAGATCGCCCCCCTCCATATCGACTTCACCAAAACCTCCCACTTCAAAGAGGAACAGGTTTTCGAAGAACTGCATGGAACCCTCTATAAAAACGGGATCATCTTTGTCGGCCCCGGGATGGAGAAAGGCCCCTGCCTCCTTGCTTACCTCAAAAAGCTGGATAAGATGCCCAAGCAGATCGTCATGATCGATGACAAGATGAGCCACGTCAAAAACATCGCAGAGAGCATCGAGCCCCTCGGGATCACCTTCATCGGGATCCGCTACGGGGGAGCCGATGAGAAGGTCAAAGCCTTCAACCCCAAAATTGCCGAGGTCCAGCTCGAGCACTTCCAGAAGATCCTCTCCGACGAGCAGGCCCTTCATCTCATGCAGCTCGCTCCCTCTGGAAATTAAAAATTTTCATTGAATTCGCTCACTTTTAGTACAATCTTGCATTTTAGTTATCAATTATATATTATTGCCGCTTGTCATAATATAGGTATTGTTTATGGTAAGTCTGGCAAATATCAGTTTTTTAAGCGAAGCTGAGAAATTGACGCTGATGGCTTATGAGGGCCCCAGAGAATTTTCAGTGGTTGTCTCAGAGGTCATCGGCCGCTTGGCTGCCGGTATTCTGCTGTCGGGAAGCGCCGCCCTCGACCTGGCCTTCCATACGGCCTGTATCGTGCCTGCATTTACCTATTCCGCCATCAAATCGCTCGTGCAGTGGGAGGCGGATTTCAACCTTCCCTGGCAGCATTTGCAGAGGATTCGCAACGCGGTTGCCCCTCTTCTTCTGGGCAGTGCCTTCGGAATTTTACATCCTTTGGCAGGGATTGCCGTCTGCGAACCCACGGACAAACATATTGCTTTGGGCATGCTCACCTCAAATACAAATCAACTGATCGAAACTCCCTGCAGCCCCGTTCATGCTTTATCGATCATCGAAGATTTGGCCTTAACCCATCGCTACGTGGAAGATGGGGGAGTCAGCAGAGAAATCTTCCCCCCGGAATATTTAGAGGCAATTCGAGGTGCCAATGAGATGGAGGCGTCTTTAGAGATCCTCCATGCGCAAGAGTGGATCCACAGGATCACTAATTTGACGCTGGCTGTTATGGCCAGCATAAAAATGGAGATTGAGTTCTCCGGTCTAACTCCGATTGCCACAGAAGTGCTTGTTCGCTTATCAGGATTCCTCATTCCTGTCCTTACGGCTATTGACGTAACGATTGCCACGCTCGGTCAGGCCTTTTTCCTTGCAGCAGGAGCTATTCGGACGATTTCGGGCCGCGGCCCCATCTACACAGAAGCCACCAGCAATCCTCGAATGCATGCCTCCTTTTTCCTGCAGAACCTCCTCAAACTGGTTGGCAATTTGGCGGGTACAGTGGTCTGGTTTATCTCGCCCATGACGGGGTTCAGGGTGAGTCTGTTTCCAGCCCATCAGTTCTTCAAAATGCAGATGCATGCCCTGATGAGCCATGTCAGGACGCAGATGGATACCGCCCAGGAAAACAGTCGGTTCGTCGTGCCCATCGTCTTTGGAAATGGATCGGGGGATGATTCCCCCTTATCCATCCCTTCCCGCTCCATGCATACGACCTATCTCATTGTGGAAAAGAAAAACGACCTGTTTAATCTCTATTGGGTCAACCGTCCCGATATTTCGCTGAAGCAGGGGCTGGATGCGACATCTGCCTTTGCGCAAATCCAATCGATGCTGGGTGAGCGCTTCCCCTTCATGGACACGGAAAAATTATTGAATTACCCGGTCCAGAGCAAACAACCCACACTGGAAGGAGCGGTCAATTTTGGCAAAATTGCAGACCAGGGTAATTGCACCAACTGCGTCGTCTCAAACCTTTTTGGAATGTTGGAAACATTGGACAGCATCAGAGGAGAAGATCCTGAAATCTCCCGACTGCGCAATAAAGTAGTCCGAGAATCGCTGATGCACAGGTACCGCTTCTATCAGAATGATGTCTCTCCCTTCGGCACCCTCTCCGAGCGCTACTCACTCAACCCTGTATGCAGAAAAACGGCAGCACACCCCGAAGCTGCCATATAATTCATTGCACCCGATTAACTCCTTGAGAAGCCTTTTATAGTTAACCTCTTAACCGTCCATCCACCAAACATTAAATAAAAGATTATAATTCGCGTCGTGGTGGGAGTGGGTTCATTAATTTTTTTATTGATGTTATATGCGGAAACACTGTAATATTTAGTTATTAATAAAGGTTTTATAATGTTTTCCGCAGATTCAACACAGTTCCGTTGCCTTTCCTTCGTCTGCAAGGGCCCTTCCTTTAAGCGCCCCTAGCGGCGCATATTTCTTTTTATAATTTACAGTTATTTTTCTAATTAACAAATTTTTATTATAAGGAATAGTTATGTTTGGATTAAATTTTATTTTAAGTTTTGATGATGTTCGAGTGAGTGTTTTAAGGCAAATAGGGCAGCTTCAGGATCCTAGGGTTTTAACGTATGAAACGACAACTCAGAGTCGTCCGGATTTTCCGGATTTCAGGTTTAGGTATGTAGACCAGAGCCGTGTAGGCTCACTGGGGCTGCATGATGTATGCTCACTGGGGCAAACATGTTGGGCAATAAATCGCCTGATCCATAGCGGTGGAAACGATGCGTTTTGGCTGGGCTGTTTGCAAAGGCTGGGAATACCTCCTTCACCGCCTCGGAATTATATGAGCCCAAGGATGGTATTGAGGCAGGATCTTCTCTCTGGAAGACAGGGAATGATTCCTAACATCGTCCGAATCCCTCTTGAGGATCAAGAGGCCGTAGCCAGTCTTCAAAGACGCATGAGTGACTCCAATTATTTTTGAAGTTGCTCTCTGCGTCGTTTGAAGCCCTTTGTTGGTTTTTCTCCTTATCTAATAGGAGGTTTTTCCCTGTCGGTTCTCCGACAGGGAATTTTTTTTGCGCTCAGGGTAACTCTCTCATAATTATGGAGCAGGCAGCACCCACCTGTCAGCAGGGATCGTAGGGGGTCTGCTTTGGACGCCGGCGCTCGTCAACAAGGAAGAGGGGATGTCCGCTTCAGAATTGATGGGGACGTTGCCAACATAGTCGAGATTGACCGGGTAGACGACGCCGTTGTTTGTGTAGGGGCACACGTCGCAAAATCCGAAGGAGAGGTAGGGGGAATAGTGTTCTGCAGTGTAGTAGATGAAATTGTAAAGCTGGATATCGGTCGGGATCGGCGACTGTAGCCAATAGTTGTTTAAGTACTGAATGTCTCCGTAGGTGACGCAGCCCCCGCTGTCGCTTCCATAGGGTACGCCATTTAAGAGAGCATAGAGTGGATACAAGGGAGCTCTGGTCGGGAGGGGGCCAAAATAGGTCACGCCGATTGGATCGTTGTACGAGGCATTCGAATCCACGGTGATATAGCGGCTGCCACCATCGGTATAATAAGTGTTCCCCGCACCAACGAATGTGCCGCCGGGGCCGGTGATCATCTTTCCTGAAGAGACATTTCCTTTAATGATGAGCTCTTGAGACAGGGAAGCTCCTTGCTGGCCTGTGGTATAGATGGCGCCGCCATCCCACATGACGTTGAGGAAATTGACGAACCTGTTTTGCAGGATTTGGTTGTTTAAATTGGGAGTAGGGGAGGTGAAGGTGCCCCACATCCCGCTGACTGCATGGGGAAGTCCGGGGAAGCTTCCCGGATCGTACAATCCCCATCCCCAGCCCATGGCAATCCCCGACCAGGGCACATTGACGATGGTGTTGTTGCTGATGGTCGATCCCTGGGTAAAGCCCACAAAGATCCCTGCCGCGTCCTGGTATTCGACAGCGACGCCTGTGATGAGGTTGTTGGTGATGAGATTGTTCTGCACCAGGAGAGCGGGATTGCCGGGATGGGCATCCGTGGCCGATACCTGGCCCAGTTCAATGGCGGAGGAGGAGATATCGGTGAAGAGGTTGCTATCGACTCTGTTGCTGCTGCACCCCTGGCCAAATTGCAGAGCGACCGCGCCAAGATGTTCAAAAATATTGCCGTAGAAAACGATGTTCGAGGCAAAATTAAAGGGGAGGTTTCCAGGCGTTGGAACGACATCGGGATCGTGGCCGATGAAGTTGGGGGAGTGGTTGGTGCCGATCAAAAGTTGGCCGCTCTGGTCGGCGATGTAGCCGTTGGGCCCGCTGGGCAGAAGCCAGGTGGCGTAAGCAAAGGTGAGTCCCTCGAAGCGGATGTTGTGGATCGGGTTGGCGGGGGTTCCCTGCCCCTCGATCAGGGTCTCAAGGATCGGCAGCTCGACATCGGCCGTCGTGATGTCTTGGCCTATAAGGGGCATGTAGTAGACATAGTTATCGGAGGGATTTAAGTACCATTGGCCGGGCTGCGTCAGGAATTCCAGGGCATTTTCGAACCAGGTGACCTCCCAAAAACTCCATATCCCGGGAGCATTTGTCAGGATGTCAAAGTCGACGTTGGCGTTATTCCAGGCGGGTTGCTGCATGTTGATCAGTCCATACGTGGGAGCAGGAGGGGGTGTCACCGATTGGACCGGAACCCGCATCATCCTCCACTGTGTCAGGATAACCGCCTCAATGCTGGACTGATTAGTCCATGTAGTGGGATCGGGGGTTTCGGGGGTTGTCACCCCAAACTGGATGCCGCCGCCATTGTTTACCCACGCCGGATTAAAGGCTGGGGGATAGGATGAGGTTCGCGCCCGCTGTGCGCGATTCCCATTGACGTAGAGTTGACGGGATTGGTAGGGGCCTGTCTTAGCGCGGTAAAGCCCAAGGCCTGCATCGAAGCTCCAGCCTGTGACCTGAACCGCCCCGGAAATGGTTGGATTGGCGCCAGGCGCTGCCGTATAGACGACGTCATGGCCATGTTTTCCTGAATCGATGGAGGAGAGGACGAGAGGCTGCGAGAGGCGGTAGGTCCCATCTTTAATGAAGACATAGACATCGAGGTCTTTGAAGGCCGATGAGGGCAAAGCGCGCACGGCATCGCGGGCTCTTTCGAGTGTTAAAAAGGGGAGCTCTTCCGTTCCAGGATTGTTGTCATTGCCCAGGGTAGAGACCCAAAAGGAAAAGCACCCACCCGCCACATTGGCATAGGCGAGGTTCTGCTTCTCATCGCAGACAAATTCTTCATAGAATCCCTTAAGACGGTCGGGAGAAAACGTGGCTTCACTCCCTTGGACATAGGCAGAAAAAAAACAGGCGATCAGAGCAAGAAAGCTTCTCATAGGTCCCTCATAGAAGAAATAGGCAAAGAAGCTAATTTAAACTTTAACTTGCTATTTCTTCAAGGGGATTTTCTGGGCCGATCTGACAATGTCCTATGCCCACCCGGAGTCGATCTTGACTTTGCCTGCAAGGGCGTAGACACGTTGGAATTCTTCTGTTTTTCCACCCTTATCCGGGTGGCCTTTCAGCATCCACTTCTTCAGATTCTTTGCCAGCTCCTCTTTTGTCGTGAAGACTCCGATGACCTTAGCCAGCTCCTCTTTGTCTGCTTTCATCTCTTTAACCTTTTCCGCTTGAGGATTGATCTCAGGCACTTCGAATCCACCTGGGGGGGATCCGGGAAAGAACCCTCGGCCGCGGAAGAATCTGTCGGAGTCAGGGAATTCGAATCCAGAAAAGAACCCTCGGCGAGGGAAGGATCTGCCGGGATCAGGTTCTTCGAACCCGAAGGAGAACCCTCGGCGGGGGAAGGATCTGTCGGGTTTTGGAGCTTCTTTACGTTTAATTGCAAAGTCAATGTGTACAAGTTCCATCAATTGTGTAGAGGAACAAGGCAGGTTTCTGCCTTTGGAGTACCAAAATTTCGCTCCGTCAATATTATCAGCATCTATACAGGAACGGGCCATTTTCACAATGGAATCAACATGGTTGGCATGAGCAGCCTTTTCGTACAATGGGGTGGCTCTCCAGCTCTCTACACTTTTCTCAAAGATAGCCGCTACCCTATGAATGGTCTCTGCATTGCCGCCATCTGCAAGACTGTATAATGCCTGCTGGACGATCTCCTTTTGAGCAGGGGTCCCGCGGAGTAGATAAGTTTCAAACCGATCGCAGATAAAGGAAAATCTCTCCAAGGGCAGAATGGGCATTCTGAGCATCCCGGCATAGGCAGCCAGCACAGAATCTCTATCTATATCTAAATAACTTTTTAAGCTTGCCCAGGCGTATTGATTCATTGAGGTATTCGGTGTCGATGCCAATCCGGCCAGCCACTCGATGCGGGACTTGGGCGGGTTCCAGAATTTTTCCTCACGACAAAGGTAGTGGAACGCCTGGTAGCTCCCTGAAAGGACACCATTTCTTAATTGCGCAAGCACTCTCTCCTTTTCTAAGGGCGGGGCATTCGTTATCAGATCGGATAAGTCGGCTCTTTCTGGAACAATGTGCAGACTAAAAAAATCATGTGGTTTACTTTTATCGGTGACGATTTCATTAATGTAGTAATCGGCGATCCAGGAGGCCAATGCAATGGGCAGGTTCCTTTTCTTGACCAGTTCCCTGACTTCAATCCATGGCAAACTCTTGATGTTCTGTGAATACCAATGCTGAACAGAGTTCTTATCTTCTCCCTCTTTCCCACAAACGATTGTGTTTAAAAAACGCAGGGCCCCTGACTGCTTCAGGGAAGAATGATTGAGCGCATCTCTGAAATACACTTCGAGACATTTTTTCTTTTGAGCTGAAGGAAGGAGATAAAACTGTTGCAGGGATTGATTGTTGCCGTAAGCGGCCAGTCCCATCGTGGCAAGATTTTTATGTGTTACATAGAACTGATAAAGGTCATGGACAATAAGAATCATATTGCCAAGTACGGGGATGGCGGCGATGTACCTAAAATTGTCTTTCTCGTTAAGGTGCTGATAATACGTTTGTTTAATAGATGACAGGGAGTCTAAAGATCCCGGTTTCCAGTACCTTTTGGCGAAGAGATCAACGATTGCTTTTACAGAGCTTGCAACGGGGATGTAATCAGTTATTTGAAGGAGTCGTGCAAAAGCTTCTGAATGCCCGGCACTCGTTGTTACGGCCGAAACCATAGTCCCTCCTCCAGGTTAGGAAAATTGTCAGGAGATGATACCGGAAGGAGAGAAATAGGAAAATAAAAAAAACAATTAAATCACGGCCGCCAAAACTCCTATTCAGTCTGGACGGGTGTGTGGAATTTGAGTTTGAATGGCTGGGGTCCGATCTTGCCTGACTTGGTGTACTGGACCTCGACGAGGAGCTCCTGCTTTCTTGTGACGATGAGGTAGCCGGTCTCATTGTGGACGATCTGATCGATCGGATCGGCTTCCCCAAGCAGATTGGCGGTTTCAGGGGCTTTCAGGATGGTCTCGATCTCCTGGCAGCTCTGGGCAAAGGGGGGGAGCAGGGCAAAGGCAGTCTGGCCGGAAACCAGCAGGGCAAACAACAGGGCTGTTCTCATTTATCCTCAAGGGGTTTTTTTGTTTCACGCTACCTTAGGAACAAAAGGTTGTCAAGCTGAAGTGGGGTCCTTCGCGAGGACATCTTTTTCCCCTTCGGAGCGGGCGACGAGGATGGCGCAGCAGCTGTCGCTGAAGACATTGACCGTGGTGCGGCACATGTCGAGTACCCGGTCGACGGCGATGAAGAGGCCGATCCCTTCGATGGGGAGGCCGAGGGCTTTGAGGATCGCGATGATCGCCACGAGGGAGGCGGAGGGGACGCCGGCGACGCCGATCGAGGTGATCAGGGCGAGGAAGACGACGATGAACTGGGTGGTGAAGGTCAGTTCGATCCCGTAGGCCTGGGCGACGAACATCGCCGCGACGCACTCGTAGAGGGCAGAGCCCGACATGTTGATCGAGGTGCCGAGGGGGATGACAAGGCTGCAGATCCTGTTGGAGACGCCCGCTCTTTTTTCGACGCAGTCGATGGTGATGGGGAGGGTGGCCGAGGAGGAGCTTGTCGAGAAGGCGGTGATGAGGGCGGGCCCCATCGCTTTGAAGTGGCGGATAGGGGCGACCTTCCCGACAAATTTGAGCAGGAGGGGAAGGGCGACGAACATGAAAATGGCAAGGCCCAGGATGACGGCCAGGGTAAAGAGGCCGAGCGACTGGAGCGACTGGAAGCCCGCATCGGCAAAGACTTTGGCGACGAGGAAGAAGACGCCGAAGGGGAGGAACTTCATGATGATGTGGGTGAACTGGATCATCGCCTGGAAGATCCCCTGCCAGAAGCGCATCATGACAGAGGCGTTCTCGTTTTCGATTTTGGAGATGCAGTAGCCGAAGATCAGGCTGAAGAAGATCAGGCCGAGCATTTGCCCGCGGCCAAAGGTGTCGATGATGTTCGAGGGGACGATCTGGAGGAGGAGGTCGGTGAACCGGGTTGATTCCTGGGTGGCCAGGTGCTTTTCCATGTCCTGGATGTTAACCGAAGCTGGCGAACGATTCCGGGGTTGATCGAGGAGCCCGGGTTAAAGAGATTGACGAAGACCAGGCCGATAAGAATGGCCATGAGGCTGGTCCCGAGATAAAATCCAAACGTCTTGGCCCCAAGCCTGCCAAATGCGCTCTCATTGCCGATCCGGGCAATCCCCGTAATAATCGAGGAAGAGACCAACGGCACGACGACGAGGGTAAGGGCGTTAATAAAAATTTTTCCGCACAGACTGAAAACCGGGTAGGTGTAATCGTAGATGCTCACGCCAAAATAAGTAGAATCCGCCTGGGTGAGGGAACCGATGAGCATCCCCAAAAGGATGGCGATGAAGACTTTCCAGGGGCCCTGCTTTTTTCTGTGCGTTGACATAGTTCTTTCTCCAGGTGAACAACTTGTTCATTCTATTTTATTAATCGATTTTTATCCAACTCTTCCTGAAATCCCGTCATGCCAAGTCCCCCTCCCGAGTGAACAAAGAGAATATTGCCTCTCAATTTCGCCTCGTCGATGATCCTTCTCCCCTCATAAAAAAGTTTAGCCGTGAAGACAGGGTCGGTCAAAAATCCCTCGCTCCTTGCCAGTTCAGCAATCGTCTGGAAGACCTTCCGGTTGACGCTCCCGAATTTCGGGGCGTTTGTAGGGGTATAGAGCCTGAATTGGGTAGGGGAGGGGGCCTTTAATTCTAACCTCCGCTTTTCCAGGGTGTCCAGGAACTCTTCCCTGTCTCCTGCGACCTGGATCACATGGACAATGGCCTCCAGCCCCAGGATGAGCGCGCACGCTGTCAGCCCCGTCCCGGAGTCGATAAACACATGGTCGAACGCGATCCCCAGCTCCTGTCCGTTGCGGAGGATATCCGCTGCCAGGGTCATCGCACCGGGGAGGGACTCAGGGCAGTTGCCCCCCTGCGGGACGACAAGGGCCCGGATCCCCAATTTTCTGCGCTCCTCAGCATAGGCCGCGGCGATCTTTTCGACCTCGGTCCACGCTTTGCGCGGAACCCAGTGGATGTTGGTAGGGTCTGATAACATCAGTGTGTAGAGGAAATTTCCCCGAGGCTTGCAGCCTGGATCTCCCAACAAAAAGAGGACCGGCTTCACGCCGTTTTCAATCAGGAGTTGAGAAAGTGAGAGGACGTGGTTGGAGTAGGCGCTGCCCGTAATCACAACCTCATCGGGGGATTCTTTTAGGAGAGCTGGCAGGAGAGAGAGGTATTTGCGCGCCTTGGTTCCGCTGATCCCAAAGCCGAGCTCATCCTCTCTTTTGACAAAGCAGCTCCCCTCGAAAGAGCGGAGCCGGTGGACGCGTGAGTGGAGGATGGGGTTGCCGTTCATCGGGGAGAGTAAAGATCGATATGGATTTCTTTCTTCGGGTCGTGGGTTGCGAAGTAGGGCTCCATCGCCGTTTGGAACAGGGGAGGGGAGTCTACCCTGATCACACCGACGTTGGGATCAAAGAGGTACTGATGCGCCTCATCCACCTTGATATAGAGGAGCTGGTGGGTCGAGGTATAAATCCCGTAGACCCCCGGAAAACGGAGCCGGATGGCTGCGATGAGCTCATTTTGCGTTTTTCCTTCGACTGCTATTTTCGAATGATCTTTTCTATTCTGGATCCCCAAATAGGTATAAAGCGGATCTAGCTCCAGAGAATTGAGAAAGGCTGCCTGCCTGGGAGCTCCAAGCTCAAATTGCCGTCCAATGGCCCGGATGTGCTCCTCCCGGTCGCCCGGTTTTCCCAATGTCTTAAAATAGAGGTGGGCAAACCAGTGGCACATCCCCCTGCACATCCCCCTGTCATGGAAAAATTGCAACGATCCGGATACCGGAGAGGTCTCCAGAGGGGTCTTTTCTGTGGGGCGAAGATAATAGGCAGCCGTATCGAGCCGGTGGGTATTGATCGATTTGGCGAGCAGATGTTTTTGAAAGACCTGAGTCGCCTTAAGCTCTCCACTGCCTGCGATAGCGTGCCGCGATTCGACCCATACCTGCCTTCGAAAGGTCGATCCTTCCGACAACATGTAGAAAGTAGCTCTTGATCGTTAAAAACATGCCGGTAGCCCATAAACGTAAGGAATCCCATTCCGTCTCTGGGCCATTTATCTTTGTAGCAGGGAGCGGACTCACTTCAGATAAAAATTGGGCGATGTCGCGATGCGGGGATAGAAAAGAAGAGGGTGCAGTCGCCATAACCAATAAAAAAATAAATTTGATCTATTTTACCCCAACTGCCATTAAAGAGGAAAAAGGAAGTGCATCATGCTCGAAGGAAAAGATATGCAGGGGTATTCCTGGATCCAGGACCTGCGCAATGATGAATATTATTATTTGAAAGACTTTGAGCATCTTGTCGTCATGAAAGTTGTCGACTTCAGTGAGACCTTGCCCAAAGAGCACTGGGAAGCGGTCGTCTTTGAGGATGAGCGGTGCCAAAAGGTGGTTGCCCGTCAGGCTTTTATGACCCAGCGCGAAGCGCAGGCGAGCCTCGAGCAGTTCATGGAAATTTCTATAAAAAATAGAAATATATCTAATTAGCTATAATCAAACTAATTTCGTTTGTTTATATTAATTGCGTAATTATGTAATATAATCCCAAGAATTATTAATTTGGGGTTATTTATGAAGAATTGGTTTCCACTCAAAAAGCATTTACCTGTTGCCCTTGCGCTTCTCGCTAGCATCTTTCTTTTAACGACAGGTTTTGAGCGCTACCAGAACCACCCTCTGAAATCCGTCACCACAGACCTGATGCCCAGTTTTTCCTTAGATGACGCCAAAGTGATGGTCTACGCCAAAGCGATGACCCCCGCAGACAGCCAGCGCAGTTTTGGCCACGACCTGATCAGCCGGGGAGTCCAGCCCGTCCAGATCACCGTCGAGAACAACACCTCGGATAAGTATGCGATGTGCCCCAGCTCCGTCGACCTTCCCCGTATCGAGGCGAGTAAAATTGCCTTTAAAGTCACCAAATCGACCATCCCGCGTTCCATCGGCTACAAAATCGCCGGCTTCTTCTTCTGGCCCTTTATGATCCCTGGGACCATCGATAGCATCCGCGTCCTGTCTCACCATCAAAAACTCAAAAAAGACATCCTTGCCAAGTCGATGAAGGAAGAGGTTGTCGCCCCCTATTCCACCTATAACCGCGTCATCTTCGTCCCTAAAAAAGACTACCAGGAGACCTTCAAAGTCACCCTGATCGAACTCGACACCCTCAAGCCCACGGAATTCCAGACCACAGTCGCCGGGGCAATACCTGTAGTCGTTGCTGAGGGGACCTAACCTCCCTTTACCACAGCTGATACTCCAATAACTACCCCTCCGCTGTTTAACGCTTTTACCTGGAAGTAGGGCCCGTTGCTGGCTACAGGTATGGCCGTCTCAAACCCGGTTTTCGCTGTGCTGGCGATGAGAGACAGCGCACTCGGCTTGCGGCCGGCATAAACCTGCCAGGTAGCAGTTTCTGTCGACCCATTCCAGGAAGCGTAGACCGTATTCTGTCCATTGCTCACTTTCGCTGCGATGCTAGGGGGGTAGTAGGGTGTCGCTGACCAGGTGTCGCGGTAGGCGCGATAGGTGTAATTGCTGCCGGGCATCTGGGCGTCGTACAGGAGATTGAGAGAGGGGTTGCCTACCGTGTTGCCGGCTGCAGCAAATTCTGAAAAATATTGCGACTCTCCCCAACCCACAAATTTGTTGCCATTGGATAAGGTTTGTACATTTCCCTGTGATGCAACATGGATAAGAGGATCGTGAAAATAGGTGGTCGCTACACTTGCGGTCATCGCCGTCAGATCTAATTGCAGCACCAGTCCGTGAGCCGGAGGCGTCCCTGGAGGCACCGTGTCGCCTTCACAGCAGTTATCGTCAAACATGCTGACGGTGTTTGTCGTCAGGCCGCCGGAGAGAAACCGGGCATCATGCTGCCAGGAAAATTCCGCGCCGCTATTTATGATGAAGCTGGTTTGCTTGCCTCCCAGCCGCCAGAGGATATTCCCAGTAGGTTTATGGATCTTGTAAATCGTCCAGGTGTTGCGTCCCGACAGGATAATATCGGTGCTGTTGTCAGTGAGCCCGATGGAATTGCAATGGAAGGCATCCCAAATATTTCCACTCGAAGTTGCGGACGAGGCTGGCTCATAAGAGTCTGTAAGGGGGATATGGTCCAGAGCATCCCAAAAAAACACCAGGTCATTCGTTCGCAGGTCCACTTCCTGGATCGCAAAATCCTGAACATACCCTTTTTTAGGCCCGCCATAAGGAGTTAAGTCCATTGGCACGGTTTGAGTCGATAGAAACAACGCGGTGTTATTTGGGGTGAGGAGGAACTCATGGATGTCTGAAGTAAAACCCTTCTGCGCAGAGACGGTTTGAATCACAGCGTAGGTGTTGTCGAGAATATAATAACAGGAACCCGGCTCAGAGGAACCGCCGGGGACATTCGTATACGTCGGCGGCGTGGCGAGAGTGCCCTGCCAAAAGGTGAGTACGGGCTGTCCATTCAACTGCTGGACCCGAAAATCGGTATTCATCAAATTGGGCGTGCTTAAAGGCCGAAACCAGAAAGGATTCCCTTCGTTATCCAGAATCAGGGATCCCGTTTGCCCATAGGTGGCATCCGCAGAAAACGCATAAGGGGAACAAAGATGAAACCCGGGGCAATGCCTGGATTTAACACATTGACGGTGATCTTCATCGGATGCAAATCCGGTTCGCTTACAAAGCTCCACACCTGAGGAGAAAAAAGGATGGGTTGGGGGGTAGCGTTTCCTGTATTGGAGGGGTAAGGCACGACCCCGCATTGGCAGGGATGACCAATTCCAACTGTCGCCAGTACAGCCTTCTCTTCACAGAGGAATTCATCGTAAAAATACTCGAGCTGGTCCAGCAGTGAAGGCGCTGCCGCATGGCAAAATGAGAAACAGCAGGCATAGAAAACAGCGATAAAGACTCTATACATATCTGTGTCCTTTGACGGATTTAACGCAAACTGTTATAACGCAAATTAAAACAGGAACCAACATTTTTTCTAGCTGGTACAAAATGAAAATCCCTACTGCATTAGCCCTTCGCTCGGCCGGAACTTCTCCGCTTTTTTGTGATAACGCCCAGCCAGCTGCTGTGAAACAAACCGATATCTCCTGTCTGCAAATTGGCGGAAACTACACCTATGTGAATTTAAAGGTAAAAGGGCAGTCGTCCTTCCATGGTAATCTCTCGGCGGAGCGCAGGGAAGCTATGACTATAGGCCCTGGAATCATTTTTACGGAGGGGTGAGACTCTCCTGGAAAGAGGGAGAAACGGAGAGACCCGGCGCCAAACGCTCGCTCGTCTATGTCGATACGCAGGAGAGACTAGGCTACACCTATGCCTCTCACAGCAAAAAGTGGCTCCTGTCTTTCTTTTCAGGGCTTGGCTACCGCTATCTAGGCCAAGAGCTTAAACAGAGCGGCCAATCCTCTGTTTCATTTGACTATAACGAGTTCTATATTCCCGTTGGCCTGTTAGCGAACTATTTTGTCAATTCCTGGTGTTCTCTGGGATCTGAAGGCTCATTTGTATGCCCCAGGTGTATCCAACAGTGAAGATTTCTCCACTAAAGGAGCCCGTTGGATCCTGGACAGGACCATTGGCAACGTGATGGTTGAATTACCGGCGACCTTCTTTTTCACGAAGAACAGGCGCTACTCGCTGATCTTCAAGCCTTTCTATGAGCATTGGGCAGATGGCAAGTCCACCGCGAAAACCTCCAGCGGAACGCCGCTCGGCCTGCCGGGCAACCTCTACAATTTTTGGGGTGCTGAGCTCAATTTTGCCTATTCTTTCTAGAAGCAGCATCCCCCTTGTGGTTCTCAGAAGAAGACTCCTCCGGCACACACATAAGATCAATTATCAGACGATACGAATAGAAGGTGTCCCCGAACCCGTCTGCTCACCTATTCTGAGTGGGCACAGTATATGTGGGCGCGGGGTAATCAGATTATCAAGGGCCAATTCTGGGAGGAGTTCCCCTTGCCGCCTTGTAGATCGGATCTCACTGATTCAAGATTGCTCAGGAAGCGTTCTATCGCATTTGTGCCAAATATTACATCCGTAGACCCTGGAGATGCGAATCTTGCAGCGAACGACGTATAGCAGCAAGAGTAGCTCCCCCCTCACCTGGCGTACTCGAACCGGAGGATGGGGATTAGATAATGAGCTGCTTCAGGAGCTGCATTTTTAGGGAAACAACACGCTCAACCATGGCTGGGTCCAGGAGTTGCCAGGGAGCAGGATCAAATCTGGAAAAGGACAAAGACAAGCTATGACGGAATTTATCATGAGGCGGAATTGTTCTTGGATCTACTTCAAAAAGATTACCATATTCTAATCTATTACAACAATCCTCAATCAGATGCTTGTGGGTTAATAGGATAAGATCAAGTTGATGCAGGAATTCATGAAAGTGATGCTCGGACCATTGATGTTCCTGGGCACCTTCCGCGCATTCTAGATAAAGGTTATGCCAATTCGTCGACTTGCGGATAAAGAATCAATCAACTTATGCATTTCCTGGATTTCAGGGGAATCTCTCCCAGGGGGCGAGGCTGACCCGCATTGTCGGTTTCTTGTATCCTGTTGAATTGAGACATTAATGCATCAATTTTCAGAAGATCGTCTAAGGACAGCGCTTCAACATTGCGCGCAAATTCCACCTCATTCACAATGTAATTATGGTGTTCCAGTAACCATTTAGGACTAAAAGCTATATCGCGATCAATTTCATCGCGATGGCTCGTTAGTCGGTCTCTTTCTGTTCTCTTGCAAGCGCTTGAATAACTCTAGAATCTCCTTCAAAGCTATTAAAATATGCCTGGTTTCGAAGGACATAATTGCAACCATCGCAAGAAAACTGAAGCAGTTCGTCGTCGATAACTATTCCATGTTGGAGCATAACTGATATCCTGGGAACTGCATTAATTTCTCTCGCACAAAATCCACAGATAATTCCTGGGTCGCATTCGCAAGCATCTGAGTCATAAAACTCACATAGCCCTGTAGAGCTGTTACCAAGTTCAACTGTTGCTCTTGGGGCAAATTGGGAATATTAGTTAATGCAGTTCCCATTTTCTCCTTCGACAGCTGTTCAGCATGAAGCTGGAGTCGTTCAAACTCCTTGGCAATTGCCCGATCAGGTTCATTGTGGATCCATGCTTTTGTGCGTTCGGATGCCTCCTGAATATAGGAACCGTTGAGCTCAAGAAGCCTTTGATCCATAGAAGCCTTGATGTGGGGCAATTGTAAGGACGCTTCCATCAAAAAATTGAAGTTGCTTATTTGACGATGGGGTCCGGCAAGAATCCAGCAGGCCACTTTCATGCATGTGTTGGGATGAAAGGTTTTAAGGATTTGGAAGGCAAAATGGGAATTTGCCAGTCTGGGATGGCGCTTTTGAAAGCGTCGTTGAAAATATTCATTATTTAAAGTTTTCTGAGCTGTAAGGGTAACCAGGCTCAAGCTTAATAAGGTATCGACATCCAGGAGGGAAAGGTATCCCTCTTCATGGGAAGTAGACCTAACTAAATCAACTGGTAATATTGTCATAACTGTCCTATTGTTATTTAATCTGGTATAATTATATATAATTTTATAAACAAACGCAAATAAAGATATAATTTTATTTTATAATATCTAACGTGTTCTATATGAGAATGTTCTATAAATCCTATGAGATTGTCCAGCAAGGTGGAGGATTCTCGCACACCCTTAGGGAGGAGGGCAGGTGAACGCGGGCACGCAGGCGGGGCCGTCGCAGTAGAGCAGGCTCTGGCACTGTGTGGCCGCTGTCACCTGCGGGAAGGGAGCCGGGAAGGTCAGAATGAATGTCAGGTCGTAGCGGTTGGGATAAACCGGATCGATAGCTGGCGGAGGCAGATACCCGAAGGCTTTAATGAGGTTCTTAATCGAGGTGTGGTGCCAGCAGATCAGGATGTTTTTCCCGTCGTAGTTCTTATTGTTCAGGACGAAATCTGCAAGTTGCTGGTCATGGGGCGGCGCATAGGGGGAATGAACGGGAAGACTGAGAAGGGCCGCTGTAGGGGCCAGAGTATCGATGCATCGGGTCGTAAACTCATCGGAGCGATGGACTGGCCGGGAAGCAAAAAGGGCAAAGGGTGGCCCGTAGAGGAGCAGATCGGGTGTTTCGGTCAAATAATAGGCCAGGGCCCCTGCCCTCTCAAACCCTTTCTGGGTCAGCCCAAAGCTTTGCGGATCTTTCTCCCCATGGCGGATGATGATCACTTGAGCGGGCATCGCTTCGATCGCGCCTTTAACCGAGAGAGCGGCCAATGTCAACAGGCATAGTGTACTTTTTCTCATGAGCTGGGTTCTCCTCTAAAAATCGAATCGGGTTGAAAAGACCCCGCCCTGCAGCTGCAGGTCGCGGTTATGAGAAACAACATGGAATTGGCTCTGTTTCAGTTGGTTTTGGTCGAAGAGGACCTGGTAGTCCCATCCGAGCTTGAAAGTGAGCCCATAGCGATCCTGTCTGAAAAAGGGTCTTCCAGAGCAGACCGACGCCCAGATCGGAGATCCAGGCCAGGCGGGTTTGATGGCGGCTGTGGTCAAAACGCTCTGCAAAGAGGTAGGTTTCTTCCTGGTGGACGTTGAAACTGCCGATGAGCATGGTGATCGAGGCATTCCCATAGATGCTCCATCCCCCTCCCAGATAAAACCGGGGGTCGATCCCCAGCGCTGGCCCCATTCCCCAGTAGTTGTTCTTCATCTCGACGTAATCGATGCCGCTCGTAAAGATCCCCCCGGAGTACTCAATATCGAAGTCCTGGTTGATCCAGCCTGTCTGCAGGGAAACGAAGGGTTTGAGGTTGAACCGACCCCAGGGTAGGTCCCTGGCAAATTTTAGATCGAGCAGGTCGAGATCGAGAGTCCAGTGCATCTTCCCAAAGGAAACGTAGTCCCCTGCTATGATGTCGTCCGCGACGGACCAGATGGGGAACATCCCCTCGAACCGCTCCCCTACCAATCCCCTTTTTCTGATGGGAAAATCCGTGGAAATGGGTCCAGTTGAAGGAGACGTCCCATTTCTGTCTGGCGAACAGATGCCCGATCCCTAGACGGTAACCGAAGTTCCAGTCAAAATTCGGGGATACCCGCGGTGCATCGGCAAAGTTATCCGTTACAAAGACGTCCCTTTCCCGGTTGAGGAAGGCGATGCTTTTTTCACGCGGTAGCAGATAGAGCAAATCCCCCGAGACCCAAATGTCGTAGCCATTAGCTACGCTTGGGTTGAAGGAGCGTTTCAGATTGACCCTGCTTTCCATGACAGTGGAACCTGGCGCCTGGACCGGCATGTCTGTTGCTGCGAGCATAGAACTCCCCTAACTCTGTAAAGAGAGAAGAGTAGATGAGAGGGGGATTTTTACTCAAATATTTCCTGCAAGTCGCTTAGCGGTATCCTTGAGATATTCGATGGAAAGCAGCTCCAGAGGGGCATATAGAGCCAGTTCGATAGCCCCCAGGTTAAAAAATATACCGTCAGGAAAGAATCCCGCTTCATTCGCTGCATTCTCAGCCGGAGTGATTTTATGGTCTTTTCGCGAGTATCCTTCCATTATTGTCAGGGGACCGAGCTTGGCTACCATCTTATTAACCATCTCTACTGTGTAAATTGAAAAGCCGACAGGTTCATGGTTGTATTCTTCTGTCATGAAATGCAGCATTTGGTCCTCTGTAAATCCTTCGGCGGGCGTTCCAAGGGTAACAAACTTTTGGGCGCCGGGTGTCGCATCCACGCAAATAGCATTGTAGGAAGCAGATTCCCCAGTCATATGTTTCAGCTCGTAGTCTTTATAGTTTCTAAACCCTACCCGTTGTCCTGGATAGACATTGCGAGAACCCTTGCTCCCCCCATTTTGAGCGTGATTCAAAAAGAAAAATAATGGGTTAGCTTTGATTGCATAATTGGAGATGATCATACGGGTATTCGGATCGGAAGAGAAGAGCTTATCGAAGCGTTCTTCCCCAAGAATTTCTAAAAGAGCCTGATATTGCCCCACCTGGCAGCATTGTACACAATCTCCAATGATCAGGTTCTGTTGAAGGGCTTGCAGGGCCTTTGAAGCGGATCTGCCTGGAGAAAGAATAAAAGCTCCAGGACGCTTTCCTGTGAGGCTTTCGGGATCGGAAAGTGACTGAAATCCCGTTAGTTTGGGATTGGGGTAACAATGATAAAATGAACCGTTTTTAACAAAGTATTCAAGTCGTTTCTCTTTCTTGCATTCTTTGAGGGCGGCAAAGTACTCACACGGGTACCAGAATCCAGATTCAAGAAGTGTGGTGTCTCTTTTATAGCCTTCTTTTCTTCGTAGGAAATCGCCTGCGATCTGTTTAATGGTCCGAGAGACGATCTCTCCCAGGCGGATTCTTAAATGATCTCGATCGATGGGAAGTAGGGGCTGACCCACGAAATGGGTTTCAGATCTTGTGGATCGTACGCCTTCAGCTGCGCTCATATCATCTCCAATTATGAGTTTTCTAGCATTTTACGGTGTTCCTTAAGGAAACCGATGGAGAGCTGCTCCAGGGGGGTCTTGAGGGCCAGTTCGACGATATCCAGGTTAAAACCAAGAATGTGACTTGTGAATCCTGCTTGATTCGCTGCATTTTCCGCAGGGGTGATTTTGCAGTGTTTTAGCCTGTTTGCTTCCATTACAATCTGGACGTTAAGCTTGTCTATAATTTTTTTAGCAATTTCTGCCGTGAAGGTCGCAAAGTCGACAGGTTCATGGTTGTATTCTTCTGTCATGAAATGCAGCATTTGGTCCTCTGTCAATCCTTCGGCGGGAGTTCCAAGGGAAACATACTTTTGGGCGCCGGGTGTTGCATCCACGCAAATAGCATTGTAGGAACCAGCATCCCCATTTAAATGTTTTAGCGCGTAGTGTTTATAGTTCATGAACCCTACCCGTTGTCCAATATTTACAGGGCGGGAACCCTTTTCTCCCCCTCCATAGGGGGGTGTCAGAAATACTAATAACGGGTTGCCGATCAGCAAGTAATTGGAAATGACCATAGAATTCTCCAGATCTGAAGAGAAGAGCTTGTTAAAGCGCTCCTCCCCGAGAACTTCTAAAAGGGCCTGATATTGGCCCACCTGGCAGAGTTGTGCACAATCACCTAAGATCAGGTTTTGCTGAAGGGCTTGTAGAGCTCTCGAGGCGGGGATTGTTTTTGAGGCAAGAAAGAAGGCCCCAGGTAATTTTTCCGTTGGAGACAGCCTTGGAACGTGTTGATCCGGGACCGACTTCAATCCAGTGTTTTTTGTGTTGGGGGATCCATGGTAAAAAGAGCCGTTTTTAACAAAGTATTCAAGCCGTTTCTCCTTCTTGCATTCTTTAAGGGCGGCAAAGTACGCATTTGGGTACCAGAATCCAGATTCAAGGAGTGTGATGTCTCTTTTACAGCCTTCTTTTCTTTGGAGGAAATCGGCTGCGATCTGTTGAACGGTCCGAGAGACGATCTCTCCCAGGCGGATTCTTAAATGATCTCGATCGAGGGGAAGTAGGGGCTGACCCACGAAATGGGTTTCAGATCTTGTGGATCGTACGCCTTGAGCTGCGCTCATATCATCTCCAATGATGAGTTTTCTAGCCTTTCACGGTGTTCCCTGAGGAAATCAATGGAGAGCTGCTCCAAAGGGGTATTTAGAGCCAGTTCGACGATATCCAGGTAAAAATCGACAGTCTGACTTGTGAATCCTGCTTGATTCGCTGCATTTTCGGCAGGGGTGATTTTGTCGTGTTTCAGCATGTTTGCTTTCATTACAATCTGGACATGAAGCCCATCTATAATTTTTTTAGCAATTTCTGCCGTGAAGAACGAAAAGTCAACAGGTTCACTGTTGTATTCTTCTGTCATGAAGTGCAGCATTTGGTCCTCTGTCAATCCTTCGGCGGGCGTTCCAAGGGAAACAAACTTTTGGGCCCCAGGTGTCGGATCCACGCAAATTGCATTGTAGCGTCCAGCTTCTCCATTCATATGTTTCAAAACGTAGTATTGATGGTTACTGAACCCAATCCGTTGTCCAATATCTACATGGCGGAAACCCTTTTCTCCCCCTACATTAAGGACTGACAGAAAAACAAATAATGGGTTGCCATTCAGCATGTAATTGGCAATGATCATGCGATTCTCTGGATCGGAAAAGAAGAGCTTGTTGAAGCGCTCCTCTCCTAGAACTTCCAAAAGGGCCTGATATTGGCCTACCTGGCAGAATTGTGTACAATCTCCAAAAATCAGGTTTTGCTGAAGGGCTTGCAGAGCTTTAGCGGCTGGGATTGTTCGGGAGGTATGAATGAAGGATGCTGCTAATTTTCCCGTTGGAGATACTTTGGGAGTATTATAGTCCGGGATCGACTCAAATCCAGTTTTTGGTGTATTGGGGTATCCATGGTAAAAAGAGCCGTTTTTGATAAAGTATTCAAGCCGTTTCTGTTGCTTGCATGCTTTAAGGGCGGCAAAGTACTCATTCGGGTACCAAAATCCCCCATCAAGGAGTGAGATGTCTCTTTCACAGCCTTCTTTTCTTTGGAGGAAATCGGCTGCGATCTGTTTAACGGTCCGAGAGACGATCTCTCCCAGGCGGATTCTTAAAGGATCTCGATCGAGGGGAAGTAGGGGTTGGTCCACGAAATGGGTTTCAGACCCTGTGGCTCGTACGCCTTGAGCTGCACTCATAGCATCTCCAATTATATGTTTTTTATAAGCATTATTATACAAAATAATCACTTAAATGAAAAACTGTATTATCAATCGACGTAAACTGGCAATTAATTATTTGAGAAAAATCGGTCTATTAGATCTTAAGTTTGAGGAGGTAGTGGGGCTTGCCCTTGAAGAATCCCTGCCCTTTGATGAAGGTGGAGACCCGGGCGAAGCCGGCCTCCTCGTAGATGTGCATCCCCTTCTCGTTCCTGACCTCTGGGGCGGCGAGGAGGGCGCTGGCCTCGGGGGATTGGTGCTGGGCGAACTGTTTGAGGGTCTCGGCGCCGAGGCCTTTGCCCTGATAGGATTTTTCACAGATGATGAAGTCGATGAGCCAGGTCCTCCCCTTCTCCTCGATCCAGGGGATGAGGTACTCGGGAGGTGTCTGGGTGGGATCGGATGCGAGGATGAGGCCGTAGGGCTCTTTATCTGAGAGGCAGATCCAGAAGTTGAACTTCTGGCTAGAGTCGAAATCGGCAGCGATCTCCTGGCTTTTGTCCCAATACTCCATGACATGGGGCAGCTTCAGCCAATCGTGGATGAGCTTTTTGTCTGCCTTGCCGGCCTTCCTGAAGGTGATTGTGACCACTCGCAGTTCCTCGTTGCATTCTTCTGCATGCCACAAAATCGATCATTTGCCTACTTATTTTTTCCAGTATTTTTTTTAATGGGTTTCGAGTATGAGGTTTATTCCAGAGTGGGCTTTTAGGGGTAAGACGATGTCCTGGGTTTTGCTGATGACGATCTATGTGGCGATTGGGAGCACTGCGGGGATGGTTGGAGGGATGCTGGGGACCGGGGGAAGCGTTGTGACGGTCCCCTGCCTGCTTTTTATGTTTAAATACCTGGGGTTTCCCCAGGCCTATGTGATGCACATGGCGGTAGCGACCTCGCTTTCGGCGATGATTTTTAATTCGGCGGGTTCAACGTGGGCCCATCATCGTAGAAAGTCGGTCCATTGGGACCTGTTTCGGAAGCTGGTGCCGGGGTTTGTTATTGGGGGTGTTTTGGGGGCCGTGGTGGCGACATGGATCTCCGGGGTTTTGCTGGAGATCTTCTTTGGTGTGCTCCTTTGCGTAATGGCCGTCCGTTTTTATTTTCAAAAGTCGGTCCCGGAGGCTGTCCACAACATCCCCTCCCCTCTTGTTTTAAATGGGATCTGTGGAGGGATTGGAGCTCTTTCCAATTTGCTAGGGATTGGAGGGGGCAGCATGACCGTTCCGCTGTTGACGGCTTTTAGGGTCCAGGATAAAAAAGCGATTGCGACATCGGCGGCAGCAAGCCTTGTGACGACGATTTTGGGAGCTGCAACCTACTTATGGCTGGGTTGGGACAAAGTTCCCGTGCAGGGGACGGTGGGGTTGATCGACCTCCCTGCTTTTCTTGTGGTGGGAGCGACGGCATTTTTTGTGGCGCCCGTTGGGGTGGCTTTGACCCATCGGATCGATCCGGCGAAGGTGCGGAGAATTTTTGCTTTTGTGTTGGCCCTGACGGGTCTTTTACTTATTTTTTAGAGGGGAAACGATGTCCTGGGTTTTGCTGATGACGATCTATGTGGCGATTGGGGGGGTGTCGGGGGTGTTCGGAGGGATGTTTGGAATCGGCGGGAGTAGCCTGGCTGTCCCCTGTCTTCTGTATCTGTTCCAGTATCTCGGTTATCCCAAGGAATATGTGATGCACATGGCGATTGCAACCTCGCTTTCGGCAATGGTTCTGAACTCGGCCGCTGCGACCTGGTTCCAACATCGAAGAGGCGCTGTCCATTGGGACCTCTTCTGGAAGCTGGTGCCGGGGCTTGTTGTGGGGTCTGTCCTGGGGGCGCTCGTGGCGACGTGGCTCTCGGGAGGGTTTCTGGAAATCTTATTTGGGGTGTTCCTATTGGTGTTGGCGGTCCGTTTTTATTTTCAGAAGTCGCCATCGGAAGGGAGCCACCGCCTCCCCTCGCCGCTTATTTTGAACGGTCTCAGCGGGGCCATTGGCGCCATATCCAATTTGTTGGGGATTGGAGGCGGGAGCATGACGGTTCCTCTGCTTACCTCCTTTCACGTCAGGGTGAGAAACGCGATTGGGACCTCTTCGGCGACAACGCTTGTGACGATGATTTTGGGAGCTGCATCTTATACGCTTTTGGGTTGGGGAAAAGTCCATGTCCAGGGGGCAGTGGGGTATATCGATCTTCCTGCGTTTTTTGTCGTGGGAGCTTCGGCGGCATGCGCCGCGCCTCTTGGAGTAGCGCTGACCCACTGGATCGATCCCGCGAAGATCCGGATCCTTTTTGTGTTCATTCTGGTTGCGTTGGGACTTGCCCTTATTTTCTAACACGGTAAAGGATCATGCCTTGTGTATTAAGCGATTTTCATCTGATCCGGCCCCGTCACGAAGTGGAGCAGGAAAACATCCTGGACTGGGTGGCGGAGGCGCACGCCAGGGCGGAGTGTGGCCTGGAAAAAGAGAACATCGGGGTTTTTCAGGAGCAGCTGCGCGCGCGGTTTGCCAAACTGGGCGTTGGAAAAGGGGTGATCGATCGGCGGGGGATGCAGGTGAGCGATCTGCTGGAAGCGGACTGGTCCCGGATGGAGATCTATCCTGTCGAGGACTCCCCTTCCGGACGGGGATTTACGGAGCGGAGCCGGTTTTTCGATAGGGAAGCCTCGAGGATCTTTGAGCAGTTTTACCCGGACGGCACTCCCCTTCCCGGCCATTTGATCCATGTGACCTGCACGGGTTACGTCGCTCCGAGCCCGGCCCAAAAGATTGTTGCGCTGCGAGGGGCTGGCGGCCGCACGACGGTGACCCACGCCTATCACATGGGCTGCTACGGCTCGATCCCGGCGATCCGGATGGCGCAGGGGTTTAGTGCATCGGGTCAGGTAGATATCGTGCATACGGAGCTGTGCACATTACATATGCATCCTCTGGAGCACGCGACGGAGCAGCTGATCGTCCAGAGCCTTTTTGCGGATGGGTTCATTAAATATACGCTTAAGTCCGGTGCCCCGGAGGGCAAACACCTGAAGATTTTAGGTGTGCATGAGGAGATCATTCCCGATTCGGTAGATTGCATGACCTGGTGCTGTGGGGACAAAGGCTTAAGTATGACCCTGTCCAAAGAGGTGCCGGTAAGGATCGCACGGGCGATCGGCGGTTATCTGGAGCGCCTTTCCCAAGTGGCGGGATCAGCGTGGAAAAAGTCTTAAGAGAGGCCTATTTTGCGATCCATCCGGGAGGACCGAAGATCCTGCAGCAGATGCGGGAGCGTCTTGAGGCTCGAAATGGATCAGACCGCCCATTCTGTGGAGACGCTGCGACTCTATGGGAATATGTCTTCGGCGACACTTCCCCACATCTGGGACAAGATGCTTGATGATCCGGGCGTCCCGAAGGGAAGTTTGATCGCGAGTATGGCATTTGGGCCGGGGCTGACGATTGCTGGCGCCATTTTTGAGAAGGGAGGCTAAAGAGATGCAGTGGATGATTTTGATCCCTTTCATTGTGCAGATGGCGGTCATCACTTTCGATGAGTTCTACTTCCATGTGCGGAGGGGGCTGCCGAAGTGGGAGCGGATCGGGCATCCTCTCGATACATTGACGGTGCTTGGGTGCTTTGCGTTTATTGCGTGGGTCCCCTACTCCCCTCTTACACTTAAGCTCTATATCGGTCTTGCCCTTTTCTCCTGCCTGTTTGTGACCAAGGATGAGTTCGTGCACAAGGAGTGCTGTCCGGCATCGGAACAGTGGCTCCACGCTCTGCTTTTTCTCAACCATCCGGTCGTCCTCACGGCTGCGGGATTGCTATGGCCCATCATCGATGGAGCGTCCGTCCCGCCTGGCTCACAGGGCTCATTCCCCATGCGGAGATGCTCCGCTTTGCCCTGAAGATGCAGGTGGGCGCGATTGCCCTGTTTCTCTCTTATCAAATCTTATACTGGAATTTTCTATGGAAGGACAAAGCACCCGGGTAAACAATGCGTTCTATGAGGACCTCGGAGAGGCCTGGTATGAGGATGCGATCCATCCGATAGCGCTCTTGCGCGCAGAAAATGCGGCCCGCAACCCTTGGATTGTAGAGAAAGTCAGGACGTTACTGGGTGGCACGCGGGATGTTCTCGATATCGGATGCGGGGCGGGGTTTTTGACGAATGCCTTTGCGAAGGAGAAGCACCGGGTCACAGGGGTAGACATCTCGGCCAAGAGCCTCGAGATTGCCGGGAAGCGGGACCAGACGGGCTCGGTGCGCTACATACAGCTGGACGCCTTTGCCCTCCCGTTTCCGGAGAAGAGTTTCGATGTGATCTGTGCGATGGATTTTTTGGAGCATGTGGAGATGCCAGGGCAGATTATTCGAGAGGTCTCCCGCCTTCTGCGGCCTAATGGACTTTTCTTCTTCCATACGTTCAACCGCAACTGGCTGAGCTGGCTTATTGTCATCAAGGGAGTGGAATGGTGCGTGCCGAACACCCCGAAAAATATGCACGTCTATTCTTATTTCATCAAACCCTCTGAGCTGAAGAGCTGGTGTGAGGAGTCGGGCCTGAAGGTGAGGGAGTGGCGGGGGCTTGCCCCGCGCGTGGCATCGAAGGCTTTTTGGAAGAGCCTGGCGACGCGGAAAGTGGACAAACGGATGGAGTTCCGCTTCACCTCGTCACTCGCTACCGGCTATATGGGGATCGCTCAGAGGCCGCAGTAGAAAATTATTTTTTCCATGCACAAATGGCGTTGAGTTTCTTTATGCACTCTTCCGTCTTTGCGTCGTAATAGTCGCTCATTTGCCTGAATTGAGCTGCATTCTCGAAAGCCTCTATCATATCCAATGGATCTGGAGCCTTTTCACCTTTAATTTCATAATCCATGGCTATTTCAAAGGAATCTTCAGACAGGGTATAGAAACGGTCTCTTTTCAAGAGCTGGGCATGCAGGGAATCGCCTTTTAAATGGGCAGGAAACTTTTTTCGGCTCTTAATTAATTTAATTTTTTCCACAGCAGTCTGTGTTGCTTCCTGATTTTCAGAAGAACAGGGGGGTTGAGTATTAACAGGAAGCCAGGAATTTAAAGACGGAACGGACACATTAACTCCTTTAATATAAAGTCTTTATTTTGATGTGTGAATTATATCGCGTATATAAATTAAATAGAAGTTAAACTTATGATTAATTGACTGAATTGTAAGCCGTCAGTCGGATAGGTATTTGATGACCCGCTCGATGCGGAAATGGCGCTCTTCCTGTCGTTGGGGCCACTCCTGCCGGAGGGGAGCTTCCTCCGTGTTGGACGCATTGATCTTGAAGACTTCGTGTCGCTTGGGGCCGGAAGTAGACTGTCGGGAGAGGGTTTTGAGGCGCTTGGAAGCGAGGATGTGTTCTTTCAGGCGATGGTAGCCCACGCGCGCGGAAGTGAGGGCTTTTTCCGGGGCGATGAAATTGGCATTTTTTTGACTCATGCAGCAAAGCGAAGGATCGATAAAGATCGAGACCTGTTCCTCCGGGGCGGTTTTGGTGACGGTGCGCGCTTTGCTTCCCTGCTTCCTTTTGGAGAATAACCCATGGAGCGGGCCAGGTTTGACCTCGGATGAGATGCGGGGTGTTTTGAAGAGGTCGCAGGTGTGTTTTTTGCTCCACTCCCCTTTCCGATAACGAAGCTGTCCAAAGTAGAAGAGGAGCGCTTTGTCTTTCCCAAAAAAGGAGTGGACGCGTACGGCGGCAAGCTCGCATGGCGTAGAGTGGGAAAGGTTTTTGTGCATGCAAACTCCAGAAAAATTGGGAGGAGTTTAATGTGTTGTTAAAATTTTGATCAATGCTTTTCCCAATAATCGACAGGTTTGGTAGAATTCAGGTTTTTTGGAGGACACTATGGCAGACGTCACGCTCAAAGGCAATCCGATCCGCACACACGGAAATCTCCCCTCTGTGGGGACAAAGGCTCCCGATTTTCGTCTTGTAGGCAAGGATTTGCACGATCGCACGCTCAAAGACTATGCGGGAAAACGGAAACTGCTCTCGATCGTTCCCAGTCTGGATACCGCTACCTGCTCTCTATCGACGAAAAAGTTCAATGAGAAGATCGCGAGCCATCCAGAAGTGGTCGTGCTCGTCGTTTCAGCAGACCTCCCCTTTGCGCAGAAAAGGATGTGCGAGGCCGAGCATGTAGAAAATGTCATCGCACTTTCGATGATGCGGAGCAAGGATTTCGGGAAGGATTACGGGGTGCTGATTGAGACGGGGCCGCTTGCCGGCATTTGCGCCCGGGCTGTCGTTGTGCTGGATGAGCAGGATCGGGTCATCTACACCCAGCTCGTGCCCGAGATCACCCAGGAGCCCGACTATGACAAGGCCCTTAAGGCCCTTTTGTAGTTTACCCTTTCTCTTTTTTACGCAGGATCGTTGGGTAATTGGGAAACCACATCTCTTCATCGACCCTGCGCTCAATTTCCTTATCTGAAAGAGGAGGGATCAACCCCTCCTGGACGGCGAGCTTGCCGATGGCGATCGCGATTTTGCGGCTGATGCTGCGCAAAGAGTGCAGGTCGGGGAAGATGCTCCCCTGCGGGTCGCTGAGCATCGGGGCGTGGTCGCTTAGGACATCGGCTGCCCGGATGAACATCTTGTCGATCACTTTGGGGCAGCGGCTGGCAATCACGCCGAGGCCCACCCCGGGGAAGATGTAAACGTTGTTACACTGGGGAATAGAAAAGGTCTTCCCTTCATAGCTTACCGGAGCAAAGGGAGACCCGGTGGCGATGATCGCTTTGCCCTGCGTCCACTCGATCAGGTCGCTGGGCGTTGCCTCGCAGCGGGAAGTGGGATTGGAAAGAGGGAAGATAATCGGGCGCGGTGTCTGGGCAGCCAGCATTTTGACGATCTCTTCGGTGAAGGCGCCGGGCTGGGCGGAGACGCCGATCAAAATGGTGGCTTTGGCGTGTTTGACCACGTCGAGAAGGGAAAATCTCTCAATGGCAACCCCCTCCCAGGAGTTAAGTTCGGTAAAATCCCGCGCAAATTTTCTCTGGTCGGGATCGAGGGTGGGCAGCCGGGTGTGGACGAGACCGTGGATATCGATGATGTAGAATCTGGAAAGGGCCTCTTTTTCCGTGCAGCCTTCGAGAAGCATCGCCTGCAGCATCAGGCGGGCGATCCCCAGACCTGCCGACCCTCCGCCGAACATGACAATGCGCTGGTCTTTTAGCTTTTTGTGGGTGAGCTTGACGGCGCTGCTCACAGCGGCGAGAGCGACGGCAGCTGTCCCCTGGATATCATCATTGAAGGAGCAGATCGTGTCCTGGTAGCGCTCGAGCAGGGGGCGCGCGTGGGGCCTGGCAAAATCTTCCCACTGCAGAAGAACGTGGGGGAACCGCTTTTTGACCTCTTGGACGAAAGTATCTATGAACCTGTCGTACTCGACGCCTGTGATGCGAGGATGCCTCCAGCCGAGGTAGAGAGGGTCATCGAGCAGAGTCTGGTTATTGGTTCCGAGGTCGAGCATAATGGGAAGGACCTTTGCCGGATGGATCCCTCCAAAAAGGGTGTAGAGGGCGAGCTTGCCCTGGGAGATCGCCATCCCTCCTACTCCGACATCTCCAAGTCCTAAGATCCGCTCTCCATCGGTCACGACGATCGCTTCGATCGCCTGGCTCGGGAGGTGGGCGATCATCTCGGCGATTTTGTCCTGCAAGGGGTAGGAAAGGTAGAGGCCCCGGTGCTGCCGGTAAAGGATGCTATAATGCAGCGAGACATCGCCGATGGTCGGTGTATAGATCAGAGGGACCATTTCAGTGACGTGCTCATGGACGAGGCGGTAGAAGAGGATCTCGTTGCGGTTCTGCAGACTGGAGAGGAAAATGTATTTGGAGAGCTCATCTTTCCGGTCGAGGAAGTTCTGGTACCTCCTCTCGACCTGCTCTTCGAGGGTGGAGACGTGGTAGGGAAGAAAGCCGTGCAGCCCAAGCGCATCCCTCTCCTCATTCGTAAAGGCTGTCCCTTTATTGAAGAGAGGGTTATCGAGGATCTCCGCGGGATGCATGGAAGTTTCGATTTTATCCATTCTTTTCATACTAATCTTTTTTTTGATAGCTTTGTCAAACTGGCTGTGGTTTGGGCTCTTTCAAGAGAGCGATGACGATCCCCATCCAGAGGGCAAACAGGGCGATGCTCCCCCAGTTGAGGATGGGAAGGAAGGTGCTTCCAAGAAACGCCTGCAGCCCCAGGATCAGGACCGAAGCGATCGCTTTCGAGGAGCGGTGGGCAAAGACGTCGATCACTGCCTTGGCGCGGAACTTTTCATCGGGTTTCAGGGGGATGTACAGCACCTCTTTGAGGATGGTAAACAGGGAGAAGTCGCAGCTTTTGATCGAGATGAACGCAAAGGAGATCACCCCGAAGAGCGGAAAGAACTGGAAGGCGACGCTGTTGAGGCAAAGAAGAAGAGGGATAAGCAAATGGCTCCGTTTGACCCCCAGGTAGTGGATCAGCAGGAAGCTTCCGAAGAGCTGGAGGGAGACGGTGACAGCGTGGACGATCCCCATGATCCGGCCGGTGTATTCTGTCCTCAGGTCTTTGTCCAGGATCGTTTTTTCCAAAATGGTGTTGAACTGAAAGTCGATGAGGGTCGAGGAGAGCTGCATCAACACAACGATCAGGAGGATAAAGCTCAAATAGCGGGAGGCGCCGATCAGTTTCAGACCGTGCATAAAGGCGTTCATCGAGGTGCGCTTCTTCTCATCGCTCAGCTGCATCCCGATCCCCTCCGGGGTCTGCTTCAGGGCAAAATAGTAGCTCAAGGAGAGTAGCAGGTAGATCGGCAGTGTGGACAAAAGGAGCGTCTCCGAACCCATCTGAACGGCAAAAAATCCGGGCAGGATGCTTCCGAGAGTTGCCCCGAGAGCGCCGAACCCGAAAAAGAGGCCGTAGAGGTACTTGGCCTTTGAAAAAGAGATCGTCGAATGGATCACCGACCAGAGCTGCTGGAACATCAGCATGATGTAGATATCTTTCCACAAATAGAAAAGAAAGGGTAGCCAGGAGATCTTTCCGAGGAAGGCGGCGCAGAAAAGGTTCCCCGCCGTAACCGTGGCGGCAACGATGGCAAACATTTTAAAACAGCCGAGGCGGGGCAAATATTTGTTGTAGAGGGCGACGATCAGGAGGTTGAGCGGGACGGTGGCAAGCCAGGCGTAGGGAAGGGCGGCCGATCCATACGCCGTTAAAAAGACGGCGTTGCCGGCGGGGCGGATGATCGAATACTCTGAGGAGATGAAGAACCCACAGAGCATGGCGAATAAAATAAATAGGCGCTCCTTCCCCGAGAAACTCTGGAGCTCCTTTTTAACCATGCTGATGGGGCCCGCGATCATTTTTCCAGCGCTCCCCGCAAGGCTTTTTCATAGCCCGGCGCGACGTAAGCCCACTGGAACCCGCAGAAGGGAACACAGATCTGGGAGAGCTCGCTTCCCGGCACCACAGAGCCAGAGCGGGTCAGCACGGGAAAGGCAAGCCCCTGATGCGATTTATGGGAGGAGCCCGGTTCGAAGAAAAGGGAATCGGCAGGAACCCCCGCTCTCTTCCCGGCTTCCTTCAAAGCCCCCTCCCCTATCCCCTCTTTGATCGCAACCGCTTTAAAGCGCTTGTCCTTCCTTAGGAGGGACTCTGCGTCGGGGTGCCCCGGTGCGGAAGGGTCCCTGGACGCTTTGCGCAGGGCCGTTACCACCTCGCAGTCGGTCAGCGAAAGGTATCCGTTCAAAGTAGTGAGGCAATCCGACCCCTGGAGGAAACCCTCCATAAACCGGGCCAGATGGAATTTATAGGCTTTGACAGAGGAATATTGATAGACCCTCTGGTGCATAAAGTGGCGGGCCAGAAGAAGCGCCTCGCACGAGGCGATCCCGTTCTCCTCGATCCCCAGCTCCAACTCATTGTTGACAGACAGAATGCAGAGCATCTCGATCAACTGGTGGTAGTCAAAGAGCCCGTAGGAGACTCCGGTGCACTGAGCGTCTCTTAGCAGGTAGTCGATCCTGTCCGCGCCGAAGAAATCCCCCGTAACGACCTGGGAGAGCACTCTCTCAAGAGGGGTAAAAGCAATGGAGAGTCCCATCTCCAGGAGCTTTTTCTCGCCGACGGCCATCTTTAAAATATCGGTCGCGCTGTCTCTTCCCGGATAATACGTACAAAAGGTCTTCCACACCCCTTCCAACTGGGGACTCATGATCGCTCTGACCGTCCATTCCTCATGACCGGCCGGGCCCAGAAGGGTTTTTTCCGCATCGTGAGAAAAAGGGAGATGGCCCAGGTCGTGACAAAGAGCCGCCAGGCGGATGACCTGCATCCAATAGGCGAAATCGGGAATCGGGTACTTCGCGCCGATCCGCTCTAAAATCTGCGTCGCCAGCTCCATCGCGCCCAAAGAGTGCTCGAAGCGAGTGTGGGTGGCGCCGGGATAGACGAGATAGGCGATCCCGAGCTGGTGGAGGTAATGGAGGCGCTGAAAGGGCTCCGAGTCGATCACCATCCGCTCAAGCTCATTGAACCGGATGAATCCGTGGACGGCATCGTAGATCTTCTGGGAACGGTCGAGAGACGTAGGGGCGAAAACTCCAATCCCCTTCTCCCCTTCTGCTGTCAGCATCGCTTCCATCTTACCCTCTCGTCATATCGGGCCGAGGGCGGCTCTCGTGCATGTAGCTTCCCGTCACCTTGACAAATTCCGCTTTGCGCTGCAATTCCTTGATGCTGCGTGCGCCGCCGTAAGTAAGTCCGCTGCGCAAGCCGCCGAGGAGCTGGTTCAGCAACTCTTTGGCGCTCCCTGTGACCGGGCCCCAGAAATCGATCCCCTCGGCAACCGTTTTATCCTTCAGGCCGCCGTAGAAGTCGTTCTGGAAGTCTTCGCTCGCCTGCCCGCGGAATTTCGCCTCGAGCCCGGTGGGCGAGGTGTCCGATTTGCGTTTTACCGCAGCGCTCTCTTTCGTCATCGCAAAGAGCTTGCCGACCATCACCGTGCTGGCTCCGGCAGCAAGCGCCAGAACGACATCGCGGCTGTTGCGGATCCCCCCATCGGCGATCAGAGGCACCCGCAGCTTCTCGGCGATCTTGGCGCAATCGTAGATCGCGGTAAACTGCGGGATGCCGAACCCGGTAACCATGCGCGTCGTGCACGCAGCGCCCGGACCCACCCCCACCTTGACCGCATCGGCCCCGGCATTCACCAGGTCGTGGTAGGCCATCGCCGTGCACACATTGCCCGCGATGATCTCTTTCTCTGGATGGGTGCGCTTGAGCTCCTGAATGAAATGGAACATCCGATCAGAGTGGCCGTGAGCCACATCGATGCAGACCCCCATCGCTCCCATATCGAGCAGCTTGCGCGTCTCATCGATCTTGAGAATCCCGCAGGAGATGAAGGTCTTCCCGTCGAATTTCTTCACCCAGTGCTCCTGCGCCTCCATCGGCGTAAAACGATGGAAGATCGGGATCGACCCCTCCCCGATCAGGATGTCGGCCAGCTCCTCGCTGATCGCCGTGTCCATATTCGAGCAGATGATCGGGATGCTCATTTTGCGATTTTTGGTCAGCCACGTCTCCAAAAGGGGCTCTGTGCGCGAGGGGACGTTGTTGAATTGAGGCACCAGGGCGACGTCGTCAAAGGTGTAGGCTTCTCTCATGGAAAACACTCCGTTAAAATAGGTAATATACCACAGATCCCTTAGGCCCGCATAGGGAAATTTCACCAGGAAGAGAAGGGAATTATACCCAAACAACTTGAAAAACCAGCATTTGGGTATGGAATCAGGAGTTGATTACATCAGAAACATAGTTGATGATATTTCGTCTATCGGCTACAGAATCCAGGATCAAATGATCGGCGAGCCATTCATTGAGCTTCGAGTCTGCAATCGCCTCAGGGAAAATACCCCCTCGAGCATAAGAGTCATTCATAAAATTATGAGAGATGTGTCTTCCAGCAGTTCTAATAAAGGGCAAAACCTTGTCATCCCTTGGAACAAAGCGGGTAAAAAAAAGAGCGCTCACTGACAATCTGGCACCTACAGAACTCTTGTCTTCTGCATTCACCGGAGAACGGATTAACGCTTCCAATTTAGTCATCGCGTCGTTTTTCAGCTGACTGAGATTGGCAGGATTCGAAGTGGGGTAAGAAAAAGCTTTCATTCCTTTATAGGAGATTTCAACAAGAAATTTATCACGACGAAGATCGCGCTGTCCATTTCCGAAAACTTCATCAATGTTGTCCTCTATCCATTTACGTCCCTTTTGGACGCGCTCATCAAGTTCCTGGGGAGTAACCAGTTGAGTGATAACAGGCTCGGTCGTATCCTCAATGCCGTCAGTACCGAAAAAGTAATGTACTTTCTCCTTTATCCACTGTACAAGCCTTCCAAGGCACTGGGAAATATACGAGAAGCAAGAGCTTCTTGCTGGAGCCGTATTAATTGAGCTTTCATCCCAATTTGATCTTGGGGCATGTCTTTGGGCAGCGGGTTGATTATTTAAAGAAGGAGGAATTGATGCACTATTAATTGATGGGCTGCGGTTTGCATTTGTTACTGTCATATCTAAACCTCATATTCAATTTATGGAAGAACATATTAGCATATCCAACATTAAGAATGCAATCTCAAACGGCTGTTAGATAAAATTTAACTTTGTCGTTAAGGCTCGTGTTTTCCTGCGTTGCCCTTAAACAATCCCTATGCTATTTTTCCCTTTATGATCAGCGTAACCATTCTAACCAAAAATTGCGCCCAGACACTCCCTGCAACGCTCGCTTCTGTTCAAAAATTTCCTGAGGTGATCGTCTACGATTCGGGCTCGACCGACACCACGCTGGAGGTGGCCCGGAGCTTTCCCAACGTAAAGATTGTTCAAGGGGAATTTATAGGGTTTGGGCCGACTCATAATGCGGCCACCTCTCTTGCCAAGTTCGACTGGATCCTGTCGATCGACAGCGATGAAGTGCTCACCCCCGAACTGTGTGAGGAGATCGCCCGGCTCGCCCTCAATCCCAACCGGGTCTATCAGATCCAAAGACGCAACTACTTCAATGGTAAGTGGATCCGCTATTGCGGAGGCTGGCATCCCGACCCCGTCACCCGGCTCTACAACCGCAGATCGACGCAATTTTCCGATAATGCCGTCCATGAAAAAGTGATGCTCGGCACTTTAAAGCTCACTCCCCTCACCTCTCCCCTGCTGCACACCCCCTACCGCTCGATGGGAGATTTCCTCTCCAAAATGCAGACCTATTCGACCCTCTTTGCAGAGCAGAATCGGGGGAGAAAATCCTCATCCGTCGGAAAAGCGATCGCGCACGGCACATTCGCCTTCCTCAAGAGCTACCTTCTGAAAAAGGGAATTTTCGGAGGTAGAGAGGGGTTCATCATTTCTCTGTACAACGGACATACCGCGTTCTACAAGTACATGAAACTCCTCGAAGCCAACGAAAAAACTTAAGTCGCTTCTCTCCTTGAAACCCGGATATGACGCGGCTCAGCAGCCATGTCTTCTTTAGGATAAGCGAAACGGTTCTGCAGCAGATCGTACGGCAGGCATGTCGCAAGACCCATAAAAGAGAACGTTTCAATGTACCCTCGGACGACATTGGCAACCCCATGCATAGCATAAGTGGTGAACACTTCACGCGCCCGGTTCAGTCCTTGCGCGCGCGCTCTGAGATCGGTGTTTGTAAAGGCCCTGGCCGCCAGAATTGCAGCTGTTGCAATGGCTCCGATCACCTCAAGCTGCCCATAACTGATCCGCAGACTCCCCGACAGTTTGGAAACGAAAGGGATATACCCTGCATAGTTGAGACCTGTTTCAACAACACTCAGGACGTAGTTCAGTTCACTCTCTGTTCTTACAAGCGTCATACAAACCCCGCAATTTTGCCGAGTATTATACCGAATCCGCCATTGCACAAAACAAAAATTTAATGTGACACGGGAGCGCGAAGAACCAAACTGCTAATTCTGAAAGACTTTCAGCGATTAAAAACAGGGATGCGAACCCGACTTAGGTCGATACGCGTAGAAGCTGGGCATCTTCCCTTGGATAGGAGAAGCGGTGCTTGAGCAGGTCGTAAGGCAGACATGTTACGAGGCTTAAGAAAGGCACCATTTCCAGGATCCCACGGAAAATATTCGCGATTCCATGCAGCGAATAGGCTGTGATCACCTGCAGCGCCAGGTTAAGCTGTTCTGCCCGTTCTGTCTGACTATCATTCGCAAAGGCCCTGATGGCGATGAGTGCAGCGGAGGCGATAGCCCCGATCACTTCGATCTTCCCATAGTTAATCCGGATGGCTCCAGACAGGGTGGAAACCAGAGGGATGTAGCCGGCGTAATTGAGACCTGTCTCGACAACGCCCTGGATGTTATTAAGCTCTTTTTCAGTCGTTACTAATGTCATACAATCCTCGCAATTTTTCGAAGCATAATATCACACACAATCAATTACGAAAACAGAAAGATTAAGTTGACTAAAACAACATGCTAATATAATATTTATGTTAATTAACAGGTAGATAAGTGACAAATTCAATTACCAATAATAAATATAATTTTTTTGACCTCATCGGGCTGAACGAGGAGTCCTGCGCTCAAATCACCGATTATGTTATTGAAAATCAGCATCTTTGGCACAAAAAACTAAAAAAAAGCAACGAAGACTCTATTTTTATCCGCAGAGGAGAAGATGACCTCCCCTTATCATTACAATTTTGGAGGGATGGAGAATGGATGGTCCACGCAAAGGAAATCGTCAGTAACGGCAACAATAAAAAAATTTCTATTTCCGGGGACCCGATCAATGTAAAAATATATGCGAGAGTCCGTCCCCTGCATTTTGACCCCGCCTTGCGCTTAAGTGTAGTCGAGGAGGCAGAGAAAATCGCTGCATTCCAGGGGAAGGAAGGGATCATCCAGAATCACAAAACCTCAACCTATCCGCGAAGAGGATCAACCGAATGGAACTTTGAGATGTTCCAGGATTTCTACAGTGGATCTCTTGATATTTTAGAGGGGCGGGATTTGACGCGCGATGAGCTGCATCGCATTTCGATCGATTTGATGCGGGGCCTGGCAGCAATCCATGAAAAAAGGTTCCTCCATGAGGACCTTAAATCGGCCAATATTCTGGTTCTAATCGATAGCCTAACTGGCCTGGTCGTTAAAGCGGTCCTGTGCGACCTGGGATGCACCACAGACACGCAAAACTTCTGCAATCCCCATTCCTCTGACAAGCTATTAAATCTGCAAAGAAATGAAGTAAATCGTCTATTGGAGATCATCTCAGGGCTCTATGCGGATAGAGAGCTCAGCCCCCTGCATGCATCGAAGATCTGATGGGGATCCCCGATCTGCGCGTTTTCAGAGAGCAGGGCCTCATGCCTCGCCCAACCGCCACGGCAAAAGAAGCCCTGCATATCCTGGAAATGCAGACCTGACGCAGAAAGTTTTTAAAAAATAGCTTGTCAATTTTGGATTTTCTGTCTCAAGTCATTTACAATTAAGTGCATCTTCATTTTATAGTAAAAAATTGATCTATTTGCATTAAATGTGAATTTTTAATATAATTATGTCATTAAACTAAAAAGGTAATTACAATGGCAAATATAATAGTTTCCAGCTCTAGTGTGTCGAAAAATCAAGATGTTATAAATCATAAAAAAGAGGATCGGGAACATTCAAGTCAAATTGAGCGAGCTGCTCTTTGGGTCTGTGAGCATCATACTTCCATTACAAGGTTGAATCAGGCTGTTGGCATCCTGGGGATGGGATTGGTGGTTTCTTCCGCATTGACCCCGTCCGGGTTGGGATCAGGCTATGTCTCTATGCCTGAGCTGACAGGAGCTCTCTGTACTTTGGTCTCATCCGTGTCTTCAGTTGCCCTTAATTATTTCATTCCAGCTCATCATGACATGAGAAATCATGTGTACACCCCAGGGCAATGTGATGGGGGAAGACTTTACTATGAAGGCGATGTGCCCATTCTTTCGTTAGATTCTGACGATCCATTTACAGCAGGTAAAGCCCATGGTTATCTCTGCGGCGCTGCCATTAACCGTGTCATGAAGCAATTGGATTGGGGATGGCATATTTTTTTTCCACTGCTGCATTCTGTTGTCACAAGAAGTTGGATCCCGGAGCCTACGGCTGATGCACTGCCAAACCTGCTTGGAGAAATCACCAATACCCTTCCCCCTCAATATTTGCGGGAAATAGAGGGGATGGTAAATGGCTATAACCAGTGGGCTAAAGAGCAAAATTACTGGAAGTTTCCAAGGCGACTAACTGTAGCCGATGTTTTGCTAATCCATTTGATGCCCGATGATCTACATCTTCCCAAGCGATCCCTGGAAAGGGCTAATAGCAGGAGGAATGTTGCCTGTACCGCTCTTGTCGGTCGCGATTCACAAAATGAGATGGTTCTTGCCCGCAATCTGGATTGGGGATCTTTTGGGGTCTTTGGGACATATAGCCTAATTATTCATCGTAAAACTCAGCAAGGTCTGAGCACAGTAGATGTGGGCATTCCAGGTTTTATTGGTGTTCTTACAGGTATGAATGAGGAAGGTCTGTCCATTGCCATGAATGTATGTAAAGGCCTGACACGAGGAATCAGAGGGATGCCTGCAGCATTTTATAACAGGCATTGTCTGGAGCGATGCAGAAATATTGAAGAGGTTGAGAGGCATACCAAAGATTTCCCTGCTCTTGGGCCCTATCATTTAGTGGTTGCCGATAAGAATGGTGGTGAGAGCATTCACTTTTATCAAGGTTCCGATAGTAACGGCGAGGAGACTCATGTGTACCGTCATTGGAATGAAGATCAACCCCTGACGACTCTTAACTATCGCTATAAGCCTGAGCCGAATCACCCCTCGAGTAGTTGCGTCAGAAGAGAGGAGGTTTTGACCGAGTTCTTCAGAAACAGGAACAATCGGCCCCTGGAAGACGCCCTTGGATCATCTGCGGTTAATAACATGTCTACAATGCATCAGGTTGTGATGCATCCTGAGGCCCGTCGCATGAGAGTTGCCTTTGATAACTCCTTCGCAGGAGCAAGAGAACTTCAGGAAGTTCCTACCTCGAAGCTCTGGTAGAGCCTGGAATTCTGACAGTTTTTATCGCCGATTCTAAGTATGTTTTTTATGACTCGGGCAGACTTCATGCTCCGGATCCCACCAAAGCAGCCAAAGAATACTCCCATCTTTAATCCCCCAGATTCTTTTACGGCCCGTAACACGAAGAGAAAAAAGCTCCTCATAATCGTCTTTGCTCAGTTCTACCAGGCGTTTTTGGGCCATTGTGCATAGATCGTTTACCTGAACCAAATGAGAACCATTCTCTCGAAGGGTTTGCCAGGTAAGCTTCTGGGAATCAAAAATTTTGTGGAAAAGGTCCTGCATATTCATTGGATCGAATCTATTCCATCCCCAGGGACCTTCCATATCCATTTGCCCTGCCCTAAACTCAAGGTTACTATAGGAAGAGGCCTGGAAATTTCCAGATTTGGGAAGTTTACTTTCCGCAGGAGATTGGAAAGGAAATTGCTTGGATTTTTTTTGCTCTTTTCGGGACATGGAAACAAAAGATTAAGATTGGAAACACCTAACTGCCAACGGGCTGGCCCCAGAGATTCACCTCGCTATAATACTCTGCCATGCTCGCCAGTGAAATCTGTGCTTCTCCCCGCTCCCCGGGATTCAGGCCTTTTCTGGCCTCGATCCAGGGTGTTTCCATATGCGTAAGATCGCTTAGCCACTGAGCAGATTTATCGCCATATCCTTTCAGGACCTGATTGATCGAGTCTTTCTGATTGGATGAAAGACGTTGAGGATTTCCTTTGGGGATCTGTTTTACGTAAAACTGACCCCTGTGTTGATCGTAGAGCTCTTTTATAACGGGTCCATTTGCCCATGCCAGAATCTTCTCTTTGAACAGGGGTTGCTCATCCCATATAAGGGACCACGCCTGGCAATAGTACGCCAGTTTTTGCAATTTCCAGGCAGTAAGAGGCTGCTTTTTGGGTTGCTTTTCCAATATGTAGGAGGCTACATCTAAAACTGAGACAGGTTTACCTTTATCCATACCAAGCTTCTTTGTTTTCGCCACAGTCTACCTCACCTTTTCAAAAAAAATCAACCCATATCATTTTACAGCCAATCCCCCTCTATGTACTCGATCCACTCATAACCTGTCAAAAAAAAGACAGATCCAACCTCTCGCACCAATCTGCACGGCGTTCTAAGGAAATATCTGGAGACTATCCATTTCTATACCCCGCGTCAGATTACCTAACTTTAATATTGACAATTTTCCAACTCTACAAAAAAATGAAATTCAAAAGTAATTATTTGGATGCATTTGTTGTTTGAAGGTTATTTTTGGATTAAAAAATTTACTTGGTTACATATGGTTAGTTTATTTGAAAAAATTTGCGACCGGATCGGAAATGTGATTGGACTCCATTTCAGCAAAACCAATTCGGATGCCAATAAAATATCTATTCGTGCAGACGGCGAAGCAAAAAACATCGTCGCCTCTACTCAAAATGGGAGTGCGACTGTAATTGAAACAGCGCATATTCATATAGGAGGTCACCAGGAAGGAAACAGACGTAAGGCTATAAGAGAGCTTAAGAAAGCTGCCGAAGTAATTTCGTGGGCAATAGAGCAAAGTAAAAACCCATTGGTTAAGAATAAACCGGGAGAATATCAAAAAAAGTTAAAGCATGCATTTGAGGAACATTATACGTCTCTAAGTAGAGATGATGTTTGTATTTTAGAAAAACATGTTTCTGAAGTCACAAATAACAGAATTGGATTTGAAGAAATGACAATTCTAACAGAAAAACTTCACGAGGTTCTTGACTCCCTTCAATAAGCCTTAATTACAAGCTCTGAAGTGCCAAAGTCCCTGGCGCTTCAGCCTTGTATTACTCCATTCAACACATCGTAAACGTGTAAAGCGAAATACACCCTGACTCGATTGGAAGATTTTACTATTTTTTTGATGAGAATTAGATGGATAGCGGCAGTCGGACTTGAACCAACGACCCACGGATTATGATTCCGTTGCTCTAACCAGCTGAGCTATACCGCCGAGAAGAAAATAGCGGGGGAAGGATTCGAACCTCCGGCCTTTGGGTTATGAGCCCAACGAGCTAACCACTGCTCCACCCCGCGACATGTCTTAAAAACGAAACCAAGAGTTTATGAAATGAGAGGATTAAACCACAATGGCTTTTTCGAAATTTTATCCTTTTAGCAGGGGAAAGATCTTTTCGTAGGTGCGGAGGGTCGCGCCCTGGACGGTGGCAGTGAGGGTCTCGCAGGCGGTCTTGTAGCGCATGTGCCGGGCGGGGTCTTCGAGGAAGGCGATGAGGGCGTCTGGCGAGCTGTTCGACGGTGACCTCCTCGCCGGCCTGGGCGGAGAGGACGAGCTCTTTGAAGTCGGGCTGGTTGTGGAGGTGGGGGCCGAAGAGGACGGGGGCGCCGGCGAGGACGGGCTCGAGGATGTTGTGGCCGCCGATATGAGTGACAAAGCTGCCTCCGACGATGGCGAGTGTCGGCAATCTGGTAGCACTGGGGCAGGATCCCCATCGCATCGATGAGAAGGAGGCGCTCTGCTCTGTTTCGGGTTTCGGAGAGGCGGCCGAACGGGAGGGCGCGCTCTTTGAAGAGATGGGCGACCTCCTGAAAGCGCTCGGGGTGGCGGGGGACGAGGAGGACCTTGAGGGTGGGAAGCTGCTTCCAGACGGGCTCTAAGGCGGTCAGGAGCCACTCCTCTTCGGGGGCATGGGTGGAGCCGATCACCAGGACGGGCTGGTTTCGCGCGATACCCAGGGAGTCGCGGAATGCCTGGAGTTTCGGCGGGGGACATTTTTTTTGTGGGGGCATCGAACTTGAGGTTGCCGGTCACAGCGATTTTTACTGCGGGGATCCCCATGGAAAGAAAGCGGTCGCGGTAGAGTGGGCTTTGCACACACATTTGGTGTGAAGGGGGCAAAGAGGCGGCGGGTGAAAAAGGGCACCTTTTTAAAGCGTGCGCAGGAGCGCTCGGAGACCTTTCCGTTGACGAGGGCGATGGGGCTGCCTCTGTTTTTGGCTGTCTTGCAGCAGGTGGTACCAGAAATCGCTCTCGCAGAGGATCAGCGTGTTGGTTGGATCCGGTCGAAGAGGCGGCGGATGATCCAGGAAAAGTCGAGGGGAAGATAAAAATAGGCGTCCGCTTCGGGCATGCTCCGTCTTGGCTTCTGCGTTTCCGGTCTCTGTGGTTGTCGAGATGACGATGGGGGCGTCGGGGTTTTCCTGGCGGATCCTGCGGAAAAGGGGGATGATGGCACGGGTCTCCCCCATCGAGACAGCATGGATCCAGATCACCTTTTGTCCTTTTTCGGGAGAAAAGGCAGGAAAGGAAAATCCGAGGCGGGCAGGCAGGGACTCTCGATATTTACCCTGAAAGCACCATTGCCAAAGCAGTTTCGGCAGGGCGATGAGGGCAAGGAGGAAGAGTGCCAAAGTCATAGAGTAAACTAAACATCGCACACAATACTGAGAAGTTTATTGGGAACGTAGACGACCTTGGAGATCGGCCCCGTCAGGTATTTGGCGATGTTGGGCTGCGTCTTGATAAAGGCGAGGAGTTCTTCTTCGGGCTTATCTTTGGGCAGCATCCATTTTCCACTCACTTTTCCATTGACCTGGACGACATAGAGGACCGTCTCGTCGACCGAGGTATTTGAGGATCGCATAGCTGGGAAGGGGGTATAGGTCAGGCTCTCTTTTCCTCCCAAATGCTCCCACGCCTCTTCAGTGATGTGGGGAGCAAAGGGATAGAGGACTTGGGTAAGCATTTTGAGGACGCTCTTCGGGTAGGCGGGAAGGGGGGCAAAGGCGTTGATGAACTCCATCATCTTGGCGATGGCCGTATTGAACTGCATCCCCTCGATATCTCTTTCCACATGGTGCACGAGGCGGTGTCCGAGCTTTAAGGCCTCTTCGCTCTCTTCATCGGTCACCTTATCGGAGATGATGAGGTCGTAGTAGCGGTTGAGGAAACGCCGGCATCCGCTGACCGCGTCGGTGTTCCAGACCTTCTCCTTGTCGAAGGGGCCCATGAACATCTCGTACATGCGGAGGGAATCGGCGCCAAAGTCCTCGACCATGATCATCGGGCGTCACCCCGTTGAGCTTGGACTTCGACATCTTCTCCATCTGGCTTCGGAGGTGCTTCATCGGTGCCGATCTGCACAAAGCTCCCCTCTTCTTCGCGCACCTCTTCCGGAGAGACGTATCCGCCGTTTGGGTGCTGGTAAGACCGTGCGACGACAAGCCCCTGGTTGCGCAGCGTCTGAAAGGGCTCGCTCGTGCTGACATAGCCGCAGTCGTAGAGGACCTTATGCCAGAACCTGGCGTAGAGAAGATGGAGTACGGCGTGCTCAACGCCGCCGACGTAGAGGTCGACGGGCATCCAGTACTTTTCCGCTTCTTTATCCCAGGCTTCTGTATCGTTATGGGGATCGCAAAAGCGGAGGTAGTACCAGCACGAGCCGGCCCACTGAGGCATCGTGTTGGTCTCCCGTTTGCGCTTTTTTGCCCGTTTTGAGGTCGACGATCTCGACCCAGTCTTTGACTTTTGCCAGGGGGCTCTCCCCTGTTCCCGATGGTTTGAAATCGGAGAGGTCGGGAGGGCAGAGAGGCAGCTCATCGATGTCGAGGACCCGTTTTGTGCCATCTGCAAAATGGAGGATGGGGAAAGGTTCTCCCCAGTAGCGCTGGCGGGAAAAGAGCCAGTCGCGGAGCTTGTAGTTGACTGTGCGCTCCCCTCTTCGTGTGTTTTTCGAGCCAGTCGACGATCGATTTTTTTGCTTCTTCCACTTCCAGGCCGTCGATGGAGCAGGTGCCATGGGAGCTATTGATGGCAGGACCCGTCTTCGGTCCAGCACCTGCTTCCGGCGAGCACGTCGACTTGAGGTCTTCGGCTTTGAGCCCTTCGGGAATGAGGTCGTGGATAGGTGCAACGTCAGGAGAGATGACGGGAAGGATCGCCAGATCGTATTTTTTGGCAAACGCAAAGTCTCGCTCATCGTGCGCGGGAACGCCCATGACGGCGCCGGTTCCGTACCCCATCAGGACGTAATCGGCGACCCAGACAGGAATGAGACGTTCGTTCACGGGGTTGATCACATAGGCACCTGTCCAGACGCCGGTCTTCTCTTTGGCAAGATCGGTCCTTTCCATGTCGCTCTTGGCGGCGACTATTTTGCGATAGGCGTCGACTTCGGCTTTTTGCTCGGGGTCGTAATCTCTGCAATGAGAGGATGTTCCGGGGCAAGGACGACGTACGTCACCCCAAAAAGGGTATTGGGGCAAGTGGTGAAGACGCTGAGGGGACTTCCCGTCTTCTTTTCGACGAAATCGATTTTGGCGCCTTCGCTCCGCCCAATCCAGTTAATCTGCAGTTTTTTCAAGTGGTCGGGCCAATCGATCAGATCGAGATCCTGCAAGAAGCCTGTCGGCGTAAGCGGTGATCTTCAGAATCCACTGGCGCAAGGGGTCTGCGCTCAACGGGATATCCCCCTTCTTTCGAGCGTCCTTCCTCGACTTCTTCGTTGGCAAGCACGGTGCCGAGCGCCGGGACAGAAGTTGACGAGCACCTCCGCTTCGTAGGCGATCCCTTTTTCGTAGAGCTTTGTGAAGATCCATTGGGTCCACTTGTAGTACTTAGGATCGGAAGTAGCCACTTCGCGGCTCCAGTCGTAGCTAAAGCCCAGCGACTTGAGCTGGCGGCGGTAGGTGTGGATGTTTTGCTCGGTGGTGATCGAGGGATGGGTTCCGGTGCGGATCGCGTACTGCTCTGCGGGCAGACCGAAACTGTCCCAGCCCATCGGATGGAGAACGTTGAACCCCTTTTGCCGTTTGTAGCGGGCCAGAATGTCGGTGGCGGTGTATCCTGTAACGTGGCCCACGTGGAGACCGGCTCCTGAAGGATAGGGGAACATATCGAGGATGTAGTATTTGGGCCTTGCGGGATCAACGACGGCTTTAAACTGCTCTCTGTCTTCCCAAATTCTCTGCCATTTCTGTTCGATGCGCTGATGGTCGTATTTCGGCTTTTCCATAGATCTTTTGCCAAGTTTGAGTATGGGTACAAATATACTCGATGTTCTTCCCTTTTGTCACAGTATTTTTATAGGAGGCGCGTAAAATTAAAATTATCTCTTTGAAAATGGCGCCTTGTCACAAATGGGGAAACAGGTTATTCTAATAGGGATACTCTCGTTGTATTCTGAAAAAAAGTAAGGTTTTTAAGCATGCTGGATTTAAGCGCTGTCAGGAAAAATAAAATCACTTTAGAGGATTATGACTATAGGCAGGATATTGAAAACCGGCTGCTCATGTCCCAGTTCTCCACCTGTGACCTGAACGTTTTGGAAGAAATTCTTTACAGCTCCCTGAAAATCCCCACTCGCAAGCTGGCTAAAAGTGTCGATCTGGATGAGGAAGAGCTGCTTCCGATCCTTAAAAAAATCAGTAAGACGGGGCTCTTTGCCTTTGAAGATGACAGTATCGTCGTCGATAAGGATTTGCGTAAATATTTTGAAGCGCAGGCGCTTAAATTTGACCCCGATTTCAGGCCGGGGATGGAGTTTTTCAGAGTCTCTGCTCCGCAAAGTGCCGATCCACGTTCTACCCATCTGGTATTCGATCCCCAGAACATCCAATAACATTTTTGAATCCCTCGTCGAGAAATACCTCCTCACCCCTCAAATTTTCCAGCGCTACATGGGTGAGCTTAATTTCTCCGATCCTGTTCTCAGCGGCATTGTTCACGACGTCTACCACTCCCCCGACCTTAAGCTCTATGCGAAGGACATCATTGAGAAGTATGGGATCTCCCGCGAGCAGTTCGAGCACTATCTTTTACAGCTGGAATTCCACTTTGCCTGCTGCCTTGGATATGAAAATGTGGGCGACGAATGGAAAGAGATCGTCACCCCCCTTAACGAGTGGCGCGAGTACGCGATCTTCCTGCGCAACACAGAGTCGTGCCCGATCGCTCAGACAACCAAGGTCATGCGCCGCCGCTCCGACGACTTTGCCTTCATCCTCGATTTAAGCCAGGTTCTCAGTCTGGCAAAAAAACAGCCGCTTGCCCTCTCTGCCGACAAAAATCACCGCCTGCTCCCTGCAAAAGCCACGGTGAGCGCCCTCGTCGCCAAAATGGAGGGGCTTGATGAAGAGCATCCTTCATTGTCCGACTATCTCCACTACCTCATCTCAAAACTGCGCCAGCTGAAACTTGCCGACGTTGTCGAGGGCCGCCTGTACGCGCTGGAGAGCGCCAACGATTTCCTCGATATGCGCCCTGAAAACCGCGCCATTTTCCTCTATCGCCACCCCCTCAACAGACTGGTCTCCCCTGCGGTCCCGGCCGAGCTCATCACCGATCGCAATTTGCGCGAGGCGGAAAGAAGTGTCGTCCGCGTTTTAAATTCCGGCTGGGTCTATTTTGAAGACTTCCTCCGCGGCGTGATCGTCCCGCTTGGAGAAAACTCCATCGTCATGCTTAAGCGGCACGGCAAGTCCTGGAAATACACTTTGCCCGTCTACTCGGAAGAAGAGCTTGCCTTGATAAAAGCGACTGTACTAGAGTGGCTGTTTGAACTCGGCGTGACAGCCGTTGGCGAGCACAACGGCAAAGAGTGTTTCTGTGTCACTCCCTTTGGGCAATCCCTTTTTGGTCGATAACTCCCTATGTCAAAAAAGAAAAGCGACTCTGAGCTGGTTTCAAACCGGCGCGCTACACACGAGTATGAAATTCTTGAGACCTTCGAGGCGGGGATCGTCCTGCTCGGCACAGAAATTAAATCGCTGCGCAACCATGGCGGCAGCCTCCAGGAAGCCTACGTTCTGATCTCAGATTCGGGGGTCGCCATCCTTAAAAACGCCTCGATCGCTCCCTATAAGTTCGGCTCCCTCTTCAACCATGAAGAGAGGCGCGAGCGCAAACTCCTGCTCCATAAGCGGGAGATCCTCAAACTCAAGTCCCTCTCTACGGAGAAAGGACTCACCCTTATCCCCCTCGCCATGTACCTGAAAGAGGGCTACGTCAAGGTCAAGATCGCCGTCGCCAAAGGGAAACGCACTTTCGACAAGCGCGCCGCCCTCAAAGAGCGGGAGCACAATCGGGATATCGACCGCGCGATGAAAGACCACTCCTGACTTTGGATCGCCTCGCGGCTGGACGGATTTTACCCCTTCCGTTATGATGCTCCAAAGATCGCACATTAACCTGGAGCACCGGCCCATGAAAGTCATCATCTCACGATTGGAACTTCTTAACCTTATCGGCAAAATTCAGAACGTCGTTCCCTCCAAACCTGCGATGCCCGTTCTTGCCAACGTCCTCATCGAAGCGATGGACGACCAGCTCATCATCAGCGCAACCGATCTGACAGTCAGCATGCGGGTCTACTCCCAGGCCAAAGTGGTCCAGGAGGGAGGGATCACTCTTCCCGCGCGCAGATTTTTCCAGCTCGTCCGCGAACTGACCGCACCCCAAGTCGAGATCCATGCCCTCTCCCCCGATGTCGCCACCATTAACGCGGGGACTTCCCACTTCAAAGTGCATGGGATGCATAAAAACGAATTCCCCGCCCTCCCCAACCTCTCTGAAGGGACCCAATTCTCCATCCCCACCTCCGCGCTCAAAGAGCTCCTCTCCCGTACCGCATTTGCCGCTGCGCGCGATGACAGCAGACAGGTCCTCAACAGCCTCCTTTTGCACAATGTCAACCAGACAGCGACCTTTACCGGCACCGACGGCAAACGGCTCGCCAGGATCCACTCGGGCATTATTCTGCCGCAGGAGTTCGATGGCTCCCACCTCATCCCGCTCAAAGCTGTTGAAGAGATCATCCGCATGCTCGAGATCAAAGAAGAAGAGAATGCGACGCTTACCCTCATGGCCGACAAGATCGCCATCGAGCTCAAATCGACGACCCTGATCAGCAAACTCCTCTCCGGACAGTTCCCCGATGTCAGCCGCGTCATCCCTGAAAAGAAAGAGCAGCCCATCTCCTTGCACCGCGAAGAACTGATCTCCCTGCTCCGGCAGGTCTCCCTCTTTACTCCCGACTCCAATAGCCCGGTCCGCTTCTCCTTCTCGACAGGAGAGCTCCACCTTTCTGCGACCTCGGGAGAGATCGGCGAAGGGAAAGTCAACATGCCCGTCAACTATGCCGGGGAGAAGCTTGAAATCGCCTTCAACCCCACCTTTTTCCTCGACATCCTCCGCCATAGCAAAGATGAAACGGTCCAGTTTAGCATCAGCGATTCCTACAATCCGGGCCTCATCACTGATTCGACCACGGCCCAGTTTGTGATCATGCCGATGCGCCTTGAATAATGTACATAAAACGGTTACTGCTCAGGAACTTTCGCAATTACCGGGAGGCGGTCGCCACCTTCTCCGACTCGATCAATCTGATCCAGGGGGAAAATGGACAGGGGAAGACAAACCTGCTGGAAGCGATCCATCTGATCAGCACGGGGCGCTCCTTTCGGGCCAATGCCCTTTCCGACCTGATCGCCTTCGGCCAGTCCTTTTTCTACCTGGAGGCGGAGTTCTTTAAAGAGGGAGTAACCCAAACCATCAAGGTCTACTACGACGAGAACACGAGAAAAGTCCAGTACAACGAGACCGTCTACCCCAACCTGACCTCGCTCCTGGGGATCCTCCCCTCCGTCCTCCTCTCTCCCGACGACCTCTCGCTTGTGAGCGGGACGCCAGCTGAGAGGCGCCGCTTCCTCGACATCTACATCGCCCAAACCGATCCCCTCTACATCCACCATCTCGGCAGGTATTTCAAAGCGATGAAGCAGCGCAACCACCTTTTGCGCGTGAAAAGCGAGATCTCCATCGAGGCCTGGGAGCAGATGATGGCCCAGTCGGCAAGCTACCTCATCCCCAAGAGACGCTCTGCTATCACTTCGCTAAAAAAACCCACCTCCGACTGGATGAAGATCCTCTCCAATGGGCAGGATGAGATCGCAATCGACTACCAGTCATCGATCCCCCTGCCCAAAACAGAGGGCGACCTCCCGATCCATTTTCAGAAGGCATGGGAAAAAATGCGCCCAAGGGACCTGCATCTCGGCATGACGCTCTCAGGGCCCCATCGGGATGATCTGTCGATCCACCTTTGCGGCAAATCTGCCAAAACATTCTCCAGCGAAGGGCAAAAACGCTCCTGCATCTCCGCAATCCGGTTTGCAGAGTGGGAGCAGATGGCCACGACGCTGGACCAGCTTCCGCTGCTTGGCATTGATGATTTTGGGATTCAGCTCGATAGGGAGAGGCAAATGCAGTTAAAGACCCACCTTCCGAAGTTCAGGCAGGTCTTCCTCACTTCCCCGTTTGCTCTGGAGGGCGACTTCAGTGACAAAGTTTCCCCCACGTCCTCCGCATCGAACAGGGCACAGTCAACAGTTCTATTCTCCGCTGATGTGCCTGAGGTAGGCAGCTCCCAGCGGGAACCCTTTGGGATCGATCGGCTTGCCCTGCTTGAGGGTGGCGAACTGATCGATGATCTTCAGGGCCAGCTTCTTACCCAGCTGGACCCCTTCCTGATCGAATGAGTTGATGTTCCAGATGAACCCCTGGAAGGCGACCTTATGCTCGTAGTAGGAGAGGATCGCTCCCATGGCGTAAGGGTCGAGCCGCTCAGCAAAGAGGATCCGGTTGGGGCGGTTGCCCGGGAAGAATTTGTTGGGATTCTCATTTTTTTGGCCGAGGCCAAGAGCGATCGATTGCGCAAAGAGGTTGGAGAGGAGCTTTTCCTGGCATGTCGTCCCCTGGAAGAGGATATCGTCACGGTACTGGCTCTCTTTGAAGCCGAGGAACTCAATGGGCACAACCGTTGTTCCCTGGTGGATCGACTGGTAGAACGAGTGCTGCCCGTTGGTTCCGGGTTCTCCCCAAATGATGGGGCCCGTATCGAAATCGACGGGATGTCCCTTCTTGTCGATCCTCTTGCCGTTGGATTCCATGTCGAGCTGCTGAAGGTGGGCGGGAAAACGGGAGAGCGCCTGAGAGTAAGGGATGATCGCCGTTGTCGGAAGGGTCAGGAAGTTGCGGTTCCAGATGCCAAGAAGCGCTGAGAGCAGAGGAAGGTTCGACTTGGGATCGGTCCGAAGGGCAATCTTATCCATCCCACTCGCCCCGCGCAGAAAATCGAGGAACCTGTCCATCCCGAGCGCAAAGGCCAGGATCACGCCGCCCACCATCGAGGTCGCCGAATACCTGCCTCCGATGTAGTCCCACATGTAAAACGAGGCTGCGTAGTGCTGCGGGTCGTCCATTGGACTTCCCTTGCCCGTCACCGCGAGAAAATGATTTTTGGGGTTGAGCCCCGCTTTTTTGAACTTCTCCCTGGCAAACTGCTCATTGGTCAATGTTTCCAGCGTGCTGCCAGATTTGGAGACGACCACAACGAGGGTTTTTTCCAGATCGACCTGCTGGAAAATATGGGCCCCGTCATCGGGATCGACGTTGGAGAGGAAGTGGACCCTGCGTTTAGGCTTATGAAAAGCCTCGAGCGCCATGTAGACGGCCTTGGGGCCCAGCTCCGATCCCCCGATGCCGATCTGGATCATGTCGGTATACTGCTCATTATTCTCAACGCCGGACAGGAAAGCGCGGAGCTTTTCACATTCCCTGTAGGCAAGTTCTGTCGCTTCTTTAGCCTTATCAGACGGGTTGCGATGCTCAAAGAAGTCGCGCATGGCCGTATGCAGGGCCGGGCGCTGCTCGCTTTCAAACCCCTCGATGAAGTTGACAACCTGTCCCGACTGCATCTCCCCCATTTTCCTCACCGCATGCGTCTCTTCCGCCAGGTCGAAAAGGGCTGAAAGGATGCTCTCCGAAATGCGCTCCATCCCGTAAAAAAGCTGGAATCCCAACGCTTCAGCAGTCATCGTGTCGATCCGTTTGGGGGTCACGGCTCCCTCCAGCGTCAGATCGTAAGGATCCTCCGCGAGCTCATTCAAACGGACGACCGATTTTAGATGGCGAAATGAAGTCATAACTTCCGTCCTCGATTCTCAACACTTTTTAAAAAATAGGGCACCGGCTATAGTCCCGCACTATGCCCCTACCATCGCATAAAACCCCTGATGACCACAAGGATTTTTATACCTTAATAAGCTGAAAAATTGGCATTTGGGCCGCGTAAAAGCTTCCGCAGCCGAAATGCCAATTTGTCAACTTATTTAGGTATATATGAAGAGAGAGACCCTCATTCTTATTCCCGGCTTTGCGAACAATGCCCTGGCATGGAAGCACCAGATCAAACAGATGAAGGACCTCTTCACAATAGAAGTGTTTGTGATGAACAAATTCTCTTCCCGCCAAGAGATGGTAGAGGATTTACTGAAAAAGGCTCCAGAACAGTTTATCCTGGCCGGCCACTCGATGGGAGGATGGATCGCCCAGGCCGTTGCGGCGCAGGCTCCAGATCGAGTGAAAAAGCTGGCGCTTCTCAACACCTGGGCTACTCTTACTCCAGAAATCGTGGACCTGATGCGTGAGCTCTGCGGCTCACTGAAAGGAGGCCAGTCCAAACTTGTGATGAGGCATTTCCTTCCCAGGATCATCCACCCCTCCCGCCTTCACAACCTTTTCCTGATCGGCACTATCTTCACCATGCTCCTCCGGTTTTCCTCTCAAACACTGATCGACCAGCTTGAAGCGATGCTTGCAGATCCCTCCTCTCTTCCCCTGCACCCTTTGATCAGGACACCCACGCTTGTCGTGGCGAGCGACCACGATACACTCTTTTCCGATCAGCATGCCCTTCTCTCTTCCAGGATCTCCCATTCCCAATCCGCTCTCATCAAAGGCTCAGGGCATCAAAGCCCGCTTGAGAAACCTGATGAGGTCTCCGCTCTGCTCCTCGCCTTTGCGAAAAATTAATAGATGTAAAATTATTTTGAATTCTTGTGATAAAATCGAGTCTTGTTTAAGATCTCAAATCTCTAATCGGAGCATAGCGCAGTTTGGCTAGCGCAACTGCTTTGGGAGCAGTGGGTCGGGGGTTCGAATCCCTCTGCTCCGATTAGCTTTTCCTTTGCTTAATTAAGTCCCCTCTGTCATAGAACGATTCAACAGAGGCGGCTGCATGAAAAACCATTCCCCCATTTACAACCTGCTCCATCACGAGATTCGCGCCTGCGCCGATCACCTTCTGGAGATCAGCCAGAATCCAGAGACGGGCTCAGAGCACGATGCCGGGCATATCGTGGGCAGAATGTACGATCTGCACCCAGTTCGCCT
>CAVWEK010000022.1:0-103611 GCA_963753945.1 uncultured Acidobacteriota bacterium | reverse complement strand
GATGCATACCGAATGTCTGGCTTCCACGCTGTAACAATGGACCATTCAGAAAAACACTTTTTTTTTTATTTTGTCTTCGATCCCGGAAAGATGAAGAAGAACATCCAGGTCATGTGTTTTAAAGGACGTCAAATTCCTGAACTCCCCTTCAGTTTTGGGATATCCATCCTTCCAACGAAGAGTCAGGCTTATCCTCTTCTTCAATCCAATCTCAACAGCATACCCACAAAGATAATAAGCGCCATCATAAAGCTTCGCCTTCGTAAGCGCCTCAGCTTCTTTGACTCTATCTCTGCACAAAATCCGAAGTTCTTTTAACGAAATCATCCAATCATCCGAAAAAGGATAATTTTAACAAATGCGTCAATTTAAGGCCAATTTTATGGACAGGTTGGAGAGTATCAGAGTGCTTCCTGAAGTTTCCAATGGGAAAAATTCACCCACTTAATTAAAATTTTTCCCGCCTGCTCCCCACATAACCCATTTCCTGCTCTTGAGCTTTATCTTCGACTCTATGTGATGATCTGTGAACTTGGACAATGTGATTTGATTGATGAGTAGGGAGTGCTCCGCAAAGATTCTTCTGTTGATTTTCTGGTATCCCGGAAATCGATGAAGCAATCTTTACGGAACACTCCCTAATACAAAAACGAAAAGCCCCGGATTTCTCCGAGGCTTTGACGCCGACTAGGACAACCCCCAGTCATTAGCATGAATTATCCAAATTAAACAATAAACTTCAATAGGATAAACCTAAGAACTGTGGACGCTTTCTTCCTCATAAGAAGGATCCACCCAGGATCGGTTCTTTAGAGGATGAGAATTGCAAAACCACCTCCATAGCAACTTCCATCAAGACGGCAGCGTTTTGTTACGGAGACCTCGGCATGTGCGTTCTTAGCTAATGGGAAAGGCAGCTTCCAGTACTCGGCATAGAGTTGATCGATGGGATCTCCTCGAAATGCTGCTGTTTCTGTAAAGGAGTCCTCCTCTTCTTTGGAGTGATGTCTCACCTGGATTTGTTTTGCTCTATCGACGTAATTTTTTGTGGCGACCTGATAGACAACAGCTGACCCTTCGAGCATTGTTAGTGCTTTTATTTTTTCATGGTCTTCTTCCTGGATAGGATGAGGATCAGGTAAAACAGGATGTTGTTCCTGGCTTTCGTTGGCAGAGATCTCTGCTTTGTCCACAAGTTTTACATTCGTGAGGGATTCGATCTTGTCGCGATCAAGTGGACATAGCGGATTTTGCTTGTTTTGGTTAAGCCAATTTAGAATGGATGCGCGATCAAAAATGTGCTTGCAGGGCAATGCCTGGACCGGATCCTCTAATTCATCGATCGGAACCAGCGAGATAGGACACTCGACATCTTTTATTGCCTCAAATGAAACTTTTGACACTCCGCTAATAATCATAAAAAACCCTTAACAATTGTTTTGATTGCTCAAAATCATACTCGGTGTGCAGTTAAAACATCAAGGAATACGCCGGGAAGCAACCATGAATTATCTATTAGAGTGATGTATTTCCGCGAATTGCCCTACTCGATTGAAATTTATTGCCACGACCTGGCAGACAACAAGTGACCCATTGAGCATTTCCTCATGGACAACAAGTGACCCTTGGAACATTTCCAGTACTTTTATCTTTTTGCAGTCTTCACCCAGGCTGACATGGGGATCGGGTAAAGCAGGATGTTGTTCCTGGCTTTTGTTGACAGAACGCTTCAGCTTCTCCACAAATTCTACATTCTTGAGGGATTCGATGTTGCGGCGATCAAGAGGACATACCGGGTTTTGTGCGTTTTGGGTTAGCCAGTTTAGAATGGATGCGCGATCAAAAATGTGCGTGCAAGGCAATACCTGGACCGGGTCCTCTAATTCAGCGATCGGAATCAGTGTGATAGAACAATCGACATCTTTTATTTCTTCAAATGAAACTTTTGATGTTCCGCTAATAATCACACAAAAACCTTAACAATTGTTTTGATTGCTCAAAATCATACTCGGTATGCAATTAAAACATCAAGAACTACTCCGCCCCGCTCAGGCTGACGGGGAGCCTGCCCCTGGCCTCGCGTTTGCCGAGGAGCACTTCCGCGGCGGCCTCCTGGGCCTCCCGCTCATTTTCATAGGCGACGAGGGTCGCTGAGAAGAGGGGGAGCTTGGAGAGGGTGTAGGGGGTGCCGAAGATGACGGCGATGACGGGTATGGGGCAGGCGGAGAGGGTCTCGAGGGCCTCCGCTTCTCTTTGTGTGAACTGGAAATGGGACGAGGGGTCACCTCTGTTCGAGAGGACGAGGATGAGGCAGGAGCAGCCGTTTACCTTTCTCATGAGGTCGGGGTCGGCAAGATCGAAAGCGGGAGCATCGCAGCTTTGCCGAATTGCAGAGGCAAACCAAGGGGACTTGCCCCGCTCTATCAAGGCGCAATATTCCTCTTTAAGAGGGAGGATTCCATCATTGCTGACGAGGGTGATCGCTTCTTCGAACAGCTGTTTTTTGAGGGAGGCAGCTTCGGGGGAATTGATCTGTCCCGTTAGATTCTCTATGGGAAGGCAGGCAGCATTTTCAAACAGCCCGAGCTCCTGCTTTACTTTCAGGATTTTACTGACGCGCCTATCGATCTCCTCTTCAGAGATCTCCTGGTTCAGGCAGGCGCTCTTAAGAGCCTCGAAGGCCTCAGGAAGATCGTAGCGGAGGATCTGATAAATATTGGGGGCGATATGGTCTCCGTACAAAAGCAGGTCGTGCCCGGCGAGGAAGGTCTGCACGGCGATTTGCCCGGCGGAGTAATTTTTGGCCAGCGCCCGCATATTGAGCGCATCGGAAACTACAAGCCCCTGGAATCCCCACTCTTTTTGAAGAAGGGAGGAGATGATCTTTTGGGAGAAAGTCGCAGGGAGTGAGGGTTTTTCTGCGAGGGCATCGACATAGAGGTGGGCCGACATGATCGATTTGACGCCGGCATCGATGAGCCACTTGAAGGGGAACAGTTCGATCTTTTCGAGTGTTTCGCTGTTGTGGGCTACAAAGGGAAGATCGACGTGGGAGTCGACGGAGGTGTCGCCATGTCCTGGAAAATGTTTCGCGCAGGTCAGCACGCCCATCGACTGGATCCCGCTCATCACTTTCTCTGCGCGGAGGGCCACCTGAAGGGGGTCCGAACCAAAGGAGCGCATATGGATGATCGGATTTAATGGGTTGCTGTTGACATCTACCACGGGAGCAAGGTTCATATGCGCGCCGACAAGGCGGCACTGCCGGCCGATCTCCTGGCCAAGCTGATACAGAAGGGAGAGGTCCTGGACGGCGCCGAGGGTGAGGTTTCTGGGAAAGCTGATCGCATCGCTAAGGCGCATGGCGACACCCCACTCCCCGTCCTGGATACAGAGCAGCGGCAAGGGGGAAAGCTTCTGGAGTTTGTCGATCAGGGCGCGCTGTCCTGCGGCGGTGCCCTGTTTGAGGAGGATCCCGCCGGCGCGCCCCTGCTGAAGCAGTTTTTTGAGGTCCTCGAAATGCTCTTCCCCTCGCAGCTCGCAGGCGGGGATGATGAAGAGCTGGCCGATCTTTTCATCGAGAGTGAGAGTCAATCCAGACTCAAACCTGAAGAAAAGAAGGATGAAAAAAAAAGGTCCTGGCACAGTGTAACAAGGGACATCCTCTTAATTGAAGAGTCCCGTGAATATCCTCATCAGATCGTTATATGTCAAGTAGACGAAAAGTGCGATGAGTAGAACCACAAAGGGGATGATGAGCCGCTCCATTATTTTGGCCTTGATCGGCTTGCCTGTGATCCACTCCCACACGGAAAAGCAGATGTGGCCGCCGTCGAGGACGGGGATGGGGAGCAGGTTTAAGATCCCGAGGTTCATGCTGATCATGCCGAGCCAGAAGAGCGCTTCCTTGAATCCGTAGCCCCAGCTGGTCTGCATCACCTGTACAATCCCGACGGGTCCCGTCATGTATTTGGGAGAGACCGTTCCGGAAAAGAGCGCGACGATCGTCTTCCAGGTCTCCTGCAGGACGTTGCCAAAAAGAACGAAGGGGGAGGGGTTGTAATTGACGAAGCGGTCTGTCATCACGATCCCCAGTTTGAGCTTGTTCTGCTGCTCTTCAAAGATCTGAAGGGCGAGCGCGCGCTGGCGGGGGTCTTTGATCTCTTCGATCTGCTTGAGCTGGGCGATCGCCTGCGCCTCGAAATACTCTTTCTTCTCCGTGGTCAGGGCGAGCTGCCCCCAGGGAACTGGAGCCACAGGGCGGAGCAGTTTGAGGTTATCTACCGCGCTGATGACGCCGGTCGTGCCGATCGACTGAACCATCGCATTCAAATCTTCCCAGCGGATCCCCTGCTCAAAGACCTGATCGGCCTCTTTCCAGGAGACGGGGGCCGTGGGGTTGTCCTTTTTGACGATGATCTGGATATGGCGCTGCTGAAGGAAATCGATCATCTGGTAGGAAGAGGCAACGGGAAGGCCATCGACGGCAACGATCCTGTCCTGAGGCTGCAGAGGCACTTCCATGGGTGAACGCATCGATCCGGTCGGCTGCTGCTCAACGGTGTTATGGTTCAGGTAGGAAAGGGCATTCTCGATTCTGCAGTCGTTGGTGAGGTTGTAGGGAATGAAATAGAGTTCGGGAAGCTTTCCCTTCACCTGCGCCTCGTGCTGCCAGTCTTCGAGTTCCGCTTTTTGCTGGGGATTTAAGCGCAGATCGGAAATTTTCAGGCGGGGGACGCGCGCGAGGAAGTAGCTCTCTCCCCTCTGGACGGTGAGGAGCGCCTTGGGCTCATTGATCGTATTGATCAGCTGCTCCTGGGAGAACATCACCTCTCCGTCGACCCAGAGGATCCTGTCCCCATCTTCGATCCCGCTGTCTTTCATGGGGGAATTTTCATCCAGGGCAAGGCTTGTCTTTTGATTGTAGATCAGGTAGGAGGCGGGATGCAGAGGGCGGAGCAGAGCCTGGACACGTTCGGTAATCGGCGCTCCCTTCGGAAAATCAAACCGGTATTCGAAGGGGGTCTTCATCTGGCGCAGGTGGTCGATCTCAAACCCCTGGATTTGCGGCGGGGTGTCCTCAAGGATCGCCGCGTAAAGGAAGTCCTGGAAATTGCGGAAGGGGCGTTTGTTGATCTCTGTGATCTGATCGCCCGGACGGATCCCCGCGTTGTAGGGACCGGAACCCTCTTCGACCGAGCCGACGAGATGCGTATAGTCTGAAAACGGCTTGCTGCGGCCGCCCAAAGTCCAGAGCAGGCAAAAGGCGACAAAGGCAAAGGCGATGTTGACGATCGGTCCCATCAGGGCGACTTTGATGCGCGCAAGGGGTTTTTGAGCATAGAAGCCGCCAGCGATCTGGTGGGGCTCAAGGATCCCCTGCTTCTCCATCCCGGCGATCCGCACGTAGCCTCCAAACGGAAGCCAGCACAGCTGCCACTTCACCCCGTCTCGTTCCCAGGTGAGAATCGGTTTGCCGAAGCCGATCGAAAATGCCTCTACCGTCATCCCCGCTCTTCTCGCCATCCAGTAGTGGCCGAATTCGTGGATAAAGATGAGGAAGCCCAGCCCGAAGGCGGCAAGAACGATGTAGAGAAGACTGAAGGCCATATGTGTACTCGATGTCAAAAAAAGTTTCCCGGGAGTTTATCATTTACTATTAACGAAAGTCAATCTCCTCTTAAGACTAATGATTCCAAGAGAAATGAAATAAAGCGTGCCGAGGACCATCGCCGAGAGGCCGGAAGTGGAAAGGGGCAGGTGGTGGACGGAGAGCAGGTGGCGGGCCAGACCGACGCTTAAGAGGGAGGCGAAGGCGCCGATGGCCATCGCGAGGCCGATCAGAATTTTAAGGCGGTGGGTGAAGAGGCGGGCGGTCAGGACGGGACCGACGAGAAAGGCGAGGACGAGCAGTACGCCGACCGCGCGGAAGGCGCCGATTACGGTGAGCGAGGTCAAGACCATCAGGAGATAATTAAAAAGGGATGTAGAAAATCCCAGCGCACTGGCAAAGGGACCGTCGAAGGTGGTCATCTTGAACTCTTTGAAAAAGAGAGAGATGACGGCAAAGTCGAAGAGGACGACCCAGGAGATGAGCTTGAGGTCGTGGACGTGGAGAGCGTCGACATTCCCCATGATCGCCTCCGTCCCGAGGTGGGTATTGCGCGTGAAGACGGTGACGAGGACGATCCCGAGCGCAAAGAGCGTAGTGAATACAAGGCCCGTGCTGGCGTCTTCCTGGAGCTTGAGGAGATGGGTGAGCATCTGGGTGAGGAGGGTCGTCAAAAGCCCCGTTACGAGGGAAGCGATGAGCAAAACCTCGATACTGATCGAATGGGAATGGACCTCACCCGCAGGGATGAAGGGGATCAGGATCAGGTAAGCGACAACGATCCCCAGCAGAATGGTGTGGGAAAGGGAGTTGGCGAGCATCGTCATCTTTTTTAAAACGAGAAAGGTCCCCACCAGGGCCGAGGCGATCGCGACAGAGGCCAGCACGAGGACCTGCACCTCATCGGAGGCAAGATCGGCAATTCCGATCCCTCCTGTAACCAGTTTAAACATTCTCCCAAAGAAGATGCAGAAGAATTGCAGGAGGTCTTTTCCGAAATAGGGATTGACGGCCAAAATCATGAGGTTTCCCCCTTCCCCGGAATCGGCTGGGCGTGGGGATCTTTTTTCGGGTCGCCGAGAAGTTCTGTAAGTTCTTTTTCAAGCTGGGGAGTGATGATATGCTCCATCTCTTCCGCGCTGCGGTGGACTTTTTCAGCGCCTTGTCCGAGAAATACGAGATACGCCTCCCACAGCCGGTGGAGGCGGACGATCCTCGCCGCCCTCGCCCTACCATCCACAGTTAAAGAGACGCGCTCCCCCGCTTCGACGGCGATCCATCCCTGCTCTTTGAGCCGGTATAAAAGAAGGTGCTTCTGAAAAAAAGAGAGGGGCTGCCAGGCGCAGATCTCCGGGACGGTGGCCCCCTTTTGATCGCCGAGGCGCCACAGGTACTTGAGGAGGTTCTCCTCGAGGCACTGCTCCCTGAAACAGAGGATCCGCCATAAGCGGCTGAGCAAACCGGCCCGAGGCGCAAAAAGGAGGGAAAAGATGCAGATCGCGGAGGCGGAGAGGAGGATCATGGGGCCGGTCGGAAGAGAAAAATTCCACTCCCATCCCCGCTGCATTCCCCACTGGGGGACCTCGACCGAGAGGTAGTTGCCAAAGAAGCCGCTGAAAGCGCCGATGGCTGCCGCATAGACAAAAACGAGCCAGAGGCGATGGGTGAACTGGCGCGCCGCGACGGCGGGCGCGATCAGCATGCCTGCCATCAAGACGACGCCGACACTGCGGATCCCGATCACAATCGCCAGCACGAGCAGGATAAAGAGCAGCATGTCCATTGAGCGCACGGGAACCCCCGCCGTCCTGGAAAAATCCCTGTCGAAGATCACCATCTGCACCTGGCGGTAGAGAAAAAAAAGAACCGCGCACAGAAGGAAAGAGAGAAGCGCGTAAAGGAGGATATGGATGTCGGTCATCGTCGCCGCCTGGCCGTACAAAAAGATCTGAACGGTCTTGTACCAGAGGGCGTGGGTAAACTGGATCCGGCTGGCGACCAGCACCCCGACACCAAAGAAAACCGAGAGGACAAAACAGAGGGCGGCATCATTTTTCACGCGCCATTTATGCTCCATCTTTTCGATCACCCAAAGTCCCAAAAGGGAGGTAAGAAAAGCGCCGATCAGGATGGCGAGCGCGAGCCGGTCTGAAGAGAGGGGGAAAAAAGTCGCCATGAACAAAACACTTAAGACGACGCCCGGATAGGTAGCATGGGAGAGGGCCTCTCCCAATAGGGAGCGCCTGCGCAAAAAGACGATCACGCCGACGAGCGCAGAGGAGAGGCACATGAGCATGCTACCAAGCGTTGGAGCCTGCAAAACCGGGTCGGTAAAATAGTGCCAGGGAGAGGAACAGATCATGGGATTCCCGAGGATTTATTCTGCGTCAGCTTCACCGCCTCGTTAAGCAGGGCGCTGCTCCGTCCGTAGGTGCGCAGGATCGTATCCTCATGGAACACCTCGGAGACGGGACCGCTTGCAATCAGGCAGGTATTTAGCATGATGACCCAATCGAAGTAGCTGTCCACGGTCGAAAGGTCGTGATGTACGACGAGCAGTGTTTTTCCATGCGCCTTCAGTTTGTCCATCAGCGCGATGATCGCCTTTTCCGTGGCGATATCGACCCCGGCAAAAGGCTCGTCCATCAAATAGAGATCGGCATCCTGGAGCAGGGCCCTGGCGATAAAGATCCGCTGCTGCTGTCCGCCGGAGAGCTGGCTGATCTGCCGGTCGGCAAAGGGGAGCATCCCGACCATCTCCAAAGCGGCCTCTGCCGCTTTGCGGTCGGCGCTTTTAGGCCACTTGAGCAGCCCCAGCTTTCCGTAGCGCCCCATCAGGACCACTTCAAACGCTGTGATCGGAAAATCCCAGTCGACCGAAGAGCGCTGGGGCACATAGGCGATCCGGTGGCGCGCTTTTTTGTACGGCTTGCCAAAAAATTCGATGTGCCCCGAAAGCGGCGGCACCATGCCGAGCAGCGTCTTCAAAAACGTGCTCTTGCCAGCACCATTGGGGCCGATGATCCCGACCAGCTTCCCCTCCGGAATGCAGCAGTGGACGTCCCAGAGGACCGGCGTCTTGTCGTAGTTGACGCTCAGCTGTTCGACTTTAAGGACAATCCGCTCTTCCGGTTTATGCATCTATTCCTTCCACGCATCAATGAGTACATCCGCATCGTAACGGATCATTTTTAAATAGGTGTCCGCCCCGCTGTCTGCAGGCCCCATCGCATCGCCGTACAGAGGGTCGGCAGCGATCTTGACCTCAAGCCCCTTCTGCCGGCAGGCATGGACCACTTTCTTCAGCGAGTCCCGGCTCACGTTCGATTCGGGGAAAACCGTCTGGATCCTGTACCGGATCAGATGGTCGATAATCCCCTGAATATCCGCAGCGCTAAGCTGCCCTTCCGGAGCGAGCCCTTCCGGAGCGTCGAAACGCGCCTTCCATTCAGCATACGTCGTTTCATCGGGAGTTGCAAGATAGGCCCGCGTAAAATAATTGAAGGCATCATGGCTCGTCACCAGGTAACGCTTCTGCTGAGGGATTTTTTGCAGATCTTCATAAACGGCGCGGTGCGCTTCCAGCATGGTCGTCTTCAGAAGCCCGGCATTGGCCAGGTACGCGGCCTTCCCTTCCGGATCGATGCGGGAAAGGGCGTCTGCGATCGGGTCCACGATCAAACTCCACAGGGAGATATCCATCCAGATATGGGGATCGATCTCCTTCCCCGCATACAGAACGCGCTCCGGATAGTTTGCCAGAACGGCATTGCCAACGCCGAGCGTATCGGGATGGTGCTCCAGCTGATAGCGCAGGCTCGCCCCATGCTCCAGCCCCAGTCCGTTAAAGAAAATGATTTGCGCCAGGGTAAGTTTCTCATCATCCCCTTTTACCAACTCATAACTGTGTGGGTCGATCTCCCCCGTGATCAGCGCGATGTGGTCGATCCGATCGCCGCCGACCTGCCCGACGATGTCGTCGATCATCGCCGTCGTCGAAAGGACTTTGACCTTACCATTCTCACGGGCCCAAACTTCGACGGGCGATGGGCCTCCGGTGGAGGAGCAGCCCGTAAAAAGACAGCCCACCAGCAGTAGAAACAAAAATGTACAAAGTCGAGTTATACCCCGAGCAGCCTGAAACTTGGAATTTGGGCCGCGCGAAAGCTCCCGCGGTTGGACGACTGCAAACGGGTCAATATTAACAATATGGACCCGTTTGCGATCGTTCAACCCCGGGGCTTTGGCGCAGTCGAAATTGCAAGTTTCAGGCCGCTCGGAGTATAAACTGTTTTTCATCATCGCGGAGCCGTCAGCACTTTTTTATGGACTTTGACAAAGATTACCATTCAAATACTTCAAAGTACACCTGAATCCCTAGCTGGTTCATCCGTGTAATTGGCTTATCCCCCCAAGTTAATACAACCTCTTCATGAAATAATGCTTGAACGAACGAGAAGTAAAAACAAATTTTAAAAGAGATGAAACATTTTAAGAACCAAAGAAATATAATTTGCCGTGAAAAGATTTTTAACCGAACTTCCCCTTTATTTCCATAGAGGGAACGGAAAAATAATCGCGATACAGCAGAAAGAACATTGCAAATAAAATCGGGATGAGTTAAATCAACTATCAACATTAATGCTATTTGGGCTTTTTAAGAGTCTGAAGCTCGTCAGAGCATCACTGCAACGGGGTTCAACTAGCATTGAAAAATTTATAAACTGATGCAAGTTAAAATACTGCTCATGAAACCAGAAGAGGAAACAATGGAAGCAAAAACAAAAAATCTTCGTGAAATTGAAGACGTGATCTCAAAAGCCATTAAAAAAGTTAATGGAAGAAAGGAAAATGACCTGTGCAAATATCTGCCTATGACAAGCGGAGGCTACATGCACCATTTTACTTTACGCAAAATGAAAAATAGAAATCCTTCTGAGCTCAGCACACTCATTGAAAAATTTATCATCAACACAGAGAAACCCTCTTCTGTTGCCCCTAAACAAAGAGCTGCCCGCGGATCCCGCAAACGCAGAGACCAGGTGACCTTTACCCGCAACCAGCTGGAAAGAATGCTGAACATCGCCCGTCTTGCTGGCGACAAAGAGATGGTCTCCATCCTCGCTCCAAAAAAATCTCTTGCGACATGCAAAAGAGAGCTGATCTCCTCCATCCGCCACAACCGCGTTGAGCCAGAACTTTGGAACGGCTACGTCGAGTCTCTGAACGCAATGCAGCAACTCGCAAATTCCCCTTTATCTGAAATGTTTGCTGCACTTACCGCAAACAAATAATTTTTTTTGTTAAGGCCGCCTTTGAACCTGCGCGTTCAAAGGCGGCCTTTTTTTTTCTTGTTAATTTCATTCCCAAATGCTATGCTTTTCTCGCATAAACTTTTTTAGACTATCAATCGAGCAAAGCTCAATTTCAAGGATAAAACATGGCAACCAAGTCAGACACCGCCAGCGAGACGGCCTTCAAAGGACTTCGCGGCATTTTTTGGCCCATTCACGGCTTCGAACTGAAAAAGTTCCTGCCTATGGGCATCATGATGATGTGTATCTTATTCAACTATACCATCTTAAGGGACACCAAAGACACATTGATGGTCAATGCTCCCGGCGGCGGGGCTGAGTGCCTCTCCTTCCTAAAACTGTACGGAGTGACACCCGCTGCGATCATCTTTATGATTGTGTTCATTAAGCTGGCTAACGTCTTTTCCAGAGAGCGCCTCTTCTACGTCATCATTGCACCTTTTCTCGTCTTTTTCGGGTTTTTTGCCTTCCTTATCTACCCGAACAAAGAAGCTCTCCACATGAGCATGGACTCGATCCAGGCGGCGCAAGCCTCCCTTCCCAACCTGCACTGGCTGATCCCCGTCGTAGGCAACTGGAGCTTTAGCATCTTCTACATCCTCTCCGAACTCTGGGGAAGCGTCGTCCTCTCCATGCTGTTCTGGCAGTTTGCCAACGAGATCACTAAAATCACAGAAGCCAAACGCTTCTACGGCCTCTTCGGCATGATCGGCAACGTGGGGCTCCTGCTCTCCGGCCCGATCATCATCTTCACCGCCAAATATGCGAAGACCCTTCCAAAAGGGATCGACTCTTTTGGCGTCAACTTAAAATTGTTGATGGGCTGCGTCATGGTATCCGGAGCTGTCGCGATCTTCACCTACTGGTGGATGAACAGAAACGTTTTGACAGATCCTAACCTCTACCAACCCGGCCTGGGCAAGAAAAAAGAGAAAGCGAAACTCTCCGTTGTGGAAAGCTTCCGCTACATCTTAAAGAACCCCTACCTCGGCCTGATCGCCCTCCTCGTTCTCTCTTACGGGATCACGATCAACCTCGTCGAAGGCGTCTGGAAAGGTCAAATTAAAATTGCCTTCCCCGATATGAACGACTACAACATGTTCATGGGCCAGTTCTCCACATGGACCGGCGCGATCACTATCCTTCTGATGGTCGTCGGCAACAACATCCTGAGAAAATTAAGCTGGACGAAAGCGGCGATCCTGACACCGATCATGGTCCTGCTCACCTCCACCGTCTTCTTCTTCGTCGTATGGAACGGCACGAAGAGCACACCGTTTGCTCCCCTCATGGGCGTAACCGTTGTCCTCGTTGCCGTGATCGTCGGCCAGATCCAGAACGTCTTGTCCAAAGGGACCAAATACTCCCTCTTCGACTCGACGAAACAAATGGCCTACATCCCCCTCGACCAGGAAGCGAAAGTCAAAGGACAGGGTGCTGTGGAAGTTATTGGTGGCAGAGCCGGCAAATCGGGCGGCGCGTTCATCCAGTCCACACTGCTCGCCGTCATCGGCGGAAGCGTCTCGCTCGCCAGCCTGACCTTCATCCTTGGGCCTCTCGTCATCGTCATCTGCGCCGTTTGGGCGATCTCCGTTCTGAGACTGGGCAAGCGCTTTGCTGCCTTGACAGAGAGCAAGGAAACCGCTCCGGCGAAAGAGGAAGCCAGCAAGCCTGCTGCATCCAACCTCGCCACAGAGACGACCAACGCAGGGAACTAGGCTTGGAGCGCCTTCACCGGCGCTCTTGACCATCTCAAGCAAAAAGGCCCGGCCGAGAAATCGGCCGGGCCTTTTTTTATTGGGGAGCATTTACTAAGTTTTGCTGAAATGGAGGATGTAGCTGGTCTTCAACGCTTCCTTCATCTGGTCCTTAGTGACTTGCTTGACTGTAGAGTCACTGCACTTCCACCAGCGCCCTCCCCCTTTGATGTACGACACATAATGCCCTGAACTGTCCGTCTTCCCCAGACTCTCATGGACCAGGAATCCATCAATCACATAAGAAGCCTTCTTCCCTGCATGGATGCGCTCAGCTGGCAACTCAACGGTTTCCGGGACCTCGATAGGAGCATCGATTTTTCCCCTCTCACCACTTCGTTCCTGGTAAAACCTCTTTAAGTGAATGAGAAGTTCACTCGGCTGATCTTTGAAGAACAGTTCATGCCTCTGACCCAAATCATCGGAATAATCGAAAAACCGGTCAAACAATTGTTGAAAAGAGGGAAGTGTCTCTGCCTTTTCCAGGTCAAACTGGATCATGGGCTCCTTACGAGGGCGGCCTGGCTGTCCGTCCAATACCTGATCAAAATCATAAAGGGCATTGGAACCCTCAAAGAGGGTCTCGAAGAGCACCGCTGCATCTTCCTGGGCAACTCCGGGATCGATGGGCACGCCCACCTCGCGGCTCAAATATTCTCTGATCCGATGGGAATTAATTTTTTGCTGCTGAGTCGCAGGGTCGCGATGCGCATCAAAAAACTGCTTAATGATCGGTATCGAGCGGACCCGCTGTTCAAGAGCTGGGGCATGAGCCAAAAGCTGTAGCCCGGCATTCAGCCAGCAATCGTTTCCAAAATTACCGAATCCAATGGGCTCTCCGGGGAGGCGGATGCGCGGAACCTCAAGGTCAGTCTGATTCTGCTTTGCTGCCACGAGATGAGTCCCGAAAACCCCCATAGCAATGGTTGTAATGATGCCAAGAACCCCGATCGGAGCGGAGACAAAAAAGGCGACTGTTGAGAAGGCCAAAGACGCAAGCGCGGCGGCCTGCAACAGCCGGCCGGCAATGTAGAAGGCCTGGACTTTGCAGGTCGTCGTGCACAACCCGCTCGCCTTCTCGTAAAGGGCGTACGCATGCTCCTGAATGGGGTTCAGGATGGGGTTCAGGATGGGGGAAAGTGAGTTTGCGACGGAAGAAGTAGACATTATTTGGTTCTCCAGTCAATTTTGCAGGCGAGTATAGCCCCTTCCCCCTTTTTTTTAAACTCTCTTCCTCAAATATTTCCTGAGTTCGCAGACAATCTCTTAGCATTCCCCTGCATCCCAGTTCATTTCCGAATCATCCTGGTATGTACCGCCGGCGTTGCCTTCCAGAGAAATGCCTCCAGGGACTACAAAGAGCGTATTGTTCAGGGCATCAGGGCGGGCCAGACAAAGCCTGAAATGGCAGGTGGAGGGAACCGCTCGATGCGAACCGTGTCGACTGCTCAGGGCCTATGACAAGGAAGTTCACCCCTTTGTCGACTACCTTCAGAGAGAGAGAGAGAGTCTTGCCAAGGCTCACAGACCCTTTGTCGCAGCCGAAATAAACCATGCCTTTCACAATGTTGGCGCTCATCAGCGTGCCGAGCACACCCATCGTCCCTGCCGGCGTATTGACCGACGCCGCATTGGCTCCCGTTTTACTTACACCGCCGCTGAGCGACCTGAATCCTCCTTTTAGAAGATCGCCTACAGACTCGTTTTTTCTGCCTGTATTGTTGTAAGAGTAGACCGAGATTTTATAATCTGTCTTCTCGATCAGGTTGAGCAGTCCCCCATCGGTAAACCTGATCTGGACCTTGCTTGCATCGCCAACGACGATCGTGTCCTTCTCGAAGACCTGTCCCCCTCGAGCGAGAACCCGCTCCGCATTGTCAGCGCCCATGGCTGTCACCTTTCCTAGCGTGCTGATCACCGTACCTGCCATCGCTTCATTTTGGGCAAACGCCCCTGTCTGGAAAAAAAGGGCAAGCGGAAGGAAAAAAATTAATACCTTAATCATTTTGTCTCTCTTGTAAAAGATCCATCCCAATCGGGCCCCGGGGGAGAGCTTCGGAAATGCGCTATCCGCTCCAGGTACACCGCATATAAATCTGCATCCTGGGGATGGGAGCTCTTCAGCTGCCCAAATCCTTTTTCCGCTCCATCCCAGTCCCTGCCAAAATAGGCCTGCAAAGAGCGGTCGTGGGCCTCCAGAACGGATGTAAGTTCCGGAGGTGCGTTTTGCTTTTCGCAAAGAGGTTCATAGATCGCTACAGGCTGAACCTTGCCCTTTACTCTAACCCTGTCGAGCATTCTATAAAGAAAATGCGCATTGGTTTGCAACCAGGTATTTTCCCCCACTACAATTTTGGCATGGTAATCTTTGCTTAGCGCTTCAAGGCGGGAGGCCAAATTCACCGCGTCTCCAAGGACTGTGTAGGCTCTGCGGAATTTTGATCCCATGTCGCCCACACTCATAGTGCCGGTGTTGATCCCTATCCCTATCCTGATCGGCTCGGGGAGTCCCGCATTGAGCTCCGCCAGTGTACGCTGCATCGCTAGCGAGCAGGCGACGGCGTTCTTCGCATGGCCCGGGTCATCGAGCGGCGCTCCCAGAAGGCCATGATCATATCCCCGACGTACTTGTCGATCGTCCCTCTGTGATTAAAAATCTGCTCCGTCATCGGTGTAAAAAAGGCATTGAGAAGCTGCTTTACCCCGGCGGCCGTCAACTTTTCCGAGATCCCTGTAAAATTGCGGATGTCGGCAAAGAGGACTGAGAGCTCTTTGCTCTCCCCTTCCAACCCAAAATCCCCCCCCCTTGTCAAGCATCTTTTCCAGGTAGGTTGGAGGCACATAATGGGCGAACATCTGCTTCATCTCCTTTCTCTTTCCCGATTCGAACAGATACCCGTAGACGATGTTAAATATGAAGAGGACCTCGATCAAAATAAGGGGGAGGATCACAAAGTACACCACTTCATAATGCAGCCAGACATAGCGGTTGACGATGACGAGTATAACGGGCAATACAAGCCCCAATACCAGGTCCCCAAAAGGCCCCACGTAAGGGAAGAGCAGCGCGCACAGCGTGCCAAAGACGACCATGAGCGCGAGGGTCACTCCTTTTCCCCAGGTAGGCACATAGGGAAAGTAGTGGTCCAAAATCCCCTGGGCGATCGTCGCCTGCAGTTCGATCCCTGGGAAAGCGGGAGAGAGGGGCGTTGCCTTCAAGTCGGCCGTGCCCTCTGCCGTTGCACCGATGAAGACCAGTTTCCCCTCAATGCCGCTGCGGTTCACCTTTCCATTAATGACATCGAGGGCAGAAAAATAGGGAAAAGAAAAGGGGCGCCCGCGAAAGGGGATCAGGATCCTGCCTGCGGGATCGGTGGGAATGACCACCCCATCCAGGCTGATCCCCTCCAGGACGGCCGAGTCCTCATAGGAGGCCGTGAGAAGCTTCACTTCCTGCGTTAATAAGTAACTGCTGGCGGCTTTCAGAGCCAAAGAGGGATAGATCCCGCTTCCATAGCGCAGAATGAGAGATGTCGAACGGAAGACCCCATCAGAATCGGGCAAAGCGTTAATGAACCCCCGCTGGGGGCCGCCTTTTCAAGAACTGGGATCGGCGCCTCGTAGCCAAATTGTTCCGGGATCGCCAGTTGACCCGCCAACTCGGGAGAAATCTCCAGCAAAGGAGGGGGCAGGAGCCCCTCCGTTCCCTGCGCAGGGGTGAAAATGTAGCCCAGGACCGCATTCCCCTTTGCCAGGGATTGCGCAAAAATCGCATCATTGTCAAAAAAAGGCCTCACCTCGGCGATCGCTGCCACGGCAGGGCTGGCTGCAGCCCCTTCTCTTTTGGTGATCTCCCCGATCACCTCATCGACGATATTGGTGTCAGGACTGACAAATGCCATATCAAAGACGACAACGGCGGCTCCTGCCCCATAAAGCTGATCGACAATAGAACTGATTGTTTTCCTCGGCCAGGGCCATCTCCCTTCCGCTTGAATGCTTTTGTCATCGATGTCCACAATGACAATCGACATATTGTTTCTGTCCAGAGGCTTTAATGTCGTGGGCAGCTGGATATCGAGGTTGATTCTCTCCAGAGCATCGAGCCAGCTCTGGATCCCCGCAGGCGCATAAAAAAGCATCGAAGAGAAGAAAGCGACCAGGAACAGCCCCAGTGTAATGGGAATGAGCTTGAAACCCCGTTTTGCTGTTCGCTTTTCTTTACCGCCCACCGTTCCTACCTTTGCATCTCTATGACCCCGGTATAATCAAAAAATTTCTTTTCATCAATTCCCATTTGCCAATCCTGAACCTGACGGCTTGTAAACAACTCGAAAACACCTTATAGTCGCGCTGACAATCCAGATTGAAAAGGCAAATAAATAAATGTTTAAGTACGACCGGCGCTTCATCCGCAATTTTTCCATCATCGCCCACATCGACCATGGCAAGTCGACGATCGCAGACCGTCTCCTCGAGCTCACCCAGACGATTGCCAAGCGGGACATGCAGGAGCAGGTGCTCGACGCGATGGACCTGGAGAGGGAGCGGGGCATCACCATCAAGGCCCACCCGGTAACAATGTACTACGCCGCCGACGACGGCCATACCTACCAGATCAATTTCATCGACACCCCCGGCCACGTCGACTTCACCTATGAGGTCTCCCGGTCGCTCGCTGCCTGCGAGGGTGCACTCCTCGTCATCGATGCCGTCCAAGGCGTCCAGGCCCAAAGCCTCGCCAACGTCCACCTCGCCTTCGAGCGCGGCCTCGAGATCCTCCCCGTCATCAACAAGATCGACCTCCCCTCCGCTGACGTCGAAACCGTGAAACAACAGATTGAAGATGTGATCGGCCTCGACACCTCCAACTCGATCCTCTGCTCCGCCAAGACGGGAGTGGGGATCAAAGAGATCATCGAGCAGATCCTGCTCACCGTTCCCCCTCCTGCCGAACCCCAGGACGACACCGTGCGCGCCCTCGTCTTCGACTCCCATTACGACCCCTACCGCGGCGTCATGGTCTATGTGCGCATGATAAGCGGAGAGATCACAAAGAAAACTCTGATCCAGATGATGGCTACCGGGAAAAACTTCGAAGTCCTCGAAGTGGGGATCTTCTCTCCCGGAGAAAAGTCTGTCGAGGTCCTCCGCCCCGGAGAGGTCGGCTACCTGCTTGCCAACATCAAAAACACAGCCGACGTCAAGATCGGCGATACAATCACCTGGGCCAAAAAACCCGCCCTGGAGCCGCTCCCCGGCTTCCGGACCATCTCCCCCGTCGTCTACGCAGGGATCTACCCCGTCGACTCCTCCGACTTCGAGATGCTGCGCGACGCCCTCGTCAAGCTCCAGCTCAACGACTCCGCCCTCCACGTCGAACAAGAGAGCAGCATGGCGCTCGGCTTCGGGTTCCGCTGCGGCTTCCTCGGCCTCCTCCACCTCGAGATCGTCTTCGAACGGCTGCAAAGGGAATTCAACCTCGACATCATCACCACTGCCCCAAGCGTCATCTACAAGATCACCTTCACCGACGGCAAAACGGTCAATATCGATAACGTAGCCCACTACCCCGATCCCACCTTCATCGAGTTTGTCGAAGAGCCCTGGGTAAAAACCCACATCATGGCCCCAGCTGATTACCTCGGCGCCATCATGAGCCTCGGCATGGAAAAACGGGGTGAGCTCACCCGGACGGAGACGATGGACGCCAAGCGCCTCCTCCTCACCTACCGCTTCCCCTTAAACGAGATCATCACCGACTTCAACGACAAGCTTAAATCGGTCACCCGCGGCTACGGCTCCTTCGACTACGAATTCGAGAAGTATGAGATCGGCGACATCGTCAAGCTCGAAATCCGCGTCAATGAAGAACCCGTCGACGCCTTCTCCTGCCTCGTCCACAGAACAAAAGCGGAAGGCAGAGGGCGCGCCATCTGCGAAAAGCTCGTCGAAGTGATCCCGATGCAGCAGTTCAAGGTCCCCGTCCAGGCAGCGATCGGCGGCAAAGTCATTGCCCGCGAAACGATCCGCGCCATCACCAAGAACGTCACCGCCAAGTGCTACGGCGGCGACATCACCCGCAAACGCAAGCTCTGGGAAAAGCAGAAAGAAGGGAAGAAGCGGATGAAAGAGATCGGCAAGGTCAACATCCCTCAATCCGCCTTCATGGAAGTCCTCAAAGCCAGCGAGTGATTTCCTTGAGGGGATTTTTCACCACCGAGAGCACCGAAGTCACCGAGAAGAAATTCAGTACAAATCGGCATCTCTCTTTGGAAGCTGCGGGATTTTTCCCAGACTGTCATTTTGTGAAAGGGTTTTGTAAATTGAAACCAATGTTTCCAATTCTTCAGGTGTAGCGAGACTTAAGAAAAGCCGTGCCTTGTGAGACAAATAGTGATAGCGCACCAAAGGTTTATTCTTCTCGATGGGAAACTTTTCGATTTTATACAGATCCTGAAAGATCCAATTTATTTCAGCACTCAACGGTGCGCTGCCTACGGCAACTTTATTTTCTCCATTTTGTTTTGCAAGAAATGATTCGACTCTCTGGATCAAACGGCGATCTTTCATTGTAAACCAGTTCACATACAATGGTGAGGACTTTGCTGTCTCTTCCACCGCTATAAAAGTTCCCCTCATGAAAATCCAGCCAGCCAGTTTTATTGCCGGCAATGCAGCTTTCCCAACAGCCAAACCCATCTTACCAATAAACAAAGTCTGAAATAAACCCGATGGATCAAAAATAATCAGGCCCGCAAAGCCCAGCTCCGCTCCCATTTGGAACCGCCTGTTAGATAAAGCATGTTGAATTTTTTCGACCGGCAATCTCACTCTGTCAGCCCCCACTTTCCTTTCCAGCGTCTGATCGACATAGTAGGAAAGGCTGTCGGAAGCATAAAAATTTTTATTCATGGCTTCCTTTGCCTGTCTTTGAAGAAGCGTAAGACCCTCATACTGCTTAAGGAATCGTTCAACGTGGAATGAGTGCTGCGATAAATATTTCCTTCCATTCAAATCTTCTAGAATATAATTCCAGACATCAAATCCGAATAACCTTTGCAAATGCTCACAGCCTGTATGCCCACTATACCGGGATAGACTGTCAAAGCCGCTCGTGCTAAGAACTACGATATTTCTCCTGGTCAATGGTAAATACTGACCAGAATAGCAGCTTGAAACAAATACCGTAATGTTGGTGTGCTGGTTAAATTTTTCAAGACAATGGTTTAGAGCCGCCGGAGAAAGAAACTCATGGAGATACTTCTCATTCCATAAAACCATTCCTCTAGAAGGGCTTCCATGTCCAGTGAGCAGAATGGAAAGTTTGTCGTTTGGTGTTAATACTTTTGATAAACGTTCGCATGCAGCTTCTATATTTTTTAGGGAGGCCGCTTCATGGGGAACAGGAAAAGGAGTTTTTGTTTCGGTGCAGGAAACCTTCTCGCTGCTGAACAAGTTTATGAAAAACTTCTTTAATTTGGAATGAACCAGTACTTTTGGAGAAACCTCTCCGTTCCCGAAGAATAGGGACAGATTTTCCGGTTTAACCTGCTCCATACCAATCAAGTGGTTGGCAAGGCCGCACACATCGAAATACTCTGCCCGTTCAGGGAAATTCTGTTCCCAAATTTTTGTGATTCTCCGCCCGACCGTTCCTCCACCAATGCATACAACGTAGGAAGAGGGCAGATGCTGGGTTGTTTTTTGCTGTGTGTTTGGGAGAAAGGGTTTGAACTCAGTGGAGAAGTATCTTGTATAGGCTGGAAACCTGTGATGAAATCCCGACCTGAAAAAATTTTTTGTTGCACCGGATAATGTAACACCGCCCATAGTTTCCTCTTATGACAATTGGCGGTAAACTGTATTGAGAGGAAGGAAAAGGGTCAACGCCTAAAGAATCCATAGGATGGGAGAAAGGATTTGGGAATTTTTTACAACGGAGAGCACAGAAGACTCAGAGGGGGAGGCGGGCAAAAAATCCTTCCGCAGCGTCAGCTGCCTCGGCGTCCTCGGTGCTCTCGGTGGTGGAATTTCTTTTTTCCCCCAAGCCGTCTTTATGCGTTGTAGGATGTGGAGGTCACATTGCCCCCAGTTCCTGTCCAGTTTGTGTGGAAGAATTTTCCACGGGGCTGGTCGACCCGCTCATAGGTATGGGCGCCGAAGAAGTCGCGCTGCGCCTGGAGCAGGTTCGCAGGGAGATGCCCCGAGCGGTAGCCGTCAAAGAACGAGAGGCTCGTGCTGAAGCAAGGTACGGGGATCCCCATTTCGGCGGCTTTTGAGACGACTCTGCGCCATGCCCCTTCCGCCCCCTTGATCTCCTTGGCAAAGAACTCGATCAAAGAGCAGATTGGCAAGGTCGGGCTTTCTGTCGTAGGCCTTTTTGATGTCGTTGAGGAAGCGGCTGCGGATGATGCACCCTTCCCGCCAGATCAGCGCGATCGCCCCGTAGTTGAGCTTCCACTTCATTTCTCCAGCTGCTGCGCGCATGAGCATGAACCCTTGCGCATAGCTGATGATCTTGGAAGCGTAGAGCGCCTGGCGGATATCTTCGATGAACTGCTTTTTGTCCCCGCTGAATTTGACGGGATGAGGAGGAAAAAGCTTCTCCGCCTGCAGTCTCTCCTCTTTCAATGCAGAGAGGCAGCGCGCAAAGACCGCTTCCGCAATGAGCGTAACGGGGATGCCCATATCGAGCGCGCTGATCCCGGTCCACTTCCCCGTCCCCTTCTGTCCGGCGACATCCAGGATCTTGTCGAGCAGCGGCTTGCCGTCGGTGTCCTTGTGGGTAAAAATCGTGGAGGTGATCTCGATCAAAAAGCTGTTCAGGACCCCTTTGTTCCACTCGTCGAAAATCGTGTGCATCTCATCGACGGAGCAACCAAGGACGTTTTTGAGTAAAAAGTAGGCCTCGGAGATGAGCTGCATATCGCCATACTCGATCCCGTTGTGGACCATCTTCACATAGTGGCCGGCTCCCCCGTCGCCGATCCAGTCGCAGCAGGCGAGGCCGTCTTCTTTGGCCTTGGCAGAGATCGCCTGGAAGATCGGTTTGATCCCCTTCCAACGCGTCGGGGTTGCCGCCGGGCATGATCGAAGGGCCGTGGCGGGCTCCCTCTTCGCCCCCCGAGACCCCGGCTCCGATGAACAAAATCCCCTTTTCCTTCAATGCATTGACTCTTCGCTCCGTATCGGGATAGTGGCTGTTGCCCCCATCGATCACAATATCTCCCTTTTCCAAAAAGGGAAGGCACTCTTCGATCAGATCATCGACGGCGGCCCCGGCCTTCACCATGAACATCACTTTGCGCGGGCGCTTCAGCGTCTGAAAAAAATCTTTGAGGGAATGGGCGCCGATAACGTGGGTGTCTTTTGCAGGACCTGCCAGAAAATCATCGACTTTGGAGACCGTGCGGTTGAAGACGGCCACTGTAAAGCCATGGTCGTTCATATTCAGAACGAGGTTCTGTCCCATTACGGCCAGACCGATCAACCCGATGTCTGCTTTTCCTGCTGTCATGTCCTTTCTCCTTAAATCGATAATTAATTTTTTACGCCCAGCATAAGATATAATTTGAGTTTGCCAAATGGGGCACGCTAGACTTTCCCGGTTTGTCCTCGTAGCTCAGGTGGATAGAGCGGTCGCCTCCTAAGCGACAGGTCGCGCGTTCAACTCGCGCCGAGGACGCCATTTTACATCTCCATATACTTGTCGATGCCCTGGGCGATCCCCACCGCCAGCCTGTCCAAATACTCTTTCTCCCGCAGCCTGCTCCTCTCATCCCGATTCGTAATGAACCCCCCTTCCACAAGCACGGCAGGCATATCCGTTTCCCGGATCACATGGAAATTCCCCTGCTTTACCCCTCGGGAAATGGCCTCGGTCTGATCGACGACCCGGTAAAGGATGCAGTTGGCCAGCCGCTTGGAGGCCCTCGTGCGCCACATCTCTTTCGAGTCGAAATAAAAAATCTCTATCCCTTTTGCCTCGACGCTCGGCGAGGAATTGAAATGCACGCTGACAAACAAAGAGCCCTTCGTCTTGTTGGCAATCGATACGCGCCGCTGGCAGGGGCAAATAGACATCGCGGCTGCGGGTCATGATCACCCGGTAGCCCAGCTCCTCGAGATGCTTCTTCGTGAGCAAAGCCGTCGTCAGGGCCAGCTTTTTTTCCATGAAGGTGTTGACCTTCGCCCCCTCGTCCGTGCCCCCATGCCCCGCATCGATCACAATCAGCGGTTTGAGAGCACTTGCGGGCATGTCGGAGCTGGCCTCGTAGCTTCCCTGCACCCCGCGCACCGGCGGGCGTTTTCCAATAGAGAACAGGGAAGCGGAGGCCGCAATACTAAGAATGAAGCAAAGGGCGCGCAGATAGCGCATGATTCTCTCTACTGTCTAATAGGCTTGAGTTAACTTTAGAGGGACGCGGTAAATTTGGCAAATTGATTTTCACAAGCAGTTTTCCCGCCTGAAGCTTGCAAGAAAATAATTTAATTCAAGACATTGGGGATTATGGATAAGATGCCAACATGACAGCTGTAGATCTTGTTCTCTTTGTGTCAGTCCTCCTGCTGCTTTTGGTGATGGGTGTCTATAGGGCGAAACAAACCACCTCGGAAAACGGCTACCTGTTTGCCGAGAGAAAAACAAAATGGGGAGCGCTGACTGCGACGCTTGTGATGACCGAGTTCAACAGCGCAACGCTGATCTCGTTTGCCGGGCTCGGCTACGCGGCGGGGTTCTGGGCCCTCTCGCTGCCTTTCATCTTTCTGTTTGGCCTCCTCTTCTATGCCGTTACAGTCGCAAAAAAATGGAAGGAGTTCGACGGCCTCTCGGTCGCCTCCTTTTTCAGCGCGAGGTACAACAAAGGGATCGGCACCTTTGCAAGCGCCCTTCTTTTGTTTGCTATGCTCGGCTTCAGCGCCGCCTACATCAAATCGCTCACTCTTCTTTTTTCTCCTATCTTTCCAGGGCTTGCTCCCTGGGTGCTCAGCTCGGCGCTCTCGCTTGTGATCCTGCTGATGACCGTGCGCGGAGGACTTTCCGCGATCATCCGGACCGACCGGTGGAGTCTTCTCCTTACGCTTCTCTTTTTTCCGCTGACCGCCCTCTACATGTGGAAATCTCCCGCGCTATCCCCTATCGTTTATCCCGAGACCTTCGTTGCCAATGGGATCCTGCCGCTGCGCTTTGTCTTTTCCCTCACAGTGCTGACCCTCTTTACCTACATCCTGGCCCCCTGGTACGGACAAAAGATCTTTGCGGCGGAGAGCGGCAAGACTGCCTACCGCTCCGTGATCGCCGCCGCCATTCTGATCTTTCTGCTCTACAGCTCGGCGATTGTTGCCACAGCGCTCTTCCGTTACAGGGGCTACGCGTGCGCCTCCTGGGAGATGGCACTGCCCCAGCTGATCGACCGGTGCCTCCCTTCCGGATCAAAGGGATCGGCTACGGCCTGCTCTTTGCGACCTCGGCGACGACGCTCACGGGCGTCTGGAACGCGATGGCGGGAATGTGGGTGGGAGACTTTGCGAAGGGGAAGGAAAACCCCTCCTGGCAACGTGGGATGCGGCTGACCCTGCTCTTTGCTGTCCTCTCGATCACCCTGGCCAATACCCTTGTAGACAAGGTGTTCGACAAGCTGATCCTTGCAAACATCCCCGTCGCTGCGCTCTCGTTCGGTCTTCTGGCGGGGTTCTACTGGAAAAAAGCGTCGCCCCAAGGGGTGGTCCTGAGCATCGTTGTCGGATGCGCCTCAGGCGTTTTGGCTTACCTGATTTTTGGGGAGGAGGGGGGCTATACCTGGTACTGGGCGACAGTGGGAATTCCCCTCATCTTTCTGAGGGGTTCTGCGGGTCTTTACTGCTCGCGAAGCGAGCCCCAAAGCTTCTTTAGCCACTTATCTCTTCCGCAGTTGTAGCGGTAGAATTTATAGCGGACGGGATTTTTTTGATAATACTCCTGATGGTACGCTTCGGCGGGGTAAAATTCTTCGCGGGGAGGATGTCGACGAGGACGGGCTGCACGGTTTTAGAGTCGATCAGGTTCTGCTTATAGGCTTCGGCCAGCTTTTCTCTGGCTCTCGTTTTCATAAAAGATCACGGGGCGGTACTGGTTCCCGATGTCGCAAAACTGCCCCTTGTTGGTCGTCGGATCGATATTGTGGAAATAGAAGTCAAGCAGCTGCTCGTAACTGACTTGAGAAGGGTCGTACACCACCTTCACCGACTCGACATGCCCTGTCCCTCCCGCTGAAACCTCTTCGTAGCTCGGATTGGCCACCGTCCCTCCGGTTACCCCGCCGTCGTCGAAACAACGCCTTTCACATGATCAAAGTCGTGCTGCACGCACCAGAAGCAGCCACCGGCAAAAATCGCCACCTGATCCCGGGGGTTCTCCTGTCCATGCAGGGGGGAAACAAAAGGGGCAATCCCCAAAAGGGAGGTAAAAATATAGTTGAAGAATTTCATGATTTCTCACAGGATGAAATTTAATTCGCTTGGAGGATAAGATGCACAAAACATTACTTTCACTTTGCACCCTTCTCTTTCTTCTTCATATGCCCGCAAAGGGCTTTTGTCAACCTGTACCAACACCCAACCGGGGGAATGCTTTAGGATACCGCTTCGATGGAAAACAAATGCTGCTCACCGAAAGGGAATGGAGGGAGCACCTCACGCCCGAGCAATTTAAAGTGCTGCGCAAATCCGGCACAGAGCGGGCTTTCGACAATGCCTTCAATGAAAACCATGCAGCGGGAATCTACATCTGCGCCGGCTGCGCTCTTCCCCTCTACAGCTCAAAAGACAAATACAATTCGGGAACGGGGTGGCCCAGCTTCACTCAACCGATCTGCTCCGAGAACGTCTCTTACCGCGTGGACAAGGGCCTCTTTTCCACACGCACCGAAGTCCTCTGCAGCCGCTGCGAAGGGCATGTGGGACACGTCTTCGACGACGGCCCTCCACCAACCGGAAAAAGATACTGCATGAATTCCGCGGCGATGGAGTTTGTCCCTAAATGAAAAACTATGCGCTTGTCGTGATAGGAGTGGAGCTGGCGGACTTGTGGTCGCCGTCGGCGCTGCAAAGGCGGGAAAAAAGTTCTAGTGATAGAAAAGGGCAATTACGGCGGCGACTGCACCAATTTCGGCTGATCCCCAGCAAGTCGCTCATCGCCTCGGCCCATGCCGCCTATGCGCTCAAAGAAGCCAAATCTTTGGGGCTCGATTTTTGTCCACGTCCTTCAACGCGCACCGCGCTCTCGAGCGCACCCGCGCGATCGTAGAGGAGGTCCGGCTCTCATGAAGATGCTGAAGCCCTTGAAAAAATGGGCGTTGATACGATCACCGGGGAAGCCTCTTTCAAAGGGCCCCATCTCCTTGCCGTCAATGGAGAGGAGATCAGCGCCAAACAGATCGTGATCGCCACAGGCTCCTACCCTTTCATTCCAGCGATTAAAGGACTCGACGGCACCCCTTACCTCACCAACGAGACGATCTTTTCCCTAAAGAAGATCCCGGAGAGCCTCGCCGTCCTGGGCGGAGGGCCGATCGGCAGCGAACTCTCCCAGGCATTCCTGCGCCTTGGCAGCAAAGTCACACTGATCCACTCCCACAAGCAGCTGCTCATGAGAGAAGAAACCGCCACCCAACAGACCATTGTCGAGCAGTTCGAAAAAGAAGGGATGGCCCTTCATCTCGGAGTCCATGTCAGCCAGGTCGAGTACCGGGGTGGGCAGTTCCATCTCCTTCTTCAAGATGGCAGGCAAGTGGCCGCAGAGGCTCTGCTCGTCTGTGTCGGGCGCCGTCCCCATGTCGAGGGGCTCCATTTAAAAGCTGCCGGGATCGAGGACTTCGATAAAGGGATTCCCGTGGATGCTTATGGCCGGACCTGCCAACGCCACATCTGGGCCATCGGGGATGCCACCGGCGCCCCCTTCTTCACCCACTCTGCGGAAAACCAGGCGCGCTCCGTGCTGGCCTCTTTGCTCCTCCCCTTCAAGAGAAAGCTCGATCGGGCACAGGCGATGCCCCGCGTGACCTACACCGATCCGGAGGTGGCGAGCATCGGACTGACGGAAGAGGCGGCAGGGCAGCTCTTCACGATTGCGACCTATACCGTTCCCTTCTCCCAGGTCGACCGCGCAGTGACAACTTCGAGGACGGAAGGGTTCATCAAGGTCGTAACAAAAAAATGGAGCAGCCAGATCCTCGGATGCACCATCGTGGGTCCAAGGGCCGGGGAGATGCTCGGAGAGATCGCGCTGGCGATGCAGGCGAAGATCCCTCTGCGCAAACTCGCACGCCTCATCCACCCTTTCCCGACCTACAGCCAGGCGATCCGCAAAGCGGCCGACCTCTGGCTGACCCAGACCGTGCTGGGAGCCTTCAGGAGAAAAAAAGGATGAGATTTAAGCGGTACCTTCCTTTACTTCTCATCCTCATTGGGATGGCAGCGATCTACTTCTCCGGGCTCTACCGCTTTTTCACCTTTGAGACGCTCCGCTCCTACCACGACACGCTGAAACTGTTTATCCAGGCCCACCCGATCGCGGCGCCTCTGCTTTACATCCTGGCTTATATCCTCCTGACGGCTCTCTCCGTGCCGGGTGCGGTCTTCCTAAGTCTTCTCGGCGGCTACCTCTTTCCTCAGCCTTTCTCCACTATTTATGTCCTTTTTTCTGCAACGTGCGGCGCCTCTCTCATCTTTCTGGCTGCGCGCACCGCCCTCGGCGATTCGCTAAAAGCCAAAGCCGGCCCCTTTCTGCAAAAGATGGAGAAGGGCTTTAAAGAAAACGCGGTAAGCTATCTGCTTTTTTTTGCGCTTCGTTCCCCTCTTCCCCTTCTGGATCGTCAACCTCGCTCCCGCCTTCTTCGGCGTCCGCTTAAGCACATTCGTTTGGACCACTTTGGTCGGGATCGCCCCCCGGCTCCTTTGTTTTTACCCTGGCCGGCGGGGGACTTGAAAAAATCTTCACAAGCGGGCAGGCTTTTCTCTGAGCGCGATCTTTAACACACAGCTTAAAATTGCTCTCACCCTGCTTGGGATTCTGTCCCTTGTGCCCATCCTCATAAAGAAGCTGAGAAAACGGCCATGATAGAGAGTGTTTTCCGCAAGACCTACCAGAAAATCTGCGTCGAACCCCTCTTAAAGCCAAAGAGCGTTGCAAAGCTCAATCCTCTGTGGGTCACCCTGGCCGGCTGCCTCGCGGGTGTGAGTGTACCATTTTTCCTGGTGACGGGCTGCCCCTCGCAGCAATCGCCTTTTTGCTGCTGTCGGGCTACCTCGACACACTCGACGGATCGCTCGCGCGCAGATGTAATAAGACCTCCCCCTTTGGGGCCGCCCTCGACATCATCTCCGATCGGATTGTGGAGAGTGCCGCGATCCTCGGCCTCTTCCTCGTCGAGCCAGGAGCGCGAGGGCTCCCCTGCCTGATGATGCTTGCCAGCACGCTTCTCTGCGTGACCACATTTTTAGTGGTCGGCATTTTCACACAAAACACTTCGGAGAAGGGTTTCCGTTACAGCCCCGGCCTCATGGAGCGGGCGGAGGCATTTGCGCTCTTTATTGCCATGATCGCCCTGCCTTCCGCCTTCCTCTTTTTATCCTGGCTCTATACTCTGCTGGTGATGGCCACCGCCCTCATCCGCCTCTACCAATTTGGGAAAATGGCATGAAAGTAGCCGTGTACGACACCAAGCCCTACGACAAAGAATTTCTCCTGAAGGCTCCCGGATCGGAGCAGATCGCCTGGAGCTTCTTTGATTTCCACCTGAATGGAACGACCGCCCCTTCCGCTAAGGGGCACGAGGCGATCTGCCCCTTCGTCAATGACCACATCGATGCCTCCTGCCTAAACCTCCTTGCCAAAGAGGGGGTCCGCCTGATCGCCCTGCGGTGCGCCGGCTTCAACAACGTCGACCTCGAAACCGCCAAAGAGTGGAAGATCCCGGTGACCCGCGTTCCCGCCTATTCCCCCCACGCCGTCGCCGAACACACCGTGGGACTCCTCCTCACCCTGAACCGAAAATTCCACCGCGCGTATAACCGGGTCCGCGAAATGAACTTTTCCATCAACGGGCTCATGGGATTCGATCTGCATCAAAAGAGAGTAGGCGTCATCGGCACGGGCAATATTGGCAAAGTCTTTGCCAAAATTATGAGAGGGTTCGGCGCCGACGTGATCGCCTTCGATGTCGCTCCCTCTTCGAGCTGGGCGCAAAAAGAGGGAGTCCGCTACGTTCTCTTAGACGAGCTCCTCAAAACTTCCGACATTATCTCCCTTCATGTTCCCCTCCTCCCCTCGACCTTCCACCTCATCGACATCGCAACAATTGCCAAAATGAAAAAAGGGGTGATCCTCCTCAACACCAGCCGCGGCAAAGTGATCGAGACCTCCGCTCTGATCGGAGGGCTCAAAAGCGGCCACATCGGCGGAGTCGGCCTCGACACTTACGAAGAGGAGGAAGGGGTGTTCTTTGAAGATCTGTCCGACAAGATCCTACTCGACGACGAGCTCTCCAGGCTCATTTCCTTCCCCAATGTGGTCATGACCGCCCACCAGGGGTTCTTCACCCGGGAAGCGATGACAGAGATCGCGCGCATCACTGTCGCCAATCTCCTCCACCTCAAGGGGGAAAAACCCTTTCTCGAAGGTACACAGCTGTGAAACTCCCCAAAAACATCGATACGACCGGACGCCTCATCCGGGCTACTCTCGGAGTTCTGCTTCTCGCTTTCGCCTACTGGAAAATGAGCTGGATCGCCCTTGTCTTTGGGTTGTTTACGCTTTTTGAGGCCTCGATGAGCTGGTGCGTCGTCTACCATCTGCTTGGGAAATCCAGCTGCCCGGTAAAGAAGAAGTAGAGCAGTAATTTTGCCAGAATTCCCACTAAAAAAGGGAATTCTGGTCAAACCAATGGCGCAAATCAGCTGCCGCCGCTGGTCGCGCTGGGCGCCAAAATGGAGCGCTCCCACTTGAGCTGCCCATCGGCCTTGCCGACGCAGGTGAGGTAGGTGGCGGAGCCGTTTCTGGCTTTAGAGAAGATGAGGACCTCTTCGTCGCTGACTTCCCAGGAGAGGACCTCTGAGTTGAAGGGGATCTCCCAGAGGGGCTCGCCCGCTGGGCTGAAAGTGGTGAAGTAGCAGGCGCCGTCAAAAAGGGACACGGTGTAGATCTGCCCAGCGGCAAGACTGAGGTTTTTATCAGCCGCGCTGAGGGTCAGGGTGCAGCAGGAAAGGGCCACTGCGGCCAGATGTGTTGTGAGGCGCATAAATTCTCCCATTTATATTTATAGTCCATAACACACGAATTGATCGGGGAAAACTGCGCCAAAGCTCCCGCGGATCGACGATCGCAAAGGGGGACAATATACTCGTATATGGCCCCCTTTGCAATCGTCGATCCCCGGGGCTTTGGCGCAGTTTTTCCCAATCAATTCATGTGTTACAGACTACTAGTTGGCGTATTTGGATGCAATCAGCCGATCGTCAAAATCGATCGTGCGATCAGAAAAAATCTGATAGGTCTCGTGCCCTTTTCCAGCGATGAGAATCAGGTCGTCGGGATGGGCCAGTTCGATGGCCCTGCGGATCGCCATCTCCCGGTCGGGGATGACGAGGGCCTTTTCAGGCGTTTTTAGTCCGGCAAGGATGGCGTCGATGATCTTCAGAGGGTCTTCGCTGCGGGGATTGTCGGAGGTGATGATGGCAAGGTCGGCGTGGGCCTCGACGGCGGCGCCCATTTTGGGGCGTTTGAGCGGATCGCGGCTGCCGCCGCACCCAAAGACGGTGATGAGGCGTCCTTTCTTAAATTCTTTCAGGGTTTTGAGCACATTTAGCAAAGCATCGTCCGTGTGGGCGTAGTCGACGAAGATGGGAAGGCCGCGGGCGTTGGGGACCGATTCGAGCCGGCCGGGGACCCTCGCAAAGGAGGAGAGGGCGGCGGCGATCTGTTTGAGGGGGATTCCGCGCGCAAGGCCGACGCCTGCAGCGGCAAGGAGGTTGTAGACGTTGAACCGGCCGATCAGAGAGGAGGCGACCTGTTCTTTCTGGCCGAGATATTCAACGGTAAAAGTTGTTCCCTCAGGAGTGAGGGCGATCGAGGCTGCCCTAAGATCGCACTCCCCTTCGACGCCGTAGCGGAGAATGCGGGCGGGAGAGTGAGCAATCATCTGCGCCGAGTAGGGGGAATCGGCGTTGATAACAGCGACTTTAAGGAATCGCTTTTTTCCTTCCTTCAGGTTGGTGAACAACTCGGCCTTCGCCTCGGCGTAAGCTTCCATCGACGCGTGGTAGTCGAGGTGGTCCTGAGTCAGATTGGTGAAGACAGCGACGTCGAACTCGATCCCCTGGACGCGCCCCTGGTCGAGGGCGTGGGAGGAGACCTCCATGGCGCAGGCTTTGCATCCTGTGTCTGTCATCTCGCGGAAGAGTTTGTAGTTCTGGAGCGACGTCCGGGGTCGTGTTTCCAGAGGGGAAAACGTGCTGGCCGACGATCGCACTCGATGGTTCCGATCAGCCCGCACCCCTTTCCCTGGGCTTCGAGGAGATGGCGGACGAGATAGGAGATCGGTGGTCTTCCCGTTGGTGCCGGTAATCCCGACGAGAAACAAAGAGGCATCAGGGTCATTGTAAAACTCTTTGGCGATCGGCGGCTTCGATCGCTGCGACATCAGGATGGATGATCTGGGTGATCTGGGGATAGAAGGGATCGTAGAGATCGGTGAGAACGGCGGAGGCCCCGGCGGCGATCGCTTCGGGGATGAAGCGGGCGCCATCGACGTTAAGCCCTTTTTTAGCGATGAAGAGATTGCCCGGAGCGACCATTTGGAGTTGGAGGTGAGGCCGGTGATCTCGATTTCTTTGGACCCCCTGATCCCCTGCACTGGGATATTTTTAAAGAGTTTTTTGATTTTTACCCGTTCCATTGCTGATAGAGCTCCTTGAGGGCTTTGGTTTCTTTGATCCAGTCCGCTTTGCTCTCATCGCGTCGGGGATCTCCAACCGGATAGCCGTAGGGATCATCGGGCTCTACGCCGAGGTACTGGAGGGTGCGCAGGCCGATCTCGCGGAAGGCGGGCGCGCAGCAGTTGCCTCCGTGCTGGTTCTTCCCGATGCCTGGGATGTACTTGAACTCAGGCTCATCGATAGCAATCAGGAGGACGAACCGGGGGTCTTTGGCCGGAGCAAATCCAATGAAGGTCGAGATGTGGTCCTTCTTGGAATAGGTGCCGTCGACGATCTTTTCCGAGGTGGCCGTCTTTCCCGCTTCCGTGTAGCCGTGGATATCCCCTTTGGTCGCCGTGCCACCGGGCTTGGTCACATACTTCATGCCTTTGACCACCTCTTCGACAATCCCCGGCTCGAGCAAACGGCGGAACTTTTGTACCCTTTCGGGGACGTATTGTCAAGGAGCACCTCGCGGCGCCATCTCTTTTCTGGCGGACGACTTTGCGGACAAGCGTCGGCCTGACTTCATAGCCCGCCGTTGGCAATGACGGCGTAGCTGCGGAGCATCTGCAGGCTGCTGACGAGGATGTTATGGCCAAAGGCCAGGGAAAACGGGGTCGGCGTCGACCACTCCATTTTTCCGCTCGGGTGGATTTTGCCGGGAGTAGGGAGGACGCCAGGGCTCTCGGAGGGAGCTCGATCCCTGTCTTGACCCCGAACCCAAAAATCTCCTGCAGGGCGTTGCGGTACCATTTCTCTCCCAGGGTGTCGACGATCCGCTGGGCGAGGCGCGCCATGTAGATGTTGGAGGATTTTTGGAGAGCCAGGGACATGTTGAGATAACAGTGACTCTTTGTGTCGTGGATCGGTTTCGACCTGCCGGGGAAAACCGCCGTTGAGAGTGGCCATCTTTTCCTGGGGAGAAAAGAGGGGCTTTTTCCCCTGCTTTTTTAGCTCTTCGTTGGCTTTGAGGGCGAGGGCTAAGGTGAGTGGCTTCATCGTCGATCCCGGCTCGTACGGGTCGGTGATCGCTTTGACCTTGGTATGCTCGAGGAGGGAAGGGTTATTGAAGTAGCGGCGGTAGTCCCCCGGCTCGAAGTAGGGGTACTGCGCCAGCGCCCAGATCTCTCCTGTCCTTGGGTCCATCATGACGGCCCAGCCCCCCTTCGCATTGGAGCTCTTGACAGCTTTGGCAATCTCCTCTTCGGCGATCGCCTGGAGGTGGTGGTTGATCGTCAGGTAGACATCGGCCCCATCTTCGGGGGCGCTGAGGATCTTTCCCGTCTCGATCGGATGGCGCGGGGAGCGGAGGATCTGCCGCTTCCCCTCTTTGCCCTGAAGGACCTTATCGAAGATCATCTCGAGCCCGCCTGTCGGGATCGACTGACGGGTCTTCGCATCTTTTTCTTCGCGCACCGAATGCAGGACCTGGCCGAGCAGTTTGCCAAAGGGGTAGGAGCGCTTATAATCCTGGACGAAGAAGAGAGCGTTGCGGGGGATTTTTTTCGCCCGGGCGTATTTAAACCACCAGGTATTGAGCGCCTCGCACTGTTCCTTCTCGAGCCAGAGCACCATCTTGCGGGAGCGGCTCTTCACATCGAACTGCCCGCGCAATTTTTTTGCCTCTTCCCCCTGAATTTTGAGAAGGGAGCAAACCTGCGCTGACACCTCGCTTCTGCACTCGGGTGGGATGCTTTTAGGATCGGAGTAGAGGTGGAATTTGGGGACATCGATGACAAAGGCCTGGGGAGATTCGGGGTGGCCGAGCTTGATGGCGCTGTTGGAATAGAAGAGTCCCCGTTTGAAGGGCTCCGTGACGACTAGCTGATGCTGGGCCCTGGCCTGGCGGGTCCACTTCTCTCCCTGGATGATCTGGATCTTGAAAAACTGGACGATCAAGAGGCAAAACAGCGAAAATAAAAACAGGGAAACCCAGACCAGACGCTTCCGCGCTGCGAGTTCCGGGCCTTGACGTCTCAACATGATGATTATTTAGCTCCGATCGCGAACTTGACCTTCGGTCTGAATGCCGCATTCTCTTTCTCCTCTTCAGGAGAGACCTGAAGAGCGAGGCCTTCCTGCAGGGTGAGGATCTCTTTGAGCATCGGCTGCTTCAAATGGCTGTATTCGCTATGGCGCGCCAACTCCATCAGGTGTTCGGGGCTCTCGAAGAGATCGATCTCGTACTGCAGGCGGGTGTTGGCCTCTTTGATGTCTTTGATCTCTTTGGCGAGGACGGGAATCTCCAGACGGCGGCGCGTGACGGCGTTCTGTTTGTCGATGTACGAATAGAGGAATAGCCCGAAGACGCCGATGCAAACGAGAAAGCGTATTAAAGGTCCTTTATTCCACATGGCTCAAACCATCAAATTTTCTCGGCAAACCGCAGCTTGGCGCTGCGTGCGCGAGGGTTTTTTTTAATTTCTGCAAACAGAGTCGCAAGCGGCTTCTTCGTGAGAAGGCGCAACACCGGCAGCGGCGCTCCCCTGGTTGCTTTCTTAGGCTCTAAAGAGAGCTCTTTGAAGATGTTTTTCACGATTCTATCTTCCAGGCTGTGGAAGCTCATCACCCCGATCCTCCCTCCTTTGGAGAGGAACTGGACAGCTTTGGAGACCCCTTCTGCGATCGAATCGAGCTCTTTATTAACGCACATGCGCAGCGCCTGAAAAATCAGTGTCGCCGGGTGCCACTTACCTTTTAATGGGGTTTTTAATGCATTCACGATCACCTCAGCGAGCTGGGTCGTGGTTAGAATCGGTTTCTTGCGGCGGGCTTCGACGATCGCCTTGGCGGCTCTCTTATATCTGGGCTCTTCGCCTAAATCGCGGAATAAATTGGCGAGCTCCTGCTCCGGCCAGCGGTTGACGATCTCTTTGGCTGTCAAATCAGAGGTCGGGTCCATCCTCATATCGAGGGGGCCTTCCTTTGAAAAACTAAACCCTTTGTAATCGACATCTAGTTGCATAGATGACACTCCGAGGTCAAAAAAAAACCATCTACTGTTCCGATACTCAAGCTCTTTCAAATGCTTATCGAGCTGGCCGAAGTCGCCGTGGACAAACTCGATCTTGTGCGCCCAAGGCGCTAAATTTTTTCTGGCGATCTCAAGGGCTTCCGGGTCTTTATCGCATCCGATATACCGCTTGATCTCGGGATGGGCCTCGAGGATGGCGCGCGCATGGCCGCCGGCTCCGAGCGTCCCTTCATAAAAGACTTCCAGGTGGGCGCCGCTCAGGCTTTTTAAGCACTTCTTCGACCATGATGGGGGTGTGGGGAGCCTTACTCATCTGCTTCCTCCTCCACCTTCTGCGCCGCACTCTAAAAGGGCAAACGCCTCTTCGGTGAGCTTAGCCAGGTTCATTTCAGGGTCCTTGCCGCTTAAGACCGCATCCAGCTGAGTCTCATAGCGCTCTTTCGGCCAGATCTCGATCTTGTTAAGGACGCCGGCAATCATGATCTCCGTCTTGATCCCGACTGCCTTCTTGAGCGTCGGAGGGATGATCACGCGCCCGATCTTGTCGCAGGTCGTCTGGTGCAGAGTCGAAAAGAAAAGGGTAAAAAACTTCTGGTACTTGCCGAGGTGCTGCTTCGCCTGGAATTTCTGGACGATCTTCTGGATGTCGCTCTGCCGGTAAATCGCGAGGCATCCGCCGAGTCCCAAGCCCCAGGCTGAACTCCAACAGCTCCCTCTTCCACCAGGCCAAAGCGCATCTGCTGGGGTAGGACGAACCTCCCCTTCTCATCGAGCTTGGCAGATGTGGAACCGCTGAAGAAGAACTTGCCCATAACTTGCGAAGACGCCTTTCCCACCTTTTCCCACAATTTAACACCCAGACCACAAATCAGCAACGATTTTTCGGAGGAATCCCCACCAATGACCTCAAATTCGGCGAATATAAATCCTCAAATTCAACGACCTTACATAAAAAGAAAAAGTGGGAATTGGTGGGAATCGAATCAACCTTTACCCGTGTTGACAAAATTAAGGGGCAGCGTGGCAAATGAACATTAATAGATACCTTGATAAGAGGAGCACTACATGCCCCCACGCACAATCGACAACCTGGGCGTCGAAGTCTCCACCCGGTACGCCGAGGACAAAAAGGTCTACGACGAAAGCCTCATCAAGGAAGCCCGCGGGATCCCCTCGCAGACGGAGATCGAGGTCACTGCCCCCTCATTTTCCTCAGAGATGGAGGAACTCCTCCATGCCCAGCCCGCCTACATCACCTGGGCCAGCTTTCTCCCCCCGCGCTCTTCTTTGAACAGAGAAAAAGGCTCTTCACCTACCAGCTCATCCCCTCGATGGGATCCGAGGACAAAAAGGAGTCCCAGGCGCAGAAAATCCTGGCCAAACTGAAAGCGATGGAGGAGGAAAGGGTGCGAGGCGGAGAAGGAGAAAAAGGGGAAAAGAGCAGCTGTACGACCAGGAGCGGTCCCTGGAGGAAGAAGAAAGGGAGAAAAAGATTCTGACCTCCCTGCTGAACACGATTGCCCTCTTCGACAAGTTGATCATTGAAATTAATTCACGAAGAAGCCAATATCAGAAAGGCTAGTACCAGATACAAGGATTATTAATCACATGAGTCAGATTGAATGGCTTTCCATATTAGGTTGGAACCAAGATGAACTGGAAGATTTGCGCTTTGTCGGCTATTCCTATATTAAACAGGGAAAGTACGACATCGCGACCACGTTCTTCGAGGCGCTCGTGATCCTTGCCCCCGAGTCGATCTACGACCTGCAGACCCTCGGCGCGCTTTACCTGCAAAAAGGGAACAATCTGATGGCGCTCAACTACATTGAGAAAGCGATCAAGCTCGATCCTACCCACCTGCCCACTCTCCTTAATAGGACAAAAGCGCTCTTTGCCCTCGGCTACAAGCGACAGGCCCTCTCGCAGGCCGCGCCCTGGAGAAATGCGCCCAGGAACAGATCGCCGGCCAGGCCCAGGCCCTCATCCTCGCCTACGCTTAAAAAGCAAAAAACCCGAAGAGGTTGACCTCTCCGGGTATACATTAAGCAATAGCCTTGTTGCATAAAGCCTTTACTACCACCGAGCACACCGAGGTCACCGAGAAGACAATTTTTCTTCTCTCGGTGCTCTCGGTGTGATCGGTGGTTAAATTTACCGATTTATGCAACAACGCCTTGAGCAATGACTACTTCTTTTTGCTTCCCTTGCGCAGCTCTTTTAGGATCTTGTTCAGCGTCGCTATGATCGCAATCAGTCCGACAATGACCAGGATCGCGAATATCAACATGCTGCCGCGGCATTGTTCCTTCGGCATGCACATTCCACCCACACAGCAGGCAGGCTGTTCCGTAGTCGCCTGGCAATTGGCAATTTCATTGTGTTGCATCTTCCACTCCCTTGTATGAATTTGATACACTTTTGCGAACAATACCGATTTGCAGAATTCGTTTGAAGAAAAAAATTGTCCAGGTCTTGAGGGTGGGTCGAAAACGGGATTTTTTTCGACGCCGGTGGATTTGAGGGTCAACACCTTAACGACGACGCCGATAGGTGGGAGGCAAAATTGTGTTGTGAGCTTTGAGACGTGGTGCTATACCCAAGGAACCTGAAAATACGGTAAGCACTGACCAAACCCATTGTGGAAAGTTTGTTCATAAACGAGACGTATGCTGACGAAATCACCTCAAGAAACATGGTCTGAGTTCTTGGAATTCATCGGAGAGCGCTGCTCTGCGACCGAGTTTGAGAACTGGTTTGCACCCATCCGCGTCCTCGAATGGAAGCGGGATAGAATCCGCCTGGAGGTGCCGAACATCTTCGTCCAGGAATACCTCCTCGACAATTATAAAAAAGACCTGCGCGCCTTCCTCCCCCTCAAATCCTCCGGCGAGCCCGCTGTAACTTTGTCATCGCCGAGGCCAAAAAGAAAGCCAGCGCTGCCGCTGCAGCTCCCAACTATGAAACACCTGCGCGCCGGCTCCCGAAGCCGACTCCCGGCGTCGCACGAAATGAAGCTCAACCCCTTCTACACCTTTGAAAACTTCATCGAAGGGCCTGCCAACCAGTTTGTCAAATCAGCCGCCATGGGCGTCGCAGCCCGCCCCTGCAAATCGTACAATCCCCTCTTTATCCACGGCGGCGTCGGCCTTGGAAAAACCCATTTGTTGCATGCGATCGGACACCATATCCGCGAGCACAACAAAAAACTGCGCGTGCATTGCATCACCACAGAAGGATTCATCAACGACCTCGTCGATAATCTGCGCAATAAATCGATGGACAGGATGAAGCGCTTCTACCGCTCGCTCGATGTCCTGATGGTCGACGATATCCAGTTCCTGCAGAGCCGCCTCAACTTCGAAGAGGAGTTCTGCAACACCTTTGAGAGCCTGATCAACCAAAGCAAACAGATCGTCATCACCAGCGATAAACCGCCCGGCCAGCTCAAACTCTCCGAACGGATGGTCGCGCGTATGGAATGGGGCCTCGTCGCCCACATCGGCATCCCCGATCTTGAAACACGCGTCGCGATCCTTACAGCACAAGGCAGAACAGAAAGGGTTCCGCATCCCCCAAAAAGTCGCCTTCTTCATCGCCGAACACATCTTCAATAACGTCCGCCAGCTCGAAGGGGCGATCAACCGCCTCGGCGCCTACTGCCGCCTGATGGGGCTCGATGTCACCGAAGAGGCCGTCGAAAAAACCTTGAGCGAGTTGTTCCAAGCACGCCCCCAAAAAAAGATCTCCGTCGAAAACATCCTGAAAAGCGTCGCCACCATCTTCGACGTGCGAGTCAGCGATCTTAAGAGCGCCGCCCGCACCAAAGATGTCGCCTTCCCCCGCCAAGTCGCCATGTACCTCGCCAAAGAGATGATCAACGATTCCCTCATGCGCCTCTCCTCCGCCTTTGGCGGCAAGACCCACTCCACCCTCCTCCACGCCTGGAAAAAAATCGCCGGCCAGGTCGAAAAGGACGAGACCCTCCGCCGACAGATCGACATGGCCCGCCGCAACATCGAAGCTTGAAGAACTAATTCACCCTTGTTACGATGCTCCGCAGTGTTTACACATGGAGTATTTTAATGTCTGTTTCTGCCCCTTCTTCCAATAGATACGATCAGCTGGCATGGCTGACGCCTGCAAACTCCACTGAGAAAAAAGGAATCGAAAGCCTAACCAGGGATTCCGCCTTTAACGAAATTGCAAGATTTTACTACGACAGCGACCAATTTGCCTGGGTAAAGGAGAACTACAGTTCAGACTTTGGGAAATATATCCATCAACAACCGCGAGGGGTCTTTAAGCCAGATTCTGCAGATGCTCTTCAGAAATTTATCCAATTGGCCAATGCGCATGGAGTGCAAATCTCCATTCGCGGCCAAGGCCACTCCCATTGCGGCCATGCCCTGAGCGAAAACGGCATCATCGTCGACCTCAAAGATTTCCCCAAGGAATTCAAATTCCCGAATCCAGAAAGCAAAGAGGCTCTTACCGTACCCGCAAATGCGACAGTGAAGGAGGTGCTCGACTTTGCATTCCAACATCGGAAAACTTTACCGGTGCTAACAGATTATTTGGGTCTTTCCATTGGAGGCCTACTAGGTACCGGCGGCTTAGGAGGAGGCAGTTACAAAAAAGGTTCTTTTGCAGATCACGTTTTGACTCTTGAAGTGATCACTTTGGATGGAATGTGCCACCGTTGTTCCAGAACAGAAAATCCCGAGTTGTTCCATGCCACATTATGCAGTCTGGGACAAATGGGAATCATCCTGAGTGCTACCCTATCCGTCGTCGAGAAAAAGGACAACGTCCATTGTCAAAAGCTCTTCTACAAGGATCGGACGCAATTCCTTGAAGACCAGCACAAGCTCTTCTCAGAAAGAAAAGTTGACCATCTTAAAGGATTTATTACAGGAACGGGCGAGGAACGCCATTACATCATAGAGGCTGTTGTTTTATTCGATGAAAAATCAGATGCTATCGAAAAGAGCATTTGAAGGTCTCGTTCCAAATAGAAAAGAGGTAATAGAAAATTCCTATGAAGAATTCGCAAATGACGTGGAAAATTTTGTAAAATTTCTAACCGAAAAGGACAAATGGGACGTTCCCCATCCCTGGTATGAGGTCCTATTGCCTAAGTCCCAAGTCGCTGAGCATTTCGAACTGTTTTAAATAGCCCCTACCTGACAGGCAGCGAACCTGTCTTGTCTACCCCATCGATACAGAGCAGCTAAAACTCTCCTTTTTCATTCGTCCAGAAGAAAAAACGGTCTACCTGGTGTGTTTGCTCTATAACTGTTCCCCAGTGGGCAGAGCCTGATCTCCAGATACAACAAAGGTCCTGGAACATAATCGATTCCTGTACGCAGATGCCATTCAGAGACAGGGGATGCTATTATCCACCTCAAGCGCTATCCTCTCAAGAGGACTGGGAGCTGCACTTCGGAAATAAATGGCGATCCTTTTGCGAATCCAAGGAAGAATACGACCCAACATGACAACATCACCTAGAGCTTTGAGCCTTATGAGCTGACAGATATACCCAAACAACCTCGAAATCTGGATCCACTTGCGAGAATCTAGTACATGACGATTAAAGTTCTTGGTGTTTGGGCTGACGTGAAAGCTCCCCCGGCTGAGGTGTCGTGAAAGGGGGTTGTATTGCATTAATACTACCCCCTTTGAGGACCCGCAGCCGAAACATCAAAAACTTTAATCGTCATGTACTAGCCCCAGTTTACGACTTATTTGAGGGCATCTGACGCAAAAGCAGTTGTCCGGAATTCGACAACGTCTCTAACGGTAAAAATTCAGTCGGCCATCTCCGAAGAATATAATATTCAAAATACAATTTAAAAAATTTATTATTTTCCAAGCTTTCTATCGGGGACAATCCCCCTCCCCTGATTGATCCTATTCTCCCCTCGTGCTATAAGGGGAAAAAGTTAACCCTCCAACCCCGAGGCCTCCCATGTTCAACAAGTTCGGCAAACAACCTGAAGGCAGCCAGGGAGAACAAACGCTGTACCCCCACCAGGGAGATCTCAGGAACCGCCCCACCCACCCGTTCACCTCCGATCTGATGAATGCGATCGACCCTTCCGACGGCATGGTCGATGAGCAGGGTCCCGCTGAAGAAGAGGTGCCGGAGACCATCATTGCGCAAGGGGTCTCGATCACGGGGACGCTCTCCTTCCAAAAGCTGGTGCGGATCGACGGGAATTTTGAAGGGGAGCTCCGCTCTTCGGGCAAGCTGATCGTCGGGCCGACAGGGACCATCCAGTCAGACATCGACCTCGAGGAAGCCTTCATCGCCGGAAAGGTCATTGGCGACATCAAAGTGAAAAAACGGCTCGTCCTGCGCGGACGGGCTGAAGTGCGCGGCAATATCACCGCTCCGGTGCTCAGCGTCGACGAGGGGGTCCTTCTTGTGGGAACGCTCAACATCGCCCCCGTCGAAGCGCAGGATGAGTCCGCGTTCGACGAGGACCACTACTCCCCTGATCATTAATTTTACCCAAGGGTAGAATCAACATATGTTGCCTATTGTCCTGTGTATTTAACGAGCGAACGAAAGTTATAATACAAGACACAGAGCACGAACAGCTAAAATTAAAATTCACCTAACTCACGTCCCGCATTCGGCGCGGATTAAAAAAAATTACCCAATAAATATAAATAATTATATTTATATTGCGTTTATTTTCACTATGATGTAAAATTATTGTCATGATATTAAAATTCAAACAAAGTGTTTTATCATGACAGTAACCAGCTTTGCATCAAACTCTTTTCTTATAAAAGAAATTGCATCCTATTTGGATGTCGACTCCCTGTTAAGAGGTTTTAATCAGATCAATAAAACCGCTTATACTGCATTGGACAATGAGCATTTTAAAAGAGTGTTCGAGAGTCTGCATCCCAAGCTGGCAGGGTCGCCGTTTGTCTTTCAAGTCCTAAGAACTTTTCACCCGGGCACATGCTGGAAGGTCGCCTGTTGGATGTTGGCGCGTCCTCACCGTCAAATGACCAATCTGCATTTCCTGAGTCAGGCCCCTTTGCAACTACCCCTCTTGAAAGCTCAGATGGACAGAGGGCTCAAAGAAATTTGCGGTTCCGGTTTTGGAGATCCCGCTTCTCTGATCCACCAGGCATGGTTGGCCATGAAAGGCCTTCCAGGTGCCGCTAAAGCATGTAAAAGTACTCATACCTATCCAGCCCTGGAAAAAGAAAGGGAGAAATTGGACAAGTATACAAGCCAGATTAATCATGATATCCAGGAGCAGCAGGGAACTCATTATATAGGCTCGTACAGTCAAAAAAAGTGGCTGCTCGAGCATCATGATTTTCTGGCGGTGGAATTGGAATTCGCAAGGACAGTGGAAGACGTGGTAAGCGGCGATAATGACTGCTTGGATGAATGTCACACCAGAATAGAAAACATGCTAACTATGCATGACAATACGCTCAGCAAAAATTCTGTGGAAATCGAAAAGCTTCGCAGTTTGATCAACTCCTTACCCAATAGTGGGAGAATTTGGCACACTCTCTATATAATTTGTGCAAAAGAGGCTCAGGAAGATCGATGGTCTGAAAACCACTTTCATGAATTCCTGCAAAGACTGGATCAAATCATTATAGAAGAAAACGATTGGTTTTCTCTGCGACAGGATTATGAACAACTATTGAAGTATGGAAGTTCTGTAGAAGATCCACATGATCGCCCGGTTCTTTATAGGGAGATTTTTCTCAACTATCGCAATGCATTGCTTCTGTACGGCGACTCTCCCATAAGTTCTTTATATAACCATTTCAGAAAAATGGAGTGGTACAAAATGGCGCCCTTTAAATGGGACCTCGTGCATCAACTTATTTCTCCATTGGTAGGCATTTCTCAGGAAGAAAGAAGTCGTTTAGACGAACATTTCCAAACTCGTCCCGCATTTGATGATAAGGTGGGTGAATTACTCCAGATGGAGTTGCTTTTAGAGACCAAGAAGTTGCTTTTGGAGACCGAGAAGGTGTTGAAGCCAACATAGGTTAACAAATGAGTTGCAACATGCATCATCATTCAAAATCCTGAACATTATGCAAATCCGAGCGCCGAGATCTCGGCCGGGAAGAGGAGTTTCAGCTGCTCTCCCGCCTCGCGCAAGAGAGCATCGTCAAAGACGGGCGCGATGAGAAGGATCCTGACATCGCACAGAGGTTCTCCCTTACCCACCCTGAAACAATTCCTAAACTCCCCTTCCTGCAAAAAATGCCTGTAATCCCATTTTTGTCTTAAAGAACACATAACGGGGAGGTCAAAGATCTTGCCCACTTCCTGCGCAAGGCTGCGAAGCATCTTCTTTCCTTCCTTCCCGCCCATTTTCGCATGTCCAGGGAGTGGGATGAGCAGATCGGGCAGGAGCATTTTGTGCTTGAGCCACTGGTACCCCATCAGGGAGGCCATTCCGGGGATCACCTCCTCCTTCCCCTGAAAGAAGGCGCGGAGGAGGGTCGAGGCGGGGCCGATCGCCTCGCAGGCGGCGAGCTGGCGGCGGATGACGACGGGGCGGTGGATGCACCGCTCGCAACCCCCTTTGTAAAAGGGGGAAAAGCAGGTGCGGCACCGCTCTGCGGTCTCGACCAGCTCGAGCTGCTCGAGGCAGAGGGTGCAGAGGAGGGGTCCTCGCGCGGACAGCACCGCCTGGCAATGGAGGCACAGGGGCGGATAGAGGAGGTCGACAAGCGGCGCAGCGAGGTTTTTAAAATTGAAGGCCATATTTGGGTTTGTCCAGGGTTCCCCGGATCGTGAGCGTGAAGGCCTCGGTGATTTTCAGCACGACATCCTGGCGCATTTTGAGGTTAATGTACATTTTCCCTTCGAGGTCGATGAAGGAGAGGTCGCTGCCCGGGGAGAGGTAAAACTCAGAGCGGTCCCCGTCGCTAAAGGCATTGTCGAGGGAGATGAGATAGAACTTGTCTCCGCGCAGTTCGATCTGAAGCTCTCCCTGCACGGGGGTCAGGAGTCCTGGATCGAGCCCGATCCTCTTCAGGATTTCGAGCGGAACCTCAAAGAGAGAGGATTCTTTTTTCGCCTGGTTGACGAACAGGAGGTGTCCATCGCCGGTCAGGCTGGAGGGGTCTCCGAGACGGCCGCGCACTTCCGAAAGGGTAAAATTTTTGATGGTGAAGGGCTTTACAGGGGAGGGTGCGCTGCCGACCTTGCGCATCAGGCTCGGCTGCAGTTGGCGGACGATCAGTTCGGGGATATACAGCTCCCACTCCCCTTTCTTCTGCAGCTCCACTTTGGGGAGGGCGATTGCACCGGAGGGGTCTTCGATTTTTATTCCGGAAAGGCTGACCTTTGCGGGTGTAGCGTCGATCACTGCTTCAAGGCCCTGGAACTGGTAGCCGAGCAGCTCGAACTCTTTGCCGCGCAGCCGTCCGTTCATCAGATACCCCTGTTTGGTGTCCTGGTAGAGGACGAGGTCCCCCTGCCAGCCGTACCCGGCCCCCCACTTGAAGGGACGGATCCCCTCCCGGATGGCTTGGGGCAGCAGCAGAGTGAGTTGGTTCCCATCGACCTGGACCTCTCCCGTTAGAACGGTGGCGGAGGGTATCTTGCGTTTGGAGCTTTTAGCTAGAGAACAGGTCAGGCCATAGCAGCTGCCTTGCGCGCTCTCCCAATTGATCTTCCCCCCTTCCGTTTTAAAGAGGATCTTCAACCCTTCCGCTTTGGGGTGGTCGAAGAGTTTGAGCATGCCGTAGGGCTCTTTGGCGATATCGAGCTGCAGCGAGGCCCAGAGGGGCTGGTTCTCGACGAGAGCTTTAGCGCGCAGGGAGAGGAGAGCATCTTCGTAGCGGACATGGAGCTGTTCAAAGGGAAAGAGCGTCCCGCCCAACCCGTAACGGCCCGCTTTCAAATTTGCCTGGAAAAGGGGTTTTCCTTTAACGACCTCAAACTCCCCTTTTCCTTCCAGGTTTCCGTCCCATTGGAGCCCTTTAAAGGAGGGAGGAACCAGGTTCGCTTTGACCGCCTGTTCGAGGGAGGCGGGCATGAGGAAAAATTCGATCTGCTCCAGCTTGTAGGCATCGGGGTTTTGGAACGAGAACTTCTCCCCGGTTAACATGGCAAGGGGCATCCCATTGGTCTTGTGCTTGAGGAGAAGGTCGATCCCCTCGCAGGTAAGTCCTGTCTGTGCCGCATAGCGGAATTTGAGCGGGGTTTTATTGTTCGCCAACAGAGGGATAGGCGCCTGCAGATCGAGAAGGAGATTGGCCTCTGCGGTCATCTGCAGGGAATCCTCCTTTTCCAGGTCTCCCTTCAGGGCGACGCCGGCAACAAAAGAGCCCTGCAACGAAGATGCGGGCAGATAGGACTTCAAAGCGGCCAGATCCCCCTTCACGCTCTCGAGCGTACAGGAGAACTGTTTGCCCGTCGTCTTGAATGCGCCGCTGCCCTTTAGCGCCAGCCCCAACCAGGATCCCTCAAACTTTGGCGCGAAAAACCCCTCCTCATTGATCACAATGTCCCCTTTGAGGATAGCTCCGCCGGCCCGAAGATGCTCGATCTGCCACACATCCCCTCTTTTTTGAGCGCGGCAGAGGAAATCGGGTACGGAACGCCCTTTGATCTTGAGATCGGTGCTCTCCGCGCGCAGGGACAAGCCCCGGCTCACATCTGTAGAGAAGAGATGGGTTTGCACGGACCCTTCGAGGCCCCACTCCTGAAAAGAGCGGGGGGAAAAGCTGGGAGAGATGAACCCCGCCTTCTGTAAAAGAGCGGTCTGAGCGGGCAGGTCCCGGCAGATGAGAAGCGGTTTCATCTCAAAGGATACGATCTGCATCCCTTCGTCCAGGACGCAGCGGGAGATCTGCAGACGGGTGCCCAAAAAATGGGTCGTCTGGGGCTCTAAACTCAGCTCCAAGTGTCCAGAGGGTAGAGGAAGGGCTTTCCCCTCGATCTGGGCGCACTCTCTTCTCCCGTCAAGGACTTTTACAGCGAGATCTATCCTCCCGCCCTGGGCAAAATCCCTGGTGAGCCGATCGACCTGCAGATTTAAAGTGCTGCCGTCGGTAAGCTCCCAGTTCCCCATTCCCTTTTGCACTTCGAGGCGGTGGGAGGCGGAATCGAAAGAAAGAGAGCATTGCCCCCCTTTGACCCGGGTTGCGCTGTTCACAGGAAAGGCGAGCTCAGAAAAATCCCCTTCAAAGTGCCAGGCTGTCGGCGTTTTTTCATCCTGAAGAGGGACACTCAATGTAAATCCCCGCTGTCCACACGAGAAGCTCCCATCCAGGGGGAAGTTCACAGGGGAAAACCCGGGAAGTTTTGCTAAAAGGGCCAGCAGTCCCTTCACCTTCCCATCCACCCGGGAGGTCGAAAGAGAAAACGCGCATCCTCCCCGCCGCTCACATCGAGAGCAAGGTTGGCGCAGAGGGCAAGCCCCTCCAGCTCTCCCGTCACATCGGAGATGGTCAGCTGGCCGCCATCCACCTGCAACTCCCCTTCCATCCCCGCAAGCGTCAGATCCCCGTAGGTGCTATGCAGAACTCCGTTCGATAGAGGAATATGCCCCTCCCACTGCTTCAGGGAAGGAACGTAGACGCACTCGGCGGCAAGCGCTGCGATGTGCGGTACACGCAGCTGGGCGTGGGCGTGTTTGACCTCAAAATTTTCCCCTCCAAAACGCAGCTTGAGGAGAGAGCCCTCTCCATGAAGCTCCGCAGCGCCAGCCTGCAGGTCGGAAGCGCGATACTCTGCCCCTTTCAGCGCAAAGCGGGCCTCGCGCAGGGCTCCCCGGTTTTCAGGCGTGAGGTCAAAGGTTCCCTCTCCCTGCCCTTCTTCGGCAAAAACCGTCACGCTCCTGTCGGTCAGAGACCAGCCCAGCCTCTTTAACAGCCGCGCTTCCACAGAGGCAGATTCCCATCTCCCCCCACGGTAGAGTAAAGTGGCCTCTCCCGCGAGGCTCCCTTCGACACACTCCCCGGGAGCTCCGGCAAAAGCGCGGAAAAAGTCGATGTGCTCAGCATCCGCACTCTCGACATTCCCATGAAAAGCGAAGTCACCTTCCCCCTGGCTGGAGAAGGAAAGGGCCGCCTGCATCTCTGTCCTGCCAGGCGTTGTACAAAGAAGCGTCGCTTCAGTCCAGAAGGCAGCGTCTTCATGCAGCCCTCCTACTCCCGCAAGAGAAAAAGGGAGTTTCCTCTTCTCCTGGACCAGCGTTCCACTGAAAGTGATCTTCGGCTCTTCCCCCGGCTCGAACTCAAATTTCCCCTCGAGATCTTTGGCCCCAAACGCGTGATCAAAAAGAGGCGCCCCGCAGCCAAAAGAGCCGCGTCGGATTTCGAGAGAGGCACTGAGCTTCTCCCAAAAGTTCCCCGCCCCCTGATCAGTAGGATAGGAGAAGGAACATAGCGCCTCCTCGCATTGAAGATCGATCCCGACCTCGCTGCCGGAAAAGAGCAGCTTCTTTCCCAGAGCGCGGCAATGCAGCTCCTCAAAATGCTGGGAAAGATCGAGAAGAAGCACCCCCTCCAGCTCCAGTTCGCCCCGGGCCTTTTCCCACTCCCCCTTAAGCTTCGGAAAAAAGAGAGCCGAGAGAGGCAGAACTTCCCTGACATCCTCCGCCTGGAGTTTGAAACCTGTTTCGAGATGCGCTCCCCTCAACGCCAGATGCGCAGAGAACAGAGGAACTGCTCCCGGGGTCGGATCGGAGCACAGGACAAAATCGCCGATCGCATCCACCTCTTCCGATGGCGTCATAGAAAAATAAAAGCGGGCGGCAGAGGGAAACTCGACAATCCCCTCCACGATCGAAAGGCGCGGCTGCACGAAGCGGGAGCGGTACAAAAAAGGGAGCCCAGGCGCCTGCGCATCTTCGCTTGCCAAAAGGTGCATCTGCGGATAAAGAACAGCGATCTCAGGCTGAAATACCAGGTGAAAAAGATCTCCGGAGAGCCGCATGGCGATCCGTTCGGCGACAAGTTCGACGCCCGCGTCTTTGTAAAGAAGCCCCGTGAGGACAACGGCCCCCTCTTCCCACTCCAGCTTCTCGTAGGAAAAAACCCTCCCCTCTTTCTCCGGAAGGGCGACCTTAAGCGCTGCCCTGCATCCCGCCAGCACGAGCGGCTTGTAGAAAACAACCGCCCCGATGCAAAGGAGCCCGAAGAAGATCAGCCCCTTTCGAAATTTTGTGGACCCGCTGCGCCCTTGTATTGCCATAATCCGTCACTTTTTGTGGTTGACTTCCTTTATCGCAAATTCGGGCAAAAAAATACACCCAAACAACCTCGAAATTTTCTTGTCGTAAACCGGGCCGTTCACTAATTTGTCTGACCACACAACTTCGAAGGAGCAAAAACATGGCATCCCCCACCTCCAAACTCTTATCAGACACATTCAAACATCTCCCATCTGAAATGCTGAATACCCATTTAACTTCCACCTTTGTAACTGTCCTCATGCTTAAGATGAGCCGCTCCTACCACGAGATCCCTCCTAACGCCCTTCCTTTTGAAGAGTTCGCTCGCCTCTTCCAACTCGGCAATGCTTCGACTGAGAAGTACCATCCTCTAACGAAATCTCTCAGCCAGACGATGCAATGCGATACTAAAGCAGGGCTGAAACAACTCCTGGAAGTGGACGAGAGCGTTCCAGTGGGATACATCGCCTTTCAACCCACACTGAAACAGCTGACGCCCCCATTTTCCAGGACGCTCCAACAGGGAGGCAGGATTATCCTCGTGGGATCGGGATCGAGCGGTCGGATCGCCATTGACCTCGCTGCCAAATGCGGGGCCGCGTTCCCCAAACAAAAAAACCAGGTGGTCGGGATCATCGCAGGGGGCGACTCGGCGATGGTTCGGGCCAAAGAGGGATTTGAGGACTCCGCCTCCGACGGAGAAAAGGCCCTTGGCGCCCTAAAACCCGGCCCGCAAGATATTGTCATCCTCCTCTCCGCCAGCGGTTCCGCTTCCTTCAACGTAGGAGCCGGACATTATGCCGCGAACGAGGGGGTTCAAACCTACTACTTTTACAACAGCACTGAGGTGCCATCAAGAACCACAGAGCTGTTCACAAGAATCAATAACCCCGTCAAACCCTTGCTGGTCGATACCGGTCCGCAGGCGATCGGGGGCTCCACCCGTGCGCAGGCCGCCTCTGTTGCGCAAGCCTGCCTCGGAGTCCTACTCGAATGCGCCCTCTTCGACAGCATTGGCGAAGAAGAGTTGGCAAACAAGGCCCCCATGCAGATCCTGGAAGGGTTAGAGAGAGGAGCGGAAGCGATCGAAAAGAATCTGGATAGGTTTTGCCACCTTGTGGAAAGTGAAAATGCCCTCCTCAGCTCGCCAGACTCGAACACAAGACGCGTCCGCGATGAGACCGACAAAGGCTACATCACTTTACTGGGCGCTGAAGATTGCTGCCGGGAGATCTGCATCGATACCACAGAGGTTCCTCCCACTTTTTCCATGCCCTTTTACCGACGGGAAAGCGAAACAGACCAGAAGAGGCCCCCTTTCAGAGCTTTCGTTATCGATAAAGAAACCAACCTCGATGCCTGGAAAGCTCTCCTGGGAAGGGAACCCAACGCGGCGGATATGGTTGAGGTCAACCAGTTTCTGCTCTCCACGAAAGCGGAAGGGCACAACACCTACGCAAAACGCCCCAAAGGGGAAGGAAACAGCGTGCTTGGGATCGCAAAACTTACCGATGAGAACCCCGACATCTCCCCCGGCTTGAGAAACGCATTAACAGAGGCTCAGCGCGAGGGCGCTTTGACGGGAGTGATGCTCCTCTCCGAGGACCCTCTGATCGACGAAAACCCTGAAAGCTCTCAAGCCATCCTTCTGGGCGAGATCCCTAATGACCCTCTCGGAGTTGCACATACACTTGTCTTAAAACAGGCGCTTAACCTGATCTCCAATGGAGCAATGATCCTGGGAGGGAACGTCTACGGCAACCGGATGATCAATGTCAGCGCGTCCAATAACAAACTGATTGATAGAGCCATGAGACTGGTGAATGAAATCTGGACCGAATCCTCTCCGAACGACCACCTCGATCCCAGGATGCTCTATAGCTTTGTGACGAGCAACGCAGCCAAAATTAAACAGAAAAATAAAGAGGGCAGCTACACCCCCTCGGTGGTTAAAATCACCCTGGCGATGATCCACCTGGCTAAAACGCCGGACGATTTTGAAGAGGTTGTTGCCTTTTTGATGAAAAACGGTGAAAGCCTCGATTTTCTTACTCCGTAAATCGACTGAAACTGAATTCGCAGACTGTCTCTAAAAAGGAAAAAATAAATGTCATACTACCTCCATGAGTACTTCACGCCCAGTCTAACGAACACCTTTGCATCGCTATCGCGGGCACTTGACGCTATAAATGCTGGTATTGATAAAGCTACAAAAGAAAAGTACTTGGCGGAATTAGAAGAAAAGCGTTTGGCCAAACCAAACCTGATTACTGGAATGAACCAGGTCAATGCAATCTGGAACGATTCTCATCCGAACGGTCCCCTTGATCAGGAGCAGCTCCGCAAGTTGGTGAATTTCAATGTAAATGAAATAGCAAAGAGAAACGCAGCCGACTTCAATGCCTACTCAGTCGCCACCATTACCCTGGCAATGCTCGCCTTGGACTTGGCGCCGGAGCCAGGTAATTTTGATCGTATCGTGGAAGACCTGCGATCCGTAGACTAGTACATGACGATTAATAGGAGGGGTGATAAATAATTTTTTTATATTGTAATTAAGTTTGTTTTTGTTTAAAATTTTATTATAATTTTAATCAAACAAAAGGAGTTTAATTATGAGTCAAAATATTATTAATACATATGGCTTTACACCGCCTGCCATTCAAAATATTTCTATCTATTTAGATCCCCTGGACATTGATAGTTTTTTAGGCACCTGTAGAGGATTTAATGCCTTATCGACCAATGACCTGTGGGCAGCTTACTTCCGGGCCAAATTCGACCCTTCCACCCAGGCTCCCAGGGAGATTGCTGGTAACTTTTGGCAAACGTTGTGCCGGAAGGAGTTCCAGGCTGTCGTTGTTGTTTGGAATAGAATCCTTCCTCAATTGCCAAAACCAGAGCGCGTTCCCGAATTCCCCACACAGAGCGACATTCCAAACTGGATCAGAACGCAGCTTTTAAAAGAGGAAGAACCGGACTATAATCCCATTCTTCCCTTTAATTTATTGCTTGAGATTAAGTATCTTAATCTCTGTTTGTCGCTCTCAAATCTACCCGGTCTTACTGCGCAATTTAGCATTTCCGGATGCCCAGTTTGCTGTATCCGGGATGCCTTTTGTGGCCAGGACGTCTCTCACATTAAATTAGATGCAAGTCAAATGAAAGAAATTAAAGATTGGTGTTTAGAGAATAAGAGGAGCGATGAAGACTTTTCTCCTAATTCCCCTCGAAAGGATCATCGAATGTTGGAGAAATATTCTGGTGCAAAGAGGGTTTGGAAACTTGTGCTGACAGAGAACAATTAAAAATTATTTAACTTTGTCGAACTCTCTACACGCGCCGCCATTTGAAAAAACCAATTTCCCCTCTCTGCGCTGATGAAATCTTTACCCTGAAACCAGGCTCAAATACCCCTGCTTATCGAGGAGGGCCTCGACCTCTTTGGCGTTGGCGAGTTTGATCTTGAAGAGCCAGCCTTGCGCTTCTGCGGAGGCGTTGATCTCGTGGATGAAATCGCCGAGCCGCTGGTTGATCTCCACGATCTCGCCGGAGACGGGGGAATAGATATCGGCGGCGGCTTTTGTCGATTCAAGGACGGCGATCTCATCGCCCGCTTTCACTTTCTTGCCCACAGCGGGGAGCTCGACGTAGACGACCTCTCCAAGCTCTTTCTGGGCGTGGTCGGTGATCCCTACGGTGCCAATGCCGTTTTCAACTTGGATCCATTCATGTGACTCTGTGAATCGCATCGCTTCCAACTCCTATTTTGTAAACTTAAAACTTGCCCAAAGTCGGGGATGTTGTTCAAGAGAAAAATGCTGGGAGCTTAAGGCAAAATGCTGGGGAGCCCCTTTGTGCCGGTGGACGCGGTAGGTAAAACCGATCCTTTCGAAGGAAGCGGGCTCATAGCCATACAGACAGTGGGCGGGAATAAAAACCTGGAGGGTGTAGCTCTTTTTTTCGATTTCAGCGGTTACCTGGAGGTCGGCGGCATCGCAGAGGGGATGAGTGTCTTCTGTGCGGAAATGGGTGACCTCCTGGGCGATGATCCCCTGAACTGCCTGGGGAAGGATGGCGAACTGGTGGCAGAACTTTGTCGCAAAGCCGGCGCTCTTTAGATCGCGCGTGTCAAAGAAGAGCTCGAGGGCGTCTCCCTCTTCGTAGCGGGGGTAGGAGGACTCCGCAAAAGGTTTCTCCACAAAGGCGGAGATGTAGAGGCCCGCCTCACTCCAGGCGAGAGCGACATCGGCAAACTTCTCTTCCGCGAGCCACTCGGAGGTGTCGGCGAGAAGATGGGAGCGTTGCATCGCTTTAGGAGTGGGAGGAGTTTTGCAGTACCCCAGCTCCCCCTCCAGAGAGAAAAATTCGAGAGGGGAAAGCGGGGGGAGCTTTTCGAGGACATCGAGCGTCATTCACGCTCCCGGACGGCCACGAAGGAAAGGTCGATCCCTTTCTTCTCGTGTATTCTAGCGAGGAGCTCTCCCATCATATCCCGTCTGGCGTCGGACGAGAGGATCTGATGGCCGAATTCGACGCTTTCATGCGGGGCCAAAGATGGGGTCCCCTTCTCCTTGACGAAGAAGAAGGCCAGGTCTCCTCTCTCCCCCATCTTCACGGTCGACCACTGCTGGGGTTCCAGGGAGAACATCTCCTCTTTGGAGAAAGAGACCTTCGAGCTGCGCTCGACTTTCTTTTCCACCTTTTCGAGGAACCACTGCGCGGCGAGAGTGCCCTCTCCATCGCTTTTGAGCCAGGAGGAGTCTTCAGGGTTTGCCTGAACTTTTTTCTGCGCTGCCTTCATCCAGGCAAGCATGCGGGCGTTGCTGTAAAAGTTTAAGGGGAGGTCCCCTTCTTTGCCGGGGAGGAGGCCAAACTGGTCGCGGTAGTTCTCCTCGACCGATTTTAGCAGGTCGGAGAAGAGGAGTCTGGCGATCGCGTCTTTGACTTCTTTATAGGGCTTCCAACCGCCCTGGGAGGATTGGAAGGCATGGAAATCTCTTTTGCGCACTTCGGGATAGGCCTCTTCGAGCCGCTTGTCGAGGAGTCTGTCGAGCGTTCCATCGCGGGAAGCCTCTGCAAACATCAGCACCTTTTTGACCGGCTTCCGGCTGAGAACCTGGATCGAGTAATAATTTTTCCCGTCGGGGGTGTAGAAGTTGAGCCGCTCGCTGGCGGTGTTAGGCGCCTCCGATTTCAGGGCGGCATGTTCAAGCAGAGAGACGATCTCGCTGCTCTCTGCGAGGCCCGGGAAGGGCAGATCGGATCCTTTCATCCGGAGACTGACCGGGGAGGTTTTAACAGGGGCCATTTCGAGGGCAAGACGCACCTTTTCCGGCTGGGCGTCGATCATTTTTGTTCGGGCGAACTGATCGATCTTTGTGCGCACCTCGGGATCGAGGCCGCTTAGCAACGTAAGACGGGCCTGCTTGTCTTTCCCTTTGGAAGCGGCGAGGTCAGAAAAGTTTTTGCCAAGCAGCTCCCAATGGGCATCTTCCGTCTCCCACTCCCAAGTCTCCTTGACGCTGATCCCCCGGCAAAGCTCCTCTTTCTGGACAGCCTTGTACTCCACTTCGGCCTGCCTTTCGGCAAGCTCGGGAACCCGCTTCTCAATCTGTTCGAGGGAGGCCACCTGGGAGGGCATCCGCAGATCGCTTCTCAAACGGGAAGGATCCGCCGCAACAGCTTCCAGATAAAGCTGGAATTTGATCATCGAACGGAAGTCGGCAAACTGCAGGTCGGCGGGGAGTTGGTACAGCACAACATCGGCGCTCTCCCGCGCAAATTGGTCAAAGTGGCGAAAAGCGAGCGGATCGAGCAGCACGCTCCCGCTGCCATCTTCAAAAAGTCTGCGGAAGAGCATCACTTTTCTCCAGGCGCCCACAAGCATCGTCTCGTCCATGCCGAGGCCCCGCATCTTCATCTGGTAGTAGTGGTCGGCGTCTTCGACACTGAGCTCCTGATTGCGGGTGATCTGGCTGTAGCCCTCATAAATATTCTGGAAGAGGTCGGCGCGCACCTCCTCCGTTTTCACAGCGTACCCTTTCTCTTCAGCCACCTGCGCGGCATTGAGAATAAATTGCGCGATGAGAGAGACATATCGGGGGCCGAACCACTCCTCCATCGACTTAAAGCCGAAGAGGGAGAGATCGGAATGGATGAGGACCGGGTCCTGGGCAGCTTTGAACTGGTTCTGCTGCATGTGAATGAGCTGTTTGAGCGTGTCGGGTGGGAGCATCGCCTGGTCCATATACAGCTGGGACATCAGCGCGACCGCCTCGAGAGTGGCACCGTCGCTTTGTTTCTTAAGCTTTTTGTAGTGGTCGAGAAGGCCGGGAGAGAAGCGGGACCAGACACTCTCCGCGCTGATGTAGGATGCAGACGGGTGGACGTAGGAGCGGTAGGTGTGGATCTTTTTCACCCTTTCATCAAAATCTGCTTTCAGCTCAGAAAAATACTCCCTGGCGAGCATCAGGCCGAGCCCCGTGGAGAAGAAATCCTTCTCAACCACCCCGTCATTGAGGAAATTGGGGAGCCCCCCTTTCTCCTGAGTCATCCGCTCGTAGGAGGAGTGTTCGATGAGGCGCGTGAGCGCGGCGAGCTCCTGGGCCATGATCGGCTTGCCGGTCACCCCCCGGCCCACCTCAGTGTCGGGCGCAGCCTGCTGCTGGGCCATCGAGCCGTACGTCCCAAAAAAGCAGAAGGAGACGATGACCGCAGCGGTAATGAAAATGAAAAAAATCTTTTGGTGTTTGCGCAGAAATTGAAGCATCGCCCTTCCTCATGTCTCTAGGGATTCAGAAAGAGAGGATCATACAGGGAAGGGGCGAATTTCCAAAATAAAAAAGCTTAGTAAGCCTTCGCGTAGATAACGCGCTGCATGCTTTTCTTCCCGGTGAAGGGGCAGACCCCATCTTCTTCGGGGAGGTCGAGAGGGATGCACCGGATCGTCACACCAAGATCTTTTTTGATCTGCTCTTCCGCTTCTGCATCTTCCACCCAATGGCACAGCGCAAAGCCCCCATGGATTTCGGGGTTCTCGAGGTCTTTGGGAGTGAAGTAGGCGTAAAATTCCGCTTTGGTAGTGATCGTCCTGATGTGGCTGTCGCGGAAGGTTTTTGCGCGCTGAAATAAAGAGTTTTGGATCTCTTCGAGCTGGTCAACGACGGTTGCCAGCAGCTCCTCTTTGGAGAGGTGGGTAAAGTCGCGGTGGCCCCGGTCGCGACGGGCGATGGGGAGGCGGTTGCCGGCGATATCGCGCGGGCCCACTTCGATCCGCAGGGGGACCCCTTTCTTGATCCACGACCAGAGCTTGTCCCCGCCGCGCATCTCTCTTTCGTCGACGATGACGTTTAAGGGGCGCCCCGCGTGCTGGAGGTGGCGGAGCTGCCCGGCGAGGGCGTGGGCGTAGGAGAGGACCTCTGCCTTCGTCTCCTCCTTATGGATAACGGGCAGGATCACAATATGGGATGAGGCGACACGGGGTGGGAGGACGAGGCCGTCGTCGTCGCTGTGGGCCATCACCAGCGCGCCGATCAGGCGGGTCGTTGCCCCCCACGAGGTGGTCCAGGCAAAGCGGACCTCTCCATCGACATCGCGGAATTTGATTTCTGAGGCTTTAGCAAAATTCTGTCCCAGGAAGTGGGAGGTGCCGCCCTGAAGCGCCTTGCAATCCTGAGTCATCGTCTCGATCGTGTAGGTATTGACGGCGCCGGGGAACTTTTCTCCGGGGGTCTTCTCCCCGCGGATCACAGGGATCGCCAGGTAGTTCTCGACGAAGTCGACGTAGGTCTCGAGCATCCGCATCGTCTCTTCCCGCGCCTCGGTCTCGCTCGCATGCGCCGTATGCCCCTCCTGCCAGAGGAACTCGGTCGTGCGCAAAAACATCCGGGTGCGCATCTCCCAGCGGACGACGTTGCACCACTGGTTGATCAGGATCGGCAGGTCGCGGTAAGATTCGACCCACTTGGCGTACATCGCGCCGATGATCGTCTCCGAGGTGGGACGGACGATGAGGGGCTCTTCGAGCTCGCCGGCCGGCACCAGTTTGCCATCCTTGCCTTTCTCGAGGCGGTGATGGGTCACGACGGCGCACTCCTTGGCAAACCCTTCGACGTGGCTCGCTTCCTTTTCAAGGAAGCTTAAGGGAATAAAAAGCGGGAAATAGGCATTCGAGTGGCCGGAGGCTTTGAACATCCCGTCGAGGACCCTCTGCATGTTTTCCCAAATCGCATACCCCCAGGGCTTGATCACCATGCAGCCGCGCACGGGCGAGTGCTCCGCAATGTCGCTGGCTTTGATCACCGACTGGAACCACTCGGGATAGTTTTCTTCGCGGGTTGGCTGGATCGCCGTCTGGGGCTTTTGGCTCATGGGTCTATCCTCTGGAATTTAAGGAGTTAATGATAACGTGGAGAGCCTTAAATGTGTAGCCAAAATCCCTTTGAGGTGGCCTCTGGCCTCTTCCAACTCCTCCTGGGAAACGGCAGCGCCCAGCAGCGGGCAGGTGTGGAGCTGCATCGCTTCTTTGACCCGGGTTCCCGGGAGCAGGACCTGCTCGAGGTAATCCGGGGGGGGCATGACGAGGGCGATGGTGCCCTGGTGGAGAAACCCTTTTTTGGTCTTCCTCTGGGCAGCCCCGGCCACCTTCCTCCCCTCCCAGATCACGTCGTATTTGGTCGGCTTGGCCATGCAGAAATGGGAGCAGTCCCCATCGAGCGGCGAAAAGTCCTCGGGGGTCAGAAAAAGGGGCGGGGTCCCCGCGAGGAACTCCTTCACGGAGGCCAGGACAGCCCGGTTGACAAACCCGTAGTTTTCGAGGGTGTTCGTGGAAAATTCAGGGCAGTGGGCAGGGACAAGGACAGAAAAGGCGAGGTCCCAGATGTGGAAGACGATCCCTCCCCCTGTCGGGCGGCGGGCCAAATGCAGAGAAAGGGCGTTTGCCCGGGGAAGATTTAAGAATTTGCCGGGGTCGGTGAAGTAGCCGTAGGTAGCGCAGTCCCCCTCCCAGTCGTAGAGGTGGAGGATGGGCCTGTCGAACGTATCAGCCTGTTCCAACAACTGCGCGTCAAAACGCATGTTCTCCTCTGCGCTCTGCACTCCCCTGTCGATGATTTCCCAATCAGACATTCTCTATCCTTCGAAAGCGGGGCATCTCTTTCCCCTCGATGATAACATTTTCCAAAAACATCTCGAGAGGGCGGACCCAGATCGGCTGGTCTCCAAACTCTTCACAGTTGTATAACGACTGGTAAACGACGCACATGCCCAGAGTTTCGGAGTGACGGCCAACCCCCAGAATTTTATAACGGTTACCCCTGTAATGCTCAAAGATGGCTCCCGTTGGAACCCTGGCTACAGCATTTATATCTACGGTGAGATGTGACATGGTTCCCATTTTATGTTGACCTAACAATAAATGGGGAAGGCTTTTTCTTTCAATCGGGACGTTATTCACTATAAATTAAATCAAATGGACGATAAAAAAAATAACCCGCTCAGCGTAAACCTCTTGCAAAATCCAAAAATATTATTTTAAATTTGAATACGGGATTTGCCAAAAAAGGAAAAAGGGCTTACAATACATAAAGAGGGAAACCCGGAGGGGACAGCCATATGTTTGACAAATTTACGAACCGTGCCAAGCAAGTCATCAAGCTCGCCAAAAAGGAAGCGCAACGCCTCAATCACAACTACCTCGGGACAGAGCACGTCCTCCTTGGACTGCTCAAGCTCGGCCAGGGGATCGCCGTCAATGTCCTGCGCAACTTCAATCTCGACTACGACATCCTCCGCGCCGAAGTGGAGAGACTGGTCGGTTTCGGCCCCGAAATCCAGGTCTATGGCGACCCCGCCCTGACCGGAAAAGTCAAAAAAGTATTTGAATTTGCGAATGAGGAAGCCGCCACCTCAACCACAACTACGTAGGGCACCGAACACCTGCTCCTCGCCCTCCTCCGCCAGACGGACGGAGTTGCTGCCCAGGTCCTCGAGAACCTCAACATCAATCTCAAGGACATCCGCAAAGAGGTCCTGAAAGAGCTCGAGACGTTCAACCTGCAGCTGCCTCCCATGGGCACCTCCAGCAGCCAGGGAGCAACCCCTCCCACCTCTTCCAGATCGCCCGAAAAGACCGGATCCCCCACCGACAAGATGCCCGCGCTCAAAGCCTATGGCCACGATCTGACGGAGCTGTGCCGCGAAGGGAAACTCGATCCTGTGATCGGGCGCAAGGAAGAGGTCGAACGACTGATCCTGATCCTCTGCCGCCGCCGCAAAAACAACCCCGTCCTCATCGGCGAAGCCGGAGTCGGCAAAACAGCCATTGTCGAAGGACTCGCCCAGGCGATCGTCAAAGGGGAAGTCCCCGACCACCTCGCCAAAAAACGCCTGATCTCCCTCGACCTGACCCTCATGATCGCCGGAACGAAATACCGCGGCCAGTTTGAGGAGCGGATCAAAGCGGTTATGGATGAGATCAAAAAGAACGGCAACGTCCTCCTCTTTATCGACGAGCTCCACACCATCGTCGGAGCGGGCGCTGCAGAAGGCGCGATCGACGCCTCCAACATCCTAAAACCCGCCCTCTCCCGCGGGGAGATCCAGTGCATCGGCGCGACAACTCTCGACGAGTACCGCAAACACATCGAGAAAGATGCCGCCCTCGAGCGCAGGTTCCAGAAGATCCTCGTCGCTCCCCCTTCCGTCGATGAGACGACATCGATTCTTCTTGGGCTCAAGTCCAAGTATGAAGAGCACCACAAGTGCATCTACACAGACGCTGCCCTCAAAGCCGCCGTCTACCTCTCCGACCGCTACATCACCGGACGTTTTCTGCCCGATAAGGCGATCGACCTGCTCGATGAAGCAGGCGCCAAGGCGCGCATCGCCATGATGCACCAGCCCCAAGACATCACCAAATTCGAAGCAGAGATCGAAGAGGTCCGCATCGGCAAGGAAGATGCCATCAGTAAACAGGAGTACGAAAAGGCCGCAAAAATGCGCGACAAAGAGAAGACCCTGCGCGAACACCTCGCCCAGATCCGCGCCGAGTGGGAGAAAAACAAAGATGAGCACCAGGTGATCGTCGATGAGGAAGAGGTCGCCCAGATCATTGCCAAGACAGACAGGGATCCCCCTCACCCGCCTCACCGAAGGAGAGACGACAAAAGTCCTCAAGATGGAAGAGGTCCTCAAATCCAACATCATCGGCCAGGATGACGCCGTCGGCACCGTCTGCAGGGCGATCCGCCGCAGCCGCGCCGACATCAAAGATCCCAACCGCCCCATCGGCGCCTTCCTGTTCCTTGGGCCGACAGGCGTCGGAAAAACCCTCCTTGCCAAACAGCTTGCGATCAATATGTTCGGCGGAGAAGACGCCCTCATCCAGGTCGACATGTCGGAATACATGGAGAAGTTTGCGATCAGCCGCATGACGGGATCGCCTCCAGGATATGTCGGACACGAAGAAGGCGGCCAGCTGACCGAACAAGTCCGCCAGCGCCCCTACTGCGTCGTCCTCTTCGACGAGATCGAGAAGGCGCACCCCGACGTCATGAACCTCCTCCTCCAGATCCTGGAAGAGGGAAGGCTCACCGATTCCTTCGGCCGCAAGATCGACTTCCGCAATGCGATCGTCATCATGACCTCCAACCTCGGCGCTGACCTGATCCGCCGCTCGACAGAGGTAGGCTTTGGGGTCAAGGAAGGGATGCTCGACTTCAAAGGGATGGAAGAAAAGATAGACGCCTCAGTCAAAAAAGCGTTTAAGCCCGAGTTCATCAACCGCCTCGACGGGATCGTCATCTTCAAACCGCTCGACCGCACCCACCTATTCCAGGTCATCGACCTCGAAGTCAGAAAGGTCAAAGTCGCGCCTCGCCCGCAAACAGATCTGATCTACCTCGACGAGAAAGCAAAAGAGTTCCTCGTCACAAAGGGTTCCAGCCTGAAATGGGCGCGCGCCCCTTGCGCCGCATGATCGAGCAATACCTCGAAGATCCTCTGGCCGAAAAGCTCCTGCTCAACCCCGGCAAACCAGCAGCTGGCTCGTCTCCACGGAAGGCGACAAGCTCCTCTTCACGGAAAATGAGATTGCGCCTGTAGAGCCCAAGGAGCCGCTGGCCATCTCCGGGCCCGCTCCCTCCAAGGCGAAGAAGTCTTAGACGTTTTACATGGATAGGCACGGATAAAGAATATTTATCCGGCCTATCCGTTTAGCCACCAAGCATTAAAATAGAAAACAAACTTGAATTGACTTGTAGCATTTTTTATTGTATAATATAATAAAAAATTACAGGTTTATATGAAAGTTAATGTAAATAACATTTTAAATTTAGACTATTTCCTAACCCAATTAAACCCACATAACGCTCCCTCATTCAATGAACTGATCATCGACGCTTTGGCCCGGGAATTCATCCAGTATCAAGGGTGCATTGAAGCCAGCTACCAACGCACTGCATTCAATGAAAAAGTTGTCGACATCCTCACCAACACTTCCCCCCGGCTCCTTCCCGCCGCAAGCCCACGGACCTTATGGGGAAGATGATGGATTTGAGGGCGAGCTCAAGGGGACGTTCCCCCAGGGACACTTCGCATCCAAAGAACGGATCATTGATGCCCTTGCCCAAAGCATTCTGCATTCCAGTCTGCCGCCGGAAAAGAAGGAAGAAAGTTTAAATACCCTGCGCTCCTCCGCGCCAGTCTCCTCGCCCACACGCCTGTCAACGGGATCAAAGGGAGCGTCCTCTACCTCAACCTCTCCCAAATCGACCTTCCCCCCACTCCCCTGTGTCCCGCCTACAACAAAATGCAGGTGCCCACGCTCTCAACCTACCACGATATTTTCAACAACCGGGTGATCATCAGGCTGGATCCGGCGCCCTGGAATTTGTGCCCGGTAAAGTCAAAGAGATGGCGGGAGATCTTCAGGGAAAACAGCTCGACCTCTTCTGGACGGTGATCGACAACCCTCACGACAAGGACAAAACTCTCTTCAACCTCTTGCACCACACCTGGTCTCACCCCGACGCGCAAAGGGGGAACGACGTCGCCTTCGATGTCGACATGGGGATCTTCCTCTCCTCGGTTTCCAGGGGTCGGATGCTGCCGGATCATCGTGGTGGGCAGGGATCAGCCCGATGCGCGTGCATGCCCATCCGGACGGGGGAAAGAATTTGACGATGCTCTACTCTCCCGACAACGCCCATTTTTCCGCAGTCCCCGACTCACCTATCGGCGTTCTCTGGGCAGTTACGAAAATGGCCGAACCGGGTCGCCCTTACAAAGATGGTTGTTCTTCTGGAAAGGGACCACCCCCTCTGTCAAACGTTTGCCGATGCTTCGCGCCGATGCCCAAACCTTAGGGAATTCCTGCTCCGTTTGCACGCTATCCCCGAGCAGATCGCTGAGCGCTGTTTGCACCTGTTGGCGAATCTCTCGACATCTCCAGAACTGCCCACCCCCTTCCAACATAAAATTTTCGAGGAAGCGTGGAGACTCAAAAAACCTCCCAACGGGATCCACAGCGATTTCGGAAGGGCCTCCTTCCACAATGATCCGAGCCTCAAGATCGAGTACCACTGCAGCCCGGAAGAGAAAGCTCACGATCCAGCGCTGTGGAGAGCTGCTGCAACTGCAAACTCTTCACCTCGCAAATGGAACTCCTTTTCACAGCGCAGCCCATTGCCAAAATGCAAAGCCCCGGAAACGTCCGCGACCAACTCACTCAACTGGCCCTCGACACCGATTTTTGGAGCCTGGGGAAGGGAAGAGAGAAAAAATAGTGATCCTCTCCCGGCTGGACCTTTTGCCCGAAGCCACGAGAAACACGATTTACGGCAGCATCTACCACCACTCTTCCGATCCCAACAAGGGCGGCACCGACTGGGGCAAAGAGCACAGCGCAGACGACCCTGCCGTCCTCATCAATGCGCTCCACGATGTGATTCAGTAAAAAACACGGCTTTGTTGCGTAAATGTTTGAGTTTACCACAGAGAAGAAGGGATATTTAACAAAATTACTTTTTTTTCTATCCTGCATATCCGTTTAATCCTGCCTATCCGTGTAAATTGCTGGAGTGCTTGCATGCTAAACCCATTACACGGATATGCAGGATAGAAAAATTTGTCCGAACGCATCCCTGTTTTTTTTTTCAAGAGGGGTTGATGAAATGAACCTTCTTCTCTGTGGTTTCCCATCACTGTGGTAAAAAAAAAACATATTTACGCAACAACGGTAAAAAACACTCCAACAAATTCGCGCAATCGGGTACAAGAATCCTTTAAAACGGAATTGTATAGGTACCCTGATGAGCGCAGCGCACTCCCCGAAAGCCTTACTCCTGTTAAGATTCGCCGTGGGATCCCTCTACGGCGATGAGCTGGAAAACCGGATCTCCAGCCTCGAGAGCCGGATGACGGCCGTCAAGACGCAGACCGTCAAGAACACACAGGGAGCGCAACTAGCCCCGCCAGCCCCCTCTACGACGGGTACAGCCTTTTCGCAACTGCAGATCTTCTTTTCTGGCGCATGAAAGAGGAAGGTTCCGACTCACGCCCTGGTCATCGACAACCCTGCGACACAAACCGGAAAAGCCAAACACGCCCATTTCGACTGGGACTTCGGTTTTCGGGTAGGAGCAGGTTATGTCTTTGAACACGACGCCTGGGACGCCACCCTCGGCTACACCTGGTTTTGGACGGATGCCTCCGATTCCGCCCACGCTCCCGAGGGGGGCACATTGAATCCGCTAAAGGGGCTCTTTCTCACCAACAACGCCTCCAAAATGCACAGCCATTGGAACGTCCACTACTCCGTGATCGACCTCGAGCTCGGCCGTCGCTACTTCGTCAGCAAATTCCTCTCCTTCCGCCCCCAGTTTGGCATAGAGACAGCCTGGATCGGCCAAAACCGCAACTATAAAATTGCAACGACGGAGCTCGGCTTACCCCTCGAGCACGCTATCCACGGCAAAAATGATTTCTGGGGGATCGGTCCCAGGGCCGGCGTCGAGGGGACCTGGTATTTCGGCCGGCACTGGAACCTGTTTGGGATCGTGAACGGCTCTCTGTTATGGGGACGCTTTGAAGACAGCTCCAGGGAGAGGCAGATCTCTGAGGGCCTGACATCGCTGCTCGTGGACGTCAAAGACACCTTCCGCCGCTTAGCTCCCAATGCCCAATTCCAGCTCGGGTTCGGATGGGAGAGCAATCTCGCTGAAGACAGATTCCATTTGGGGATCAAACTGGGCTACGAGTTCCAATACTGGTGGCGGCAGAACCAGTTCCTGAACGAACGGCAGTTCTCCAGTTTCAACTTCGAACATGAATCGATGGATCTGTCGCTAAATGGCGCTACGTTGGATATCCGCTTCGATTTTTAAACGTTTAAGAGATTTTTCGCATGAAGTTCACATTTCTCTATCCCTTAAGTCTTCTGCCCGCCGCGGCGCTGCCGGCCATCCAACTAGCGGTCTTTCCCGAAAATCCTTACCACTCGGACCGCGTCAAAGCTCCCGCGGTTGAGTTCCCGCAAGTGGGGCCTATGTTTCAAAATATGACCCCACTTGCGGGAATCTCAACCCCGGGGCTTTCACGCGGTCCCAGTGCAAAGGATTTTCGGGAAAGACCGCTATATACGCGCGTCTCGGTCCTCGAAGCGCAGATGAATGAGGTCAGCGTGCGCAGCGTGCATGAAAACCGGGCCGCAAAAACCGCCTCTGCCTCCCCCCAGATTTCAGGGGAAAACTGGTTCTTCACCGGCGACATGCTCTGGTGGCACGTGCAGGAAGGGGGGATGGACTACGCCCAGATCTTCGACACCTTTCCCGCGACAGCCCCAAGCGATCATGTAAAGAACCGCACCCTCACATTCAAATGGGACTGGGGATTCCGCGCAGGAATCGGCAAAACGTTCAACCACGATAAGTGGGACCTCTCCGCAAATTTTACCTGGTTCAGAACGGAAAATTCTCAAGCGACCTCCCTGCACGGCGGCGCCTTCATCTCCCCTCTTTGGAATGTTCCTTTCGCCCTCGCCTCCCAGGTGAAGATCCACTGGAACATCGATTTCTACACCCTCGATCTCAATTTGGGCAGAAACTACTTGTGAGCCCAAAACTTGCCTTCCACCCCTACGTCGGCTTAAAAGGAGCGATGATCGACCAGCACATCCGAACAAGGAATGAAGCCCTTCTTCTTGAACCCCTCGGATCGATCGGAGCTGGAGCCCCCCTTCCTTTTCAATCCATCAAATCCAAAGACGTAAACGACTTCTGGGGAGTCGGCCCTTCCATCGGCATCGAAGGGAAGTTCGACTACGGCTTCCATCTTTTCAGTTCGATCGGGGCGCCGCTCCGTGGGAAGACTTCTTCGCCTGCGCCACAAAGAGACCTTCTCCACGATTAACACGATCAGGAACAACTTCGACCTCGGACTCCACCAGATCGTCCCCATGACCCAGTTCCAGCTGGGCCTCGGGTTGACACTGACCTCTATCACGACCGCTACCACCTCGGTGTTAGCGCCCGCTATGAAAACCAGTACTGGTGGAACCAGAACCAGATGGCTCGCTACTCCGCTCACCATGACAAAGTTCGAGCGGTATGCCGAGACCTTAGCCTGCAGGGGATCACCGTCAATGTACGATTGGATTTTTACCGAGTAAACGATGAACAGAACCGCTTCTCTACCCCTTTTCCTCCTTCTCCTCCGCCCCGATGTACGGCGACACCGATCTGAACGCCCGGGTCCAGCGTCTGGAAACAGACATGAAAAAAGTGCGCGGGGAGACCGCCTTTGGGAACTACGGGGCGAAAACCGCCTCCGCCGCTCCGCAAATCGACGGCTACGGATTCTTCCTCTGCCGATCTCCTCTGGTGGAAACTCTACGAAGGGGGCACCGACTACCTCTTTGAAAGACGGAACCGTTCCGCTCCCCCCGGCTCGAGGACCGATCAAACATTTCAACTTCGACTGGGAGCCCGGCTTCAAAGTGGGCGCCGGCTACCCGTTTGAACACGACGCGCTGGGACCTCTTCTTCCGAGTTCACCTGGTTCCAAACGACGCCCGAACAGTACCCACAGCTCCTTCCCCGCCCTCCATCCCCTTGTCGGCCAGACAGACCCTCATGCCTCAAAGGCCAAAGCGCCATTGGCATGTGGATTTCCTGGACCTCGATCTCGCTCTGGCAGAAATACTTCGTCAGCAAGCGCACTCTCCCTGCACCCCTTCTTCGGCCTCGCCTCACCTGGATCGACCAACACCGACAGCTTCGCTTTCATCACAAATACCGGCGACACAAGATCAAAGGCAAAAATGACTTCTGGGGCGATCGGTCCAAGACTTGGGCTCGACGCGCAATTTTTCTTCACAGACACCTTCAGCCTGTACGGCGCCATCTCGGGGACCCTCTCTGGGGCGACTTCGACGTGAGGGAAAAGGAAAAGATCACCACCCTAAATGAAGAGATCTACGACCTGCATGACGATCTCGATAGAATGGTGCCCCAAGCCGCCTTCGGCCTTGGCTTGGCCTACGAACTTAACTTTTCGGGCAACAGGTACCACGTCCTGCTCAAAGCCGGCTACGAAAGCCAGTACTGGTGGAGGCAAAACCAGCTCCCGATCTTCGACACCTTGAACCTAAACTTCCACAGGCAGTCGGATGACCTCAGCCTGCAGGGGCTCACCGTCCACCTCAGTTTCGACTTTTAACACGCGCGGGCATAGGAACGTTTGGCGACCTGGGCACCGGGCAGCATTAAGGGTTTTAATGCTTTGGTGGAAGGAGATTTGGAGGCCTTGACGATGGCCTGCATACTAAAGGAGAGCAGCGTGCGCAGCATAGGTGATATACCCCGAGCGGCCTGAAACTTGCAATTTGGGCCGCTCGGGGTATACATCGCCTAGGCTAATAAAAAATCAGCGCCACCCCAGAAAGGAATACGACAACGAGGGTGATGTTCCGGATCCACTCGATCCCCTTCTGAAGCTGGTACCTTCCTCCCAAATACTCCCCCAGGCCGTCTGCGATCAAAACGATGACCATCAGCCGCCAGTCGACGATCCCTCGCGACCAGAAGATCAGCGAGGCGCTCAGCGCACTGCCGAAGTTGGCGACCTTTCTGATCGGCGCCGAGGAGAGATAACTTTTATTATAGAGGAAAATCATCAGATACGCGAAGAGGATCCCCGATCCCCCCACAAAAGCCGCCAATGCGCCGATCACAACCGTCGCGATGACCCCGATCCATTTTTTGGTCAGCGTCTCTTTGTGGTGCGTGGGGATGATCCCCACTCTATTTTCAATGAGGAGGACAGCTCCGATGGCGATCACAAAAATTCCGAGCAGGATTTTAATCAGAGGAGGGTTGATCACTGTCACGATCTCCGCTCCGATGACGCCCCCGATCAAAGAGGGAATAAAAAGGAAAAGCGCGAGGCCCCAGTCCATCTCGATCCTGTTTTTCCCCTGGACCAGCGAGGAAAACCCCGCGAGGCGTGAAAAAAGGTTGGCGATCCGAAACGACCCGATCGCAATTTCCGGCGGAAACCCAAAGAGAATCAAAACAGGGCGCGTCAGCAGCCCCACGCCGCCTGCCACGACGCTAAAAAAGCTGATGACGAAAATGCAAAGAAAAAGCAGGACGTCGGTAAGCGTAATCATTTCCCTCCGAAGTGCCCGGCGAACCAGGCGAGGGCAAGGCGCGCCACCTCTTCGAGCGCCCCGCTCTCCTCGAATAAATGGGTAGCGCCAGGGACGATCTCCATCTTCTTTTCACAGCGCAAAAGGGCGAGAGCCTCTTCATTCATCCCGATCACAGGCACATCGGCGCCCCCTACGATCAAAAGCGTCGGGGCATTGACCTCTTTGAGCGCCTCGCGCGCCAGATCCGGCCGCCCTCCGCGGGAGACCACCGCCGCTATCCCCTTCTTAACCTTCGCCGCAGCACACAGCGCTGCTGCCGCACCCGTGCTCGCCCCGAAATACCCGATCAAAAAACTTTTTGTTATTTTCGATCCCTGGAGCCACGCCGTCACTGCGCAGAGCCTCTCTGTGAGCAGCCCAATGTCAAAACGCAGGGCAGCCGTCACATCGTCGACCCTCCCCTCCACCTGCGTCAGCAGATCGATGAGCAGCGTCCCCACGCCCCCCTTCTGCAGCGCTTCAGCGACCAAGCGGTTGCGCGGGCTGTGGCGGCTGCTCCCGCTCCCGTGAGCAAAAACGACCACCCCTCTTGCTCCCGCGGGGATCTGCAGGTCCCCTTCGAGGGAGCCCCCTCCCGGCAGGGCCACCGAAATCAAATTTTCTTTTGTCATTCGCCTATCCAAAAAATGAGAGGTTTAAATCCCTGATTAACAGATTCCAAACCATTCTTTCCAGATCAATAAATTGTACCGGTGCATTTACAGGGTGTACTAATTGCAGAAATTTTCTATAATTCAGTCTCTAAAAAGAGCATTTTAAGATGGGCGGAAAAACGGTCGTAGTGGGGATGTCGGGAGGGGTGGACTCTTCTGTGACGGCGCTTCTGCTCAAGCAGCAGGGTTGCCGCGTCATCGGCATGTTCATGAAAAACTGGGAAGAGAAGGATGACAGCGGCACGTGCCGCTCGACGCGCGACTACGAAGATGTCGTCAAGGTCTGCGAGCAGCTGGACATCCCCTACTACTCGGTCAACTTCGTCAAAGAGTACCAGGAGCTCGTCTTCGCCCATTTCCTCGAAGAGCTAAAGGCAGGCTACACCCCCAATCCCGATATCCTGTGCAACCGGGAGATCAAGTTCAAAGTGTTCCTTGAAAAGGCTCTGTCGCTTGGTGCCGACTACCTGGCGACAGGCCACTACTGCATGCGGATAGACGATGCGCCGCCTAAACTCCTCAAAGGCCGAGATCCAGGGAAGGATCAGAGTTACTTTCTTTATACTCTGCAGGCCAAAGCCCTTGAAAAGGTTCTTTTCCCCATCGGCCATCTGGAAAAAAAAGAGGTGCGCGCCCTTGCCAAAGAGCACAACCTGGCGACCTCGGAAAAAAAGGACAGCACGGGGATCTGCTTCATTGGCAAGCGGGATTTCAAGGAATTTACCGGCCAGTACCTCGGCTACAACCCGGGACATTTTGAGAACCTCAAGGGAGAGAGCGTGGGAAAGCACGATGGGATCGCCTTCTACACGATCGGCCAGCGCAAGGGGCTCGGGATCGGCGGGCCGGGCGAGGCCTGGTTCGTCATCGGCAAGGATACCCTGCGCAATGTGGTCATCGTGGAGCAGGGGGAAGACCACCCCTCACTATACACTGGCGAGCTGATCGCCACCGACTTAAGCTGGGTGGCGGGCCATCCCCCCTCTCCCCTCCCTTTCGCCTGCGCAGCCAAGGTGCGCTACCGCCAGCCGGAGCAGCCCTGCATTATTGAGAAAATCGAGGTGGAGCGCGCCCACGTCCGCTTCCTCTCCCCCCAGCGCGCAGTGACCCCACGTCAATCGATCGTCTTCTACCAGGGAGACGTTTGTTTGGGCGGCGGGATGATCGCTCCGTTTTCCCTCTAAAAAGGTTTCCAACCACCGAGCACACCGAGAACACCGAGAAGACAATTTTTCTCTTCTCAGTGGTTTAATTTACCAATTTATGGAACAACTCCCTCCAGTTTTATAATTATATTTATAATGAATATAATTTTTGTTTTCTGTATCTGTTGAGTTGATAACAGGTACCCTCATGCGTCCGCGCCTTTTCAACATTCTGGGAGTTGCTCTTCTCATACTGGGAGGGTGCGCGCGCGTGCCCAAGAGCGATCTGGCGCAGAAGTCGGAGCCGGTCCCGCTGGACAGCTCCATCGAGTCGGCGTTGGCAAGAGAGTTCTTTGAAGAAGGGGGATGGCCCACGGAGCGCTGGTGGGAGATGTTCGTGGACCCGCAGCTAAACTGCCTCATGGAAACGGCACTGGAACAAAGCCCGACGATCCAGACGGCGCTGGCCAGGGTCGCGATGGCAGAGCAGGATGCCAGAAAGGAGAAGGCAGCTCTCTTTCCGAGGGTCGACTTCGATGGGGAAGAGCAGTGGGAATACTTTAGCAAGAACGGCTTTGTGCGCTCTTTTTACCCGACCTCGCCCACTGTTATCGTGCCAGCGACAGTCAACCAGCTCGACCTGACGCTGAATTTCAATTACGAGATCGACTTCTTCGGCAGAAACCGCAACCTCTTCAAGGCGGCGCTGGGGCGTGCACGGGCTGAGCGGGCGGAGGCCAGACAGGCGATTTTGATCCTCACCACTTTGATCGCGCAGACCTACATCGAACTACAGATGCGGCTGGCACTCAAGGAGATCGAGGAGGAGCGGCTTGAGCAGCGCAGCCAGCTTTTTGAGCTGAGCCACTTCCGGGAGTTCTATGGCCTCGATGCCGCAACGCCGGTTCTCGAGCGGGAGCAAAGTTTCTACGCGGTGAAAAAGCAGGTGCTGCAGCTGGAAAAGGAGATCGCTCTCGACCGGCATACTTTAAGTATCCTCGTGGGGGTTGGCCCCGATACGAAGATCGCTCCTGAGCCGATGAAGGCGGTGTTTGAGAGGCCGGTGACGCTTCCCTCCGACCTGTCGAGCGATCTTTTGGCGCGCAGGCCTGACCTGATGGCGCAGATCTGGCGGATCGAAGCGGCGGCCAAAGAGATTGGCGCAGCGAAAGCAGACTTCTACCCGCGAGTGAACCTGATGGCGTTCGCGGGGCTCGAGAGCCTCTCCTTCAACAAGCTGCTGGAGATGGGGAGCAAACAGGGCGCGCTTGTCCCCTCGGTCCACCTGCCGATCTTCACAGGCGGGAAACTGAAGGCCAATCTAAAGAGCAAGGTCGCGGCGTTCAACGAGGAGACCTTTCGGTACAACGACCTTCTGCTGCATGCGGCCAAAGAGGTCGCCGACCAGATTGCGATCCTATCTACGACATTTGATACGGTGACCGAACAGATCAGCATGCTGGAATCGGCCGAAGACCAGTGGGAGCTGCAGTACTCCCGTTACAGGAACGGGGTCGACAATTTTATCGCGGTGCTGGAAAGGGAAGACAATCTGCTCGACCAGCGCTATGCAATGTACGGCCTCGAAAGGGATTACCTGCTGGCGGTGTTGAAAATGATCAAAGCTCTCGGCGGCGGCTATACATCGATAGGGGGGCTGAAATGACAGTCCCTGTTCCCTCTCCACCTCCGCCGCCCTCTTTCCACCACAAGCGCAATCGGGCGATCCTGATCACGGCCCTGATCTTTGCGGTGCTGGGCGGAGCGTGGCTTGCCTACTGGCTGGTATGGGGCCGGTATTCCCAGTACACCGACGATGCCTATGTCGATGGGAACAACGTCGTACTGACGCCGCAGGTCCCGGGGATCGTGGAATCCTTTTCCGTCATGAACGCCGACCTGGTTCCTGAAGGGAGGGTCCTTGTCGAACTGGATAAAACGGATGCCTCGATCGCGCTCGATAAAGCGGTGGCGGAGCTTGGGGCTTCGGTACGCGATGTGATGGAGATGTTCGAGAGGGCCAAACAGTTCGCTGCGATGATCGAGGTGAAAAAGGCGGAATTCGTCAAATCGGCCCAGGACTACGAGCACAGGAAAAACCTGATCGAAGAGGGGGGCGTATCCCTTGAGGACCTCGAGCACGCGATAGCTGCTCTCGGGTCAAGTTTTGCCGACCTGGCCGCAACGGAGCATGCCTTCATCGGCGCCGTGGCGAAGGTCGAGAACACCTCGCTACAGACCCATCCGATCGTCGAAGAGGCGAAAAACCGGGTCAGAGATGCATTTGTATTTTTGCAGCGCTGCACGATCAAAGCGCCGGTGAGCGGGATCGTCGCGCAGCGCACGGTTCAGGTGGGAGAGAGGGTCCAAGCGGGAAAACCCCTCATGGCGATCGTTCCTCTCGACCAGATGTGGGTGAATGCCAATTTCAAGGAGGTCCAGCTCTCCAAAATGCGGGTCGGGCAACCTGTCAAGGTTACCTCCGACATGTATGGAAGGGGTGTTGTCTACATGGGTACCGTAGCGGGTATCGGAGGGGGGACGGGGAGCGTCTTTTCCGTTCTTCCCCCGCAGAATGCCACGGGCAACTGGATCAAGATCGTCCAGCGGGTCCCGGTCCGAATCGTCCTCGACCAGGAGCAGATCAAAGAGCACCCTTTGCGCCTCGGCCTCTCGCTTGAGGTCACCGTCGACATCCACGATACGGAAAAACCGCTGCTTCCTTCCGTAAGAGCCGATCAGCCCCTCTTTTCCACAGACGTCTTTGCCGATCAGGAAACGGGGGCGGAAGCGCTCATCCTTGAAGTGATCGAAGAGAACCTCTCCCCCACTTTTGTGGAAGACAACTCCCAAGGACCGGAGGAAAATTGAAACCCCTGTCGGGACCGCTTCAGTTCCTGATCATGCTGGCGCTGTCGACGGCCACCTTCATGTTCGTCCTCGACTATTCGATCGCCAACGTCTCGATCCCCTACATCTCGGGAGATATGGCCGTTGCAGCCGACCAGGGGATCTATGTGATCACCTCGTTTGCAGTGGGCAATTCCATCGCCCTGCCCATCACGGGATGGCTCACCAAAAGAGTGGGAGCCGTGAAACTGATCTGCCTCTCCCTCATCTTTTTCACTTTCTTTTCCTGGACCTGCGGTTCCGCCCTGAATTTTGAGATGCTGATCGTCTCCCGCTTTCTGCAGGGGCTGGCGTCGGGTCCGATGATCCCCTTAAGTCAAACGCTGCTGCTTATGACAGTCTCGCCTGAAAAGAAAAATTCCGCGCTTGCCTTTTGGAGCACCATTGTGATCACCGCTCCCATCGTGGGCCCCATCCTGGGAGGATGGATCTCCTACGACTACACGTGGCCCTGGATCTTCTACATCAATATTCCGGTGGGCATCATCAGTGTGATTGCGATCTGGCTGATCCTCAAAGACAGGGAGACGCCACGCGCAAAGCTACCCGTCGACTGGGTCGGGCTCCTATTTCTTGCCATCGGTGTGACCTGCCTCCAATTTTTGCTCGACAAGGGGCAGCAGTACGACTGGCTGCGCTCCCCTGTGATCCTCACCTGCGCGATCACCTCGTTTGTTTCTTTTACATTTCTGATCGTTTGGAGCCTCACAACCGACAAACCGCTCATCGATCTGCAACTTTTTAAAATCCGCTCTTACGGCCTCTCTGTTTTTTATATTATGTTCATGTATGCGATCTACTTCGGGTCGGTCGTCCTTATTCCCCTGTGGCTGCAGACGAGCATGAACTACACCTCGGTCTGGGCGGGGATCGCGGTGGCCCCGATCGGGATCGCCCCTTTCCTGTTCGGCCCCCTGATGGGGAAAGCCGTCACAAAATACGGCTCAGCCCTTCTGCTTTCCTGCTGTTTTATTTTATTTGCCGTATCGAGTTTTTATACGGCCTACTTTGATACCGACGTCGACATCTGGCATATCGGGTTCTCCCGCCTCCTCTTTGGATGCGCTCTGATCTTTTTCATCACCCCCCTCTTTTCTTTAAGTGTGCAGGATGTCCCCGAAGAAAAACTGGCCAGCTCGACAGGGATCTTCCACTTCGTTCGGGCACTGTCGGGAGGGATCGGCACATCGATCTTTACGACCCTCTGGATCCGCAGGAGCGCATACCATCATGCGCGGGTGGGAGAAAGCCTGACCCCTTATTCCGATCAGACGGCGGCCTACCTCGACCAGCTGAACGGAGTTGGATTGCAGGGAACCGCCGCGCTGGAACAACTCAATGTCACCCTCGGCCAGCAGTCGGACATCCTCTCTATTAACGACTGTTCCTACTTGATGGGGTGGATCTTTTTAGGCCTTCTGCTCTTCATTCCCCTCATCAGAAAGAAAAAAGGCCCGGCTGGGAAACCTTCCCAACCGAGCCTTATATCCAAATAACCTGGAAAAATCTCTATTTCTTCTTAACGAGGGCCAAACGCGCTTTGCTGTGTTTGACGCTGTATCCAAAATAGATCACACATCCAATGCCCATCCAGATCACAAACTGCACCCAGGTGACTCCTGGAAGCGCGATCATTTGGATGACGCATGCAAGGGTACCTGCAAGGGGGATCCAGGGTACAAAAGGTGTTTTGAAGGGGCGGTGCAGGGTCGGCTGCTTGTAACGCAGGACGAGGATCCCGAAGCAAACGATCGCAAAGGCGAGCAGTGCGCCCATGCAGGTCAGCTGTCCAAGGATCCCCACAGGGAAGACCCCGGCGAAGAGCATGCAGACAAGCGTCACCATGATCGTCGATAATAAGGGAGTGTGGAACTTATCGCTGATCTTGCCAAGGCGTTTAGGTAACAGGCCGTCGTTGGACATCGTGTAGAAGATCCGGGACTGGCCGAGGATCATCACGAGAACAACGGAGGTCAGACCTGCGAGGATCGCCAGCTTGATTACCAGCCTCAGCCACACAAAGCTGGGGCCTAAAGCATTGACCGCCACTGTGATCGGGTCGGGCACGTTCAGCGTTGTGTAGCTGACGATCCCCAGGAGAACAAAACCGATGACGATATAAACAATGGTGGAAATCCCAAGCGACCCGATCATCCCGATCGGCAGGTGTTTCTGGGGATTGCGGCACTCCTGGGCCATCGTGGAGAGAACATCGAAGCCGATGAAGGCAAAGAAGATCACCCCCGCGCCTCTCAAGACGCCGCTCCAGCCAAACTCACCGAATGTCCCGGTGTTAGCGGGGATGAAGGGAGTCAGGTTGTCCATATTGATAAAAGCGATCCCGCATGCGACAAAGAGAGCGATCGCTCCCAGCTTGATGATCACCATCAGGTTATTGAAGCTGGCAGCGGCCTTCATTCCGACAGCTACAAGCGTTCCGATCGCTGCGACGATGACCATCGCAGGGAGGTTGATCAGGGCTCCCGTTTGGGCCCAGCCTGTCGCCAAGTCGTAACTCATAGGGGCCGAAGCGAGTTTCTCGGGGATGGCGATCCCAAAATCCCTTAACAGACTGCTGAAATAGGCCGACCACCCCACAGAAACGGTAGCCGCGGAAAAGAGGTACTCCATCGTGAGCCCCCAGCCGATGATCCAGGCAGTAAATTCCCCCATCGTGGCGTAGGCGTACGTGTAGGCGCTGCCCGAAATGGGGATCAGAGAGGCAAACTCGGCGTAGCAAAGGGCTGCGAAGACGCAAATGATCGCCGCGAAAATAAAAGATAAAAGAATTCCGGGGCCGGCATATTGGGCCGCCGCGGGTCCTGTCAGCACGAAAATCCCTGCGCCGATAATGGCGCCGATGCCCATCGCGGTCAGGGTGACCGCTCCCAGGGAGCGCTTCATCGCGTGTTTGGATTGCTGAGCCTCATCAAGAAGAGATTTGATGGTTTTTTTTACAAAGAGTCCTTTTTCTTTAGCCATAGATCCTGCATGTCAAATACTATTCACCTAGAGATGATAAATTATGCAGCAAATTTCCACACTAAAAAAGTTCCAGGAGACGTGCGTATCCGTTTGTCTGTCTTACCCATGTAAATCCTTCACACGGATTAAGAGACTGCTATACGGTGCGGACCTGGCCTTCCCAATGGCGGACATAGTCGAGAAGCTCTTTTTTGCCTGGTTTTTTGGAAAGAAAGGCGAGCGCTTCGGGGGAGCTCCCGAGGTGGGAGAGTTTGGCGAGGAGCTGGAGGTGCCCCTTGTCGTGGCTGGCGAAGAGGAAAAAGAGGGTGTGAACGGGCTCGCCGTCGAGGGCGCCGTACTCGATGGGCTGTCCAGGATAGACAACGAAGACCATATCGAGGGGGCCCTTGCGGAGGAAGTCGCGGGTATGGGGGACGGCGATCCCATTGTTGAGGGCGGTCGGCATCATCCTTTCCCGGTCGATAAGCAGTTCGGCGAGGACCTCGGCATCGACATTCAGCTTCTGGGCGATGGCCCGAGTTGTGCCCCGGATGACTTCTTCTTTGGTTTGACCTGGGATGTTGAGCAGGTCTCCCTGGTGGAGGGCGCGGTAGAGGCAAAAATGGTGCATTCCGCCGCGGGAGACGATCTCCTGACCACCTTTTTCAAGGATGGAGGGGTAAATTTGCGTGGGATTGAGCACAGAGCCTTCTGCAGGCTGGGCCTTAAGCTTGCAGCCCATCATCCAGTCCTCAATCTCGATCCGGCTGAACCGGTATTGGGAGTTCATCCTGTAGGCGGGGATCTTCCCATCCGCCAGCCAGCGCCGGATTGTCGTTTCTGAAACGCTTAGCAATTCCGCAACATCTTTGATTTTCAGATCCATCGCACCCTCTTTAGCAGTCTGTAAATAAACCGACCACTTCCCTTGCATCCACTGTCTTCAATAATTTTTTGCGTCGCTCCTCATTCTTGATCGCAAGCGTCAGATGGGAGAGGATCCGCAGGTATTCCGTCTGTCTATTGTCGGGGCCGCCGATCATAAAAATGAGGCGGACCAAAGATCCGTCCAATGCGTTCCACTCGATCCCCTTTTCCACCTGGATGCCGATAGCGATGAAAAACTCCTCGTATCCTTCCAGTTTGGCGTGAGGGATGGCGACGCCGAGGCCGATCCCTGTGGAGACGATCTTTTCCCGCTCAAGGATTGCCGCATGGAAGCGGTCTGCATTTTTCAGCTTTCCCGCTCTGCAAAGGACGCCGATCATCTGATCGAGGGCATCGTCGCGCGAGCCGGCATTTAGAAATAGAACGAGACGCTCATCCAGGTAATCGGAGATCGCCACACATTCTCCCTTCTTAAAGAATTTTTTCAAGTCGCCAAGGCTTTCGGCGAGTTGATGATTAATGCGTGCCAGTATGGCCAAACCCACCCTCGCCGCGTGAAGTTGTTACAAGGGCATCTTCCAATGTAAAGACCGCCTGCAGGGCTCTGGCCAGCACAAATTGGGCGATGCGCATGCCGGGGGTCACCACAAAGGGATTTTTTCCATGGTTGATCAGAATCACCCCCACTTCTCCCCGATAATCGGCATCGATCGTGCCGGGGGTATTTAGGACGGTGACCTGATGCTTTAGCGCCAGTCCGCTGCGCGGGCGCACCTGGATCTCATACCCGGCGGGGATCGCCAGTTTGAGCCCGGTGGGGATCAGGGCGGAGGCGCCCGGCTCAATCGTCAGCTCTTCTTTAAGAGCGGCCTTGACATCGGCCCCGGCCGCAAGCCGGGTCGAGTAGACCGGTAGCATGGCGGGGTCGTCTGCAAGCGTGGGAACGGTTATCTGTTCCATAAAACCTGTCGCTATTTTACGTTTTCAGCTTCAGCTAAGGCGAGCAGCTCTTTGAGCTTCTGGGGCAGCTTGCCAAGAGACTGGCCGTACATCACATGGTAGGGGTTCGGCTCCTGGAACGTGCGGTCATTGCCTGTAAGAAACTCTAGAAATTGGAAAAGTTTCTGTTTTAATTCATGGCGATTAACAATGCAATCGATCATTCCTCTTTCGAGCAAAAATTCTGATCGCTGCGCTCCGGGAGGGAGTTTCTCCCGCATCGCCTGCTCGACGACCCTGGGGCCGGCAAAGGCGATCAGCGCATCGGGTTCCGCCAGGATCACATCGCCAAGTGTCGCAAAGGAAGCCGTTACGCCTCCTGTTGTCGGATTGGTCAGAAGGGAGATATAAGGCAGCCCCTTTTCGTGGAGTTTAGACAGAGCGCCAGACGTCTTGGCCATCTGCATGAGGGAGAGCGCCGATTCCTGCATCCGGGCGCCGCCCGATGCGGAGACGAGGACAAGGGGGAGATCGTGTGCGAGAGCGTATTCGATGATGCAGGTCAGCCGTTCGCCGACGACCGATCCCATCGAGCCGGCCATAAAGGAGAAATCGAGGACCCCGAGGGCTGTCTTCTTACCGAAGATCCTGCAGGTCCCCACGATGGCGGCTTCATCCCTGCCAGAGTTCTTCTTTGCACTCTCCAGACGCTTGGAGTAGGCTTCCGTGTCGACGAACTGAAGGGGATCGAGCGGCTTGAAAGAGGTAAACATCTCCTCGAATGTCCCGGCGTCGGCAAGCAGCTCGACGCGCTGCGTTCCCGAAAGGCGGTAATGGTAGCTGCATTTGGGGCAGCAGTGTAAATTCTGCTGCAGCTCGTTGGCGTGGACCATGTCGTTGCAGTGCGTGCACTTGACCCATCCGCTGTAGCCATCTTTCTTTGTTGTCTGGACTTTAATTTTCGGTTTACTACGCGAAAACAATCCCATAATTATCCACCATTAATTTTAAAAAACTCCGACAAATATAACACATATCCGCCACTTCAACAATCAAAAACAGCGTTGTTACATACATCAGCAAATTAAACCACAGAGCACACCGAGAGAAGAAAATCAAATAATGGCACGGCGAATGCATCAGTGAAGTAAAAATTGTCTTCTCGGTGACCTCGGTGTGCTCGGTGGTAAAAAAGGCTTTATGCAACAAGGCCATCAAAAACGCCTATTTATTCGCCTGGGAAAACCGCTCGGCGACGTTCTTCCAGTTAACGATTTTCCAAATATTTTTTACATACTCTGCGCGTACGTTCTTGTATTGCAGGTAGTAAGCGTGCTCCCACACGTCGATCCCGAGCAGAGGGACGAGTCCCGCTGTGCTCAAAGGGTCCTGATTGGAGCAGGAAGCGATGCCAAGCCGGTGGGAGGCTTTGTTCAGTCCGAGCCAAGCCCAGCCTGAACCCTGGACGGCCACCGCGGCGGCGCTCATCTTCTCAATAAAAGATTCCACAGATCCAAACTCCGCCTGGATCGCTTGGGCGAGCTCTCCGTGAGGCGCCTCTCCTCCCCCTTTTCCAATGGGCGCGAGGTTTGTCCAGAAGATCGAATGGTTGACATGTCCGCCTCCGTTGAACCGGATCGCAGGCTGTAGGGCAACCATCGCAGCGACATCCCCTTTCCCTTCCGCCTCATGGTATTTTTCCAGGGCCGCATTGAGGTTGGTGACGTAGGCGTTGTGGTGTTTCTGATAGTGCAACTGCATGATCTCAGCTGAGATCACCGGCTCCAAAGCAGAAAAATCATAGGGAAGTTCAGGCAGCTGGTAAGGTTTAAAATTGGACATGTGGACCCCCTTTCAGGATTTCAAAATTTCGTTTGTCTTCAAAACTATACTTTTCTCGCCATATTTTGTATATGCTACTTTTTTAGAAGAGCGTGAACCTCTTCTTCCAAGGCAACCACCTGGGCGGGATCTCTAAGGTGTCCCTTTTCATCAAACGCGAGGTGGGCGTAAGGGATCGACACCTGGGCATCGATCACATCGCCGCCGCACTCTTTGATGACATCTTTTAAGTGTTTGAGTCCTTTGGCTCCCCCTTTTTTGCCGGGAGAGGCGCTCATCATGGCGAACCTCTTGCTCTGGAAGGCGGCCCGGGAAAAGGCCCCCTCTTCCGATCGGGACGCCCAGTCGAGCATGTTCTTGAGGACGGCCGGGATCGAATCGTTGTACTGGGGTGAAGCGATGATCACCGCATCGGATCCCATGAGCAGAGTGCGGAATCGCCTGGCGTTTGAGGGAAGTCCCGACTCCGCTTCCAAATCGGCGTCGTAGAAAGGGACCGGAAAATCTTTTAAATCCATCAACGTCACTTCCGCCCCTTCCTCTTTTGCAATCTCGGCTGCCTGGCGGGCCAGGAGCTTATTGTAGGACGCACTGCGTGTGCTGCCGGCAAGGACGAGCACCTGGGTTGCTGACAGAGTAGAAGTGCAGGCCAGAATCAGAAAAAAAAGAATACTTCTCATCGAAATCACCTGGTTAGTTTAAAACGTCCTGGAGAGCTTTTTGTGTGACAGGTCCGATCGCCAGGCACTTTTTCCCCGGGGGAAGAGCGCCGAAGATCTCCATAAACCCCTTCACGGTCGAAGGGCTTGTAAAAATAATCTCATCGATCTCCTGCAGATCGGGCCTGGGGCCGAGGTCCTGTGACACGGTATCGTAGAGGTCGCACGCCTGAAAGGGGATCCCCCTTTCAGCAAAAAAATGGACGAGCACGGGCCTGGAGAGGGAGGAGCGGGGGAGGAAAAAATAAGCCCCTTTAAGGTCCATTTCTTGTAGCAGGTCGACGATCCCCTCCTGCGTTTCCTGTGCTGCGACAAAATGGGGCAGGAGCCCCTGCATACACAGGTGGGCGGCGGTCACCTGGCCGACGGCGATCACCGTCTTATCCTTCAAAGTCTCTACAGATCTGTCCAAAAGGGAAAAGAAGACGTTGACTGCGTTTTTGCTCGTAAAGATCAGATGGGTGTAAGCATCCATCTCCTCAAAAGCCCGTTTGATCTCGGGATCTTGCCGGGAGCGGGGAACAATGTTTATCACGGGGTAGTGGATCAGGTGGCCCAGAACCCCTCCCCTGTTTTCAAATTCGGTCGGATCGGTCCCCAGGTAGAGAGTTCTCTTCACGCTTTTTTCCTTGTGGTCTTTCCCAAAAATCCTTTGCACTGGGACCGCGTCAAAGCTCCCGCGGTTGAGTTCCCGCAAGTGGGGCCATATTTTGAAACATAGGCCCCACTTGCGGGAATCTCAACCCCGGGGCTTTCACGCGGTCCGAGTGGTAAGGATTTTTGGGAAAGACCACTAGTGTCAATTGGTGCAAACAGCTCGAGCATCTCTTTGTCCTCTTCCCGGGCGAGGACGACCAGCTGCCCCTGCAGGGGGGCCCCATCTCCGGGCAGGAGGACTCGATTGAGATGGGTGAGCTGCAATCGGATCAGAGCCGCTTCGGCCATGACGAGGCCATCCACTTCTCCCTGGTCGAGCAAGGCAAGGCGCATCCCAATCGTCCCGCGGATATCGACGCAGATAAGATCGGCGCGCAGCTCCCGTATATTTTTTTCCCGGCGCAGGCTCGAGGTGCCGATCCTGGCGCCAGGAGGCAGCGTCTCCAAAGCTGTTCCCTCACGCAACACGAGCACATCGGAGGGGTCGACCCCTTGGGTCAGTGCGGCCATGACCAGGCCCCTGGGCAAAGGTTCGGGGAGGTCTTTGGCGGAGTGGATGCTGATCCTGCATCCACCGGAGAGCTGGAGGGCATCGATCTCTTTGGTAAAAAAATCGGTCTTGTCCAAAGTGCGCAGCGAGGTCTTCAGATCTTTGTCCCCCGTCGTTTGGACGAAGACCTCCTGAAAATCGATTTCGGGATGGAAGGAGCGGAGCTCGCCCAACACTTCCTCGATCTGCACTCTGGAGAGGGGGGAACCTCTTGCGCCGACCTCAATCGTATACCTAGTTGAGGAGCTCACGGATCGCCTCCTCGACAAGGTCGACCCCGCGGAGGGTAATTTTTTGGCCGAGGTCGGGAGGGAGCCCTTTGAGGTTTCTCTTGGGCAGGACGCATTTGCGGAAGCCCATGTGGATCGCCTCGCGGATCCGGTTCTCGATCCGCGGCACTCCGCGGACCTCTCCCCCAAGGCCCACTTCGCCGAGCACGACGGTCTCCGCATTGATCGGGCGATTGCAGAAGGAGGAACCGATAGCCATCAGGATGCCGAGGTCGACGGCGGGCTCAAAAATTTTCAGGCCGCCCGCCACCGAGACAAAGACGTCGCAGTTATGGAGCGAGTAGCCCATCCGTTTTTCGAGGACGGCGAGGAGGAGCGCGAGCCGGTTTTGATCGAGGCCGGTCGACTTGCGGGTCGAGGTGGAGAACGCCGACGCGGCGACAAGAGACTGCACCTCGATGAGAAGCGCGCGCGATCCTTCGACGGTCGGAACAATCACCGACCCGGGAATCTCTTTGAGCCTCTCTTCGAGGAAGATCACGGAAGGGTTGCTCACTTCCGTCAGCCCTGCAGCGCTCATCTGGAAGAGCGCGATATCGTCGGTGGGGCCAAAACGGTTTTTTACGGAGCGCAGCAGGCGATACCCGTGCTGCCGGTCCCCTTCAAAGTCCAAGACGGTATCGACGATATGTTCCAGGACCTTGGGCCCTGCGATGTCGCCCGACTTGGTCACATGACCGACTAAAAAGGTCGCAATCCCCATCCCCTTGGCGATGTGCATGAATTCGGTCGCCAGTTCTCTCACCTGGCTGACAGAGCCGGGAGCGGAGGGAAGCTCGCTCTTGTACAGGATCTGGATCGAGTCGACGATCATCACATCGGGCTTGAGCTTGTCCGCCTGGGCTTTGATGTTGGAAAAGAGGGTGTCGCTGAGGAGGTAGAGGCGGTCGTCGGCGGCTCCCAGCCGGCTCGCGCGCATCGAGGTCTGCTCGACAGATTCTTCTCCGCAGACGTAAAGCACGGTCAGCCCCTGTTCAGCGAACAGCTGGGCGAGTTGAAGCATGAGGGTCGATTTGCCGATGCCGGGGTCGCCTCCGATCAGGGTGAGCGAGCCGGGTACGATCCCTCCGCCGAGCAGGCGATCGAACTCCGCCATCTTCGTGGAGATCCGCTGGAAGCTGTTGATCTTGATTTCCTTAACGCGCATCGGTTTGGCGCTCTCCGTCTTGAGCGACTCGAACCGCTTCCCTTTATCCTGAACTTCCACTTCCTGCTCAAAGGTATTCCACTTCTGGCAAACGCCGCAGCTTCCCGTCCATTTCGCCTGGCTGTGTCCACACTCGATGCAGCTCCATAGCACCTTCTGTTTAACCATCCTGCGCCTCTCCCAATTTTCTTAAAGCATCTTCCGCAGCCGCCTGCTCCGCTTCCTTCTTCGACGACCCGGTCCCCGAGCCGATCTCGAGCTCGTCGATCCACGCGCTCACATGGAAGATCTTGCTATGGTCGGGCCCCGACTCCTTCGTGATTTTGTAGATGGGGGGCTTTTGGTATTTTTTCTGCGAGTAGTCCTGCAGGTCCGCCTTCCAGTTCCTCAAAGGCTTCTCCAGATGCTCTTCGATCTCGCGCGAAAAGTGGGAGAAGAAAAAATGCTTCGCCGCATCCATCCCCCCATCGAGGTAGATCGCTCCAATGAGCGCCTCAAAAAGATCGGCCAGGATCGTCTCTCTTCCTCGCCCATCGTTCATCCTCTCCCCTCTACCGAGCAGCACGTAGCGCGCCACATCGAGCTTACCGAGCAGCAGGGCGCAGCTCCCCGCATCGACGATGTGGGAGCGCAAGTGGGAGAGGTACCCCTCCGGTTCGGTCGGCAGCTTCGCGTAGAGGTAATCGGAGATGATCAGCCCCAGGACCGAGTCCCCCAAAAACTCAAGCCTCTCGTTGTGCTGCTCCACCAGGTCCCGATGCTCGTTGAAAAACGAGCGGTGGACAAAGGCGAGGACGAGTTGCTGTTTATTCAAAAAACAATAATGGAGCTTTTCCTCGATTACGGGGGCCTCGGCGAGGAGTTCTTCGATCGGATTCATGGCGACATCTTTAAATTGTGGGCAAAAGGGGAATTATCCCTAAGTCGAGAAAGATAATCAAGTTCCCCTTCTCGAGTAAAGAAATATTTCCATGGCGGCCTTTCTTTTTTCTGAAGGGATTTCGCTTCAAATTATTGCGCTCTGCTTGTATAAAGTTTTGCAAAAAGTGAGGTCGGCGATGGCTGCTCTAGGATATGTGCCAAAACTGGGCGGTTCATTTATACTATTTGGACGGGCAGTCGATGGTTTTGTCCCCAAGTCCAGACTCTCTCTCCCTGTTGACAAACAACTCGTTGCATTTTTAAAAGAGATCGGCGGTCAAGATCCAAGACAATCCTGTCTTGCATTTAAAAATAAATACGCTGTCAACCTCCCCCGCTTTAATAAAGACCATATCATTCGTCTCACCGGTCTTTTTCGAAGGATATTTCCTCTCTCTAAAATAGAATCTCAAAAAGCCCATTTTCTCGAGAAAAACCGCAACCAAAACCCCTTTAGCCTTCAGTGGAGTCTCCTTACAGACCAAATCAGGGAATCTCCTCAACCCATCATTAAGCATCTTTTCAGCCTGCTCGAGAAAGGTTCCTCGTTTGACGAGAGGCGGGTGGAGATCAAGGCAGTGCTCGATGCCGCGCCGCAGGTGGTAAATGCTGTGGCAAGAGAAGCTCTCTCCCATAGCAACCCCCGCCTTTTTAATCTCCTGGTCACTTCTTGCGGTTACAAACCCTCCGGCGATGATGTGGAATTTATACTGAACCTTCGTGATCCCAAGCAAAAAAATCTCCTGCTCGGGGTCATCGTTGACAAGGCCAGCGGTGTCCCTCCTGAAGAATTGCGTCCAAAAACTTTTAGCCGTACGGCTCTTGAGCCTCTCCTTGCCTCCGGTTACAAACCCACTGCAAATAGTTTCAGCACGCTTCTGGGGAATATGCCTTCCAGGGATATTCCCGCAAGCATTGGACTATTCCTCTCCTGCGGATACATGCCCACCCAAAAGGATATGCACTCACTTCACAAGAAAATCCTTCCAGAAGATATTATACCGTGCTTTACCCAGCTCTTTTCACACGGATATCAACCCTCTCATGACGATGTTAAATGGGCTGTAAAAGAAGTCCCCTTTGGGATGAAGAGCGCCTTCCTAAACCAAATAAGATCGTACACCTCGGACTTTTGCTTAAAGCTCGATTTGAATTTTTGGTATAATGTGTGTCGTTTAGAAGAAATTATTGCCTCTCCCCCCGCGCGTTTGTCCCCTGAGGATGTAGCAGCTGTTGTCCATGGGCACGTTCGTACATCAGATGCATACGACGAACGCTGGATGACTTGTGAACTTACCCCACGACAAAAACGGTACTACTATTCCGAGACTCCATTTACGCATGAGGTTCTTGACGCCGTCCTGCAATTTGCTCCACGCTCCTTTGATATCAAAAAGCCGGAAGACTTTTTAACGTTATATCCCAGTGCAGCTAAAGAAATTTTTAGGGCCGTGTTCTTGAGCAAACACCTGGCTGCAACGGGAGACACAAAGAGGTACTTGAAAAAATTGGTGCCCAATTATGACATCTCTTCCGCGGATTTTCGATGCGCGCTGGATAATGCCTGCTCGCCAAAGATCCTTTCCCTCTTGCTCAGTACCCGCGTGCGTAGAAGGGAGGTTGATATACACGAATCCTTCCATTCTCCATGGGCTGGGTGGGTGGTAGAAAGAACCGACCTGGGCCCCTTCATGCCCAGTGCAGAGGACCTGGCTTATGCCGAGGTAAAGGGGTGCTCTCAGGAGGTTCTATCCCTGATCAAATCCCCTATGGAAAACAACAATTCTCTCGACGAAACGGCCCCGAAGGATAAGATCAGTTATTTACTTTATTCTCCTTACAACCCATACTCGGCCCCCATTATCACCTAGAAGAGCCCCATGGCCCGACTCAACCCCCACTTTTCCCGATTAAAACGGGAATATATCTTCCCTATCATTGAACAAAAGTTGGAAGATTTAAAAAAATTATTACCTGATGTCGAGGTTCTTAACTTTGGAATTGGGGATGTCGCCCTCCCCCTCGCTCCCTCGATTGCAAAGGCGATAGCTGCCGGCGTAGAGGAGATGACGACCGTGGAAGGGATCCGCGGCTACGGGCCCAGCAATGGCTATCTTTTTTTGCGCGAGGCGATCGCCGCCCATGAATTCTCCCATTTAGGGATCGGGGCCGATGAGATCTTTATCTCCGACGGGGCCAACACCGACACGGTCAATTTCCTCGAGCTTTTCTCCCAATCCAACGCGATCGGCATTGCTGACCCCACCTACCCGGCCTATCTCACCGCCGCTGTTTGGAAAGGGCATAAAAAAATTATCCTCCTCCCCTGCCTTCCAGAAAATGGGTTTTCTCCGCGCCCACCCAAAGAGCACTGCGACCTCATCTACCTCTGCTCTCCGAACAACCCGACGGGCACGGCGATGACGCGGGAGGATTTAAAACTTTTCGTTGACTATGCCCTGAGAGAAAATGCGCTCCTCCTGATCGACAACGCCTACGAGGCGTTCATCACCTCCAAAGAGGTCCCGCGCAGCATCTACGAGATCGAGGGCGCCAAAGAGTGCGCGATCGAGTTCCGCAGCTTCTCCAAGTCGGCCGGGTTCACGGGACTGCGCTGCGCCTACACGATCCTGCCTAAAACAGTGAAGGCAAAGCTCGGAAAGAAAAAAATTGCTCTGCACTCTTACTGGAAGAGGCGACAGGATGCCAAGTTCAACGGCGTCGCCTATCCGATCCAGAAAGGCGCTGAAGCTGTCTTTTCTGAAGCGGGACGGCGGGAGACGCGGGCCCAGGTCGCCCTCTACCTCGCCCAGGCGGCGCGCCTGAAAGAGGGTCTTACAAAACTCGGATTCCAGGTTTATGGAGGGGTAGACGCTCCCTACCTCTGGATCAAAACGCCAAATGGTGTTACGTCCTGGGAATTTTTCGACACGCTGCTCAACCGATGCCACCTGATTTCGATCCCCGGAAGGGGTTTTGGCACCCACGGAGAGGGCTATGTCCGCTTCTCCGCCTTTACAACCCCGGACAAAACCACCCTTGCCCTTGAACGCCTTCACCCCTTATAAATTATGCGCTTTGCTGTCACCGCCGACCATCGGGTATTTTTCTCGAAAAATAACTACATCGAATTTGAGAATCTGCTCTCTGCCGCCCAGGTTGCCGACCTGAAAAAACACGCGGAGCAAACCCTGGCCAACCGACTCCGACTCCCTTTGCACAAACTGGAGATCCGCCCCTCCGCAGAGCTCTTCCAGGCGGGCTACGACCTCTGGCGCGACAGCGACACAATCAAAAAATCGACCCACAAGCAGGGACTCGCCTCTTTGGCCTCGGAGCTCTTTCAGATCGTCCCCATCCGCTTCGGGTTCGACCAGTACTTCTTTACCACACGAGACTCCCCTTCCCCTTTTGCCCAGGCGAGCACTCTGCAGGAACTAAGCTGCCTCTCTCCTCTGTGCGGAGCGCTCATCCTCGTCCTGGAGGATCTTGCCGCCCCCATCAAAAATTTTCCCCTCCCCCTCAATGCCGGCAACGGCCTTTTCATTTCCCCTTCACTGCCTATCCCCTGGCCCGAGCTTTTCGGGACGGCGGGACTCCACCTATTCATGATGGGATTTGCGATGGACAAGACATTCTTCCGTCCAGACACGAAGGATCCCCACGCGGTAAACCTCAAAAAACTGGGCTACGTCTTCAACGACCTGCTCAATGACAACCTGCATCCGATCCTACTCAGGCGCCCCTAACTCTCCTGAAACTCCGCAACCGCTTCTTTGGCGCGGGTGATGCACTGATCGACGCTCACTCCCCGCAGGTAGTTCCCCACGAGGTGGCAATTGGGAAGCTTTTCCCGGAATCGCGCCTTTAGCTCGACCATCTTTTCGAGGTGGCCCACGCCATACTGGGGGATCGCGCGGTAGGCGCGTTTGAAGGAGATCGCCCCGGGCGTCCTGGAGATCCCGAGGTGGCGGCGGATCCCTTTGAGCGCAGCTTCGACATACTGCTCCTCTGTGCGCCCCGTATCTTCGATTTTAATGGTGAGGCGCGTCTCTTCGGGGCGGCGGTTGTGCTCGGGAAAAACGGAAGAATCGAACACGCAGCCGAGAATATCTTCATGCGCGTAGGTCGGGGTCAGGTACCCGAACCCCTGCACGGGGAGCACGTTGGCGTCGTAGCCAAAGTTCACGACGGCGATCCCCTCGGAGGGGATCTTCGCGAACTCTTTGGCGACCTCGGGAAGGTGGGGGTCGAACAGGTTGGCCGTTTCTTTGACAGGCAGGGCGCAGAAGAGATGGTCGGCTCGGAAAACACCCTTGTCCGTATGGACCACCACTTCGCTCCCCTCGAAGCGGATCTCCTGCGCTTCATGCTGGGTGAGCAGCGCAGCGGGGACTTGCTGGGCGAGCGACTGGGGAAGCTGCTCGATCCCTCTCTTGAAAGAGAAGATGGCGGTGAGGGGGATCCCCTCGACATCGGGAGAAAATTTCGATTCTTTTTTCTTTTCCTGCATCCGGCGAAAGAAACCTTTGGTCACCGATCCGTACTGCTCTTCCCAAGCTTTGAGTTTGGGGAAGCAGGCCTTTACGGAGATCTTGCGGATATCTCCGCCAAAGATGCCGACCACCATCGGATCGAAAAATAGCCTCGCCACATCGTAGTTGAACCGGCGGAGGACAAATTCCCAAACGGTCTCATCCCCATTCTTTACCGGCTGCCGCCATTCGGAGAGCATCGCCCGGATAAACCCTTTCGTTAAGGGGGAGAGCAAAAAGGAGATGGGATTGGTGGGGAAGCGGTGCAGCTCCGAGTCGAGCCACAGGTAGCGATGGTGGGGACGCGCCTCCGACCAGATGATCTCATTCCTGAGATCGAGTTCAGAGATCAGCTTCATCGCAACAGGGCATTTGTCCACCTTGAGTGTGCGCGGCCCTTTTTCAAAATGGAACCCTGACGTATGATCGGTGTGAAGCCATCCGCCGACGCGGGGACTCTTTTCTAAAATTGTGATATCGAGGGGGAGTCCTGTCTTGTGGAGGTACCACGCAGCCGACAGTCCGGAGATCCCCGCCCCTAAAATGATAACCCGTTTTTTTTGCATAAAGACCAGCAACTAAAAATGTTTCGCAGGAGAGTGTAATGGATCAAAAGAATAAAATTAAAGATGAGATCGTCCTTTATCTCAAAGCCTTGCGCGAAAAAATCCTCCTTTCCTTCGAGGAAATCGAGTCCTCGGGAAAATTTATTCGCACTCCCTGGAGCTACGCGAAGGGGCATGGCGGAGGGGAGATGGCTGTGCTGCGGGGGGCGGACTTTGAGAAGGCCGCCGTCAACTGGTCGGGTGTCGGAGGGGACAAATTTCCGATGGGCGATGGAGCGGGAGCTTTCTTTGCCACCGGCATCAGCCTCATCACCCACATGCACAACCCCCACGCCCCCACGGTCCATTTCAACATCCGCTACATCGAGACGGAGGAGAAAGTCTGGTTTGGAGGAGGGTACGACCTGACGCCAATGGGGTTCCCCTACGAGGAGGACACCCGCCATTTCCACGCTGTCGCAGAGCGGGCGCTGGGCCCCGAGGTCTACGCGGCCTTTTCCCAAAATGCGAAGGAATATTTTTACATCCCCCACCGGCAGAAGGAGCGGGGGGTCGGCGGGATCTTCTTCGATCATTACAACACGGGGGATTTTGAGAAGGACTTCGCGCTCTGGAGACAGGTGGGCGACACCTTCCTCGATACGGTCCTGCCGATCTACGCGCGCAGGACCCCAGCTCCCTTCACCCCGGAGGAGAAGGAGAAGCAGCTGCAGCTGCGCGCCCACTACGTCGAGTTCAACCTGCTCTACGACAGAGGCACCAAATTCGGCTTTCTGTCGGGCGGCAACCCGGAGGCGATCCTCTGCTCCATGCCGCCTTTGGCAAAGTGGTAAGAATTAATAGCTCGCGATGATGCCGAAGTGGGCCTTGAAGCCGGGTTCGGGGCCGTACTGGGTCTTGTGGAGGCGGTAGCCGACATCGACTCGCGCCGAAAGGTAACGGCCGAGGTGGTAGCGCAGGCCGGGGCCGACGCCAAGCAGGTAGTGCCACTTGTTCTCCTCGTGGAGTGGATGGATATTCGATCCGATCCCGTAATCGACAAAGGCAAGGAGGACGAGCGCGTCTTTTTTATTGAGGATCCGGTAGGGCCTGGTGCGGACTTCAAAATTTCCGCAAAAACCGTTGTCGACATTGACCTCCCTCTCATCGTAACCGCGCACAGTATCGTAGCCTCCGAGGGCGAACTGCTCGCTGGGGAGCAGCGTCTCTGTCGCCCCCTGGAACCGGGTCAGGAAGGAGAAGACGTACCCTTTGCCGACCGTCACATCGTCCCCTAAGGCAAGCGTCCCGTAGACGTAGTGGTTGACGGCGTGGGGCCGCATCTTATTGAAGGCCTCTTCACTCTGGTGGCTGATGATCTTGCCGGGCGACCAGTAGACCTGGGGGTTGAAACGGATCGACTGGTGTTTCGATTTGTATCCGTAATCGTAGCCAAACACCGCCTGGGTGATATTGACGAGGCTGTTGAAAACGGGGGTTTCCGCTTCGTCGCGGAATTCGAGGTTGTTGTTCATGTTCTTCACATCGGCGCCAAAGACAACCTCGTGCAGATGGTTTTTATAGAGGAGCCCAATGGGGATGTGGTAGCGGAGGCTTCCCTGCGCGCTCCTTCCTTCCGAATGGAAGCCCGACACATGGGGGTGGACAGTGGAATAGCCTCCATAGAGTTCGAAGATGTGGCGCCAGGGCAGAGGGGCCAGGTAATCGATGGTGTGGGACTGGAACCGATGGAGATTGTAGGATGCCGTGTACTGGTAGTTGAGGAGCTGGTCGCAATTGAAAGCGTTGCCCCAATTAAAGCCTGCAAACCAGCGCTCTTCTCCCGTCCCCCGGTTCCCCGTGTTGTCCGCCCCCACGTAAAAGCGGATGGGAAGCCGGTCTTTGACCATCAGTTCGATATCTGTCGTCCCCTCTTTCTCACCCGGGGTAAACAGGACATCGGCCGTGTGAAAGGGATTCCGGTTGATCCACGCCACATCCTGGAGCAGTTTTTGCGAGTTGATCGAATCGCCCGGCTTCAAACGGATCTGTTTGGACAGCTCTTTGCTGGAAAACCATTTGTTCCCCTGCACGATAACGCGACCCACTTTCCCTTCGGTAACGACCATCTGAACGACGCCGTCGGTGATATCCTGCTCGGGGATATCGACCGTCATGACGGGGCGTCCGTGATCGCGGTAGTAATCGATCAGCGCGCGCTTCAGCTCGACGAGGGTCTCTTTGGAAAGGGGTTTGCCGTAAAACTTGAGAAAAACCTGTTTGCGGAACTCCTTTGCCTTGCCGGGGATCTGGATATCTTCGGCGCAGAGCCCTTCGCAAATGCCGCTTCTGGCCTGCATTTTACGGGGATCCGAGGTGAGATATAATCCCTTCAGCACAGGCCCTTTATTTTCCTCAAACAGCTGTGAGCGGGATATTTTATCAGAGCCGTACCGTCCCCCAACAAAAGACTTGCCGAAATCCGCTATATCGCGATGCGCCTCCACAGGGGATTCCTCCGCTGCAGCGGGAAGGGGGAGAAGGCTTAATGCAGTTAGGAATAATAACATGGTCTTTTCCGGTTATTGGATGATTTCCAATTTTTTTGTGTGGTAGTTGCGGTGCTCAGGCCTCAGGACGCCCAAGTCCCTCTGCCCCTCTTCCTGGCAGCTGCTTGCAGTTCCAAAGGGACCGATATTTGCCATCAGCTCCTCGCAGCTAGCCGCTACATCTCTTGAAGGGTAGAGCAATTTCAGATAATCACAGCAGGCGGAATTCATGGCAAGAGGCAGAGCAGTAAAAAGGAAATCGTCGTAATGCCGCCAATCCTGGAACGCCTCGAAAAGGGAATCCTCAAACCTGTCCAGGATCAACCGGTTGGTAAGGTGGGGAGTCTTTGGAGCGGGATGATGATGCGGCGGGCAGGGAGGGCAAGGAGGAGAAGGAGGAGAGGGCGGCGAAGGCGGAATCGGATTGCAAAGGTTGAAGCAGGTAGGGAAATTGCAAACGTTGACGCAGTTCACAGGCCCCGTAGGCGGCGCAGTATCTTTAAAGAAAAAGACAAACGGCACGCCAGTGCCAAATGCCTTGTCCCAATACACTTCCCACTGCTCGGTGGGGGAATTGACGTAGATGGGGCCCTGAACATAGGCTGAACCGTTGATGGGTGCGCTGATCGTGTTGAAGGGGCGGCGCGAACTAAAGAGGCGCGTAATGGCCGTTCCCGAAGTGACGGTCACACCGGCATCGATGGAGAGGAAACCGGGGCCGAACTTGTCTGAATCGGGCCAGAGGTTATCTGCGACCAGGGTCAGGTTGTTATTGACGGTGGTCACTCTAGCCGTATTTTGCAAAAGAAGGTTCCTTCCCGCAACAGCCGTAACAGATCCGGTTCCGGTCTGGGAGAGGATGGCACTATTGCTCAGCGTGACGTTATTGCCGGCCGTCAGTTCGGCATCATCGCTGCCTGTCCCCTTCACCTGCGCGCTGCTTGCCAAGGACACATCGCGCCCTGCCTGAACCGAGACAAACCCAACGGACTGGATAAGGGAAGTATCGTCAAGGCTGGCGTTATTGCCCGCTATGACCTGAAGGGGATCATTTCCCGTTCCCAGGATCTGCGCCCCAAAAGACAACTCCACATCGTGCACGGCCTGCACCGACATGAGGCCGGGCGACTGGACTTTGGCGGAAGGGGCTGCCCCTCCCATTTCGATGTTGTTGCCGGCGTATAGCGAGAGGGGAAAGATAGCCGTATTCTGAATCAGGGAATTCGTGTCCATCGTGATGTTGCGATCGGCGTTAAGCATGAGGGTCTGTCCCGCAAGAACTTGCGCCTGCGCAGACGCGGAGCCTCTCACCATCGCTGTTCTGGAGACGTGGATGCACAGATCGCCGTTTGTCGCGCCGATTTTCGCTACTCCCAGGATCCCCGCAGCTCCGGTCCCCAGGTTGAGGTTTTGGATGCCGGGAGCATCGGCAAGGCCGACCATCACGTTGCCGTTTGCACTGGTGATCTCCGTCGTCTGACCGGCGGTGGAGGGCCCCTGCATGGTGAGGTTGCCCGTGGACGTCTGGACGGTATTGATCGTAATGTCGCCGCTCGCCAGGATTTGAGCTGTTCCCGTTTGCAGCGTACCGGGATTATTGGCATCGTAGTTGAGGTCGAGCCTGTTTGTAAAATTGATGTCGAGGTTGTTTCCAGAATAGATCTGAACGAGTCCGGGGGCTCCCGTTCCACTCAATAGGATGATATTTGCCGGATCGAGGGAGATATTGGTCGATCCGGAGGCACCGGAGCGGTTGTTTACGATCAGGGCCTTTCCTGCTGACCCGACAGGGTTTTCCAGGCGGATATCGCCGGAAGTGGCAAGCTTGATATTCGAGCGGCTGGTGCCAGCAAGGAGCCGGGTTCCGATCACTGCATCGGCTCCCGCTCCAGGATTCAGAATGATGTCCCCGTTTATAGAAAGGACGTTGACATTGCCGATGACGACGTTACCGGTAGCGGTAGGGCTGTAACAGCCGACCACCGCATTGCCCAATGTTCCTGCTTTCAACGAAATCGACGTTGGAGCGGAAACCTGGACCTGCGTGGAATTAACTGTTGGAGATCCCGACGTATCATCAAATCCAATCGTCGCAGAGGCGGAAGCTGCGCTTCCCCCTTGCAGACTGACGCGCGCTGCCTGCGCGAGCACTTGCCCGGTATAAATTGTGCCAGGTCCCGTACCTCCATGGCCGACAACAGCTGAGGCGCGGAGTGCACTTCCTCCTGTCAAGTTGAGACTGCCGCTGATGCCGCTCACCATGACATCGCCGGAGATTGTGCTGTTAATGGAACTGTAAGACCCGATCTGCGCCTGGGTATCTGTAGCACTTCCTGCGGCGAGAGTGAGAGTGCCCCCGACCTCGTTGATCTGGACATTTCCGGTGAGCGGGTTGGCTCCAGCCGTCCCGGCATGTCCGATCCGGGCATAGGCTCCCACGACCGTTCCCCCCTGGAGACGCGCATTGCTACCAATCGTAGTAAACAAAATGGAGCTGGCCAGGCCGTTTGCGGGATTAAGGTTCCCGATCTGCGCTGGGCCGGAGCCTGCCAGCACCCCAAGATTGCCGCCGACGGAGAACGTCATGAGGCCATTGACGTTACTGATTGCGCTGCTGCCGGAGTTGGCTGTCAGCTGCAGATCCCCGGATGAAACGTAGTTGATATTGCGCCCGGCAAAGAGCTCCGCGATCCCTGAAGTGGATCCGGAAACAGGAGATCCTGAAAGGATCGCTTTGCCCACATTGACGGACAGATCAACAGGTACTGAACTGCCGAGTTGGTTGGTGGCGATCAGCGCCCTGCCGACCGGACCTCCGCTGCCTGCACCGGTAAGGCTTAAAGCCCCAACGGGAGCATTGACTGCAATCTGGCTCTGGGTCGTCGCATTGGTATTAACCGTTCCAACCAGGGCTGTCCCACCGATCGTGGACCCGGCAAGCGTGATATTGCCGAGCGTCGAGGCGACGCCAAGCTCGCTGATGGTAACCAGGGAAGCGCCGGCACTCAAATGACCAATCACGGCGTTGCCGGTTGAGGCAGTCGTCACCACGACATCCCCATTTTGCGAGGAGACATTGAGCTTTCCAACCGTTGCACTTCCGGTGGCGTTTCGAACACCCACCGTAGCATCGACACCTGTGGCGGCAGTGAGCGTGATCCCATCGGTCGCAAAGACCTGAATCTGGGGAGAGGTCACGGTCGTCCCTCCACTAAAGCCAATGGTCGGATTCACGGGGTTCCCGGCTACACCGGCAAGATTGATCCCTGACCACCCGTTGACCAGGACTTGTCCCGAGTAGGTCCCGGAAGTCCCCGCGTGACCGATGATGCCGGGGAACAACTGGATCAGGCCATCGACTTGATTGATGACAACATCTCCCGTGACATTCTGATTGGTAGAATTATGCCCGATTTGCGCCTGGGTATTAGAGAGAGTTCCTGAGGTGAGAGTCACGCCTCCAACCACATGATTCAACTGGACATTCCCGGTGAGCGGGCTGCCACCAAACAGTTGAACGTGACCGATCTGTGCATAGGTGTTTGCCGCCGTTCCCCCCTGGAGAAGTGCATTGCCGCCGACTGTATTAAACAGGATTGAACTCGATAGGACGCCTACAGGATCTGCATTTCCGATCTGTGCTGGGCCGGTTCCTGCAATCAGCTCGGCGTTGCCGCCGACGGAAAACGTCATTTGGCCATTGCCATTTCTGATTGCGCTGCTGCCGGAGTTAGCCCTCAGCTGCAGGTCCCCGGATGAAACGAAGCTAACATTGCGCCCGGCAAAGAACTCTGCAATCCCTAAATTTGTTCCGGCAACAGGGGACCCTGTAAGGATCGATCTGTTCACAGTGACGGACAGATCAACAGGCGCTGAACTACCAAGTTGATTGGTGGCGATCAGAGCCCTGCCGGCCGTACCGCTGCTGTTTGCACCAGTAAGGCTTAAGGCCCCAAAAGGAGCATTGATCGCAACCTGGCTCTGGGTGTTGGTGCCGCTATCTAGCGTTCCGATGAAAGCGGCTCCGCCGTTTGGCGACCCGGCCAAGGTGATGTTGCCCTGGGCTGAAGCGACGCCCAGCTCGCCAATCGTCACAGCTGTCGACACAGTATTCAGATACCCGACAACGGCGTTGCCACCGGTCCCAAATGAAGTTCCCCCTGTAAGGACGATATCCCCATTTTGCGAGGATACATTGACTTTGGAAATGGTTGCACTCGAAGCATTGCGGATCCCAATCGTCGCATCAAAAGCAGTTCCTCCATTGAGCGTGATCCCATCGATTGCAAGCACCTGAATTTGAGAAGAGGTTACTATAGAAGCGCTGTCAAAACCAATGGTAGAATGGCCGACAGTAGTACTGGTGCCGCCAAGAGCGACTCCTCTTGCCTGGACGAGGACCTGACCGGCAAACTGTCCTGCCCCGGCGCTTGTAGCCTGATGTCCGATCACTCCGGCATTGATTTGGACGATCCCATCCACCTGGTTTAGAAGAACGTCTCCCGTGACGCTTGAGCTTGTAGCAACGTGGCCGATTTGAGCAAAACTGCCCAGACTATTAAGGGTCGTATTGCCCCCTACATGGTCCATGATGAGCTGCCCGACAATGGGGCCGGCTCCAGGAGAACCGTGGCCGATCAGGGCGAATCCCGCAGTGCCCCCACCCTGAGTTCCAGATGTCAGGATGACGTCGCCGCCGACATTCTTAAAGACCAGATCGTTTTGAATACCACCCGTCCCAAACGGGCTGCCAATCTGTGCAAAGGGGTTAAAGGCGCCGGTATTGGACCCTCCGGTCAGTTCGAGGTTGCCTCCGATGTCAAAATTCATGACACCAAAGCCATTAAGAATATTTGCAGAGCCGCTTCCTGCGACCAGGATCAGGTCACCGGCTGTCTTCACGTCGATATTTCTGGCAGAGCCGATGAATGTCGAACCCGTCTGAGACGGGGTAGCTCCCTGGTAAGTGCCCGTCAACAGCAGCCTGCCGACATCGAGGGAGATATCAAAGTTCGCAGGAACCGCAAAATTTTGATGGGTCGCGTTGGAAATCGCCGCCACTCCATAATTGGAGATGCTGTTGTTAAAAGGCGCGCCCGACAGGGAAAGACTGCCGAGAGGAGCCTGAACCGTCACATTGCTCACCGCCTGCGTGCCGGATGCAGTTCCTGTCGACGTTCCAATGAAAGCTACTCCAAGTTGGTTCGCATTGGGAGTGGTCGAGGAGGTCCCGTTGCCCCCTGTCAAGGCAATGTTGCCGGATGTGGAAGCAACCTGAATATTTTGAAATACGATATCCGCTAAAGATGTCGTAGCCTGGTTGTAATACCCAATGACTGCATTCCCTCCCTGAGTACCACTGGATGGAACCCCGCCAGAGAGCAAAATGTCCCCCTGCGAGGAGAAGACCAGGAGCTTGTTGACGGAGGCATTCAAGGCAGTCCGAACGCCGATCGTCGCATCTCCAAAGCCTGTGATGGAAGAGAATCCTCCCATCAACGTAATCGCATTGGCGGCGGTGGCCTGTACAGATCTGAAGTGATCGTCCCATTCGTGTTCATCACGTCGTAGCCGATGGTCACATTGGGTTAAGAGGTGTCGCTGCCCAGCATCTGGATGGCGCTGCCGTTGACCACCACCTTGCCGCTATAGGTGTTGACGTTGGAGGACGCTACGGCGCTGTGGCCGATGAGTGCCGAGCCTCCGCTCGTTCCTCCAATCAACTGAATGGTTCCTGCAACGTCGTTAATCAACACATCCCCGCTCAAGGAGGTAACTACTGCTCCAACCCCATTGTCCGCATGGCCGATCTGGGCGTAATTATTTCCCCAAGTCCCCCCACCCGTCAAGGTGAGATCCCCGCCGACGTGGGCCAGCGTAATCTGTCCTTGAACATCCTGGGAGATCGACGTTGTGTTCAATGACCCATGTCCGATCTGCGCGTAGGAACCTGTCACCAGGACTCCCGTCCCCCTTGAAGAGAGAGGTTGCCGCCAATATTTTGGAATAATAAGTCTGACGGGCCGTATGTGGTCGCATTCCCGATCTGTGCCACCGATGTCCCCGCATCCATCAAAAGGTTGCCGCCGATGTTGAAAGTCATTACCCCGGTTGCATTGCTGATCGTGGTGTTGGCCTGGTGCGTTGTATCCCCGCCCGCATTCATCAGGAGGTTGCCCTGCGTCGTCAGATCGAGGTGGCGGCTGCTGCAGATGGAAGGTCGGCCTCCTACCTGGGTGACTCCGGGCGGAACCCCGACCAGCTCCAGGCTACCGACATCCATAGCGACATCGAAGGGCGCGACAATTCCAGCAGCTTGTTCGCAATCATCGCATTTCCCTGAGTCGCCGTCGTAAGTGTTGAAGAGGGCAGCGAAGAGAGGGTAAGCGTCCCCATCGGCGCCTGGATCGCGATCTGGCACTCTGAGAGCGTATTGGGAAGCGTAGTATTTCCCAGCGTCCCTCTAGAACGCTGTCCCCGCGTTAAGATTTACCGGATCATTGGTACCGCCGGTAAGGGAGATATTCCCCTTTGCCGAGTAAACACCAGCTCGGAGATCACTATGTTTGGGTTCCCACTCGTCGAAAGATTGTAATACCCGATCACACCGTTTCCGCCAGGATTCACTGTAGCTGGCACGCCTGCGACAAGAACGATATCCCCCTCCGTCGAAGAGACGGCGAGCTTGCCCACCGTAGCGCGCACGTTGCCGCGCAAGCCAATCGTCGCTTCGCCGGAAACCGTGGGGGCGCCCGTCCCTGCATCGGCGCCGCTCAGCGCAATCCCGTGAAGGGTGGAGACCAGGATCTGCTGCGACGTCACAAGAGAGTTTTGCGCGAGGTCGAAGCCGATCGTCGCATTGCCAACCGTTGCGACGCCGGTAGAGGCCGTGCCATTGCCGAGCATGCTCAAGGTGTTGCCCTGGACCTGAATCTGGCCGTTGAACGTCACTTCCGCCCCTGGCGCGCCGCCGGCGTGGCCGATGATCCCGGAAACAAGCTCAATCGCTCCATCGACCCCGTTGACAAAAACATCCCCAGTCACCGTTGGAAAGGGGAAAGTGCTTGTATCCGCGCCGTAATGGCCGAGCTGAGCGTAGTCGCTGCCCGTTGTGTCGCTCCCTCCATTCAATGCCAGATCTCCGCCGACATGGTTGAGGATGATTTGGCCGGTGATGTTGTTACTGCTCGAGGGGTTGCCGTGGCCGATCCTGGCAAAAGCGTTTAGGACCGAGCCCCCATTCAAGGTGCAAGTGCCGCCGATATTTTGGAAAATGATATCGCCCGTCGCATTCGCGGTGTAAGTCGAATTGCCGATCTGCGCGCAAGAGTATTGCCCGGTGGGGAGCGAAAAGCCGCTCCCGCCAAAGAGCTCGACATTTCCGTCGATATCAAAGGTCATGATCCCATTCGCACTGATCGTCGCGTACCCTTGCCCCGCAGTCAGGATCAGGTCGCTGCCATGAGTGCAATGCACATCGAGATTGCGGCTGGAGAAGATCGAGGCAAAGCCTGTGCTCATCACCCCCGGGGCCGTGCCCGTCAATAGGAGGTTGCCGACGTTGATGGCCACGTCATAATTGGCGGCATTTGCGGTAGTATTCGTCACGTTGGAGATCAGGGCGTGGTTACCACCGCCAGTTCCCCCGAACGTAAGGCCGGTCAGCGACAGCGTTCCCAGCGGAGCCTGGATGGAAATATTGCTCTCTGCAAAGGTATTCATGGGGGTCGTATTCGTCAGCGTCCCGATGAAGGCTGCGCTGGTAAAGCTATTGACTCCCCCCGTCAGGGTAACATTGCCCCCTGCCGTGTTCACCCCTATATTTTGAAAAAGGACGTTCTCGGCGGAAGTGACTGAAGGGGTGATAAAAACCGATCGCAGCATTGCCCGAAGCGCTACCGGACTGCAATCCCACTCCTGAGTTGAGGACAATGTCTCCATTGGTTGATGAGACATTCAACTTATCCACCGTCGCAGTGACCGCGGAAAGAAGAGGCGCGAATCCCGATCGTCGCATCCCCGCCGCTCGCTGGAAAGCTCGAGCCCCCATACTCACCCGACAAGGTGATGGAATCCCTGGCCGAGGCATGGATCTGCTTCGATGTGACCGTGGCCCCTGAAGTGGTGGAACTCACATTGAAACCGATCGTGGCGTTGTCGGGAGTAAGCGAAGAGTTGACCGTCGTCGTTCCCTGAAGCGCGATACTGCCGCCGTTCACAAAAATCTCCCCGGAACAACTTCCCGATGAGGAATTAGCCAGGCTGTGGCCGATGAGTGCATACGTCTGCTGATCCGACCCGGAAGTGAGGTGAACCGGACCGTCCACCTGGCGGACGATCACATCTCCACTCAGACTGGCCTGTCCGGGAGGGCTGGTCTGTGAAATGTTGTGCCCGATCTGCGCGAAAGAGCCCTGCGTCTGTTGCGAAGCTTGTGGCCCCCCCTGTCAGGCTCAGTGTGCCCCCGATATGGTCGAAAATCACCTGGCCTATCAGCGGGAACGGAAAGGAAGACTGGGTATGGCCGATCTGCGCATAACACTGTGTCGCGCTCTGTGATGAACTGCTTCCCCCCGTCAAGGTCGCATTGCCGCCGAGATTTTTGAATACGATATCCCTTGCCCCTTGAGCAAAGGTGGTGCCTCCGATCTGCACGTACGCGTTGGCGATTCCTCCTGCGAGCAGTTCGAATTTCCCCCAACGTCGAAGGTCATCACCCCCAAAGCGTTGTTCATTGTACAAAAGCTCGCACTGGAAACGCCGGAAGGGATGCTCATGATCAGGTCCCCGGCCGTGCTCACATCGAGGTTGCGGCTGGAGAAAATCTGCGCGCTGCCGCTGCCCTGGGAGCCGACAGGCACTCCGCTCATTACAAGGCGGCCCACGCCAATCGAGATGTCGTAGGGGACCGGGAAGTTGGGAGAGGGTCCAAATATAGCACCGTTAGCGATAAGAGAAGCGCCCGGACCGGAAGTGCCCCCCGGCAGTGAAGGGGACATGTAAAGGCTCCCCTGCGGCGCCCCGATCGCAATGTTCGACTGGGAAATCATGTTAAAACTGTTCGGCGCCTGGGTGCCGATGAAACCTGTCCCCAGGCCTCCAACGACCGAAATATCTCCTGCCGTCGAATTCACTCGGACATTCTGCAGTGTGACCGTTCCCGAAGAAATGGAGGCCGGGGTGTAGAAGCCGATCACCCCGTTTGCACCCGTGCTGAAACTGGGCGCTCCGCCCTGAACAAGCACGTTGTTCTGCGCCGTTACGCTCACACCCGATGTCGGAAGAATGGTGAGGCTCCCCGTAAAACTCGGGCTCACCACAAACCCAATGACGGCGTCTGCACTAAACATGCCCCGGAGAAGATTCCCCAACGACTACATTCACAGCACCGGCGTTTACGGTCACCTGCCCCTGCATCTGCTGGGAGCTTCCAGTAGGAGTGAGAGAGTTGCCATGCCCGATCACGGCAGAGCCTTGATTATTTGTAGAGGCGAGAAGAGATACCGTCCCGCTCGGTGCATTGACAAGGACATCACCCTGGGTCGTAGTTTGGGAGTTGACATGCCCGATTTGAACGAAAGTGCCGTTGCCAGGGTTCAGTTCGACATTGCCTCCGACCCCATCCACGCTGATCGATCCCGTAACGCTCGATGCAGAAGGCGACTGGGTCCATGGCCGATCATCGCGTAGGATCCGGTATTTGCCGTGAGGGTGAGATCGTTTCCAATATTGGCCACCCGAATATCGCCTGAGATCGCTTGAGAATAGTAGTTGGGATGGCCCCGATGCCGGCGGCGGCCAGTTCCCATAGCTGGTGGGCTCTGTTGGCGTTGCCGGGGGTAGTGGCAGGCCATGCCGATGATGGCGATGGGGTCGCCGGCCGGGCCGCGTGCCGGGGCCGTAGCGGGGGCGGCGGGGTGCTGGCCGGTGAGCAGGGTGAGCAGGTGGCGGGCCAGGGCGGCGGGGGTGGGGTGGTCGAAGATGAGGGCGGGGGGCAGGGCCAGGCCGGTGGCGGCGGTGAGCTGGTTGCGCAGTTCGACGGCGGTCAGGGAGTCGAAGCCCTGCTGGTTGAAGGGCTGGCCGGGATGGACGGCGGCGGGGGAGGCGTGGCCCAAGATGGCGGCGGCGCGGGCCTGGATGTGGCGGACCAGCAGGTGGTGCCGCTGGGCGGGGGCCGCGGCGGTGAGCTGCTGGCCCAGCTCGGTGCTCGCAGTGGCGGCGGGGCCTGGCGGGCCTGCCGCGGCGGGGGGCGCCAGCTCGGCGAGCAGCGGGCTGGGCCGCTGCGCCGTGAACGCCGCAGCAAACCTCCCCCACTCCACATCGACAAAGGAAATGGTCGCCTCGTCGCGGTCGAGCGCCTGCCCCAGGAACTCGACGGCTTGCTCGGGCACCAGCGGTGTCAGCCCGCGCCGGGCCAGGAAAGCGTGCGTGACTTCGTAGTCCGCCATGCCGACGTCCCGCCAGTGACCCCACTGGATGCTGATGGCGGGCAGGCCTTCGGCGCGACGGTGCTCGGCCAGCGCGTCCAGGTAGCTGTTCCCCGCCGCGTACGACGTCTGCAGCCCGCTTCCCCACAGCGCCGCGACAGAAGAGCAGAGGACGAACGCGTCCAGGTCCATGTCCTGGGTGAGTTCGTGCAGGTGCGAGGCGGCAATCACCTTGGCCGCGATGATGTGGTCAAGGTGCGGGAGGTCGATGTCGGTGAGGGGTTTGTTTTCGGGGTAGGCCGGCGGTGTGGATGGCGGTGGTGAGGGGGTGTTGCGGGGGGATGGCGGCGAGGGCGCGGCGGAGTTGTCCGGGGTCGGTGACGTCGCAGGCGGTGATGGTGGCGTGGGTGCCGTGGGCGGTGAGGTCTGCGGTGAGTGCCTGGGCGTCGGGGTGGGCGGGTCCCTGGCGGCTGAGCAGGAGGAGGCGGGGTGCTCCGTTGCGGGCGAGCCAGCGGGCGATGGTGGCGCCGATGCCGCCGGTTCCGCCGGTGATCAGGGTGGTTCCGGCGGGGGTCCAGGGGCTGCCGGGCGGGGTGGCTGGTGCCGGGGCGCGGGTGAGCCGGCGGGCGTAGCTGGCAGCGGGCCTGATCGCGATCTTCTTCTCGGCTCGCGCCGGACAACGCGGCAGCGAGCTGGGCAGCCGTCTGCGTGGCCGTGCCGTCGGTATCGCGGGCAGATCGATCAGGCCGCCCCACAGACGTGGATGCTCCAAGGCGGCCACCCGGCCCGCCCCCCAGGCCATCGCCTGCAATGGGTGCGGGAGCGGATCGGCGGCCGAGGTGGCGACGGCGCCCTGAGTGAGGCACCATAGCGGCGGTGTGGCCGCGTCGGCGCCGGCCGGTGAGTATCGGCGTGGGCTTGGGCGAGCGTGATCGTGGCCGCGAGCCCGGAGGGTATCGCCGGGTAGCCGGGGTGCGCGGTCGTGTCCAGGGCCAGCAGGCTGATGATCGCGGTCGGTTCATGCGCCGTGCTGAGGCTGGTGAGCTGCTCGGCGAGGGCGGCTCGCTCGGCGAGCGGGTCGACCCGGTGGACGTGCGCGGTCGCGCCATGAGTGGTCACGGCGTGCTCGACCATAGCCACCGCGGGATGATCTGGAAGGCTGTCCGGGACCAGGATCAGGTACTTTCGTTCAAGGCCGAGTGCCGTCGAAGCCGGTCGGAACCCAGGCGGCGCGATAACAGCTCGGACGATCGTCTTCCGTTGCTGCCGGGATCTGATCGCTGCTGGCTGGCGCCGGCGCGGCCAGAAATGATCGCGCTGGAACGCATAGGTCGGCAGCTCCACCACACTCGCCGGATGGCCGGCGAACGATCCCGACCAATCCAGGTCGACACCGGAGGTAGAGGCCTCGGCGATCGAGCGAGTGAACTGGGCGATGTCGCCGTGGTCGCGCCGCAAGGTCGTGACGGCGGCGGCATCGGTGTCGGCGTCATCATCGAAGATCTCGTGCATGGAGCTGGTGAGCACGGGGTGGGGGCTGGCTTCGATGAAGACCTTGTACCCGTCGGTGAGCAGGGTGGTGATGGTGTCCTGGCGAAGCGGACGGGGCTGGCGGGCAGGGGCTGGTGATCCAGTAGGCGGCGTCCAGGGCGGTGCCGTCGGTGCGGCGGCCGGTGACGGCGGAGTAGAACGGGATGGCGGCGGGGGCGGGGGTGATGCCGTGCAGGGATGCGGCCAGGGCGGCGGTGATCTGGCCGACCTGGGGTCCGTGGGAGGCGTAGTCCACGTCGATGATGCGGGTCCGCAGTCCCTGGTCCCGGGCGGCGGCGACCACGGCGGCGACCTGGCCGGGCGGCCCGGAGATCACGGTGGACGCCGGGCTGTTCACCGCCGCGATCGTCACCCCGCCAGTCCCCGCCCCGTTCCCGCCGGTCCCGGTTCCGTCTCCGCCGGTCCCGGTTCCGTCTCCGCCGGTGGCGGTGCCGGCGATGAGGCCCTGCGTGCTGGGGGCCGGTGCCCAGGGAGGCCATGGCGCCGCGGCCGGACAGGTCGCGCAGGGCGGCGGCGCGGACGGCGACCACGGTGGCGGCATCGTCCAGGGACAGGGCCCCGGCCACGCACGCGGCGGCGATCGGCCTGGGAATGCCCGGCCACCGCGGCCGGGACCACCCCGTAGCTGGCCCACACCGCGGCCAGCGACACCATCACCGCCCACAGGACGGGCTGCACGACCCCTCCACCCGGTCCAGGCGGGTGCCCTCGCGCAGCACCGCGGCCAGGTCCCAGCCGACGTGGCGGGCCAGCGCCCGCTGGCAGTCCGCGATCCTGGCCGCGAACACCGGGCAGGTATCCAGCAGATCCGCGCCCCATCCCGGCCCACGGGGATCCCTGGCCGGGGAACACGAAGACGGGGCCGGGGTGGCTGGTGAGGGCGGGGGTGCCTGGGCAGGCCAGGGCGGGGTGGAAGCGGCTGGCGGCGAGCGCGTGCAGGGCGGCGGTCATGTCCTGGCGGTCGCGGCCCAAGATGACGGCGCGGTGCTCGAAGGCGGTGCGGGTGGTGAGCAGGGACCAGCCGGTCTGGGCGGGGGTGTGGCCGGGGTTCCTGGCGAGGTGGGCGGCCAGTGCGGCGGCCTGGCCGCGCAGCGCCTGGCCGGACCGGGCCGAGATCAGCCAGGGCAGCACCCCGCCCCCCGCGTGACCTCCCGCATCGTGATGATCCTCGTACCCAACTTCCCCGGTCCCTGTTGTGCTGGCAGCTTGCTCCCCGGCAGCTTGCTCGGCGATGCCTTGCTCGCCGGTACCTTGCCCGGCGGCGGCTTGCTCGGCGGCACTGGCTTCGGCAGGTCCGGTTGGCTCGTCGGGATCGGCAGGTTCCGGGGCCTGCTCCAGGATCACGTGGGCATTGGTGCCGCCGATTCCGAACGCCGCATATTTCGGCCCGCCTCGGCCGGTCCGTCTGGGGCCAGGGCTGAGCCTGGGTGAGCAGCCGGACGCTGCCGGCGTTCGAGTCGACGTTGGGGGTGGGTTGGTCGATGTGCAGGGTTGGCGGGAGCAGGCCGTGCTGGATGGCCATGACTGTCTTCATGACTGTGGCGATGCTGGCGGCGGCCTGGGTGTGGCCGATGTTGGACTTGAGTGATCCGAGCCAGAGGGGGCGGTTGTCGGGGCGGCCTTGGCCGTAGGTGGCCAGCAGCGCGCTGGCTTCGATGGGGTCGCCGAGGGTGGTGCCGGTGCCGTGCGCTTCCACCGCGTCCACGTCCCTGGCGTCAGGTGGACGGCCCAGCGCCTCGGCCACCCCGCGGCCTCGGCGCGGCCGGCGCGGCGAGCCCGTTGCTGGCGCCGTCCTGGTTGACCGCCGAGCCGCGGATGACGGCCAGGATCCGGTGCCCGTTGCGCTGGGCGTCGGGCAGG
>CAVWEK010000021.1:0-18705 GCA_963753945.1 uncultured Acidobacteriota bacterium | reverse complement strand
CTACCTACGCCTTCGACAACTACGTATTGCTACCACGCAAAAATACAAGGCGGCTTTTGTGGACCGCCCGGAAGATCTGCGCTCTTTATTTTTTTTAGGCGAATTGGCAGTGGCACCTGAGTATAAACAACTCGGGCTTGAACAGCTGCTCTATAAAGAGTTTGAGCAGCAGGTCACCATGCAAGGGCAGTTTGCCGGGATTTGCGTATGGCAGATGGAATCGGAGAAAGATCAACCTTCGGGTCTTTTCTGGCGTGAAATGGGGCTCACTGATTCCGGAATCCATTTTGACGAGTTGTGGAAGGACACTTTTGGCACTGAGAAAGTGCATCACTCCATGATCTGCTGGAAGAAACAACTTTAACTCAAAAGCGGCAGTTCAACCTCATTATCCGCGCAGAGGGATCGGAGTCGCCATGGCGTGAATGCGTGGCATTTTAAAACGGAAGCGTCCTTCTTCATCAATGATCGTGGGATCAAGCTCGTACATGCGGTGGACCACATCGGTAAAAAAGGCTTGGCTGAGTGAAGAGGGGGATTTGCCAGGTAGCTGTCACTGTGCCCATCATCCAGGCTATGAAATCGTCCAGGTCGTAGAAAGGATTGTCGGTATCCATGATCTCTAGAGATTCGATATGGTATCCAGCTTCTTTTACGAAAGAAGGCGCACCCGTCTAACGTGCGCATGCTTTGAGCATTGGGATTATCCTTTTTATTCCAGGGCGCTTCCATTCCATAGTTCTGGAAGATCTCATTGGCTGCCTGAAAAAGAGCTGGATTTTTTCCGGTTGGAACGACCAGCAGGAGTTTCCCTGAGGGTTTGAGGTGGGTTTTTAAATTTTTTAGCACTTCAAGGGGGTTCGAAATAAGATGAAAAACAGCGAAAGAGGACACCAAATCATAGTCCTGATTGCCTGGCAGGTCGGAAAATGTAATGGATGCGCTATTTTTAAATTGTAAATTAGGGAAGGCGTAGCTGGGGAAGTAGATTCTCGCTACATGGATCATCTTTTCAGAGATATCAATTCCCAACACAGTGCCATTTTTGACCAATCGGGCCATATCAGCAGAGACCTTCCCATCGCCGCATCCAAAATCCAGGATTTTTTCATCCCCGGAGAGGGACAGTTTGCTTATGGACTCCCAGGCCCACTGACGCTGCGTTTCAGAGTTGTGAAAGTACAATTTTGCCAAGGAATCTGAGTTCCAGCCCCCATCAACATCGGTTAATGTCAAAGACGAGACGTTTGTAGCGGTCAGGGAAAAGCTGGTCAAAATTGAAAGGCTCAGCAGGATTGTGCGCAATTTATTCATAACGAAGGCTGTCCGGTTGGAAAAGGTGTGTCGAATTGTATTCGAGTTCTCTGTGAAATTCAATGGAGAAAAAAGGAAGAAGGCTCGCAAGAAAGCCCGCCCCAAGCCTATAATATTCAGTTCAAGAGGAGAGGGCCACTATGCGTAAGGTGCTTAAATTTGTACTATGCTTGTTTCCCTGGCTCGGGTTGGGGGCGGAGGTTCGTTTGGACCGTTTGGCGGAATATGAATCGAGAGACCTGTGTAAAGATCCTTCAAGATGCGGAGTTGTCCGATCTGTGGAATTACTTCCTGAAGGGGCAGGCTGAACTCTTTTTTAGACAGGAAAGGGAGTTGCTGTCTAAAGACGCCCGTTGGGTGGAGGCGCGTGATGTTTTAGAGCTCGGCAGCGGAAATGGAGCCTATTTATCCTGCCTGGCAGAGTCGTTTAAGGATAAGACCTGGTTGGGAGTTGAGAAGAAACCGGAATTTGTGGTGCAGGCTAGTGAGAAGTATGGCAGGTCAGGATTGGCGTTTAGAGAGGGAGACGCCGAGGTTGAGAATGACCAGTTCAGGAATCGATTTGACGTTGTATTATTCAGATTGACCCTGCAGCACCTTCAAAATCCAGAACGCTCGCTTGAACTGGCCCATGGATACCTAAAGCCGGGCGGTTGCATCGTCATCATTGATTCTTACGATCCTGCAAGGAGCGGTTCCCATGTAATGCATTCCTTTGAGGATGCCTTCCGTCAACATAATGAGCGAAATCAGGCTGCACAAAAAGTAAATCGACGCATTTCAATGGAGATTTTAGAAGGATTGGAAAATAAGAGCGGTTTGCTGAGCAGCCTTTTTGAAGTCGCACGGACAAGCCTGGATGTAGAGGGCAATCGGCTGGAAAAGGGGATGCGTTTTGAAACTAAGCAGGACAGGATGCGTTACTTCAATCACGCCCTGTTATTTTTGGGTATTCTAAACAAGGGCTATGGCGTCACGGTGGATTTTCCAAAGGCACACGACGAGCTGCAGGTCTATTTAAAGGACGAGACCTCGTGGATTTCTCCGGGGATGCATCTTCTTGTGTTGAAGAAGAGATGATCGGCTCATTTAATCATGTGAAATTTAGAGGATAATGTTCATGAAATGCACTAAGTTTTTTTTGGCAGTTACTGCGCTGTTTTTTTTCACTGCATTGAATGCCGGTATTTATTTGGAAAAACCGGATAACTTCAATCCGAAAGCTGCGATTGTCGGATGTTGTTATCTACATTATCAAGACAAAATCCTTCTTTTGCATCGGCAAGATTCCAAAGCGGAAGGAAACCATTGGGGGATTCCTGGAGGTAAGTTAAATAATGGCGAAATATTAATTGATGCAATTATCAGAGAAGTTTTCGAAGAGACCGGATTTAAATTAGATCCGAATAAAGTTCACTATATTGGAATGGTATATATCAAAGTGCCAAACTTCGACTTCGAATACCATATGATCGATTATCGAGAACCTATAAAAAACCCAGGAGATGTAAAAATCAACTTCAAAGAGCACAAAGGCTTTACATGGGTGACACCAAAAGAAGCTTTAAAGATGGATTTAATGACTGATGAGGACACTTGCTTTGAGGTTGTATTCGGGTTAGACAGAGATCGGTAAAAGTGCCCTTTTTCCACTTTTGAAACTATACGTTCCCCATTCGGCTCACTCTTATTTTTAGGTATATATGAGTTTAACATTTAAGGAATTTGAACAGCAGGGCTGGGAAAGAGTTGCAGATGCTTATCATGAGTGCTTTGGGTTGATCACCCCTAAAGCGGCCTTGGCTTTAGTTAATAGTGCAATGGTTAAACAGAATGATGCGGTATTGGACATAGCCTGCGGACCCGGATATGTTGCAGCATTCGCCTCTGAAAAAGGGGGAGTCGTTACTGGAATTGATTTTTCAAACGGCATGATTCAAAAGGCTAAAATCTTCCATCCAAAAATAGATTTTCAAGTCATGGATGCAGAGGAATTGCAATTTGGTGATGGGAGCTTTGATGTAATTTTGATGAACTTTGGCATCCTTCATCTGGCAAACCCGGAACAAGCTATTGCAGAGGCATTCCGCGTTTTAAAGTTAGGAGGCAAGTTTCTCTTTACAGTTTGGGATAGACCCATAAGATCAAAGGCTTTTGACTTTATTTTGAGCGCAGTTAAAGAAGATGGGGATTTAAATGTGCCCTTGCCGGAAGGGCCGGATTTCTTCAAGTTTAGCGACCCAAATACATCCAAGGAAATTCTTTCCAATATTGGCTTTGGTTCGATTGAAGCCAAAAGCCTAGAATTTACATGGGCCCTTAATAGCACCGAAGAGTTGTTCCAGGCTTTTTATAAAGGCGGTATTCGCATTGGTGGAATTCTTCGTGCGCAGAAGCCTGAAGCTATTCGCAAAATCCTTGAAAACCTGGAAGAGAAAACACAACCCTTTCGAAGAGATAATGGACTGGAAATTCCTATGTCTGTAATGCTTTTTCAAGCGGAAAAAGTTTGATCATCGTGCAAATTTCCTACTCCTACGTCGACTGAAAAACCTGTAGACAGATATACTTTCAAATCCCTAACCTTTCTTTTTTCTTTAAAGGGGCATCCTCATGAAAATCAGCAAATTCTCCCACTCTATCCTCTGTGCTTTCCTGCTTCTTTTCACTCTCAGCACAAGACCCGCCCTGGCCCAATCACAGGATGTGCCCAGAGAACAGCTCCTGCTCCTTCTCTCCGGAGAATGGGTCTCGCGCGCTCTCTATGCCGCAACCAGGCTGGAAATCGCAGACCACCTCCAAACCAGCCCTAAGTCTGTGGAAGACCTCGCCACCGCCACCGAGTCTGATCCCGAGTCGCTCTACCGCGTTTTACACATGCTTGCAGGCTTCAACATCTTTGAGGAAGTTTCCCCCGGGTCTTTGCCAATACGGAAACCAGCTCCCTTCTCGCAAAATCCCATCCCGACACCCTTCATGCCCTCTCCCTTTTCTACGGAGAAGAGATCCACAAGGCCTTGGGCGACCTCCTTCCCTCCATTCAGTCAAATACCCCCGCTTTTGAGCTCACCTACAAGCAACCTGTCTTTTCCTACTTTAAAGAAAACCCCTCCCGGGCAGCTCTTTTTCAGGCATCGATGAAAGAAAAGTCCAGAGCCGTCATTAAGTCCGCCCTGTCCAGCTACGATTTCAGCAAATCCAAATCGATCTATGATATTGGCGGCGGCCAGGGCCAATTCCTCTCTGCTCTTCTGGAAAAACACGCGCATCTGCATGGCACCCTTTTCGAGCTTCCCGAGGTGATCTCCTCCCTTCGTCAGCGTAACCCTGAAATTGAAACGACTCGCTGCACCCTTGCCTCCGGCGACTTTTTCGCTGCTATTCCCTCTGGTGGAGACCTCTACCTTCTGAAATCCGTCCTCCACGATTGGGACGACGAGCAGTCCACAAAAATCTTCCGGAACTGCCACTGCGCGATGGACTCCCACAGCCGTCTCCTGATCATAGAGGTCGTGCTCCTGCCCAAGCAGGAGTCGATCTATGCCAACTGCATGGATGTGCTCATGCTCGCCATCACCGGCGGCAAAGAGCGCAGCCTGGCCTCTTTCCAAACCATGCTGGAGGCCTCTGGCTTCACCCTGGAGCATGTCTACCCCACCGCTACCGAGTTTTCCATCCTCGAGGCTCGCAAAAAGTGAGCCGTGGCGATTGAGTGACCATCAGATCCCTCTTCTTCGGTAACAAGGGGACTGACCCGTTGCTTATCATTTTTGCGAACAAAAAATGCAGCAGGATTTTGTTCGCAATAATGACTTTTGTCATTTCTGCGAACAGAAATTGCCCAGAAAATTCCGTTCGCGGAAATGACAAAAGTCATTCCCGCGAACGGAATAAATGTAAGTAACTATGGCTCTGACGCAGCCGAAATGCCAATTTTTCAGGTTATTTGGGTATATGTTCAGAGCTTGCTGATGCAGGTTCAACCTGGATAAGAATCTTTGTCCGCTCTATTTTCCTGTACTCACGGCCGCCGGTTGGTTAAAAATGAGCACGCCCCCCTTTTCTTTTAAGCCGTTTCGGGTTATAACCCCTTTTTTTTCAAATTGGGGGTTTCGTTATGTCCAGGATCTTCTTCTCTCTCACCGCCTTCTCTCTTGCCTTAAGCCAATATGCCTCTGCTGAGGAAGCGCCAACTGAACAGGAATTTGTCGAGCAGACCTTTGATGCGGAAGTCGCCCAGGAGGAGACAATGCAGGAAGAGGCGGCCATCGCCCAGGAAGAGGCCCCCGCTCCCAAGCAGCGGAGCATCTTCCCCTCGAAGAATCCCCCGCGGGAGGAGAACCTAGTCGCCGAAGCCCCCGCAGCGCAGCCCCCAAAATTGCGGGCCCATTTCGCCGGAGCCCGGCGCGCGCCTCCAAAAAAACCGAAGGTGGAAGATTCTGCAAAAAAGCCGAAGAGGGTCAGGAATGAGTGGTTCAAAAGCAAGACGCAGCCCAAGGCGGAGAAAAAGTCAGATAGCAGGGATAAGCAGGATCCCATTCCTGCTCCGGAAGAGAGGCCCTACTTCGTCAAGGGTAATTTCCTGGCTGATGCGGGCTCCGATCCTTTGATGGCGATGCGTCCGCAGGGGGCTTCGCAGCAGGAGGCTTGCGAAGAGAGCGAAGGGCAGCTCTACCCGAGAACGGGATTCCAGGCGCCGGAAGGGAGGGCCTATTTTACAGGAGAGTGGCTCTACTGGAGAACGCGCCAGGCGGGGATGGAGTACGCGACCGCCAAAGAGATCTGCTTTGATTTTGACACGGGTTTCCGCGTCGGCGTTGGCGTGAACTTTCCCTATTTCGACGGGTGGGATGTCTACGCTAACTACACCTACTTCAACCCTGAGCACTCTGACAGCGCGAACGGCGCCATTTACCCGCTCTTCCTTTTTCAGGGAGCGCCCGGTGGCGGAGGCAATGCCGTGGCCTCTGCGGAGGGGACCTGGAACATCCGCCTGCAGAGCCTCGATATCGAGTTCGGCAAGGCCTACTACATTTCTGAAACGCTCTCGCTGCGCCCCTTCTTCGGGATGAAGGGCACCTGGATCAATCAGCATGCCCACTTCCGCTATCAGGGGGGATACATCCCCGAAGGGCAGACCTTCCGCACCCACTTCGAGAACGATTTTAAAGGGGGAGGTCCCTTCATCGGCACCGACGGCTACTGGCATCTGGGAGGGGGCTTTAGCTTCTTTGCTGATCTCGCGGCGGCGCTGCTCGTCGGCCACTTCGACAACGACCAGCGGCAGTTCCAGCTGGGTGGGGTTGAAGTTGTCCATCTCGATAGCGATTTCAACCTCGTCAGCCCGTTCCTGCAGATGCTCGCGGGGATCTCGTGGGACCGCAACTTCAGCAGAGACAGGCGCCACCTGGGCTTAAGCGCCGGCTTCGAAACGCAGTACTATTGGAATCAGAATCAGACGGAGCAGTTCACTGACGATGTCCGCCCGGCTTACGTGCGTCAGCGTGGAGACCTCGCCTTTTACGGGCTCACCTTGCGCGCCCGCTTCGACTTTTGAGGCAGCGATTTGATTGTTAGTTTCTCGAGATCCTTTTTCTTCTTGTAGGCGTAAAAAAGGAAGATGGGAGCGAGCGTTACGACATTGCCCACGCCGATCATTAGAAGGTAATTGATGGAGCTTCCGACATCAATCCCTCCCGGCGGGAAGAAACTGACGATCGTTGTCGTTAAACAGCCGATCAGCCCGAGCAGGCTGACGCCCCAAATCCCCCATTGCTTCCCGGGGATTTTAAAGGCATCTTCACGCTCCTGATGCGTGTAATGGAGTTTGATCGCCGCAGAGAACATTAAGATGTACATGATCATATAGAGTTCCGTGCTCAAGGAGGTAAAGAACCAGTAAAAGCCATTGATGCTCGGCTCGAGCAGTAATACCACGCAGAAGAAGGTGACGACAGCCCCCTGCGTAATCAAGAGGCGGGAGGGAACGCCCGCCTTGTTTTTGTGCGCAAAGAAACGGGGTAGAAAGCCCGTCTCGGCTGCATGCAGTAGCCCTTTGGCAGGGGAGATCAACCAATTGATCATCGTTCCTATTGAGCCCAGAGCAATCGAAAGAGCGATGAAGGGCATCCATTGCGAGAGGCCAAAGGTCGCGAAAAATTGGGTGAACACCTGCATCACCCCGGAGATCAGCTGGATATCCTTCCCGGGCATTACGCATGCAACGGAGAGAGAACCCAGGAGCATCGACATAAAGATCAGGAAGCTGGCGATCAGGGCGGCGCGCGGAAAATTCTTTTTTGGGGACTCGATGTCATTCACATGGACACTCGACAGCTCCATTCCCAGAAACGAGGCCATGATGGCAATCAAAGAGACCCAACCTCCCGATTCGCTAAAAGAAGGAAGCATGGAGCTTGCATGGAAATCGATTTGAACGGGATGCCCTTTTAGCACATATAGCCCTCCGAGCACAATGAGCGTCCCCATGGGCAGCATCATCCCAAGAATGGCGCAGAGGTTGTTCACAAGGCCTGAGATTTGAATCCCCTTGAGATTGATCCAGGTCAGCCCCCAGAAAACACTTAAAATGCAGGAAACCAGATAAGCTTTATTCTGTGCCAGGGCAGGATCGATCAGGTAAGCCAATGTTCCGGCAATAAAAGAGAGCATTGTCGGATACCAGACCATGGTATTGATCCATTGGAGCCAAATTCCAAACATCGCCAGCTTATCGCCAAAGGCCCGTTGGAGCCATTCGAAGATCCCTCCTCCTTTTGGAAATGCCGCTGACAGCTCCGCTGAAACAAATGTCGTTGGCAGCAGGAAAAAAATGGCGGAGAAAATAAAGAAGAAAATCAGCTCGCTGCCATACATAGCGGACCCTGGCAAGTTGCGCATGTTGTCAATCGCCGCCACGATCAGGACAACTAGAGAGAAAAACGAAAGCTTTTTATTCATGGTTTTTTGCCAGTAGGTTCAAATAGGGCAGGACCGATGAGGTTCAGCCCCTGCTTATCCAATACAATTTTTAATGCTCCCCCGGGAGTCATCACCTCAATACATGAACCCTCAATTGCAGAGCCATATAACCAAAGAGCGGCGCACGAGGCTGCGCCCGTTCCACAGGAACGGGTCAGACGTTGCACGCCGCGCTCATACGTTTTGACAAACAGGTGTTTTCCGTCGACAAACTCACAGGCGTTGACATTGATCCCCAGAGGGAAGACCTCCTTCATCTGATTCAGTTTTCTTCCCCATCCCATCAGCTCCTCATCGCTCATTGGCCGAGGGATGACGAGATGGGGCTCCAGCATCTCTATAAAGATGCAGGGAGGGTCGCAGAGGGGGAATTTCTCCATGTCTCCAATGAACCGGGTCTGCAGATTAAACGAAGGATGGGGCATCGAGACGGAAAATGCTTTGTCCGGCAACTTTTGAAGTTTGCAGGAGAATCCCGATCTGGTTTTAAGGTAGATCGTGTCGATGGGCGCTGCAGCAAAGAGATAAGCGGCAATGGCGCGCGCGCCATTGCCGCAAAATTCTCCGAGCTGGCCATCGGCCCCCAGGACGAGCATATCGCAATAAAGAGCGCCGTTTAAAGCGGCGCTCCTGGTGATCAATAGGGCATCATCCCGACCCTCGGACAATAAACACTGATGGATCGTTTGCAGGATCTTCTCATCGAGGACCTGCTCCCGCAGGTCCACAAGGATAAAGGTGTTCTGACAGGCCTCAGCCAAATAGTATTTCATACCTCGCCTCCAACGACCCATGTCGTAATCTTGTTCTTTACATCCCAATTTCCCTGAAGAGGAAAGACCCCTTTTAGCATTTGGGCAAAAGAACCATCGAGCGAGTAGATCTTGCTGTATTGAGGAGGGTAATAAACGATGCTTTTGGCTTTGGGTTTAAAGGACGGAGCTTTCCCAGAAAGCAATGTAAAATAATTGTCCTTGGAAAATACCGACCCACAGCTTGCGGCTGTATGTCCGAATTTGAACCCATTCATAAAGACTTCGGCGCATTGGCAAAAAGCGATGGAGCCAACGCCGGACGTCTGGAAATACTCGATCTCAGGATCGGAGAAAGTTCCGCTGAGGAGGAGATCTTGTTTAAGAGAGCCCTCTTTGATGATGAAATCGAGAGCATGCTGTTTCTGAAACTGGGCATGGATTTTTTTGGCCCATTTGCCTGCCAGGGGACCAGGCTCCAGCGATTTGAAAAAGGCGCTGACTTCCGCCTCTTTTTCAGCGATCAGACCGCCGATGCCACTCCGAAGAGATATACTTGTGATCGGGACCTTGCAAATCCAATACGATCCCTATGTCGGAAGTGCAGGAAGGGGATGACAATTTTTTAAGCGTTGCGCTGATGGCCTTAAAGTCCTTGCCATGGAAAAGATCGTCGATAAGAGCTGGGGTGCAGCTGCCATTTTGAGAATGGACATCCCACGCCTCTCCCTCTTGAGCAGGACATTCCTGCTTGAAAGTGAACTGTTTTTTGGACACACAGCCACTCTTTTGATCCAAAAACTGGATGTTAAATGTATACGCCCCCTGATGTAAGGGGTTGAGCGAATACATTGTAGACGCAATCGAACCTGACATAATTACTCCTTATGTTTTCTAAATGAAGCAGAGCGCCTCTCACACGCTGTGAGAGGGCATTTCCCTCTGCTTTATGAATAATTATGCACTTTTATGAATATTATTTCAATATCTTTGCGTGAGTATTCTTTAAGTAGCTTACTGGGAGTTTGTTATGGTTTATAGGATGAATATTTATTCATCCGATCCGAGAAGGTCCTTGATCTCTTTTAAGAGCTTTTGGATGTTTTTTGTAGACTTCGGGGCCACAAAGATCGTGTCATCTCCTGCGACGTTTCCGAGAATTTCCGTTGTTGTCTGACTGTAGTCTAAAATTCGTGCAACCATCGATGCCGAGCCGGGACTTGTAAAAATAACAACGAGCGTCTCATTGGCAACAATATCCAGAATAAGATCGCGGATCGTCATCATCAGAGCTGGAGGAGCCGGCTCGCGGAGCAGGGAGTAGGTGGGTTGCCCCCGTTCATTCACGACCTTAATGGCGCCAATTTTTCTCAGGAGGCGCGAAATTTTTGATTGATTGATTTCATACCCCTGCCTTGCAAGAGCTACACAGAGATCGTCCTGGGTGCATGCCTTGCGGTCCGATAAAAGACTTTTAAGGGCATCGACGAGCCCTTTTGTTTTTCCTAATGTTTTCTTAGCCATCTCAACCCCTTTTTTTTTGATCCCCCAGTTTACTACTCCCACCTATATGCTCGCCAGTGAATCAGATCTCGATGCGGAGGAGCTCGTCCCGGAGGTGATGTAGCGGGAAGACCTCGCCTTTTACGGGCTCACCCTGCGCGCCCGCTTTGATTTTTAATTTCTCTTAGTTGGCAAGGAAGTCCGCGATAACATTGATGGCCGGGGTGCCCTGCTCGGTGTTATGATGTTGAATGCTGGCAAAGTGTGTTGCTGGCCCGGTCAGTTTTGGGTCTAGCTTAATGCGCTGGTCCGGCGGACATTGCGACGCAAGACTTGCTTCGTAGGGCACTAGAAAGTCGTTCGGATGGTAGACGATGCGTTTGTCTCCTGCCATCTTCTTCAACGCTTCGTTTCCATCCCATTCCCAGCCCAGAAGATATACTGGGTAGGCAAGAAAGAGGGAAGAAGCAAAAGAGGTGATTTTTTTGATTATAGAACCTAATTTTCCAATACAGCAGTTTTCGGTCAGGAAGTTGAAGATCGATCTAAAGGGACGGTCTCCGACGTACTTGCCTTGCGACCCGGGGTGCAGAGCTTTAACCTGGGCGGCAATCGCTCCACCCAAAGAAAAACCGTAAAAGTTGACCTTGTTGGGTTGGGTCCCCAGCTCCTGCGTCACAAACTGGTAGACGCTCTCTCCATCGACGACAAGATCATTTTTGCTCCATGTGCTCCCGAGTCCCCGGTAGTTGAACGTCACGACATTGCATTTTTTGTTGCAGGCAAGTTCGTATCTCAGGCCCTGGTGTACCTTTTTATTGGCGCCAAGCGGGTTGAATAATATAACTGTCGGTGTTTGCGACGTCGCCCCATTCACGATGTCGACTCTGGCAGTCAGACGCACCTTGTCTGGGGTAATGATTTCTTTAGAACAAACTATTCCGTTTTGCTGCTGACTGAAAAAAGGACGATGGGATGTATGGCTTCGTGGGTTGATGCAGGCAGCGATCAGGGAGTTGGGGAGATAGAAAATGAAATTTTTTACTTTCCTCGCTAAATTCCCTAAGAGATTTTCTCCTTCGGCGTGGATGCTGGTAGTTTCCTTATTCCATGAGGCTTGAAATGGAGTGTTAGTGCTGTTTGTATCTATCTTAATCATAAGAACATAACCTATTTCATAATAAACATGTCGATTTTATCAATTATCTTAATTATATTCAACGCTAAATGATTCAATTTTTGTTCCGGCGGACCCTTTTGTTTTTCCTAATATTTTCTTAGCCATCTTTACTCCTTTTTTTTTCATTTTCCCAGTTTACTACTCTCACTAACATGCTCGCCAGTGAATCAGATCTCGATGTGGAGGAGCTCGTCCCAGGAGGTGGTGTAGTGGGGGGAGACGTTGCCCCGCTTCATTTTCCAGCTCTGGCGGAGCCCCTCTGCGGCAAAGCGCAAGGGGGCAGCTGCAAAGCGCAGGTTGAGCGCGTCGACGACCTGCATCGCGCGCTTTTGTTTCTCTTTAAGTTTTTCATTGGAGTGGAAGAGGTCGGGCTGGTAGCTGGCATTAGGGGAGAACCCTCCCAGGATGACGCCGACCTTTTTGTAGGCGTAGCCGGTGCGGAAGATCTTGCGGAGCGCCTCTTTGGCTTTGAGGGTGAGCTCGGGGGTAAAGGCGGTGGGCTCGTCGAGGGTGAGGGTGCAGCTGTTGCTGTAGGAGGGGTGGACGAACTGGGAGGTGGCGAGGAAGACGGTCAGGAAAGCGGGCAGAAGCTCCTCTTCGCGCAGCTTCTCTGCGGCGGTGGCCGTGTAGCTGGCGAGCGCCTCTTCGATCTGGGACAGCTCTGTGATCTTGCCGCCGAAGGAGCGGGAGCAGGTGATCGACTTGCGCGGCATCGGGTTTTCATTGAAGGCCAGGCAGGGGATTCCCCGAAGTTCGTAGGCGGTGCGCAAAAGGACGACGGAGAACCGTTTTTTGATCCAGGCGTCGGGGCAGTCGCGGAAGGCCCTGGCATTGTCGATCCCTTCGCTTTTCAGAGCTTCGCTTAAACGCCGTCCGATCCCCCAGATCTCTTCGACCTCGAGGGCCTCGAGGGCGGCATCGGTTTGGGCTGCATCGGCAAAGGCAAACACCCCTTCCCCTTTTTTTGCGATATCGTTGGCCACCTTCGAGAGGGTCTTTGTCGATCCGATGCCGATCGATACGGGGATCCCGGTCCATTTCAGGATAGTTTCTTTGATCTCTTTCGCAAGGGCGAGGGGGTCGTCCACGGCGACGTGGAGGAAAGCCTCGTCGATCGAGTACTCCTCCATGTCGGGGGAGAAGCGGGAGAGGACGTGCATGACCCGTTGGGACATGTCGCCGTAGAGGGCGTAGTTCGAGGAGAGGACGTGGACCTTTTGGGCTTTGAAGAAATCGGCGTACTGGTAGGCGGGGGCGCCCATGGGGATTTTGAGGACCTTGGCCTCTTTGGAGCGGGCGACGACGCACCCGTCGTTGTTCGAGAGGACGACAACGGGCTGATGCAGGAGTTTGGGATTGAAGACCTGTTCGCACGAGACGTAGAACTGGTTGCAGTCGATGAGATAATAAACCACTAGACGCTTTGTGGATGACATACGTGACCACGCCCCAGACCTGGAAGTCGCTTCCTTCCTTCACTTCCAGTATAGGGTAGGCGGGATTTTCCGGTAGCAAAGAGATCCCATGGGGGTGGATTTTGAGGCGTTTGACGGTAAATTCCCCGTTGAGGATGGCGACGACGATCCGGTTGTCGGCGGGCTGCCAGGGAGCGGTCGACGACGAGGGTGTCGCCGGAGAAGATCCCGGCATTTTTCATCGAGTCGCCGGCCACGCGGACAAAAAAGGTCGCAGCGGGATGGGAGATGAGCAGTTCGTTTAAGTCGAGCGTTTTGTCGAGATAGTCTTCGGCAGGGGAGGGGAAGCCCGCCTGGACGCTCGTCGTATAAAGGGGCAGAGGCAGGGGAAGACCTGCCTCTGCCTTGCGGATTTCAAGGATCTCTTTCGCGTTCATTATTCGACTTTGATCGAGTAGAAGCGGGTCGCGTTGCCCTGGCGGACGAGGAGGAGGATCCGCTTGTTCTCAGGCTGGCCGAGGGCTTCGTTGAACTCGTCGAGGTTGGTGACTTTCTTGTGGTTGACCGCCTGGATCAGGAAGCCGGGCCTTAAGCCCGCTGTCGCTGCGGCAGAGCCGGGCTTGATCTTGGTGATGACGACCCCTTCCTCTTTCTGCATGTAGCCGAGCTGTTTGGCCAGATCGGGAGTCAGGGTGTCGATCTCCATCCCCAGCTTTTGGATGAGGCTGCCGCCGGTTGCGAGGGCATCGTTGGATGTGCCGAGAGTGACGGGGATCGAGAGGATCTGCCCTTTGCGGTTGACCTTGAGATTGACGACAGCGCCGGGGCTCATGAGGGAGATCTCATTTCGGAAGCCCTGGAGCGATCTTCACCTGGATTTTGTTGTATTCGAGGATGATATCGCCCTGCTTGACCCCAGCCCTGTCGGCAGGAGAGTCTTTGACGACCTCGGAGATGAGGGCCCCTTCCGGTTTGGGAAGGTTGAAAGCATCGGCGATATCTTTATCGACAGGCTGCAGCGAGACGCCGAGGAAGCCGCGCGTGACGGAGCCCTTGTCGATGATCTGGGCCATGATATTTTTGGCCATGTTGCTCGGGATCGCAAAGCCGATCCCCATGTAGCCGCCGCTGCGCGAGACGATCGCCGTGTTGATCCCGATCACTTCTGCTTTCAGGCTAAGAGAGGGCCTCCCGAGTTGCCAGGGTTGATCGCGGCATCGGTCTGGATAAAATCCTCAAAGTCGGTGATCTTGAAATTCTGCCGCCCTTTGGCGCTGACGACGCCGACAGTGACTGAAGCTTCGAGCTGGAAGGGGCTGCCGATCGCAATGACCCACTCGCCGATGTCGATCTCTTCAGAGTCGCCCAGATTCAGGAAGGGGAAGTTCTTCCCTTCGATCTTGATGATGGCGATATCTGTCTGGGGATCGGTGCCGACGACGGTGGCGTCGATCTCTCGGCCATCGTTGAGCACCGCTGTGATCTTATCGGCGCCTTTGACGACATGGGCATTGGTCATGATGTAGCCGTCGGCCGTGACGAGGAAGCCCGATCCCTGGCTGAGCTGGGGTTGCGGGTTTTTGGGGCTGGCCGCCGCGGTAGGGCGAGCCGAAGAAGCGGTTGAAGAAGTCATCGCCGTTGAAATCGTAGGGGTTTTGATAGCCGTCTCTTCCTGATCGGGGCTATTGCTTTGCACTTTGATGAAGACGACAGCAGGGATCGACTTCTTGGCAACAGCGGTAAAGGCCTTCGATGTCTGCTCGGGGAGCAGATGCACCCCTCCTTGGGTTCTGTCTGGGCATGGGCCTCAAAGGAGGACAGCAGGGCAGTGCTAGTGAGGATTGCAAGAGAAAAAGGGATAAAGCGCGACATGATGAACTCCTGAAATTTAGGCAGAGTCCATGTATATAACCCAGCTCGCCCCTAAATTGCAATTCCCTATCTGCATCTCTGTGTTCAAATTGGAGACGGCAGAGCATCCATGCAAAGCCGCCGAGCCGTAAAGTTTTTTAGAGTTCTTTGAATTTCCGGATGTGGAAGGACGGCTGGTTTCCATCCGCGTTGTTTGCTTTTTTAAAATCCTCAGCCAGGATTTGGATGATTTCCTGGGTTAGGTTCCCAATGGCAAGATCCGTTCCCTGATTATCTTGCGGGACGGGAGCATAAAGTTTTTTCTTCCAGATCGGCGAGGATGTTTTGTATTTGTTTGCCAGGACTTCAACTTCTGCAAGTACATCAAGCGACACCTCAATGGTGTCATCTGTTTTTGAAATAGTGAAATAACAGATAGGGTAGGCGATATCTGAGCGAATAAGGCCGCTTAGCATACTTTCGTGTTCAGAGATATTAATCTGGCCAAATTTCTTGAAGGATTCAGAGATTGAGTTGTAGATGCTGCTTTGATCAATTTTGTCTTGAGGAAAAACAAGGGTCACAACTTCAAATTTTTTGAGCCCGGTCAAGGGAAAAACTTCTGTCTTTTCTGCATTTTTCTCAGATGCCCAGATGCTGTTTGAGAGGAGCAAAATATATAAGAATGCATATTTCATAAGTTTGTTCCTGTTATGAAGGCTTCAATTTTGATTCCTCTTTTAAATAAGTCTACCAGCTGATCCCATGTGTCATCCAATTTATGCCATGCATCAACAATGGGGCCCAAGCACTCAGTCCATGTGTATCCCTTTTCGCAACAATTGTGGGCTCGGTCTGAAAGTTTGTCGATGGTATACCAGACAAGTTCTCTAACAGGATAGTAAGGAATGAGCTCGGTAAGGTTACGCATTTTTTCAGCTATACGATTTGTCCTGTCATGGCATTCCCATCTAGTAATTTTCTCATCTGGACGCAAGAAACGGGCAACAGGCACGAAAGAGGGGTTATTGCTGGAGTTGTTCGCAGTTTGAATTATTTCTCTATTTGGACTTTCTCCACAGCAACCTTCATTGAGAAAGAGCTGTTGAAGCATTAGAGAGTCGTTATATGTTTCCTGAAGTTGATTTTTGAATGCATGACACAATAATCGCCCCCATAGAGCTGATCCTGGGAGAGTATTTTCATTGATTCTCTCATTTTGTACTACGTCTAACACATGATCAAAATCATCCAAGGCCTTGTCGAGTTCTCCCATAAAAAGGTAAAGAATACCTCTTTCATTATATAGGTTAAGATGATCGGTGTCTGAGCGATGTTCAGGACGGTTAATTGTTTCAGAGAGGTTTTCGATTTGCTTTTCTAAACGCACCTGAATTGGGGTTTTGATCTGATCTTCCTGAGCGCTGCACAGGTTTACGGAGAGCAATGCAAGAAGTAAAAGAATCTTTCTTAACATAGGAAAGCTCCCTGGGTTGGAAAGGAAACGTTTTACTTTATAGAGTATGGGGGGTGGTGTGTGTTTTTTGCAAAAAGAAAATTTGCGCAAGCAATTTTGAAGGTCAGGGTATGCGAGCATTTTCGTTACAATCTTTTAAAGTCTGCCTATTTTAATAGACTTTTTTATTATTTATTTGTTTTTATTGTTTGTGTATAATTCATTCATTTTAATTACTTGTGGATTCTCTTGAGTTCTTATTTTCTTCCTGACTACAGGTTAACCAGATTCGAAGTTCTTCAGTCTCTAGTTGTTTCAGAGTATGGCTTGCGCCACCTGAAGCAGGCAGAGGCCGACCCGCAGCGCAAATGGGGGCACCGTCTGATTGCCCTGATTGAGTTTATTCCGGTGATTGGGCAGCTGGCGATGGCAATCGAATGGGTGGCGTATCAGATCCTGGGAAAGAATACTGTGCACACTCGGCCTGGGAAACCGATCCGGGAAGGACTGCTGTTTGAAGGGTCGCAGATCGGAGCATCCGGGCCGGCGCCCAGGCAAAGCACCCTGGCTGTACTGGAGCATCTGCAGCGGTTCAATGAAAGGGGCATCCAGTTTAATCCCACGAAAGTCTCTGGGACTGTAGAGGGAGGCGTCTGTTCTGCGATGGCTCTGGATTTTGCCGACGCTTTTCTAAAATTGAGGAAAGGGCAGGGGAGTTCCGAACATTTTCTGCAGGAGATTCGGCAGTTGCAGCCCCGATTTGCTGCAAGTTCCGAGGCCATGCGAATCCGTCAGGCAGCTTTTAACACGATCGAGGTGAGAGGGGATGTTCCAGGGGTCGATTTTGCAAGGGGAAAGATGCAGGCCCTTGCCAATCTGCATGGGTTTAAGATCGATGGCGCTTCCGCGCAGGTGAATGTGGGTAAGCAGATACGGACCGGCAGGTGAAAGAGCAGGTGGCGCTACTCTCCGATGGACTGTATTTACTGCGAACGATCAAGCCGGCCAATAATGAGAAGCTCGAGGAGCACGGCCACTCGATGGTTTATGTAAAACAGGGCAAAGAGGGATTTTTGTACGACCCGAATGAAGGGGTCCGCCATCTGGTTGGAAAACACGCCCGTGCGCTCAATGCAAGGCTAAAAATCTGCTTTCAGTTGTTCCAGGCGAGCCAGGCCCGCTTGTACAGGGTCGCTTCTTTTCAACCAGCCTCCTCCTCTAACGCCTAATAAGTTCACAAAGATGGAAACGCTATTCCCTCGGAAAACGTGGAAGTTTTCACGTTTTACGTTGGTAAAACGTGATTATTCTCACGTTTTACCAACGTAAAACGTGATCGTTTTTGGCAAGTTGTTGATTTTTAGGGTGATACGTTTTTGCTGTCCATCAGACCGGGAGGATCGGAAGCGCCCGGCCCTCTTCGGCGAGGAGGGCGTTCTCCTTTTCCAGCAGCTCTTTGCCTGCAAAGCACACGGTGACCCCTTCCCCTTTTTGGGGAGGAGCTCCAGCTCGACGGCGTGCTTGAGGTCGTGCACGGTGAGGTCCAGGAGGCGGGTGCGGAACGCCTGGCGCATCTCTTTGGTCTTGCCATCGCGCCGCCAGGCGTAGGCGGTGAGGGCGCGGCTGCCGGGCGAGATGGGGGTATCGGCATGCTGGATGATGCCGAGTTTTGCCTCTTCGAGGTCCTGCGCGGTGAAATGGCCGGCGGCGATCTCCTCGAGGGCATGGTCGAAGGTTTTGAGGGTGGAATAGAGGTGGGGGTCGCGGTAGGCGTGGAAGTTGAAGTGGCCCAGGGTGGCGCTGTAGCTGGCCCCGCATCCGTAGGCGCCTCCCTGCTCCCGGATCTTTTTGTGGAGGATCTTGTTGTCGAGGAGGACGGCGGCAACCGTCAGGGCGGGGGCATGGGGGTGCAGGTAGCCTATGGTCTTGAAGGCGTGGGAGGTGAAGGCGACCTGGGAGGGCATGGTCCTGCCCTGGGAGGGGACGGGCTGGACGGGGATGGCGAGGTCTATAGGAGTGAAGGGGGCGGTTGTTTTGAGGCCGGTGAGGCCGTAGTAGCTGTTTTTCTCCAGCTCTTCCACCATCTTTTCAGAACAGCTGAGGATGAGGTTGGGGTTGTGGAGGGTGAAGAGCTGCTCTTTGAGGGAGAGGAGTTTGTCGATGAGTCGGGGGAGGTTTTTCGACAGGTCCTTGGAGAGTGCCTCGATCATTTTGAAGTAGCGCAGGCCGTGCCAAGCTTCGCTGATGTGGGAG
>CAVWEK010000020.1:0-252848 GCA_963753945.1 uncultured Acidobacteriota bacterium | reverse complement strand
AAACTGGGACATCAAAAAATTAAGGAGGATGAACAAAAGGACAAACGCCAAATGCTACTACCATTTGGTGAAAGAATCCTGCCCAGCGGGCATCAGATTGTCTACTCCTACGATGGAAGGAGCGGCCGGTCCATGTGGCCCTGATGAACCCTTCCGGAACCAAGACCTTTGCGTGGATGCGTCTCGACCACGTCCAGAAAACCTCCCCCATCGCCTTTAATGTCTGCACCTCAGATGAAAAATCTCTCCAATATAAAACGTTGAAATTCAGGGAAGTCGATTACATCTGCGATGTCAAGAGCCGCTTCCGCCCCGAAGAATCGAACAGCTTTGTCAAAGCGCGCAAAAGGATGGGCGCCCGGATGCAGCGGATGAATTTAGGAGGCAAACTGCAGTTCGAAGCCAGTTATTACACGCCCTCCGACGAAGAAGAGGCTATGAGGTGGTTTCAAAAAAAGACCCCCTGTAAAGGCGACAAAGTGCGCGCGCTCCATGCCCCTCTAGGACAAAACGGGGAGATGCTCCCCTTCGCGCAGTTTGTCTATCACCACGCCACAACAGATGTGCGCGATGTCGATGGCCACCTCATCCGCTACACGCACGACAAACAGCATCTGCTCAGCATCGAGTATTTCAATGGGCAGGGCCAAGTCGCCTCCATTTTAAAATTCCTGTGGGATAAAGAGCGGCTTAAAGCCAAGGTCATGCTCGACGGACAATCGCGCGCCCACTTTTCCAAAACGTTCAGCTACGATGACGCAGGAAATGTCACCCAGGAGATCCTCTGGGGAGCGCTGACAGGAGCTGTGACCGGGCCCTTCAGCATCAATGGCGACGGGTCGCTAGCCGGTGCGGAACACTACGCCAAACGCTACGAATACCTCCCCCGCTTCAACATCCCCCTCGTCGAAAAGGAAAACGGGCTCACCTACCGCTACCTCTACAAAAACGATACCGATCTCCCCATCGCCAAATTCACCTGCCAGGGCACCCGGATTTTAATGCGGGAGTTCCTCTACAACGAAGACAACCTGGTGGTTGCCGAAACGACCGACGATGGGGCATTATCCGACCCGGGCGATGATCCCAGGTCACTGAAGCCAGGATCAAACGCTACACTCTTACCCTCCGTCCGGACTGATCCTCAGCGCCTCGGAATTTTGCCTCGACCTCCATTCCTGGGCAGAGGTCCTGCTGAAAAAAATGGACTACTCCTACTCCCCCGAAAAACGGGTCATCGCAGAAGCTGTCTACGACGATCAGGGCATCCACCGCTACACGATCCTCACCGATTACGATGCGCAAGGGAGGATCATCCGCCAGACAACCCCTTTGGGCCAGGAAAACACCTACACCTACGATTCTCTTGGTAACCTCCTGACCTCTAAAGAAGTCGCCGCCCCCCACAACATTTTACCTACGACCCTGCCGGCAGACCGGCGTCCATTGAAGAGAGCGATGCCAAGGGCACGATCAGTAAAACATTCACCACCTACGATGCCGGCGGCAGGTTGCTCTCTCAAACAGACGCCAAGGGCAACACAACCACCCAAACCTACGACACCTTCAACAGGTGTATAGGAAGCCGATTCCCCACCGCCAAAGACGAGCACGGCAACACCTATACCCCAACGGTCACTTTTACCTACGATTTCCAGGGCAATCTCTCCCAGACAAACATGATGGGGGCGGCTCCACACAAACAACCTACAACGCCTAAACCCCTGCGGATCGTCCAGGCGGATGGGACAGCCACCCACCACTCCTACCTCGCGAACGGAACCCTCGCCCAGACCCGTTATACCGATGGCACCCGTTGCGACTATACCTACGACATCTTCCAACGGATCACCTCCAAAAAGATCTACTCCCCCGAGGGCAGCCTCTTAAGCTCCGAAAGCTGGACCTACAACACCTTCCACCTCCTCTCCTACACCGATCCCCGGGGGCTCACAACACGGTATGCCTACGACAAAGCAGGGCGGAAGATCTCCGAAAAGGCAGAGTCCCGGACCATCACCGCCTCTTACGACCCCCTCGGCTTCCTCGAAAAAACAACCGAATCGGAAGTCGCCCATGTCCAGATCCATGATGTAGGCGGAAGAGTCGCCAGAGAGTGGAATGAGACCTCCGATGGACGCATAGAAAATTACATGGAGTTCTCCTACAACGCAGACGATCAGAAAACAAAGGCCATCCGAACAACCTCCCAGGGCAACGCCACGGATCTCTTCTATTACGATCGAGAGTTCAGGCTCACCCGGCATATCGACGCAGAAGGCAACTGCACCCAATTTATCCACGAGCTCCAAACCAATCCCCTTGGACAGGGCGTCTTCCAAAAAACCACCATCGATCCCCTCGGCAATCAAACCATCGAAATAGAGGACCCCCTCGGCCGCACCCTCGAACGCACACAAAAAGACCCACACGGCACCACCGTCTCCCACGAGGAGCTGCGCTACGACACGGCCGGCAATAAAGTCTTAAGAATTTCCACCGTTTATCCCCTCGACACCCCCGGCAGCCGCCAGATTTTTGCCAGCTGGGAATACGATGCCATGGGACGCGTCAGCAAAGAGACCGAAGGCACAGAAAAAAGCACCCATTTTAAATATGACGACAGAGGAAGGATGACCTTCCGCCAGCTCCCATCCGGCGTCATCCTCCTCTCCACCTACGACGGGATCGACCGCCTCCTCGAATTAAGAAGCTCCGATGGAACCGTCCACTACCAGTACGCCTACGAACAGGGCCCCGAACCCACCGAAATTCTCGACCTCGTCACCCACACCTCCCTCTACCAACGCTACAACCCCTTCGGCCAGATCGTCCAGGAAACGAGCCCTTACGGCCTCACCTACTGCTGGGAGTACAACTCCCATGGCCAGTGCACCGCCTATACCCTCCCCGATCATTCCTCCATCGCCTACACCTATACCTGCGGCCACCTCACCCAGGTCACAAGACTCTCCCCCGACGGACACACCCTCTACTCCCATCGCTACCTCGATTTCGATCCCAATGGCCACGTCAGCCACGAAGAGCTTATCCACGGCCTCGGCACCCTCCAGACCTCCCGCGACCTCCTCGAAAGGCCCTCCCGCCAAAACTCCCCCTGGCTCCAACAAACCCTCTCCTACGGCCCCTCCAGCCTCGTCATCCGATCGCAAAACTCCCTCCTCGGAGAGAAGACCTACGCCTACGACCCCCTAAACCAGCTCACCCGCGAAGGAACCCAGGAGTACGCCTTCGATTCCCTCGGCAACCCCGCCCAGGGCACCATCAACGCCTCCAACCAGCTCCTCGAAGCCCCCGAATACACCCTCGACTACGACCCCGACGGCAACCCCCTCAAAAAAACCACCCCCGACGGCCCCACCACCTACACCTACGACGCCCTCGGCCGGCTCACCTCCATCACCCCACCCGACTCCGCATCAACCCACTATTTCTACGACCCCCACTCCCGCCTCATCGCCGAACAAACCCCCGACAGCCGCCTCCTCTACCTCTATGACCAGGAACGCGAAATCGGAGCCATGGACGACCAGGGAATCCTCCAGCTCAGAGTCATCGGCCTCGGCATAAAAGGAGAGATCGGAGGCACCGTCGCCATCGAACTCTCCGGCACAACCTACGCCCCCCTCCACGACTTCCTCGGCAACATCATCGCCCTCCTCTCCCCCGACAACACCATCGCCGAACTCTACGAAATCGACGCCTTCGGACGGGAGAAAACCTCCTCCCCTCCTCTTAACCCCTGGCGCTTCTGCTCCAAAAGGACCACCTCCGGCCTCATCTACTTCGGCCAGCGCTTCTACGACCCCACCCTCCACGCTGGCTCACCCCCGACCCCTCAGGCTTCGCCGATGGCCCCAACCTCTACGTCTACGTCCTCAACAGCCCCCTCAACCGCCTCGACCTCTTCGGCCTCGACTCCGACCCCCGCCTCCCCCAGGAAATGTTCAGCATGGAGGTCCCCCTCTACAAAGTCGTAACCGCAAACATCACCCCCACTAGCGGAATCCTCCCCTGCAAAGGCTTTGTCGGCGACGTCCCCGTCGACTGGGTCATCTCCTGCGGCCATTGGCACAAGCTCCAGTTCACTCCCCAGGAGATGTCCACAGGCAAGGTCAACATCGTCGACCACCTCCATGAACTCGTCCCCGCCGAAGGAAGCTCCATCGGGCTCATCACCCTGCAAAACGGCATCTGCACATCCCCCAAAAACCTCCAGGAAAATGTCGAATCCGTCAGCAACATGGTCCCCGGCACGCTCATCATCGCCATGCACAACCCCACCCAGGGCTTTCTCCAGGACTGCATGCGCACCTTCAAAGAGCGCAAAGGCAAAGACACCCCCATCGTCGTCCGCACCCGCCAGTTCACAGTGGCCATCTCGCAACTGGTCCACAAAATCAACCCCGACCTCCTCATGCTCCACATCGCCCACAGCGAAGGCGGCGTCATCAAACGCAACGTCATCGACGGAATGACCGAAGACCAAAAGAGCCTCCTCAAAGAGCAGCTCTACATCCTCGCACTCGGTCCCGCGAAGCCCATCCCCCTCGAGTCTGCCCGCGGCGTGCAAAATCTTTATTCCAAACAGGACCTTGTCACCGGGCCATTTGCATTAAAGTACCGCAATGACCCAAAATACGATGTAAAGTTCGTGAAGTGCCAATCGGGCTTCACCGAGCGAACCGGGTACCTGGCCGATCACGCTTTCCTCGGCGGCACCTACCAGAAGGCGACACGATTAGGGATTGATGATTTGAACAGAAAACATGGACTATATAATGGCAAAACACGCTAAGTTTTTATTGGTATTAGCTTTAACTTTACTAATAGGTTGTCCGTTGAATGCAAAAAAATATGAATCCCCCGCCTATACGCAATATGTCGCTGAGATCACCCGCGCTTTTGCAAAACAAATGAAAAAGGAATTTGATCTGGATTGCGAAGGGAGTGGAGGCTGTATGCCTTATGATGTTGAGGAAATCTCCATTAAATTTGCTGCTTACCAAAGAGCAACAGTTGAAGATGCCAGGGAGCTGGAAGTCAAAGTTACCGAGAAATTTGTTCAAGCCATTAACGCACATGAAAAGATCAGGCCATTTCTCCGGGAATATCCATTTCCACCTAAGCGGACATGCGTCGGCATCTCTTTCTACAAGCCCAACAATTCCAGCTACATGGATGGCAGTGTTTCTTACGTTTCACAGGTAAATAGCAGAATCTATTACCGAGCAGAAAATCCGCAGAACCGCTATGTCTACAAAGATCTAAAAGACGAACCTTACCAAGAAGCTCGCACTGTAGTTATTGGCAAAAAAAAATAGCCATTTAAAGAGCTCTCAATGTTTATCTTTTTTTTCTGCCAAGGATAAATAAACCCACCTTTTCAGGGTGGACTTATGTCCCACCTGCTCACCGCCGAACTGTTCATCCGCGACTGCAACTACCGTTGAAAAAGCCCGCTTCAACATCCTCAGCAAACTCATCATCCCCTGCACCAAGTTCTCCACAGCAAGATACGCCTTGACCCTGAATATCTACGGCAACATTTATAACCCACTTAACAAAATAGGAAAACCAAGTAACCTTAAGCTTTTTCCTCAAGTATGCAGCATCGGCAGGATCCTGAATCTACAGTCGAAGTGTTACACTGCAATATTTACATTGATTTAATTTGACAGAAATGAGATGATTTATCGCATAATTAATTTAATTGTACGAAATAAAAATTAAAAAAAACCGACTCTCATTGGAAATTAATCATTTAGGTTATTATGAAGCCATTACACTGTGCCTCCAATGACTAAACTGCTTAAATTCACTGACTCAATTTGGGAAAATCCATCCCTTGAAGGCGTAGCAATTATTGGGGCTCAGCACCTCATGGAGTCTATTCTTTTTTTATTTCGAAAGCTCAAGGCTAATGGATTAAAACCATCTCAGACATTCCTTATAGGAAAATGTTATTCCACATCTGAAACAATTTTTCAAGAATTTCAATCTGAAGGATTTAACGTATCACCTCTAAGCTTTAACTTCAATAGCCACGAGAGTTATGACATTACATATAAAAACAACATATCGGCATTCGTAAGCGATTCCATTCAAAAATTAGACTTCAGAGGCATCAAGAAATTAATCATCCTTGACGATGGAGGTCATTTAATTAGCCATATTAATACAATGGACATTTCCAATGTCCATATTGTGGCTATAGAACAAACCTCTTCAGGAATCCATTATCTAAGAGACACTTCATTAAATATCCCTGTAATAAATGTAGCACGCTCAAAAGCAAAACTCCAACTTGAAACGCCATCTATTGTTGATTCCTGCTTAAAAAGGTTATATAAGCACATTCCCCTATCTGAGTTGGTTAATCAAACAGTTCTCATTTTGGGACAAGGAGTGATAGGTTCAGAAGTGGAAGCAACCCTAAAAGATCTATGTGAAGTTCAGTCCTTTGACCCTGCTAAACACGAAAATGCCCAACTCATGGAGTCATTGAAGAAAGCCGACGTTGTTTTAGGATGTTCAGGAACAACTTCGCTCCGATACTCCTATTATGACCATCTGAAAGAAGGGGTTTCATTGATCAGCCTATCGTCCTCAGATCGTGAATTCGAAGCGCATGAGTTTAGGAAATTGTTTGCTCAAACGAATAAATGCCTCAGCAATTTTACTGACGGCAGAATAAACCTGATACAATCAGGATTTCCTATCAATTTCTGGGGTTCGCGAAATAACATGGCTATTAGAAAGATAGAAATTACCCTCTCCCTTTTGCAGTCTTCTGTATATCAGGCGTTAGAAATTAGTAAGGGATCGAAAGGTGTAATCGCTATTGAAGAAGAGTCGGAACGTCTGATCATTTCAAAATTCCTGAAAAGCATTGTAAATAATCACTTGAATCGTTCAGAATATGCAACCAAAAAACACCTCATGGCAAAAAAATGAAAAACCCAACTGTACACGAAATCGTTAAGGCCTTCCAATTGCAACCTCATATAGAGGGTGGATATTTTAGCGAGGACTTCAAGTCCGATATGATTCTTCCTAGCTCTTTCACTGGTAGGGGAGAACGAGCTATCATCACAACTTGTTACTATTTGATTCCAAAGGGTGAACGTTCAATATTTCACAAATTGGCCGCCGATGAAATTTGGACATTTCTTTGCGGAGGACCGGTTGATTTTTATGAAATCAGTCCGGATGGTCTCTTAACTCATACTATTGTGGGTCCAAATTTTCTCCAAAATCAACAACTCAAGCGCTTAGTCAAAAAAGAGACTTGGGTTGGAGTTATCCCCCAAGCGCAGACTGAATATGCATTTTTTTCAGCAATCGTGTTTCCTGGTTTTGATTACGCTGATTGGGAGAAAGGCGAAAAATCATTTTTAAAAACACTATGCCCAAATGGTCAGAGTATCATCGACCAGCTAACATAAAGGATAATATGAATCAATCAAGGGTCGCATTTATTACAGGCTGTTCTAGTGGGCTCGGTTTGTGTACAGCAGCTAAGCTCATTCAAGGAGATTATATCGTATATGCCACGATTAGATCTCTTAAGGATCAAGATAAGCTTAAAGAAGCATGCAGTAATTCGACAAAATTATTCATTCTAACACTAGATCTTACCGATGATTATAGTATACAGTCATGTGTGAATACCGTATTAACTGAGCAGGGTCGGATTGATGTAGTAATTCACAATGCGGCTGCCTCATTACTAGCTCCAGTGGATGCAACAACTCCTAAAGAAGCTGAGTATCTATTCAATGTAAACGTTCTCTCTGTCATTAAAATTACTCAACTATTCCTACCCCAAATGCGAAAACAAAATGCAGGGCACCTTCTATTTATCGGTAGTATTTCTGGAGTTGAAAGTTCTGGCTATTTGGGGGTCTATTCTGCAACAAAATTTGCTTTGGAAGCCTTGGTTTGTAGTTGGGCTACGACCTTGCATAAATGGAATATTAAGACAACTCTTCTCGAACCTGGAGCAATGAATACCGATCTGCCAAATTCCATTCAGATTGGTTCGTTCTATTCATCACAATCTGACAATCCCTATAAGATTTTCAACCTTGAAGCACTGAAATTTTTAAAACAATGTCTAAAGCAAGGTACGGATCCTGACAATGTTGCTGCTCAGATTTTTGAAATTTTGCAAGCGACTACTCCCAAACTACGCTATCAAACGTGCCCATTTTCTCAAGAGCTAGTTGAAAATCATCTCCGGGATCCTAATGAAACAAAATGGATTAACGACCACCGACAATTCATTGATACTTTTTACTATGAAAATGAGCTGTAATCCTCCTATTTTTCAAAGCTCTTAATTGTGATTCTCTCCAGCTCGCCGCTATATTTTAGCATGCATTTCATGATTAGATATACCACAACAGACATAACCAAAGTTATTAAGCATACTGAAACTAGAGTCCCAGAAAAGTAATACATCGTCACAAGGCTGGATATAAAAACAAATATCCCGTTGATTCCAATGTAAAAAAAACTTTGATATACTGGAAACCTCTTACTCTCTTTAATAAGCAATGTATTTAAATTCACACGTGGGAGCCAATGATGTTTTTTTTCTAATTGAGCTAATTCAACTACTACGGCATCCCACAATCTTTGATAAAGAACCACATCAAGAAACCATAAAAGTGTAATTCCGAATCCCGAAAATACTGATAGAGCTATAACTCCTAGTAGTGTGTTAAATGGGAGCTGAATCCCTTCATTTCCAGAAATTAGAAATCCCATCCCGGCAAAAGCAGCTAGAAGCCACGTTGAAGCAAGTGCTCTATATCGGTTTTGCATATTGCTACAGTAATCTTTGTGTGATCGCATTTGAGAATAAAAACCAAAAGTTAGCTTCTCATCATCACACTCGAGCATATCTATAAGTTCTTCTATTTCTTCTTCAGGATCAGATTCAGGTTCGTTCATCAACATCTGTCAGAAACTCCATTAGTTCTTGGATTTTTCCCGTTTTACGGATCATGTATTGAGAAGATATATAATTCAAGAACACGCAAACTAAAATCACAAGCGTCATCCACAAATAACTTAATTGATATAAATATATCGCCAATGAACAAGCCATAATAAAGAATAGAATAGACTTGCATCCTATAAAGAATAGAACTTTTACAAATCGCGCGTTAGTATTTTTGTAAAGATGCAGAAATCGGTGATGTAATTGTGGGATCCAACTATTTCTTTTTTCTAGTTCTAGCGCCTCAACCACATTAATATCCAAAAGCAATTCCTGTACAAACGTGTCTTCATACCAGAGGAGATATAAACCTAATATTCCAATTACGCAAATAATGGTAACAGCAATCAAATGAGAGAATGGAAGCAAGTTATCTTTTGATAACAGGAAACCTATCGCCACAAAAGTAGCTAAAAGCCAGCTTGAGGCAAGTATGCGGTATTTTGTTTGAAATGCACCATGATATCTCCCTCCATTGAGCAGCTTCGAATAAACACCATATATGAGGACTCTATTTTTTGTTTTCTGATTCATTGAGCTCGCAGCAAGTGATATGCCGATTCGGCTATATATCAACCCACATATAATAAATTACCAATTTTTTCACAATAATTATCCTATACTTCATATGGCTACCTACAAAGCAGTAAAAAATCTTAACTTTTCCCAACTTTCCTAGCGAGCTGAAAAAATCCCACATTTCTCACGGAGAAATATGAAATTTATTGATATAACAGAGAGAGCTTAGCTATGGTCTCATGTTCTGCCTTTCCCATCTGTTGCCATCATGACACCTGCAGAATCATTAGGATACAGCATTCAAGAGCTATACGGCGAAGTCAATATTGGCCGCATAGATTTAGACACAAATTGTATGAGACCAAACTCGGTTAACCAGATAACAAACTCTAAGGCTGCAGTACCAGGTAAGAAACTCCAAGATCAGCATAATACATCTAGGATTTGGAATACCGTTTTGGAAGCGCATAGATGGTATCGTATCATCTTGATTGAGACAAGCTGCCCTATTCAGGGGCTTTTACCTCTAATTCAATACAGAAAAAAGCATTGTTAGTAAAGGCTTAAGACCAAGTAGCCCCTGGAACTTTTCTGATTTGATAGATAGGTTCCACATAAAGCGCGCATTTGCTTAGAGTTTACGGCCATTTCGTCACTTACTACGGCGCTGGGAGAGAAGCATCGTGTAATGAACAGATTTGTGTCTGTGTCCAAAGTTTACACTCGGTTTTAAATTCATTGGATAACTTCGGCATATTACTGATTCATGCAATATAACTAATTCAGCATAAGTAACTGCAATTCAGATGATTCTTAATAACACAATATTTTATTAAATTTTTTCATTGATTTAATTAAGCTTGTTTTAATATAATTTCTCATAAGGAAATTTAAAAGATGGCATATTAAATGATAACATTTCGATTGCGGTCATATATGAAGAAACTTTCAAAATTATTGCGACCACTTGGTAGCAGTGGAATAGTGTACTTTTTGAGCGTTGGAACCGGGGCACTGCTTGGTCTCATACTTGGAGGAATCACCTGGTTTTGTATTGGAAGCTTGTTAGGAGTCATGGCTGGTTTCCTGATTGAGTCTGGAATTCACACCAACTCAGGATCCAAAAAAAATAAGTCTAGTAATAGAAAATCATAAAAAAATCACAAAATGGTGGAAAAATGGCAATTTCTTTTAATGTTCCTGGTCCTGAAGTTACAGCATCGCATTATGTTGCGGCCTTCGATGTGTCTAAAGCAACATGCTTACTCAGAACCGAAACTTCACCCTCAAATCCCCATCTAGATGTTTCGTATGGGAAAAAAAATATTGATGCATATGTAAAATATTCTGAGTCTAATCATGGATCAGATGGCGCCCTTTTTCTGGATCCGTTTTTCAAGCCCGCAATTGAGACCTTGGAAGGAAGATTTGTTTTAGACATTGGATGTGGCGCTGCACCATGGTCAATATACGCAGCTAAGCAGGGCGGAAGAGTATGGTCCATTGATATCCAACCTGAAATGATCGAAGCGGCTAAACAAAAAGTCAAAACTGCTCAAGTTGAAGAGAAAGTTTCCCTATCAGTTGGGGATGCGTCGAATTTAGCCTACCCCAGGGATTTCTTTGATAGAGAAATAAGTATTTGTGTTGGTTGTAACCTGCCGCTCGGCATATATGAAAAGAGCTTTCAGGAAATTGCTCGGACCTTAAAAACGAATGGAATCGCAGTAATTGGGACCCCGAACTCACTGGACGTTGTTTTTACAAATGGAAGCAAGACTGCCGCGGAAGTTCAGAAGCATATCGCTTCAGTATTAGGTAATTTACCTGAAGATCCTAGTCAGGAAATGATTTCAAATTCTCTCTCTCAGCTGACAGAGGTTCTGAGCGCTACATTTTATATTAAAAACCAAAGACTTACCCTGGTTACCAATGAGCATGAACTAACTGAGGGTGAAAAAATCTGGAGAAAACTTCCGGTTCCGATCGTTCCTAATCGATACCATTCACAGCTGTCTTATATCAATGCATTTAAGGAGTCAAAGCTTAAGATTTTGTCAGTTACTGAACCACATTTCAGCAATGAGGCTGAAAGAGCAAATTACAATGCACAGGCTTCAACTGAAGGTAAATTGGGCGCCGAATACGTCACTCATGCACCATTTGCAATATATTATGTTACAAAGGAATAGTTGTCATTTTGAAGCAGCAGGTAGATAGTTTCTATCTGCTATTTTTTATGGAGTAACGATTCAATTGCCATCTGAAGTTTTTCACCCGATTTTCTCATGAATCTAACCATGAGAAATGAAAATACAACTACCACCGAACAATAAATCAACTTTAGCCAGTTATCTTGCGTTGAAAGTACGAGCGCAATTCCGGCACTGAGACAGAGAAGAAGATTTGCAAATATATAACTCCCCTCATGACCACGTATCCGGCTGCGAATTGTATCTAGCGCTAATGACAAGTCCCCAATTCTTAATAGAAATTTGTACTTCTTCTCCATTTTAATACCTTCAACGAAAAAGGCTCCCCAAAACTTGTGAAGAGTGTGGAGGTCAATATACCAGAGAGAAGTCACACCAATAATCCCAAATATACATACAGCGCTCACTGATATAAAAGTGTTTATTTCGGAACTTTTAGCTTGAGAGGAAAATAAAAATCCAATCGCGACATAGGTTGACAAGAGAAATAACAACGACAGTGCCTTGTATTTGTTCATAATCGCGTCAAGATGAAGCTCAAATTGATTAAGGTGAACATGCAATGCGAAAACCAATGTTTTTCTGGTCTGATGTATAGATAATATCTTTTTCTCCAATTGACAGTTGCTCAATATCATCGCCTAACTCTTCCAAATCCATTATTTTATCTTCCTTTTTCTTAATTTTCTTAGAATTGCATATGGATCGGATCTCTTAGCTATTCTATTCTGAAACATGAAAATTACAGGAAACGCAACCAAAAAAACCAAAATCGCAACTGGCCAAAAAATATAACTTTCTAAATACAAGTAACTTGTAATAGAGTAGGATATGGTTAAAACCAAGATCATTGTACAGCCAAGATAAAAAACCGATTTCGATGATACATATCCCGACAAATAATTCATATTCACAATGCTATTATAAGTTCTTGGTAACCATGGGTTTTTCACTTCTAAATATAGCCCTTGATGAACGGCCGTAGCGATGTTCTTTTCCTGAACAATGATGTCCAAATACCAGATGATTCCTATTACGCATAAGCTAGCCATGCACAATACAGACACGATGAGGAAGGGTTGAAATGGTAGGTTTACCTCGACGCTTGACAGTGTGTAACCTGTTCCGATAAATGTCGCAAGTAGCCATGTAAAAGTTATCATCTTATATCTTAACTGAATATAATTTGAATGCTGCAAATAAGATGCAACTTGAAGATACTTTCCGTATGTTAATACATGATCTTCAGATATTTCCTTTTCTAACTTCGTGCTCTTCATTAATTTTCTCAGGAACAATAATTGTTAAATCAAGAAACTAAGTTTGTTCATATGCCCATTAATCAATTTCTATGTTGTGAGCTGTGCCTCATGGGCACAACAATCACTGAAAGTTCTTTAGGATTCCCCAGCTAGATCATTCACGTTATTTGGTTATTAAATTTCACGATTTCAGATTCTTAATTTAATAGTCAAGTGAATCCTCATTGCATTAAACAAGAAATAGTTTTGACATGTTCATGCTTTCGTCCATTTTGTTGACCTACTCGAAGTGCCTCACAGCTTGGATATTGTAATGCTCCTCAAATGAAAGGTATTTTATGGCGCCAGGGCACGTCTCTGGACATATCACCGACAGGTCTGGATCCTTCGTATTGAAAAAATCCGGGCGCTCTGGTGAGAATGACTATCTGGGATGCCAGGAAGATGCATTTCGTCACAGGAATTGACAGAGATCCTCCTGGACCACTAAAGCCCTGGCCATCGAAGCCTATCTATTAAGGGAAATTGCTCCCCTACTCCAGTCCCCCGAAGGGATCAAACAATTCGAGCGCCTGCCGGCTGGAATTAAAAATAAGATTTATTCGGAACTCTACTCCCGTCTTAAACCCTTCGAAAATGACTACTTTGGATGTGCGGAAGATGCATTTTATTGCAGGAATGGACAAAGCTCCACTCCCATGCAAAATCCAGGCCATAGAAGCGTATCTATCGAAACCTGAAAAGGCCCTTTATTAATCGCAAATAGCGGGAGTTGCGGAGGCTGCTGGTCAGACGTCATGGCGGAGACACATTGACAACCAGCTTATAATCAATAACTTATGTCGTTAAACAAAAGCAATATTTTTTTTTGAGAATTGCGCAACCAACCCGACACTTTTAAAATATAAAATCCACATAAATCTCATAAAATTACAATTGATATAATCTAAATAATCGATTATAATATAAAAACAAACTTAATCAAGGAGTTGATTCATGACAGCATCAAATAACTTATCTGACGTTATTAAAGATTATTACGAATGTCCTATTACACATGATATCATGCTGGACCCGGTAGCAGCCGATCCGTGCGGGCATATCTTTGAACGCGCAGCGATTCAAAAGTGTATGGAGCAAAACCCAAAATGCCCCTTTGACCAAAAGCTCATCGTCCAACTGAATCCTAAAGTCGCATTGCGCAATGAAATCCACGCAGTTATCGATCAATATCCACTCCTATTCGATAATAAGACAGCTCAGGAAATGGAATCTGAGGTGAATGAATCTTATAACAATATTCATGTTAACAGACCAGGTTTAAGACCTGAACTCAATCACCCAGTTCTAAATCCTCAAGACGAGAGAAGATTCGAACGCCTACGGCAAAATGCAGCAAACATTCGGGCAAGAACTATCCAACTGCCAGGATTTGGTCCACGAGGCCAATTGGTTAAATATAGAGAATTTACCGGTGCCCCGATTGATCAGTTTGTAAGAGATCACTTTCAGGGAAACGGACCGCATTTGAACGGACAGCATTTTGCCTTAAGAATAGCTATCGATGGCTCTTCTATGGGCATCGATTTTTACCAGACGATCGCAGAGCAATGCTGAAGACCCCTCTTCTGCTGGCACTTGCTATAGCTGCGCTCGCCGTGATGATTCTCGCCTTTAAAACACAGAATCCTGAGGGATTCTAAGTCAGAGGTTTTGATGTCAGTTAACCGAACAGCAGATTCAATTTACGATTTAACGATCACCTCTCCAGAGGATATTGAGCGAGCGCTCAATCATAGCACAGAGGTCGATCAAAAGATTTTAGAGGTTTGGGACCCATTCGGCCGTAAAAGGTTCTTTCTTGAGCAAGCTCCGCATCTCCTAAAGATCAGTGCCGCATTTACATCGGCTTATTGGGGAACATTGGGCTTTTCTACCTGTCCTGAGATAGTCAAGGGAATACAGAGCTATAAAGAGCTGCTTAGACATTCTGTTGCCGTATGCAATGACACTCTTACTCCCCTTTTAATCGAGTCCTTTAAGGCTCATCGGACAGCCTTGCAATGTTATACAATGGATGGACAGCAGGAGGCTGCCATGGCCGCTATGGCTGAGACCGGGACGATGGCACAAAGTCTGCAAAATGAATATAAAAAACTGGCGACAAACTTTGATTCATTCCAAGAAAAAACCATGTTACCGATTATCATGGGTGAAGAGCGGGATTCTAGGCCGGTATATAGAAAAAAAGAGAACTGGAGAATGTAGGAGCATGGGAAAATTCACTTGAGAAATCCGTTCTCGAATCTTCCATCTCCTTTTCGACTAATGCACATTCCTTCTTATGGAGAATCTATATAGCCCTAGGTAATGTCGATCTTTATTGGAGGTCTGCCAAAACCGACTGTAGCGAATTAACCAATCCAGGATTGGCAAGACAGGCTATCGTAGAAATCATACGCTATAGGGACACGAGCAAAAGCAGGCAAAAATTCTATGAATCCCTGGCAGAAGCAGAAAAGGAATTCGATACAATCTCACATGATCCTGAGCCAAAAAGAATGACTTTGCCTGAGGTGGTTAAATCCGTTAGAACCGGGCGGGATGGAATCCTGACCGCAGCTCCGAAAAAGAAAAGTCTTGTTGAGGCACTTAAACAATCCACGTCAGGAGGGATAAAAGGAGAATTCGACGAATCCTACTTCAGGTGGTTAGCTATGGCCAAGATCAATCAGGTCATGGTCGAAGCCCTTACAACGGCCATTGAGGAGATAGAGGAAACCCAAAAGAGCTATTTTTAGAGTGGAAAAAGACCCTCTTGCAATTGCGCTGCATCAGGCTGCATTGATCTAAAAATGCCCCTTCAAAAATAGACAAAAACCTCATTTAGAGTTAGGCTCTAAGGCTCCATTTTGGATGAAATCCAACCTTACATTCCAGCTCTATGAAAGAAAATATCACTGTCATCGAGATCCTCAAAGCAGCTCACGGAAAAGCAAAGGAGCTGGGAAATGCCCTGGCAGACATTGTAGCCGTATCCCGGCAGGAAAAAGGCTGTCAAAAATACGAATTGTTTGAGCCTATGGGAGAGGAAGAGGAATTCCTCGTCATCATGCAATGGGAAACGCTCGCAGATCTGCGACGTCATGAATCCTCTGAGCATATCGAAAAGTTCGTTCACACACACAGCGCGCTCTATACGGATGTCCATCAGACAGAATGGAAGAAATTTTAACAGATTTTAGGGACAAATCCGTGGTGGCTCTGGATCTTTGGGACTCGCAGCTGTAAACGAAAATTAGGGCTAAGATGAATTGCCATTTGGAAACGCATTACCCAATCAAGCCCCTTTACGCGCAATTATCTCATGTTGCGTAATTGACGAAAGTAAACTAATTAATTGAATTCTGTATAACGACCTGGCTACACCGCTTCATCAGGTAGCTAAGGTCGGGTTTGCGCTGTTTGGGATCATGGTGAGGTTGCGGCTGAGCAATGAGTCCTGAGTTGGCGCATGTTGGAACCAACTGCGAATCCATGTGCGCGTCACTTCGAAAGCATTGAACACGGAAAGAGCCATTTTTACAAAGCCGACATTTGGATACTCATTTACTTCTTGGAGGTTCTCGTTAAAAGCTGTACGAAATGCAGCTCGTACACTTTCTTCAAGAGGATCTTGGCGCAGTAGATCTTCTCCAAAATGATCTCCGCGATCCAAAGGCGACCCATTGTTCACCCAAACTTGCCGAGTAATGAGCACCTTGATACCAGTAGATAGCTGATCGAATATCTCTCTCATTTTTTGTCGATGCCCCTCTCTATCTTCATCGAGAAGATAGGGATCGAGCCGTGGATTTCGAATGACAGAGGACTTCCCCAGCGAAAAAAAAATCATCTAACAAACAATCATCGTTGACGTTAGGGTATCGACTAGGCATTTGCTGAGAATAGGAAAACGCTTTACATGTCGAAGCATTTATCATCCCGCAGTTGAAACCATTGCCATGCACTACTGCAACAACTTTGGGAGCGCCAGCTTCCACTCGTATAATAGGCTTGGAAAAAACCATCGATGTCCCTGGAGCCAAGACAGTTCTTCCGGGCGTTTTTCGAGCAATTTCATCTGCAATATTTCTATTTCCGAGACCAGTATAACATGCATCAAGCAAAATCGTTGCATCCGGAGCACAATCTTCAAAAAGATCAGCACGTAGCTCCTCTGGTTTTATCGGTGAAGGCCCATCAGGTGATTGAATTGACCATGCTGATTTAAAACCGTGTGAGACAGCATCGATAAGCTTGATTTCTCTTCCTGGATATTGGGTTCTTAGTGTTCTTTGGAAATCTATCATCTCTTCTTGTGATCCAACAAGCTTAGGGGCAACTGCATAATGTTGCTGAAGATTTTGGATTTTGTACATGTGATAATAATAAATCTGATGTCCTAAGATGCCTCCGGTTTCGTCATGCTCGCTTACAAAATAAATACAAAGTGGCATTTGATTATTCGCAACAGTGCGATTTATCTTTGCAAATTCTTTTTGAAGTTTTTCTCTTGTGACCTGAAAACCTCTCTTCGTTGAGTGATAGAAAAGTAATTCCTTAACAAGGCTAAAAATTCTTTGAGCCACTGTGCTGACACGAGAAAGACAACAACCCTCATTAGGTTCATTCGCATAACGATGTGAATAAGCAACTTGTAAATAGTTGGGAAGTTCTCTTGGGATCATTAAAAAACTATCTGTAATAGAAGCCACTGCAGTCTCACTGTTTATTTAAATAATTCAACATTATAAGTGTTCTATTAATTAAAAACAATCACAAGGAAAATATTGTAGGCGGTTTTTTTAACTTCTCAATAAGTCCTGGAAACCCCGCCTTTTAAACTAAAAAATGACCCGTCCCAAGTTGCGATTCCAGCCAGGAAAGGTTACAAATATCTTCGGCTACCTCTTTAAAAATACAATCTTTTCTTCAGTAGCCCAATTTCAGGAAGTGGACTTGGGGGATGTATGCAGGGCTGGAGACGCGATCCTTAAGGCTGCAGGTGCATTCATGGAAGCCCTGGTTGATGAGTTCCAGGTTCCAGGCTCCTGGTATTAGAATGTCAGGGTGAGTGGACACGTCGATGTAGATGATGCGCGTACGGCACAGAAAGCTGGCGATTTGCTGCGCGGTTTTTTGATCATCGTGGCAGGTGTGGAAGAAGCGGCCGACGATCACATTATGCAGCACGATGTAATCGCCTCGCCGGAGCCAGCCTACGATATCGGTAAGATTGACGCGCTGGGGAGGAAAGGATGTTTTTGTAATGGGAGTTGCCATAGTTTATCCCTGGTCGAGGAGTTTGATGACGAAATGGGTCTCGATCTTACTTTTTCCGGCAGTGTTTTTGGGGTTGTAGAACGGCGCACAAAATCTTTCGGGGTTTGTCCCTGTAATTTCAAAATGATGATTTTCAATAGACTCACATTTCTTCAGAAAATGCTTGCACATGTCTAATGCTTGTTCGAGATGCAAACTGATGTGAATGGAGAATGTCTTAAGATGGGAAGGTTCCTGAAGAAGTTGACGAAGAAGCTGCGATAGAAGGGAAATGATTCCTGTAGGTCATTGTGAGTTTCTCCAGATTGGAGCAATGTCTGGCGAGTTGAGGTAGGCAATCCCCATCTGAAAAGATCGTAAGTTCTGTAAGGTGTTCCAGACGGCTAAAAAGGGTATTTACGGGATCATTTTGGGGAATCATGTTTAGAAGTGGGGCGAATAGCCTATACATACTGGAGTCATCGATGTCCCTTCGCAAATCGATATGGACTCCCTGAGGGGGGAGATGATTGAAAAATGTGTAGGGTTCGGCTTTTGCAAAGTGGTTGATATGAAATTTTATGTGGGTGGAACTTAAGGTTTGAGGGATCTTGAGAAAATAGAGCGCCTCCCATGCCTGCACATCTTCTGGGGCAAGAGTCAGAGAAGATAACTTTGTAAGCTGTGAGAGGGGAAAATCCTGTAATGAAGCGACATTCTCAGCCAGTTGGAGGGAAAGGGTGGAAAGGTTCTGGCAGACCTGCGCAAACCTGTCCCAGACCTCTTTTTCTGCTTGAAAGCCTTCCAGGGAGAGTCCGATGGCGCTGATGTGGTGGCTTACAGCTTGAAGGGATTCTAGCCATACATCCGTCGGGCTATTGGGGGTTAAAAAAAGAGTAACCCGGTCCTGATAGAAGGTGAAAATCCTATCCTCTGAGTACTGGTTTAAATACATCATGGCATCGTTATTGAATCCCATTGAAAGTGCCCAGGAAGCCGCGGCAAGCAGCGTATCTTTCGAGTATTGCAAATCGGTAGTGCCAGCAAGTTCATCCAGGGACTCCGAGCCACCGCAGCTCATTTCTTTCAAGCGCAAGAGTTCTAAAGCGAGGAATTGGGATGCCTGTTCGAGTAAGGGGAGATTGGGTTCTTCCGACTCCAGGTTTTTGAGGGTTTCGATGGCTTCCCAAGCAAACTCGAAGGGGAGTCTTTCAAAAGCTTCTGGCATCCGGCCTGCTTCAAAGATTTGCGGAGCGACTTGCATTTTACAGAGAAGTCCAAGGGGGATGTGGAGGGTAGAATCCGCCTCACCAGGGCATACCACACTCGGCCAGAAACCTGGAATTTGGACCGCGCCAAAGTCCCGGGGTTGAACGATCGCAAACGGGTCCATATTGTTAATATTGAACCGTTTGCGATCGTCCAACCGCGGGAGCTTTCGCGCGGGTCCAAATCCAGGTTTATGGCCGAGTGTGGTATAATCCACTTCTACTTCCAAAGCGTTGATGAAGCTGGCATTTTGTGGGAATAATCTCAGGCTGTCTGCGACTGCCCCTTCAAGAAGGAGGAAATCTATTTTTTTCTCCCGGATAGAGCGGCTTAAACAGGTGGAGAGTTCTTTTAGATGGCCGGGGGAAATCCCGATTTGTTTCTGGGCAAGAAAGTAGAGGAAGCGGGGGAGCTGAACCGGGAATAGATCATGGGGACTCGCATCGGTAGACTCTGAGGAGATCTCTTCAAACAGGGCATTCTCCCAGGAGGGGGATTCAAAACCGTCTGCCTGCGCATATTTTTGGACGCATTGCCAAAAGGGTGTTTTCAGCTTGGCGGACAGGATCCATTCTTTAAAAACGTAAAAGGCTTCAGGACTTAACACCTCTACGAGAAAATAAACATCGAGGGGGCTCGATGACGTCACTCTGTTCTTTTTATTTGTTTCCTCTTTCAAGTTGTGTGAGAGAAGAATGGCTTCCGTTTCACGTTTTTCCTTATCCATTCCTAAAACTGCCAGGCAGTACGCGCATTTAAGCAGATAGAGTAAAGGGTCCCCTTTAGTGCTACGCCCGTCCTCAGGCAAAATCACCTTCATATCCGGTCGATCCGCCCTTATACGGTTAAGAACTCTGAGGGCACACCTCAAAATGGTAAAAGAAGGGAGCTCGCTGAAATTGATGAAAACGGTGTTCTCACTGAAAACCCAAAGCGGGCATTCATTCAAAGTAAAAAGGTCTAGTTCCTTTAACTCGAGACTGTAGATCATGTTTAACAATTCAGAAAGCGGGACAATATTTTCAGGAGAGTCCTCCCAAGAAACACGTTCTGAAATTTTTTCGACAAGAGATGCCCTATCGGCATCGTCGATCATAAAAAAATCGGCTGCAGCGAGCATGGCAATCTGCTGACGAAAGTTCAACATGCGTGAAGGGACCCCTCTGCCTTTCATCTGCTCATAAAGAAGAAGAAAACCTTCCGCAATGAGGCCAGAGAGTGGGATCTCTTTGGGTAGTTGCATGCCAGGCTTCATCAGAGCCTGGATATATCGGCTTCGACGAAACAGATGCCATGGGCAAATAGACACTTCCCCTATCCCCTCCATCACAACCTGGATATTATCTCCTTTCAAACGCTCCTGAACAGCCCAGGAGCAGCGGCTTTTTTCCAAAAACTCTTTACAGTAGCCGGGGGGAAGTTCTCCCTTCTTAAATAGGTTGAGCAGCGTCTCTAGGGTAGCTTCAAATAACGGGTGCGGATTTTGTTGGCCGACAAGGAAGAAAAAGAAACGGTACAATGTCTCTGGGGGGAGTTCCTCTGATGCAATCCCCTGGAAAAAATGGCATTCCTTAACAATCCTATCTGGAGTGGTGGGCTTGGGGAGGGAATCTCTAAAATAACGGGGTAGCGCGCCGAGAATTTGATCAAAGTGCTCCCCATTTTCCAGAGGCCAGATACTGGCGAGCTGGTAGAGGGTCTCAACACTCAATCCGTGGAGTCCTAAGGTTTCTTCGAGGATCCGCTTCTTGAGCTCGCCTTTGCACATTTCAGCCAGCTCGGGGGTCTCCAGCTGTGCTGCCAAATCATGAAGCGCAATCAGGTCTTCCACGTAACAACCCTTGATCACTTCTTTATTCCAGGGAATGGCAAGGGTGCCGAAAGCTCTGTCACTAAGCAACCGTATGCGGGCGATTTCCGCTGGGAAAGTGTCGGGCTTGAAAAGGACTCTCCAAAGTTTCGGAGAGAAAAACAGAATCCGGGTTTTGGAAACAGTAAGCCCACGAAATTTCGGATCATTGTGATGCAATCTGCAGACCTTTTTATAGATAAGGCCTGACATCCTCTGCCTCAACTCGTCTGGCAGCTCCCCCTTTTTTGCACACTCCTTCAGCTCCCTGATGCACCTCTTGTAGCCAACCCGGCAGGGAAGAGAAATGTCTGAATAGTTTTCACCCTGAAGCTGCTCAAGTAGATCTACCTTGCTCTTAATTTCCTGGTAGGCAGCACTGCCCGGAAGAGGAAGGGAAACTGCACTGCTGGACACCGCCATAAAGACCTCAACTTTTTATACCCCACTCGGCCATAAACCTGGATTTGGACCCGCGCGAAAGCTCCGCGGTTGGACGATCGCAAACGGTTCAATATTAACAATATCGTTTGCGATGGTTCAACCCCGGGCTTATGAAGCGATCAAACTCCAGGTTTCTGGCCGAGTGGGTATAAAGCAAGCATTTTAGTGATGATGGCGATTGGGTCAACTCTAAATTTTCAGTACACTCTGATTTGTAAATCCACTTCTGTCCTACCTTGTATCCCCGTCATTTTCGGTTTGATATGGGAAGAAAGTTCCTCGACCTTCTTTTTATCCGTTCCGGAAATCGCTATGTTAAAATTGCAATTTCCAAGGGTTTGGAACGCTTTCAGAAAATCGGAGCTGCCATTTTTTGATGCTTCATTGAATATGTTGACCTCGATTGTGCATTTCCTCAGATTTGCAGATTCTACAAGGAGACCCCTCAACGCATCCATCGAAGGGAATTGGTGCATATAATTAATACTCAGTTCCTCCAATCGACGAGCGTGGGGGATGAGCTTTCTCAGGCAGTCACCCTCTAGGAGATCGACTGTAAGTTTTGTACAATGCTGCAGGTGGGAAAAAAGGGTTTCCACGGGATCCACTTGAGCAGGCGCTCCCCAAAGTCCATTGTAGAGTTTTCCGCGGAAGGGAGCTCTGCGAGGGTTGCTCGTCGGGTTGGAGTTGCAAATTGAGATAGACACCCCTGGGAGGCAGGTTGTCAAAAAACTCATAGACAGTGGCGCTGTTAATCGTGTTGATATCCAGGAATAAAAGCGGTTGAGCTACATTTGGAGGAATCCTCAGAGAGCGCAGCCCCTCCAAGCATTCAGCGTCATGGGGACTTATCGATAGACAGGACAATTTAGTGAACTGCGCCAGGGGGAAAGACTCCATGGACGGAATCCCCCCTCTTAGGGAGAGGGTCAGATCATCAAGATTTGGGCAGGCTTCTGCAAGCTTGACCCAAGGCTCTTCTGTTGCTTGACGATTCGATGCAAGGTCGATCTTGAGCGATCTGACGCTATGCCCTATTGCTTTAAGGAACTCCAGCGGTTTGGTTTCCAGAGAATTTAGGTGCCAGGTTTTGACTTCGGTATTCGGATTCTTCGAAATACAGCTGTTTGTCACCGAAATAGATGCTGCAACACCTGTTTGCAAGGTCGACGCCTTCTACGGAAGCTGCCCACGAGGCGGCAGCAAGGAGCGTCTCTTTTGAAAACTGATCGGCAAAAGGAATGAATTCGGCATCGAGGGGTTTTAAGCTATGCTGTCTCCATCCAAAGAGCTCCTTTTTGAAGCAGCTCCATGGCCTGGAAATGGGACGCGTTAAGGTTTTTTGCTTCTAACAGGCCAAAAAGAGGGGCTTTGCTTTTGCTTCTGAAGTTTTCCAGCAGCTCGACCACCCACCTAGCGCTTTCGTGGGGGATCCCTTTGAAGTCCTCTCCCATGGTGCCACTGGCTAAAATTTGAGAACATCTTTCCATCTTCAGGAGAAATCCCAAACGGAGGGAGAGAAAGGGGGCATCCGCGCCTGGATACGCAAGGTCAAGTTTTAGGGTGTCTACAAGGTGTGCATTTTCAGGAAATGCCTCCTGGCAATCTCTTAAGGTTCTTTCAAAAGTACCGTCATCGAGTTTCTTTTCCCGGATGCACCGGCTTAGGAGAAGAGAAAGGTTGCTCAGGAGCGGGGCGGGGTCCTCCAGAGGGCTCTCTGTTTCTAGTTGCCAGAGAAAGTAAAGAAAGCGGGAGAGCTGGTCTGGGGTTAATGCATGGACCTTAAGTCCTGTTTTGTCCGATGCGATTGCTCCAAAGAGGGCGGTTTCTTCCTTTAAAGACGTGGAAGCTATGACGGGTGCAAATCTCTGGACCGCATCCCAGAGGGTAGAAAACACTATCATCCTTTTAATCACTTTCAGCAAATGGGTGGAAGCTTTGGAACTTAATTCTCCAATAAGAAAATACACATCAGAGGGGATCCACTCCTTAAGAAGTAACCACTTTTTAACGTCTTCTATCCAGTAGAGCTCAAGGACTTTTGCCTCGAGAACATCTTTTTCTTCGGCAAAGCCCAGTTGATTGCAGCAGTAAACTTCGCAGAGAAGAAGGAGGGCATGATTCGCTGCTTCTTCGCTGGCGCATGACTGAAATGTAATTGCCATGTGGGGATGGCGCTCTTTGACGCTCATTAAAACCCGGAGGGAGTTCTTCAGGGTTGCAAAGGAGGGAAGTTCCTTGATCGCAATGGCAACCTCTTCTTTCCCCTCTTTGTATTGAAAAGAGAAGAAGGGGCTTTTTTTCAGCCAGGCTAGGACATTCTCTTCAAGTTCCGGACAGTCTATTGTGTTCAACGCTTCAGAGAGCTGGGCGATATTCTCGGGGGAATCTGCGCATGCTGCAATGATCAACTTGGGAATTTCTGCCCTTGTCTCTTCAAAGTCCTTCACTCCAAGGAAGTCGGCTCCCTCGAGCATTCCCAGGAGTTGCTGTGGAGGGACCGCGCTTTTGGTGACAAGTTTTCCTCTCATCAGGTCATACAGGGGAAGAAACCCTTCCGCTGTGTAGCCGTTAAAATGGATTTCCTTTGCGGGCTGCATGCCAGGTCTCATCAGAGCCTGAAAATAGCTGCTCTCTGAAATCAGGTGCCATGGGGAGACGGATACTCTCCCCGCCCCTTCGAGAACAACATCGAGGCTGTCCTTCTTTAACCGCTGGCGCACATCGATGGCGTCTTGACTCTTTGCCAGAAGCTCTTTGCAGTATTTGGGAGCAAGTTCTCCGGTCCTGAAATGCATGAGCAGCCTCTCCAAGAGTTCAAGACGTAAAGGGGAGGATTTCTTTTCTTCGTGAACGAAAAAGAAAAGGCGGTAAAGCGCTTCGGGGGAAAGCCTGCCTTCCTTAGCGAGAAACTCTTGTGCTACAATTCTTTTGAATTGATGGCATTCTTCTGCAAGGGTCTCGGAGGAGGTGGGCTCGGGAAGAGAATCTAGAAAAGCCGGGGGAAGGGTTGCGAGGAACTGGGCAAAGCGCTCTTCCTCACCCGGCGGCCAGATGCTGGCGAGCTGGTAGAGCACCCTGATGCCCAATATAACCTTTTTAGGGTTCTGCTCGGGGATCCGAGCCTCAAGCTCGCTTGTGTAGATCCTTTCCAATTTGGGAATCTCCAGTTGCATCGCGAACTCTCTAAGCTCAACGAGTGTTTCAAGGGAAACCTGTTCCGACTTCTCTCCCTCCAGGTTGATCAACGTCTTAAAGGCCGCAGTGGAGAGCGCCTGCAAAAGGGCCGTTTCCTTGGGGTGGGAATCCTGATGGAAAAGCACCTCCCACAGCCTGGGCGAAAAGAAAAGGATCGGTGTGGATTGCACGGGAAACCCGCGGAATCCGGGCTCGTTGCGAGTAGTCGAAAATCCGCGCTTGGATAAAAGGTATGAAATGCGCAGCCTCAGCGCTTCGGGGATCTCCCCTCTTTTGGCGGACTCCTTGAGGTCCCTTTTACACTGCTTATAGGCAAGGTAACCCTGGATGTTTGCACTCTCGCTATCTTGATGCAGTGTCAGCGTCTCAATCTTTTTGTCGATCTCTTGATAAGCGGGGATCGCGGGAAGAATGGGGGAAGGTGCTCTTACGATGGGTGTTGCCATAGAAATCCTTAATTTTCAAACCTAGATAGTTTAATGATAAGAGCGCAATTTTCAACATTAAAATAATATTATGTCGCCATGCGCTTATAAGGGATCTTTTTTGATGGAAAGTGGAATGGACTTGCGGGAATACGGCCTCGGGAGCGATCCTTGGAGCAAAACTTGGGAACTATTTTATGCTCCGCAAAGCCCTACAGGGACTCATCCGCCTCTACCAGCTCTGCATCAGCCCCTTTCTGGGGCAGTGCTGCCGGTTTTATCCAACGTGCTCCGAGTACGCCATGGGAGCAGTCGGCAAGCATGGGATTTGGAAGGGTAGCTGGCTGGCCATAAAACGGGTCGTCAAGTGCCATCCCTGGCATCGGGGCGGGATCGACGAGGTCCCTTAAGCTGAATTAAAACATCAAACTCACTGAATGGAAATGTAAATCCCAGCATGTTTCTCACGAAGTTCCTTGTTCCTGGGGTCGATATAGCGCACCATCTTTTGAAAGTCCAATTTCTGCTCGTACGAGGAGAAAAATTGATCTGGTGATTGGATGCATGCCGTCCCCCAACTTGGAGAACAATGGAAGATCCTATCCACATCGATAACAAGGGCTAAATGGGAAAGCAGTTTTTTGTTCGCCCTGTTTTTTGCAAAAAGGAGATCTCCGCATCTGACATCCTTAAGATCGATCTTAATGGGCCTCCATTCACTTGAGGATACAAGCTGCCGGGGCACATCGCCGATAAAGGTGACGGGCACTTCTATATGTAAAGCTTTCTTAAATATATAATGAATTGAAGTAAGACAGTCGGTAACCTGGGGAGCCTCTTCACGCAAAGCAGTCCGACGATACTGGGTTCTACCCTCGAGTTCTGAAACGGCCTCTAAAAGAGGCGTCTCTTGAACAGACGAACATCTGAAAATGTAAATCTCGAATTTTTTGTCCTCACAATTATTGCCAGGGAAGCAATTTTTCAGGAAGTATACCAAGGGACCATTAAAAGGTAAATCTCGCTAGTACATAGTCAATAAAGTTTTTGGTGTTATTTTTAGCGTGAAAGCTCCCGCGGTTGAGTTCCCGCAAGTGGGTCCTATGTTTCAAATATGGACCCACTTGCGGGAATCTAGAGCCCCGGGGCTTTGACGCAAAAATAACTGCACAAACTTTGTTGACTATGTACTAGCCTTTAGAAAGTCTTTGGAGATTCAATCTATAGCGGGTATGGCGAAGTTCACCGGTCTTTATGAGGGCGCCTTTTTCAACCAGATCGGCCAGGTCGCGCGTGGCGGTAGCTCTGGAGGCTTTCGTAATGGAGATATAATTTTCTGCGCTGAGGTCCCCTTTAAAACCACTCAAACCCTCTGCAAACAGGCGCAGCAGAACTTTTTCCTGGCGGGGGTTGAGCTGCCCGGTGAGGGCCGTGAACATCTTTGACTTTTCGATGAGAAAATAGAGGAGGCCGACCGATTCTTCCTGGGCCTGGAGGATGGCCCGGGCAAAATACTCGACCCACTCGGCAACGCTGAGCGTCCGGTTGCATCTTTCGAGGGCGGCGTAGTAGTCCTTTCTGCCTTTTTCGAGCACTTTGGAAACGGCGATCAGGATCGGGCGGGAGACTGCCTGGGAAAGGACCTTCTCAACTAGGAGGCGGCCGATTCTCCCATTGCCGTCTTCAAAGGGATGGATGCTTTCAAAATAGACGTGGGCGATGGCGGCTCTGCCGAGCACCGGCTCAGAGGCATTGGACGCGTTGAACCAATGGATGAATGCTGTCATCTCGTCAAGAACCCGGGATGAAGGGGGCGCTTCGAAGAACACTTTGGGGTTGCCCACCCGTCCGGACACGATCTGCATGGGTTCGGCATGGGTGCGGTACTTTCCAGAGTCGTCGATGTGGGATTGACCATCGAATAGCTGGGCATGCCACTGCCAGAGCATCTCATGGGTCAGGGGTTTGTCAAAGGTGGCGTAAACATTGCAAAGGAGTTTGGCCATGCGGGATTCTTTGCTCACCGCTTTAACGCGAGCAGAACTGAATCTCAAGTTGCGCGCGATTGCAGATTGTAAGCTTTGTTTATCCAGAACTTCCCCTTCGATCCTGGAGCTCTCAAGTCCTTCCAAGGTCAGGATCTCCACCACAAACTGGTTATAGTCCTTTTCGCTTAGGGTTTTTAATAATCCAAAGGCACTGCCCACTTCCAGAAGGAATTCCCTTTCATGGAGAGCGATGCGGACGGACTCGTATGTAAAGCGGGGCCAGTCAGGCAGTTCCCAGTTCCAGAGCATGAGTTATAGACCTCTGTTCTATAACTCATGTTTATACCAAATTGTGAGTTATAGAGCGAGTCTCTATAACTCATGAGAAGTTTTTATTTTAACTTAAATCACTTGTAATGTGAACTTTAAGAAGAAATTGAAGGGGGAAAATTTGAGTGTGTGCTGGCAGGGTGAAAAGGAAAAGAAAATTAAAAGTTGATTGATTAAACTCTCTCAAACTAACATGATCCTGTTTATTTAAGGAGGAACCGACCTATGAGAAAGATCATCTGCAACCTGAATACCGATAAAATCCTTGCACGCGGCCGCCATGTGCTGCTTGCCCTTTTTATGACTGCTGGCTCCGGCCAGGCTTTTGCCCACACTGCCTATGTGACCCACTTTAATGATGGGAAGGGCAGCACGGTGTCCGCCATCGATACGACGACAAACGCGGTGACCGCCGAGATTGCGGTCGGCGCGGGCCCTCTGGGGATCGCGATTACGCCCGACGGGACACGCGCTTATGTGGCGAACAATTTCGATAACTCTGTTTCGGTGATTGACACGGCAAAGAACAGCGTGGTGGCAACGATTTCCAACGGGATCGGCGTTTTTCCGACCGGGGTGGCAATAACGGACGACGGGAAGTACGCCTATGTCACGAATGAGGGGAGCAACACCGTTTCGGTGATCGCCATTGCGACGAATACTGTGGTGGCATCTTCTGCAGCGGGTTTCAGTCCATCGGAGATTGCGATCCTGCCGGGCGGAAAGCATGCTCTCGTGCTCAATCTGGACTCCGATACCGTCTCTCTCCTTCCTGATATGATGGGTCCAAAACCCGGGAAGCTGATGGGCGTTAAAGTGAAAGAGTCCCCTTCTGCTGTTGCGTTCACAGCGGATGGGAGGGCTGCCTTTGTGGCGTCTTCGACTGAGGGGAGCACTGGAACCGTTTCTGTCATCGACACAAAGAATCCCTCGAAATCCAAAGTGATCAAGACGGTAACGGTGGGGAATGCGCCAAGCGGCATCGCAGTGGGGAATACTCCCCTGGGCGAGTGCGTCTACGTCACAAACAGAGACGATGGCACGCTCTCTATCATGCGGATCTCCGACAAGCCCTTCCTTAAGACAATGGCTGGAGGCGTTATGCCATCCGCCCTGGCGTTCACGCCGGATGGATTGTACGCCTATGTGGCGGACGTGGGAAATAACACCCTTTTTGCCTTCAACACGAAGTCTCTAAAAGTCGAAGCGGTGATCCCTGTCGCGAAGCAGCCTGCCTGCATCGCCTTCCTACTGACGCCTCCCCCTGTGGTGGAAAGCATCGAGAGCTCTTCCGATTGGGGCATCTCAGCCTTTTTCCAAAGTATCCTCGACGTTTTTAAGGACTTCCCATAGGAATTAACTAAAGGGCAGCGGCTGCTGCTTCGAGGGGACCACCTTTTGACCTTCTGGTCGGAGAGGCGGGTCCCCCGGGTTTGAGCTCCGGATAGGGGAAGCTGTTTGAGGGAGTAGAGGAGCTTTTTCTCTTTCTGGCGGGCGCTGGGGGCGAACTGGAGTTCGACGACAGGGTCGGGCGCAGAAGAGAAGAACTGGAGCTCACTTTTCTCATCAAAGTAGCGGTAGGCTTTTTCGAGGATGAACTTCTCGACGACGAACCGTTTGCCGAAGACCTGAGAGGTCTCTTTATTTTTATAAACGGCGGTCATGACGGTCTGTTTATCGGCGACGCCTGCCCAGGCGATATTGGCGACGTAGAGTTTGTCGGGGATGTTGATGATCGAGTAGTTGCCGTCATTGGTAGAAGATGAGGAGCTTGTCGAAGTTGGTGCACTGGACCTGGACCGGGCCTGACACTTTTGTGCCGATGAAGCCAGTCTCTGGATCGAACCGCACTTTGATCTGCTTTGTTCTCGATCGCTCGGCGGTCGATCTCTTCGATCGCTTTGATCGGGTTTTGCGGGGGTAGTCTTTCCCATACTTCATCGATCAAGTTTCTGAGATAGTTCGATCGTGTATTTCTTGACATTCTTGAGCTCTTTTTCGACCCCGGCGAGGGACTCTTTAGAGCCGACATCTCCTCCTGGTTCTTGTCGATGTCGAACCGGGAGATCCGGCGGATGGGGATCTGAAGAGTTTCTCTCGGTCGTCGTGGAGTGGGCGTGCGCAACAGTCTTTGTGGAAGGGCTTGAAGGCCTCTTCGAGGGCTTCATGGATCCCTTCGAGGGTTTTGACCGTCTCGATTTTTTTGTAGATCCGGTTCTCAATAAAAATCCTCTCGAGGGTTTTGTAGAAGATCTTCTCGAGGAGGCGCTCCCGTTCGATCTCGCAGCTCGCGCTTGAGGAACTCGACGAGCTTGTCGGCGTTGTAGGTGAGGATCTCGTGGACGTCGGTCTCCCAGGGCTGGCCATCCTTGATGACGATGATCTGCGAGGTGAGCGACACTTCGCACTCGGTAAATCCGTAGAGGGCATCGAGGATCTCTTCGGCATATTGGCCGCGGGGGAGCTTGATCTCAATTTCGACATCTTTCGCGGTGTAGTCGTTGATCGATTCGATTTTGATCTTACCCTTCTTGGCGGCCTCGTCGATGGAGCGGATGAGGCTCTCGGTCGTGGTTCCGTAGCAGATTTCGCGGATGACGAGGGTCTTGGGATCTTTGATCTCGATTTTGGCGCGGAGCTTGATCTTGCCTCTTCCTTTGTCGTACTCGCTTTTGTCCATGATCCCGCCGGTGGGGAAGTCGGGATAGATCTTGAAATCTTTCCCTTCGAGATAGGCGATCTCCGCTTCTAGGAGCTCGGTGAAATTGTGGGGGAGGATATGGGTCGACATCCCGACGGCGATCCCATCGGCCCCTTGCATGAGGAGGAGGGGGATTTTGGCGGGAAGGGTGACCGGTTCCATGTTCCTGCCGTCGTAGGAGGGGACCTTTTCGGTGATGTCGGGGTTGAAGAGGGTCTCGCGGGCAAGCGGGGAGAGGCGGGTCTCGATGTAGCGGGAGGCAGCGGAGGGATCGCCGGTGAAGATGTTGCCGAAATTTCCCTGCCGGTCGAGGAGGAACCCCTTGTTCGCGAGGTTGACGAGCGCCTCATAGATCGGCGCGTCGCCGTGCGGATGGAGCTCATCGTCTGCCCGACGATGTTGGCCACTTTATGGAGCTTGTCGTCGTTTTGCCTATAGAGGGTCTCGAGAATGCGCCGCTGCACAGGCTTGAGCCCGTCGACCACATTGGGGATGGCGCGGTCGAGAATGACGTAGGAGGCGTATTGGAGGAAGTGGTCCTTCATCTGTTCTTTTAGATCATCCATTCTCGCCCATCAAATTTTTCATGATAAAGTCTTTTCGCTCGGGGGTGTTTTTCCCCATGTAAAACTCCAGGGTCGGCTTCATATCGGAGAGGTTGTTGGATCGTCACGGGAATCAGCCGGATATCTTTCGCGATAAACTGCTTAAACTCCTCCGGAGAAATCTCTCCGAAGCCTTTGAAGCGGGTGATCTCGATCCCTTTTTTGAGCTCTTTCACCGCCTCATCCTTCTCTTCGTTCGAGTAGCAGTAGAGGGTCTTTTCTTTGTTCCGCACTTTGAAAAGGGGAGTTTGGAGGATGTAGAGGTGGCCGTTCAGGACAAGCCCTTCAAAGTAGGTCAGGAAGAAAGTGATGAGCAAGTTGCGGATGTGCATCCCGTCGACGTCGGCATCGGTCGCCAGGATCACTTTGTCGTAGCGCAGGTTGGCCAGATCGTCTTCGATGTTGAGCGCCGACATGAGGTTGTACATCTCTTCGTTCTTGTAGAGCTGGTCGAGCTTCATCCCATGGACGTTGAGCGGCTTGCCGCGCAGAGAAAAGACCGCCTGGGTCAGGGGATCGCGCGTCATCACGATCGAGGCGGAGGCCGATTCCCCTTCGGTGAGGAAGATCATCGACCGCTCTCCCTCTTTCGACCCGTCGCCGTAGTGGTATTTCGAGTCGCGCAATTTGGGGATCTTGAACGAGATCTTTTTCTGCTTGTCCTTGGCCTCTTTTTTGACGGCGGCGAGCTCTTTGCGCAGCTTTTCGTTGAAAGAGATCCGGTCGATAATCTTCTTGCCCGTCTCTGGAAATTTGTAGAGCAGCTTCTGGACCGCTTCCTTCACTTCTTGGACGATCGGGCCGCGGATCTCGTTGTTGGAGAGTTTGTTCTTCGTCTGCGACTCGAAGACCGGATCTTTCACCTTGACTGAAGATCGCGCCGACGATCCCTTCGCGCACGTCGACCCCTTGGAAATTCTTTTTTGCGAACTCGTTGACCCCTTTCAAGATCCCTTCGCGGAACGCCGAGAGGTGGGTGCCGCCATCCTGCGTATACTGGCCGTTGACAAAAGAAAAATAGGTCTCGCCGTAACTCGAAGCATGCAGGAACGCAAACTCGAGCATTCTTCCCCGTGTAGTGCAGCGGCTCATAGAGGCGGTCCTCTTTGACCTCGTCATTGAGCAGATCTAGCAGTCCGTGCTCGGAGCGGATCGTCTCGCCGTTGAAAAGAAGCGTCAGGCCAGTATTGAGGTAGGCGTAGTGCCAGAGCCGTTTGGTGATGATGCTCTTTTTGAAAGCGAAACTTCTTAAAAATCTCAGTATCGGGGATGAATTCGACATAGGTGCCGTCGGGCTCTTTGGTCTTTCCCTTCTTTTTATCTTTGAGGACGCCTTTGCGCAAATTCTCGCTTCGACAAACTCCCCCTCGCGAAAGCTCCTCACCACAAAATGGGAAGAGAGCGCATTGACCGCTTTCGTTCCGACGCCATTGAAGCCCACGGAAAACTGGAAAACATCGTCGTTATACTTGGCGCCGGTGTTGATCTGGCTGACGCATTCGATCACTTTGCCGAGAGGAATCCCCCGCCCCAGTCGCGCACGGAGACCTGTCGAGTTTTTTCATCCGAGTTCAATAGCGATCTTTGTCCCGTGGTGCATGATGAACTCATCGACCGAGTTGTCGATCACCTCTTTCAGCATCACGTAGATCCCATCGTCGGGATGGGAACCATCGCCTAGCCGGCCGATGTACATGCCGGGGCGGAGGCGGATGTGCGAAAGGGCGTCCAGGGACTGGACGGTGCTCTCGTCGTATTTTTTTGCCATAAGGATCTGTCTTTTCTCTTAAAAAATATCTTTTACATTAATTTGTCAAACAGGAAACAAAAAAAGAATATACCTAAGTCATCGGCATATCTTACGGATATGCCGAAAAAACTCAAAAAATCGGCATATCCGTTTTCACGCTACCGCTTTTTCTCGGTTTTGTCGGGGATCTCAAGCTGTTTGCCGGGGCGGAGCTTCTCCGTGTCCATGCGGTTGGTGCGCATGATCTCTTCGACGCTCACATGATACTTGCGGGCGATCTTCCAGAGGTTGTCCCCGTTCTCGACGGTGTGGGTCTTCTTTTTGCCTTTGGGCTGGGGGGCAGCGGCGGCCTGGATCGAGGCTTTGGCCTGTACGATCTGGGGCGGCTGCACGGGGGCTTTGGTTTCCACTTGAGGCAGGAACCGCTGGAGCGCGAGGGTGTGTTCGTAAGGCTCAGGCAGAGACTCGCCCGCCAAGCCGTAGAGGTGGGCGGCGGCGCGCCTGCAGACGGCGTCAGTGCGGGGAGAGGCGAGCAGCTCCTTCGCGAAGTTCTCGAGGGGGGGGGTCCTCTCCGTGTAGAGGTCGAGCAGCGTGAGGATCTGGGTGTCGTCAAGGCGCCGGGAAACAAACTCAGGATCTCCCTCGAGGAGGAGGCGGGCAGCGATTTTCGAGTGGTTGCCGAGGTACTCGGCCAGGAAGGAACGTCTGCGGTCGGGGGTGAGGTCCATGGCGATGCGCTGCTGACGGGCGAGATCGGAAAGGGTTTTCCACTCCCCTTCTGCAATCAGCGCCGCAATCTCTTCGCGGTTCAGCGGTAAGCCCGTCTTGCTGAGAAGGATCTGGGCGGCCGCATACTCTGCGCTGAGGCAAAAGGCGTCGAGCAGCGAGGGATCGCGGGGGAAAGGTGTGCGTTTGAGCTCATGAAAAAGCCCCTGGCTCGTAAGCGGCCACTTTTCCGTCTTGGCATACTGGAGGATGGCTAAGAACTGGTAGTCAGTAAGTCCGGGGTAGACGGGGACGTCGATCGTCTCCTGCCCTTCCTGTTGGTAAAGCTAAGCGTTTTTTTTGCAGGGGGATTCCGCCGAGAGCCTTCTCGAGGTCGAAGTGGTGGAAGGCGGCTAGGCACGCGAGAGCGAGGTCGCGCTTGGAGAGTCCCTCTTCGATGTGGTCGCCGTTCTCTAAGCGGAGGAGGAGCTCCTGGAAAGGGAGCAGGCTGTAGGAGCGCAGCATCTGGCTGTTGGTGGCAAGCGCCGCTCCTTGGCCACGGCGGGTTTTAGCTCGATGGAGAGCGCTGCCTGCTTGTCATGGAGGACAAAATAGACGAAGGTCGCGATGAGCCCGATGTTCAGCGTTCCGCTGATGATGAGGGCCTGCGTGAGCCACTTTGCGCGGCTGAGCCCAAGGGTTGTCTTGTGAACGGGGAAGCATTTTTTCTTTTCCAGGATTAGAGGGAGTTTGTTATAAGTACCTAATCCTGATATTAAATTTTTCCCCACTTTTATGAAAGTCCCGTTATCACTGATTAAAAGAATATTTGAATTTCTCCCACTCGCCGCAAGAGCTCGCGCATGTTTTAACGCTCGCCGGCATCGAAGTGGAAAGGATCGACGCCTCCCCGCTCAACTTTTCCGGAGTTGTGGTGGGCGAGGTGCTCGAGACGGACAAACACCCCTCTGCCGACCGTCTCACCGTCGCAAAAGTCACCGATGGAACCGAAACGTTCCAGGTGGTCTGCGGCGCTCCCAACTGCCGCCCGGGGATCCGAGTCGCTTTCGCAAAGATCGGCGCCGAACTGAACGATGAGGAAGGCAAACCGTTCAAGATCAAAAAGGGCAAACTGCGCGATGTCGAATCGTTCGGGATGCTGTGCGCAGCCGACGAGCTCGGGTTTGGGGCGCAGCGAAGAAGGGATCATGGAGCTCGGCCGATGAATTTGACGTCGGCTCCGATCTTGCCGGCTTACTATGGCGATGTGATTCTCGATATCGTCCCTGACGCCGAATCTCGGCCACTGCATGAGCATCTTAGGATTGGCCAGGGACCTCTCCGCCCAGCTCAACCTCCCTCTGAAGAAGAAAGAATTTGACCTGAGTCGAAGAGGGAGAATCCGATCGAAAAGCTGATCCAGGTCCAGCTCATCGACAAAAGGCAGTGCCCCCGCTACGCCTGCAGAGCTGTGACCAGCATCAAAGTCGGCCCCTCCCCTGACTGGCTGAAGAAGAAAGTGGAAGCGTGCGGCGTGCGCAGTATCAATAACGTGGTCGATGTCGGCAACCTCGTGATGCTCGAAGTCGGCCAACCGCTCCACATGTTCGACTATGACAAGATCGCCAGCAAAAAAATCGTCGTCACCTCCCAAATCGATACAAAGAGATGCAGACTCTCGACGAGGCGGTGCGTCCGATCCCCCCGAATCGCTGATGATCTGCGATGGGGAAAAACCCCTTGCCTTCGCAGGCGTCATGGGCGGAAAAGTCCACCGCCGTGACCGATGCAACGGTAAATGTGCTGATCGAGTCGGCTTATTTTACGCCCCAATCTGTGCGCAAAACCGCAAAAATGATCGGCCTCAAGAGCGACTCCTCCCAGCGCTTCGAAAAAGGGATCGACCCGAATAATGTGCTGCGCGCACTCGATTACGCCGCCTTCCTGCTCCAGCAGGTCGCGGGAGGAACGATTGCCCGCGGGGCCGTCGACCAAAAAGCCCACGAGTTCCACCCCAAAAAGATCGCCTGCCGTACCCAAAGGGTCAATCAGCTGCTGGGAACGCAACTGGGAACCGGAGAGATCGCAGTCCTCCTCAGAAAGTTAGGCATGGAGATCCTCGAAGAAGGGCTCCACCAGCTCCTTGTCAGCGTGCCGACCTACCGCACCGATATCGCGATCGAAGTCGACCTGATCGAAGAGGTCGCGCAGAGTCTACGGCTACAACAACATCCCCAAGCCGACTCCCCTGCACATCTCCTCAACCCTTTCCAATGCGCCGCTCTATGAGATGGAAAAACGTGCCAGGATGCGCCTCATCGGCGAAGGGCTCCAGGAGCTTTTGACATGCGACCTGATCTCCCCTGCCCAGGCTGCGCTGGCCATGGAAAACACCATGAACAAAGACGCGCTTATCACCGTGATGCACGCCCACTCCGTCGACCAGTCGGTCCTCAGGACGACGCTGCTCCCCGGCCTCCTCCAGGTCGTCAAGTACAACGTCGACCATGGCTCCCCCAACCTGGCCGGCTTCGAAGTGGGCAGAGTCCACTTCAAGGCAGGCAAGAGTATTGCGAACCGACCTTGGCCGGTATCATCCTGACAGGCAAGAGAGCCCCCTACCACTTCGACCCAAAACCGGAAGAGTGCGACTTCTTCGACCTGAAAGGGATCGTCGAAAACTTCCTCAACGGGCTCCTCCATCGAAGGCATTACATTCGAGGTCTCCCATCTGCACAACTTCCATCCGGGAAGACAGGCCAGAATCAAAAAAGGGACGCGGTCATCGGCGTTCTCGGCGAAGTGCATCCCGAACACGTCGCCCGCCTCGACGTCCCCCAGCGGATCTTCTTTGCGGAGCTGAACCTAAATGAACTCCTCCCGCTGCTCCCCAAACAACTCCGCGTGACCGACCTGGCCCAGTTCCCCGGCTCGGAGAGAGACTGGACGCTGACGCTAAACGAAGAGACGCCCGATCGGCGCGGTCTTAAGCGCCATTCGAAAGCGTCCCCTCCCGCCTCCTTGAAAAAGTCATGCTTTTAGATCTTTACAAAAGCGAACAAATCGGCAAAGATAAGAAAAATGCAACATTTCCGCTTTTTCTACCGCGACAGGGAAAAAACAATCGCCCTGGAGACGGTCGAAAGAGAGCATGCGCGCATAACTGCCGCTGCTGAAGCAAAAATTGGTTAAAACGAGGTCCTCAATGAAAAACAAGTTATTTCCCTCCTCGGCCTGGTCTTTCTACTTGTGCGGATGCAATAATAATAAGGATAATGACAACGTAGTTTCCCAGCGCTACATCCACAAATACGGCTACGCCGTCTCCCAGGAAGAGTGGGAAAGCAAAAAATTATCCCGGACAAGTCATCACCAACCTTAGCAACGGCGTGACAGTCACCGCTACCTACGAAAACGGGATCAAGCACGGCCCCACAACCCACACCTACCCCCACAGCCAGACCGTCGAGTACTACTGCCTCTTCAACCAGGGCAACAAAGTCAAAGAGATCTCCTACGATCCGAACGGCGTCCCCATGGAAGAGTGGATCCAGCTCTCCCCCACCCGCTACTCGATCACGATGTGGTACAATCAAGGTTCACCGATGCTGGTTGAAGAATTTGTCGGCGAGGAGCTCCTCGACGGCCAATACTACACGACATCCAATGAGCTTGACTCCCGCGTCGAAAAAGGGATCGGCACTACGCGTCCGCCGAAATCGCGAAGGCACCCTGCTCGCCAAAGAGACAATTGAAGCGGCTACGCCATCAAAAAAGAAACCTTCTACCCAAGCGGCGCCCCTGAATCGATCGCCTACTGTTTCCATGAAGCCTTAAACGGCGAGAAGAGCGCACCTTTGCCCACACTGGCGAGCCCCTCTCCATCGAAGAATGGGTCAGCGGTCAGCTCCACGGCAAAGTCGACCTACTTTAAAAATGGCAACCGCTATCGTCGAGATCTCCTACCTAAGCGGCCAGAAGAACGGGATCGAGCGCCACTTCATCGACGGCGACATCGTCTCCCAGGAGATCGTCTGGGAAAACGGCCTTAAGCACGGGATTTCCGTCTTCTACGCCGACGGCAAACCCGAGCTCCACTGGTTCTATGCCGGCGAAGCTGTCAGCAAACGCAAGTTCGACGAGCTCAACAAGATCGACGAGCTGATCTCCCACCTGCCCTACAGTGAAGAGAACTCCCGCCGTTAATAACTCCATCAGGGAGGCCCTCGTGGCCTCCCGTATTTCTATGAACAACCTCATTATACTCCCCGCAGGCCCTCCCCTCGTCATTACCCTCACCTTTGAAGACCTGCAACTAAAGCGGGCGACGCTTGATTTTGCTGGGCAGTTTTCCTGCAAAATAACGGGAAAGAGCGACCCCAGGCTGATTGAACAGCTTGTGGGGTTTCTTGAAGGCTACGGAAAAAAAAGACCGGGGGACCTGGAACTTCCGCTGAGCGGCGTTACCCCTTTCAGGAGAGAGGTGCTGACGGCCTTGCAACGGGTGCCTTTTGGCAAGAAGTTGACCTACGGCGAGCTTGCGGCGAAGTCTGGAAGCCCACGGGCCGCCCGGGCGGTTGGCTCCGCCTGCCATTATAACCCCTTTCCCCTCTTCATCCCCTGCCACCGCGTCGTGGCCAGCCAGGGTGGGCTTGGCGGCTTTGCCTATGGGCCTGTAATGAAAAGGCTTCTGCTCGACTTTGAAAAACCGGTGAGTTATACCCAAACAATCTCAGAAATTTGGTTTTTGAGCTGCGTGAAAGCTCCCCGCGGTTGAGCTCCCGCAAGTGGGTCTCATATTAATAACATAGGACCCACTTGCGGGAGCTCAACCCTGGGGCTTTGACGCGCTCAAAAACCAAATTTCGAGATTGTTTGGGTATAGCTCAATCTTCTTCTCGAAAACCGGGTTCCTGGATGAGTTTGGCTACTAATTTGTGAACTGTGGTTGAGGGATTGGCGCTTTCTGGACTAAGCTCTGACTCCAATAGTTTCGTTGCACGTTCCATGGCCTTGGATCGGAATGGTTTAATTTCTCTATATAAATCGACTGCCTTCTCGTATTTTTTCCCCCTGTGCTTCGTTAACAATTTAAAAAGCTGATCCCTGTGTGTGCATGCCCACAAGTCTTGGTAATGCAAAAGGGGCCATAGCTCAAAGGCATCGTTAGAATAGGCAACAAAAATATTATTTTTTTCCGCAAGCTTTAGCGCCTGGTTAAAATGCGACTTATCCGACTTATTTAACGGATCGGCGTCGCGATCAAATACAACCCAAGCTTCATCAATTTCTTCATCGAACTCGCCAGCCTGAATTCTGATGGTTCTTTCCTCTTAGCGACTTCTTGACCAGGCTGACCTTGTGATCTGATTTGTCCAGGGGAATGACGACGGGTCCTGTGGAACTTCTATAATGAGAAAAATAAATGGCTTCTGATTTACCTTCTGTGCAGATGAGATAGCATTTGCGAGGAGAAAGTGTCTGTTTGCTGCGCTTTCTATTGTCTCGAACTTGCCAAGGCTCTGTTTTGGGTTTTCTTTTGGACATTTCGGAATACTTTTGTTAGGACAAAATCACAGGAACTGCACCAAAGCGACCGAGGCGATAGTTTTTTTCAAATTCTGCATCGCTTCGCATATTATACTCCAGAACAGAGTGCAATTCTGTTTCCTCATGCGCATTTTTTTCTGTAAACCAAATCTGGTCCTGACGCAGCCCCACCAGATTTGAAAGCAAATAAGTTTCGTGGGAGCAAAAAATAAGCTGAGCACCTTTCGGGTTTGTATCTTTATTCTGAAATAATGAAACAATTTCCTCTACTCATAAATGGATGCATGCTGGATCCAAGTTCATCAAAAATAAAAACCCCACCAACATCTAAAATCTGCACTAATAACGTCGTAAGAAAAAATAAGCGCCGCGTTCCGAAGGATTCCTGATTGTAAAAATCAAACTCAACACGATGACTGTTTTTGGCAGCTCCGTGCATTTTGTGAAGAGTAACGGCTTTAAATACATCACCTGATTGGTTAAAAAAGGGCTTCAATTCATTGGGTAAAGCATTGAGATGAACCTCTGTAAAAGGTTCCCGTATCACTTTCAGATCCTGAATGCCTAAATCCAGTTTCTTTAACAGATGAAGCACTCTGCTTGCCAACTCGGGCTTTTCATAATATTGCTGCATTGCATAGGCAATTGGATCTGCTAAACCTCCATCGAATTATCATGAAGTTGGGACGATTCATCAGTTTTATGACCTGAGAACAGATGGGGTCAGCAAACTGGGCAAAAACCGTTAAAGCCAATGCTGTAGCCCTGACGTTATTGGTTAAGTGACCCACGCTCTCTTTGATGTTTTCGTCCAACTTAAGAAATTCTTGGCCTTTTCTATGGAAAATCTGTCGACGGCGCCGATTTTTTTTTATTTTAGTGACGGTCTCAAGCCATTCACTAACGATATGATCAGCGTTGATTTCAAACCCATATCTGTACTCGGTTTTTTCTTCCGGGTCCCAGAGCACGATTTGAAAAAAGGACGGTGCTTTACAAGTCTCGGTATTTAAAAGGAAAGGCTGCAAAAGAGGAGACCTAGTGGTAGGCTGGTTAAGATAGAATCCTGAATTGAGCATAGCCCATTGCATGTAGGCCAGAGCCTTTGCGAGATTTGCTTTTCCCGCTCGCATTGTGGCCAAAAACCCCCACGGCAGGGAGCAATTTACTCTTAAGACCGGTGGACACAAGGTCTGCCTTTCCCTACCTTAAGCGACTCTGCCTCAAGGGATAGGGTTGAAAGACCTCTAAAAGACAAGTTAAAAATTCTTTACGGAAAACTCAATCAATCATGACTGAATTTTACCCTAAAATAGATATATTCCGTCGAATTTTGAGAGAAAAATCCTCCTTAAAATCCGAAAATCAGAGGCGATTTTGGGGGAATTATACCCCGCGCAAAGTATAAACCCATTACACGGGTATAAGCACAGTTACTGGAAGGAATCCTTAGTAACTGAGAGGATTCATAGGGAAAAGCGCTGCTACCTTAAGTGCTCTGAAGGAGCTTCCTGCTCGAGATTGGAGGGCTCAAGGATGATGAGCTCCTGGGGGACCGGCAGGTCGCCCGCAATCACTTTCCTGTCCTTTTCCTCATCGGACATCCACTCCTCCTCATCCGCCATGACCATATTGTCATAGTCGGGTTCCTGGGACTCTTCTTTGGAAGAGCACGCGGTAGCGATCACAGCTAGAAAAAACAAGATGAATGAACCAGGTCTCATAGTTATCCCTTTGGCAGATACAGGATTTCCCTTACTCATACTACTAGAATGGGGAAGGTTGTAAACGAATACTTCCACTCACTTTTGCGCGGGTGCGGTTATTTTCTGCGCGACAAACTGCATAGAGTGATCCTGATGTCCTGGTATATCGTGACGAAATTCGCATGTTTTGCTCTCGTAACCGGCATGCGTTAAGAGCGGCTGCACCATCCGCTTGTCGGGAAGGACCCACGCTCCCATATTTTGGAGTGCATACATTAACGAATCATTCCCAAACCCGCTGAGGGCGCAAAATAAGTTGCCTGCGATAAATCCCTTCTCTTTGACACACAAATCATGGATTCTTTTCCAGATGCCCATGAATTTTTCTGGATCGATAAAGGGGAGGATGTCCGATGCGATCACAAGATCTGCAGGGCTATCTGGTCGATAAGTCGAAATATCCGCTTCAACAACCTGCAATTGCCCGGAAGCTACAGCTTCAGGATTCTTGTCTGTAAGTAAGCTCAACGCAAGCGGTAAGTTATCTACCGCAATCACCGTCCACCCTCTTTTCAGGAGAAAGGAGACGGTTTGGCTATTACCGCACCCCAAATCGATGGCCACCTTTCCCTCTCCTGGCTCTTTGGAATAATATTGCTCAAGAATGGGCAGAATGGATGGTGCAGGATCATATGCCATAGCTGACCAAAAACGCTCCCCCCTTTGATATTCCCAGCCTGCATGATAAACAGGAGTAAAAGCCTGATTACGGATCCATCTGTCTGCAGCACTTTTAAGCCGCTGCTTGATGTAATGCATCGTGCACACTTGCCTATCGGTCTTTTCGCCGATCGGTTCCTCCGGTCGAAATCGAGCAGCCTCGAGCACGCTCCAACGACTATCAAAGGCTCTCTCATAGAAATGTTGAACAAAAGAAACCATATCAACCTCGATTTGACAGATTTGTCGATCTTAATATAGTTGCGAAATCTTACCTCAGGCTGGCTTTTTTTTCTTGTGTTCATTGGAGATGGCAGAAGTCCAATCCATTGAAAGTAGGCCGTGCAGCATGAGCTCGTCGAATTCGCGGATCCACGGGTTAGAGTTCTCAGTGGCAAGGCGTTTTTGTAAATCCTCGATGCGCCTGACCACCCACTTCAATTCCTCCAATTCCCCATTGACAGAAGCGGGAATTTTTACGTCCGGGGTATTGACTGAATCAGGATTAGAGGTCTTTTTCTGCGCGACAAACTGAAGGGCATAGGCATCTCGATTTGGAATATTTTTACGATATTTGCATGTTTTGATCGCATAACCGAAATGCGTCAAAAGGGGCGGCACCATACGCATATCGGGAAGGAACCATCCTCCCATTTCTTTGACTGCCTGCATTATAGCATTCGATTTTGGATCGGTAACAGAGCGAAATAAAGTGCCTACCAAAAATCCACCCTCTTTGATAAAGGTGTCATGGATTTTCTTCCATGTTTCCAGAAATTTTGCTGGATCTGTGTAGGGGAGGATGTCCGATGCGATGACAAGATCTGCAGGTTCATCAGGAACGTATGTCGCGACATCAGATTCTACAACCCTCAATTGACAAGATGCGATGGCCTTGCGATTGCTTTCAACAAGCACATCGAGAGCGGGTCGTGAATAGTCGACAGCAATCACCCTCCAGCCTCTTTGGAGTAAAAATGGGACAGCGGAGCTATCGCCGCATCCCAGATCTATTGCCACTCTTCCTTTTGCTGTTTGATGGGAATATTCTCTTTTAAATACCGGCAGCAGAGGAGAGGGGCTATGACTTGCCATGTTTCCCCAGAACTTCTTTCTATCGACTAATGAATTTATATAATGAATATCCTGGTTACCACGCCATCCGGCAGCAGCAGCCTGAATGGACTTGGCTATGATGTTCATATCCTGTGTGGTTTCATCGTTCATTTCGACGATCGGCTTCTCCTCAAAAGGGGCCTCTAAAATACTGAAGAATTGACTTACTCCTGGAGGAAATTTCACGAAATGGGCCCCGGAACTCATAACAACCTCTGCATGAATTGAAAAAGCGCGAAATCCTACCACAGGCTGGCTTTTTTTTCCGTATTCGGTTCATTGAGGTGAATGCAGGAGCGGCGAGGAGCCACTCCTGCGGTGCGTTCCCCTTAAGATTGGGTCTTTTTCTGCGCGACAAACTGGATGGAGTGGTGGTCATGGCCGGGAATATCCTGACGAAATTGGCAGGCTTTGATCTCGTAACCGGCATGCGTTAAAAGCGGGCGCACCATCCGCCTGTCAGGAAGAGTCCAGGCTCCCATTTCCTGGAGTGCGTAGATCAAAGGAGCCGATTTCAGCTCGGTGAGGGAGCGGAAAAAGTTACCCACGAGAAACCCCTCCTCTTTGACACATAGATCATGGATTCTTTTCCATGTGCCCATGAATTTGGCCGGATCGATGAAAGGGAGGATGTCGGATGCGATCACAAGGTCTGCAGGGCTATCTGGTTGATATGTCGAGATATCCGCAGCCACAACCTGCAGTTGCCCAGACTTGATTTCTGTTCTATGGTTCATCAGGAGCTTCGCCATCGCCACGTATAAATTATCGACGGCAATCACTTTCCATCCCCTCTGCAGCAAAAAAGGGACGGCGGGGCTATTGCCGCTCCCCAATTCGATGGCGACCTTTCCTTCTCCTGACTCCCCTGCATAATATTGCTCAAGGACTGGCAGAACGGACATGGTGGGATGAAACCCCATCGAGCTCCACAACCCCTCTCTTTGAAGGGGAACGCCAGCATAAGAAACGGTGGGAAGCGCCTGGGTAATGGCCCATCTTGCTGCGGCGCCCTCGATCGATTGGGCTATGACGCCCACATCGCGCGCTGTATTCTCGGTCATTTCGGGGGCCTGGCTCACCTCTGACCAGGCGTTTAATGCCTTGCTCGATAGATTTGGGTCATTGAAGGACATCTGATAAAAATTATGAAACAAAAGAAACCATAACAACCTTTATTTGAATTAACAGTTGGTTTAATAGAGAAAATCCTACCACAGACTGGCTTTTTTTTCCGTATTCGGTTCATTGAAGAGAATGCAGGAGCGGCGAGAAGCCGCTCCTGCGGTGCATTCCCCTTAAGATTGGGTCTTTTTCTGTGCGACAAACTGCATGGCCATGGGTTCTTTACCTGAAAAGTCGTCACGAAATCGGCATGTTTTGACTTCATAGCCGGCATGCGTCAGTAAGGGCCGCACCATGCGCCTGTCGGGAAGGAACCACGCTCCCATCTCTTTTGCCAAATTCATCATTGGAGCCATTTCCGGGTCGCTAAGTGTACGGAAAAAGTTGCCAGCGAGGAATCCATCCTCTTTGACGCAAAGGTCATGGATCTGTTTCCAGGTTTCGATGAATTTTGCGGGATCGATGTAAGGGAGGATGTCTACAGCAAGGACAAGATCTGCAGGGGCTTCAGGGATAAATGCGGCGACATCGGCTTCGACGATCTTCAGTTTACCGGATGCAACAGCATCAGAATTTCCTTTAGCAAGAAAATCCAGGGCCGGCCGTGAATTATCTACAGCTACCACCTGCCATCCTCTTTGCAGCAAATAGGGAACAGCCCGGCTATTGCCGCACCCCAGGTCGATTGCCAATTTTCCTTTCCCCGGCACATTGGCATAAAATTCCTGAAATACCGGAAGAATTGAGAAAGATGATCGCCGGCAAAAACTCCCCAATTCTGTTTTCTGTCCATAGGCTCACCTGGAAAACGGATCTCCCCATTTCCCCGCCATCCGGCGGCGGTAGCCCCGATGGATTGCGCGATGATCGTCATATCCCTGGCAGTTTCATCGTTCATTTCCACGATGGCTTCTCGTTGAAAGGAGCCATCATCATCTGCTCGAATTGCGCCAACCCCTCAGGAGTACTTGGGAAAAGACGTAAATCTGAACTCATAATAACCTCTCTGCGGTTAGTTGATTAAAATTTCATCGGTAATTATACTTAATTTAATACTTTACTTCAATTTAAACTATTTTTTTACAAAAATTGGCGAAAATAAAATTATATACATCTATTGCAGGAGGGAGATACAAGTGCCACTTGGCACGGTTATTGCATCTTTATCTATTTCGCCACATGGAGGAACGATGACCAAAGAACAGATGCTCAAAAAGATTTCCGAGCTCGAGTCGATCAACGACCAGCTCCAGACGGAGATCCGCTATCTCGACAAGCTGCTCAGAGAAGTCGGCTTCGATGAGGGATTGAAAACCTTAAAATTTGCAGCCAAAGAGCTGATCGAGCAGGACAAACACGAACAGGCGGAAAGGGAAAGCTATTGAAGTACTATCCCAATAGTCTAGCAGGGGACAAATGAGGAGCACGTGGCAGTAGCCTGCACCACGACCTGCTTAATAATCGATTTTGCAAAGCCGCAGCAAGCCATTTGTCCCCTGCTAGACTATTGGGATAGTAGGTGAAGGAGGTCGTCCATGGAGACCTGCCCGAACCCCTCTTCCGATTCGAGGAGCTGCTGGGAGAGGGCCGTCTTGTGGCTTTTGAGCTGCATGATCTTCTCTTCGATGCTCAGCGCCGTCACATAGCGCCGTGCGATCACGGTACCGGTCTTTCCGAGACGGTGCGCCCTGTCGATCGCCTGCCGCTCGACCGCATCGTTCCACCAGGGGTCGTAGAGGAACACATAATCTGCGGCTGTCAGGTTGAGTCCCACCCCGCCCGCTTTTAAACTCACGAGAAAAATAGACACTTCCGGATCCTCCTGGAAGCTGCGCACGACCTCTTCCCGGTTTTTTGTGCTGCCGTCGAGGTAGACGTGCTTCCATCCTTTTTGCCGGACTGCGGTCTGGATGAGGCTGAGCATGCTTGTGAACTGGCTGTAGACGAGTACCTTCTGCTTCTCTTCGACCACTTCCTGCAGATCGGAGAGGAGCCGCTCGAATTTTGCGCTGAGCAGAAGGGGGTCGTCCTCGAGGGTTTCGACGAGAGAGGGGTGGGCGCAGAGCTGGCGGAGCCGCAGGATCGCCTCGAGGATCTCCATCCGATGGGAAGCGGCCCCGTCGAGTGTGACTTTGGTGAGGAGCCCCTGCCGGGTTTTCTGGAGCCAGCGGTCGTAGATGGCGGCCTGGGAGGGGGTCATCTCGACGTAGACGGTCTGTTCGATCTTGGGGGGCAGCTGGAGACAGACCTGCTCCTTTTTCCGCCGAAGGATGAAGGGGCGGACCTTCTTTTTGATTCTGTCGAAATACTGGGCGTTGAGCTGGGCGGCCATCACCTGGGCCTGGAACTCGGCCCTCTCTCCCAGCAGATCGGGCTGGAGGAACTGGAAGATCGACCAGAGGTCCTCGAGGCGGTTTTCGATGGGGGTCCCTGTGATGGCGAGGCGCAAAGTGGCGCGCAGGCGGCAGCAGACCTGGGCGACCTGGCTGTCGGGGTTCTTGATTCCTTGAGCTTCGTCGAGAACGACCATGTGGTAAGGGACGCTTTCGAGCAGCTCGGCATCGAGCCGCAGCAGGGCGTAGGAGGTGAGGATCACCTGCTTGCCGCTTAAATCTTGCCGGGTGCGGAGCCGGTCTTTTCCTTCGTGCCTGTAAACCTGAAAATGGGGCAGGAATTTTTCGATCTCCCGCTGCCAGTTGAAGATGAGGGAGGTCGGGACGACGATCAGAAGGGGCCCTTCGATCTCCAGCTGGGAAAAAAATGCCAGCACCTGCACCGTTTTTCCCAGGCCCATCTCATCGGCCAAAAGCCCCCCGAACTCCCCCTGCTTGAGGAAGTTAAGCCACTGCAGCCCCTCTGTCTGGTAGGCAAAAAGGGTCCCCCGGAAATCTTTGCCTACCTCGGGGAGCTCCTCCGTGGCATAGGTCCCCATGCGGGCAATTTTTTCCCGGACCCCCTCGTGCAGCACGAGGTTCTTCTTTTCCAAAAAGGAGTGCAGGAGGCCGAACTGGTTCTTTTTGAGGGAGATCCCCTCCGAGGTGATCTCCTGCTCAGTGAGATCCCCCCAGGTTTGCGCGAACGCCTCCCGGTCGATCAGGGCGACAGCCTTGGGGGAGAGCTCGACGAAGTGCTCCCGCCTATTGAAGGCGCCGACGAGGCGGGAGAGGTCGACCTGGTGCTCTTCATAGTGGGCCCGGGCGCGAACGACGATCGTCTTCTCCCCGGCATCGGCATCGAAGTCGACCTGTCTCTGTCGGACCACCCGCCTCCCCAGCGCATCGATCACGGTCCAGCCGATCTCCAAAAGGAAGGTGAGGCTTTTGGCCACCTTGTCGAGCGGGCAGTAGTAGTGGGTCTTCCCGACGATCTTCTTGAGGAAGTCGGTCTCGAGGAGGTCCTTTTCCCACCCCCTCTCCGCCTCTCGGCTGCGCCAGGCGGGAAAACGGGGTCATGGGCTTCCACTTTCCCAAAGACGCCGTAATCGAACGCAAGGTCAGCAAACCCCCCATGCCGGTCGCCGAGGGTCAAAAAGGGAAGGGGGTCGACCTTCGAGGGGGCGTCCCCGCCTTTCCAGTGGATGGGCACCTCCCCTTCCACATCCTCCAGGAAGTCGCTCAACCCCCTCCCTTCCAGGGAAAAAGGCTCCAACCTGACCCATTTTGTGGCGATCGCGCTGTCGACCGCGCGGATCACCCCGTCCTGAAGGATCCAGGAGGGGTCCCCTGCAAACACCCACTCGCACAGGTTCAGAGCGCCCGACTGGGAGGCCAGTGGTCTTTCCCCAAAATCCTTACCACTAGGACCGCGTGAAAGCCCCGGGGTTGAGATTCCCGCAAGTGGGGCCATATTTTGAAACATAGGCCCCACTTGCGGGAACTCAACCGCGGGAGCTTTGACGCGGTCCAAGTAGCAAGGATTTTGGGGAATGACCACTAGCTTCCAGCGCCCCAGGAATCGCGGCTTTGCCAGGAGAGGCGCGCTCCCCCTCGAAATAGATCTGGCAGGTGGTAAACGGATCGACGAAGACCTTCTTCCCCCGGTAAAAGAGGCGGCTGGTTGCTCCCAACCCCTTTAAAGTGTCAAAGGCGAGATCAGAAGGGACCCAGAGGGTATCTCCCTGAAGAGCCGTTTTAACCTTCAGGAGACGAGCCAGCGCCCCCTTTTCCCCACTCGACGAGGCCTGGGCGAGGAGGTGCTCCTTTGTCAGCGGTTTGCCGGATAAGCTGGCAAGACGGAGCGCCAAATCATTTTTGGTGTTCCTCTTTTCACTTTCCAGATGGTAACTTATGTCTGACATAGGATTTTAAGCCGCAATGAACGATAAATTAAAAATTTGGAACCACTCCACTTCCTGGGAGACTGCAGAAAAAGCCTGGGACGAGAAAAGCGCTCTTCTGCGCAAGAGCCAGCCGATCAAGACCCTCGCCGTCCTCCCCACTATGCCCGGGATGACCGAAGACACCGCAAAGGGGCTGAAGTGGAAAAGCGTCAAGTACCTTCTTTCCCACGATCCAAAAAGGATCTTTCCCCGCTATTTTTTCCAACATCCGCTCAAATATGCCTGCCGCTGGATAAAATCGGCCCTCAAAAAACGCTCCTACACGCGCCAGGGCGATTTTTTCCTCTACGGGGTCGAGAGCATCGAACACTTTCAGTCCCTTCTGCAGGAAGAAGAGATCCTGCTCGTCGTCGGATTCTCCTACTGCCACAAACCCTTCGAGTGCCCCTCCGGCAGGTTTTCCTCTGAGTGCATCCACGATCCGGAAAACCCCGTCTGCCGCCAGTGCTTCATCGGCAAGGCCGTCAACGCCATGCCCCTTGACCGGGGAGACATCCTCCCTCTCTTCATCCCCACGATCCACTACATCGGGGAAAAGATGTTCGAGATCACCCAGGCTAACCCGGACAAGAAAGTCCTCTTCCTCATCACCGCCTGCGAGATGACCCTCGAGATGTTCGGCGACTGGGGCAACATGGTCGGAGCCCGCGGCATCGGCGTGCGCCTGGACGGTCGGATCTGCAACACGATGAAAGCTTTTGAACTCTCTGAGGCCGGGATCAAGCCCGGGCTCACCGTCGTCCTGCCCGAAACTCAAGGCCAGATCCTGGACATCATCCGGGGACTTTGGAAGTCTCCTGATAGTGGTGGGAACGGCGGAACGGTTTAGGCCGCTCCTTATCCTCGTAGGGCCGCAGACGCGCCGCCTGCGCACACCCTTCCGAACAGCACCCTTTCAGTTTTTTCGCACACGCAGGACATGCCAGAAAAAGCTCGTTGCAGTCCATATTCGCGCAATTGTAGTAAACGTCTGAAGCAGATTGACAATGCCTGCAGTGGCTGATCACCTCATCACTCTTTTCATCCATCGGCACCGCGAGCCGGTCATCGAACACAAAGAGCTTTCCTCTCCAGCGACCCTGCCCCTCTTTTAGCCCGTAGTTGATCACGCCCCCGTCGAGCTGATAGACATTCTCAAACCCTTCTTTCTTCATCAGCGCAGAGTAGAGCTCGCAGCGGATCCCCCCGGTGCAGTACATCATCACCTTCGTCTCTTTCAGATCGCACGTCTCTTTCAACTTGCGCGCGTATTCCGGAAATTTGCGGAAGGTCTCCAGAGTGGGGAGTTCCGCTCCCTCAAAATGCCCAATCTCCCATTCATAGTCGTTGCGCACATCCAAAAGCAGAGTGTGGTCGTCCCGCTTCTCCAGCATGGCGTTCCACTTTTCGGGAGAGAGGTGCTCACCGGTGAGTGCTATGTCGACCTGCTCATCCATTGCGACGATCTGCTTGCGGTACTTCACCGACGCGCGGGGAAAGGCGTGCTCATGGTGGAAGTGGGTCTTGAAGACGATGTCCCTAAAACGCAGATCGCTCTTCAGCCATTCCTGGTAGGCCAAAGAAGCTTCTTCCGAAGCGCTCATCTGCCCATTGATCCCCTCTTCCGAGATGTAGATCCGGCAGCAGATATCCTTATCCTTGATAAATTCAAGATGGCGGGCGACCTCCGAGCGGGGATCGGCAAGCGGCGTAAAGAAGTAGTAGGCCAGAACATGGTAGGGTGTGTTTTTCTGCGTCATAAAGGATCCTTGAATTATCACCTAAAAAGGATAGCCTATGGAAAATATCCAGACAAGAAGAGAACCGAAGAAAGAGAGCCAAAAAATTAGGCCCTGCCGCTTAAGAGCGGCAGGGCCTGGGGCGATTATACCCCCGCGTGGCCTGAAACTTGAAATTTGGGCCTCGCGGGGTGTTAATTCAAGGGGAGGGACAGGATCCAGCCCCCTGGGCTTTAGAATCGATGTAAAATTAAGGGCCAACTGCGAAAGTTAAGGAACACTGCCGGTATGCACGGCGATCAACACTTGAGTTCCCCCGGTCAACCCGGGCCCCCATTTTACACTACAAAACTGATGGTTACAGCAGTAATTATACCAAATATATTAGTACAAATAAAGCTGTATTTTATTGAAGTATAAGTAACTAGATCATAACGATTTATAATAAACATTTGTCAAATAAAATATCCAATAATACAGGCATAAATTTCTTCAGCTTTTACCCCCTTCCCCCAAAAGTTGTCTTCTTATAAGATGTTTCATTTACAAAAATTTGAGGGTGTATTAGCATACAACCTTCATAGCTAAATTCTTTGAGTTATTTTTAGGAGATACAATGGTTCGATACACTGGCCCCAAGAATCGCATTGCACGTCGATTTGGAGCGAATATCTTCGGACGCGCTCGCAATCCGCTGCTTCACAAACCCAATCCTCCCGGAGTGCACGGAGCCAAGCGCAAGAAGAAGTCTGACTTCGGCCTTCAGCTGGAAGAACAACAGAAGCTGAAAGCTGTCTACGGGATGCTCACACGCGCCCATCTCGTCCGCTACTTTAAAGAAGCGATGCGCTCCAAGGGCAATACCCCTGCGATGTTCATCGAGCGCCTCGAGTGCCGTCTGGACAACATCGTCTACCGCCTCAAGCTGGCCCCCTCCATTTTTGCTGCCCAACAGCTCGTGTCCCATGGCCACGTCCTCGTCAACGGCAAAAAAGTCGACCGCCGCTCCTTCTTTGTCCGCCCCGGCATGACCGTATCGATCAAGACCAAATCCCAGCAAATGCCGATCATCAAACAAAGCGCTGAGAATGTGGCCCAGAGCGTTCCTGAGTACCTCTCTTCCGATCCTGCGAAGTTCTCCGGACAATTGCTCATCTCCCCTGCCATCGACCAGGTGCCCTTCCCTATCCCCCTCAACGTGCCCCTGATCTGCGAGTTCTTAGCTCACTCAAGCTAAGCAACTTAAAGGATTTTTCAGGTTTTGGTACCAAAAAGGCAGCCCCAAAAGGGCTGTCTTTTTCATTGTATCCTCATTAGCTTAAGTCAGTTGCGCTCATAGCATTCTGGTTTATTTTTTATTGATTATTAACATTCTATTAATTATAATTATATAAAAGTTTAATTGATAAACAGTATAAAAGGATAACGCATGAGCGCCGGACTTGATACCTCCTATGCCTTTCGAAAGACCACGGTTCATGGGCATCACCTTTCCCACGAGAATCCATTAGATCGGAAAACCCGTAAAATCCTTCCCGAGAATGCCGTCCCCTACCTCACCGCTACAAGCGACCCCCAGACAATCGACCCGGAAATCTGTAAAATTAAATTGGACTTTCGCCTACACACCTATCTCACCTACACCCATGTTGAATCTTCCTATGGCGTCCCCCTGATGCGCGCCCATACCAACAAACAGGCAGATCAGGCGTCCGATGGCAGGCAGGCAGCACACGCATGCCTTAACCCTGCAACCAGGGACAGCTATCTCCCTATCGTCATCAAAAAAATCGTCGAGCAGACGCTGACTCCGAAAAAAACACAGCCTTTTGTAGAATCAAAATTGAACCTTTCCCCCGACGAAACAGAGCTTCTCCAAAGCCGCCACAAGGACCTTGCATTCGTCACAAACTTCTTCGAAAGCCGCCTTCCCCCCGATGGGATGTTTTCTGTTCTCTCCGGTTCCCGCTTCGAGTGGAACTGCAATGCGACGTTTGAAAACCCCGACGCCTCCAACCAGTTCGATTCCCAATTGGAAAGAAGGCTCGCCCCTTTCCTTAAGCAACTGCAGAGCGACCGCCTGGAAAAAGGGGAATCCCCCGAGGAATCAACCCTTAGGCTTGTCCATTGGCTCCACAGCGATTTCGACAAGAGCATTACAAACCTCCAGGAGAGGCTTGTACGCTTAGGCAGCTGTTTCCAACACTTCCAGGCCATGCGCGCCCTGGAGCTCGGCCCTCTGGCGCAAGAGGGGTTTTCCTGCGATGATTTTGCCGCATACCTAACCCATACCGAAGCCTTTCTTGCGGAATACACAACTCTTCGGCAAAAAAAAGAGGGCTGCCCCTCCACCAAGAAGCTGAAATGGGTGCGCAACGATATCAAATTTCTTCAGAAGCTAGTGAAGATGGCCAAAAATGAAAACCTCCCCTTGGACGAGGTCAGAAGTTTCTTCCTCTCAAACCGAAAACATCTCCTGGCCGCGATGGAGTTCCCCGTTGAGACGATGCGCACCAAGCATACGTTATTCCTCCAGGAAGCTTCATATCAGCGCGAGGCGGTGAGCGTCTATAGCGAACCCTGCACGATCCCCTCTCTAAAAAAACTACTATTCGGAGTGATGGAGAACGGATCCGGCGTGAGCCCACACAAAGTGAATTAAGAAAGCAGATCAACGAACTTTGCGCCCCTTGCACCCCTGAAAAATATAAGATCGCGCAGAGAGCTGCAAATAGGCCTATTCCTTTCAACCTGGACATAGAGGCCCCCATGCCCTCTTCCTCCGCAAAAAGACAAAAACTCACTCCCTCTGAGGAAAACCAGCCAGCTCCTGTTATTTTTCAAAAAAATTAATGACGTTCATTAATCAACAATCAGTTTAATATGATTTTATTTAGTTGAAATTTCTACTAAATTCGTTTAATATATAAAATATTTACTTTTTTTTTAACGAGGTTCATTGTGACTCCCGTTGCATGCGGCTCCCCTTTACCTACAGGGTCCATTGAGCCACTTAAAAATCCGAAGCCCGGGGAAATCAAAGCCTTGGGTACACTCCACAAAAAGGCACTGAAAGCCCTTTACGAAGAGGACGTGGAGAGACCCTCCCGAAGTTTAAAACAGAGAGTTTTGAAACGCACCGCCTCTGCTCCCGAGCTGGAGAGGATAGGGACTATTACGGAAATTGCAAAAAAAGATGGGTCTTTTTGGCGATGCGTCCGCCGCTATAAAAACCCGGCAGGCAGTGGTTACATCTACGAATTTCAGATGCGGGAAGAGTACGACGTCATAACAGTGCATCGCAGGATCAAAAAAATTGCCGCAAAGCTTGATAGTGACGAAATTTCTCCTGAGGAAAGAGAAAATCTCCATGCGCAATTGCAGGCGCTTAATAAGGAAGTAATTAGAAGATCCGCAGCGAGCGATGCAAAAATAGACGCGATATTTCCTGCCGCGGAGCGCCGCAGGGAAAGACATCTGCTTCGCTTAAGGGAACATCCCTTTACACAGCTGGGTTATGCTTTTATTTGTCGGGAAGATAGCGTGATCATTCGCTTGCCTGACAAGGAAGCGCTGGAAGGCAATTGGCAGCAGCTGCGGCTCACAGAAGATACAGGGTTATACCACACTCGGCCAGAAACCTGGAATTTGGACCTGCGGGAGCTTTCGCGCGGGTCCAGATCCAGGTTATGGCCGAGTGTGGTATACCTCATCTGGATATTTTATCAAGCGAGGGGGTTGCTCCCCCCATGAAGTTTTTTCAAGGCAATCTTAAATGCGACGCGCTGCTCTCTACCGGCCCGGAATTTGTTCACGATCATCTCCTTCACATCCTGCCGACAATTGAGCAGCTATATAACCATCCCGGGCAAAGAGGGAAGCTGATCAAACAATTTGCCCTTGGGTACCGAACACTCATACTGGCCCAAAAGCGGTTTGAAGAAAGGGGACCCCATCAAAGAGAACAACTGGACAAGTTCCATGAGAAAATTGAAATGGCCCAAGTGGGCTTAAGCATCTATGTCGATACCACTACTTCCGTTCCTGAGGAAGAACTCTCAAAAGGAGAATTTGCCTTAAGAAATTTCATGGTTTCCTTATGGAACGGGAAAAATAATTGGTCCGGCTATTTGGAGAAGCGTTTCACGATAAAAAAAATGCAAAATTTAAAAATAGAGAGGTTTTGGCATCAGTTGGTCAGGTTGGAAATTGCGCACGATGTAGAACGCAATCAAAACACAGCTCCCAAACCCCTGGATCAAATGCAGTGCCAGTTCTTCCATCGGACAGGTCTGGCAATCGAGGCGAAAACTCCACTGGGCTTAAAAGAGATCTACACAATCGTAGATCAGGGGAAGATAATTGTAGATCGGGGAAAGATAATTGCAGATTGGGGGAAACGCATCTACCACATGGAATATTTGATTCGGGGCATAGATGCCAGCTTTGTACTGACTCCGGAAAACCCTGTGAAGATAGGCGAAATAGTGAATTTACAAAGCCATCCCCATTTGATCGACATTGCCTGCCAATACGCGCTCACTCACGGATCTCGAACTGTTATTCTCGATGACATTCCTTCCGACTGGCCCACTTATTTTGCGCTTGGCTTTCGCTATGAATATCCCTTTGAGCAATTAAACTACGCCATGCTGATCGATTATGCGCGCTCCTTAAACCTGCTAAGTAGAGTAGACGAGCTATTGCTCTCGAAAATCGGCTCTCCTCACATCAAGTATTCTATTTCAGATGACGATCCGGTGCTGGGTCTGCCCGTCGATCTTTTCCAGGAATGGGTCAGGGAAGCGAATTCCGGTGCGCTAAAAACAGGTTCACTCATCCCTTCTCTGGGGCAAAACAAACTTCTGGCCGACCTGGCTGATTTGCGCCGGCGCATGCAACGCATCAATGATAATGATTTCGGACTTGAGGAAACGGAAAACACGCCTCGCTCAGGGTGTAATCTCCTTTGAGATGTAGAAAAAGAATACATCCTCCAGGTCCTGGAGGATACTCTCTGAACTGTTCCCGAGAGAGCTTCAATTCAAATTTCTTAAGCGCTCAAGTCTTTCGTTATGCGCATCGATCTGCTGCGTTAGGCTGTGCTTCTTCTCACGCCCTTTCGAGCCCGTAGCACAATGCTCTCTTTGCTCCGTTAATCGCTGAATATGGCCTACCGCCTTTTCTTTAGCCCAGTTCAATGCGTCCCTTGCGATAACGTGCTGTGCAGCCTGAAGATCAGCTGCCGTCGCTACTTTAGGGGGGGTTACTGCAATTTGAGCAGGGGCCGCAATTGGTGCTGCCGGCGCTGCCATAGGGGGCATTACTTCAAGTTGAGCTGGTGCCTGTGGAGCTGGTGCTGCCGACGCTACTGTTGCATGCATTTCCTGCTGCGCTTTAACGGCTGATGCATCGCGCTGGTTTTCTTTTTTCATTCTCGGTGCATCAAATCTTGCGTGCCAGACCTCTACTTTAAGGGCTCTTTCATCGCGCTGGTAATTTTCATTTTTCACTCTCCATGCTGCGCGAGCAGCGGCCGGGTTTTCTAATGGAGGGATGCGGTGAGTTGTTCCGTCCCATTCAAAATGAATTTTAACATCCCCTACTCCTTCAAGCATGTCTTCGATGAGTTGGTTTGTGTCTTCAAGCATCGTTCTGTCGATTCTGTCGCCTTTCCACCACAGCCATGCTTTTTTATTTCCATCGAGGACAATATCGACTAAGCTAATAACTTTCTCTTTTCCAGCCCTGTACTTGCCTTCTTTTACCGCGATGCTGGCATCCTCTGCATCAAGGTCAATTCTTCGTCTCTCCAGGTCATCCACTCTTGGTCTAAAGACAACGATTAGTTCAGCCAGACGATCATCTGCCTGCGCAGCCATGGGAGGCGTCACTGCAGGTTGGGCTGTTGCCCGTGGAGATGGGGTCGCAGTTGGCGCTGCCGGCGCTACTGTTGCAGCTGTTGCCTGTGGAGCTGGGGTCGCAGTTGGTGCTACCGGCTCCTGTGCCAGTACTGATTGTGCGGATCCAGGTTGTAGCAGGCCGCGAGCTGCTTGCAGAAGAGGTTGAACAGTTTGCTGGAGGGGTTGCCGGGGAGGAACAGTTTCAATTACAGCAAGAGTTGCTTGTTGGCGAACTGTTGAATTTAATTCTCGTTGGTTTCCAAAATCTGCTTGTGCATTTGAACTTTGATTACGAGCCAAGTCTGCTTGACTACGGTCCAGCTCTGCTCGATTACGGTTCAAGTCTGCACGATTACGGTCCAAATCTCTGCGCTGACTGGCCAGGTTATTTACAAATACTCTTGTGAAAGGGTGTATGTGTTGACCTTTTTTTGGCTCGCCATAAAGCACTTCGACCACTTTTGATCCGTCTAATATACACTTAATAGCCTCGTCTCTGTCATTGATCTTAAAACCGTCAGCTTTTACTATTACATCCGGATTGTCCTTGTTGCCAGCCAGTTCTTTGAATTCCTGGATGATTGCTTTTTCATTTTTCGATATGTCGGCGTCTTGTGCATCCAGCTCTTTTTGCCTGTTATCCAGATCTTTTTTTTGTTCATCCAGCGCAACTCGATCTGGATCAGGCACGACTCGCGCGCTATTCAATGCGTCTGGAATTGCATTAATAAAACCTGTAAAACCTCCTAAGGCAGTGTCTCCAACTAAACGCTGGACGCTTAGGTCTTGCGATAAATCCTGGGTCAGTGGTCGCCCTTCACTATAATTATTGGCTACACGGGCAAGAGAATTGGAGGCAATATTAGTCAGGCTGGCTGCGCCTGCGCTTGCTCCACCTTCAGCCGTTCCCCTTGCAAGGATGCTCGATGGGACGTTGGGCACTTCACCAAGCCGTACGCGCACGGCCTCTACGGCAAGACCGCCAGCTGCCCCGCTTGCTCCGGCGGTAACAACGCCTCGAAGGGTAATGGGTTGTTGATTCACCGCCCTTTCTGCGCAATGTGTCACTGCGTTTGCACTGCTCTGACCAAGGATATTTGCAGCAGCTTTACCAAGGCTGAAAAATGGCTGTGCGATTGATTTCACCGCAAAAGAAACACCCCCACCTATAAGAGAGTAGAGCCCACCATCAACCATCTCAGTTATAAAGACGTCTTCATTCACTTGTTGAGGATGTGATCCAGCAGCGTAAAGGACTCCTCGAATACCACCAGCAACGAGCATACCACCCAATAAAACGGGTGCTCCAAGTATGTTTAGACCAACCCCGGCGGCTCCGACAACGAGTCCCCCAACGATACATCTATCCTGAACTGGGCTATTGGGTAGAGCGGCCTGCGATTGTGGTTGAACCGGTTGCATATCTTTCCTCAAAATTGGATTGTTATTTTTTGTGGAGTCACTATATCCAAAGAAAAAGAAAACAATCAATAATTAAAATTAACTATAATCGGTCAGAAACTTGGAATTTGGACTAAATTTTTTTGTTCGGCAAAGCGGAGAGATCGAAGCAATCTCCCTGCAATCAGGCGATCGTTGGCTCAACTGCAATCAAAGAGTGGTCGATGGTTATTTCGCAGTTCTGGCATAGAGGCGATTTCCTTAACCTGGCCATTGCTATCTCTCACAATGATCTCAAATGAGTTTCTCCAGTATGCAGCGCCCTGGTTTGACGCCCAGGCGCTTGCTAATTGGCCATTGGCAAAATCATAAGTCTTTAAAATCTCATTGCTGCCTGGAAACGGTGTCCGTTCGATGGCAATGGGATCGTCTATTTGTTGAAGGTTAATTAACATTAGGCTTCGCTCTTTAAATATGTTGTCTTCCGGATCTATAGTGAGACCCCGGTTAGCAAGCGTTTTATACGCAAAAAAGGCGGCCGTACCAAGCGCAATCCATGGACTGGAAGCAATAATACTGACAACAAGGCCAGCTTCTGTACCCATGAGTGTTAAAATATTAGATCCAGCTCTGACTTCATCAACAGTGATAGGATGAGCTAGAGTGGCCAGCTTAAACTGCCCATTGTGCCAGGCCCTGATCGGTGTATACAATTCCACCATCTGCTGTTGAGGTGCTTGTTGGGGCACTGGATATCTTGATCCTTGATACTCAGATACAATTATCGACATTATTTTCCTCCTGTTTACCCACCAAGAAGCAGGGAATTTGAAAAATGATAGACATTTCCTCATTTTCCACAAAGGACTTTTTAAACAAGCCATTACCTCAATGAATTCACTGAAAAGATCTGGGATATTTTCGTCAGAAGCTACCCGAAATAGTTGCTGACTTTGATTTTTAAACACATTTCTGGCTTACCTCGCTTGTCGGGCTGTTTCGGGTAGACATTGTCTTTAAGTTCCTGGACTCTGTTTTCGTTGCTTCCGGTGATCGTAATATGGAGGTTGCAATTTTCAAGAGTTTGAAATTCTTCCAGAAAATCGTTGGTGCGGCTTATTATTTCGCTGCAGTCTTTATATTTACTAATAATGAAATCGCTTTTGATTACGCATTTTTTAAGATTGGGAGCATGTTCGAGGAGCTCTCTAAATACGTCAATAGAGGGGAGCTGGAAATCAAAATACTCTAGTTTCAATACTTCCAATAGACGAGCATGGCGGGCGAATTCGGGACGACAATGGGTCGGTTGAACCTCAAGTTCTGTGCAATGTTGCAGGTGGGAAAAAAGGATGTCCAGGGGATCATCTTTAGCAGGTACTCGCCGAAGTTCATCGTTCAAATGGAGAGAGACTCCTTTAGGAGGGAGGTTGTCAAAAAACTCGTAAGGGGCAACTCTTTCAATGTGACGGATATCCAGGAATAAAGACGTGCTATTTATGTTGGAAGGAATCTTCAGAGAGCGCAACCCCTCCCAGCTTTCAAGATCCCTTGGATGAATTGACAGATACGACAATTTGGTAAGCCGGGATAAAGGGAAGGTCTCCATGGGGGGGATCATCCCACTTAAATTGAGGTACAGATGAGGAAGAGTTTGGCAGGCATCGGCAAATTTTACCCAGGGCTGTTCTGTTGCCTGGGGATTCTCGAGTTTGACATCGAGAGATTCGAGGCCATGGCCTATTGCTTTAAGGAATTCAAGAGGTTTGGCTTCCAGAGAACTGAGCTTCCAGGAAAAAGAACCATGCTTCTTCCCTAAATAAAGCACTTTTTCCCCGCAATAGATGCTGGAGCACCTGTCAGCAAGGTCATACGCTTTCACAGATACGGCCCATGAGGCAACAGCTTGCAGCATCTCTTTTGAAAACTGATCGGCAAGGGGGATGAATTTGGCAGCAATGGATTCTAAGCGTGCCCGTTGCCGTTCCCATATAGATACCTCTTTTTGAAGCAGCTCCAGGGCCTGAAAATGGGAAGGTGTGAGGTTTTTTTTCTCTGAGGGAACAAGAAGAGGGACTTTGTTTTCGCTTGTGACTTTTTCCAACAGCTTAAGCGCCCACCTGGCGCTTTCCTGGGGGATCCCCTCATAGGCATCTCCCATTGTGCCGCTGGCAAGAATTTCACGACATCTTTTCATCTCCAAAAGGAATCCCAGAGGGACAGAAATATGGGGGGCATCCGCACCCGGGTACGCAATATCAATTTTCAGGGTGTCTACAAGGTATGCATTTTCAGGAAATGCTTCCTTGCAATCTCTAATGGCATCTAAAAAAGTGCTGACATCGAGTTTCTTTTCTTTGATGCACCGGCTTAGGGAAAGAGAGAGGTTGCTCAGGAACGGGTCGGGTTTCTCCAGGGGGCTCTCTTTTTCTTTTTGCAAGAGAAAGTAAAGAAAGAGGGTCAGCTGGTCCAGGGATAATTCTTGGACCTTACGTCCTGTTGGGTCCGCTGCAATCTCCTCGAAGACGGCTGACTCTTTCCTTAAGAGCATGGAAGCTTTGGAGGGTACAGAATCCTTGACCGATCTCCAGAAGGGTGTATACGTAAACTCCCCTTTAAGCTTTTCCAGGAAATGGGTGGAGGCTCTGTCACTTAATTCTCCAATAAGAAAATACACATCGGAGGGGGTCCATGACGCAGGAGCATCTCTGTTTGCATAGTCTTCTATGCGGCAGAGCTTGAGAACTTCGGCCTCGAGAGCTTCTTTTTCTTCTGCCAACTTAAATGCGTTGCAGCAATAAATGCCGCAGAGAAGACGGAGAGCCTCATTCTGTTCTTTTTTTCCGTCGTATGGCTGGAATGTGATCGTCATGTGGGGATGGCGCTCTTTGAAGCCCTTTAACACCTGGAGGGGGAATTTCAGGGTTGCAAAGGGGGGAATCTCCCGGATTGTGATGGCAACTGTGTCTTTCCCCTCTTTGTTTTGAAAAGAGAAGAAGGGGCTTTTTTTCAGCCAGGCGAGGACATGCTCCTCAAGTTCTGGACAGGGTAGTGTGTTCAACACTTCTGAGAGGGAGGCGATGCTCTCGGTGGAGTCTTCGCGTGCTGCAATGATCGCCCGGGCAATCTCTGCCTTTATTTTATCGAAGTCCCGCACTTGAAAGAAATGGGCCGCCTCGAGTGTCCCCAGAAGGTACGGTGGAGGGATCGAGTCTGCCCTAAGCTGTCTTCCTCTCATCAAGGCATGCAGACAAACAAATCCTTCTGCCTTAGCTCCACTTAAGAATATTTCCCTGGGGGGCTGCACGTCGGACTTCATCAGGGCCTGAAAATAGGAGCTCTCAGCAAACAGATGCCAGGGGGAAACGGACATTCTGCCAAACCCTTCGAGAACCACGTCGAGAGTGTCCCTCCTCACACGTTGTTTTAGATCCGTGGACCCTTGAGTGTTTGCAAGAAGCTCTTTGCAATATTTGGGAGCAAGACCTTCGTTTCTGAAAAGCGTGAGCAGCCCCTCGAAGATTTCAAGGCGTAAAGGGGTCGCTTTCTTTTCTTCGTGGACGAAATAGAAAAGGCGGTACAGTGCTTCCGGGGAAAGGCTGTCTATCTCTTCTAAAGAGCCTTGTGCAGCAATCCTTTTGAATCGATGGCATTCTCCTGCAAGGGTCTCGGAGGAGGTGGGTTTGGGGAGAGAATCGCGAAAAGCTGGGGGGAGGTTAGCTAGCAACTTGGCAAAGTGCTCTTCATCATCCAGCGGCCAGATACCGGCAAGCAGGTAAAGCGTCCTGATGCCCACTGTATCCTTTTTTGGGTTCATTGCGGGGATCTTACCTTTAAGCGCGCTTGTGTAGATCCTTTCAAGTTCGGGAATATCGACTTGCGTTGTGAACTCTCTAAGCTCAAGGAGGGTTTCGAGGGAGACCACCCCTAACTTCTCTCCTTTATCCAGACTGACCAACGTCTTAAAGGACGCGTTGCTCAAGCACTGTAGGAGGGCATTTTCCTGGGGATGGGAATCCTGAAGAAAAAGCACTTCCCAAAGCCTTGGCGAGAAGAATAGGATCGCTGTGGATTGGACAGGAAATCCGCGGAACCTGGGTTCGCTTTGAGAAGTTCTAAATCCAATCCTGGATAAAATATCTGAAACCCGCAGCCTCAGATCTTCAGGGATCTCCCCTCTTTTGGCGGACTCTTTGAGGTCCCTTTTGCACTGCACATGGGCAAGGTAGTTTGAAAGATTTGATGGATCGCTATTTTGATGCAGTTTCAACATCTCAATCTTCTTTTCGATCTCTTGATAAGCGGGGGTTCCTGGAAGAAAGGGGGAAGGGTGAAGCGAGACTGCTCTTGCACTGTGTGTTGCCATAAAAACTCCTGATTTTCAAACCAAGACAGTCTAAGGATATGAGCGAAATTATCAACATTAAAAAATATTATTAGTTAGTGGCGTTCTTGCGCACATGCTTGGATTTTACTACACATTTTATGGTCAGCTCGAGCTGGGGTTTTTCTGTTTGATGCCGATGAGTTCCAGGACATCAGATGCGTGGAACAGCTGGCGCGTAGGAGAAGAAGAGGAGTAGGAAGGTGCCGCAAAGGGCTGCGAACTCGAGGGCTGTCCGTGAAGTCGCGGGAAAGGGGGGCTCCGCTCTCCCCAAAAAGCAGAGAGAGGGTCGGATCGGTTCAACGAAAAATTTTCCCACCAGAAGTGTTCCGATGGCGGCGATCAAGGCGGCGGGCCCCGTTTTGAGAAGGGAGCTCCACACATGAGGCGGTCGAAGGGGCTGGTTGATTTTTTCTCGAGGGCGTAGACGAGGTAGAAGAAGTTCACCCAGGCGCTGATGCCCGTTGCGACGGCGATGCTGAAGTGCTCCCGAGCCCAGGCCGAACACGGAAAGGGCGTTCAGGGCGAGATTGACGCCGACGGAGAGAATGGAGCCTGCCATCGGCACTTTGAAACTCTTTGCTGGCATAAAAGGCGGGAGCGAGCAGGAGAACGAAGACCGAAGGCAGGAGGCCGAGGCCATAGCCCCACAGGCACATCGCCGTCTGTAGGTGGCATGAACGGTGAAATCCCCATGGCCGTAGAGGAAATTGATCCCGGCGACGCCCAGAACGAAAATCCCAGGGGTGCAGGGGAGGATGAGGCTGAAACTTCGGCGAAAGGCAAACCGAAGCAGGTGCAGATAGTGGTCGCGGACGCCGCTTTCAGGGCGCTCGGACAGCGGCGGAAGAAGGGCGGCGGACAGGGCATCCCAAGAGGGCGAGGGGAGCTGCTCGATCCGGATCGCATACCAGAGGTAAGCGGGACCTTCGAGTGAGGCGCACCGGGCAAAGATCGCATCGAGGGTGGAATTGACCTGGACTGCGCTCACGCCCACGATTCCATAGCACAGCGGCGGAATCTGGCGCAGCTTAGGGGAAAAGAGGCGGGGAGAAACATCCTTCCAGGCGAGGTGGGCCTTTATCTGGGAGATAGTCCTGGGAGCCAGCATCCCCCACTTGATCAAGTAGGCGGCGATCACAGCGATGGAGCAGAGGAACAACCGCTAGGCGAGGCTCATGTCTCTTGAGGAAGAAGACCGCTGCGATCCAGACCGCATTGAAGGCCGCGGGAGCAAAACCGGTAAGAAAATACTTGCGCTCGCACTGCAGAAAGCCGCTGCTAGACCAAAGAGGCAAATGAACAGGATCCCGGGCATCATCAGCGCGGTTAGATACAGGATCTGGACGTTGTCCGGCTGGAACTCCCCCACTTCAGCAGGGCCCAAGACGATTCCTCGATCCCCCGATCACCAGCACCAAAAAAAGCCGCTAACGAAAAAAGAGGTCGCGGAAAAACTGGCCCCCTTCACCGGGGAGTCGGCGCGCATCTGCTCAAAATAGGGAATAAAACCCGACGAGAGGGGCCCCTCGCCAAATAGGCGGCGGATCAGGTTGGCGAAGCGGAAGGCCACCATGAAGGCGGCAATCGCCGGATTGCTCCCGAATGCGACCGCCATCGACATGTCCCTGCCCCAAACCCGGATCCGGCTCAAAAAAGTTCCTGATAAGAAAGAGAAAGTCGAACGGGACACCGTTTTCGGGGTGTCCGGTGGGCCATCCACAGTCATAAGCTCACCCATTGATAGACATTTAAATTGGATAGAACCTAATATATTCCTCAAACATTTAAAATGATCAACATACTATGAAAAAGACACCTGCCGACGAACTCCTGATCGGAGCCCACACATCCGCTCAAGGCGGCGCGCACAATGCGATCCTCGAAGGCCAAGGAGATCGGCGCTACGACCGTCCAGCTCTTCACCAGCAATCAGAAGCGGTGGGAAGGCAAGCCGATCACCGATGAAGAGGCCGACCTTTTCAAACAGACCGTCCTGTCGACCGGCCTGAAAAAGATCATGAGCCACGACAGCTATCTGATCAATCTCGGCTCCCCCAACCCTGATCTCTAGATAAAAGCCGCAAAGCCTTTAAAGAAGAGCTCCATCCGCTGCCAGAAGCTCGAACTTGCCTTTCTCAACTTCCATCCCGGCGCAGCATTGGATTCGCACCGAGGAAGAATGCCTGGAAAGGATCGCCGAGAGCCTGGAAGCATTCGAAGATCTCGCCAAAGGGCTCCACGCGCCTGCTGATTGGAGTCGACCGCCGGCCAAGGCTCATCGTCGGCTGGAAATTTGAGCATTTGGGCTATCTGGTCGACGGCTGCACAAAAAAATCCCGATCGGCGTCTGCATCGACACCTGCCACATCTTCGCCGCAGGGTACGACATCCGCACAAAACAAGGCTGGGATGCAACGCTCGAAGAATTCGACAGAATAGTCGGCCTAAGCATCTCTATGCCTTTCATGTGAACGACTCGATGAAGCCTTTGCGGTCGCGCAAAGACCGGCACGCGCCTCTTGGCGAGGGAGAGATCGGCATCGAGTGCTTTAAAGTCATGATGACCCATCCGCTGCTAAGAGACGATCCCCAAATACCTGGAGACCCCCGACGGCCCGCCTCTGTGGAAAAAAGAAATCGCCACACTTAAGAGAATTTGCAAAATGAAACACACAAAAATTAAAAATATCCAGCCCTCCGACATCGGCAAAACCACTCACCGTCTGCGGCTGGATCCGTACCGTCCGCGAACAAAAAAACTTTTCCTTCATCGAGCTCAACGACGGCTCCACCTCTCCAATCTGCAGATCATCGTCGAAGAGACCACTCCGCAATTACAGCCGAGCTGATGAAGCAGCTCTCCACCGGCGCCTCGATTGCCGCCACCGGACAGCTCGTCGAATCCCCCGGCCAAAAACAGAAGTGGGAGACTCCAAGCGCCTCCGAGATCACACATCTTCGGCACCTGCCCGCGAAGAATATCCCCTGCAGAAAAAACGCCACTCCTTTGAATTCTTGCGAACGATCGCCCACCTGCGCCCCCGCACCAACACGCAAGGCGCCGTCCTCCGCGCGTGCGCAATGCCCTCGCCTTTGCCACCCATCTCTTCTTTCAGGAGCGCGGCTTTCTCTATGTCCACACGCCGATCATCACCGCCTCCGACTGCGAAGGGCGCCGGCGAACAGTTCCTCGTCACCACGCTGGATGTCAACAAACCCCCCCGCCATTCCGACGGCGCCGTCGACTTCACCAAAGATTTTTTTGGCAAGCCCGCCTATCTGACCGTCTCCGGCCAGCTCAACGGCGAGACCCTTGCCTGCGCGCTCTCCGACGTCTACACCTTCGGTCCCACTTTCCGCGCCGAAAACTCCAACACTTCGCGCCACCTCGCCGAGTTCTGGATGATCGAACCTGAAATGGCTTTTGCCGACCTCAAAGACGATATGGAATGCGCCGAAGTCCTATCTCAAATACTGTCTTCAGCTATGTCCTCAAACAACTGCGCCGAAGACATGGAATTCTTCGACGCCTTCATCGAAAAAGGGCTGCATCGAGCGCTTCAGCACGTCGCCGAGACCCCCTTTGCCCACCTCACCTATACCGAAGCCGTCGAGATCCTCAAAAAATCAGGCAAAACCTTCCAATTCCCCGTCGAATGGGGCACCGACCTGCAATCCGAGCACGAGCGCTATCCTCGCGGAAGAACACTGCAAAAAACCGGTGATCCTCACCGACTATCCCGCCAAGATCAAAGCCTTCTACATGCGCGCCAACGACGACGGCAAAACGGTCGCCGCCATGGACGTGCTCGTCCCCAAAATCGGCGAGATCATCGGCGGCAGCCAGCGCGAAGAGCGCCCCGACCTCCTCGAGAAAAAGATCGTCGACTTCGGCCTTAAACCCGAAGATTATTGGTGGTATTTGCAGCTGCAGAAAATACGGCACTGTGCCCCATGCAGGCTTTGGCGCCGGCTTCGAGCGGCTCGTCCTTTTCACCACAGGCATGGAGAACATCCGCGATGTGATCCCCTTCCCCCGCTTCCCCGGCCACGCTGAGTTCTAGCAGAGGACGCATCTTTAGTCTGTTTCGTGTTCGCGGTCGAATGCGCAGTATAGTAGATTAGTAGATCCGCAGTGCGGACATACGAGTCTGGATCTATGCCGGATGAAGCAAATGCCATATTTTCTGCTTTTATTCGCAGTAATGCAGCTGCCGACTTGGTGGAATTTCCTGAACTTACATTATTTTGTTCCGTATTACGAAACTGAGAACGTGAATAATCACTGATTCCTGACATTTTAACACCTTTATTTATATTATTAATTCCATTGTTGCACATTTAATTATAATTAATTAACTAATTTTACGTAAACAGCAATATTTAACTATGTAACACATTGATTATTAATAATTAAATAAGAAATTATAACAGGATATTAGGATGGACAGGATAAAAGAACGCAGTAAAACTGCATTTTTTTTATCCTGACCATCCTAGGGAGTGTTATAATTTCTTGAAAAAGACTATCTGTGCTGATACTCAAATGGAGGACATCCAAGATCTAATTCCGTCCTCCGGTTCACTTGCGAGACCTAATTTAGAGAAGCTGGGAAAGCAGACTTCTGGAAAAGGGGAGATTGGCCGTTAACACCCCGAGGGAGTTCGCCTTCAGCAACCTTCCTTTTTGCCTCTAGAAAATCTAACTCCCTAAAATTAAGGAGCTGCGGCATGTTGCCTGTCGTGTGCCCACTGGAACGTAGACGAAGGAAAATTCGCCTTCAGCAACCTTCCTTTTTGCCTCTAGAAAATCTAACTCCCTAAAATTAAAGAGCTGCAGCATGTTGCCTGTCGTGTGTCCACTGGAACGTAGACGAAGGAAAAATTGCACAGACTCGGAAAGCAATTGTCGAGGCAAGGGATTAGTCTTTAGTTGATCGCCCGCCCAATCTGCCAGCCCTGATTGAAACTGAGGATTGGCTGCGCCACCGGCAATCAACCACATGCGCTCCTTAATGTGATTTCGGTAAGTTAAAGGAAGCGAATTAAATTCAGATCTGACTTTTTCATCAGAGTGTCCTGAAGTTTTCAAGAGCTTTTCAAAATCCATGAATTGCCCCTGAGGATCCCGTCTTACATCTCGATGAAAGGAAGTGTGAAGAATGCGAATTGTATGCGATATCGTCCTTTCGGCTCTGCAAATGCTCTTCAATATTGAAGGGCCCTATCGCATAGAGTAGATCGCCAGGCACTTCAATCGCGCTTCTAGAGTTGCTCGAACCAAATGGACTTACCAGAAAACTAAAAAAATCTTTTAAGGCGCTGCAGATGCGGGTGAATAATTTAGAGTTTTGAATTTGCGCATCAGATACTTTATAAAACTCTCTCATCTTTTGGATGCATTCCAATCCGGCATCACACTCTACTTTCGAAAAACCCTCACAAGACAATCCAACAATATATTTTATACGGTCCGCGATCTCTCCAATCTCAAAATGACCTTCTGTCCTGGATGCAGTAATGATTCTAGCACCCCACATATCAACCTGAACACTTCCATTGTATAAAAAATCTTTAATTACACTAATATCCATTCCACTTAAAATACTTTTCTGTTCTGCAGAGGAAAAATTATTAGCAATAACTTTAGGAGATGACATGAAAACACCTATATATTTATCCATTTAATTAATGGAATATTATATCCTAATTAGCGTTTTTAATCAAGTAAACAAAATTACTCGCAAGAGAGTTTGTGAATTTAATTATTTTATGACTGCTGGGTGAAAATGCCCCGTTTGGTCTGGGCCAGGATACCGGCGCCGAGGCCAAAGAGCATGGCAGCGAAGGCGACGATGGTCCCGAAGATGGGGATGGCCGTCAGGCCGAAATAGAGGAGGGTGCCGAGGAAGAAACCGGGCAGGCGATTGTGCCGGAAACCCACTTTCCCAAAGAGCCAGTTTGACACAGCAAAGATCGAGTAGACCTTGGCAGTGTAGAAGCCGATGACGTTGGCGGCGATCAGGGTGAGCGCAAAGGGGACCCCCAGGATCGTCATCAGCAGGATGAGGGCTGCCAGCGGCAAAAGGACCAGAATCATGAGCCCATAAGAGAGGGACCTAAAGGGATGCCCCTTCAAAACAGCCAGGGCCGCCTCGAGGTTTTTGGGGAACATCTTGATGAGGATCACCCCGATCACAAAGGTGTAGAGGAAATTCATGAGGATGGCGAGGACTTTGGAGCCAACGAGGAGCCCTTGGATCCAGGTGCCTTTCACCAGCTCATGCACAAAGGAGGGGTGGTGGGTAACGGCCCCTTTGATGAGAGCCCCTGGCTCGATCCAGGCGGGACTGCCGCTGCGGTAATCGAGATTGCCGTCGATGACGGCCCTCGAGGTGATCCGCATCTGGCCCACGTACCCCTGCAGCCCTTCGTGAAGATGGGAAGAGAGGCGCAAATTGGAGGCGACCACCGTCACCTCGGAACCGATGCTTGAGCCAAGGTCGATATTTCCCGATGTGGCGACGAGGCTTCCTCCGATCGAGCCAGAGGCGAGAAGTTGAACGTTCCCCGCGACGGCGGTCACGTTATTGCCCACCGAGCCACTAAGGAGGATCTGTCCGGCGACGAGTCGGCAGTTATGCACGACCCGGCCTGAGATGTCGATGCTGCCGCCAGCGCAGAGAAGGTCGCCGTTGATCACGCCGTCGATCACGACCTGTTCGGCCAGGACGTAGACATCCCCGTTGACCGTACCGGAAATTTCAACGGTGCTTCCCATTGCGAAATAATTGCCCTGGTGCACTTCGCCGGATGAGAGGGTGATGACTTTATGTTCCTGGGCGGAATCCTCCCCTTCTGCAAAAAGAGAGGCGGAAATGAGGAGGAAGAGAATTGCAATCAGGCGCATGCGATAACCCGTTTTTCTTTTTGTCTAAAAGCATACAGATAGCGGTGCACGCTGTCGAGGATCATCATCTCCGCCCGGTCGATCTCGAGGGAATTTTTTCTCTGACGCGTTTCAATGAGAGCTCCCAGCTCTTCCATGTTCAACAAAGAGATCTGGGGATGGGCTGACAGGGAAGGATCGACATTGCGCGGCACACTCAGGTCGATCACCATCTGCGTCGTTACTGTCCCCCTGGGGGCCTTCACGATGTAATGGGGAGCTTTCGATCCACAAATGACCAGGGGAAAATCCTGCCAGCGCGCCAGATCTTCCCATGCCAAAAGGGTCAGGTTGTCCTTTGCCGCCATTTCCAGCGCCGATAGGGGCGAACGTGTGCAGAGCGTGATCCGGCCGGCACCCTTGCGTTTGAAGTAGGCGATCGCACGCCGGTTGATTTCCGAGTTGCCGATGAAAAGTAACGGGATATTCGAGAGGTCCTTAAAAATCTCCTGGCCCAGCTCAAAGAGGACCCTTGCGATCGTGACCTGGTTTTGGGCAAGGGAGAGTGTAGAGCGGACCATTTTGCCGACTTTCAGCGATTTCTGGAAGAGGTAGTGCATGCAGCCGGGCAACGGGTAATGCAGAAGGGTCTGCTCATAGGAATCCTTAACCTGTCTTTGGATCTCCGACTCGGCGACGATGGCGCTATCTAACCCCGATGTCACCTGCGCCAGATGCAAAAAGCAGTCGTGGCCAAAAAAGGAGTAGAGCTTATGTTCGAAAGGGATTGCGATCTCTTCTCTTAAGAGGCCTAGCAGCTCGCTATGGACTTCCGCAAGATTTCCTGCGCTGAAATAGATTTCGGTGCGGTTGCAAGTGGAGAGAACGACGCACGCATGGCGGCTCGCCTCTTCGCTCACCTTTGAAATGCGATACTGACACGCCTTGGAAACCGCTTCCCTGACACCGATCTCTGCTGACTTGAAGTTGATTCCCAGTACGCCAATTCGCATTTGTCCATCCCGTCGATTAAACAAAGCTTCTTATAAGCCCTGGACTAATTATTCACAATGCGGGCAAATACCAGCTCTGGGGAGAATCCCCTGCGCAGTAATTTTGCGACAAGTTTTCTCCTCTCATCCCTATCGCTCCGGTCGATTTTCTTTGCGTGCTTCTCAAGCCATTTGTCCAATGCATCCCCATCCGAGGGGTTCGCCTTTTCCAGAGCCTCTTTGAGGAGATCTTCCCGCATCCCCTTTTTTTGCCTCAGCTTGTAGTAGACAGCTTTTGCACTCTGCCCTTTTTTAAGCTCTTTGGCCACAAGACGGTGGATCTCCTGCGAGTCATCGATATACCCTTTCTGGACGCACGACTCGACGATCTGATCGGCAACTCCCCTGCTAAAACCTTTTCCGACAAGTTTTTCTCGAAGATCGGAAGCGAGGTAAAGGCGGCGGGACAGAAGGTAGATGGCGTAGCTTCTCCCCCGCTTCTCCTCAAAGAGGGAAAACCGGCTCAAGAACTCCTCCCGGGAGATATCCTTGGGGAATTTCCTCAACTCCCCCTGGAACAGGGACTTGGCAACTTCCCTCCACACCTCCCCGTCCAAAAGGATGACAAGGGTCTGCGGGTCGTTATTTTTAACTTCCGTCTTTAAAGTCATAATAACCAGCTATTTAAGAACATTCCAAGGTAAAATTTCCCTTGAAAAATTAGTAAAATTAAATTAAAATCAGGTGTAGAACCCTTATCAGGGAGCGTCCCATGTACGATCCAACAGATCCCCGGCCCAAGATCAATTTCAACTGCGGGAACCTTCCTGCTGATACGCAGACTTTTTACAATACCAAGGCTTTCGCCGCAAACGAAATTGAATTTTTAACCACCATGGTCAGCGAATATGACGAGGCGATTAAAAACGGGCTCCAGGCGATCAAGAACGCCATCAATGGTCTGACTTAACGAGTTGTAAAAAAAATCGCCCTAATTTATTGTTAAGATAGAAAGAATTAAAAAAATACCTACATTCATCCAGGCATCTCATGACCTCTCCAGTAAATCCCTCCCAGCCCCCATCGGGGCCGTCCGCGCCGCCGACCGACACCCAGATCGACCCCACCGGCGTCTGGCAGAAATTTTTGAGCGCCTCGGGAACGCAGGCGACGCCGCAGGATGTCCAGGCCTTCATGCAGGGGCTGCTTAAAATGTTTAGTATCGTCATCCAGCAGCAGCAGGCAGCTGCGCAGCGGGCCAACCAGAACCTCAAGGACATCATCGAAGGGAATGAGTAAGGGACTGTAAGTTCCTTTGCATTTCCGGGGATTTCTGGTATCCTCTTCCCTATGTCGACAGCCACCGATCCAACAGATATTTTTACTGTAACGCCCACTGAAGCGCTTTTGCGCCTCGATAAGCTGCTCTGCTCCCATTTTCCCACCCATTCACGGACCTATTTTCAGTACCTGATCGAGCAGGGGTGCGTCCTCGTCAACGGCTCCCCAATGAAAAAGCGGGAATCCCCCAAAGAGGGAGACGAGGTGGAAGTCTGCTTTCAGCTCACCCCGGAAATCTCCCTCGAGCCGCAGGACATCCCCCTCGACATCCTCTACGAAGATGAGCACATGATCGCGATCAACAAACCCGCCCAGATGGTCGTCCATCCCGCTCCCGGCCACCCGAAAGACACCTTTGTCAACGCCCTACTGTTCCATTGCAAAAGCCTTCAGGGAACCGATCCCCTCCGTCCGGGCATTGTCCACCGTCTGGACAAAGACACGTCGGGCATCCTCATCGCCGCCAAAACGGCACAGGCCCATGCGAAACTGGTCGAGATTTTTGCCTTTAGAGAAAATCGAAAAGTATTACCTGGCTGTCTGCGTCGGAACTCCCAAAGAGGGGCTGATCGATGCCCCGATCCGGCGCCATCCTACATCAGAAAAGAGATGGCCGTCAACTTCGATGAGGGAAAAGAGGCCAAAAGCCTCTGCCGCGTCCTGGGAAAGAGTGAACACCTCTCCCTGGTCGAGGTCCAGATTTTAACCGGCCGCACCCACCAGATCCGCGTCCATTTAAAACATGTCGGAACTCCTGTCCTTGGCGACCCCGTGTACGGCTCCGAGAGCGCCAACAAAAAGTTACTCCCCTCCGCGGCAGCTTCTTCATGCCCACCGGCTCAAGTTCACCCATCCGATAACGGGAAGGAATTGCACCTCACAGCGCCCCTTCCCCGCGATCTCTGCCCCCTTCTTCGAAATGCTTCAGCGAAAAATTTATGATGCCTATGTCTTTCACTGTCAAGGGAACGGTTTTTGGGTCTAGCCGAATATATCGTTTTTGAGGTATGATCGGAACTGAGTAAGTTAAATTTTTCCATTACACCTTCTCGCTAGAATTCTAACTGAGGATACGAACTATGAAAGAGTTTGTCGAATACATCGTCAAGAACCTGGTCGACCATCCAGACAAAGTGCGCATCAATGAAATTGGCGGAACCCACACACTGATCATTGAGCTTGCCGTAGAAAAATCAGACATCGGGAAAATCATTGGCAAAAAAGGGAAAACGATCAATGCGATCCGCACCCTACTTATGTCGGTGGCCAGCCGCAACGGGATCCGCGTCAACCTCGAAATCATCGAAGAAGAAGAAACCCAAAGAGTCTTTTTCTGAAGGATACAGGATCAGGATACAGATGAAAAGATCCTGTCAATCCTGCATCCTATTCTCCTAACGCTTCCGACCAGTTTGGGCAGGTAGGGAGAGATCATCGCTTTGCGGGAGTTGATCAAGCCCGCTTTGTATTTCAATACGGCGATCGGCAAGCCCTTTTTGTCGCTGACCGTCTTCCTCGGGATCGGCAGAAAACTCTCTTTAAAGATCTGTTCGTACTCTTTCGCTTTCTCTCCATAAAACTCGACAGCAAGTCCATCTTTCTGAATCTGCGGACGACGCGCGGAAGGCATTTAAGAAGCTCTTCAAATGCTCGATCGACTGCTCTGTGAATGGGATCCACATCCACAGCTCATCCTTGTGCTTGTGATCCCCTTCCTCTCCCTGCAAACAAATCCTCGGCCCCGGCGATCGTGCTGATCATCTGCATGTGCAGATCCACTTCCTGCCGCTCGCTTTGAAGAAGTCGAGGATGTTCTCGTACCAGTGTTTGCGCAGCGCAACGCATGCTTGGAAAAGACCGGGTAATTGCGCGGAAACATCTTGGCCTGGCCCACGCGGGCGCATCCGTTTTGCTCCTTCGTATCGATGAAGAAGGAAGAAGGCTGCTCCCTTGGCGCACAGAGCGATGTTCTCTTCTACCGCATCTTCCTTAGCCAGATAGATCTTGCGATAGAGCGAGTACATGTCGGGGTTTTGCAAGATGCGCGTCGCTGCTTTGCGTGCAGAATCCCTATCGCGGGGGATGTCGCTAAGCGCGATCACTTCGACTTCTTTTTGCAGCACGAGCGATTTGAGCCGGTTGATCAGCTGGGCGACGCATTCGACATCGCGATGGGACACTTTCGTAAGCAGATCGGTGTCGTCCAAAATCCCGTAGAGGAAATGGAGATACTCGACGACCTCGCGCAACGGATCGATGAAAAATGGCGTCCTTTCGGATTCAGCAGCCAGCTGCCTTTGGATGAGGCGCCTCATCAGCCTTTTGTTCTCCGACGGCTGGAAAGATCTTTGCCCACAGCGGCCAACTGCCCTGCTTCTGATTTGCCTTTGTCATCCCTCCCGTGCCGAACCGGTCGTTGATGGCAAAGGCCATTTCCGCGCAAAGCACATTGGAAGATTGGGCATCGGAGATGATCGCCATGGGAGCCGAAGCGGTATTCAGGCTGCTCTTGTGGTGGTCGATGACGCTGATCACCTCGAGGTAGGAAGGGATCTTGGTCTCTTCCCGGTTGCAAAAATCGCGCAGGGTGACGGTTCCCAAGAGTGGTCTTGTGTATATCGTGGAATGGACAACGCCCAAGGGGATGCATCTTCCCCTCTTTATCGGTTGACGTGACGCTAAGTAAGGATAATTGCCCATTTTACTCTTGATCTCATCGACGTCGGCGCGATAGTTGACGTACTGCGGCAGATACCCGAAAACATCGGTTTTGATTTTGAGTGCGATATCGAGACGCTCGACAAAATTGCGGACGTTCTGGATCGCATTGTCGAAGCCTTTGATGATCTTTTCCAGATAATGGAAGATTTTCGGTCGGTTTTCGACCAGAGTCCCGAGCGGTCGAAGAGCGCGGATTTGGCATCGCCTCGACGAGCTCGACGAACTCCTGAAAGTCAAATAAAGAATGCGCCTTCATCGCCTTCGCAAACCCCTCGAAAGTGCATCGAGCCCCTTCCCAACACCCAGCACCTTGACAAGTAATCCTCGACGTGCTTGCGCTGCTTTTCAGAAAATTCCTTCGCCGGCGCGCAATCGCCGAGCTTCGTCGAGAAGACGGCCTTGAGGAAAGAGGGCATGTCCTTTAAGGAGAGTTCTTCTTTGGCAAAAAGAGAGATGAGTTTGACGTGCAGATGGTTCTCGAACCATCGCAGACAGTTGTTGAGCAACATGATCACCTGGCGCACCCCTTCGACATCGAAGCTGCGCCAGTCGCCGAGATAATATCCCTCTTCGTCGACGAGGACAACGGCGTTCTGCGAGCGCTCCCTGTCGATCTTCGAGGGATCGATTCCGTCGGTCTGCTTGCGCACCAGCCCCTTCTGGGTCATCAGATCGATGCCCGACAGGGCAAGCGTCGTGCGGGTCTTGGCCAGATGGTCGAAACACCCCATTTCCAAAAATCTGATGGAAGAAAAAGCCGATCTCGATCTGGGACTGAGGCGGGCCGCCGGGAACATTCCACAGGTGGAGCCCTCGGAGACCCGCGCGGAAAAGGCATCGACCCATCCCCAAAAAGAGGCGACGGTCGTGTCGAGGTCGGGAGAGCCGTGGGCCGTGACAAAATGGGAGCCCGGATAGACTTTGCCCATCCCGATCGGAAAAATGCTCTGGATAGTGCATCGCGGGGGACCCACTTGCCCATGATTTTGCCCGCGGATGCGGTAATTCTCTTCCCTGTTCAACCGGGAGAATTGGTTGAGCCAGAGCTCAAAATGGAAAAACGCGTAGGATCGATCACTTTCAGCGCCCCGACCTGATCGATGTAGTCCAGAACGGCCGGCAGAAGAAAACAGGGATCTTGCGTCTTCTCAATCAGATCATATAGCGCCCGGTTGATCCGATCGCCTTTCTGCTGCGCGTTGAGCCGCCCGAATTCCTTACCCTGAAACTGCTTTGAAAGCAGCTGAAAGAGCGTCAAATTTTTTCAAGGGAATCCGAAATCCCCCAGGGTTTAGGCGCGCTTGCGCCTCCGAGGCCTTCAGAGCCCTTTTTTCCAGAGCCTTTTCCCATAGAAATCACTTCAAAAATAAATTAAAAAACGGATTGAGCAGGACTCGAACCTGCGACCGCCCGCTTAGAAGGCGGGTGCTCTATCCAGCTGAGCTATCAATCCAGAAAGGTATCAACATCATCGCAAAACCCCCCATTTTATTGCATCACTTTTGATGCAAGAGAGGGCAAGCGGGGGAAAGAAGGGGTTGGGAAGGGGCCGCCAGAGACATGTCGGGTTACAGAGCACTGCGTGTCCCCGTGCCCCTTTGGCCCCTCCCCGCACCTCACCTCGCTGCGCCAAATCGCGTGCTCGCCTAAGGGCCCGGACGGAGTCCTGATCCCCCCTCGCCCCACCACGCAGGTCTTTTAAAGCCGCCAATTCTATTAGATAATCTGATTAAACCTATTCTTGGCCACTTTCGTGAATCTAGTGCGTAATATTTTCGTAAAAATATGAGAGAGTAACATAGAAGCCAATTTTTAACCGCTTGCTAAAAACAATTCTGAGATATACACTCATCTTTTTTTAACACCAGGGGTGCTAAGTTACCAAAAGCAACTTAGCTAAGAGAGTCCCTTATACCTCATCTGGGTAAAGCCAGCGTAGGAAGTGTGGATGTATACAAAGAATCATCTTTCTTATTTTCTCTTTATCGTTTCTCCCTGGTGGTTTCATTTTCTTAAACCACGAGTTTCGATATGTTACCAATTTGTCGTTCAATGTCGTCTTGGCGTCGATTTCCTATTTCAAGTGCAGACGCACTTTTTATCTTTCACTATATCTCATAGCAAATAGACCATCTTTTCAAGTTGAAAACCTATTTTTCTCGAAAATCATGTCTGCTCTGAAAGAGGTGTATCGTGTGTTCAACTCAGAGATCATAAAAGTGATTTGTCTACAACGATAAGAACGGCTCTTCGCCTTAAGAATATGCTTCAAGGTGTGCCACTGTTCATCAATACCCTTCAACCTTTTGATGTCATCCATGCTGTTGATGCTGAAGGGGTTTATCTTTAAGATAACTTTCCGCATTCGGAAGCTCGTAAACTTCTAGGAAGAAAAGTAATCATTGGAGCCTCTGTTAAGACAATGGAAGAAGTTATGGCATTAGGGCAGGCAAAAGAGGTTGATTACATCAGTGTGAAAGTATCACCATCCAAGAAAACCTGCCCTAGAAATGATCTATTATGGGGAATGGAAGGGTTGCGTAACGTGCGAGCCATCATTCCTCATCGAATCGTAGCTATAGAGGTCTGAATTTATTTTGTATTGAACCTGTTTATCGAGAACTTCGACCAGATGACGGAATAGCCATGGCAGGTGGTTTGATGGATGAAGAGACTCCCAATATAACTGCTCAAAAAATACAGTTCATTCGGCAAAAAATAAAGAGAGGAAAGATGACAACAACCTCTCGCAGACAATTGTGGAATGCATGTCTTGGCAATCTCTTTGAACATTACGACACAGCTTTATTTGGCTTTTTATCCCCATTTTTGGCTCCTTTAATTTTTCCAGATAAAGAACCTATTGTAAGCTCTTATTTTAACCTACGCTATCATCCCTTTGGGGATGCTAGCTCGTCCTATTGGATCGCTGGTGTTTGGCTATATTGGAGATGTTTATGGGCGAAAGCATGCTCTATTTTTGACATTAGCAGGCATGTCTTTCGTCTCAGGATGTATTGCATTCAGTCCTACCTACAGCCAAGCTGGCATATTAGCCCCGATTATATTTTGCATAGGAAGAGCACTACAAAATTTCTTAGCAGCTGGAGAAACTATGGGTGGAGCCATTTTTCTTTTAAGAAAACTCATCAGAAAAGCGTCACGATCTCTTCAGTAGTCTTTACAGTGCTTCTACGATGGGAGGGCATCTTGTAGCTTCATTAGGAGTCTTTTTACTTGGTTACTACAATCTTACCAATTCAGGGTGGAGATTTCTCTACCTATTTGGATGTGTAACAGCTCTGTTTGGTTGTTTGATTCGTCGTTCTCCTCATACGATGCAATCATCTGTAAAATTTTCGCATACTGTTACGAACTTAAGAAACACGCTTTGGACATATCGTAAAGCTCTTGTATGCATTATGATCACTTCGGGATTTGCCTCTGCAACCTATTCCATAGCACTTGTTTTGATGAATGGGTTTATTCCCCTAGTATCCACGCTTTCAAAAACTGAAGCTATGAAGATCAATACCTATTTGCTGATTTTGGATTTTTGTGCTTTGCCCTTTTTTGGCTGGATAGCTTCTAAAGTTCCTAGAGAAAAGCTGATGTTATCGGCTTCGTTAGGTGTAGTTTTATTTGCTATACCCCTGATTTTATCCCTAAAAGGGGCCTTTTTGATGGGTGTCATTGGAGTGAGAATGGCATTTGTAATTTTTGGGGTAGCTTTCTTTGCACCTTTTCACGCATGGGCACAACAGCTTATCCCTTCTACTTGTCGATATGCAGTGATCTCCTTGGGTTATGCTTTGGGTACTCAGGCTTTAGGAAGCCCTACTGCCGCATTAGCTCTTTGGTGTTTTCAAAAAACAGGGATGGTATCGAGTGTTGTATGGTACTGGATGTTCCTAGGATTACTAAGTAGCGGGGTTATTGCTCTTGCTCTACGGAAAAAACAAGTTCAAATCTTGGAGCAGATCTAATGAGCAGCAGAGTAGATTTTACGAAAGAAAATTTGGCATGGAGTAGCTTATATGGGATTGGAAGAGGCATATCTGTGACATTCCCTCATTTATCCTCTGGAAGTGATTAAAATTCGCCAGCAATGCTCTCAAAGTGAATCAAAGAGCATCCGAATAGCTCTGACCTTGCTACGACAAGAAGGGATAGGCGCTTTTTATAAAGGATTGGCCCCACAATTACTGAAAACCAGCATAAAACAAATTTGGTGTTGGTCCATGATCACAGGATGCCCTCCTGTCTTACAGAGATATCAAATAGAAAATCTCAGTCAGCAGACAATTACTGGACTATCAATCGCTACAATTGATGCTGTTATTTCTACTCCTCTAGAAAGAGCAAAGATTCTATCTGCCTTCAGAGGAACAAGCAAAATTTGTTCTCAAAATATATATAGAGATGGATGGCGACGGTTTTGCAACGCATTGGTCTAAACTTTCTGTGAATTGGGTTGCGTTTTTGACTGCTCAAAAATATCTTAGAGATCAATCTTCTGGGTCATCTAACCAGTCTTTATCCTTTCCGCAGTTGACCAAAATTGGAGTTGAAGTCGCATTAATTGTGAGTTTGGTATCAGCTCCATTCGATATTGCAAATACCTTGAAACAAGCACAAAATTTGACTCCATCTCATTTATTTAATCTACATGGAGTCTTTAAAACTATATCGAGGATGGCCTTTGAATGCCCTCTCCCTCATCATACACAACATTGCTTCTGTAACCTTAATCGAAAAGCTAGGTAATTTATGAAATTTTATTCTGATTTTAACATCTGTTGCTTCCGTTGTATTTGGGAGCGATTTATTTATTGAAGAAAAAGATTTAAACCACTATTACGAAATAGCAAAACAATATTGCCAAGATATCTCCTCTATTAGGAAGGAGATGGATCGAATTAATAATGACATCTTGAGGCTTCTTCCGGAACGTAGCGCTTATGTCAAGCGAGCAGGTGATTTGAAATCTAAAACAACTAAGGTTGCAGATGATCGTCAAAGAGTGGCTGACCAGGAAAGAAAAATTTTCGATAAATCAATCGAATTGGGGCTTCCTACTGAAATTAGTCTTCCTGCGTTTAAGGTAATCATGGAAACATCAATTCAATTTCAGCAACAATATATCGATCATTTGTCATTGCAATGACTATAAAAATTAATACTAAAAGATATCATTTTTCAATAGGTATTAGTATGGTTGAATCTCAATCTAAATTTTCTGAGTTTTGCAAAGTAGCTCAAGAGTTGTCTTTCAAAGCCCTAAGTCAGCTTTGAAAACTCGTTTTAGACGCTCCAAACAATAAGGCGCTTTTTTCTGATTCGACCCATTATGAGAGAGTAGATAAGCTTGTTTTGTGGAATAGCGATGATAAAAGAATGCAAATTCGGTTACATGTGTATGCAAATCAGTCCCTATAATGAGAAAATCCATAATCTAGCTGACATATCAGAAGCCCATAATCATCGCTGGAATTTTTCGACGAGGATTCTTTCAGGAGGCTATCTCCACACGATTTATCGAATGGATCTACTTGATACAGGAAAATATTACTTAGCTCCTATTATGATTCGGCATGAAGGAGTAGGAAGCTGTTATTCATTACATCACTCCCAATACCATTCGATTATTGAAGAACCAAACACAGTGAGTCTTATTGTACGAGGCCCTATCGAAAAAGAATCTTTTCAAGTGATCACTGAAAGGGAAGGAGAAATCCGACCAAAAGATTCACTTACTTTGCAAACACCGGAAGAAAAAAAACAAAAAACAATGACGCTCGCAAATTATGAAAAAGTTCTTAATCACTTGCTTTTTTTAAAAATCATATAGGACCAAATTGTCGAATAGTTAGAAAAACAGGCTAAAGCTAGCTAAAATATGAAGACGATGGTTAAAAAGCTTCAGAAAATTTTGGTAAAAAATTTTTGAAGTCTCTTCTTTAGGACAATTTCCTTAAATATGAACAGGTACCGATTCTATTTATCGGCTGCTCGTGCGCTCACTTCCTGCCCGGGCTTCGCCCTTTTCGGGCGGGTCCCTTCTCGCGTCGTCTCGCAGGACCAGGTTGAAATCCAAAAGCCTTACCCGTCTTAAAATATGTTGTATACTGGAGTTAGAGGCTCGGTTAGGAAATGGAGAAGACAATTTTCGGGCTTCCTCGACTTCTCTCATGATATGAGGGGAAGCTTCGCCTATTTTCTCGCCAAGCCGGGATTGGTCCACGGCTCGACACTGATTTATCATTGCCTTGCCCTGCTTATCTTGCACAATGATGGCGACTTCAAATGGATAGATCGTTTTGATTTTGCTTGTAATCGAAAGAGCCACAATCACAACGCTAGACATTTGGTTCCCGATATCATTGGAAAGTATTAGACCCGGACGTTTTTTCCTGGTTTCAGCGCCTATAGTAGGGTCGAGATTAACCCAGAAAATTTCTCCCCTTTTTGGGAATGCTTTTGACTTTACCATTCTTCTGATCCATCGCTGATAGTAGTATCCCATTCATTCGCTTCAAGCTGCCCCTGATCTTTACTGGCAGAGCGGTAGGCCTTTCTAAGCTCAGCCTTTTTCACCTCAAGTTCTTTGCGAATCGCTTCAGCGACAAAGAAACTCATCTCGCGCCGTTTGACATAAGTGTGGAGCTCTTGCGAAACGTCAAGAGGGATGGAAAAGGTCTGATTGATCTTCTTCGATTCATGTTTTTTCATATCTCTATGTTAACGCACATAATATTTATTGTCTTCATAATTAATACACAATAGACAATACTTACATAAGCGACTAAAAGCAAGCAACTTACAAAATAACGCTTGCGCAGATATAAAATTTTAACAGTTTATCGGAAGCTTTAAACGAGCTGTCCACTAACAGTGCGGCTTCTGCGTTCTCAAATTGGCCCTGCGAATCGACTCGCAGGGCCAATTTAAGAACGCTAAACAGCCCCGGGGTTTGTGGCGCGTTTAGAACACCTTACTGTAAACATGGAAGGTGGGCTTTGACGCGGGGTTGTCCTGTCGATATTGCTTGGCAAATTGCTCGACCATTTGAGTGGCAACGGCCTTTACATCGGGGCTTATTGCTGTCGGATCTCTTCTAAAAGCAATTCCATTCTCCTCTTCGACGGGGTAGGAAGAAGTGGGATCTTGAAAGCGTGTTTCCCACACATCACAGCTGGCCTTGTGTTTATTGACGAGAATTTCCCCTTCGGCAAAGATCTTGATGGATCCGCTTTTAAATTGATCAAACTCATCAAGAGCAATGACCATCATTGCACTGGAGGCGGGAGTGTCGCTAAAACAGCCGGTAGAGATCTGAACCGTTCCTAATTGTCCCAGCAATTCTACCAAGTGGGTAAACAGCATTTCCCTGTCAAAGGTTTCATAATAGGAAAGCACTGGAATGACCTGGTATTCCTTCATTTCACTTAAAGGGCCTGAAGCGGCACTTTTTTTGGAAACGCACCCAGCGGACAGTAGTACCAGGCACAAAAAAACAAAAAGCCCTTTCATTTTCACCTTCCTTTCCAAATATGGACATGCATTATAGAGTTCCGTGAATTCTGCCTCATTCTTTTTTTTACTCCCAACTCTTGCAGATTCCAAAATCTGCTTTGGGATTTATACCTGGCCCTGCGAGTCGACGCGAGAAGGGACCCGCCCGAAAAAGGCGAAGCCCGGGCGGGAAGTGAGCGCACGAGCAGCCGATGGACTCAGATCGCAAAGCAAAATCGAAGCGCAGGAGAGCCCGCACCCACAGGGCTTTTGAAGCCGCACCCCTCCAACATCATACTTCCTGGAATTGGCGGCTTCGAAAGGCCTGCGAGGTGGGGCGAGGGGGGACCAGGACTCCGTCCGGCCCTCCGACGAGCACGCGATTTGGCGCAGCGAGGTGAGTCTCAAGAGGGGTCGCGGGGGACGGGGACACGCAGTGCTCTGTAACCCGACATGTCTCTGGCGGCCCTCTTCCCCCCTTCTTCTTCTCCTTCTTCCTATTGCCCCTCTTCGTCGGGTAGGATTTGGAGGGCTTCGTTGAATTCGCGGGCGTTGGATTGGTTGCGGTAGACTTCTTCTTGTTGTTGAGTGAGGCGCTGGTAGTCCTGGAAGGATTGGATGATATGGGGGCGGACGAAAATGATGACATTGCGCTTCTCGTCATTCTGGCGGGTCTTGCTGAAAGCGGCGCCGATCAAGGGGAGTCCGCCGAGGCAGGGGATCCCCGCCTTGTGCTGGGCCTTTGTACTGCGGATCATGCCGCTGAGCACGAGGAAGTGCTTGTCGGGAACGTGGACATGGGTAGCCATGTTGGTCTTGGTCGTGCGGATCCCGTTGACCTGGGTGTTGCTGGTCATCGGGTCGTGGTCGAGACTCTCGGTGATCTCTTCGTTCAGATTGAGCGTGATGATATCCCCTTCGCCCAGGCGCGGCGTGATGCTCAGGCTCACCCCGATGTCGCGGTATTCGATGTTGGCCGCCGTCTGCTGGCTCTGGCCGATCGTCTGGACGACGGAGCCGGTGAAGGGGATGTTATCGCCGACAAAGATCGTCGAATTCTTGTTGTCCTGGGTGATGATCTTCTGGTTCAGGACGATCGTGCTGCTTCCGTCGATCTCAAGGGCGGAGACGAGGGAACCGAGGGAGAGGTACGACTTGCCCTTGTGCATGATCACATCGCCGATCACGCCGAGGTCGAAGCCGGGGACGAGGGGGATCTGGTTGAGCCCGGTCGGGGTATTGGCCGCGTTGATCCCCTGCATGGTGGAGCCAAAGCCGCCGGGCCCCTGGCTCGCGGGGGCGAAGTTGCCAAAGCCAAAGCCCATTTTATTTGAAAACTGCCCGCCGGCAGCCCACTGGAGGCCGAACTCCATACTCTTTTTCACGTCGGTCTCAATGACGAGCACTTCGATAAAGACCTGGCGTAAGGGGATGTCGAGGCTGTCGACCAGCTTGCTCAGTTTCTGCAGGGTCGCGGCATCGGAGGAGAACAGAAGGGAGTTGGTGGCGCGGACCCATTGCAGGGACTGGATCGCGTTGACGAGTTTCATCGGAGCATCGGGCTGGCTGCGCAGATCGGCAGCGACTTTTTTGAGCGACTCTTCGATCTCGGGCCCTTCATGGTACTGCAGTTTGTAGACAAAGAACTCGTACCTCTCGCTGTCAGGGACTTCCTGGACAGGGCCGTTGGAGGCGAGGAGCCCCTGGGTCTCTTTTTCGGAACGCTGGGGACGCAGTTCTTCATCGATCGGATGCTCGCCCGCCTTATGCACGACATAGTACCCTGCGTCCTCAGAGACGCTCATCCCGTGGACCCGCAGAAGCTGGATGAGGGCCTGGAGGACCTGTTCAGAGCTGACGGCTTTACCGGTCGAAAGGGAGATATTGAAATCGAGTTCCCGGACGTCGTAGATAAAATTCTGCTCAGAAATTTTGGACACAAAGCGGATGAATTCAATGACGGGAACGTCATTGAAATTGATCGAGTGGCCTGCGCCGGCGGGTTGCGATAGGGGCGCTTCAGCGCTTACATCGCGGTCTTCTTCCACATTTTCAACAGGAAAACTTTGGGAGGAGAACAATAAACTGGCGAGGCCGCCGCGAAAGATGTACTGGATCCACTTTTTTGTCTTCATTTCTGCCCATAACTCACAGCTGGCCACGAACATTATATGCATGTCCCAACTTTTTTGAGTAGTGGTTTTCAAAAACGGGGGGAGATATCTGCTTTAAACAAATTTTAACTCATTGATTTTGATGAGACCCCTTGCAGGATATTTCCCCCTCCCCTTATCCTCTTGCTTTTTTCGGAGATTTTTTGTGAAATCAGCTACCGCCGTCACGATCGCCGACCTCGGCATGAAAGATCACCTGCGCTGGGCGCAGGACCAGGAGGTCCTCGAGTCTGTCTACGTCACCGAAGCATCGATCGTCGCCCCCCACCCCGAAATTCTCGGGATGTCGATGATCTACCCCTCCCGGTTCGAAGAGCTCTTCGACCTGCAGAAAAAAAACCAGCACTGGGCCAGCTTCTCCCCTCCCAAAAATTTCCACCTTTTCGGCCGCAGATTTTTCTCCTACCGCCTTTTCCCCAGCATCCACTGGGAAGACGCCAAAGACAGCGATGAGGAAGAGGTATCGCCGGGTCAGGACCTGATCCGTGCCATCCTTGAGATCGACAAGGGCAATCAGACCGAGTCCCTCTTCGAGAAGGACCGCACCACGATGCTGGGGATGCTGGAATCGATCAAGTGGATCAATCAGCTCCTTAAACAGATCCACGGGCGCAAACTCCAATACCAAAAAGGGTAAAATCATGACGATCTCCCTGGCCATCCTCGGATCTTCGGGAAAAATGGGGCAGGCGGTCCGCGCCTCAGCCGCCAAAGACCCGCAGTGGAAGATCGTCGCCTCCCCCGGCCGCACCGAGGAGAGTTTCCAGTCTGCTGTGGCGCTATGCGATGTGGTGATCGATTTTTCCTCTCCCGATGCCACAGGCAAGCTCCTCGCCGCCGCGCTCCGCTCCGGAAAGCCTGTGGTCTTGGGAACGACCGGGCACACTCCCGAACAAAAAGCCCTGATCGAGGCCGCCTCCAAAAAAATCCCCCTCCTCTACTCCCCGAACTTTAGCCTGGGGGTAGCCCTCTGCCTCGAGACGGCAGAGCGGCTCGGCAAAGCGCTCTTCGACCACTGCACCATCGACATCTTTGAGTCCCACCACATCCACAAGAAGGACTCTCCGAGCGGCACGGCGCTGGCCCTGGCCGCGGCCATCGGACGGGGAAAGGTCTGCATTGAAAAGCCCGCCTCGGAGCCCCGCGGCAAAGACGAGATCGTGATCCATTCGACCCGCACCCAGGAAGCTGTCGGAGAGCATACCCTTGTTTTTGAATCGGCCTATGAGAGGATCGAACTTAAACACACCGCCTTTTCCCGGGAGGCTTTTGCCTCCGGCGCCCTCCTGGCAGCAAAATTCCTCTTGAACCAGCCCCCCGGGCTGTACTCCAATGACGGATTTTGCCCCCGTTTTTAGGTTCCATTGAAGAAAACTCCTCCGAGAGATCATCATAAAAGCTATGAACGACGTACCAGTAAAAGATTTTTTCATTGGCCCCGGCCACCCTCTCGCTGTGATGTCCGGCCCCTGCGTCATCGAAAGCCTCGATCACGCTCTGGCGGCAGCGCAGGAGCTCATCCAGATTTTCCAGGGGATCGGCGGCATCAACTTCATCTACAAGTCGAGCTACGATAAGGCCAACCGCTCCTCCTACGCCTCTTTCCGCGGCCCCGGCCTCGAAGAAGGGCTTCGGATCCTGGAGAGAGTGAAAAAAGAATTTAACATCCCCGTCCTCACCGACGTCCACTCCCCCGAAGAGGCGACCGCCGCAGGACAGGTCTGCGACATCCTCCAAATCCCCGCCTTCCTCTGCCGGCAGACCGACCTCATCGCCGCCGCTGCCAGAACGGGAGCAGTCGATCAATGTCAAGAAAGGGCAGTTCATGGCCCCCTGGGACATGCGCAACGTCGTCGACAAGCTCATCGAGGCCGGCAATACAAAGATCATCCTCACCGACCGGGGAACAACCTTCGGCTACAACAATCTCGTCAGCGACATGCGGGCCATCCCTATCATGCAGCAGTCTGGCTATCCCGTCTGCTTCGACGCCTCCCACTCCGTCCAGATCCCCGGCGGACATGGAACGGCATCGGGCGGCCAGCGGGAATTCATCCCCACTCTCGCCAGATCGGCGATTGCTGCCGGCTGCAACTGCCTCTTCATCGAATCCCACCCCAATCCCGCCGTAGCGAAAAGCGACAAAGACTCCGTCTACCCCTTCTCCCAACTCCCCAAACTTTTAACCGAGCTCAAGCAACTCTACCATCTCGTCCAGGGGTTCTAAGCCATGTTCCGACGCACGACGCTCTTTTGCCTCCTCTCCCTCGGCATCCTCACCCTCCTTTGGGGGCTTACCACGCTCCGCATCCGCCCCTCCGACGTCTCCCACTTCAAAAAGCGGTTCAAACAGGAAGAGACCGCCGCCTCGAAAAACCTCTTCTCCACCTCCCAGCAGGAGCGGCATGGCGTCGTCAAAGAGATCTGGTTCTCCCAGGAAGACAAATCCCGCCTCCATTACCGGATCTCCAGCGAATCCTCCCTCCTCACCATCCTACCCGAGGGGAACAACTTCGACCTCATCGAAAAGCTGGAAAAAATTAAGTGCTGGATGCAAGACAAACTCTCCGATCCGGGCGCCGGCGCCGTCCGGCAGCAGGTCCGCTTCCTCGCCGCCGAAGAGGGGCTCTACCGCTACGCCTCCCAGGAATTTTTGGCCCAATCGGTCGCCCTCTCCCTCTTCCGACTAAACGGCCACGAGCTGCCGAACGAGATACCCTAAAGGCCACGCCCCTTCCTGAAAGGGATTGCCGAAGACGTCTCCTTCGCCGTCTCGGGGAAAAATCCCCAGTTCAACGCAAAACATTTTAAAGCTGAGCTAACCTCTTGAGGAGAAGAAATGAGAAAACTGTCGATCTGTTTGGGCCTTCTCGCCGCTCCCCTCGCAGCAAACACCCCGGAGCTCCCCGAAACGCGGCTCCCTCTCCTCCACGAACGCCAACTACGATGGCAACTCCCTCCACCTCTCACCGGGCACGTCGTGCTCGACCACGGCCTGGGCAAAATGACCGCCGAAGAAGCCTCCCTGCAAAAGCAGGAAGCGGGCAAAGACTTTCCCTTCTCCCTCATCCAGCTGCGCAAAGATGTCGTCCTCGCCCTGAAGAACAGCGCGCAGATCTCCTGCGGCAGCGCCGACCTCGATTTTACCGCCCTCAAAGGCTTCCTCTTCCCCGCTGAAAACGGCAAAGTCGTCTACACCGACCAGATCAAAAAGAGAAAAGCAGGGGAAACGACCCCCTTAAAACTCAGCGGCCAGAATGTCGAGCTCCACTTCACCAAAAACGCCTACGACGAAAAAAAGACCGACTACGAAGTCGACAGCATCCTGGCCAAAGAAGAGGTCGTCATCGACTACGCAGACGCCTTCCAGCTCTTCGCCCACCAGGCCCTCTACCGCAAAGAGCTCCCCCGCGACAACAAAACGGGCAGAAGGGAATTCCAGGGGATCGTTACCGCCTACCCCAAAGATGAGCTCTCCCAGTGCCGCCTCCTCCACCAGGGAGACGAGATCTTCGCCGACATGGTCGACATCGACCTCATCCACTCCAAACTCACCCTGCTGCATCCCAAAGGCACGCTTGCGACACCCCTTATGCCCGACCTGCAAAAAGGAGCGATGCGCTTCCAGTCCCAATACCTCTACTGGGACCAGGAGAAAGAATCCCTCACCCTCAAAGGAGAAGTCACCGTCGAAGAGGCCTCCCTCGGCATCCTCCACGCCCAGGACGAGCTCCACATCCTCCAGACCTCTGTAAAAGGCAAACACCTGCTAAAAGGGATCCCTACCCAGGGCTACGCCTCCCTCCTCTACAAAGACGCCCACCAGATCTCCCACAAGCTCGTCTCCCACGGCACCCTCCATTTCGACCGGGAGAAACTCCGCGCCACCCTCGAGAGCCCCGCAAAAGACGGGATCGTCCCCAGAGACAAACAGCTCTACTACGAAGAGGAGGAAGTCGCCGTCTATGCCGACAGCGCCGCCATCGACTATGCCGCTCGAAGGGGCCGCCCTGCAGCCCTCCCAGCTCTCCCTCCAGGGCAACGTCCGCCTCTTCTCCCACGACCCCCTCAAGCCCCCCCGCTACGGCCTCGCCGACCGCCTCGCCTACTCCCTCACCACCCGCACCCTCATCCTCTCTGCAAACCCCGGAAAAAAAGTCCTCTTCTGGGATGAGGGCCAGGGCGTTCACCTCAGCGCTCCCGAAGTCCACATCACCTACGACACGGAAACAAAACAGCAGACCGTCAAAGGGGTCGGAGCCGTCCAATTCTCCTTCACCCCCGAAGAGCAAAACAAGATCTTTCAGTTCTTCCCCCAACTTAAGGGCAGCTCATGAGCCAGAAAAAACCGTTCGGATCCAACACCCCCCTCTCCCCCATCAACCCCGGGTTTGCCCGCAAACCCTTTCCCAGGGCCGCTGCTAAAGTGGTCACCTCGGAAACGGCCCCCCTGCTCAAAGCCGACCACCTCGTCAAAGTCTATAGCGGCAAATCGGTCGTAAACGGCCTCAGCCTCACCGTCGGCAAAGGGGAAGTCGTCGGACTCCTCGGCCCCAACGGCGCCGGTAAGACCACCGCCTTCTACATGACCATCGGCCTCATCCAGCCCGACGCCGGCAAAGTCTTCTTCAACGGACAGGAGGTCACCCACCTCCCCATCGACGAGCGTGCAAAAATGGGCATGGGCTACCTCGCCCAGGAGCCCTCCGTCTTCCGCCACCTCACCGTCGAAGAGAACATCCTCTGCATCCTCGAGACCCTCGACATCTCCCCCCAGGAGCGCAAAAACCGCCTCCAAATCCTCCTCGGCGAGCTCCACCTCTCCTCCCTCTCCAAGAAAAAAGCCAGCAGCCTCTCCGGCGGAGAGCGCCGACGCCTTGAGATCACCCGCGCCCTCATCATCCAGCCCTCCCTGCTTTTGCTCGATGAGCCCTTCGCCAACATCGATCCCCTGGCCGTCAACGACGTCAAGACGATGATCCGCCACCTCAAAAGCAAAGGGATCAGCGTCCTCATCACCGACCACAACGCCCGCGAGATCTTCACCATCGTCGACCGCAGCTACCTCGTCCGCGAAGGCAAAGTTCTCCTCTCGGGCACCGTCCACGAGCTCCTTGAAAACCCCGAGGCGCGCTCCTCCTACTTCGGCGAAGACTTCAAGCTGTAGAGGTACAGGCGAAGCGAAACGCAAAGCCGCCAGGCCGCAAAGTCGCTAAGGAAATCATGGTTCAAAGTTCAAAATTATTGACCTGACGGCCAAAGATTTGACCCTATCCACAAATTGTGCAAGCAGTGCCTGCACAATTGCCGTGAAGGCAAGGTCCTCAACTAGGTCAGAAATTTACACGGATAAGTCGGATAAACGGATGTGCTCGGATAAAAAACAGATATTCATCCTGCTTATCCGTGTAACGGTTTTTGCCCGCAGGCCCATGATGGGCCTCGTCACATACAAATATACCCAAACAATCTCGAAATTTGGTTTTTGAGCGCGTCAAAGCCCCGGGGTTGAGCTCCCGCAAGTGGGTCCTTATGTTATTAATATGGACCCACTTGCGGGAGCTCAACCGCGGGAGCTTTCACGCAGCTCAAAAACCAAATTTCGAGATTGTTTGGGTATACAGATCAAAGATTAATGTGCACTCAAAAGGCCCTCAGAACTTAGATCCTCGTCAATTTCAGGCCAGTGGATCCCATACCTTCCACCACATATTTCCCAGGAGGCTCTTTGTTTGGGGCTTGCCTTCAGCAGCCTGGGGAACCAGGCCAGAGGTGCAGCAATGGAACGTCCGTCGACAAGATCCACGACCAGACGGTCCCTTGAAAAATAGACGGCCTCTATGCGTGCATCCATCATGTTCTCATCCCTACACCGCAGCACAGTACCTCATCGAGTGCCGACAGGATCGCGCTCTGCGGAATGGAGAATAGACAGTCGCTCATCTTGCTCCCTCCACACCCATCCTTGTAGCAGGGGCGGCAGGAGAATTTCTGGGCGACCACCCGGCTCCTCTCATGCATCCAGGGGCCCCAGTTCTGCTCCGATGTGGGGCCAAACAGCGCAACGACCGGCGTCTTGGTAGCCGATGCGATATGCAGCGGCACCGAGTCGACACAGATCAGCGCCCGGCTCATCGCAATCAGCGCCGAGAGCTCTTTCAACGTGAGCTTTCCCGCGCAGTTTAACACAGGGACACCTGGCGCTAAGAGAGGATCTCCTCCACCATCGCGATCTCCTGCGCGTCGGGCCCAGCCGACACCACGATCCGCTCCCCCCTCTCATGCAGCGAGGCGATCAGCCGTGCGATCTGCCGGGTAGCGAGGCACTTGAACTTCCACCTTGAGACAGGATGGATCAGAATGTAACCCTCCGGGCGGATCTCTTCCCCCTGCAAAAGCTGCGCCATCTTTTCCTTCGCAGCAGCGGGGATATGCAGGAACAGATCCCTCTCTTCCGGCTCCGGGAAAATCCCGATCCTGCGCAGCACGTCCAGCTGCCGCTCGACCGTATGGCGCGGGTGAGGGCACGCTTTGACGATGTGCGTGAAGCTCGTTTTTTTCCCGAAGAAGCCCGATCCCTTAGGATCAAAACCCACCCGGTAGCGGCTCCCCGAGACCCTCGCAGCGATCGCCCCCCTATCCCCTTCCGTCAGATTGATCACCATGTCGTAGCGCTTGGAGCGGATCTGCCAAAGGAGCGCAAGCTCCTTGCCCACCTTGGCTGGCAGAGAGAGTTTTTTCCACCCCCGGTCGTAAAGAATATAATTGGCAATCGCCGGATGCCCTTCCAACATCGGCAGGGTGTCCGCGTAGATCATCGCATCGATCTCAATCTGGGGACAAGCCCTCTTCAATTGGGTGAAAAGAGGAGAGGTGAGCAGCACATCGCCATGGTGGCGCATCTTGATGATGAGCACCCGTTTAACAAGGGAAAGATCGGGATAATTGCCGTATGTCATACGCCTGCCCCCAGCCTCCAATTAAAGAATTTCCTCGACACCGCATTTCGTCGATGAGATTAATTTAGCAGATGGCTATAATTATCTGCTTTCACAATTGGAGACTTTCCTATGCCAAAAGAGCAGACCCTATCGATCCTCAAACCCGACGCCGTTTCTGCAAACAACATCGGTGCGATCCTTTCCCGCTTTGAAAAAGTCGGACTCAAGATCGTCGCCGCCAAAATGGTCCACATGACGACCGAACAGGCCAAAGCCTTTTACGCCGTCCACGCCCACCGCCCCTTCTTCCAGGAACTGGTCACCTTCATGACCGAAGGGCCCGTCCTCATCACCGTCCTCGAAGGGGAAAACGCCGTAATGAAAAATAGAGACCTGATGGGCGCGACAAACCCCAAAGAAGCGGCTCACGGCACCATCCGCGCCGACTTCGCCAAGTCGATCGACAAGAATGCCGTCCACGGTTCCGATAGCATCGAGAATGCCAGAAACGAAGTGGCCTTCTTCTTCAAACAGCAGGAAATCTTCTCCCGCTAAAAGAAACCCGAACAAAAAATAACAGGATATAAAGATAGACAGGATTAAAAAAAAATCCTGTCCATCCTTATATCCTGTTATTTTTTCCCTCTAAAAAGCTTTTCGCAGCTCCGCTTCCCCGGCGTTCAGGATGAAGTGCTCCCCGTACTCCCCGTGGTAGCCGAGTGTCAGCGAGAACCCGCTATGCGGCGCTGTCAGACGCAGGCGCGCCTGCGGGCTCACCAGGTTGTTCTCTGGCTTGAGCCCCTTCACGGTGAACTTACAGGAGGAGGGTTCAAAGCGCGCTGTCGTCTTCTCTCCGAAGAACCGGAATTCGTGGACGTAGCTCACCGACATATCAAACAGCGTCTCGATGTTTTTGAAACAGCCGAAATACCCAAGGCCGATCCCACCCTCCGGCCTCAGCAGGTCGTACTTCTTGCGGTTTACCTTCAGATCGAGGCTCTTTGCGCCATGCTCCGAGTAGCTGTCCTGCGGAATGTAGAGGTAGTCGACGTTTGCAGAACGGATAGATGTTGAACGTGCTCGATGAAAAGGCCTTCATCTTGAAATCGTAGCCCCCGCCGATATGCCCGAGCATCTGTTTGGAGTCGTCGTCATGGCTGGCCGTGCGGTTAACAGTAGAGACGAGAGTATCGTTGGAGATGGAAAAGTGCATCCTCCTCTTCTCGTCGATCGGGCTGTAAAGGTAGGAAAACTGCGCATCGGCAAACCACTTCGCATCGGTCCACGCCGTCCCCAGCGTCCCCGCGTAGGTCTTAAAGTTGGCCTGGGTGCGCCCATGAGGAACATGCATCTCTGTCGAGGCGTAAGAAAAGCCCCCCGTGAACATCCAATGCTTCAGCGAGTGGTAGTCGATCGCCCCGGAAACCCCTGCGAACTGCTCGAGGTAGCCCGGCAGCTGTCCTTTTCCATGCTGCCTTGCCCTCTCCACAAAGGGCGCGACCCACAGGCGCCAGGCCTCTCTTTCGGGACAGCCCACCACCCTCTGCTCAAAGAAGTGGTTGGTGTAGATCTGACGGATCCGCTCCGCGACGTTCTCCTCCGCAAAGGCGACGTTGTTGAGGTTCGCCGGTTGCATCTGGTTAAAGCTGTGCGCCATCTGGGCCGGCGTCTCAAGGTCGAGGATTTGGATGACTTCCGCCAGATCGGGCAGCTTCAGGGAGAGAAGTGTGTCGAAGCAGGTTGCGGCAGCTCCCGCATTTCCTGAAGGAATGATGATATGGAAGGGCGTTGGCGGTGCAGCCTGGGACAGAACCACGCTTGTGGGAAGGTAAAAGAGTCCAAAGTGGTATCGCGTAAAGGGATTAACAAGAGTAAATGGAGTGTTTTTTGTGACGGTTGTCCCAGTGATCAAGGTATAGGATGCCACAGCGGGGTACGTGAACCCCCCATTAAGCAGCTTGACAGTCCCTCCATCGATTGAGACGGTGGCGCTCGAAGCGATCAGATCAGAGGTCGTGTCGCTGATCTCCAGATCATAGCGGGAGCCGGGGTTGAACGTGAAATTGCCGGCGTGAAGCGTTCCGATGCTATGGCCCGGTGCGACGATCCCGCTTAAGGAAACAGCGGCCGTCGTTCCCGTTCCCATGAGCTTTGCCCCGGAAGCTACCGTCATCGGAGAGGCTGTGATCGTCCCATCGACGACAAGGGTTCCCTTGGAGACGGTGGTAGGCCCGCTGTACGTGTTGGCCCCGCCGCTCAGGACCATCTTGCCGATCCCCAGCTTGGTCATCCCACCCGCACCGGTGATGTTTACCGGGACCTTCAGGGTGCTATCATTGACCACACCCAAAGCAAACGTTCCCGCCGTGCTGATAGCTCCTCCCAGGGTAACAATTCCATTTGCCGCAACATCCGACTTAAGCGTTCCCCCTGAGGCTGTCACTGCGATAGAGTTGGGAAGCGTACTGCCCCCGAAAAGCGGAAGCAGCTCCAGTGTCCCGTTATTCAGGTTAATCGTTGCAGGACTGATGTTGGCTGGAACGAATATTTGCAGCGTTCCACCATTTAAGATATTCGTTGTTCCGGTATAAGTATTCGTATTCACAAACTGCATCTTGCCAGCCCCGGTAATCTGGATGGGGCCTGTCCCGGAAATGACACCTAACAGCGCAGATGTGCCCGTGTCAGCCTGCAGAGTCCCCATTCCCCCCATAGTGACCGACCTTGAAGAGACCACAGGCTTGGTCATTTCAAGCGTTCCTCCCTGGAATATGAGGCCAGCAGAGGAAACGCCCAGGTTGTTATCCCTTGAAACACTCACAACCCCCGCCTGCATCGTGGTGGAGCCGGTATAGCTGTTTGTATTCGCCAAAACCAGGGTTCCCGTGCCACTCATGACAAGACCGCTCGTCGGGGTGCTGGCTACCCAAGCCCCCTTGTCGCTATCTATCTGCGTCAGAATGGTAACGGTATTTGTGTGCTGGAAATTGATTGTTCCCGTCGACAGGAGGAAAATGTCAGCCCCTAAGGCCTTGCCATTTCCGGCCCCTGCTCCTCCTCCTGTTCCGCCATGAATCGTCGAGCCAGAAAAACCTGCAAACGCACCTGTGATTGTCAGGGTACTGCCTGCCCCGACGAAGATCGCTCCCCCGAGCGCTGCGCCACCTCCGCCGCCACTTGCCGTTCCTCCTCCCGAGGTCCCACTTCCCCCGCCAAAACCTCCCTGGCCAGACAATGCATTCGAATAGCCGCCGCCGCCACCGCCGCCAAAAATGCTATTGCCAACGAAATTTCCAGTGTAGGTTGTCTCACCTGCACCGCCGGCACCGCCGCCGAAACCGCCGTTGCCTCCATAGGTGCTGATGTTTCCATAGCCACCCCCGCCGCCACCCCCGCCGCCAGGCGCCAAGGTTGGGCTTACTGCCAGCCGTGTTCCCCCCAGATCCTCCGTGGCCGGCTTTAGGAGCGCTGAAGGAACCGCCGGCACCGCCGCCGCCGCCGCCGCCACCTAAGGGACCGTTCGAACTCCCTCCAAATCCGGAGACACCCAACGACTGTACGAATTGACCACCGCCACCAGCACCCAGATTGGAGCTTCCTCCATTTCCACCAATTGCTCCACCGCCGCCACCGCCATTATTGGTCCCATTACCGCCTGGAGAACCTACATTAGCAGACCCTCCGAGTCCTCCTGCATCTCCGTTGAGAGCATTAGCTCCATTACCCCCAATAAATGGACTCGTTGCAGTCCCTCCAATTGCGGCGTCTGAGGCTCCCCCCCCTCCTCCTCCTGAATTAGAACCTGCTCCACCTGTAAAAAAGAGTCCTCCCCCTCCTCCTCCGCCTTCCGTATTGGCACCGCTGCCTCCAGGCCCCCCATAGCCACCGCCGCCGCCACCTCCTCCTTGCCCACTAGCGTCGCCTGGTCCACCTGTGCCCCCGGACATTCCGCCGCCGCCGCAGCCGCCAGCACTAGCAACTCCCCCCGTTCCTCCATTGCCCCCCATTGCGCTGCAGCCGGAGAAGGAAAGACCCGTGATCGTTGCGTTTGTTTGGTTGGCCAGAAAGATCCCGCCCCCGGCGCCCATGGCGCCGCCGCCTCCGCCAAAACCGCCCGATCCTCCGGCTCCGCCCGCCGATACACAATTCAGGAGTTCGATACCGGATGATCCATTGAAGGTAACATTTGCACCGGAATAAAGGAAAAAGGCCTGGTACAAAGACTGTCCATTGATTCCTAAGGGATTTGGCGAAGTAATCGATGTGATGTTAGGTCCAACCGGCGGCAAAGATTGCAGCAGTGTGATCGTACCAAAACCACCAGCACCAAATGTAATGGTGCTCCCGGAACCGCCAAAATTATTGGCCTGGTTGATGCAATAACGCAGGGTCCCCGAAGTTCCGGAACCTGGGCTGGTGTCTGCGGTGCTGTTGACAGTGTAGGCTGTTCCAAAAGATCCGCGCCCGAGGCAACGAGCGAGAAGCAGCACAGGGCCTTGAGGTATTTCGTGGGGAACGGTTTTGCAGGGATATTCATGGACAGCCTCGAACCGGTTTAAGGGGATTCTTTGTTTTCCCCATCAAACAGATCTTTTGAAATTGAGGCAATGATTTTCTGATCCCTAATCCAGAGGATTGACTCTGTAGCGGGCCGCCTTTTTCACTCCATCCTGAGAAATGAGCCCTTTCTCTATCAAATCGGAGATGTCTCTTTGCAGGGACCTCCTGCCCACTCCAGGGAAAAGGGATTCGTAGTCCTGAATTGTAAAGGTTTCTTCTCTCATCAAAAGACCTTCCAATGCTGTCTTCTGTCTTTCAGTCAATTTATGCTGAAGGGTTAAAACATCCAATTTCATGGCATGAGATCCTTTCATTTGGATTTCATGCATTTGGGTTTGAAGGGCTGTTGTGAAATATTCGAGCCAGCTGGTCATATCCATGTGATGATTTCTAACCGATTGCAGGGCGTCATAATAGGCCTGCCGGTTTCTGTCATAATATTCGCTGATGGTGAAAAGCTTTTTGAAATCATAGCCCGAACGATAAAGGCATAGTGTAGACAGAAGCCGTGAGGTCCTTCCATTACCGTCTACGAAAGGGTGAATGTGAACAAGCTGAAACTGCGCAATCCCCGCCAGCAGTACCGGGGGGATTGTTTTTTCATTTTGGAGCCACTCAACCAGTTCCGCCATAAACATGGGAACATCGTAAGGACCCGGGGGCGTATAGATAATCTCCCGAGTCTTCGAGTTGGCCACATAGTTCTGAATCGCCCGGTACTGCCCGGGCTGCGCGCTATTTCCCCGCACATCCATAACCAGCCGCCTATGGATCTCTCGAATCAGCCCTTCGGTAACCTGCCCGCCAGAAAAAACGTGGTCGGCAACAAAATCAAATGCTTTTCGATAGTTAAGCAGCTCTTGGACATCCTCAGAATCGACGTTGGACATCTTTTCTCCGGCGATCAACCTTTCAGACTGATCCAGACTCAAATGGGTGCCTTCAATGTGTGTGGTATGGTGGGCCTCTAAAATCAAAGCCCGCGCCTGCATTTTGGCAACCCAGTCTTTTGAAAGCTGGGCCGCTTCCAGAAATCCCCGCGTACGTTCAATCGCAGTGAGAGCAGTTGCGATAGGGATGGAAATGGTAAATCTTGGGTTGAACAGCATAGTTTTACGACACTTTTTTCTTTATTGTGTCATAAAACAGGCTGTTTTGCAACCAATTTGCCCGTTTTACGCCATTTTTGCGACAGTTTTTGCGACACAATCCCTGGAATTATGTCGTAAATAAAATAATTGGCACATGTAATCAAAGATCAAAAGGCCTGGCGCAGCTCGGCCTGGCCGGCGTTCTCGATAAAATTCGCCCCGAACTCGCCGTGGTAGCCAAAACCCAGCGACAGGTCCCACTTGCGTTCAACGAGGCGGATCTGCACGTCGGGGCAAATCAGGTTATTCTCAGGGTTGAGGCCATGGACGTGGAACTGGCAGCTCGATTTGGTGAAGTTGACATTTGTCTGGCGGCCGATGAGGCGGAACTCGAGCACGTAGCTGGCTGAGACGTCGGCCCAGACGTCGAACGCTTTGAAGCAGCCGTGGTAGCCGATCCCGAGGCCCATCTCGGGGCGGAGGTAGTCGTACTCCTTGCCGTGGACCTTGAGGTTAAGGCTCTGTGCGCCTTTTTCGCGGTAGCCCGACTGCATATTGTACATGTAGTCGACGTTGGCAAAGGGGTAGAAGTTGGTAGTGCCGTGTTTGCCGGCCATCACTTTGACATCGTACCCGGCGCCCAGGTGCCCCATGATCTGGTTCGAGCGATCGTAGTGGTGGGCTTTACGCTCCACACTGCTGGAAAAACCCGGTATCGTCACGCCGATGTCCATCCTGCGCTCTGCATGGATAGGGCTGTAGAGATAGGAAGCTTGCGCATCGGCGAACCAGAGGTTGTTCGACCACGCGGCGCCAAGCGTTCCCGAGTAGCTGTTAAATCCCCCATTGGCCCGGCCGTGAGGCATGTTGACATGGGTCGAGGCATAGGAGAACCCGGCCGAGAAGAGCCACCATCTTTTATGGTAGTCGAGGGCCGTTGTAAACCCGGTGAAGTTCTGGTCGTAGCTGCTGAAGAGCTCCTCGCCGTCCTGGTGGGCCTTTTGAAAGAAGGGGCCGCCCCAGAGGCGCCAGCCATCTCTATCGTGACAGATCATCCCCCGCTGCTGCAGGTAGTGCAGGGTGTACATCTGGCGGATCCGCTCCGCGACATTTTCTGCGGCGTAGGCCAGATCGTCGAAGTTGGCAGGATGCATCTGGTTGAACGAGTGCTGCAGCTGGCTGGGCACCTGCAGAGCGAGGATCGTGGCCAGCTGTTTCAGATCGGGGAGGTTCTGTGCTGAGAGCTGCGTAAAGCAGACAGCCGTATTCCTCGGGTTGCCAGGCGGAAGGAAATTGGCATAGGGGGGAGCGGAGACGAGCAGGATGATCTCCTGGGGGAAGTAGAGGATCTCAAAGATGGAGGAGGGGAGCGGATTTGCCAGGATAAACTTCACACCGGGGGTGATCGAGCCGGCCGTCGCGAGGGTGTAGCGCGTAACCTGTGGTTTGAAGGTACCCTGGGTGGTGATGGACAGAGTGGCCCCAGGGGTGATGTTCAGCGCGCCGGTGGCGGCGATCTCCCCCATGCTGGTGTTGCCCATGATCGATTGTAATATCGAGCCTGAGGCGAGCGTGAAGCTGCTCCCGCTCAAAGTGCCGGGAGCTCCGTCGCCCGGAGCGAGGATCCCGCCCGTTTGAACAGTCACATTCTGCACCTGGCCCGATCCCCCAAGGAGAGCTCCCGCGTTGACCGTAATGGGAGAGCCCGTGCTTGAGCCATCGACAAAGAGAGAGCCGCTCATCACTGTCGTCGGACCTGTGAAGGTGCTGGCCCCGGTGAGGCGGACGAGCCCGCCATTCACAATGCTCATCGCCCCTGGCCCCGAGATCGAGCCGCCCACAAGGGCCGCGCCCGTCTGGTTGAACACCAGCGAACCGTTGTTGACCACATTGCTGGATAACAAGCCATTGTTGGAGTTGATTTGCAGGGTCCCTAGGGGGTTCATCACGGTCATCGTTCCGGAGAAGGTGTTGCTCCCCGAGAGGATCAGCGTGCTGCCGCCCGGCTGATTAATGGTCAGATTCCCCGACGTGCCGGTGATGTTGCCGCTTAAAACAGGACTGGTGCCAGCCCCGTCGACCAGGAGGGTGCCTCCCGGTGCGTTCACTTTGATGTTGTTGGGAAGTGTTTGGCTTGCAAAACCTGGAGAAAGAAGCTCCAGCGTTCCCCCTGTCGATCCGTTCCCAAAGCTCACTGGTCCCGATCCGATATTGCCGGGAGCGCTGATCTGCAAAGTGGCTCCCAACAGGTTAGTGCCGCCGGAGTAGGAATTCAGGGCGGAGAATGCGACTGTACCTGTCCCTGTGCCGCTGGTTGCGATCTGGATCGGGCCCGTTCCCTGGATCACTCCGGGAGCATTAAATGAGGAGGCCGTACCATCATTCAGGAGCAATGTCCCCGTTCCCTGTAGATTGACGGTCCTTGCGGAGGTGACATTGCCTGTCAACTGAAGGGTTCCTCCTCCAAACACAACCTGTGCAGAGGAAGCCCCCAAATTTCCATCGGAAGAAATCTGCACGATCCCGGCATTCATCGTCGTAAAGCCCGTGTAGGCATTTGTCCCGCCCAGGATCAAAGTGCCGGTCCCGCTCATGGTGATCCCGCCCGATGTGGTGCCGCCACCGCCCGCACCATTGTCGCTACCGATTACACTCGAGATCGTAAAGGACGTAGAGTGCCCGAAAATTGATTGTCCCCGACGACATCAGGTAAATATCCTGTAGCGGACTGGCTGCACCATTTTGGCCAAGCCCGATTCCCATTCCAGCCACTGTAGTCGAGGAGATGGTCAGCTGAGAGAGAGATTGAATAGTGAGAGTGCCGCCTGAGCCAACGAAGATCGATCCGCCGAGCGCAGCACCGCCGCCGCCGCCGACGACACCGCCGCCGCCGGAGGTGGTTAAACCGCCATCTCCCCCGATACCCGCTCCCGGAGGCCCCCCGAAGCCCGAACCGGAACCGGTTATGTAACCTCCACCGCCGCCCGCTCCAAAACCTCCCGTCCCAAAGCCCGATGTGGAAGGAGGCTGATAAGGGCCTCCCCCTCCGCCTCCGCCAAAACCTCCATTGCCACCCTGACCCTGAACTGGAGTTACCAACCCACTAGCGCCGCCGCCACCGCCGCCGCCAAAAAGGCCCCCATTGCCCCCATTGCCTCCGGTCCCCAAATTGGAATTCCCGCCACCTCCTCCGCCACCCAAAGCACTCAAAGAACTCAACGTAGTTCCTCCTGTCCCTCCACCACTATCTCCATTTCCGCCGCCTCCGGCCCCCAAATTGGAATTCCCGCCACCTCCTCCGGTTGATGATCCAGGCGCTCCCCCTCCCCCTCCTCCATTACCTTGTCCTGGGCTTCCAGGAGCTCCGGAAGTGGTCCCTCCCGTACCCCCGATGTCCCCGGACGTCAATCCACTGGCCCCGGTTCCCCCCATGGTCGCTGTACCTGCAGAAGCAGTACCGGCGTTGGAGCCCCCTCCGCCACCACCCTTATTCCCCATCCCCCCTGGTATAAAGGCACCTCCGCCCCCGCCGCCGCCGCTGCCTGAAGTCCCTCCTGCCCCCCCATAACCGCCGCCGCCGCCGCCGCCCGCGCCCGCGCCTGCATCCCCTCCGGTCCCGTTGCTCATTCCCCCGCCGCCGCCGCTGCCCAAGTGAGGACCGCCAGCAGACCCGCCATTCCCTCCCATGGCACCACAACTCGTAAAAGTCACGCCCTGGATAGTCACGGTCGCATTGCTGGCCACAAAGAGCCCGCCGCCAGCTCCCAATGCGCCGCCGCCGCCGCCAAAGCCTGCCCCGCCGCCGTTGCCTCCGACCGAAAACCCGGTAACAGTAAAGTTGCCCCCAATCGAAACGTTGGCACTGGGGAGCGCGAAAAAGGGTTGATAGAGGAGTCCTCCATTGATCATGACGAGATTTGCGCCGGAGTTGATCGAGGTGATATTGGATCCAATGGGAGGCAGCGAATTGGTCAGGGTGATGGTTCCCGGTGGTATCCCAAACGCGATCGCGTTGGGCCCCGTAGTGTTATTGGCCTGGTTGATGCAAAAGCGCAGCGTACCTGCACTGCCTGAACCTGTGTTCGTATCTGCCGTGCTGTTCACTGTAAACGTCGCACTCTGTAGGGGCGCTGCCTGGGAAAGCAGGGAAAAAACAGACGAGGGCCTGAAAGTACTTCCTGTGCGAAGGGGGATATTGCCGGGACATCGATTTCCTCATTCTTCTGTAGTGCGCTCGTTAAAAGGACTGCCTAAGCTCCGCCTGGCCCGCGTTCTCAATAAAATTCGCTCCGAACTCACCGTGGTAGCCGAAGGCCAGCGACAGACCCCACTTGCGCTCGGCGAGGCGGATCTGCACATCGGGGCAGATCAGATTGTTCTCAGGGTTGAGGCCATGTACGTGGAACTGGCAGCTCGATTTGGTGAAGTTGACGTTGGTCTGGCGTCCGATGAGGCGGAACTCGAGCACGTAGCTGGCTGAGACGTCGGCCCAGACGTCGATCGCTTTGAAGCAGCCGTGGTAGCCGATCCCCAGGCCCATCTCGGGGCGGAGGTAGTCGTACTCCTTGCCGTGGACCTTGAGGTTGAGGCTCTGTGCGCCCTTCTCCCGGTAGCCAGACTGCATGTTGTACATGTAGTCGACGTTGGCAAAGGGATAGAAGTTGGTGGTGCCGTGTTTGCCGGCCATCACTTTGACATCGTATCCGGCGCCCAGGTGCCCCATGATCTGGTTCGAGCGGTCGCGATGATGAGCCTTGCGCTCCACATCGCCGGAGAAGGCGGGCGTCACCACGCCGATGTTCATCCTGCGCTCAGCATGGATCGGACTGTAGAGATAGGAAGCTTGCGCATCGGCGAACCAGAGGTTGTTCGACCACGCGGCGCCAAGCGTCCCCGAGTAGCTGTCAAATCCCCCATTGGCCCGTCCGTGAGGCATGTCGACGTGGGTCGAGGCGTAGGAGAAGCCGGCGGAGAAGAGCCACCACCTTTTATGGTAGTCGAGAGCGGTCGTAAACCCGGTGAAGTTCTGGTCGTAGCTGCTGAAGAGCTCCTCCCCGATCCTGGTGGGCCTTTTGGAAGAAGGGGCCTCCCCATAGGCGCCAGCCATCTCTATCGTGGCAGATCATCCCCCGCTGCTGCAGGTAGTGCAGAGGTATACATCTGGCGGATCCGCTCGGCGACGTTCTCTGCCGCGTAGGCAAGATCGTCGAAGTTGGCAGGATGCATCTGGTTGAACGAGTGCTGCAGCTGGCTCGGCACCTGCAGATCGAGGATCTTCATCAGCTCGGTCAGATCAGAATGCCCCTGCAGGGCAAGCTGCGTAAAGCAGACCGCCGTATTTCGGGGGTTGCCAGGCGGAAGAAAATTGGCGTAGGGAGGAGCGAAGACGAGCAGGAGGATCTCATTGGGGGTATAAAGGATCTCTAAAATGAAGGAAGGCAGGGGGTTGGTCAAATTAAACTGAACGCCGGGAGTGATCGAGCCGGCCGTTGCAAGAACGTAACGGGTCACCTGGGGAGAGACGGCACCTTGCAAAGTGATCGCGAGGTTCGCTCCCGGAGTGATGTTAAGCGCGCCAGAAGCGGCAATCTGTCCTGCGCTGGAGTTGCCCAAAAAGGAAATGAAGTTCGACCCGGTATCAAAAGTGAATGTGTTTCCACTCAGCGTCCCCGGACCAAAATTTCCCGGCGCCAAAGCCGATCCGGTTTGCAGCGTGGCAGTTAGGATCTGGCCAGTGCCACCAAGCAGGGCGCCCGAGTTCACTGTGATGGGAGAGCCCGTGCTGGAGCCATCGACAAGCAGGGCAGCGCTTGCCACCGTTGTGGGGCCGGTAAAAGTACTATTGCCTGCCAGTACGACGATCCCAGGCCCGAGCACATTGAGAGACCCCGTACCAGAAATGGACCCCTCCGACACAGCGCCGCCCGTTTGCGTAAAGTCAAGCGTTCCATTGTTGACGAGATTGATCCCAAAAAGACCCGCCTGAGAGTTAATGTCGAGGGTTCCTGCGGGAAGGGTCATGGTTCCGGAGAACGGGTTAACTCCCGAGAGGATTAGCGTTCCGCCGCCCGGCTGATTAATGGTCAGATTCCCCGATGTGCCGGTGATGTTGCCGCTCAACGTGGGAGTGCTCACTGCATCGATCAGAAGGGTTCCACCTGGAGCTGTCACGGTGATATTGTTAGGAAGCGTCGTACTCCCAAATCCCGCCAGAAGTTCCAGCGTCCCGGCCGTGGATCCGTTCCCGAAGCCTATCGGTCCCGTGCTGACATTTCCAGGAGCGGCAATTTGCAGGGTGCCTCCTCCAAACAGGTTGGTGCCGCCGGTGTAGGAATTCAGGGCGAAAAATTGCACCGTCCCGGCCCCTGTGACCTGGATCGGGCCCGATCCTGAGATCGGCCCATTGATTACGGATCCGGGGGCATCCGCCTGGATGGTCCCCACTCCGGATAACTGGATGGGTCTTGAGCCATTTAATGGAACGGCAGCTGTCAATTCCAGCGTCCCCCCGCTAAAAACCACGGGGTTAGTGGCCGCCCCGAGATTGCCATCTGCAGAGATCTGTACGGTCCCGGCATTCAACGTATTGGAGCCCGTATAGGTGTTGGCCCCGCCCAAGGTCAAGATGCCGGTCCCGCTCATGATGATCCCGCCCGTTGTGGTGCTGCCACCGCCAGAGCCAGCATCGCTGGTAATTGCCGATCCAATGGCTACTGTATTGGAGTTCCCAAAATTAATCGTTCCCGACGACATGAGAAAAATGTCCGTTCCGGATGCCGTAATCGCCCCTACTCCGCCGGTCCCCGGCGTGATACTTGACCCCGCAGGCGCACTAAATACTCCCTGCATGTTGAGCGTGCTCCCTACGCCGACGAATATCGCACCTCCCAGCGCCGCGCCCCCGCCGCCACTTCCCGCTGATGCGGAGGATGTTCCACTGGCAGCACCAAATCCCCCCATACCAGAAGTGGCAATGGCATACCCACTCCCGCCCCCAGCACCAAAGCCTCCATTGCCAAAGCCCGCCGCTGCCAGGCTGGCTCCACCCGCCGTCTCTCCGCCGCCGCCTCCTCCAAAACCTCCATTGCCCCCCTGGCCTCCCCCATTAGCAAAATTTGTACAGTCGCCTCCCCCGCCGCCGCCGCCAAAGCTCCCTCCATTCCCCCCGTTACCCCCTGCATTGGCAACAGCTCCAGTTGATGAAGCCCCGCCGCCGCCGCCTCCTCCAAGAAGGGATAGAGAACTAGCTCCATACCCGGCGTTGGTTCCAGCCGTCGGATCCCCGCCGCCGCCTCCACCGCCCAAATTTGAGGTCCCGCCGAATCCTCCTGACTGACCTCCCGTACTGGGCCCCCCGCCGCCACCACCGCCTTCACCCGCTCCCGGTCCTCCGGCGCTCCCCGCTCCTCCTCCCATTCCCCCCGTATCCATAGCCGGTACCAGGCCGGTAGCCCCGTTGCCGCCCACAGTGGTCGTCCCGGGCGAACCCGCCGCTGCATCAGAGCCGCCTCCACCTCCGCCCGCACTACCCGCTCCCCCTGCGAACAAAGCGCCGCCACCGCCGCCGCCTCCATACCCTGTCCCTGTCACACTCCCACCTGGGCCTCCATATCCGCCGCCACCGCCGCCGCCGCCGAGAGGATTAGCTGCAGAGCCTGAGAGGGTATTGCCTCCCGTTCCACCGTTCATTCCTCCCCCGCCGCCGCCGCCAAAGGGACCAGATACACTGGGCACTCCAGAACCCGATCCGCCGGTGCCGCCTACCGCACTGCATCCAGTGAAGGAGACCCCTTGCAGAGTCACGGTAGAGCCGTTTGCGACAAAGATCCCACCGCCCGCTCCCAGTGCGCCGCCGCCGCCGCCATAGCCCCCACCGCCGCCGCTCCCTCCAACCGAGGCCCCGGTAACAGTGAAGGTCCCCGTAATAGAAACAGTGGGAGCCACAGGGGGAGAGCCTGTAGCGGGAAGGATGAAAAAGGGCTGAAAAGTGGTTCCCCCCGCAATGATCACCGTACTCCCTCCCGAGCTGATCGAGGAGATATTGGGCCCGATGGGAGGTAGAGACTGCGTCAACGTGAGCGTTCCGCCCGAAGAGAATGCAATGGTGTTCGGCCCGGTTGTAGTGTTTGCCTGGTTGATGCAGAAGCGCAGCGTCCCCGAGGTTCCAGAACCTGTGTTCGTGTCAGCCAGGCTGTTCACCGTGTAAGCCGCTCCCTGCAGGGGCGCGACCTTGGCGAGCAGGGAAAAACACACGAGAGCTTGAAGGTATTTTTTTAGCGAAGGGGGATTTTGCCGGGGCACGGATTTCCTCACTCTTACGTTGGCAGAGTGATGAATCATAATCTCTTGCAAATTTGAATCAATATTTTTCTACGCAGACTGGCGCAGGAAAATAGACTCGCGATTTTAAATTTTAATTAATAAATAATGCGCTAGTGTTTTTTAATAGCAAAAGAGATATAATCAATCAATTAACAAGAAAAATCATGAATAAAAAACAAACTCTTTTCTCATTAAAAAAAATCTGCTTTTCCTATCGCCTCGGAAAGCAAACCCTCACTGCCCTAAGTGACCTGTCGCTCGACATCCCGGCAGAGTCGCTCATCACCATCTCCGGACCTTCCGGATCGGGCAAATCGACCCTGCTCAACTTGCTGGGCATGATCGAGCCGCTGCAGGAGGGGGAGATTTTTTTTCAAAACACTCCCTACTCCACCCTGCCCAAAGAGAGGCAGAACGCCCTGCGCAAGTACGACATCGGCTTCATCTTTCAGCAGTTCCATCTGATCCCCGTCCTCACCGCCGAAGAGAACGTCGAATACTTCTTGAGGCGGCAGCACCTGGATGAGGCGGAGATCGCAAAGCGGGTCAAAGAGGCGCTCACAGCGGTCGGCCTCTGGGAGCACCGAAAGAAAAAACCCTCCGAGCTCAGCGGCGGACAGAAGCAGCGGGTCGCCATCGCACGAGCGCTTGCCAAACACCCCAAAGTGATCATCGGCGACGAACCGACGGGGAGCCTCGACCAGAAGACCGGGCGCGGGATCATGGAGATCTTCGCCAAACTCGTGAAAGAGAAAAAAATCTCCGTCATCCTCTCGACCCACGACCCGATGGTCCTCTCCTTCTCTGAGCAAAACTACCACTTCCACGATGGGAAACTCGTACAGGAGGCGCATATATGAAATTCCTGGCCCTCTGCTTTAAAAACCTCTTCCGCAACGTCCGGCGCACCGTCGCCATCCTGCTCACCTTAGCCTTCGGCGCCGGCGCCCTCTTCTCTTTCCAGGGGTTCATCAACGGCGTGCTCACCGAATACCGCGACAGCACAATCCACTCCCACTACGGCAATGGACAGATCCACACGCAGGGCTACCGCGACACCGTCTACCAGAAACCCTGGAAACACTGGATTGAAAATGCAGACGAGATCAAAGCCTCCCTCTACAAGGACCCCGCTGTCGAACACGTCTTCCCCCGCCTCTCGATCGGCGGGATGCTGATCCACGGCAAAGTCTCGATCACCGGACAGGGGCTCGGGATCGACGGGAAAGAGGAGGGGGAATTTTTCCATGCGCTCAATATCGAGCAGGGAACCTCCCTCACCAATGAGAAAGACGGGATCCTCCTCGGCAAAGGGCTAGCATCCGCCCTCAACGTGCGCCCCGGCGACAAAATCACCTTCTACACCAAGTCGACAACCGGCAGCATCAGCAAAGCCAAACTCACCGTGACCGGCATCTTCCACACCGGAAGCGCCGACTACGACAACAGGGCCTTCCAGATCCAGCTCCCCAAAGCGCAGCAGCTGCTCAAGACCACCCAGGTCGAAACGATCGCCCTCGGCCTCACCGACCCCTTCCACTGGGAGCGGATCGCAACCTCCCTGCACGCCGCCTACCCAACGCTCGAGGCCGCCTCCTTTGCCGAACTCGACAAGGTCTACTACCAAAACTCGGTCGACTGGCTCAAGACGCAGTTCTACGTCGTGCAGCTCATCATCATTTCTATCGTTCTATTGGGAATTTTTAATACGATCTCAACGGCGATCCTGGAGAGAAAACAGGAGATAGGCAACCTGCGGGCCAACGGCGAGTCGACCTGGGATGTGATGAAACTGATCCTATGCGAGGGCGCCCTCCTCGGGCTCATCGGCAGCCTGATCGGCCTTGGGGCTACAGCCTTTGTGGCCAAAGCCTTCCTCCACAAGCAGGTCCTCATGCCCCCCGGCCCCGGCTCAACTCGCCAGTTCTTCCTCGCCTTCTACTTCACCACCCCGATGGCGCTGCAAACCCTCGCCCTCAGCACCCTCTCCGCCATCGGAGCGTCCCTCCTCGCCGGCATGAAGGTCGCCCGCATGCCCATCGCCAAGGCGCTGCGCTCCTACTAAACCCGTGCTCGTGCCCGATTTTTCCCATCTTGTTTTGTCGAACGGGGTTTCGGGCAAGGGCACGGAAGTTCGGCCCCCTAAAACTCTACTTCTTCCTGGTTGGGAGCTATCACCTGCCGGACATGATCGGCGAGCATAGTAATCTCATCGCTCCCAATCGCTTCCTTTCCGGCGGATCCCACATACGTCCTAAAGACATCCAGATCGCAACCCGGACTCTTGAGATAAGATGGAGGCAGAAGTCGAATAACGAAGTCCTGCATCTGTCGCCTCCAATCATCAAACCCCTCATCATCGGCAAAGTAGGAAATGACTGGACTCAGCTGCGCGGGATGATTGAGATAATGAGGGATAAAAGCAATAGTAGATAGCGCCTCCCTACAGGTCTTAATGGCTTCTCTTTCCACATCAATCAAATCGCTTAGCAAATTCCAAATGCCCACACCCGCTTCATTCAACCCCCGAAACTGCTGCAGGATCCGCGCACCTGTAGGGAAAGACTGCAGCAGATCTGTCATTTCCTGGACTGCTCTGGCGAGGCCCGGATCACCCGGGTGAAAAGTCGTTAAATGCCTAATGCTGTTAGCACGCAAAAAAGACTCCTCCAGTTTGGGAAGTTCGTTTATTCGCATGGCATTCCTTGCAAAGAGGAGCTCTCCAACCAAAACGTCGTGATGCCAAAGCTTCCACTTGAATTGAAGGACCTCATTGCCGCCCCCGTCAAAATGTTTGGCATGCCGCTCAATTTGAGAACAGAATTGCGCCCCTCTGCTTTTTTCCACTTCAAGCCCTAACAAAACCGCCATACACCTGAGACCTTCCAGGATTTCTTTTTCTGCTTCCACGACGGGCACTCCGGCATGTACCATCGCGTCCCTTTTTTTGTTCGCCCCCTCGATTGCACTCCTCGCTTTATTGTACGGAGAATCCATGTCTTCAGGCCCGCCCCCCTCAATTTCTCTCTCTCTTCCCTTGACCATCTCTTTTATGGCCGGCAGCATAACGAGAGGGCTTCCATAGTAACAGGGATTCCGTGGAAAAAACTCCGGATGGGCAAGGGCGTAGCAAGCGACCTTCCAACAAATTTCCGGATGAAAGTACCTTAGATTGAGAAAGAGGAGGGAGGATCCCACCAATTCGGGATACTGCGTTTTGAAAAGCTTCTGGAAGTGGCCGTTGTCGAGAATGGCAAGAGCCGCTTTGTTGACCAGCATAAAGCTAAAACGGGAATCCATGTCGAGGGAGGATATAACTGTATTTTCAACATTCGAAGTCGAATGATACTCTATAGGAAAAATGGTCATCAAAACTCTAATTTACGTTTTTTTATGCTTTTATTGGCAATATTAACGTTCACAAAAATTAAAGAAATGACCCCTTGCCCAAATTCAGGGCTGGATCGGAAGCTTGCGTTATATTTGCTCCTCTGTTTCTCCGATAGTTGAAAAGGTTGGGGAAGAAGCTTTTCCAAGAGATTCCACTTGGAAGAGGCCCGTTCCGCAGCGTCCGCCTCCCCGATGGGAAGATGCGGCGCTCTGGAGAACTCTGGTCCGAGCACAAGCAAACCCTCCCGGTAGTGAGTCGCATCGAGCCTCCCCAGGGACGGATGGGACCACTCCGCCTCGCCATCCAGCAATTGCTTCTGCATGCCCTCTCTTAGCGCTTTCTCTCTCAGGAGGATCATGTGCAGCGAGGGCAAGTGTTCATGAAAATGGTTTTCCACCCAGTTCTCTTCCTGCGCCCCTTCTGCACAGGCATTATAAAGCCCCTGTCCGATCCTTCCTCTTGTCAGGGCGGATAGGGACCGGGCCAGCGCTTCCAGTTCCTGCGCTCCCTCTGAAAGGACCCCGGGATCGGTCTCCATGAGCAACAAACCTGTTTTAGTGATGCACTGATCCAGGATGGGCACCTCCTTGTCAGAACACAGCGCTTCTGCATCTCTTGCAAATTCCGCCTCCAATGCCAAAAAGTCGTGCTGATGAAGCAACCATTCTCTGGCAGCGGGGCCACGTGAATTGAGTACAGACATATCTAAACCGATCGTGTTTACCTGCCGGCGCAGTCCTTCCACTTCCTCTTTCATAGGTTGATAGCGACGGTCCGCTTCCAGAAATTTTTTAATATTTTCCTGAAAATGAGAGTCTGCTTCCAGGTAAAGCGTTTCCTGGTCGATTTTTGCCTTTTCAAGGCGAAGCTGAAGGTAATCATCATCAAAATACACGATGTTGTGTCTTGCCAAAACAGCGTAGCTTTCCCGCTGCATCAGCCTTTCCTTCAGCACATACAGCAGTCCCTCTTCAGGCAGCGCTTCCAATTCCTCCCTGACCCAGCCTTCCAGCAGGTGAATACTATGAGCGATCAGCCGGCGTTCCGGAAGCTCCAAATGGGCTATTTGGGACTTTAGGCGCCTCACATCCCGCGAATGCGCTACTTTTAACTTCAGTTCGATCACGTGATTTTTTTCCCGCATGCTACACATCTTTTCCCCAAACTCCGAAAATCTTTCTCTTTCCACCCAGGCATTCCCCATCAAAGAGGAGGGATCTTCCTGACCGGAGCCAGAGATCTCCCTGATCCTCTGTTCATACTGCTCCTTCAAGCGGGGCAACTGCAGAAGAGCCTGATTTAAGAAATGCAGGCTGGTGATTTGGCGGTGGGGACCTGCAAGGATCCAGCATGCAGCCTTCCAGCAGTTATCCCGATGAAAAGTTCTCAGGACCCTAAAGACGAACGGCGACTCTGCCAGCCTCGGATGCGACTCCACGAGCAGCTCCCCGAAATGCGCGTTGTCGAGGAAGACCCTCGCTGCCCGATTGACCTGGCTTAAACACAACCGGGAATCGACATCCGTTTTAGATACAATCTCGTATTGAAGAGACGGGCATGACAAAATTGGAAATATCGCCATAAAAACACAGATCTCCATTTAATTTTATGACAAGATTTTACCACATAATATCAATTAATATAAATTAAAATAAAAGAACATAAATTAAAATTATAATTTAACAGAAGGAGGTTATTGAAACCTGTCCCTTAGAGCGTTAAGCTGATCGCGGATCCCATCCGGAAGGTGGGAGCCGAAGAGGGAGAAGTAGGACGCGAGCTCCTTCGCCTCTTCCTTCCAGGCCTCCGTGTCCACAGAGAGCAGCTCCTGCAGGGCTGCATCCGCAATCGAGAGGCCGCTCAGGTCGAGGCTCTCCTTTGTGGGCACATAGCCGATGGGGGTGAGGGTGGCCGGGCTGTCCCCTTCCGTTCTTTCGAAGATCCACTTGAGGACGCGGGCATTCTCCCCGAAGCCGGGCCAGAGGAATTTGCCTGAGGCGTCCTTGCGGAACCAGTTGACATGGTAGATCCGGGGCAGATGTGGCCCCTTTTTCCCCTCGCCCATCTTGAGCCAGTGGGCAAAATAATCCCCCATGTTGTACCCGCAAAAAGGGAGCATCGCGAAGGGATCGTGGCGGAGCTTGCCGACCACGCCTTTGGCGGCGGCGGTCGTTTCGGAGGAGACGGAGGCGCCGGTGAAGGTGCCGTGGGCCCAGGAGAGGGCCTCGTAGACGAGGGGGACGACAGTCGACCTGCGTCCGCCGAAGATGATCGCCGAGATGGGCACGCCCTGCGGATCCTCCCAGGCGGGATCGAGGACCGGGCACTGGGCGGCAGGCGTCGTGAAGCGTCCGTTGGGGTGGGCAGCTTTACCCATCGCATCGGGGGTCCAGGAGTGCCCCAGCCAGTCGGTCAAGTGGGAAGGTGGGGTCGGGGTCATCCCTTCCCACCAGACGTCTTTGTCGTCGGTTAAGGCGACATTGGTGAAAATCGTATTGCGCGCGATTGTGCGCATCGCATTCGGGTTCGACTGCATCGAGGTGCCGGGGGCCACGCCAAAAAATCCCGCCTCGGGGTTGATCGCGTGGAGCCTGCCATCTTTACCAAAGTGCATCCAGGCGATATCGTCGCCGACACATTCGACTTTCCATCCCTTGATGGCCGGCATCAGCATCGCCAGGTTCGTTTTCCCGCAGGCGCTGGGGAATGCGGCAGCGAAATACTTTTTTCGCCCTTCTGGATTTGTGATTCCCATGATGAGCATGTGCTCAGCCAGCCACCCCTCGTCTCTGGCCATGACGGAGGCGATCCTGAGAGCGAAGCTCTTTTTCCCAAAAGTGCGTTGCCCCCGTAGCCGCTGCCAAACGACCAGATGCTCCGCTCTTCGGGGAAGTGGACGATGTACTTCTCGTCGGCGCAGCAGGGCCAGTCCATATCCTTCTGGCCGGGCTCAAGGGGCACGCCGAGCGTGTGCATGCAGGGCACGAAAAATCCCTCCCCCAGACTCTCAAGCGCGCTTTCCCCATCCGGGTCATGATGCGCATATTGCAAACGACGTAGGGAGAGTCGGTGATCTGCACGCCGATGTGGCTAAGGGGGGAGCCGATGGGGCCCATGCAATAGGGAATGACGTAGAGGGTACGCCCGCGCATGCTGCCGGAGAATTTGGTTTTAAGCAAGGCAAGCATTTCGACCGGATCGCGCCAGTTATTGGTCGGGCCGGCATCTTCTTTGGATTTTGAGCAGATGAAGGTCGCTTCTTCGACTCTGGCGACATCCTCAGGGGAGGAGTGGCACCAGAAGGAGTGGGGGCGCTTTGCCGGGTTGAGAGGGACAAAGATCCCCTTTTCCACGAGCTGCCGGCAGAGGGCGTCGTACTCTTCCAGGGATCCGTCGCAAAGATGGACGCTACCTGGTTTGCAAAGCGCTACCGCTTCCCCGATCCATGCGATGAGGCGTCTGTTCCGGGTCCAAGTATGCAGCTTATCGATCGAGCTCATCAGAGAGCCATGGCTTTGCGCTTCTTGAATTTATCGAGGTATTCGAGGGCCTTGCCGGTGCCGAGGCAAACGGCGAGGAGCGGATTCGGTGCGACGATGACGGGCAGCCCTGTCTCTTTGATGAGGGCTTTGTCGAGCCCTTTGATCAGGGCGCCGCCGCCGGCGAGAACCATGCCGCGCTCGACGAGGTCGGCGGCAAGTTCGGGGGGGCATTTTTCGAGGGTGAGTTTGACGCTTTCGACGATCTGCTGGATCGGCTCGGCGAGGCACTCGCGGATTTCGACGGAGTTGATCCGCTTAGTGACGGGAAGGCCTGCAACCTGATCGCGCCCGCGCACTTCCATCTCGAGTTCATGGTCGCCGAGGGGATAGGCGGAGCCGATCGTCATTTTGATCTCTTCCGCAGTTCTGGGGCCGATCATCAGGTTATAGGTGCGGCGCATGTAGTTGACGATGCACTCGTCGAACTCGTCGCCGGCGATCCGCAGCGATCGCGACTCGACGATGCCGCCGAGCGAAATAATTGCGATCTCGGTCGTACCGCCGCCGATGTCGATGATCATGTTGGCGGAGGGCTCGTGGACGGGAAGGTCGACGCCGATGGCGGCCGCCATGGGCTCTTCAATGAGGATCACTTCCTGGGCGCCCGCTCGCAGGGCAGAGTCTTCGACGGCGCGCTTTTCGACGCCAGTGATCCCGGAGGGAACGGCGATGAGAATTTTGGGACGGAAAAGGCTGCGAGCTGGGGTGACGCGCTTGATGAGGGCTTTGAGCATCCCTTCGGCAATCTCGAAATCGGCGATGACACCGTCTTTCATAGGACGGACTGCGTGGATTTTGCGGGGAGTTTTGCCGAGCATCGCCTTGGCTTTGTGGCCGACAGCGAGCACTTCATTGGTCGTGGAATCGACAGCGACGACAGAGGGCTCGGCGAGAACGATCCCTTTGCCACGCACGTAGACGAGGGTATTGGCGGTTCCGAGGTCGATCCCGATATCGTTCGAAAAAATTCCGGAAACCTGGCCGAACTTGTTGAACATGCCGCGGCCTAATTTTTCAAAGATCTGTTTCAAATTGAAATGATTTCCTGTTGGTCATAAAATACTGCTTTAAGTTTTTAGAAGTTCGAGAACATCTTCCCACGTGAGTTTGGCAATTGCTTCATCATCGCAGCTTACGACTTTCTTGACCAATCCTTTTTTCTTCTTCTGCATTTCGGCAATTTTTTCTTCAATTGTATTCTAACGTGATTAGTTTATAAGCAGAGACAGAATTTTTCTGGCCGATGCGGTGGACGCGGTCGGTCGCCTGGCTTCAACGGCGGGGTTCCACCACATGTCGTAATGGATGACCGTTCGGCGCCGACGAAGTTGAGTCCTGTGCCGCCCGCTTTGAGAGAAACGAGGAAGACGGGGATGTTCGGATCTTCATTAAATTGCTTGACGATATCGAGGCGATTTTTGCTCGATCCATCGAGATAGGCAAAGCGGATCCCTCGCGCTTCGAAATCTTCGCTCATGATCTGAAGCATGCGGGTGTATTGGGAGAAGATGACCGTCTTGTGCTTCCCTTCGATCAGGGTCTGCAAAAGCTCGAGGAGCATCTCGTACTTGGCAGAATCCCCCGGCTCCGCTTTCTCTTTGGCGAAAATCGCAGGGTGGCAGCAGATCTGTTTGAGGCGGGTCAGCGTTGCAAGCACATGGATCTGGACGCGGTCAAAACCATCACGTTGCACGAGTTTGACGAGTTCATCCCGCGCCGACTGCGGCATAAGAGCGATAGAGCTCTTGCTGCACATCGGTGAGCTGGCAATGGTAGACGATTTCGGAGACAGGCGGCAGATCGTCGAGCACGTCGGCTTTCATGCGGCGCAGGATGAAGGGAGAGACTTTTTTGCGCAGGTACTCGAGATTTTTCGTCTGCTCCTTCCCGGAGACGCGGATATATTTTTCCACAAACCGATCGTAGGTCCCCAGAAAGCCCGGCATGAGGAAGTCGAAGAGGCTCCAGAGCTCATCGAGCGAATTTTCGATCGGCGTTCCCGACAGGATGAGGCGGTGGTCGGCCTGGACCATCTTGACCGATTTGGCGTTGCGGGTTCCGCGGTTCTTAATATGCTGCGCTTCGTCGAGGATGACATAAGTGAAGTTGGTCTGTCTTATAATGTTCGATATCTTTTTGCAGGAGTGTGTAAGAGGTGATCATCACATCGTACTTTCCAATCTGCTCGATCAGTCGTTTACGGTTGGAGGGGACCCCATCGACGACAGTCACTTTGAGCTTCGGGATTGAACTTGGCGAACTCCTCTTTCCAGTTATAAAGGAGCGAGGTCGGGCAAACGATCAGCGCATGTCGCCTTTGTTCTTCATGATGCTGGGTCAATGGCGACGATCGCCTGGAGGGTTTTTCCAAGTCCCATGTCGTCCGCCAGAATCCCGTTGAGGAACATCATGCGGAGCCGCTCGAGCCAGCGCACCCCTTCTTTCTGGTAGTTGCGCAGAGTCGCTTTGATATCTCTTGGGCACATCGGAGAAAGGAAGACGTTTTTCCCCGAGCATCTGCTTGCGGATCTCGACCAGTTGATCTGTCATCGAAAATTCGACGGGAAGCCCTTGAACTGAGAAGCGTCGATGTTGCGCCAGGCTCCACAGAGGGCGCTTCATCTTGTGGTTTTCCATCACCTCGATGCCCATCTCATCAAAAAGCTGGATCACGCCGCTCGAGCGTTCGAGGTCCAGGACGAGAATCTTGGGCATTTTTTCCCCTCCGTCCCCTTTTTTCCCTTTGGCTTTGGGAGAGTCCAGCTCGATGAAAGAGCGTCTTGGCGCCCATGCACTCCCACAGCTGATCCACGCGTGACCCCTTTTAGAGCCCCGTCGACGATCGAGCTCGATCTCATAGGCGTCGATGCGGGCCGTGTGGCTGAGGCGGAAGGCAAATTTCGTCTGATCGTAGATGAACTGGTCGAGAAGATTCTGCGGACAGTTGAATTTGACCCGGTGCTGATTGCGCGGAATCACATCCGTCATGAACTCGACAATCTTCTTCTCCGACTTGGAGACATAGATCCCCGTCTCCGGATTGAAGAGGAAATCCTGGAAGAGGTCTTCGATGATCTGCCGCTCTTCGACTAAATTGCGCGCCAAAATCCCCTCTTCGGTGACAAACGAAGAGACATTTTCATACGTCAGCTTGCAGGCAGCAGAGGGTACTTTGTGGTTGTCATAAATGAAAGTAGAGCGTCGCATCGAGCTCTCCGTCGAGATAGGCGATGTCGCAGACCGCCTCGACATTGCCGACAAAGGGCAGCGTCACAAAATCCTCGATCGCCTCCTGATGGGAAACTTCCGCATAACGTGCCAGCTGCGGCATCGCAGTTTTCCACAAACGTCCCGAACAGCGGCTCAGGAATCGTCATATCGCGGATCTGACGCAAGTTGCGCAAATGGACACGGGTAATATTCTCAGGAAAGCGGTAGTAAGCATTTTTGTAGAGCATTCCCGGCCTTGCGCACTCAAAGAAGCGCACATCTTCAAGCGTGACCGCCTCTTCGCCGACCAGATATGTGGGGATTGACCAGAATCTTCGATGTCGGAGGCTTGATGTATTCCAGGGAAAAACGCAGAGTGGGCTGGGATCGGAGAGAACCTCAGCGGCGTTTCCATCGTCCCCTCATAAAGCCCCGGGAAGCAGGGAAGTCGTCTTCTTGGGCACAAACCCCTGCTTGATGTACTCCGCCGAGGCCGTTCTCATACGCCCTGGCCAGCATCATCCCAAACGTTTCCAGGTCGATTTGCGCCACACGCAGCGCCCGCTCAGAACTTGGCTTTCGCTAAACCGCGCCTAATCGCGCACCATCCGCACGATCTCCGCGCTGACCTTCGTCAAACGACTTGAGAGAGAAACAATACTTCTTGCCCCCGATAAAAATCGGCTCCTCATACCGCAGGGATTCTATAAAAGTATTTGACATGTGGAATATGGAGAGGTTTCGAGCGGGAGGGCAGCCTCAGCGCCAGCTGGATCTCCACAATCCCCTTGCTCTCCCCTTCCAGGTTCAGGATTGAAAAGATCAGAGCAAATTCCGCCCGGTCGACTTCCTGTTTCTCCTGCGGGCGGAAAAAAGGAGAGGCCGCCAGCATCTGGGAAGAGACAACATATTCCTGCAGCAGTTGCTTCTGATACTGCTCCTCCTGACGCTGGACCTCTTTGGTCTCCGCTTCTTTGATCTTCTCGAGCAGCTTTTCTTGTTCTTCCTTGTCAATCCCCTTTTCGGCCGATCTGCTTGAGGTTGTTCTCCTTCGAAAAGGCGACCAGGATCTTATCGATATGCTCTTCCAGATAAAAAAGCACGGCAGCCAGATGCTGACAGTCGTAGTTATAGGGACAGTCGCAATCAGAGTCGATCGTTTCGCACTCAAGCCTGTCGATCTCGATCTCGACTTTCGTAGCAGTTCTCAAACTGCCCCGACACCTTGGCCGCGATCCGCATCGTCTTGGCGTCCAGGTGAAGAAGCCTGGCCGAGACAACCTTTTGCCTATCATAAAGCTCGCGCCCCTCTTTCACAATCGACGAGGAGAAATCTTGCTTGAGTTTGCGAAAGTTCAACATAGGACGACAGTCTACTTTTTAGTATTTTTCATAACACAGAACTTCTGGCCTTGTGAGAACTATGCGCACGGAATCAGACCCATCAGGAGACGGGTTCTCAGGTGGGCGGGACTTATAAGTTGCTGTCCCGGCCGCCTGAAAATCCGTTCCCCGTAAAAGCCCGACCGGCGCTTCGCATGGCCTTCGGTCCCAACCCATCTTTTTGTGTAAGCAACTGCCCAAAAGATGCGTTCTAAAATGCTTTTACCGTTTTTCCCAAACTCATGCAAGATTTTTTAAACAAAACCCCACCCCTCCCCTCTGCACAAAAAAAAATCCCCCATGCGATGCTAAACCCATTACACGGATGAGCAGGAAAGATATCTGTTTTTTATCCGTGCACATCCGTCTATCCGATCTATCCGTGTACAAGGTTAAACCCCATTACACGGATGGGCACGATAAACGGATAGGCAGGATAAATTTCTTTTTTTATCCGTGCACATCCGTCTATCCGATCTATCCGTGTACAAGGTTAAACCCCATTACACGGATGGGCACGATACACGGATAGGCAGGATAAATTTCTTTTTTATCCGTGCACATCCGTCTATCCGATCTATCCGTGTACAAGGTTAAACCCCATTACACGGATGGGCACGATAAACGGATAGGCAGGATAAATTTCTTTTTTATCCGTGCACATCCGTCTATCCGATCTATCCGTGTACAAGGTTAAACCCCATTACACGGATGGGCACGATACACGGATAGGCAGGATAAATTTCTTTTTTATCCGTGCACATCCGTCTATCCGATCTATCCGTGTACAAGGTTAAACCCCATTACACGGATGGGCACGATACACGGATAGGCAGGATAAAAGGACTCAGAGAATTAAATTGTTCTCCTGAAAAATTTTGATTAATACCAGAAAGATGCAGCGACAACGAAATTGGCTCAATGTCATCGTCGTCAGTGAGAATTCGAGGATGACACACTCGTTTATATTCCAATTTTCGGTTTCCGAAATTAACCAAAAGCCCGACCGAAATGTCAGCGACTTTTAGATAATTTATAAGTTGAGCTTGATGAGCAGAAGCCAGATTCTCACAACACTTCAGTTCGATGATGACTGAATTTTCGACGACGAGATCGGCAACGTATCGTCCGATCTTTTGTTTCCTGAATATGACCTCAAAAGACTGTTCAGTCGAGACGGAAAACCCACTCTGTCTCATAGCAATAAAAAGTGCATTTTTATAAACAGATTCTAAAAAACCAGAACCAAGCTCGTTCATCACCTCAAAGCAGCATTTTAAAATTTTCTCCGTGAGGTTAAAATGTACCAATCCATTCTTATTTAACATTTTCCCATCCTGCATATCCGTCTATCCTGCCTATCCGTGTAATGGGTTTAGCCCTCTAACCTGTGATTCACCTTAGCCTATAACAAACACAGCGAAAGAGTGTCTCAGATGGAATCCATAAAAATCAAAGTATTTTTTATTCTCCTCCCGCCTGTAAAAAAAAATTCCCGCCCTTGATTTCTCTCTGTGGTTTCCCATCTCGGCGGTAAATTTTTCTTTTAAACCGCGCCTTAAGCCTTCCCCCGTGAAAAAAATTGCAAACGGATGTTGATACAAAAAAAACTGCCCGTTATACTCGGCGCACAAATTTGCGGGTGTAGCTCAGTGGTAGAGCATCACGTTCCCAACGTGAGGGTCGTGAGTTCAAGCCTCATCACCCGCTAAATTGTTTAGGTCATGCGGGTGTAGCTCAGTGGTAGAGCATCACGTTGCCAACGTGAGGGTCGTGAGTTCGAGCCTCATCACCCGCTTTCCCAATAACCAGGATTGCAGAACGTTTTTGCAATACCTCAATTACTTTCGCGGGTGTAGCTCAGTGGTAGAGCATCACGTTGCCAACGTGAGGGTCGTGAGTTCGAGCCTCATCACCCGCTATTTTTACACATTCAAGACAATTCAGGAGCGCGGAATGGAACAGGCGGCAATCGAACCTCAAGCCCACCAAAATGATAAAGTCCGTTTTACAGTACATCACAAACCCTCCTGCATCGTCGAATTCGACATCGAGGGCCTTGAGCCCCTCGTCAAAAGCGCCCACAAAAAGGCGATCAGGGTCATCGCAAAAGAGGTCTCCCTCCCCGGCTTCCGCAAAGGCAAGGCCCCCGACGAGATGATCCTCAAAAACTTCCCCCAGGAAGTCGACAAAGAGTGGCAGCAGGAGATCGCCAACATCGCTTTCCAGGAGTGCCACAAGCTGTCCACTATCCCAGTCCTCCACCGCGACGCCAAGATCACCTATAAGATGAAGAGCCATTCCCCAAGCGGCGCCCTCCTCGTCCTCTCCTTTGAGACCGAGCCCAAGATCCCTCACGTCGACCCCAAACTGATTCAGCTCAAACCCGTCAAGCGCCCCGAAGTGAGCGACGACAAGATCGAAGAGACGATCCGCCAGGTCCAGCTCTTCTTTGCCCAGTGGCACCACGTTAAAGACCGCCCCGTCCAGGAAGGCGATTTCGTCCTCCTCGACGTCGATGTCATCGAAGAGACCCCCGCCACCCCCCTCTTCTCCCACACCCGCTTTGAAGTCGACCGAAAAATCGATGGCCAAGTGGATGCGCGATCTCGTGCTCGGTAAAAATGTCGGCGATCAGATCGAAGGGATCAGCACCCCCGATGAGGATGCCTCCGAAGAAGATAAAGAGAACCTCAAACCCAAAAAAGTGCGCGTCACCATCAAAGCCGATCGACATGGCCACCCTGCCTGAACTCACCGATGAATTCGTCAAACAGCTCGGCGTCTCGACCGTCGAAGAGATGCGGACGAATATCACCTCCCTCCTTAATAAACAGGCCGACGCCCATGTGCTCGAAGCCCAGCGCGAACAGGCCAACGATTTCCTCCTCACTCAGTACCCCTTCGACCTCCCCGCGACCCTCATCGAGAAAGAGACCCAGTTCCGCTTCCGCCAGCTCCTGAACGACACAGATTTCCTGAACTACTGGCAGAATCTCAACGCAGGAAGAGCGCAATAAGATCGATCACTGACCGTCTACGAGCAGTCGGGGAAAGCCGTTCGAATGTTCTACCTGTGCAGACAGATCGTCACACGACGCCCAGATCAAAATCTCCACCCGAGAGCGTTCCACCCCCTCCGTCTCCCTCCCTCGAAATACTTCTCGACCCCCAGAAATCCGATCCACCACCATCGCACCCCCGAAGTCGAACACGCCGAGGCCTATTCCCGCCTCGTCCTCGAAAAGGCGGAAGACTTCATCATCCGCAACGCCAACCAGGTGTAACCTTTCCCTCTCCGGCCTGTTAGAGTTAAACTCTAACAGGCCTTGCAGATTAACCATTCCATCCGCCATAATAAGGTCATACCCTCTGTACACAACATTTTTTCCTTCCTGGAGCGAGCGAGTCAAAGCTGAATCGATCCGACCGACGAAGTCCATAGCCGAAGGCTCTATTGACGAGGAGGAGGATCGATTCAGCGAAGACGCAGTCGCTCCAGGAAGGGAAAAATGTCGTGTACAGAGGGTCATACCTGTTCCCTACCAAAGTATGGACCGGGCACACTTATCTGAACCGATTTTTGAGGTCTGAGAATGTATTCCATCCCTTATGTTATCGAAGATACAGGCCGCGGCGAACGCGCCATGGACATCTACTCCCGCCTACTAAAAGACAGGATCGTCTTTATCGGCACCGAGATCAATGACCAGGTCGCCAATACGGTCATCGCCCAGCTCCTCTTCCTGCGCGCCGAAGATCCCAAAAAAGATGTCAACGTCTACATCAACTCCCCTGGCGGCTATATCACCGCAGGCCTTGCGATCTACGACACGATGCGCTTCATGGGATACGACATCAATACCTACTGCCTCGGCCAAGCCGCCTCCATGGGAGCCCTGCTCCTCGCAGCCGGCACCAAAGGCAAGCGCTTCGCCCTCCCCAATAGCCGGATCATGATCCACCAGCCCTCCGGCGGCATCGGCGGCACCTCCGCCGATATCGCGCATCCAGGCCAAGGAAATCGGCGAGCTCAAAGAAATGTGCGCCCAGATCCTCTCCGAGCTCACAGGCCAGCCGATCGAAAAAATCATCGAAGATTCCGAAAGAGATTTCTTTATGAGCCCTGAAGAGGCGGTGGAATATGGACTCATCGACAAAATCGCCATCGCAGCCCCAAAAAGCGCCATCTGAAACCAAAACCTAAAGCCCTTAAGGACCTATGAATAAAAAAGAAAAAGAAAAAGCGCCAACTGTTCCTTTTGCGGAAGGCCCGAAGAAGCCGTTGAAAAACTGATCTCCGGCCCCGAGTCCTATATCTGCGACAAATGCGTCCGCCTCTGCATGGAGATCGTCGAGAAAAAACCCGTCCACCACGAACTCAAACTCCTCAAACCCAAAGAGATCAAAGAACGCCCTCGACGAGTATGTCATCGGCCAGGAAAGAGCCAAAAAGACCATCTCCGTCGCCGTCTACAACCACTACAAGCGGATCCGCTCCCTCCATAAAGAAGGAGAAGTCGAGTACAGCAAGTCCAACGTCCTGCTCCTCGGCCCCACCGGCTCCGGCAAAACCCTCATGGCCCGAACCCTGGCCAATATCCTCGACGTCCCCTTTGCCATCGCCGATGCGACCACCCTAACAGAAGCCGGCTACGTCGGCGAAGACGTGGAAAACATCATCCTCCGCCTCGTCCAGGCCGCCGATTACGACATCGCCAGCGCCGAGATGGGGATCATCTACGTCGATGAGATCGATAAGATCCGCAAGACGACCGGCAACGTCTCCATCACCCGCGACGTCTCCGGCGAAGGGGTCCAGCAAGCCCTGCTCAAAATCGTCGAAGGCACCGTTGCCAACGTCCCTCCCAAAGGCGGCCGCAAGCACCCCAATCAGGAATACATCCGCGTCAACACCCAAAACATCCTCTTCATCGTCGGCGGAGCCTTTGTCCATCTCGAAAAAATCATCGCCAAACGCCTCGGCAAAAGCACCATCGGCTTTGACGCCGGCGAAGACGCGCACCTTCGATACCACACGAGATCAACTACCTCCTCTCCAAAGTCGAGCCCGAAGACCTCATCCAGTTCGGCATGATCCCCGAATTCGTCGGCCGATTCAACAGCATCGCCAACTGCAACGAGCTCACCATCGAAGACCTGGTCGACATCCTCATCCGACCCCAAAAACGCCATCATCAAGCAATACCAGCAGCTCTTCGCCGAAGAGAACGTCATGCTCAACTTCACCGACGACGCCCTCCGCGCCATGGCCGAAAAAGCCAAAGAGACCGGCACCGGCGCCCGCGCCCTCCGCATGATCGTGGAAAACCTGCTCCTCGAACTCATGTTCGAAGTCCCCTCCGACCCCACGATCAAAGAGATCGTCGTGGACCGAGAGAGCGTCCTCAAGGAACGGCCCCCCCAGATCGTCCGCTCCCGCTCCGCTTAAGACAAGGGGAAAGATCGGGGCGCCCCCGCCCACCAATGAAAATGGGGAGCCTGATGGCTCCCCATTTTCATTGGTGGGCGGGTTATTTACGCTGGGAAGTTAGAGGAATGGGTCATAATTTTGGAAACCATGAGGACCTTGATATAGTAAAGGTTGCTCCGGAGGTTGAACCGGCATGGGGTTGCTTTTTTTCTGCTTCCTGGCGAGCTTCTCTATTCTCTTCCTTTCAATATCGCTCGTTGTTCCCCGATTAACCAGTGAATTGGGATAACGAGGATCCGAAAGAGGGGCTGGTGCAGGAGCTGGAGCTGGCGGTGGTACAGAAGCTGATGCAGGGGCCGAGACTGGAGCAGGAGCAACTGCCCACATGCACTTCATTGCCTCACGTCTTGCCATCCGGAATTTCTCGAATTCCACTCGCAGGGCATTCTTATCTGTAGTCTGATCAATACACCCAGGAATCTTGCCGAGATGGCTTTCATCGCCGCTTGCCAGATAGCGCAGTAAATGCACCTCCTGGCTCTCTTTCTTCTGCTCATTTCCCAAAAAAAGCCTGCTCGCCAGTATTTCCTCGTCGATAGAAGGCATTAGGCAAAAAACGAGCGACGCGGCGTCCCTGGCAAATGTACCCGGATCTTTTGGATAAGGATTGGAGGCTTCGTCCTCACCCCCCCTCTCTTTACGGAGTCGATCAATATGGGCCTGGAGAGATTCACGCATCCTGTGCGCTGCTTTTATCGCCTGATCGACACGTTTCTTTGGGTCTTCCTCTTCAAGAATCCTATGCAGGGAAAAAGCCAATGGCATATAAAGAGCCAGCCACTCAACGTCCTGAATTTTCAGAAAAGAAACCAGGCCTTTAAACGCATCCATCATTCTTTGTGCGGCGGCTCTTTGCTTCTCCGCGTCGGCAAAACCCGCAACACTATTGGAAAAGCGCTCAAATGCAAATTTTTCACTTTCAACTTGCCCTCTGACAAGATTTTCCTGAAGGATGGGCCCTCGCCGCAGTAGAGGTGCAAAACAGGAATCGGGCGCCCTTTTCCCATGTACAATGGTGAGTCCAAGACGGATCCCCGAGATCTCTGCCAATTTCTGCTGTACGGAATTGTAACATTGCTGCGCTTTAAAACTTCCCCTCGTTAACTCAGACATCTGCTTCAAACAACTTTGATTATTCTTATCCACATAGCTCACGAACCCATGGCTGTAATCAAATTTAATAGATGTGGCGTTGCAAAGAACGAGATCGATCAGCTTATTTTCTTTGCGCTCCATTTTTGCTCTGTCTTCAGCTTTAATCGTAAGCGGGATTGTAATCCCTCCCCTCGTGATCGTAAATTCATGCCGCCCCTGGGCCCTCTTACTGGCTGGAATAGCGCCACTTTGATCAGCATCTCTCTCGAAGTCTATTGTAGGCTTTGAGAGTTTGCTGAGATCTGGGAGATCGACATCATCTTCAAACTCTTTTACTTCCATTGGAGTCGAGGGAGGGGGACTATAAGGATTTGAACCTTTGACTGTAGGCATGAATTACCAAACTCTCTAATTTATTAGATTGCTAATTTATTATACCTTAATTTTAACTATTGTTATTGAAATAATCAATAAAATACACTTATATTCATAACACGTTAATAACCAATAATATAAATAAAAATCGTTGTTATTGTAATTTTTTTGTTTAAAACTTATCAAGAAACTATTAAAATAAAGGCTGGAGAGGCATAAGATATTAAAAACCTCTAATAAAATAAAAACAGACCAAGGAGTCTTTCATGTCAGCAATAACCAATGAAATTAACATGCAGTATCAGGAGCAGCTTGATATGCAGCAGCAAATCAACGCGCAGCAGAACGCTCAACAACAGAACTCCGTACAATCATCCAGCTCAAGTAACTCGGCCCCCCAGGCATCGGATGGATTTGGGGGAGGGTCCTCACAACCTTTGCCCGCAATTCAATCGAACCAGGCAGAGAGCAGCGGTAAGGGCGGGAAGTAACCTTCATTAACCCGAACGATTCATTGGAGTTTCCCTGCACCTACCGTTGAACACGGGGTCAGGCTCGAACTGCACATCGGGGCCTTTGCTCGGGCCCCCATTTTTTTTTGCCTGCCCTGGGTAGGTGAACTACCCCCCCATCTAGTCATTTCCCCCTATTTTGAGCGCTCTTTGGCACATCTGCTATAACCCACTAACCTTCAATAGTTCACATGGAAAATACCACCCTAAAAGCAAACGCAGATTGTACACAACCGACTATTAATCAAAATCTTACATCAAATAACCTCCATCGGGCGGGTAATGGGGCACCGTTCGCCCGATTCCCTGCCTCAAGGCGAGGGGGGTCTCGTCCTGTTAAACCCCCCAGCCACAAACTATTTTTATAATGATAAAGGACTAACAATGAATTATTTACATATGAATTTGAAAGGCAATGGACACACCCAAAACCTCGCAATCCGGAACCCTTCCCTACCCCGTTCATCATCAACAACATAGTAAAAATATTAGATTGAAATTATTAACATACCTTAAAGACTGTGTTTGAGTTAGTTATAAATATGATAAAATATATGTTTAAATAATATATGTTTTATTATAAAATAAATGTAGGGGAAGTATGGAGCAATCGAATAGACCCCGAAAGTTACAATAACAAAACTAATAACCCGTAAGGGAGATAAAAATGAGTAGTAATAGTGGACCTATCACAAACTGGAACTCCGCCGTTGAAGAATGGCAGGAGATGAACCAGCAGTCAGAACAGATGAAGGAGCAGCTGGCAGCGGCGCTCGCAACGATGGTGTCGATGTGCCAGTCGGGCAACGTGCAGGGAGCCTTCATGGAAGCTCAAGAAGCTGTATTGCCGGAAGCTCAAGGGGCCGTATCACAGCAGATGGGTAACCTCGGTGCAACGCTTAACGCCACAGGTTCGCTTCAGCAGATCGTCACCTCGCTGGAAAACGGGCTCAATGCAGGCGGAAGCAACCCCGTCACATCGCAGGATGCTCAGAACTATGCACAGACCTTCCAGCAGTTCTACCAGATTGTTCAGGGCGCAGCTCAAGGGAACAGCAATAGCCCTATTAGCCAAAGTACAGCTGAGACCCTCCTTCAGGGCCTTAATAGCCTTGCCTCTGCATGGGGAGCCAGCAGCCCGGGAGACCTTAATGCCAACAACATTACACAGTTTAACACCTGGCAGGCAAATCCTAACGCAGAAGGTTCTAATGGTCAAACGGGTCAGCAGAACATACAGAATATGCAGTCTGCAGCCAACCAATTGACAAACAGCATCTCCTCGCTCTCGCAGTCTACGCAGGCTTCAGAGCAGTTCTGGGCGGGTATCTCTACCCAGTTCCTGAACGCCCTGGAGAACATGTACCAGGCTACGCAGCAGCAGGGCCAGGCCATGGTACAAGCTCAAAATACTAACTAATTAAGGAGTAATAAAATATGAACCCACTCATGGTAGCTTTCCAGGGGATAACGAACGCCATAAGCGCCAGCTCTGCCCAACAGATGGCCGATGCGGGCCAGACACAGCTGGACATCGGGATCAGTAATGACGTGACCAACTCGTATAAGGGTCAAGTTAGCGCTGCGCTTACGTCTGTTGAAGGCTGGGCCGCAAAGTTAAGTGGCGATACAAAGAGCACAAAATACCAGACCGACCTGCAAACCGCGAACTCCAAATTGTCGAACCTGCAGACGCAAGAGCAAACCGTTACATCGCAGTGCAGCACGATGACTTCGAATGAGAACACCCAGGTTTCGAACGACTCCCAGTTCGGACAAAGCTTTGCTCAGCTGACTCAGGCAATTGTTCAAATGCTCCAGACGGTGGGCCAGGCCCTGCTCCAGTAATCCATTGAACAGAGGGTACCCCGTTAGAAGCCCTCCTGCGGAAGCAGGAGGGCTTCTTCTTTTTTATACCCCAGGCTGGCATAGTTGATTCAATGCCCTAATAATAAATAGTTTATAACAAACCCCCCAATGAAAGCCTCCTCACCGGGCACAACCCACACAAGGGCCTTGCTGCATTGGAGAAGTAATGCGCAGGCCACTCATTATAAGGAAGATATAACAGGAGCAAACATATCATTGTTAACAATCGTTAAAGACTGTGTTTAAGTTAGTTAAATTTATAATAAAAAATATGTTTAATTAATATATGTTTTAATATAAAATAAATATTGGGGGAATATGGAGCGAACGAATTACCCCTGAAAGATACAGTAATAATACTTTAGATAATAAAACGTTTAATAAGGATCATTATGACAACTATCCAAAACCCAGCACTTCTTACCCAGCTCAAGCCGATGGTAGGGAATCCCACCCCTGCAGCAGGCAGCGGTACTCCCACAGACGCCCAAATGGCGCAGATGCTCGGCAACCTGATGTACCTTTTCTCAACTCTACAGTCAACGCTGGCCGAAGCCGGAGAAGGGAATAACCAAGGCGAGAACACCGTTGGAACAGCGATGAATGCCTCGTGCCAGGCGGAAATTGCCGAGCAAACTGGCGAATTGAATCAATGGATAAAGGAGCAGAGCAGCTCCTCCTTCTGGTCGAAATTTGCAGAAGCGTTTGAAGTGATTGGAGCTGCCATCGGATCGGGCATCGCCTGCGCTCTCGGACAGCCTGAGGTTGCAGCCGTTATCATAGCCTTTACAATTCTCTCTATGTCGGGCGGCATGAACTGGGTGACCACCCAGCTCGGAAATGCTATCGGCGATGCATTAGTAGCTGCGGGCGTTCCCCAGTCGGAAGCGGATACGATCGGGAAGGCCGTTGCAGACGCAGTTGTCATCATTGTCACCATCGTCGTCACAGCACTCTCGGCCGGCGCTACCGCTCCTGAACTTGCAGACGAAGTTGGGGACGAAGCCGTCGAAGCAGGGGCTCAAGCGGGAGCTGCCGCAGAAAATGCTGCACCGGCTGCCGAAGATAGCCAGTCCTTACTTAGCAAGGTGTGGAATTTTATTAAAGACACCAACCCCTTTGCCAAGCTATCCAAGGCTGCAAACCTGACGATCCTGGCAGGCGCTCAGTCCTTCCTCTTTTCCGGCGCCGGCTCCGACCTGATGGCAGCCTGCCTCGTTAAAATGAAGAACAGCCAGACGCAGGAAATCCTCGAGCAAACGATTGGAATGGCCCTCAACATACTCGCTGCGGCTGCTAGCGCCGGCGCCGGTATGGGAGCCTCCGAAGCGGAAGCCAGCTCGTTTGGCCAGGCCATTCAGAAAATTTTAGGAACCGGCGGCTCAGACTTGTCTTCCCTTGCCAGCACCTCAAACATCTTCAAAGTGATGACTGGAGCGCAGATGGGAACTGGAGTCCTGCAGGCCTCCGGAAATATCGGAAGTGGTGTGGTCTCCTCTGAGGAAGCAGCCCTTACCAAAAAGCAGGGGCAAACCGATGCGATGGTTACTTTCTATCAGGCGCTTGAAAACTTCAATACGCGGGAAACAGGTAGCTACAACAAAGCGCTTGCTGCGCAAATGCAGGCCCTGACCACTGCCATGTCATCGCTTGGGAACTCCTGGTCTGCGACCCAGCAGGCTGTGGCCCGGGCTCTTTAAGCCTCCATGGAGGGAGATCCCCCTCAAAGCGGCTTGTACGGCGTCCCCCCTGCCCCGGCAGGGGGGACTTATTTTTTGTGCGCTTCGCACTAGAAAACAGCTGCCAAAATGACGCTTTTACACAATGTATTGATTACGAGCATGTTACAGAAATTATAATAATAAAATTATTAACAATTGTTAAACATTGTGTTTAAGTTAGTTAAAGTTAAAGTAAAAAACATGTTTAATTAATATATGTTTTGTTATAAAATAAATATTGGGGAAGTACGGAGTTAATCAATATCCCCCGAAAGTTACAGTTATAGTACTTTGGTCAAGCCCCGGGAACCTTACACAACAGGGTCTTTGGCCAGCTTAATAAATGAAATAATAAACCCTATAAAGAGGACAATAAACATGACAGCCAATCCTAACCCTCAGAACCTGGTGACAGGCGTCACTTCGCAAGATGCGCAAGCCGCTTCACCATCCAACAACTTTTTTACGCAGATCTGCAGTGGACCTGCCGCGGTCGTAATGGCTCTTGCCGGTGAGAGTTTGGAATTAATGAGCTCGCTGATGTCACTTAACAGTACAACAGCCCAGGCTGAAACGACAAACACATTGGCGATGGCTCAGGCTGCAAGTCAGGAAACGATTGCTGCTGCCAACCAGCAGGCCATCGGATATGTAACCCAGGCCGTCGGTTCTTTCGCAAACGCAGGGATCACATTGGGAACTACAATAAAAGAGACCAGTGCGACTGCCGGAGACAAGGCCCAGTTGGGTCCATTAGAGGAGCAGATGACTCAGCTCAAAGGGTTGTCAGCATTGCAGCAGGGAACAGGAACGGTGGAGAGTACTGTAACTCAGATGAATGACCGTGCGCAATCGCTCCTTGCTGACCCCAAAAACGTCTTTGATGGTGACATGCTAGCTGGGACAGATTGGCCACAACTGTATAATGATAACCTGAATGCTGTCAACTCGATGAGCGATAATGAGCTTACAGAATTCCAAGGTAAACTAAATGCACTGCCGACTACTGATTACACGGAGCAAATGGGATTTGTGATCGACGTGCGGACCTCGCCAGCTCCTGCCAACGCCGGGGTGCAACAGGCTGCCACTACACTGGCCGCTGATCCTTGGAAAGCCCTCAATGGCACGTATTCTCCTGATGAAGTCAAGAACGCTGTAAACGTGATGGATTCAGATCAGTACAGCAATTTCAAGGACTGGGTAGATACCAGGATGACAGATACAACCAAGCAGATCAACACGCTTACAACAAGGGTGGGCAGTACCCAGCAGCAGATCGGGCAATATGGCTCACTGCTTGGCCAGGCGGCCAATGGCATTTCCCAGTCCGGACAGTCGTACACGACATGGCAGCAAGGGAAGCACCAGGCCGCCCAGCAGCTGGACAGCGCGATTCAACAGGTCCAGAACGGTACGGCGCAAAACGCTGTAGGCATGATCAGCTCGTTCTTCTCGCAGGTGGCAGACATCCTTTCGTCTGCAAAACAGGCAGCTCAAGCCTACGCGACGAACCTCTAAGACATCTCTTCACAAGAAGGGAGTTCCAAACGGCCGTTGTCTTCTTGACAACGGCTTTTTTTTTGGCTATGAATCAGGTCTCTCACCTATCTGCTTAGGGCGCCATGCTTTCAGAAGAAAAGATCTATCGCGAACTTTTTCCTGTCGAGGCCAGGGACGACCGGCTTCGGAGCTATTTTGGCTTCCAGCTTAAAAAGGGGACCCCTCTTGACCCGGATCCTTCTCGACAAGGAGAAGGAATCGATGGTGGACATCCGCAGGCTGACCTCCTACTTGGTCAGCCAGAGGACGAAGGGCAAGGGGGTGTCTAAAGGGGATGAAGAGATCTATCTGCTGCTTACTGTGGCCATCCAGGAGGTCAAGGTCTGGCTGGACATCCTGGTAGAGGTCTGGGAGGGAATTGGGTACGCTGCCGCCTCTATCTGAGGAGGCGAAGGGGATCCTGTCTGCCGTTAGGGGGAGCTGGTGGGGATGCTTGCCAAGCTGGGGCCAACGCGGGAAGCGATCCGAAGGGGTAGGGAGGGGGTCTACCCGCGGCTTCCCGACATCGTGAGGGAGGCAATCCATCTGATGCAGAGGGAAACGAACGAGCGGATCAAAAAGCTTGTGCTCGAGTATGAGAAGCTCGACAGGGCGAGGTACGAGCAGGGGCAAGCGGTCATCGACCAGTTTTTCGAGAACTTGAAGCGGAGCGGGGAAAAGATCGTCGAGTTCATCGTGCCGAGGATTAAGGAGTGGGATGCGGAGGTGCTCGAGTCGGGAAGGGGGCTTCTGATCGAGGGGGTGCCGGGAGCCCCCTGCTCTTTGCTGTTTTCTCTTCAGGGGCAGTGCTATTTCATCTTTCAGAACGTCGGGCATTTTCTGGGGTCGGGGATCGCCAAGCTGGTCATCAAATCGATCTCGGTTCCTCAGGGCAAGGTCAAGGCGCTGATCCAGCCGGGGTTGAAGAAAGAAGAGGGCGCAACGTCGGAAGAGCTCCTTCTTCAAAAGAATAGGCGGTTCCGCAATGTGTGGATGGAAACGGAGATCCTCCAGAGCCTAAGGGGGTAAAGGGGATCGTGGAGCTCGAGGAGAGGATGGTTTTCGAGGTCGAGGGGGAGAAAAGGCTCTATCTCGTTGAGGAGTACTACTGGGACGGGACGATCATCGACTACCTGAAGTATCCGATCTACAACCAGCTCGAGGAGGCAAGGCTCCCGGAGGCCAGGCGGAGGAAGATCTTTGGGGATCTTTTGGAGGGGCTGATCGCGATCCACAAGGCGGGGATCATCCATCACGACATCAAGCCGGACAATATCCTGCTCGACCTGAAGAGGGAGGAGGGGGAGGCGGTCATCGCCGATTTTCAGCAGGCCACCTACACGCGGTCGGAAGAAGAGATCCGTTACCGGGGTATGCTTCCGCAGTGGGCGCCGCCGGAGTTCGCGAGGGTCCACCTCCTGCCGGGGCTCTCCGACGAGCAGCGGTTTGGGAGCAGAAGAAGGTCCTCACCGACCGGCTCGACGTCTGGTGCCTCGGGATCGTCTTCTACTGCCTGGCCCTCTACGAGCTCCCCTTCTGGCTACAGAAGCACTGGGGCAAGAGAAGGATATAACGGAGGAGGAGTTTCTGACCATCGTGGCGGGGCTAAAGAAAGGGTGGCTCCCTGAAAGCGCAAGGGGGTCGCGCTATTTCCCTCTGCTGGAGAAGATGCTCGAGCCTGACTTTAGGGAACGGTGCAGCGCACTGGAGGCCCTGCAGATCTTAAGGCAGTGTTACTAACTGGCGGTTAGGAGCGCATCCACTGGGACTTGCCGGTCTTCTTCTTTTCAGGACCCTTCCTGGCGATCTCTTCTTTGGCAATCATTGCCTCCGGGGTGGTCCTCGCCTTCTTTAACTCGGGGCGGTCGTGGATGAGCTTGACGAGCTCCTGGCCTGACTGGGCAAGCTTTGTTCTCGATTCCTGGAGCTGCTTCCAGCCTTCGGGAGTGAAGAGTTTGGGGTTTTCGGAACTTGCCATGAGCTGCTCTTCTGTCTGGCCCGACTTTTCACAGAGGACCTTTGTCGCATTCTTCATGTGCTGGTAGAGCTCATTCATCATGCGCATAGCGGCCTTTCGGTCCTCCTCGTCCCCAACTTTGAGCTGCTGCTGGAGGTCTTGGACGAACTGGATCGATTTCTCGAAGATCTGTTTGGTGGCTGCCACATCGCCTTCGGCGGCCTGCTGGTACAGATAGATCAGTCTGGAAAATTCTTCTCTGAGCATATTTAAGAGCGCATCCACTCTGATTTTTTTGTTTTCTTGTCTTTGGGTTTTTTCCCCTGGGGGGCGGGTTTCTTCTCTATTCCGGTCTTCTCGAGGGAGGCGGAGAGCTCTTCCCCTGCGGCCCGGATCCGCTCTTTGGAGGACTGCATGGCATTCCACTGCTCGGGGGTGAAGTTGGAGGGGTTATCTGCGAAGGAAAGGAGCTGCTCTTCGGTCATCCCGGAGCTCTCGGCGATCCTTTTGCTGTCTTTGATCATCTGGGTGTACATCTCCGACATCATCCTGAGGGCTTCTCTTTTTTCATCGGGAGTGCCGGTGGCGATCTGGTCTTTGATATGCTCGAAGAGCTGGAAGGATTGCTGGAAAACCTCTTCGAGGTTGATCTTTTCCCCTTCGGCAGCATCGTGAAAAAGCTGCATCACCCGGATGAATTCATCTTTGAGCATACCAACTCCCGAACAGGAAATACCGTTTAATTTTATTATAACATTAGTTTTAATTTCAGGTTGTTTAATTTTTTAATAATTTTCACATTAAAAACTCAATTCTTTGTAGGTTAATGATTTAACGAAGGGCCTCCCGGGGGAATTTTTTTGATTTGATTTTTACGGGAGAAGCATATAAACCTTTGGTGGAGTGGGTAAAATTGCCCTCATGAGGAGCCGGCCTTGTTGGAATCATTCGTGCATACCATCGCCCAGGACCTGGAGCTGGAAGAGGCGCCGAAGCAGGAGGAGAAGACCACTTTTCTGCTGCAGCTGACGGATAAGATGACGATCACCCTGCGGGAGCTGGATGAGAGGGTCACGCTCTTCTCCAGGATCGGGGAGTGTCCCCTGGAAAGGAGGGAGGAGCTGTTCATCCATCTGATGAAGGCGAATTTCTTGGGTCAGGGAACGGGCGGCGCGACGATCGCCTGGATGAAAATGAGAATTTCTTGACACTCTCTTTCGTTTTACCGTATGACATGAACTATAAAATATTTAAGGATGCTCTGGAAGATTTTGCAAATTATCTCGATTACTGGAGAGAAGAGCTCATCCGTCACATCAAACGCAGCTGAAGAAAACATATCTAAGTTTAAGGAAATACAAATCAATGGCTGGCTATCTCATCGCTGAGGAAGGTCCTCTTGCCGGACTTGTCGTCCGTTTGAAGAGGGAGAGGAATGGATTTTGGGGCGCGATCCCGATGAAGTTTCCATCGTCCTGGAAGACCCGATGGTTTCGCGCAAGCATGTGATCTGCCGTCTGACGGCCGAAGGCTACATCCTGGAAAACCTGAGCTCGGTCAACCCCGCGACGCAAAACGGCAAAGTGATCACCGAGCCGGTCCTGCTCGCGAGGGCGACATCCTGCAGATCGGAAGCACGTTTTTCCGCTTCTCGGAAAAAACCGCCCTCAATGCGGAGCCCGAAGAGAGTTCCCTTACTGGGGAGCGGAAGTGATCGAAGAGAAAGAAGATCTCTCTTCTGTGAGCGTGGAGGCGAGCGGCGATGTGCGCTGGCTCCTCAAGGTGATCTCGGGGCCCAACAGCGGCGCGGAGTTCGCCCTGCAGCGGGGCTCGACCTACATCCTTGGCAAAGACCCCAACCTGTGCGATATCGTTTTCCAGGATTTGAGCGTTTCGCGGCAGCACGCGCGTCTGATCGTCGACGAGGAAAACCAGATCTTCATCGAGGATCTGGGGAGCCGCAACGGGGTTCTGATCAACGGGGAGCTGATCACGGACAAGCACGAGTCTCCTCGCAAGATCTCATCGCGCTGGGAACGACCTCTTTTTTAATGATCGACCGCGAGCAGATCCACGAGACGATCATCTCCCCTCCTATCGTTTCATCCGGTAAGATAGAAGAGGAGGCGCCCGCCGCATGGCCGCCGCCGGAGCTCGACGCCGGAGGAAAAGCGGGACTGGCGGGAGATGGTCATCCCCAAAAAGCACCTCATTTTGGCGGGGGTCCTTGGGCTGGCGCTGATCGGCGGGATTCGCGAGCATGATGGCCCTGTTCAGGACGGAGTCTGTCACGATCGCGATGCCCGATGAGACGGAGGCGATCAAAAAGGCGATCGCGGGATTCGACGACATCCAATTTTCCTTACAACCCTGCGAACGGCAAGATCTTTTTAGTCGGCCATGTGCTCACGCACGTCGACAAGCAGGAGCTGATGTATAAGCTTAACAACCTCCCCTTTATCAAGTCGATCGATGACAATGTGGTCATCGACGAGTTCGTCTGGGAGAATACGAACGCTCTGCTGATGACCAATCCCAACTGGATTGGGGTCTCCCTCTATTCTCCCATTCCAGGGAAATTTGTGCTGAGGGGGTATTTGCAGACGCTCGACCAGATGCAGTCGCTCGCCGACTTACATGAACATGAACTTCCCTTATCTGGACAAGCTGGAAAACCAGGTCGTGGTCGAGACGAACCTCGCAGACGCAGATCCAGAGCATGCTGGTCGCCAAAGGATTCAGCGGGGTGACGTTTCAGCTCAGCAACGGAGAGCTCGTCCTGGCGGGAAGGGTGGACCAGAAGCAAAGTTCGACCTTTACCGAGACGGTCGACCAGCTCAAAGCGCTCAAAGGGATCCGGATGGTGAAAAACTTTGTGATTTACACGACAGCGGACACTTCGCGCATCGACATCTCTGTCGCAGTATCAAGATCTCGGGCTACTCGAAAAAAGATGACACAGAATATGTTCATCGTGATCAATGGAAAAATTTTAAGTATCGGCGATGCGATCGACGGAATGACTGATCACAAGTATCCTGCCGACGATGGTGCTGCTTGAAAAAGATGGATTAAAATTTAGAATTAACTACAATCTGCAATAAACTGCGAATCGTCTTTAGGCAGTGAGGAATTATGTATGGCTTAGAAAAGAAAGAGAAGAGCTCTCTTTGGAATTCGATCTTGGAAAAAGAACTGAAAGAGCAATCCCTCAAAAAGCAAAGAGACTGCTCAAAACTGTTGAAGGCCGAATTCAAGAGATCAAAAACACATCTTAAGACAGGGTACGGGTTCGGAAGATTTCGACAAGTTTGGCATTCTGCTCCACGGCTACGCGGCGCTGCAGAAAGTATTAACAAAATCGCCAACAAGAAATAGAAATCAAGGAGGAATCCAATGGGCGAAACCCAATGGGCAACCATTTCATTTACTACGCTGATCAAACAATACATCCACCTTCAGAGTAAGGTCATGTCGCAGGTGCGCGCCGTCGCCAGCCGCATCTCTTCGGCAACCCCCGGTAAATTCTTGCTGCTGCAGTTCTCGATGAGCCAAGTGACGCAGATCGGTGAATCGATCTCGAACTTGATCTCTCAGGTGCAGTCGGTGATTAACAACATGGTGCGAAACCAGAAAGAGCTCGTAATCTCTTTTTAAACTACGGAACAATTAACTTAAGGTGGCAAAATGGGACACTTCAAAAATACAAAGACCACTTACATCTTGCTTGGCGGAGGCGGGCTTTATCGCCATCAACCAGGCAGACGAAGATGCAGCGATCAAGCTGTTTAAGGCAGCAGAGCTGCTCGATCCGCAAAATGTCCTTCCCAAAGTCGGGATTGGCTATATGCATCTGTGCAAGCTCGAGCTCAAGCAGGCAGTCAAAGTGCTTCGAAGAGATTTTGGCCAAGCATCCCAAAACGAAATGGCCAGAGCCTTTTTGGGCTTAGCCTGTCTCTTAACCCCGCCGAAGTGGCCAAAGGGGAAAAAGTCCTGGAAGAAGCGATCCATGACTGCAAAGACCCGATGATCAAAGACCTGGCGAAAAACTCTCTCGAATTTGTGGAGAAATTCGTCAAAAAAGCTCCCTCTCCTTCCCAGGGCGAGACCCACACCAAAAAGAAGAAGAAAAAATAGGGCGGAGCAAAACGCAAAGACGCAGGGCCGCAAAGACGCAAAGTAGTGAACAAATAATACTTCTTTGCGACTTGGCGGCCCTGCGTCTTTGCGTTAGGTACCGCTTCTTAAGTGACACATTTTTCCTTCACGTTGTCTATAAATCAGGCTTGTGCTATTTCTAGATCAAGGCCCTCGAATCCTGAAAAGGTTCAAGGCTCACCTTTTTCTTCCAATCCATCGAAATTGAGAGTGTACCATGGTTGAACTACCCGGCGATATCGAAGATGCAAGCAGAATTTTCCAGACCCCTTCGATAGGCAGCCGGTGGAAAAGAAGGCGGGATGATCCCCATGCAGTCTTTTGCCTCTTTCATGAAGCCGGGAGCCGGATCTCCTCTGGCGGCTTCAGGAAAACCCGCGACGATCTCCCCCTTCGATCTGATGCAGGGATCCAAGCCTGCTGGCGACGCAGGGAAACATGGACACCCTGCTTAAGCAGGTGGCAGCATCCAAAGCACTCTTGGGGACATCAACAACCAGCTCCAGACGCCCAACCTCAAGCTGCAACGCTTCGACAAAATACCTGACGAAAAGCAAGCTCTCCGATGCGATGAGCAGCATGCGGACGGCCAACGCCAAGATGGGCGCAGACGTTCCGTCAGAGCCCGATCCCTCAAAGTTTACCGGGCCGCTCGGCAAATTTTTCGCCTATCTCCAGGACGGCCAGGCCAGATGCAATCGGCCCAGCAGCAGCTGCAGAACCTGAAAGATAAAGGCAAGAGTATCAACCCCGGCGACTTTTTGCTCGTCCAGGTCAAAATGAACAAGGCCCAGCAAGAAATCGAATTCACCTCCGTGCTCCTGTCCAATGCCGTGTCCGGCGATTAAAACAGATGATGCAAGATCCAACTTTAACCGCAGTAGACTATGGAACAGCCTCCCAATTTTGAACAAGCTGATCTCGCCATCTCGACGAACTCGAGCTCACCACCGTCCACGGCCGGATCACCGAAGTGGTCGGCATGCTGATCAAAGCCGTCGTCCCTCAAGTCAAAATGGGCGAGGTCGTCATGATCAAGCGCGAGAGCGGCGATCCTCTGATGGCAGAAGTCGTCGGATTTACGCGCGAAGAAGTCTATCTCTCCCTCTCGGCGAAATGCACGGGATCGGCCCCTCGTCCGAAGTCATCCCTCTGCGGATGCCGATGCATATCAAAGTCGGGCCCGCAGCTGCTCGGCCGCGTGTTGAACGGCCTTGGCACAGCCCTCGACACGGAAACGAAAGGCGCCGCTCGATTCTCGAAGAGACCTATCCCGTCATCGGCCCTCCCCCCGATCCTCTAAGCGCAAAATGATCAAAGAGCCGATTTCTGTGGGAGTGCGCTGCATCGATGGGGTTCTGACCTGCGGAAAGGGCAGCGCATGGGTATTTTCGCCGCAGCAGGCGGCGGAAAATCGACCCTTCTGGGGATGATCGCCCGCAATGCCAAAGCCGATGTCAACGTCATCTCGCTGATCGGCGAGCGGGGACGAGAGGTGCGCGAATTTTTGGAAAACGATCTGGGGACGAAGGTATGGCGCGCTCAGTCATCATCGTCTCCACATCCGACCAAGCCGCCCAGCTCCGCATCAACGCCGCCTATGTCGGCACAGCGATCGCCGAATATTTCCGCGAGCAGGGAAAGACCGTCATCCTGATGATGGACTCGGTCACCCGTTTTGCCCGCGCGTTCAGAGAGATCGGCCTGGCCGCAGGAGAGCCCCCTGCACGAGCAGGCTTTACCCCTTCGGTCTTTGCCACGCTTGCCGCGCCTTCTCGAGCGATCCGGAAATTCCGAAAAAGGCTCTATGACCGCCTTTTATACCATCCTCGTCGCAGGCGATGATATGAATGAGCCTGTCTCCGATGAGACCCGCTCGATCCTCGACGGCCACATCATCCTCTCTTCGGAACTGGCCCGCCAATACCATTATCCCGCCATCGATGTGCTCGCTCGATCAGCCGTATCCTGACGCATATCTTCGATAAAGAACATTTGCAGCTGATCGGCAAAGTGCGAGAAGTGCTTGCCAACTACAAAAAAAACGAGCTCCTGATCCGCATCGGCGAATATAAGCCCGGATCTGACAAAGGCGCTGATTTTGCCATCAAGTACATCGACAAGGTCAATCGCTTCCTCAGACAGACCATCGAAGAAAAATCCAGCTTTGAAGAGACCCTGCAGCAGCTGAAAGCGCTGTTTCAGATAATCCTCGCACATTCTGAGGCCTCATGGAAGCAATCGCAAGGCTATCCTCTCGAACAGATCGTCCATCATCAAGCAAAAAAAGCTCGAAGAGGCGGAGAAAGTCCTCCGCGACAAGAAAAAGGCCCTCGAGAAAGAAGAGGAGAAGCTCCTCGCCGTCGAAAAAGAGCGGGACGAGGTCAAAGACCACCGCTTTGCCAAACTGACCCAGCTGCGCGAGAAGATGGACGAGGGCGCCCCCTCCGACAAGATCCAGCAAATGCGCTACTACCTCAAAGTCGTCGACGAGAAGCTCACAACAAAGAGCAGAAAGTCAAAGAGCAGCAAAAACATGTCGAAGCCGCCAAAAAACAGGTAGAAATCGCCCGCGCCGACCTCTCAAAAAACAACAGGATGTCGAAAAAATGCACATGCACCGCGAAGAATGGGAAAAAGAAATGAAAGCCATCGGCCGAGCAGAAAGAAGCGGTCGAGACCGACGAAATCGGCTCCTCCATGCACGAGCGCCTCAAGCAGGCCGCCAAAAAGTCCTCCTCCCACCACCCCAAAAAAAAACCTCACTCGTAAGCCAATAACTGACCCTGTTTAATCTTTCACAACTCAGATCCTGTCCCGGGCGGGAAAAAATTTGCGCGGATTCAGTTTGGCTGGACAATTGGCTACCGTGTGGAGTATAGCTGGGTAAAGCCGGGTGTGCACTTCGGTGAATTAAGGGCGAATCTACTCTATGACGGATATAACCAAAGTCCAGGGACCCTCCGGTTCTCCCGCAGGGGGCCGCCAAGAAGGAAGCTGCCATCGATGCCGACAAGTTCAAGGAGCAGATGAACAAACGCGTCACGGAAGTGAGCGCGGTCGACCCGGATGAACAGAAAAAGCGGAAACAGGCCGAGGAGGAAGAGGAAGACCTCAACGCTCCCCAGGCCGGACCGACCACTCCCGCCTCCCAGGTGACCCCCTTTTCTATGGAGCAGGGGACGGAGAAGGCCAGTCCCTTCGCGATGCAGTCTGGAGGGGCAGGTACCTCGCCGATGGATTCCCCCAGCTGACGCAACTTCCCTCCCCTCCCAGTACCGCCTTCTTCCAGGTACCGGCTGATGACGAGACGCAGGATGATTCGGGGCCGATGGAAGAGCCTCCGCTCGGGGCAAGCGCTCCAGCGGCAGCAGAGGCTGAGACGACCTTTACATCCCAGCAGCAGACCACCACGTCCGAGCAGGCGCAGCAACAGGCACAGACGGAAGACCAGCAGGCGCAGCAACAAACGCAGCAGGTACAACAACAACAGCAAACGCAGCAACAGGAGACAGGCTGGACACCCGAGGGGGAGCAGACTATCGCCCCCGGGCCGCCCGAGTCAGCTCAGCAGCAGTCGGGAGAGCAGGGGCAGGAGGGCACGGTTGCAGCAGGACCGTCCGAAGAGGAAGCGGGCAGCGGAGGGATGGGCAAACCATCCGGCGGGATGACGGCAGCTGGCCTCGAGGGGACAGAGCCCTCACAGACCCAGACTTCTTCTTCCTTCTTTCAGCAGCTGGGCAAAGAGCAGGCGGAGGAGGAAAAAAGGGAAACAGGGCGCTGAGACACCCGAGGAGATCGAGGAGGAGGCGGAGGCTCAAGGGGCTGTTCCTGGCCCCGGCCAGCCCGCTCCCTCTCGCTGAGCGTCGAAGGGCCTGGTGAGAAAAAAGTTGAGGAGAAAGAAAAAGCTGCCGGCGCCGAGACGACCGGGCTGCCGATGACGATCGACCAGGCGCTGGCGCAAACCCCCATGGCGCCCGGAGTGGAGACCCTTCCCTCCTATGCAAATATCCATCCCCAGGTGCAGGATCTCTACGACCCGATGGTCGGCGTAATGACCGTGATGCAGTCCTCCGGGGTCAACGAACAACCATCACCCTGAACAGCCCGCAATTTGCCTCTTCTGTTTTTTTCGGAACTCAAATTATAATCCAGGAGTACAGCACCGCTCCCCAGGCTTATAACATCCAAATCAACGGAACGCCCAGCTGTCGCCCTCTTTCAGGGGAATGCCGATGATTTGATGGCGGCATTTCAGTCAGGTAACTATAATTTCCGCGTCAACCGCCTTGAAACGGGCTATTTAAGCGACCGTCCGCTGTTCAAACGCAAGGGAAAGGTTTCGGGAGACAAAGATCAGAAAGGAGATACCCCTTAGAATGAGCGTTTTACCAAAACTCCTGCGAAAAATCTCCAATGGTGCCAATGAGGCCACAAGACAGAGCTCTTCACGAGAGGTTGCCGAAGGGCGCTTCCGCGGAGCTGCTGCAGGTCCAGCCCGTAGAGGATAAGCCGCGCGAGGGCCAGCTCTTCCCCTTTATCGCAGAAGAGGAAGAAACAGAAGAAGAGGCATCCCTCCCCAGCGCACCGCAGCAGGGGGCCCTCGCCCCATGCGCTCCTCCGTTGCTTTTAAGCACCCGGCGGCGACAGAAGTTGGCGTCTCGGCTTCCATAGAGGCCCCCTCCCTCGAGGCTGCCTTCGAAAAGATGGCCGGGACGATGATCCTCATGACCTGCACAGGAGATCGGGAAACGACCCTTTTTCTCACGGCGCCCGGTTCAGCGCATCCTGCCTCTTTGGGACACAGGTCACCATCCGGGAATTCAGCACCTCGCCCGAAAGCATTCAACATCGAATCCTCTCGAGCACCCAGGGGGTCGCCCTCATGGACGCCGGGAAGAGCGCGCTGCTCTCCTCCTTCCAGAACGGCAATTTCCCCTTCACCGTGCACCGTTTTGACGCCCATATCCAACAGAGCGAAGAGCGCCCCGCCTTCCACCGCAAAGAAAGCAGCGACGGGGAACAAAAAGAACAGAAAGAGGGCCGCCAATGACCACCGAAGCTCCCCTTGGATGGATCAAAGAGATCCAAAACACCCTGATCGATGCCAGAGCGATTCCGCTGTCGGGCCACGCTCCCCCTTCCCCTGGGAGGCCCTGGCCGCAAAGCTTAGCCCCCTCTTACAGACCCCCAAAATCCACCTTGCTGCCCGTAAGACGCAGTTTCTCAAGGGACAGCGCTATCACGTCGGGGCTGGGCTCCGGCTTTTTGACCGTCGCAATCGACCTAACGCCGCTTCCTGGGCAGGTCTACTGGCTAATGGGCAAAGAAGATGTCGCCAAACTGACGGCCCTTGCCCTTTTGCCATCCAACGGGGCAGGGTTTTCCTCCGCCAAATTCCAGGAAGGGTTCTATTACTACCTCGCCACAGAAGCCCTCATGCTCGCCGATGAGCTAAAAGCCTTCGGCGGCCTTGCCCCAAAAATCGCGAAGAGCGCCTCCCTTCCCGAAGAGGAATCCCTATGCCTCGACATCGAGATCCAGCACCCCAAACGCACCTTCTGGGGAAGGCTGGTCTGCCCCGCTTCCTTCCATGCCGCCTTCAAGGCCCATTTTACCGCCCGCCCCTTCCCCCTCTTCCTGGGCGAGCCCCTGGCCAAACCCTCTCTGTCAAACTAGGGATAGAACTTGGGCCGGGGAAGTCCCTCCCTCTCGACGTGGAAAGCGAGTCAGCGTCTTCGCGGATTTCGTCGTGGTTCGACAGAGCACTTCGACCCCCGCACCCACAAAGGCACAGCGACCCTGAGCCTAAACAGATCCCTCTGCTGCGCGCCCGGATCAAAGAGAGCAGCTTAAAAATCTGGAGACTACTGCCAATTACCGCGAGGAGCCAAGCCCCATGACGGAAATTCCCCCGAAACAGAGAACCCCGGAGAGCTGCTATCTGAAGAGTTCGGTACGGAAGAGGTGGCAGACGAGAACCATCTCTGGTCGGGCGAAAACCACACCGTAGAGGGGATCGTCTCTACAAGCGAGATCCCGCTGACCCTCACCGTCGAGGTTGCCCGCCTGAACATCCACCTGGAGAAACTGCTCCAACTCTCTCCGGGCAATGTCCTCGAGCTTCCCGTCAGGCCCGAACAGGGCGTCGATCTCCTCATCGGCGGTCAGAAAGTTGCGAAGGGGGAACTGGTCAGGATCGGCGAGATGCTCGGCGTCAAAATCCTCGAGATCGGAGACTAGAAACCCCGCATGGCTGAAAGCTCTTTCTACAAACAGAACACCATGCCCGACATGATCTCCGGCGAGGAAGAGCCTGAGCTGCCGACGATGATCGGCCCCTACAAAATCGAGAGCCTCTTTGCCAAGGGAGGGATGAGCCTGCTTTACCTCGGGCTCGACATGGCTGCAAAAAAGCCCCTCGTCATCAAAGTCCTCTCCCCCTCCTACATCAACCACCCCGAGGCCGTCGAGAGGTTCTTAAAGGAAGCCCGCGTCATCGCGCTCACAAGCCACCCCAACATCGTCAAACTCTACGGGCAAGGGGAATGGGAAAAAGGGCTCTACATCGCCATGGAGCTGATCCACGGCATCTCGCTCAAGCAGTTCATCCTGCAGCACTCCCTGTCGATGCGAAGAGCCCTCGAGATCATCCTGCAAGTCGCCTACGCCCTGCTCCATCTGCATTCCCATGGCGTCATCCACCGCGACCTAAAGCCGGAAAACATCCTCATCACCAAGAAGGGGAGATCAAAGTGATCGACTTTGGGATCGCGCAGCTCCACGAAGAAAAAGAGCAGCCGCCGGATCGATCCCGCTATCTCGGCACCCCCAACTACATGAGCCCCGAGCAGAAAGAAAACCCCTCCTCCGTCACCCTCGCCACCGACATCTACTCGCTCGGCGTCATCCTCTATGAATTGATCACTGGAAAACTCAGCTACGGAATGATCAACCTGACCGCCCTGCCCAAAGGGCTCCAAAAAATCGCCGCCAAAACCCTCGCCGTCTCCGTCAAAGAGCGCTACAAAATATCTCTGAGTTCATCCACGAGCTCTCCCTATACCTCAAGTCGGGCGACATGGAAAAAGAGCGCCCCGGCAGCGACAAAGCCAAAGAGATCATCGAAAAAGTACAGCGCGCCAACCTCAACCTCTCCCCCCTCGCCCCCCCTCCTGGCCCCAGATCGAGATGGGGATCGCCAAAGGGCGCGGCCGACAGCAGCTCGGACTCTACTACGACTTCTTCCGTCTCCCTAACAACACCCTTCCGTTATCCTGGCCACGACGATCACCCCCTCCATCGAATCGGTCTTTTCGATCGCTCTTCTGCGCGGCATGGTCCGGATGCACCTCGGCGATTTCACTCCCTCCACAAGGTCCGCCTTCCGCCCCATCCCCTTTGTGGAAAAACTCAACCGCCTCCTCCACGACGACCCCCTGGGCGAAAAATTCGCCTTCAGCCTGCTCCTGCTCGACCCCCTAAAGGACCTTGCAACCTTGCTCTCCTGCGGCCTCGGAGACCTCCTGCACGTCCCCCAAGGGCATACAGAGCCCCGCCAGCTCTCCTCCCCCAACGACCTCCTCGGCCAGTCGCACCGCCACAGAATTTTCCGAGACGAGCGATAACTGGAACACCGGCGACCTCCTCATCTTCCACACCCTCGCCCCCAAAGCGGACAGCCCCCCGAGCTCGACCAACAGCTCGGCTCTGCCTTAAGCGGGGCGATCCGGGAAAACCTCCTCCTCTCCGCCCAAAGCCAATCCGAGGCGATCCTCAAAGGGGCCTCCTCCTCCCCGGCTTTCACCCTCCTCCCCTACCCCAAGGCCCTCTTCGCCATCCAGCGCATCATTTGATGGAGATGCAAGCCTTAAGCCTCAAGAATTTCCACCACAGAGGGGGTGAAAGGGCGAGAATTTTTATATTAACCCTACTCCCTGGCCCTTCCTTTTTCGGATTTAAGCGAGCCAGTTGTTAAATTCTCAGGAGGGGGGTTGTTAATATATGGGTTCTCTGGTAGTGTTTTATCATGCTAGTTTATAGGGACTTATGATTTTTTGTGTTAATATGTTGGCTGTGTGCATGTTAAATTCCCCAGGGAGGATACGTCTAAATGACAGAACCTGAATTTAGGGATTACGAACTCAAACTGGAGGAGCCTCCGTTTGGTTCTCCATTAACAGATTTAATCATCGATTTGAATCATCTTCGAAAGAAGCAGTTAGGTGGCACTCCCCCCAGGGTGTTTTTCCAGTTGAAAAGCGTCTTTCACATTATGGAAAGTGTTGGATCGGCTCGCATTGAAGGCAATAATACAACACTTCTTGAATATATCGAAACAAAGCTTGAAGAGAAAAAGGATGTGCCTTCTGGGATTAGGGAAATTAAAAACATTGAAAATGCGATGGATTTCATTGAGAAGAATGTGAAAAGTTACCCAATCAATCGGGCCTTTATCTGTGAAATTCATAAAATAGTTGTTGATGGGTTGCTACCCCCTCCGAAAGGAGAGGGGGATAGGAATCCTGGCGAATACAGGAAATTCAATTTGAAGATCAATCAGTCGCATCATCTACCTCCCGATCTTCTCAAAGTTGAAGACTATATGAATGAGTTGCTTGAATTCATTAATAAAAGTGATAGTCCGAAATATGATTTGTTAAAAACTGCTATTTCCCATCATCGGTTTGTTTGGATTCACCCTTTCGGTAACGGAAATGGTCGAACTGTTCGATTATTTACCTATGCGATGCTGATTAAGCTGGGTTTTAATGTGAATATTGGTCGGATTGTTAATCCGACAGCGGTTTTTTGTAATAATCGCAACAACTACTATAAATACCTCGAGAAGGCCGATAGCGGAGAGTCTGCAGGCATTTTGGCGTGGTGTGAATATGTACTTCGAGGCTTGAAGGAGGAAATTGAAAAAATCGATAAGCTGCTGGATTACGAATACCTTGCTCGAGAGATTTTATTTCCGACGATTAATCTCTCACTTGAGAGGAAATACATCACTGATGTTGAGGCGAAAATACTCCGTAAAGTTATCGAAAAAAAGACAATACAATCCAGTGATTTAAGGGATAGTTTTCCAGGTAAGCATAACTCTGAAATCTCACGCCAAATCAGGAGGCTTTTGGACAAGAAAATGCTCGAAAAAGAGGAAGCTCGAAATTATGGAATTGGTTTTGGAGACAACTATCTGCTACGTGCCATGATAAAAATACTGGGAGAGAAAGGATTTTTGCCTGATCTGGATGGAGATCTCTAATCAACGTATCCACTGCGCAGTATAAACCTCCTTTACGAACTTGGAAAGACAATGGGACTATACATTGATCCCCTATATGCCGGATATCGGGCAAAGACGTGATGGTGTGAGGTGGGTATTTACGACCTTCCATTTGCAACTTCGTGAGCCAGTTGTTAAAATCTCAGGAGGGGGGTTGTTAATATATGGGTTCTATGGCACCGTTTTATCATGCTAGTTTATAGGGACTTATGATTAATTGTGTTAATATGTTCTGGGGGCAGTGAGGGCACGGAGGAGGGAACGGGGAAGCGCCGTATGGGGTTCGCAGCGGCAATTGACCTTCTCCCCCCCTCCCCTTTCCCCCATTCCCTCTCTGTGCCCTCACTGCCCTCTGTGGTGGTCATTTTCCCTAAGATTGTAGCGTTGAATAGAGACGCAACGGGCGCATGCAGATCTAAGAGACTAAAAATCAACATGTTACATAAACTACACAACTAAAAATAAATTAATTGCCTGATGTGGATATTAATTCGAATTAAATATATAATAAAAGTATAAAAGCGCGAACATGACAATAAAAAAACATAACACGAATGAATTAATATGCCCGTTATTTATATTGTACCAAAAGTACCAGCGCCTGGAGCAACCGCTCCAAGCTCGAACTACCCGAACGTTCAAGAGAGTAATGACGCTTCAAGAACTAAACCACAACATGCTGAAAACCAGAAGGTTACACGTATACTGAAGAATTGGGACTGGGAGCGTTCAAACGGCAAAACTGAGCCGCTTTCCTCTCTCGACCGAAAGGGAAAGATTGCAACCCTCACAGCAAATCGGGTTACAGCCGCAAAAGGAGCCCTCACGGAGAACCTGATACTTGATGCAGGGGAAGGGAAACATCTGACAATAGAAGAAGCCTGACCCAATTTGAGGCGCTGGAAACGGCTTTGTACGAGGGATTGACCTCAGGAAAGGGTGTTAGTCCGAGGGTTTAGTCTTTTTTGGCGAAGACGCACCTCTAAACCTTTCTTATGGCGAGTGTTTAGAAATGCTGGCCTCACCTGAGTTTAAATCCACCAAACAACTGGCAAAAATCTGTGGCGAACTGGTTAAGCGCTTGAACAAACGACTAAGCCCAGCACGCAAGAAATGCTGGAGTTTCGCGAAAGGATCTCCGCCGCACTCGACACTAAGGCGTACAAGTCAGACATCACATCCCCCTTTGCCCGGTTCTTACAGTCTTTAAGCTCACCAGATTAATACCCAGGCCGAAGGGATGTCCGTCTTTCAAGACATTGGCACCGAGGCACTCAAAAACGCAAGAGGGCAAAAAGCACAGCAGTTGGGCGACAACGCACCGGTGAACGCCACAAACCTCGCTGGCTGGATAGAAAAGGCTTCCTCATCCGTTGATGCTTTCAACTGGAATACCTGGGTCGGAGATCGCGGTAAGATTGCCTGGGGTCTTCTAATTTGAAGAAAGCCTTCCTGGCCTTCCTGGACAAGCACATTGGTGCCTACAAATTATATAACTCTTACCGTCTTGACAACTTCAACGCCCTCCTTGGAGAAATTGTCCACAAAGATTCTAACGGAAATACCACAAACGACCAGTTTTTATGTGGGGCCAAGCATGGGAACGCAACCCGATGCCACGATGAGAGCGACACTGGAATGGGCTAAGGCGCATGGCCAAAAACACCTCCAACACACCCTTGAATGGAAACAGAAACTGGGCGAAGAGAAGCGTCTGGGATGCCAGCGACCACGCCAAAGAATACTCCCCTCTAACCCTAATCGGGACGCCTCTCGATGGCGACATCGCGAAAGGGCAGGGAAACTTTAAGAACATTACGAGTGTCGCAGACTTTCACACTGAGCTAGAAGGTGTGATTTTGAATGAGGGACAACCCCGGGCGAAAATCCCGGAGTCCATCAAAGACTACACAGGCTTCGCAACAGGACGTTTAACAAGTGAAGATGTCAATCAAACCATCACAGCCTCCAAGGCTGCTTTTGAATGCTTGTTGGGAAGGATGCGTTCGGTGCCTTAGAGCAAAAACAAAACGAGCGCCTCTCCAAAGCGCTGACGCTTGGATTCACCGGTTTCCTCGTTCTGAAAACCCTGATGAAATTTGGTGAAAACCTGGATCCAGAAAAAGTTGTCGGCGAGGTCATGGCCACGATGGGCCAGGCGTGCAAACAGGACGTCGACCGCGGCCCTATCGTCAATGCCATCACCATTGCATTCATCCAGATGGCCAGTCAGGGCAAACTTACAGAGTTGGACGCCAAACAGATCCTGGGGATTGTGCTGGGGCGCGCCCTTTTAGTCGACAACCGCCGCATGGTAAAATCCCGTCTGGAACCCCTGCTCGACCTGCTTCATCTCATAGGGCAAAACGAGGAAGGCTTTACCGCATAAACTGAAGAAGTTCACCGGTGGCTCCCTCAGCTTCATCCCTTCCAACACGCCTTAAAGCCTAAACCCAGCCGCTGCATCACCCCATCTTGGTGATGGTGATGACGAGGGCCTTACTCCCGCTGAAGTAATCGCACTGCGGCGGCACTTCGAGCACAATCTCCTCCTCGTGGAAATCGAGGTAGGGGTTTGTGATGATCTCATTGAAAAACTTCTCATCTTCGAATTTGGAGACGGGGCTGCTCAGGAAACAGGAAAAGCGGGAGCCTGTGCGCATATGGCTAGCCAGGCACTCGCCCAAAAACCGGAAGAAGCCGGTCGCTTGTCCTTGCAAAGGCGAAGGGCTCCTTTTTTCCAACCTGTTTGACAATCGCATCCGCCTCTTCCTGGGTCATCCTCTTCTCCTGGACGAGGAGGTCGATCGAGCGGTCGCGTTGAGCCTCAGTGATCTGCCCGCGGTCGGAGAGCTCTTTGAGGAAGCGGGCGTACTGCTGGGCGATCCCCGGCTGGTGGAAAGGGACCTCGAGCATCAGCGCAGAGAGGTCATCATCGGAATACCTGATCTCGCCAAGGAGGGGGATCTGCTTTTCCACCTCCTCAATCAGCTTCTTTCCCTGCTTCACGAGCGCGTGGGAGGCGTCGCTCTCCTGCTGTATTTTTTGCATCTCCTCTTCGCTCTCCAATGGGTAGTCGTCAAAGAAGATCGCGTCGAAGAGGCCAAGGCTCTGCAGTGCATTCTGCCAGGTGTCCTCGACAATGGTGACATGGGGGAAATTGCGGGCCCACTCCCTTGCGCGCTTCGCGACTTCAGGATGGAACTCGACGATCGTGTGGCTTTTGGGATGGTAGCTCTGGATGTGCTCGGCGGAATAGCCAAGGCCGAATCCAATCTCCAAAACATCGCCAAAAGGTTTGAGAGCATCGATGCAGGCGATCATGTAAGGCTTCTCCCATTCCATCATCACCTGAAATTTTCCATCCTTGAGAAGCACCTCTTTTCCCTGTGCATCTTTACCGTACTCCATCCTGCAGCCTGAAAAATCTTGGGCCATACTTTGAAACTCCCGTTTACAATAATCCAAAGAGTATTTTAGGATTCCCTACATGTCATTTTAATTTTAGGCATTCAAGACCTAAAAGACAATTTTTTAAATTCGCATCCATCCTCTTCGGGGAGGAGTGCGAAAGGATAATAATACTGGGGTCTTTTTGGCTATGAGAGAATTTCGGAAGCGCTACTGGTATGAGGTTGCCTTGTGTGCCTCATTTATCCAACTCATCTACTCTCCCATCGCGTACACGGCAAACAGCAGCGATCAGAACTTGGATGCATCTTCCGGAAAGGAGAGCTATGAGCTGTTCGATGATGGGACGGGATCCCAGGTTGCAAAGGTCATGGCTACAAAAAAATCGGATGAAATGCAAGACCCGGCGAAGGAGATGTCGACACCTACACCATCAACTTCAATAACGTCTCGATCATCGAGCTGATCCGCTTTGCCAGCAAGATCACCAATCTGAATTTCGTCTTCGAGGAGGCCGACCTCCAGTTCTCCGTCACCGTCGTCTCCGAAGAAGCCGTTACATCCAAGAGCGTGATGGCCGTCGCTCTCCCAGGTCCTCCGCATGCACAATCTGATCCTGCTCGAACAGGAAGGGAATGTGATGATCACAACCAACAGCAAGGTCAATCAGATCCCTCCGATCGTCTCCTACGAGTTCCCCGACTCAAAAGCGGAGAATGCGGCGATCGTCACCCGAGTCTTCCGGATCAAAAATGCCAATGTCAACACCATCGCAAGCATCATCCGCCCCATGACTTCGGAGGAGCGCTGATCGAGGTCTCTCCGTGAGACACGGCAGCTGATCGTGACCGACATCATCACCAACGTCGACCAGATCGCCACTCCTCTGATGAGCCTCGATGCGCCGCATACATCTCTGGACGTCGAGACGTATGTCGTCAGAAATATCTCCCCGGAGGACCTGATCGCGCTCACCAGACAGATCCTCAGTCCCTTTTCAGAAGGGCAATCCGCTGATCTTTGTCCCCCAGCCCGAAACCAACTCCATCTACATCGTCTCCACCCCCTACTCTGCATCGAGCGGGCGATCACCGTGATGGAAGACCTCGACATCCCTCGCCAAATCCATGTCATTGGCAAACAGGGGATGGCGGGAAAAATATCTTCATCTACAAGACCCTCAACCGCTCCCCCGATGAACTCATCTCCGAGCTCGCAGCAAGTCTCCGGCCAGAATTGAAAACTGCCGGCGGGGGAGCTGCCTCTCCTCTCGAGATCCGCCATCAAAAGGTGCAGGAAGTCAAAGACACCGGCTCTCTCATGTTCGTCACCGATCCCGATACGACGCCAAATTCAAAGACATCCTCGCTTCCCTCGATACCCCGTGGCGGGAAAGACCTCGCTTCTTCATTTACAAAATCCAACATGCCAGGAATCCCAGATACAGACTCCCTTGCGCAGATGAGCGAAAGGCTGGAGGCCTCGCCAGCGCCCCGACCGCGATCTGATCGATGCATCAACAGCATGAAATGGATCAAAGAGACCAACTCCCTGATCTTCACCGGCTCTGAACAAGTCGCTCAAGAAGCTGGAAGGCATCCTTCCGACCTTCGATGTCACCCCAGCCGTCTCCAAAACCTCCCAGCTCTTCATCTATAAGCCTACCATGTCGACTGCCGACCAGATCGAAAACGCACTGAACACTCTCAATTCCCGACTCTTGCAAGATCCACCATATACTCTGGCCTGAGCGATCAATCCCTTCGAATGCCATTCACATCGATGCAATGGGTCCCCAGACCCAATCCTTTTTCTTCAATTCAGACCCAGCGATCGATCGATAGCTCCAAAGCAGCTGCTCACCTCGATCGACACCCCGGCACAGTCAACAGGAGCCTCTGCCAAAGGATTTTTCCTGTACAAACTCCAATATGCGCACTGCGACAGCCGTCCTTGGACGAACTGAAAAACATCGCATTCAAAAATGTCCCGACTTCGCTGCAAAACCAAAATCTGGTCGCAGCGATCAACCGGATCGAGTGCATCCAGTCGAACAACTCCCTTCTCATCACAGGAACCACCGATGCGATCGAACAGATCAAGACCCTAATCGCCGAGTTCGATCACGAAATCACGGCGGGAATGCCGAGGGCGCCCAGTCCTATCTCATCTACAAAGCCCAAATACCTTCCCGCCGAGGAGATCCAGGGCGCCCTCACCGATCCAAGCAGCGATCTGCAGGCTTCGGGGCTCGCAGATCCTCCAGCTTTTCCAGGTCTCGGCACCGATGAGCTATGTTCCACAGACCGGCTCTTTGCTCTTCACCGGATCCCAAGAGGGCACTCGACAAAGTACAAACCCTGATCAGCGGCATCGACACCAGCGCTGCCCTCGGAGCCATCCAGAGCATCGGCAATCTCACATTCCTGCTCTACAAAATCCAGTACGGCCGCTCCCGACAAACTGATCGCCTCCCTCAAAACATTTGCCGTCGATTTGAAGCAGTCGAATGTCCAGGACAAGCAGCTTGCCGAAGCCATCAACAACGTCAAATGGATCAGAGAGACCAACTCCCTGCTCTTCACCGGCAACAACCAAGCGCTGGAAAAAGTCGAAGCAGCTCGTGCAAAAATTCGATGTTCCCTCCCTTGGTGGAGCAGCTGCCCATCGAGCGCTCGGCCGCAGGCACCTTTGTCATCTACAACCCGAAATATTTGACCGGCGATGAGCTGATCTCGATCCTCTGCGACTTCATGCAGAACCTGATGGCCTCGGGCGTCTCCGATCCTGGACTCTTCGATTCGATCAACAACCTGAAATGGATCGAGAAGACCTCCTCCCTGCTCGTCTCCGGCGATCAGCAATCCGTCGAAAAAGTCCAACAGCTCCTCGTAAGTTCGACATCCCCGGCAAAGAGAATTCGCACTCCCTCCATCGAATCGATCGACAACACCAGCTTCCTCGTCTACAAACTCCAGTACCATCCCGGCAACGATATCCAGATCGGCCTTGAAGCAGGTCGCACCAGCCTTGGCAAAGGGCACAGCTGCCCCGACCGCCCTTGTCGATGCGATCAACTCGCTCCAGTGGATCCAGGTCACCAACTCGCTGCTCTGCACGGGCCAGCAGGACGTGCTCGTCAAACTCAAAGAACTGATCCAGAACCTCGACGTCCCTTTACGCCAGGTCTTCATCGAAGTGCTCGTCATCGAGACCACCCTCACCAACACGCAGAACTTCGGGCTGCAGTGGGGCGGCCAGCTGCAGTACTTCAATAAAACCATCCTGCAGACGGGCAACTTCCCACTCCAACCAGCTTCACGGCTCCAGCTCCAGCCACTACCTTCCGCCCCGCTCTGCAAGGACATCAACGCCACGACAACTCCAAACAACACGACACATCCCCTTCTCCACTGGCTTCGACCTCGGGCGTCATCGGCGACATCATCATGCACAAAGGGAAATCCTTCATCTCGCTCGGGTCCCTGCTGAACGCCATCCAGCTGGACATTGATTCGACGATCCTCCTGAACCCCAAGATCATCACGCAGGACAACCGCCAGTCCACCATCTTCGTCGGGACAGAACGTCCCCTATACCGGCGCGCTCGTCACCAACTCATTCCAATACGACCGTATCAGACCGCCAACATCGAATACCGCGACGTCGGCGTCAGCCTCACCATCACCCCCATCCTCGGCGACGGCGATATCGTCACCATGGATATCGTTCAACGACATCTCCGAGTGTCAACGGCCAGAACGCGCACGACCTCAAACAACTCGGTCACCGGCATCCGACCAGCCATACCCACATGGAAACACGCGTCCATGTCCCCAACAACCACTTCGTCGCGCTCAGCGGGATGATCAACGACAGTAAGACCCACTTCCGCACCGGGATCCCCTGCCTGGGCGGCCTCCCCGTCGTCGGCGCCATCTTCAGCGAGAACGACCGCCTTGCCAACAAGACGAACATCATCATCTTCGTCCGGCCCCAGATCGTCAACACCTACCAGGAGTACAAAACGATCACCGAGCACCAGGAATGGCTCTACAAAGACAACGCCCGCATACCGATGCTCAAAGAAGAGTTCGACGAAGGGATCGATATCGTTAAGCTGCCTGAGAATGAATAGAGGGTTTTCGTAATCTTTCCGATCTGCTATGCTATCTGGCAAAACCAGATTAAAAGCATGATTGCGTTTAAAAAAAACATTCCCCTTCTCGCCCTCGCTGCGCTGATCCCCTTCTCCGGCTGCCAGAGGGTGCCCGATACCATTGAACCTACCTTAAGCTACGCCGTTCAGGACAAGTACCTCCTCTCCCTCCCCTCCCCCTTTCCCCCTTTGACGCCCGAAGAAAAACAGACCGACTGGGGCAAAGAGATGCAGGTCGGCTTCGGCTTTGCCCACCAGCTCGACCTCTACCAGGCCATCACCGCCTTCAAACGCGCCCAGATCCTCATCCCCCCAGAAGAAAAAGCCCGCAGCCTTGAGATCGAGTACGAGATCCTCCTCTGCTACTACATGGGCAAAAAATTTGACGAGGTGATCCACACCTTCAATCAGAGCCAGCTCCGCTACGCCACTCAGGAGTTCCCCGCCTTCCACGACCTGCTCACCATCCTTTACGAGTCCTACACACAGGAAGGGATGGAGCCCGAGTCCCAAAGGTTCCTCCAGGCGATCCACTCCACCTACCCCGAAGAGGGAGATAAACTCCTCCTCTCCAAAGCCCTGACCGACGCTAACCTCCCCCTCCTCTACACCTTCGCCGCCACTCCCCCCGAAAAGCCCTATCTCGACCAGTTCCTCTCCGACTACGAAATGCGCAAAAAATCGGTCACCGCCGCCCAGATGCTCAACGCCTGCGTCCCCGGTGCCGGCTACCTCTACCTCGGCCAGAAGCAGTCCGCCACCACCGCCTTCTTCTTAAATGGCCTCTTCATCGCCGCCTCCGCCTACTTCTTCCACGAAGGCAACGTCGCCGCCGGAATCATCTTCACCAGCTTTGAAGCGGGCTGGTACTTTGGCGGGATCTTTGGCGCCGGCCTCGAGGCCAAAGCCTACAACGAACGCCTCTACGAGTCGATGGCCACCCCCATGATGACCCGCCAGCGCCTCTTTCCCACCCTCATGCTCAACTATGCGTTTTAAGCTGCTGGTCTTACTCCTACTTCCCGTCCTCGCCCACGCCCTCCCCGGCTACCACGAGCCCTGGGGCAAAGACACCGATTTGAGACACTCGGCCCCCACACACCCATCACAGCCCCCAAAACATTCCCTCCCCGTGCGCACCGCTGAGCACGTCATCCGCTTCCACCAGAACGTCCTCTCCCCCGTCGACGGCCCCCGCAGCCACTTCCGCCCCAGCTCGTCCGCCTACATGATGCAATCGATGCAAAAGCACGGGTTCGTCATGGGCTTTTTTATGGGCTGCGACCGCCTCATGCGCGAAAACGGCGACGAGTGGGTCTACCGCAAAATCGAGGAAAACGGCCAGCTCTTCAAATACGATCCCATCCGCTAATTTTAATAAGGAGTTACCATGTCGACAGTCAACAGAGTAGGAGGCGATTACCCTCCAGGAATTTTTTTCACCATCAGAGACACCAAATACATGATGCGCCTGAAAGAGCGCAAAATTGAAATTGTCGATCCCCACCGAGAGGTCATCGCCAGCACAAGCCAAAAAGGAGACTACCACAAAGGCCGTTCCACAACCCTTGGCGACGCGCATTATTTCATATTTGAAAGCAAACGCTCCGAGCGGTGCAATTATGTCTACAGCTTCAACCAAACCACCCACAAACTGACGTGCATACTGAGCCCCTTGCAGGACCCCCATTTTGTGGGTGACCGCGTCGTGGAATTTGGTTCAGGATGCAACGAAGAGCCCCCCTATGGCCCCACATTTGGAGCTGCCTACGGAGGGATAAAAGCGGCAATCAGGATTTTCGACCTAACTCTGCCCCAAGGACATAAAGAAGTTAAACACCACGTCATCGAAAGCCCTGCCGGCCCCTGGAAGTGCTGGATAGATCCCCAGGAAAAAATGATCCATGCCACAAACAAAGCGACATCCCAGGTATTCCCCATTTTCGAATAACTGCGCATGGGTTTTAAAACAGAATTAAAATACTAAATACACAAATATATTGTAGAAAACCAAAACACGCAGATTTATGGCAATATTTCTAACCGGGTTACGAACAGCTCCAACCATTGAAGCTGAAAAAGCAATTATTCCCTTTCTGGATGTGGATGCCATCCTAACCTTGAGCACTGTCAGCAAGAATGCCAATGCATTTTTGAATAACAACTACTTCCAGAAGCTTTTTAAGGACCGCCACCGCGCCTTGGCAGGCGCCCCCCACCTTTTTCAAAATCTGCAGTATTTTCATCCCGAGATCTGTTGGAAAGCCGCTGCCTGGGTGCTTGACCATCCCAACCGCTTCCTAAGACATCCCTGCTTCTATGGAAACCCCCTTGCAGCGCTAGCGACTCTGCAAAAAAAGGCGAAGCCGTTTTCAGATTCTGTCATTCGCAAGACTCTAAACGCCTACGAGGCAGCTAACAAAAAACTACTTTCCTTCCATGCAAAAAATAAACCTTTCCTGGCTCGCAGAAATGCAAGGCTTGATAATCTCGAGGCTTGGGTAGAGAGCGCATCTCCTGATACTAAGAAAGCATTTATTGAAACCCGTTATTTCCTTTGGCGTTTATTAAAAGAAACCCCGCCTGACAGAATATCCCCTGATTTAATTAGAATAGCATTGCTTCAACAGGGCCCTTACGCAAAACACTTCTTCACTGATGATGTTCTAGCCATCTTCTGCGAGGATGCTAAAATTCAACATGAAAAAGATCGGATCGAACAAAAAGTCGCCCGGTGCAAACAGGCTTACGAGCATCTGGCAGGAGAGAGGAAAAAATGGAAACGTCATCTCCCTGAAATTCAGACCGATCTCCAGTGTTTTCAAAAAGGTGGAAACGCGTCTCTTCAACTCAAATGGAAGCTCGAGCATCATGATGCATTAGTGAAAGAGGTCGCCTTTGCCAGAGAGGAAAAAAAGGTCACCCGGAACTATTTTCTTCAAGTGCATCCGTGTCGAGAAATCATCAACTACGTCAGGGAAGTCCTGCAATTTACCGATATTGGTACTGGAATCGATTTCTCTGAGATCATTAAGGAGCCAGAATTCCAGATATTGAGGCGGTTCCTTGAATCCGATGGGTGGCCCGCTGACTCAGCTGAGGAATTAACGAAGACGACATACAACCTGGAAGCAATTTTTAAAATGCTTAATGCGAAAAGAGCCTCTCTCGAGCAGCATAAGAAAGCCATGACCACATATGCAGACGATCCCTATCGGAAGCACTTGTGCCAGCTCATTTCTGACCCCCTGGTCACAGAGGATGAAGATTGCTCTGTGTGGTATGAAAGGAAAAAAGCCTTTGTTACACAGCTCCTTCCTGAAGACTATCTGAATAATCCCGAGCGCAACAAGAGTATCCTTACAGACATTCTAGGGCTGGATCGTTATTTTTCATCATCCGAGGCACAGATCTTCAAACCAGAAAGAATCGACAGTAAGAATATTAACCTGCTTGTCAGGGACGTAGAGCGCCTACAAAGGCCACATAAGAAGCATCGGTGAATTTTAAATTTTGGGAACTTCCACTTTTAAAACCATCAAAGGCTTTGAATAGACCCCCTGAGCAAATGTATCCTTACCCAAAACATTTGCAGAAAGTTTTTCTAAAACGGAGGGCAAATCATAATAATGAGGAGCAAAGGCCCAGTAAACGTTTTCAACCCCTTTCTCTTCAGCCAATTTGAAGGCACTCTTAACCGCATATTCAAAACGCTCAAGGGCGTGGAGATTTTCGCTTGCTAAAAGGGGCGCGGTCGAGCCGAGTTTTTGATACAGCCCCGGGGCACTAGGGGAACTATGTCTCATAAAGAAAAAGATCCCATTTTCTACAGGTTGATACAACAGTTTTCCATTTACCGTCCCATTTCCCAGTACCCCCAACTTCGATCCGCTGAATGAATGGACTTTGCATTGACTATAAAATTCTTGAGTATGTACAGGAAAACCTGCCGGCTTCTCAAATGATGAAGTATACTGGGCCAGTTTATCGATAGAGGTCATTCCCTGTTGTTTCAAAACGATCCTTGGAACCAGATTGGCGGCTTTTGAGGCCACAGAGGTCATTCCCTGTTGTTTCAAAACGATCCTTGGAACCGGGTTGGCGGCTTTTGAGACCGTTGCATGTTCAACAAGTTTGGCCTCAGAAGCTGTTGCGGAGCGGGAAAATTTCGCCAATTTTCCCACAGCACCCAAAGCAAGAGTTGAGGTCCCCACCAGCACACCGGCCATTGCATCGCTGGCAAATTGGCGTGACACCCTGGGAGCTATTCCATACTGCGCTTCAAGTTCGTCAGAGAGGGCTGTCGGTTCCCGATAAAATGTATTGCCAACTATTTCAGACAGATGCGCAAGTCCCGTTGTATCCAGGTTGCGTTGTACATCTCCTTTGAATCCCTCGCAAACCGCCTGGGAAAGTGGATTGCCCTCACAGGCCCCTTTGACGACATAACCCATCACCTCTCCCACCGCTTCAATGGCCCCGCCAATCATGCGGGCAAGGGCGATATTTTGTTCGACGTTCATCTTTTTCTGCGCATGAAAAAGATCCCCATGCATAGCGTCAGGCGGGAAAAAATCATCAAGGATGACAGATTCCCCTTGAGGGACGAAATCATCAAAAGCCCCTGGAGGGACGAAATCGTCAAAAGGAAGGGAAGCCCTTTCAATTCTTGCCTCCATACTATCGAAAGCGTCACTGCATTCCGCCTTCATTTGGCAGTAGGAAGCATTGCTACTGAGAAATTGGGCCTCAACGGATCTAAACTGCGTAAAGGATCTCTTCGCTTCTCTGTCAATGTCGCCCTCAGAAAGGCCGGAACGGGTCATTTCAGAGATCCTGGCCAGCACACCGTGTACGATCGTTCGAGCCTGGTGCAGATATTGCTTCTGCAAATCGGGTTTAAGACCATACAAGCGCCCAAAGAAATAGTTCTCCATATCCTCTTGGACTTCCAGCGACTCCCCATCAATAAACTCAGATTTAAAAGAGATCGAGCCCGTATAATTAGCAAAAGTCGGTTCCACTGCCATAAAATACTCCTTCCCCATCAAATTTTATACGACGAAGCAACTACTCCATAAATGGAACATGCTGAATCATCTCGAAGCCCTTATCAAAAAGGGAATCTTCCCGATCAATGCTCCAATCATCACAATCAAAAGGGGGTTCTCTATTCTGGGGGGCTATCATCGGCTCCCGATAATATACACTGTCGACTGCTTCAGAAAGTTGCACAAGTCCCAACTGACCCAGAATGTGTTGTGCATCCTCTTTGGCTCCCTGGTAAAGTTGGGCATCACAGACCGCTTCGATACCGTAACCAATCGCTTCCGCCACCGATTCAATGGCCCCGCCAATCATGCGCACGACGGCAATATTTCTTTCGGTATCCGCCTTTGTTTGAATATAAAAAGGACCCCTGAACATTTCATCAGGACGCATAAAATCACTATCCCCGCCAATCATGCGCGCAAGGGCAAGACTTTCCTCGGCATCCTTCTTTGTTTGAAGATAAGAAGGATCACTGTACATCTCATCTGGATGCACAAAATCGTCAAAAGGAAGAGCGGCACATTTAATTTTTGCCTCCATTTTATTGAAAGCGTTACTGCTTTCCGCCTTCATTTGGCGGTAGGAAGCATTGCCACTGAGGAATTGGTCCTCAACGGATCTAAACTGCAGGAAAGAGCTCTTCGCTTCTCTGTCAATGTCGCCCTCAGAACGGCCGGAACGGGTCATTTCAGAGATCCTGTCCAGCACACCGTGCACGATCGATCGCGCCTGGTGCAGATATTGCTTCCGCAAATCGGGTTTAATGCTATACAAGCGCCCAAAAAAATAGTTCTCCACCTCACCCTGGGTTTTCGGTAACTTCCCATCTATAAACCCCGATTCAAAAGTGATCGATCCCGTATAGCTCGCAAAAGTCGATTCCACTGACATAGGCTACTCCTTTTCTTTTAATTTTTTTTCTAAAAAGGTCCAATCCAGTTCAACATAGGCCCATTGCTGGAAGGGGTCACGGAAAGCCCGGGGACCGGCATAAGCTTGCTTATGGCCCAAGAGGTTGCCGCGGTAATGGCGAGCGTTGCAAGCCCTTTTGCCAGGCCTTTCATCCATCCCTTTTTCTTTTTCCTGTTAGCCACACGCATTTCATTGATCTTAACCTGAAGCTGTGCACTTTGCTGTTCGGTTTCAGAGATTTTGGCCCCGACAGACTCAAGCCTTTGAGAGATCTCTACATTTTGTGCTTTCAGTGCACCGATCTCCTGGCCCAAGCTGTCCAGATGACCCTTCAGATCAGCAATATTTTCCCTGTCGTGCTGACCTATCTCTGCGATTCGGGTAAGAATTCTACCTGAATCCTGATCTTGGCGCTCTCTAAATTCTCGAAAAGGCCCTGCAACGTCCTGGCAAAAAACATCAATCTCAGCCTGCATTTGCAGGCGGTCCATCTCCTTTTCCTGCTGAAACTGGGCCTTTTTCGCTCTTCTGCGCGAAACCATCTGCTCTCTTTGTCTGAGAATAAGCTGCTCGCGCTCTCTTTCCAGCTTTTCTGAACGGGGCAAAGCATTGTGCCCTTTAAGCCATTCCACCATCTCTCTTGCGATGGGATGGGGTGTTAAAGTAAGAAGGGTCCTGTTTTCCAAATCCATTGGGGCATAATCCCTAAACGGCTCAGGCATCCCCCCTCTCCATACTTCGTAGGCCAATTTTCCGTAGGTGAATCCATCGTTTCCAAGACATGCTCCCTCATCCAAAGGCGCATGGTAGATCGGATCGATCAACCTCTCCTGCAAAACCAAAACAAAACCCTCAAAGACGGCCCGTTCATTAGAACTTTTAGATAGAGCCTTTTTAAATTCGCGATGCCAGTCCCGGATCGACTGAGTCATCTCATCCTGCAATGGACTATGTTTAAGCGAGTCATCTATCTGAGAAAGTTCATGCATAATTCTTCTTCTAAATGCTGTCGCATTTACTTCATTATTATAGGCGATAATAACAGAGCCTTCATGGAGCTGTGGGGATTGAAGGTAAACCGTTTGCGTAGATCGAATAGGCGAAGCCATTACAAAATCCTCATTATTTTTAACTTGCAATATAGATATTGAGCCTTCTTCCAAATTCCATGAGTTCGTTTTCCATGGGGTAATGCTTGTTGTCGATCTGACCCAGTTTCCTTATCTGTTCTGTCAGAAACTCTTCCAATGCCTGCTTCTCTTTTACTTTTTGTGCCATTTTCTGCTCGTCAACCATCAGCCCCGCCCTTAACGGGCTCTGAGCCGCTTTCAAACCTTCCAGTATATTCCTGAGCCTTTGGCTTTGCAATTCGGGTGCCGAGAGGAATTTATGCGCTGTCATATCCTCCAAGAGCTCATCGATCACATGGCTTGCTTGCGCCTGCCGTTCAATAAGGGATGAGGCGAGTTTGCCAACAAGGGATACAACCTGCTCTTTCTTCTGATCGACCTTTTGGCCAATCTTTTGATCGATAAGAGAGGGCAAATCCACGCCCTGTCGGCGCAGTTTAATATATGCCAGCCGGCTATCCAGATTGGCAGCCATACCTAGACCTTCCTTAGCAGAGTTTTAAGCTCATCCATCAAAATGTCAAATCGCCGTTCCTCTCCCAGCATTCGCCTGGAGAGTTCACTTTGCTCCTGGGAAAGGGCTTCCAGGGTTCTGGATACCAGCTCCAATAGTGAGGTGTGCCCATCCGCCTGGGCATCGAGCCCATCGACTGCCAGGCGCCGATCATCATTGATTTTCAGGATAAGCGTTTTATATTCTTCAAACCCCTCTCTAGTCGTCCTGTTTCCCTCATTTGCGGTCCCATAAAATTTTGCAACTACGGCCCTGAACAGGTTATCGATCTGCCTGATTTTTTTCTCTAATTTCTCTGGTTCATAATTCTCATACTCACAAGAATAGTTTTCGAATTCCTCAATAAACGCATTGCATTCTTGGCCAGGCGGCAGAGTCCCTTTCAGACACTCTACTAGAGCTTTATCAAAACCCAATAAAGCCTCGATCTGCATGAGGGAAAGTGCCTCATCCTCCAAGGCATCGCGAACCCCATCGCAAAGCAGAAAACAGATGAGCAACGAAATATCTTCCCTGTCAATTTCCGGATCAAGGAGCGCAAATTTTTCCTTAAACTGCGCAATCTTTTGCAATCCTTCCGCAGAAAAGAGATGAGACTCTTCCAGGTTCTCTGCAATCTGCATCGCCGGATGTAGACGCTGCCCCTGCAAAGTGGTTAAAAGCTGGTGCGGCGCCGGATTAGAAGGCGCCGCCGGGCTGATTGCCGGGGGCAATGTTAATGACATAAAATGCTCCTATCCTGTTTCTATCTGGACAGTATATTTCTATTCTGCTTTGCCGGTATAAGCCCCACTACAATCTCTATAGTGTTTATGATTGTAGAGAAACGCATGGTCTGCATGAAGAAGGCCATGATCTGCATTCACTGTCCCCTGCAGAGAACTGACAGATCCACACAACGATCTTATACTGCCATCATGGCTGCTTACCAGACTTTGTAAACTCGCAAAGGCTTGTTTTTCCGATGCTATGGTAAGGGTTAACTGTTTTTTTTCCGATTCCAACGTGGTTATATTCGCCTTCAATGCGGCGATCTCTTTTGCATTGGCCGTCAAGTCTTCTTTGACTTCCTGTAGCAATGCTTGAAAAGTACTGAAGACTTTGCCTAACTCTTCATCGCGGGATTGACTCGATGCAGATAAGACCTGGGCCAGATTCTGAACGAGTTCAAGAGAAACGCTGCCGGACGGGGCCACTGGTTGCAGTGTTGACATAGTATTACCTCAATTTTTTAAACTTATTTCATTTTCATGCCTTCCCAATGGAAGACTATTTGCTGGACAGGTTCTTAGGAAGTGTTCGACGAAGCAATCCTTACAGAACACTCCCTAATTCCCTGTTGGCCCAGCGGTATGGGAATGGTTCCTGGTATTTTTATGATGGGAATGTCTATAAAGAAAATCATGGTCTGCATTCACTGTCCCTTGTAGAGCACTTACGGTTCCGGACAGCGATCTTATATTGGTCTCATTGCTACGAACCATGCCTTGCAAACTTTCGAAGGCTTGTTTTTCCGATGCCATGGTAAGGGTTAACTGTTTTTTTTCCGATTCCAACGTGGTTATATTCACCTTCAATGCGGCGATCTCTTTTGATTTGGCCGCCAAGTCCTGTTTGACTTCCTGGAGCAATGCTTGAAAAGTACTGAAGACTTTGCCTAACTCTTCATCGCGGGATTGACTCGATGCAGATAAGACCTGGGCCAGATTCTGAACGAGTTCAAGAGAAACGCTGCCGGACGGAGCCAGTGCTTGTGGCATTCCCATAGTGTAACCTCTAATTCATAAAAAAAATTATTCCTAAAAGTGCGCAGCCCTTTCTTCCCCAAAAAAGTAGATAGGCATACTCATACCAAGAGTCGGAGGTGCAGGAGGAGGAGGAGGAGGTGCAAGGGCTACATTGACTTGCGATTGCAGAGCGTTAACAGTCCCAGCCAACGAAGTGATAGTATTCGCGTTGTTGCGGAGTTCCTTTTGCAGACTCTCAAAGGCAATTTTTTCCGCAGCCATGGCCAGGGCTGACTGCTCTTTCTCCGACTCCAACGTGGCTACATTCGCCTTCAATGCGGCGATCTCTTTTGATTTGGCCGCCAAATCCTGTATGACTTCCTGGAGCAATGCTTGAAAAGTACTGAAAACTTTGCCCAGCTCTTCATCGCGGGATTGACTCGATGCAGATAAGACCTGGGCCAGATTCTGAACGAGTTCAAGAGAAACGCTGCCGGCAGGGGCCAGTGGTGGCAGGGTTGCCATAGTATTACCTCAATTTTGTAAAACTTCTTTCGTCTTCTTTGTGGAAGACCATTTGCCGGGCAGGTTCTTAAGGGGCGTTACCATGTTCCTCTCCCGGTATAACCAGACCTTCCACTTTTTTGAGAATGGAAATGCTCATGAAGAAATTTATGATCATCATTTACTGTTGCTGTCAGCGACCTGATATTAGATGCGTTGGCGCCAATATCAGCTCTTAAAGCAGAGGCATTGTCACGGACCTGTGCTTGCAAATTCTCAAAAGCTACTCTTTCAGCATTGATGGTGAGAGCTAACTGCTTTTTTTCCGACTCCAAAGTGGCGACATTCGTCTTCAACGCGGCAATCTCTTTTGCATTGGCCGTTAAGTCCTGTTTGACTTCCTGGAGCAATGCTTGAAAAGCACTGAAGACTTTGCCCAGCTCTTCATCGCGGGATTGACTGGATGCAGATAAGACCTGAGCCAGATTCTGAACGAGTTCAAGAGAAGGGCTACCGCCCGGAGCCAGAGCTTGTGGAATTCCCATAGTGTAACCTCTAATTTATAAAAATCATTCCTACTTGTACACACCAGCAATGCACATAGCCGAAAGTGCCCAGACAGGTATATTTGGATCAAGAATCAGAGATTCAGCAGGAGGCGGTGCAGGGGGGGCTACATTGACTTGCGATTGCAGAGCGTTAACAGTCCCAGCCAACGAAGTGATAGTATTCGCGTTGTTGCGTAGTTCCTTTTGCAGACTCTCAAAGGCTATTTTTTCCGCAGCCATGGCCAGGGCTGACTGCTCTTTCTCCGACTCCAAAGTGGCGACATTCGTCTTCAACGCGGCAATCTCTTTTGCATTGGCCGCCAAGTCTTCTTTGACTTCCTGGAGCAATGCTTGAAAAGTACTGAAGACTTTGCCTAACTCCTCATCGCGGGATTGACTCGATGCAGATAAGACCAGAGTCAGATTCTGAACGAGTTCAAGAGAAGTGCCGCCGGACGGGGCCAGTGGTGACAGGGTTGCCATAGTATTACCTCAATTTTGTTAAACAATTCACCGTCTTCTTCTCCTGCCTTTACGCTGTTGCTGCGAAGAGCTGGCCAGCTGCTGGGCGAATCGATCGTGAAGCATACGGATTTGATCCTCATTCAGGATGTTTTTTCGCTCTACTGCCTGTATTCTGTCTCTCGCTTCAGAAAGCTCACCACGGTAGTAAGTGACCTCATCTTTCAGAACGGAAACCTCCAGCTGGCGCACCTGGTCTATTTTCTCCAGGCTGGCCTGGATCTTTTGAAAATGCAGTTCGGCCCCGATCCTGCTTTTTTCAGATTCAAGTAGGATCGTTTCCCGTGTTTTTTGCCACAACTCTCGCAAAGCTTCCGTTCCTGCCTCCATCATCGAGCGCAACACCTGCATTCTATTTGTTTGCAGGGCGTTGTTGACAAGCTCGGTATAGAAGATCCCTTTAATGAGCTGACTCTCAGGGCTGTTTGCATTAGAACAAAGAGAAGGGTTCAAATAAGGCTTTGTATTGGCCGGCAACAAAGCGACAACAGGGCCGTGAATGGTGTTTGTCAGATCTAACGTTGGTTCCCTTTTCTTATTGAAGGGCAAGTCGTTCATCCAAAGAATCATCTCCAAACCAAAGTTATGTACTTTAACTTCAATTGTGGGATCTGAGCTGACTCTCGCTGCGAGATTTGGCAAGGTCCTCAGGATTTCTTCCCATAACCATTGATCCAATACGCTGCGGCCTACAAGCATCGGTATTTTGAGCGGAGCTTTGTCTAGCGGACTTATAAGGATCTCATTGGCAAGAATGTCAACCTGACCTTCAAGCTCCGTTCTAAAATTTTCATCGGAGGGATCGATGTCTAAAACATCAAATGTCCAGTCTGCAAGTCTCCGGGAGAGAGGGTCGCTATCCGACCAGTCAAGATAGGTATCAACAATCAATTCCAAACGGAGCATTACAAGCTTGTTCACCACAACAGAGGGCTCTTGCTGGGGCTCGGGCAGTTTTTCCGCTTCCAGAGTTATACCCAGAGTGTCGGCCGGCTGGTCGGTGGAAGTCACAACGCGTGTAAGTGTTGCCATTATTACACCTTTAGAAAATTGAAAGGGCAAAGTTATATCAACGGACGAAATATTAAGACAATGTAAAATCGCTATAGCTTGCGATTTAAAATAATTACTGATTCCCCAAATGCAGTATATAAAAAAGGGCCGGGGCTGCGATGTGCAATTCTTCAATCTTACAGAGAATCGCTCATCGCAGCCCCGGCCCTTATCACTTATACTGCGATCAACCGATCGCGGTATAACTTATTTTATGCTCCCCGTTTTTTATCCCACAGACGTTGAACATTATCCACGGCTTCTTGAAAAGTAGGATAAATTTCACCACCGGACATTTTAATAAATCCTGGGATCATTAAATTATCCTCCTGACCAAAATTTTCAATAGAAGTACCATCAGAAGCAATAATGGGGCCATCTCCTCCACCTGTGACGTCATTCTTATAATGTTCGATCAATCTTTGAGTATAAAGTTTTGTGTCGCCCTCGTAATAGCCAATCACCAACTTCCCTGTGGTTGCTCCATAGACTAATTCTGTGATGGTTCCGGGGTCCATTGAAGGGCCGCGAAATGGGACCATCTTTGCTAAAATTACTTCACACCCATTCATGAGATCAATATTACACTTAAAAATCTCGGCTGCTGTTTCTTTGGAAAAACTGAAATTCACTATTTTGGTGTCGGAAGGGTAGACTCCTGTAATATTTTTTTCCGCTAAAATGGCTTTTTTAGTCTCTGCTCTTTGGTCTGAATCAGGGAAAAAAACATCAGGTGCGGCCAGGTAGGCTGCTCGAACTGTTAGAATTTCTGAGTAGGAGGGTATTGTGTAGTGGTAAATTGCTGACATACGAACATCCTTGCATATAAATTTTTGATAGCAACACGATCGCATGCCGCTATTTATTCGTTTAAAACCTGTGAGTTACTCCTTTTTACGAATATCAGGGAGCAACTTCGGAGGAAGGGTGGAGTATTTTCTGAATAACATCAAACACAAAATGAAAAACACATCCTGCGATCAGGCCGCAAGCCAATCTGCCGCTCTCCAAAACCTGATCAAACCTGGTCATGCCTAATCATTTGATCAACTTTGGTCGAGAGCTATCACGCTCCCGGTTTAATTTCCTGATGCTGCAAGTACTTCGCTGTTCTGCCCCCGCGGCGCGACATGCACGCCACTAGGCCGAACACACCAGGCCCATCGCTCTTTTACAGGAGCGAGGTCTGAGCCAGACACTAAGGAAGGGTTTACTCCTTCCATTTTTTCTGAAATGTCTCGCAAGACACTTCCGAGACCGTTGATTGCGGCATTTTCATCACGAATATGAACGGTCTGACATTCTGTACACTTCCACTGTCTTAAATGCAGTGGAATCCCTCCCTCTACGACATGTAGACAATGATGGCAGGTCCGGGTGGTTCCTTTCTCGTCAAATTCGAGGAAGGTTTTTCCCGATTTCCGTGCGACCCACGCAAGCGTGTCTTTCCATCGGCCAATCAGGGATCGATTGTTCATGGCACGTCTCATGCGAGTATTTATTCCTTCGCCTTTGGGAGTATAATCTCCGACTGCGATGCAGTCGTAGTCTCGAAAAAGGCGGTTGGCACTTGTGTACATAAAGGTCTTGGTCTGTTCTCGACGTTTATGCAAAGCGCCTTTTAGAGCATCATCGTATTTTTTCCAGCGTCTTGACGGGGTATAATACTCCTTTCCTGTTGGGTTCATATTCTCGTCCAGGACGAGGTGTTTTTTGGATTTCCTTTGGCAATGGTCTCTTTTGCCTTTAATCTCATCGATGCGCTGATCGGCGCGCTTTAACCACCTGGGTGAAGCAATCTCGATGGCTTGCCCCTCGGTATCGACACCATAGGCGAAATTTTTGTGGTTGGGGTCGAAGGCGATAATTTTGGAAATGGGTTTTTTGACAGGGAGTTCTTTTTGAATGGTAAAGATGGCGTAATAGTTTCCAAGCTCGAAAACAATGCGCAGGTTGCGGGGAGTGGTATGCTTAAGCAGATGGGCGTCCTGCAGTTTGACGGAGAGCGACCTTCTTTTCCTGTCTTGCCCCATTCCAAAAGAGAGGGTGAGAGTGTCGCCTTCAATTTTAAACCCTTTGTTGGGTTCATCATAAAAAAGGGAAAACCAGCTTTTTTTCCAGGAGCGGAATTTTGGCCATTTGACCACTTTGCCTTTGCGCTTGCCCTTTTTGGATTTTTGATGGGCCTGGATGGCATCACTCAGTCTCAACGCGGAGTTCTTCAGCGGGGAGGAGTGGACAACTTTTAGGAAGGGATGTTCTTTTTTAATGCTGGGAAGCAGGTTCCGTAGGCCCCTTTCCGAATAGAGTGTTTTGCAAGCTTCCAAATCCCCGGCAATGAATGCCTGTTTTAATTCCTGCCCTTTTTCCAGGAGATGGTTGTATAACCAGTTACAAATTCTCGACTGTCCGTTAAGCTCGTCCCTTGTACCGTCATCGAGTTCTATTTTAAGTTTAAGGCCCAGGTTTTCTTTAGACACCGGCGACCGCGTTTTTAATGTTGGCTATAAGTAACTTGTTCTTATGGATTCGAGTAGACTTCGGACCCGGGTTTTTTAATGACTGAAAAGGTCCATCCCTTCGAAGAGCAGTACGTTTCTAACATTTAGATCTGTAAATGTAAATCTTCTTTTTGATCATGACTGGAAATGCTGGCATAGCTGTTGAGGGCAGATTGCGCTGCTTGCTGGATGCCTAAAACCTTGTTCATATTGATAATATATGAACACTATGAATAAGTTTAAGGAATGCTGTTACAAGCCCCCATTGATCTACGTCAGCAGGGCGCAAATCAGTGATTGATCTAATTCCCTCAGGAGACTTAGCATTTCTGCCAACATCAGGTGTAACAATGGAAAATCTCGATTCAAAAAACTGCATCCCCTGCCAAGTCGGCACTCCCCCTCTAAAAGGCCAGCCCCTTCTCGACTTGTACTCACAGCTCGAAACAAGCTGGAAGCTGATCGATGAAAGCCGACTCGAAAAAGAATATAAGTTTAAGAACTTTCGCGATGCCCTGGCCTTTGTCAACAAAGTAGGCGCCGTCGCAGAAGAACAGGGGCACCACCCCGATATCTACCTGAGCTGGGGAAAGTGCAAGCTCTCCATCTGGACGCACAAGATCCACGGGCTTACAGAGAGCGATTTCATCCTCGCCGCCAAATGCGACCGGGAACTGGGGGGCTGAAGTGGAGCCAGGTTAAGAACTTTAGAGGTGGTCGTTGAACCACTTGACAATGTTCTGCTGGATCTCGTTGTAAATTTCCAGATATTCTCCATTGGGAGTGCCAGCATGGATGGCATGAAACAGTGGCTTCATGGAGAAATCTTCGTGGGATGCCGTTGCGATTTTTTTCAATTCAGAATTCGGCGAGATCTCGTGAAATTTCTCCCAATCGCCATTACCATCCAGCATTTCTCCAGCCCATTGACTTGGGGCCCCGAACGTGCCTGCTTTGCAGGCCCCAATCGTTAAAAACGGCTGCTCAATTTTCTTTGTCTGCGTATGCCTGTACCCAGCACTGTCGAGGTCAATGCCCGTACGAATGAGATTTGACTTACTGCATGCATTAAGCGCTGCATCTCCCCCGATGGAATGTCCACAGACTCCAATCCGATCTACATCCATATTCGCTCTGATTTGCGCATCAAAGGCCCCTTCCCGGATCTGCCCGATGAGAAAAATCAGATCGAGGGCCTGTTGTTCCATGGCCAGCATAGCATGGCTGTCGATCGTCTTCTCTCCCTCTATGATTAGGTCGTTCAGCTGTTCATCGTCCATGCCGTTTGTCTTTTGGGGTTTTTCGATTTGAGCCACTTCAGAAGCGGCATTACTTTCGGGATGGCTGATTGTCATGACATAATATCCGTGGCTCACAAGATCTTCCACCAGGTGTTGATAATCGGAATGGTTGCTTCCCATCCCATGAGAGAACAATACAACAGGAAATTTGCCTTCTTCAGCTTCAGCGCAAGGCTGGGAACGGGACCATAACTCTTCTGGTTTTCCCTTTTCCTCAGCATCCGGGGGCGACAGGACTCTATATGTGGGGTTCGGAGCCTTGATGCATGGATAATGCACATCGACGACCAGTTTATTCCCTGGACCGGAATAAAAGGATTTAACTCCAATATTTTTATGGTTTCCGGATAATGCGGGAGTGAGAAAACGGGTGTCATCAGGCTGTATGGAATTTAGTTCGGATGGAAGAGAAGTTGGCACCACCGTAGAAGGTTTTTTGGCGGTCGATTTACGCCCAGACCCACTTTCTTTGGACTCCATTTCCCTGGTTGGAGCGACCGCCTCATCAGAGAGAGGGATTTCCGGGTTCGAACCATACGTTCGAAAGGAGGGAAATGTTGCTGATTTCTGGGTCACATTAGGAAAAGACATTTAGCGCCCTTTGCATATTAATTATCTAAGATAATTTTATACTAAATACGGATTTAATTCAACCTATACAAATCACCTATTTTTCTAATAAGTAATTAATTAAGAGCGGCTTACGAACACAACTACGCCAAATGTAAATATAAATTTCAAGCAACTGATTATAAAATTGTTAACAATAGAGTAATATGGTAAAATTTAACTAAAAATTTGTCCAACCCAGAGCAAAGGACCTTTCAATGAGTGCCATTACGAATGTCCATCCATCCCTTTATGTGATCAAGGGCTGTCCAGAGCCGGAAAAGGCACCTTCGCGCAAGCCATCAAATCTCAAGGGTACGATCACATTTCCACGGGCGACCTCACAAGGGAAGAGGTCAGAAAGGGAACAGAATTCGGTCTGAAATATAAAGATGTCATCGTCAATCATATCATTGGGGGTATCCCCTTTGAGGAGATAGAAGAGCTTGTGGAGCAAAGGCTGGAAAAAGCCCTCCTGGAGCAAAAGGGGGTCATCCTAGACGGCTACCCTAAAACGCAGGCCCAGTGCGAAATTTTAGACGCTTTCATTCAAAAGCATAATCTGAAAGACAAGGCCGTATTTATTCTCCTTGATGTGAAGGAAGAGGATGCCGTGGAGAGAATCCTGTGCCGCCTGACTTGCGACGAGTGCGGCAAAATTTACAATTCCAAATTTTCCCCTTCAGCAGTCCCCGACACATGCGATGTGTGCCTCGGAACGTTAACGAAGCGCATCGATGACGATGCTGCCGGGACGATAAAAAGAGTGCATGAATTTAAAGACAAAATGCGGCCGGTCATTGATTATTATTCCAGCAGTTGGCGGCTCAGCGTCATCGATGGAAATGGGTCTCCCGAAATTTGCCGGGAAAGGTTCCTCAGCTTTCACCGCTTGCAGATGTCCGTTACCATGTAGAACAGCCAATACTGATCTGCCACTTATACGCGAGCTATAACCGGCAGGTGAAACACAAACTGTGTGTTGACCTGCCGGTTATAGACAACGTAAAGGCGGCAGATCAACCAACATTGACGCATCGGACTAGCCACAACAACAAATTTCCATAGACCAAATAATAAAATAATTATTATACAATAATTAGCGCACCTGAATTGCTGTGAAAAACCATGCCAGGATCCTTAAAATTGACAAAGATTGCATTTTTCATTGTTCTATTTCTATTGGGAGGCTCGCGTCTTTTCTCTAAGACGGGAACACCCCTTCCCATGGATCTCTGCGAGATCCCGTTTGCAGATCAACAGGGGATCATTCTCGACGTAAAAACGGTCTCTATTCGCGATATCCAAGCTCCCTATAACGCTGCTCTGACAAAAAACGAAAACAACAATTTCATTTTGGTTTTTCGCTACGACACCAAAGGAAAAGGATCTCTAAAAAACAACTACATCGCCTGTGTGGAATTGGATGAAAACCTGGAACAGAAAGGGAATTTTCAAACCATAGACACATTGAGCGACTTTTCCAACGATCCCCGCATTTTCAAATCGGGGAAGCAATTCTACCTCGTCTACAATGATCTCCGAGCTCCGGGTTCACAGGACAGACTCATGAAAATCGCCGAGATCAACCTGTCTGATTTTCAGTTGAACGCCGTTACAAGCCTTGATCGTCATATCAAAAAAAAGGAGAAAAACTGGATTCCTTTCAGCTATCGGACGGGTTCAGCAGAGGAGATCTACTTCATCTATGACATCGACCCCTACAACGTATTAAATCTGGACAGCCAGCATGATAACCAGTTGAAGCAGGTAGGCAGCAGTTCCAAACCGACAAATTTCCCCTGGTCCTGGGGTCCTCCCCGCGGAGGAACGCAAGCCGAGCTGGTCGATGGAGAGTACCTCACATTTTTTCACAGTTCGTTCATGGATCGCTATGGAAACCGCTGGTATGTCATGGGAGCCTTTACGTTTGAAGCGACTCCTCCATTTCAGGTGACTGCAGTTTCTCCGCATCCGTTTCTGTTTAAAGGCATTTACAGTTCTGCCCGCCCGAAAAACGTATCGAACCGCCTGCGCTGTATATTCCCAGTGGGCTCCTTCTCACGGAAGGGAATTCGAAGATCCTTGTTTCCTGCGGTGAAAACGACTCTGCAGTGAAAATCATCACGTTTGATAAAGCAGCGCTCCTTAAGAGCCTGATCAAAGTGGATCGTTAAAGCTGTCCATTTTGTCCGGACCTCAATAGCTAGGAAGGATGAAAAATGGACCAGATCTAAGTTGACTAATATTGGCATTCCTAAAATAATCATTTGCGCATTCAGCCACCGTTTCCTGATGGCTTACAGTTTTTCCTGTTAAAGATGACCGATGCCAGAGAAACGGGACATAAGTGCTTGAGAAGCGCCTAATATAGAAGTTCTTATGATTTATGTTTTCGACTCTATACAACGCCTCCTCCTTACTGCGGTTTGACAAATGTACTACACTGTGTTACAACTACTATGAAAAGACTGATGATCCAGGCCAAAGTATTTTCAGACGATTTAGACGCGTTGATAGCGGGGAATAAGTTGTTGGCCACCGATTATGAGGAATTGGAAAAAGGGCTATCCAGCAACCCTGATCTTGGATCTTTAATCCAGGGAACAGGGGGATTACGGAAAATTAGACTCAAATCTTCCTCCAAAGGGAAACGGGGAGGGTTCCGCGTTTGTTATTTTGATTTCCCGGAAAAAGAACAGTTATTTTTTATTATTATTTATGGAAAAAATGAGCAGGAAAATCTCTCGAAAGAAGACAAGGCAATATTCAAAAAACTCATCGAGAAAATTAAAAAGCACTAAAGCCATGAGTCCATTTTCCGAAAAGATAAAAAAGGGATTGGAAGAGATTCTCGAATATAAACAGGGCAAAAGAACGTTAAGAACAAAATTAATCGACCTTCCGGCTCCCCCTTTAGAATATGGCGCCAAAGATATTAAGCACATTCGAGAAAAAGGAGAATATTCCCAAGGTGTTTTTGCTGTCATTTTAAACGTCAGCAAAAGAACAGTTCAATCTTGGGAGTCTGGAATCCGTTCTCCCAGCCATTCTGCTCTGAGATTGCTTGAAATCATTGATAAGGGCATTTATTGCCCTCGAGTTCTTTCTCGCTAAACATTGCACTATTGTTTTCACAAAACTCAACCAAGTATTGAAATCTTTGAGGATTCATAATAGATTCCCTCAAAACAACCCTGCATTTCATAACCTTAACTGGAAACAAGTCATGGATGACCATAAAACCTGGGTAAGCAACATATTTGACCGTGCGGCCCCTGAATATGGGAAAAAAAGCAGCTCTTTCTTTACTCACTTTGGTAAACGCCTTGTTGAACAAGTACCTGTCCATGCCGGGTCATATGGACTGGATGTTGCAACAGGCAAAGGTGCTGTCTTGTTTCCATTGGCTCAAGCCATTGGTCCATCAGGAAAAGTTATTGGAGTCGATATTAGCCAACAAATGCTGCAAGAGACGGCTAAGGAAGTCAGAGCAGAAAATATTGATTGGGTTGATCTTCAACAAATGGATGCGGAGCATTTAAACTTTCCTGATAACTGCTTTGATGTTGTCTTTTGCGGATTTGCGCTTTTTTTCCTTCCTTCGATCCCTACAGCATTATCGGAATTCAAAAGAGTATTAAAACCCGGAGGGACGTTAGCTGTTTCGATTTGGGGAGATGATTCAGGATTAGATAAGTTGGCAGGCGAAGAAATAAAAAAAATAAACAACACAAATAGTTTGTTTGCAACGCCATTATGGAGCGGAACAGAGCTACAAAAATTTCTCAATAATGCTGGTTTTAATAATATTAAAATCAGCGAAGAATCTATGACTTTCTTTCATAATTCCTCCGAAGAATGGTGGGAGAGTCTATGGACTCATGCAACGAGAGCAAAGCTAGAACAACTCACGCATGATCAAATCAAAGCCCTTCGCGAGAAGCTAATTAAAAAATGTAACGATTTGAGCACGGAGCAGGGCATACCCGAAAAGCTTCAGGTTTTTTATGGAACTGCGCAAAAAAAGTGATATTATGACCGGTCAGAATATGTAAATTTTCCAGTTTCATAGATCACAAATCCATTCGCATCTGAGCATGCAGCCAAAATTCTGGCGCGCAGCCACCTTAAAAATAGGAAGGGTCGAGCTTGCTGATCTCCTCTTCGGAGAGCTCATCCTCATGGATGTCGGGCGTTTCGAAGACGAGCTCCTCATTCTCTGCCAGGGACTCGAGAGGGCTGTCCGGGGCGGGGGCGGACCGCTCGCTCTTATCCTCTTTAGGGCTTCTTCCTTTGAGGAAGAACTGGATGGGTGAGCCAAGGAAGCCGTAGGCCTCGCGGAACTGGTTGATGAGGTACTTTTTGTAGGTATCCGCCATCAAATGGGTTTTGTTGACGAAGAGGACGAAGCGGGGAGGCTGGACGTCGACTTGCGCGAGGTAGAAGATTCTTGAGGCGCTTGCCGCCATCGAGCATCGGCGGATGGTACTTCTGGATGGCTTTTTCGACGAACTTGTTGAGCTGTCCTGTGGTGATGCGGCGGTTTTGCTGCTCGTGGACTTCTTTGACCGCTTTGAAGAGCCGGTCGAGGTTTCTGCCCGGTGAGGCCGGAGACGAAGAGGATAGGGCAGTGGTTGAGGAAGGGGGTGTCGATCTCAAAGCTTTTGCGGCAGTGCTCCATGCGGAAGCCTTTGACGAGGTCCCACTTGTTGAAGAGAAGGATGCACCCTTTGCCCTGCTCTTCGATATCGCGCGCAATCCTCTTTTCCTGGGTGGTGATCCCTCTTTCGGCATCGACGACGAGGACGCAGACGTCGGCGCGCTCAAGGGCTCGCTCTGTGCGCACGGCAGCGAACTTATCGACAGTCTCATGCTCGCGCGCTTTTTCGGCGGATCCCTGCGGTGTCGATCAAGGTGAATTGGTCTTCGCCGACCTGGATATCGACGTCGATGCTGTCGCGGGTGGTGCCGGCGATCGGGCTGACGACGCAGCGCTCTTCATCGAGGAGGTAATTGACGATCGTCGATTTGCCGACGTTGGGGCGGCCGACGATGGCGACCCGGATGGAGGTCCGTTCGGCGGCTTCTTCTTCGGGCAGCTCGAAATCCTCAAAGGCCTGCTTCGAGGAGCTCGGCAATCTGGAAGTTATGGGTGGCGGAGACGCCGACGACGCGGCTGATCCCGAGGGAATAGAAGGGGTAAAGGAGGTTAAGCCGGGAAAGATCATCGACTTTATTGACGGCGAGGACGAGGCGCTTGCCGGTGCGGAGCAAAAGACGGGCGACGAACTCATCGAGGACGGTGATCCCGACAGTGACGTCGACAACCAGAACGATGACGTCGGCCTCTTCGATGGCGATCTCTGCCTGGCGCCGGATCTCTTCCTGGTAAGGGATCTCCGACTGGGGATTGATCCCGCCGGTGTCGATCACTTCGAAGGGTTTTCCAAAACAGTCTGCATCGGCGTAGAGCCGGTCGCGGGTGATCCCCTCCGCCTCATCGACAATCGCGATCCTCTTTTTGGAGATCCGGTTGAAAAGGGCAGATTTGCCGACATTCGGGCGTCCGACTAAAGCTAACTTTGGAATCCGTTTCTGGCTCATAAAATTTTTTCACATTGGTAAACGAAAAAGGATACCCGATCGGGAATTAAAACACCAACATGGCGGTATCACGGATTACAAGAAGTAAAATAATATTTTAATTTTCAGGAACCATTCAAAATTTACACGGATAAGCAGGATAGATGTTTTTTATCCGTGCGCATCCGTCTATCCTGCCTATCCGTGTAATGGGTTTATACCAGAATCGGTCATGAAATAGCCCAACCGCCTCGTCAAAAAAAATTTAAACCATGCGCTGCCGGTAAAAACTCTTTTACTGCAAGCCGGTGTCCTGCTCGATGTCTTTGTTGATGAGCCAGAGGAGCTGGAGGAGCTCGTCCCGGTCGAGGCCTTTGATCTGGTCCTGCTCGTCGAAGCCGATCACCCCTTCCATGAGGGTGAGCTTCTTTTCGATGAGGCGGTGGATGTGCTCTTCGATGGTCCCTTTGGTGACGAGTTTGAAGACCTGGACGCCGCGATTCTGGCCGATCCGGTGGACGCGGTCGGTGGCCTGGTTTTCTCGGGCGGGGTTCCACCACCTGTCGTAGTGGATGACGACGGAGGCGGAGACGAGGTCGACGCCGACGCCGACGGCCTGGAGGGAGGCGAGGAAGACCTCGCACTTGGGGTCTTCTTTGAAATGGTCGAGCTGCTCTTTGCGGTTGCGGGTCGATCCGCGGATCCCGGCGTAGCCGATCTCATGTTCTTTGAGGTAGGCCCCGAGCATGTCGAGCATGTCGAGGTACTGGGAGAAGATCACAAGTTTCTGTCCGCTGTCGCTAACCTCCTGGAGGAGTTCGACGAAGAGGTCCCATTTGCCCGATTTGTGCTTCTGGAAGTCGGTGTAGTCTTTGGAGATGAGGCAGGGGTGGTTGCAGATCTGTTTGAGGGAGGAGAGAAGGGAAAAGACGTGGAGGTAGGGAACGGGCTTTGAGCGGTTCTCAAGGTCTTTGAGAAGGGCTTCTTTGTGAAGCATGAAGGTCTTTTTGTAGAGCTCTTGCTGCTCATCGGAGAGGTCGCAGTAGGAGATCTCTTCAATCTTCTCAGGGAGCTCGAGAAGCACTTCCGATTTTTTGCGGCGGAGGATGAAGGGTTTGATGAGTTTGGAGAGGAGCTGTTTTTTCTCCGCGTCCTGGTTTTTTTCGATGGGGTTGACGAAGAGCTCTTTGAACTGGGATTCCTGGGGGAGGTAGCCGGGGACGACGACGTCGAAGAGGGCTTTGAGTTCGAGGAGGCGGTTCTCGATGGGGGTGCCGGAGAGGCCCAGGCGCATGGCGGCAGTGATTTTTTTGAGGGCCTTGTGGGTCTGCGACTGGGCGTTTTTGGCGATCTGCAGTTCATCGAAGATGGCGACTTCGAAATCGATCTGGGAGAGGGCCTGTTTTTCGCTGCGGAGGGTGCCGTAGGAGGTGAGGAGCAGGTCGGCCTTCTCTTCAAAGGAAGCGAGGTTGCGGGTGATGCCGTAGAAGACGAGGACGCGCACGTTGGGGAGGAAGTTTTTCAGCAGGTCTTCCCAGTGGTAGATGACGGAGGTGGGGCAAACGACGAGGATTTTTCCGCGGGATTTCTTGTGTTCCTGGGGCTCCCCTTCTTTGGGCGGGGATTCTTTGAGCTGGTTGTGGACGGCGGCAATGAGTCCCATCGCCTGGTGGGTTTTCCCCAGTCCCATCTCATCGCATAGCAGGCCCGAGAGGCCATAGGTGTAAAGGAACCAAAGCCAGCGGACGCCGACCTCCTGGTAGGAACGGAGGTCGCTTTTGAAGCCGGTGAGGTCGACGGGCTGGTCGATCTGAAAGGAGGTGAGCTTTTCGATGAGGGTGCAGGTGGTCTTTTCCTCGCGGGTGGTTCCGCGGGGAGCTCTTAAGTCTTCAAAGACGGTGAGCCTAAGCCAGTCGAGGGTGGTCATCTTGAGTTGTCTGCCGCCCCGGAGCCACCGTTTTTTGGAGATGTTCTTGAACCAGTTGAACCGGGGGAGCTTGAGCAGGAGCAGTCCCGCGGGGGAAAAGAGGTAGCGTTTGTTCTCCTGGACGGCCTGCCAGACGTCGATCAGGTTGACAGAACCATTTTCGGTTTCAAAAACCCCTTCGAGGAGCCATTCGGCAGCGCGCGTTCTGCCGCTTTTCTGGAGGCGGCGGATCCGGAGAAAGATCTCTTTGGGTTTTTTGAGCTCCTTCTGGAGGGAAAAAATGCAAGCCTGCAGGGCATCGAGCTCATAGAGGACAAAGTAGGGCTCATCGGCAAGCGGGATCGTCTTCTCTTTGACGTAGGCTTCGGGAACGCGCTTGTCGTAAGGGATCTCATAGAACCCCTCTCCCTCGACGTAGGTGTACTCGCCGAAGATCTGCACCTGATCGGCCGTGTAGGGGGGAACGAACTGAAAGTGGGGACGGACGACGACCCGTCCGCCTTCGTTTAAAAAGATCTCGAGGCCGCTTTTTTCCAGGGGGCATCGGCTCGAAAAGAACCCCTTGAGGGCTTCGAGGTCCTCCCGGTGCTGCCGGATGAAGGCGGCGATCTCCGCCTTGTGGACGACGGTCCCGGGGCGGATAAGCGCGCCTCCCCTTCCGATCTTTTTGGCGAAAAATCCTCTGCCCCTGATGTAGATCCACTCGCCAAAATCGATGATCTCCTCGGGGTTCTCCATCATCTCGATGGCGGCCTCGAAGCGGAGGTACCCATCCTTCGAAACGGTGAAATAGAGCTGCGACTCGATGGCGAAGACGTGGGTCTGGAAGCCCTCGAAGCCTCCGAGCCAGACCCGGTGGCGGTTGATGAAGTCGTTCATCTGCTCGCGCGGGATCACTTTCTCCACGCCTTCGAACAGCAGATTTTCAAGAAGGTAAAATCCTTTGCCCTGGAGGTAGGCCCAGGGGCCGAAACTGGCGGAGTCGGCCTCCTGCAAATCCCCCTTCTCGAAGACGTAGCAGACGATGTGCAGGTTTTCCTTTTCGTCAAAATGGACGTGGTACTGGGCTTTGACCGGGGCGAGGTGGATCTTGGCGCCGATGAGGTACTTTTGCAGGATCAGGGGGTGTTTGTGGAGGACAGATCCCAATTTTTCCCTGGGGATCTCCTCCTGCTTGAAGATCGGGTCCATCTGCCTGGGGAAGAATCCTTTTTTGGGGAGGAAGATCCATTCGCCGACCTCGATCCCTCCCTGCACTTCGCTCTCTTTGCCTGCCTCTTTGGGGAGGATCCGTGTCTTTTCAATCCGCAGGAGATGGTTTTTGACGTCGTAGCGGATCCCTTCGATCTTGTGATCCTGAAATTCGTAGACGGGCAGGGGGGATTCGACGGAGCTTAAAGCGGGAATCAGCAGCGACCAGTTCACCTCGGCGATATAGAAGCTGGCATGAAGGGAGGGAAACCGGATGTGGATCCAATGGGGCAGGGAGCCCTCCTCCGGATCATAGGCGATCGTGTACTTTTCCCCATCCTCCTGCATCGCCATCATCGACTTGGCAAGATCGGACCAGAAGGAGAGCTCGTACTGCAGTTCGACGCTCGGCCTCCCCTCTTTCCACAGCGCGATCTCCTCGGGAGAAAGATTGGAAAATTTCAGCGAGGTCTCCTCCGTCTCGACTGCCCGCTTAAACAAAATGCCTGAAAGGCGCTTCTTGCCTGCAGTCCCCACCCCTTTGACGGCAAAGAGGCATTTGCCCGTGGAGGATTTGGCTTCATAGTCTTCTTTCTTGCCTTTGAGGCAGGAGGACTCGTAGCCGTGGCGGCGGCTGGCCAGCTGACAGAGGTGGTTCCAAAGGGAGTCGTGAAAACGGACGTGGAGAGGCGCGGGAAAATTGCCAAAAATCTTCTGGTAGGCGGCGGCGAGATGGGGGCAGGCTTTCCGCTTCTCCGCTTCAGGGCAACTGCAGAAACAGTCGAGGATCTTCCCTTCATCGTCGATCTGTAAAAAAGGCCAATAGGTCCCCTTTTTTCTCAGGTCGGACGCCTCAAACTGGTAGGTCCCCTCCGAAAACACGACATCCCCGACCTTGCCCGCTTTGAGCAATGCCTGGCCTGATTTCATGTCCTCTTTCGTGAAGGGGAGCCCTTCCATCTTATACCACGTTCGGTTGAAAAAGTTACTTTTGGGCCGCGTCAAAGCCCCGCGATTGAGTTGTCGAAGAGGGGGTAGTATTACAGCAATACAACCCCCTCTTCGACAACTCAATCGCGGGAGCTTTCACGTCGGTCCAAAAGCAGCTTTTGCAACCGAACGTGGTATATAACCTTTTATCCTGACGCCCATTCGATTGAGCCTTCGAAGACCTGCTCTGCTGCGCCTACCATCTCAATAGCATGAAAGCCGCTATTATTCTTAGGGAAAAAGAACCGGAGCCGAGGGTCCGTCAGAACGGTAACCGGCTGGGGAAGCGCGTAGAGCTTCCAGGCGACGTAGGCAGCGGCGGCGGCCCCCGTCCCGCAGGCGAGCGTCTCTCCTTCAACGCCCCGCTCGTAGGTGCGCAAGGCGATCTGTCCCGAAGGGTTAAGCTTTGCAAAATTGACGTTGACCCCCCCTGGTGTAAAGCAGGAGTGAAACCGGAAAAGGGGGCCCCATTTTTTCAGGTCGACCTGATCGATATCATCGACAAATAGAACAGCATGAGGAACGCCCGTATTCAGGACATAGAGCATTTGAGCTTCCAGCTCGATCGGAAAATGGAGGATCTCAGGCGCACCCAGATTGACAGCGATCTCTTTCCCCTCTCTGCGGCACGGCAGGACCCCGCTCCCCGTCTCAACGCAAAAAGCCTCGGGAGCCTTCTTCTTTTTTTGGAGGTAATCGACAAGGCAGCGGATCCCATTGCCGCACATCTTAGGCTCGCTTCCATCGGCGTTGAAGATCTGCATCCTGAAGTCGGCATTTTGCGAGGGGAGGGCGACGAGAAGCCCGTCGGCCCCGATCCCGCGGCGCCGATCGCAAAGCGCGCGCGCAAGCTCTGGGAGGGAAGAGGGAGGCGGGGAATCGAAGCAGTCGATGAGGACGAAATCGTTCCCTGCCCCCTGAAACTTGACAAAGGGAAGGCGGGCCATTGTTTACATATCTTTATATGAGCTGACAATTTTGTCGAGCAGCCCAAATTCAAGCGCTTCTTCAGCACTCATCCAGGTGTCCCGGTCGAGCGCCCTGTCGATGGTTTTGGCGTCTTTACCCGTCGCCTGGACATAGATATCGACGAGGGCTTTGCGGGTTTTCATGATCTCCTTCGCATGGATCTCCAGGTCGGTCGCCTGTCCGCGGATAACCGCATGGATAGACGGCTGGTGGATCATGATCCGGGAGTTCTTTGTTGCAAACCGCCGTTTTGGAGCGGCGCAGAGGCTTAAGATCGAACCCATCGAAGCGGCGAGCCCCGTGACAAGCGTCGTGACGGGCGAGGTGATCATCTTGATCTGGTCCCAGATCGCAAAACCAGAGTCGACGGATCCACCGGGGGAATTGATCACAAAAAGGATCGGCTTGCCGGGGTCGAGCGACTCGAGGTACCAGAACTTGCGGATCGTCTCCCTGGCAGTCTCATTGTCGACGGCATCGGACAGGAAGATCCGGCGCGATTTTAAAAGCGTTTCATCGATCTTGTCTTCCAGCATGCTGATACCGGGTTTTTTAACCGCCGGCTCTTCCTCTTGATTGCGCAGCAACATATCCACCTCTGTCGTGTTTCACTAGTTTCAGTATTCTTCCCCGGAGCATTTTTTTCAAACCTAATCGAGGCCATGTTTCATAAAGCCGTTTTTACCACCGAGATCACCGAGAAGACAAATTTTAATGCCAATTTTTCAGTTTGCTCAATTTTCTTCTCTCAGTGTGCTCGGTGGTTCAATTAACCGATTTATGCAACAACGCTCCTAATCGATGACCAGCTCCGGGTAAAGGGGGTAAACTTTCAAAAGCGCATCCACCCCTTCCCGAACGCGGGAGAGGGCCGTCGGATCGACCACCGCCGCTGAGCGGCTCATCCCCGGCCCCTTCGGGTCGATCGCGGGCTTTGTATGCCGCAGGAGCTCGACCATCAGATGGGCGATCTGGTCCATCTGGGGCTCCCGCATCCCAAGCGTCGTCGTCGCAGGGGTCCCGATCCTGACACCCGAGGTGTACCAGGGGCCGTTGGCATCGAAGGGCAGGCTGTTGCGGTTCACGGTGAACTGCGCCTCTCTCAGCGCCAGCTCCGCCTGGCGGCCGGTAAGTCCGAAGGTCGAGGCGACATCGAAGACCATGAGATGGTTGTCGGTCCCCCCGGTCGTCAGCTTCACTCCCCTCTTGCCGAGACCCGCTGCAAGGGCGCGGGCGTTGGCGACGATTTGATGGGCGTAGGCCTGGTAGGCTGCCGTATTGGCCTCTTTGAAGGCGATCGCTTTGGCCGCCATCACATGGGGAAGCGGACCTCCCAAAACGACCGGGCACCCCTTGTCCACCACCTCTTTGAAGGCGTTCGTGCAGAGGACCATCCCTCCTCTGGGGCCCCGCAGCGTCTTGTGGGTCGTCGTCGTCACGATGTGGGCGTGGGGGATCGGATCGAACTCCCCTTGCATCACCTTGCCGGCGACAAGGCCGGCGAAGTGGGCCATGTCGACCATCAGCGTCGCTCCCACGCTGTCAGCAATCTCCCGCATCTTCGCAAAATTGATCAGCCTCGGGTAGGCGGAGTAGCCTGCAATGAGGATGGCGGGCTTTTCCCTTTTCACCTGCTCCTGCAAATCATCGTAGTTGAGCACCCCCGTCGCCCGGTCGATTTCATAAGGGACGGAATGCATCATCTTGGCAGAGACGTTGTGCCGGTAACCGTGGGTCAAATGGCCGCCCGAATTGAGCGACATCCCCATCACCTTCTGATTGACGAGCAGCTGACGGACCCTCTCGTACTCCTCCGGAGTCAGCTCATCGACACTCTTTTTTCCCCAGCCGCTCCACCTCTTTGTTTTGGACCCGGTAGACCAGGATCGACCAGAAGGCGACCAGGTTCGCGTCGGCGCCCGAGTGGGGCTGGACGTAGGCGTGATCGCAGTTAAATAATTTTTTTGCCTCATCAACGGCGGCAGATTCGATCGCATCGACATTGTCGCACCCCGCATAAAACCGCTTGAACGGCACCCCTTCCGCATACTTGTCCGTCAGCAGGTTCCCCATCGCCAGCTGCACGGCCAGCGAAGAAAAATTCTCCGAGGCGATCAGCTTCAGGTGGCTCCTCTGGTCTTTCAGCTCCTGGACAATCTTCTGCTCGATCAAGGGAAATTCCGAGCGGATGTGGTCGAGCGCGGCCATGTAGGCGATCGCGGCCCTGGTACGTTTTTCCTGCGGCACTTTATCGAAATATTTATCTAAATGAGACATAAGATGCTCCCTGTCAAAAATTGAGAACAAAAGGGTTCAGAATGGAAAAGATAGGATACTAAGGCAATGAATTCAAAAGAACTAGAATTTCGGGGTGTATTGAATCTGGGCCCCCTCTTTCAGACGGTGGTTTTCCCCCGCCTCATAAATCTGGTCGTTGATCAGGACCTTGAACTCGCACGCGTTGCCTCCAAACTCCGGCTCCCATACCCACTCATCGGGCCCGACGTTTTTGAGCAGGACACCGCGCTCCCAGCTGAGCCCCGCCCCCTCCCCGCGAATAAAGAGATTGTTTGAAAAGCCAACATCAAAACGGACCGTCACCCGCGAGACGGGCCGCTTCGAGGCCTTTCTCTTTTCGGGGGAAGCGCTCATTTTCGGTGCAGCCGGCTTCTTCATAACAACTCCTTGAGCGAGGAAATTACAAAACCCCATTCGGGCACAAATCCGCGCTCGCTGCGCCGATTCGGATTTTTCGCAAATCGCCTAAAGTCCATAAGGTTATGCCGATTTGCGAAAAACCGAATCGACTTTGCGAACATCGAATTTGTGCCGCGAAGCGAGTTTTGCAATTCCCTCTGTCTTCCCCTCCTTCTTATTCTATTTCCCGACGGCAGTCAATTAATTTTTTATCCTCCTTTTATCCTTGAGGGATATTGACCAGACGGGATAAGCTATCACTCAACCATTCATATACCTTTTTTTAAGTGAGAAACCCATGCTAGATGACCTCAAGCAGATTTTAGACATTCAGGAACTCGACATGAAGATGATGCGTCTCATGCGGGTGAAAAAAGAAAGGCTGAAAGAAATACAGCAGATCGAAGACCTGCGCAAAGAGCTCCATGCGCAGACTCAAGAAAAAGAAACTGAAATCGAAGAACTTGGGAAGAACATCCAGACACTCGAACAGAAGATTCAAGACGTCAATGCCCGGATCAAGAAGCTCGAAGGGCAGCAGTCCAGCATCAAAAAAGCCGACGAGTTCAACGCGATCACCCAGGAGATGACCCAGGCTGAACGGGAAAGGATCGCCATCGAACAGAAAGTCTCCGACCTCGTCGACAAACGGGTTGCTGAAGAAGAGATGCTAACGCGGATCAAGGAGAGCCTCAAAGGCTCGGAAGAGAGCAGCCTCAACCTCGAAAAAGAGATCCTGTCCAGCGTAGGCCTGATCAACGACGAAGGCTCCCAGCTGAAACGGGAACGCGATCGATTGGCAACGGCAGCAGTTCCCGACACGCTTCAGATTTACGAAAGGCTTCTACGCAACAAAAAGGACCGTGTTGTTGTGCCCATCGAAAACCGCACCTGCAGCGGCTGCCACATCGTTTTGACAGCCCAGCATGAAAACCTCGTGCGCAAAGGGAACAACCTCGTGTTCTGCGAACACTGCTCGCGCATCCACTATTGGCAGGAGAGCGAGGCACTCGAGGGCAGCGTTGTCGCAACAAAACGCCGCCGCCGCCGCGTAGCAGTCACTTAAGTTTCAGTTATGGGGAAAGCAGGCAATCGCTGCCGGGCCCTGCCCGGGAGAGGAAAGTCTGGACTTCGCAGGAGAGGATACCAGTGAAAGACTGGGGGCCGCAAGGCTACGGAAAGTGTAACAGAAAACATTCCGCCGGACTTTACCGTCCGGACAGGCTGAAAATGCCAACTTCAGGAGTTGGCCGCGCTCGCAGCAATGCGAGGTGTTATAAACCCTATCTGAAGCAAGGCGCAAGAGGCGACACCTGTTCTCCGCAGGGCCTTTTGCAAAGATCGCTTGAGGGCTCTGGCGACAGGGCCCCTAGAGGAATGATTGCTCAACGACAGAATCCGGCTTATCGCTTTCCCCAGTTTTTTTTCCTTTTGGAAACACCCCCCTAATGAGGAATGGCACCCAGCCGATCCAGTCCAGCATCGATAAGGTCATCGATGGTTTTGCTGATCGACTTGTGCATGGCTTTGGCAGCCTTGGCTACATGGTAATGACGTTCACTCGTCGTTCGGTAAGCAATCTGTCCCTTAAACTGTTCTTTTTTAATGGGTTCAGGAATAGGCTCCTTGTTCTTAAGGTAAAGTCTGATAGCGCCCTCAATCGCCTCCCTGATCTCTCGCATCCCTTCATCGACAGAGGGGGCGTCCGTGCATACCCCGGGGAGTTCATTGACCCGGATGATATAGTAACGGGTTCCTTTATGAGTTTCCTGCTCAATGGTGTACGACCAATTCAGGTTCATGTAGTACTTAACGTCTTTCTTAATAGCCATGGTCTCTCAGCACCTCCTTCAGGTCTGTAATTTGGTATGGCAAAAGCTGGGGACGCCGCTTAATAGCAACGTTTCTGGGGTACCCTTTCTTTCTGAAGATGTGATGAGATCCTCGAATCTCTAATCGAAAACCCATCCTTAGGAGAAGCCCTTCGGCCTCATCGTAAGAGACATCCCTTCCATCCAGGATTTTCTGAACCAGCTTTTCCCACTTACTCATTTCCTAATGATATCGGAATCGATATCAACTGTCAAGGGGTGCGCCTAACATAATCAGTCAGAAGCCTCGGTCTGGGCCAGAGGATGGGCCTTCTCGTAGACCTCGCGCTTGAGGCGGGAGGAGACCTGAGTGTAGATCGTCGTGGTGGCAAGCGAGCTATGCCCCAAAAGGACCTGGATCGTCTTGAGGTCCATCCCCTTCTCAAGCCAGTGGGTCGCAATCGTATGCCGGATGGTGTGAGGCGTGATTTTGCCCACCAGGCCGCTTGCCTTCAAATACTCCTCAAACTTCCTGTCGACCGAGCGGACTGTGATCCGCTTGCCCCACCTGTTCAAAAAGACCGCCTTGCCATCCGCCTCGGCGGCGTGGTCGGGCAGGTCGCAGTGCCTCTCGGGGTGGGAAAGGTAGTCTTTGAGCCATTTCACAGCCGTTTTGGTCATGGGCACGACCCGCTCCTTTTTCCCCTTCCCCATCACGCGCAGGCGGCAGTTCCGCTCGTCGATATCCTGGCGGCTTAAGCCCACCAGCTCGCTGATCCGCAGGCCGCTGCTGTAGAAAAGCTCCATGATGCACCGGTCCCGAAAGCCCAGATAGCTGGATGTGTCGGGCTGCTCGAAGAACCTCTCGACCTCCCCGTAAGTGAGAGAGGGAGGGATTTTCTTCTCGAGCTTGGGGCTGTCGATCTCGTCGAGGGGGTTGTGCTCCACGAGACGCTCTTTAACAAGAAATTTGAACAGGGAACGCAAGGAGGAGAGGCGGCGCAGAATCGTCTTCTTCGTCGCATTCTTCGCTGCAAGGGAGGCGAGGTAGCCGCGGACCGCCCTCTTGTCGATAGCAGTGACGGGGAAGGAGGTGGGACAAGGGGCGGCAAGCTTTGCGTGGATCTTGGGGGAGCGCGCCTTTTGGTCGAGCTTTAAAATTTCCTGCTCAAAAAAGGCCTTAAACCCTTCCAGGTCGAGCCCGTAGTTGCGGAGCGTATGCTCCGAGGCGTTTTTAACGACGCGCAGAGTGTGTAAATATTTATATACGCCCTCTCCAAACGGCACCATAACCCTTGCTCCTCTATCAGCCTTATGGTATAGTCTATTCTCCACTTTTTAACATACTACTCACTCTATGACGATCAGTTTAAAAGAAATTACGAAGAAAGTCGGCCCGCGCCTGCTCTTTGAAGATATCACCTGCACTTTCAACCCCCATTGCCGCTACGGCCTCACGGGCCCCAACGGCGCCGGCAAATCCACCCTTCTGAAGATCGTCATAGGCAGTGAAGAACCGAGCAGCGGCTTCGTCTCCCTCCCCCGCAAAACCGGCTTCCTCAAACAGAATATCGAACAGTTCCGCGACCAAAGGGTCATCGACGTCGTCATCATGGGCAACCAGCGCCTCTGGGACGCGCTCGCCGAGCGCGAGCGCCTCTACGAGGCGGAGATGACCGACGCGGTGGGGATCCGCCTCGGCGAGCTCGAAGAGGTCGTCCACGAAGAGGACGGCTACGATGCAGAGTCTGAAGCCGAGATCCTGCTCACCGGAATGGGGATTCCCGCGGAGATGCTCCAGCAAAAGATGCACGCCATTCCCACCGACAGACAATTCCGCGTCCTCCTCTGCCAGGCGCTCTTCGGCAACCCCGAAGCCCTCCTCCTCGACGAACCCACGAACCACCTCGACCTCGAGTCGATCGGCTGGCTCGAGCGCTTCCTCCACGATTACAAAGGGGTCCTTGTCGTCGTCAGCCACGACAGACACTTCCTTAACGCCGTCACCACCCACATCGCCGACATCGACTACGAAACCCTCATCATCTACCCCGGCAACTACGATGAGATGCTCGTTGCCAAAACGTCAGTCAGGGAACGGACCGAGTCGGAAAACAAAAGCAAAGAGAAAAAAGTCTCCCAGCTGCGCGAGTTTGTCGCGCGCTTCGGAGCGGGCACCCGCGCCAGCCAGGTCCAGTCCCGCCTCCGCGAGATCGAGCGCCTCGAGCCCCAGGAACTGAAAAAATCCAACATCCAGCGCCCCTACATCCGCTTTTATCCCCCTGAGAAACCCTCCGGCCAGGTCGTCTTCAAGATGGTGGACGGCACCAAAGGCTACGACGGCAAGAGCGTGATCCGCAACTTCAACTTCGAAGCGATGAAGGGAGATAAAATCGGAGTGATCGGAAACAACGGCAAGGGAAAATCGACCCTCCTCAAACTGCTCGCCGGCGTGCTGCCTCCGGATAGCGGGAAGATCGAAGTCGGCCACCAGGTACAGATCGGCTACTTCCCCCAAAACCACTCGGAAGTAATCGACAAAAAAAGTTCGATGACAGCCTTCGACTGGCTGAAAAAACGGCGCGAGGGGGTCTACGACCAGGACGTGCGCAGCATCCTGGGAAAAATGCTCTTTGGCGGCGATGACGCCTTCAAACCGATCTCCCACCTTTCCGGCGGAGAGACCGCCCGCCTCATCATCGGCGGCATGATGCTCTGCAACTACAACGTCCTCATCATGGACGAGCCCAACAACCACCTCGACCTCGAAGCCGTCTCCGCCCTCTCCTGGGCCCTCCAGGATTTTAAAGGGACCGTGATCTTCGCCAGCCACGACCGCGACCTGATCGGCAATGCCGCGACAAAGCTCGTCGCCTTTGAGGAAAACCGCCTACGCCTCTTCGAGGGAAAACTCGACGAGTACTTCTCTTCACTAAAATGATTGAGAGTATGACGGAGGGGGAGTTCCTCCTTTTACCGGAGCGGGTGCGCCACAAAAAAATAGCGAGGCTCCTGCGCGACTTCCACGAACAGGGGGACCCCCGCCATCTCGCGCTCTACCGCCGTGTGGAGATCTGGTCTGAACTTCCCAGGCTGGATGAGAGCGACTTTGCCGCCCTCGCCGACAGGTACCACTACCATCTGGGGCAGACCGGCGTCTCCTGGAAGGAGCACAACCTCCTCTCGGCCCCCTTGCACCAGACCGACAAACCCTCCAGCATCCCTCCCCTCCCCATCGCCATCTACCTCGACAGCCTCCGCTCCGCCTTCAATGTCGGCAGCATTTTGCGCACCGTAGAAGCCTTCCGGCTGGGCAAAGTCTGCTTCGCAAAGACGACCCCCTTCATCGACAACGCCAAAGTGCAGAAGACCTCGATGTGGACCTACGACAAGGTCGTATGTGAAAAGGATACCCTCCTCGACAACCTCCCCAGGCCCCTGATCGCCCTCGAGACCGATCCCGACGCGCCCTCGATCTTCGACTTCCCCTTCCCCCCTTCCTTCACTCTCATGCTCGGCAATGAGGAGTACGGCCTCTCCGACGAGGCCCTCACCAAAAGGGACGCCATCGTCCGGATCCCCCTCTACGGCTTCAAGAACTCCCTCAACGTCGCCTCCGCCTTTGCGATCGCCGCCGGCGTCATCAGCCATCAGCTGCGAGGAAGAAGCAATGGTTAATAAGCGAACAACTAACAGGAAAATACAATGAGCTCAGAGATCAGCGGTTACAGGACTGATACAGAAGAATATTGGGGTTATATGAGGGATCAACTGGAAAGAATTGTAGATCCCAAACAAAAATTTGTGGCCTTCGACGAATTCACCGACGCAATTCTGCTAACATCTTTTCCATTTGGATTATTTAGAAGAATGGCACAAAGCTCAGAAGACCTGCCATGGTGTTCCTTTCATGGAGCTCTAAGCGTAGCTCCCCTCGCTTCCCGCTTTATAATCGATCATTGTCAACAACTTGCAGAACAAACGATAAGAGGCTTAAGACCCATACCGGATAGATGCTCTGACCCTGACATGCACATCTATACAAAAATGCATTGCATTATGCGTAAAGTCTTTTTATCGCCCAAGTTCCAACAGTTCACTCAATCCGGAGGAATCTTTTACGAGAATTACTCTCGAATACATTATCTATCCTCAATAACAGATAATAGAAATTGCTCCTGCGAGGAGAGGATCAATCGAGATTTTGATTGGCCTATAGATACTGCTTCCACCAAAAAAAATTGACAATATCGACGTTTAATCCTACGTTCAAAAGAAAAGGGTCAACGCATGTCCGGAGTCTCAGGAACTTCCCCCAGTCAGCCCATCCCTCCATCGGGAGCAGCATCGACAGATGTGCCCCAAGTTGCCGCTCAGATGCAGGCTCAGGCCGCGACATTGGCAAAAAATCTGCAGGATGTCGTTGTGAACGCTCACACTTCAACCACCAATTCCAGCTTTCTGGAGCAGTTTGCTGAAAATGGCAAGAATCTCAGCGTTACAGTGGACCTGGCAATGAAAATGCGATAGGGAATATGCTTAAAGACAACGTTAAAGACAGTGCGGAAATCCTTCACAACATTCTTCACCAGCCCCTCAGCATCCCAGGGGTTGAGGAAGAGATCAGCCTGATCAAGGCCATCGAAAAGTACGCCTCCCAGCAGCCGGACAACTCAGATTTGAGCAAAATGCTGCGCACCTTCGCTTCCAATCCCGAACCGACGCAGACTTTGATCCGGGAGCTGGAACTCATCGCCCGCGATCTGACTTATACTTAAATAACCTGCCCGTGCCCGACGATCCTTCTCTTTCCTAACTGGGATCAGACAGGGGATTAGAAAGGGAACACCCGGAAATCTTCGGCGGCAAAAGTGTTCGGGAAAACCTGGCGGGCTTCTTTGGCAAAATCCTCTGACTCCTGATACCGTGCGGAAAAATGGGTGAGGATCAATTTTTCCACGCCGGCTTCTTTCGCCATTTCGGCTGCCTGTTTGGCAGTGAGGTGGTGGTGCTTCTGCGCGAGGTCCCGGTGGGTCTCGAGGTAGGTGCTTTCACAGATAAAGAGCTTGGCTCCCCGGGCGAGGTCGACGACAGCTTCACAGGGAAGCGTATCGATGGCGACGGCGAGCACATCCCCTTTTTGGACATGGCTGACCTCGCTCAAGTGGACTTTTTTGCCGTCGATGAGAAGTTCCCCTTTTTGCTCGAGCAAGCGGACATTGGGGCCCTTCACGCCGGCAGCGGCGAGTTTGCTCTTATCAAACTTGAGTTTGTCTTTTTCTGTGATCCGCCAGCCCAGATTGTCGACGCCGTGGTCGAGGAAGCGGACTTCGATGCGGAAATGCTCATCCTCATCGACGAGGCCTTCCTCTTTGACGGGGTGTTCGATGACCTGGATCGTTTCGTGGTAGATCGTCCCGTAGCGGAGGCGGTCGAAGTAGTCCTTGCCGCTGGCGGGATAGTAGCAATGGATCGGATGGGTCACTTTATCGAGGTTGAGGCGCATGAGCATGGAGCCGAGGCCGAGGCAATGGTCGCCGTGGAAATGGCTGATGAAAATGCGGGTCACGCAGGTGGGGCGCGATGTTGGCGAAAATGAACTGCCGCTGGGTCCCCTCTCCGGGATCGAAGAGAAAGCCCTTCTTCGTTCCAGCGGACGAGATAGGCGCCGTGGTTGCGCATGCGGGTCGGCTGCTGGCTGGAGCATCCTAAAATGGTGAGATCGCGCACGGTCATGACATCCTCCTGCCAAAGAAGGAGAAGCGTCCCAGGAGCATGCCGGCAAGAGCCGCCGACGATGTGGGCGGTGTTGGCGATATTGGGGGCAGAGTCTGGATCACGGAGAAGAGCTGCAGACCAAAGGTGAGCAGCTCGAGGCAAACATCGCGAGCGACAAAAAAGAGGAGGAAGAGGAATGTGGCGCGTTTGAGGGGATAGCCTTCCCAGGGAGCGCGCTTCTGGCGCATCCAGATGAAGCCGGCAAGGCCGACGATGACGCCGGAAAACCCGAGAAAATAGGGCCCGCTCACGAGGTATTGGGCGATGTTGGAGATGATGCCGATGAGGAGGATCAAAAGGCAAGATTTTTATTTGCCAAGCGCTCTTCGACTTGCTCGCCCAGGATCCAGACCCAACCATATTGAATAAAATATGGAGGAGGTCGCGGTGCAGAAGGCAAGGGGTGAAGAGACGCCAAACTTCGCCCTTGGCGGATCTTTTCGAAGAAGGGGACCTTCTGCGGGTGCAGCCTTGCGTTTGACTGTGAGCAAAAAATTCATAAAGCCCTCGCCAAGAAGGAGCTGCTTCGGCTTGCTTCGGACAGCGCTGTCGCTTCAGGGGGAAGATCGTTCAGCTCCTCGTAGGGTTCGAGTGGGAGGTGTCGAGCATCTCCTGGATGTAGCGATAGGAGGAGGGATAGATCGAACAGGAGCTGTTTCTGCAGAGGAGTCATGCGCAATTTCGTCGGCAAGCAGCCCTTTTTCCTTGACGATCGTGCGTTCCTGAAAATCATTCCAGAGGAACAAGAAGACGCAAAGGATGAGGATGAGATTGGTGAGGGTAAAGGGGACGAGGCGCGCGGTCTTGAATGCGATGGGGACTGGACTGCCACTTCGCATCTTCCGACTGCGAAGACTTCCGAGTAATCCGGCGAAGGGGCGTTGAGGCCATGGGAACTTCAGCTCAGAAACTTGGGGTCTTCGGGATTCTTCTTGAAATTTCTTGAGCATTCGATGGCAGTTCGAGATCATCTTCGTCGTGCGACCCAGATGTGGTACTGCTTTTGCCCGTTTGTTCATCGAGACAAGGCTCGTAGATGTTCTGGATCCCCTTCTTTGAGAAGGAAGGAATGAACGTGTAAGCCTCTTTTTCTGTGTTGAAAGGTGCCGATTAAACGCATGTTGATATTTTTTTTATGATCTGCGATGTGGAAAGGCCGGGAACAAGCGAGACGATGTGGATCCGTCCCGCCATTTGCGCGCACTGTTTCGGCCTCGATGCAGTTTTCTCCATATTCGGCGCCATTGACGTGGACATCGGGACTGATTTGCGACAAGAAGTGCGACGCGGATCTGTCTCCTCAAACCAGGTGACATAGTCGACAAATCTCAAGGGCTGCCATCATCTGCAGGCGGTATTCCAGAGGGATGATGGGCCGCTGGGGGCTTTTATATTTCTGGATCGAGCCGTCGGTGTTGAGGGCGACGATCAGGACGATCGGCTTGCATGGAGGCCTCATAGATCATGTAAGATGCCCGGCATGCAGCAGATCGAACGAGCCATTGAGCGTGGCAATCGTTTTGTCTTCGCCGCTCGAGCTCCGCGACCTTTTCTTCGAGATCGTCGGGCTCGATCAGTTTTCTTTGGAGCCACGCTCTGGCAAACATGTTTTACTTTTTTGGGAAAGCGACATGGAATACCTCTTCGTAATCTTTGACAAAATGGACTTGGATCCCTTTTTTAATATACGCGGGAAGCTCGTCGTAATCGCGCTGAGTTTTCTTTCGGGAAAATCAGCACTTTCAGCTTCCGATCTTCGCGCGGCGATCAGCTTTTCTTTCACGTCCGCCGATCGGCAAGACTTTGCCTGTCAGCGTCAGCTCTCCTGTCATCCCGAGGTCTTCGCGCACCGGCTCATTTCGCAGCAGCGAAAGGAGCGAGGTCACCATCGTGATCCCTGCAGAAGGGCCATCTTTGGGCGTCGCGCCTTCAGGAATGTGGATGTGGACCTGCGATCTTTTCGAAAAAGGGTGCCCAGGGCATACTTCTCGACGTTGCTGTGGAGCATAAGTCCAGGCGATCTGGGAGGATTCTTTCATCACATCGCCCGCTTGGCCGGTCAATTTCATCTCGGTTTTTTCGGCAGGAACTTTGACCGCTTCGATGTAGAGAGTCGCGCCGCCCATCGATGTCCAGGCAAGCCCCATGCAGACGCCGACAGGAGTTGCTTCATAGAAGCGGTCGGTGGTGAAGATCGGTTTGCCGAGATATCTTGTCGAGAGTTCTTCTCGGTGACGATCGACTTTTTTGAACTGCTCTCTTTTTCTCGATCCTCTTCGACGATTTTGACGGCGACTTTGCGCATGATTTTCTTGATGTTATTTTCCAGACGTGCGCACGCCAGCTTCCCGCGCATATCCGTTGATGATTTGCGCGATAGCGCCGTTGGTGAAGTCGATGTCGGCCGTTTTGAGCCCCATATTTTTGCGGTTGCGCGGGATCAGATATTTCTTGCGCGATCTCGACCTTCTCCTCCAGGATGTAGCCGGAGAGGCGCAGGATATCCATCCGGTCTTTGAGCGGCTCGGGAATCGTATCGAGAACGTTGGCCGTCACGATGAAGAGCACATTCGACAGATCGCAGCGCACATCGAGATAGTGGTCGAGGAAGTCTTTGTTTTGCTCCGGATCGAGCACTTCGAGAAGCGCCGAAGCGGGATCGCCGTGGTAGCTCGAGCCCCCATCTTGTCCACTTCGTCGAGCATGATGACCGGATTCATCGCCTGCGTGAATTTCAGCGCCTGGATCATTTTGCCGGGCATCGCGCCGATGTAGGTGCGGCGATGTCCTTTGATCTCCGCCTCGTCGCGCATGCCGCCGACGGAAAAGCGGTAGAATTTCCGGTTGAGCGCTCGGGCAACGCTCTTGCCGATGCTCGTTTTTCCGACGCCCGGAGGGCCGACGAGACAGATGATGCTCCCCTTCACGCCGCCGGACAAGCTTGCCGACGCCGATGAATTCGAAGAATCCGCTCCTTAATGTCTTTGAGTCCGTAGTGGTCCTCTTCGAGGACTTTCTCGGCATTCTTCAAGTCGTGCGCATCTCCTTCCGCTGTAAATGCCCCAGGGAACGATCGTGAGCCAATCGAGATAGTTGCGGCAGACGGCATATTCGGCCGACTGCACCTCGAGGACGCCCAGCTTTTCCAGCTCTTCTTTGATGACGTCTTCATCACATCGTCGGGAACTTTGCGTTTTTTGAGCCGCTTTTCGAATTTCTCGATGTCGCAGCGTCTTGTCATCTTTTTCCAGCCCGAGCTCTTTCTTGATCGTCTTGAGCTGCTCGCGCAGGAAAAACTCCCGCTGCGTTTTGGAAATCGTCGCTTCGATCTTCTGATTGATGCTGCTCTGCAGCTTGCTGAAGTCGAGCTCTTTTTTCAGCAGCACGAGCGCCTTGTCGATCCTGCTTTGCAGATCGAACGTCTCGAGCACATCTTGCAGCTCTTCGCGGGTCGCTGTCGTCAGCGCGACGGCGAAGTCGGCCAAGCTTCCCGGCTCGGTAAAATCGGAATGGCCGAAGAAAATCTGCAGCTCTTCTTTGAAAAGCGGGTTGAGCTTGAGCAGCTCTTTGATCGTCGTGATGATGCTGATCGAATAGGCTTTGAGCTCTTTGAAGTGTTCTTAGCGGCGTATCTTCGTGGTACTCGATCTGGGCCTGCAGATATTTGCCCGTCTTTGAGCGGTTTTTTGATCGAGATCCTCTTCTCCATGTTGAGGACGACCTGCGCGCCCCCCTGCTCCATCGGAATGATCCGCAGGATGCGCGCCAGGACGCCCACTTGATAGAGGTCGTCGAACCCGACCTTGTAGATATTGATATCTTCTTTTTTCGTGAGAAAAAGGCCCATGCACTTGTGGTCCGACTTGGCCACCATCTTGAGCACTTCGTAATAAGCGCCCGGCTCGATGACGATCGGCGCCGCCATGCCCGGGAAAAAAGGGCGGCGGGTCAAAGGAACGATGAAAACATCGGAGGGAGTTTCGATTTGCGCCTTGTCGCGCTGCTGATCCTGTTTCACAGAATCTTCCACGGCATCGACGAGCGCTTCTTCAAAGTCCTCATCATCAGTTATCTCATTTTCTCTGCTCAAGGGAAGCTCCTTAAATGAAGGGTGACGCAATCATACCAGAGGGACAGACCTATCCCCATAAATCCTATTTATCGGTTTGCCGCCAGAAAGGCAAGCTCTTGCATCAACTCGAGTCAGTGCACTCGGGGGTAAGCAGAGTTTAACTGGGAATCAGGGTTTTTCGAAAGCGCCAAATGGCCTGCAGGAATGAAAATTTGTTTTTTGGTTTTCCTCAGGCAAAGAGTGTGATATCCTCGCCCCTGTAGAAAACACTCCATTCTTAAAAAAATGAAATATTTGATTTTGGACACCAGCAGCGACCTTTGCCTCATCGCCCTCGCCCAGGCAGGAACCCTGCTGTCCCAGGAGATATTTCCCCATTGCAACCTCCTGTCGAAAACCCTCCTCCCCGCCATCCAGGAGATCCTGGAAAAGCAGGGATGGCTGCCGTCCGATCTGGAAATGATCGCCGTTGGAAATGGACCCGGCTCCTACACAGGGACCCGCCTCGGGGTCGCCGTTGCCAAAGGACTCGCCTTCGGCCTGGGCATCCCTCTCAAAGCCTTCAGTTCTCCCCTGGCCTTCCTTCCCTCCGCTCCAGGGAAGTTCTCCTTTCTCTACCCCACGCGCGCCGGCCTCTTCTTCCACCTGAAAGGCAGCTGCCTGGCCGAAAAGAGCTTCCAGCAGAGCGCAGAGCTAATCCCGCCGGAAGATCTAGACAGAGAGATCGCAGGCGCCGACTTCCTCGTCTGCCCTGATCCTAAGGCCCTTCCGGACGGCCTGGCCCCGCCCTGCCACCCCGCTCTGCCCAACCTGGCTGGCCTCTGCTCCTTCCTGCCTGGCCTGGCAGCCGCCCTCCCCGGAGAGGTCGAACTCCAGTATCTGCATACTCCAAACTAACTCTTCGGTTGAAGAAATATCTCCCCATGCTATACCATCAGATCACACAAAACAACACGTGTGTATTTTGTTTTTATTTATAAATTTTTACCTGTTTGCCCCCTGACGCAAAGCAGCGCCAGAGATGAATAGGGATCAACAACTTTAGGATAAGATGTCCATGCCAAGTGTTAAAGTTCGCGCCGGAGAGCCCATAGACAAAGCATTAAGAGCCCTGAAAAAAAAGCTTGATAAAGAAGGGATTATGAAATCTGCGAAGGCACACCGCTTCTATGACAAGCCGTCTGTCAAAAACCGTGCGAAGTCCAAGGCCGCTGCCAAGTACAAAAAAACAAAACCTCGCAGTTATAGCATGTAGTCCCCTCTTCAAAAATTTGGCAACCGCGAAAGCGATTTGCTAAATTTTCTGGAGAAAATACGTCCCATCCGCTATGCTGTAATCGACAAACAAACTAACTCAGCACCACTATGAGCGATTATTACGAGGTTTTGGGACTGTCCCGCGGCGCCTCTGAGGATGAGGTCAAAAAGGCCTACCGCAAGAGCGCGCTAAAATTCCACCCCGACCGCAATCCGGGCGACAAGCAGGCCGAAGCGAAGTTCAAAGAAATTTCGGAAGCCTACGAAGTCTTAAGCGATGACAACAAACGCCAGATCTACGACCAGTACGGCGCTGACGCCCTCAAAGGCGGCGGCATGGGCGGGCCCGGCGGACCGGGCGGCCACGCCGGCTTCTCCTCTATGGAAGAGGCCCTTCGCACCTTCATGGGCGCCTTTGGCGGCGGCGGAGGGGGCGGAGGCGGCGGCGAGTCGATCTTCGATTCCTTCTTCGGGCAAGAGCAAGGCGGCGACGACGGCGCGCGCCAGGGCGCCAGCAAAAAGATGAACCTCACGATCTCTTTTGAAGAGGCGATGAAGGGCGTGGAAAAAGAGGTCGCTCTCACAAGCTACGTCTCTTGCTCCGGATGCGACGGCTCAGGCGCAGCCTCTCTGAACGGCATCAAAAAATGCACCCGCTGCCGGGGTTCCGGCCAAATCCACCAAAACCGCGGCTTCTTTAGCATGACCAGCGTATGCCCTACCTGCTACGGCAAGGGCAAGACCGTCACCGACCCGTGCAAAGAGTGCCACGGCGAGGGTCGTGTTAAGAAGAAACAGAATATTAAAATCAAAGTCCCTGCCGGAGTCGATACGGGCATGCGCATGCGCATGTCAGGATACGGAGACGCCGGAGAAGGGGGAGGCCCTGCAGGGGACCTCTATGTCTTCATTTCCGTCGAGCCCCATTCCGTCTTCGAGCGGGACGGCGACGATATCCTCATGGAACTTCCTCTAAGCTTCTCCGAAGCTGCCCTCGGCATTAAAAAAGATCTCCCCACCCCACACGGTAGTTCCTGCCGCATCATCATCCCCGAAGGGACGCAGAACGGCAAAACCCTCCGCGTCAAAGGGGAAGGCGCACCTAATGTCCACAGCAAAGGCAGCAAAGGGGACATGCTCGTGAAGATCGTTGTCGAGACCCCCATCAACTTAAACGAAAAGCAAAAGGAACTGCTCCGGGAGTTCGGAGAGCTCGAGAAAGAGCAAAACTCTCCCCGCAAGCGTAGCTTCTTCGATAAGCTGAAGGTCTTTTTCACAGGTTAGAGCTTGTGCCATAAATCTTTCTTTGGGGTATATACACCTCAAAGAAAGATGTGAGCGCGCGCGATGAAACTCCCCTCCGCCAAAGATGCAATTTGCCCCTTTTCTCCCAAAGCGTTCCCTCCCCGTCCTCTGAAAAAAAAACAACTTTCTGCGCTTTTGAAAAAGGCTGACCTTGCCCTCGCCGAGTATGCCCAAACGCTTTCCCTACTCCCCCACCCCAGGGAGCTCCTCGCCCCTCTGGCCATCCTCGAGGCAATCGCCTCCCTCAATTCCCAAAAAATCAAAACCACTCTAAAGGCCTACCTTCTTAACCGGGCGCTCCCCTCTGCACAAACCACCAAAAAACTCTCTCCCATCGAGGATTACCTCAAAGGGATCGCCTGGCTGCAGAAGCACCGGGATCCCTTCCACAAAAAGGCCTTCTGCACCCTCCACAAAATTATCAAAGCCGCCACCTCCCCTCCCCGCGACCTGGGCAAGTACCGCAACAGGCAGAACTGGATCGGGCCCATCCACTGCACCATCGAGGAGGCCTACTTCTACCCCCCTGCAGCCGAAAAGGTCGAGCCTCTCATGCAGGAGCTGTTTGACTATGCGGCAAAGCAGAAGGAGGAGCCCCTGTTACAGCTGGCAATGATTTTCGCACAGCTCCTCATCATCCATCCATTCATGGATGGCAATGGACGGATCGCCCGGATCCTCATCCCCGAATTTTTATGCAGCAATAAAGTGCTCCCCTCACCCCACTTCTATTTGAGCGCCTACTTCAAGAAACACAGACTGAAATATTTTAGAACCCTCTACAAGACGACAGATGTTGATAACTGGGAGGACTGGATTGTCTTTTTTCTGAAAGGAGTATTGACCGGGTCTCTACAGCAGAAGAAAATGGTAACGAAGATCGCTTCTCTTTACGATCGGATGGACAGAGAGCTTCCCTCGCTCAACAACAAAACCCGACTTTTCCTTTTTGAAAATCCCCTCTTTACCCGCGCCGCTTTCCTGAAGGCTAAAGGAACGGCATCCGATTTGGAAACGTTGCTCAAGGTGAAATGGGTCCGGCCGGACCAAAGAGGCACTTACAGCTTTTCTATTCTCACAAAAATTTTGGGGTAAAAAAAGGCCCCGAAGAATTTCTTCCTCGAGGCGCTTTGAAACCGCTCTTCCTATTTGCAGGATGAGCACTCTCCACCCGTCATGCTCTTCTTCATCATAGCAGAAGAAGGGCGCTTTTTTGATTTTTTAACGGTTTTTTTTTTTGCAGTTGTTTTCTTTACAACTTTTCTCTTCGCTGTCTTCTTGACAGCCTTTTTCGCTTTTTTTCTTGGCCATAGTCCCCTCAAGGTTAATTGGGTTCCCTCCTGCGGCTCAGCGGAGCCGCAAGGGGGAATTGCATTGATCAATTCCCCTTTCCCACATGGGAGAGGCAGAATTCCTATCAACGTTTCAAAACCACATTCTCATTAATGATTTTTTTAATCAATACCTTGAGTTAAAATTTATACGTCGATGCTCGAAAACGCTTGTAAAGGAAGAAGAGCAGCACAGGTAAAATGCTCACCAGGTTGCCGATGCAAATCATCAAAATGTAGCGCAGCGAAGACCCGACATTCACCGTTTCGGGAGGAAAAAAACTGACAGTGATCGTACTCAGGCAGCCAAACAGCCCGAGCAGACATGTCGCCCACATCCCGAAGTGCTTGCCCGGGATTTTAAAACTTTTCGGGCGGTTCACATACCTGTAATGCAGCTTCAGCGCCGCCAGGAACACCAGAATGTACATCATCATGTACAGCTCCGTGCTGAGAGCTGTCAGGAACCAGTAGAAAGCATTCACGCTGGGCACGGCAAGAAAGATCAGGCAGATCAGACTCACAAGCACCGCCTGGCCGATCAGAATGTTGTACGCAATCCCATGCCTGTTCTTGCGCATGAAAAACGGAGGCATGTAGCCAAACTCCGCCGCGTGCATCAACCCCTTGGCAGGAGAGATGAGCCAGTTCGTCATGCTCCCGATCGAACCTACCACGATCAAAAGGGTCAGAACGGGCGTCAGGGGTTTGAGCCCAAACGCATCGAACAGATTGCTGAAGACCTGGATCACCCCGGCGACCAGGTTTATATTCTTCTCCGGTAAGACGAAGGCGATTGAAAGCGACCCGAAGATCATCGACAAAAGGATGAACACGCTCGAGTAGAGAATCGCTCTGGGGAAGTTGCGCTGCGGCTCCCGAATGTCGTTCACGTGTACCCCAGCCAATTCGATCCCCAGAAAAGAGGCCATGATCGCGATCAACGCGACCCAGTTCGTCGATTCGGTGAGCGAAGGAAGGAGGGACTGAGGAGTCAGATCGATCTGCAGCGGGTGGCCGCTAAAAACCCATACGGCGCCGAGGACGATAAGAAAAAACATCGGGAAAATCGTGCCGATCAGAGCACAAATGCTGTTGATTTTGGCCGACGATGTGGATCCCCATCAGGTTCACCAGCGTCACGCCCCAGAAGACCACCAGAATGCAGGCGATCAGGTACCCTTTGTTCTGGGCCAGTTCCGGGTTCATAAGGTACGCCGCCGTCCCGGCGATGAACGAGAGGATCGTCGGGTACCAGACCATCGTGTTGATCCACTGCATCCAAATCGCCACCATCGCCCACTTCTCGCCAAAGGCCGTCTTGACCCAGTGGTAGACTCCCCCCTTCTCAGGAAAAGTCGCCGAGAGTTCCGCCGCCACAAGCGAGGTCGGGATCAGAAAGACGATCGCCGAAAAAATAAAGAAGAAAATAAGAGCGCTCCCAAAGAGCGCCGATGCCGGCAGATTGCGGATGCTGTCGATCGCCGCAACAATGAGAAGAACAAGAGAAAAGAGAGAAAGTTTTTTGTACGCCATCACCTAACCGTGATTACTCCCTCGCCTAAAGGCAAAGGCTTCCAGGGGCGAACACCAAGCCATCTAATCCGAGGGCCAAATATTACAAAGGGTTTTTAGAGGAATTTATCTCAGCCTACCCAAAAGAGAAACCAGTATAGAAAGAAAGAAGATTTAAAACAATCCACGATTCATCGCGTCAGAGGATATGCCACACCCTGCCAAATTCCAAGCTTCTGGCTGGGTGGGGCATAAATTGACAGACAATTTTTCCCTCTCCCGGAAAAGAAGCCAATAGACTTATTACCATCGAAAAATTTATGATCGATGCCCAAAAGAGATCCACCGAGGTCACTCATGAAGCCAGTCACAGCCAAAGACCTTGAAGAGATCGCCGGCCTAATGGAAGCCGTACTCAAGACCCGGGAAACTCCCAAACTAAAAGAAGAATTGGTGCGGGTCTGCAATCTACTTGTCAAAGCCCTGAGCCCAAGAAATGCGCACCTTGCACTCCGACTCGAGGGAAAGGTCATTGCCATCGCAGAAATGGCCCAAGAGGATGGGAGCGCAGAATTTTCCACCCTGGCCAAGAAACTCAAAGAAGTCGTCCATACTGCCATCTCCCCCGAAAAAAAGAAAACGCCCCAGGCCCCAAGGATTGCAGAGCATAACAGCAAAGATCCTGAAGCTCTGTCCAGAGAACCCCCTGAAGAAATTTTCCATTATCCTGTCGACGCGGAAAACAGGGACTTTCTTGCCGGGCATCATGGACGGGTCCCCTCCTTTGAAAACCTCTAAAAATGCACCTCGTTAAATCCGTCCTCCTACCCTCTCCGACTGCCTCCGCAAAAATCAGGAGCAGGGATATCCCTTGGCAATACACTTGCCCGCCAGGTCAGCTCCTGCAAAGACGGCGGCAACAACATCTACTCTGCCCTCGCAAACCTTTCTTAAGTCATTAATACACAATACTATATCGAATCCCTAATCAATCAACTCCAGGCCTCAGTCTCATTAATTAAAGTTATTAATACCAAATTGATTTAAATCATTAATTAGTATACAATTAAATAATTACATTACTAACAAACCTAAAAGGACATTAATATGACGCCTATTCCCTCAATACTTGCCCAGCCCCTCGCTCTCCGGATAGGAGAAGTGCGGGATACGATGCAGAATCCCCGATTAAAAGGCACACTTGCCAATATTGCAGAGCAATTCGATGAAAAGGCAGCTCAGCGAACCCTCACGCCCTCCGACCTCAAGCATCACTACCAAACGCTTCTGCATCTGCCCTTCGAGCTCATGGCCTTAAGTGAGGATGATAGGCGCGTCGTCGATCTGGCCGGTCAAATAGAAGATACCATGCTCTATTTCAAACCCACCCCCGCCGAGAGAATTACCAGGCATAACGCCAAGGCCCTGACCGTAATGTCCCGAAGGGACATCCCTGATCCCGCATACCCTTATGCCCCTAATCAAAAGGCAGAGGCAAAAAAGTACAGAAGAGAGAACAGCTCCTTCTCCAATTTCCAAATGCCCCTGAATTTCACATCATCCCCCCAAACTCCCACCATTCACCACATCCATTCCCAGAATACATCCCTTCCCAGCTGCATGGTTAACGTCAGCTGCACAATAGGATTTGAATCCATGATGCTCGACCGCTACCTTGCAGTTCCCCTCACCTTCGAGGCGCACGGAAAAAGCTTTGAGGCAGATCTTTTCGGCGTGTTCGATGGCTTCGGTAAGGAACGTGCAGTCCTGCATGTGCTTTACAATCTCAAAGACTATATAAAGTGTTTCCTCGAGCTCCAGCTTCAGAAAAAAAACAGGATGGAAGACGCTATTTTTTATGCCCTGAAAGAGGCCATTGATCGCGTCCATGTCGAGACGATGCGCGCGGAGAATCGCGATGGGACAACCGCCGTCTTCGGCTTTATACTCAAAGACTCCAATCAACTCTATACAGCAAGCATCGGAAACTCTACAGCCGTACTTTGCCGCAAAGGCCAGGCCCTCCCCATGAGCATCAAGCAGAAACCCTTTGCGGTCCTCAAAGAGCCCGATGGAGAAATCGAGCCAGATACCCTCAACGAATATGCGAAACAGCTCCTCAAAAGGGGAGTCACCGTCGCCCAGACGCTGACCCCAATCACACCGGCCCTGCGCAGGGGAGAGAAGATGGTTATGACGAAACTGGAAAAACCCCCACAATCTCGGAGGCAGGACCTTATCCTGGGCATTTATCCAAGCATCTACTTCACAATGACAAGATGGATAGGAAGTATGACGATGGACAAATGGAAAAAACATACCCCCGAGATTTTCAGGCAATCCATCGAAGAGGGCGACTGTCTGATCCTGCATACCCATGGGGTAGATATTCCTCCCAAAGTCCTCGCAGCAATCCTCCATAACGACAAAGAGCAGGGCTGCAACATAAAGGAAACTCTCGAATGCCTCGTGCAGAGGTCGACGTCATCCAAACAAAATGTCAGCGCAATGAGCGTCACATTTGACAACACTGCATTCGAGCTGGCAACCCCCTCAGAGAATTCAAAAAAATAAATATATTTATAAATAATAAAAACAACAAGTAAAATAACAGCCTTTCATTTTTTAAAAAACAATAAGGAGACTCTCATGAGCATCAAATTTATTCAACCAGGGACCGATCTTCAAAGCAATTACAATCAGGTCATTTCGCCTCTTGCATCCAAGGCAGATGAAATCACAAAAAGCGAAACAGACTACCAGGCTGCCCCTCAAGTGAAGTTAAACACCTTCAAAGAGGATTCCAGCCGCGATGTGCAAGTCCAATGCGAAGTCACTAATGCTTCCGCTACCCAGAAAATGTGGAAAGCGTGGAGGGGAACGCAACATTTAATCAAAAATCTCACCAATGATTACGTCAGCCCTGTCGCATGGAACACCAGACGCGAGATGACCTCGCTCGCCCTAAAAACGGCAGTCACAAATTTTACCGCCAGACATCAGGAATTAAACCAGGCAATCGACGCCATTGAAATGCATCCACAGGACTCCCCGTTCATCAAAACCCCTCTCATAGCTCCCTACACCGAGCTGTCAGCAGACCTGGATACGTTGATCGCCACCCTGCAATCCGCCCAAAAAACCTTTTACTATGTTTGCATGACCTACAACGTGACACAAAATGGCGAAGAGAGCGAAGTCCCCTCCAATCAGCAGGTTCTCAATGCGGAAACGCTGGCCATCGCTGAGCGGTTTGATGATTTAGGAACGCTCATCGTCAATCTCCGCGACTTAAAAACCAAAGTAGAGACAAAAATCGCACTTTCCCAGGACGAGCCCCAAATGGAACCCGCCCCCCTTGCCAAATCCTCCTCATCTGAAAGTGAAGAACCCCTTCCAGCTCCTGCAGAAGCGCAAGACATGACCGACAGCGCACTGATCTTTAAAAGCGTGGCACTGGCCTCGAAATGGTTCCTCAGAGCAGTGGACCAATCCCGAAAAGACTGTGTGCCCAATTCCCACACAAATCTCCTCAGACAAACCGCGATCGTCAAGGGCGTTCCCCAAGCCTTCAAAAGGTTTGCCCAAACCCTCGATGCCAAATTTAAAAGCCCGGAAGCGCTACTCAACTTTCTCCAGGTCGTGCAGGAAAACCTCAGCCAGAAGCTCGCCGCCAAAGGCCTCCAGATCAATACATCCAGGTCCCAGAGCTTCCAAAGCCTGCTAACCACGCTCTGCCAAAACACTGCCCGCCGCGAAGCCTACCAGGCCCTCTTCGAAGCATTGATGAATGACGCAGGCACCGGCCCCCGCGATCTGGTCCACGCACCCGCCATCCTAAGCGCCATCATGCATGACCGCGCCTACTTCCATATGTTCGATCCCAGCATCTAATCCTTCCCAACACAAATCCACCCGGCAACCCCGGGTGGATTTATTCCATACAGCTGCTCGCTTTTTCCGAGCAACTGCCCAGCTGTCCGCATCTCAAGACGCCTTAAAATTATTGTTGATGGAGTCTTGTAAGCAATCAGAAAATGACCCTAAAAACCATTTTGTCGGCATGGACAAAATGGTCGAGATCGGGAGCCTCACCGAAAAGAGAAAAAGCAGGATATTTGGACATAGACTCCATCCAATGGCCAACGGCATTTTCAACCTTTATCAAAACAAAGAGTCCGCTTTATCCAAGTGATGTATCCGAAATATCACTCATATTATTTTTGACAATTGACCTGGCAATGAAAAAACCCACAACAGGAATACCGGGAAATTCTTTATTAAAAAAACTCTTGATGGCTAGAAAATGAGTGCCTTTAATTAGAGTGTCATCAAAAATCCAAATCTCCTTGGGCTTTGGCTCGAAGAATTGCATCATTAAGTTTGTAATTTTGAAGGAGAATCTCATAAGATCTTGGGCTTTTCGAGTTATGAAGAGGATCTCTGGATTCAATCTGTAAGATGAGCTCTCTAACATCACCATTTGGAGCAAAAAGCTCTAACATCCTTAGATTTCTATCATCATAATTTAAAGAGTCTTTTGCTTTAGATGGGGGGACGGGAACCAAAGTCGCTTGACTAACTCTCTCGCAAAGGCCCTCAGTTTTTTCAATGGAATTACGAAACATTTTCGCGACTTGTTCAATAGCCTGCTTTTTATATTTCCAATCGGGAGAGGACATGCGCTCCAATGGCTTCTTATAGTTGAAAATTAATTGATTCGTTGGGCCATCTTCTGCGCGTCCACGCACAACATATTCCCCAAAAAAATAAACTTCATCTTCTTCTTTAAGATAAGAGTGTAATGGCCTGTTTAAGTCATCTATACGCTTAAGTGGAAACGACAAGGTGCTTTCGGATTTCCTCATAGTCTTTTATGCGGATTGCGCCCTTTTTCTGAAGTTTAGTCGGCCATGTTAGGTTCGGATTCACAAAATTATTCTCGAGGATAAATAGCTTTCTACCTTGGTCCAAAGCAGCTTGGGCTTGAATTAAAGTTCCAGAAGTCTCACCTGCTTCGACAATAATTGTTGCATCTGTCAAGGCAGACATTGTTTTGTTTCTCTCTGGAAAGAAAAACCGATTTTGCCGATAGTCCTGCTTGGCATATCGAACAAATGGCACTTGACTAATCAAGAGATGCTCGTTTGCAATTATCTCCTGTAAAGCCTGATTCTCCGGTGGATAGCAGTGATTCAAAGGGGTGCCAATGACTGCAATCGTAAACCCTCCACTGGAAATAGCAGCTTTGTGAGCAGCAGTATCGATCCCTTTAGCAAGACCTGATACAATAACGAATTTATCTTCAACGAGCCTTTTTACCAGATATTCTGTACGCCGAATCGCCATCTCAGTCGGCTCCCTTGTGCCTACTACAGCAACGCTGGGCAGGTAAGTTAATCCCCAATCACCCTGATAGTAAAAGATCTTTAAGGGGTGTCGCGCATCACTTAAACGTTCTGGAAATTCCATGTCAGAATGTATTCTTACACCGAAATGCGGCAATTTATCAATTATCGACAGCAATTGCTTCTTATAATTATTGCATACCTGTGGCTCTACTAAACTGGATGCAAATAGATCCGGGGATCCGTTTAGCTTTTTTGATACAGATGTCGCTGTAGAAGCGGGGGAATCCCATAGAGCCTCATAAGCTAGAAGCTCATCAAGCGGTGAAATTGCTTTAAATTTCTGCGTAAATTCCATAATCTTAGGACCTAATTCAAAAGCTGTCGCCATTGGCTTACCATGAGATAACAAATTTTTGAAGATCTGTCTAGCGATTTCCGAAAAATCTACACGTGTGGGATTATATTCATTTCATGCGTTTTATGTCTTCAAAAACGACGATCCCAGGATTTGCCTGAGGCTCAATGCGACCGCTTAGCCAATTGGGTATTTGAGCAATGAAAAAATCCCTTCAGCAATTTTCAAATCCTGAATGGCGACACCCGTCAAATCGGCAATCGTGATTTGCTGATCGGATGTTCTCCTGGCAGCGACTCCTGCGATAACTTCGCCAATCTCATGAACTTGAGAAAGATCGATGAGAGACTGCGTAAGAGCATAGTGCGTTTCACTATAGGCTTTGCATTGAGACCTGCTATCTACAACGATCAGATCCGCTTTTCCCAGGATACGGGGGTCTAATTCCTGCTTGCCTGGGCTATCTGCTCCAAGAGCTGTGATATGTGTTCCAGGACGAATCTGATCAGCAAAAAGAAGAGGAGCTTGACTAGGTGTTGTGGTCACGATGTAATTACAGTTCCGGGATAGCTCATTCAAATCCTGTGCAACCGTAATCTGGAAATTCTTCACCAACGGATCAGCAGCAAACCTCTCTGCTTCCTCGGCATTTCGAGCCCAAACCATCGCTTTGCGACAAGTCAGGACCTCTTCTAAAGATTTCAGTTGAAACCGCGCCTGCGTCCCGGCTCCGACAATTCCTATAGAACTGATTTTTTTTGGAGCGAAGTATTTCGCTACTATTGCTCCAGCGATTCCTGTCCTCAAATGTGTCAAATATCCACGGTCTTCAAAAAGGGCAATTGGTTCTCCGGTTTTTTGCGAAAATAATAAAATCATACCTGCAATAGCAGAGATTCCCTGATGGGGATTTTCTGGAAAATGCGAGGCAATTTTTATGACAAAAAATTCCTCTCCAGGAATATGCCCATACTTTATGTGCAAATTGCCAGGCGGTGAATCAAAATGCATGTGACCAACAGGAGGGATGAGAGCTTTACCCGCTGAGTAGAGATTAAATCCCTCTTCAATGCGATGAAGTAAAGGAATGAAATCCCCAGCTGCCTCTTTAATTTGTTCCAGGTTAAAAATCTTCATTCAATAGTAACCCCGGTTTTTTCCTTCCAGCGGGACAACATTGCCCTGGTCACCCCACTCCCCCCGCAAACAATAACTAAGACAGAAGAAAATTTCTGCAATAATGGCGCGCGATCATAAATGAGGGATAAGGATGCCCCACATGCTGGCTCAACCAATATGCGATGATCATTTGCAAACTTCAACGTTGCCTCCACTGCAGCGCGGTCTGTGACAATTTCAGAAAAAACCTTGTGTTTCTTTGTCCATTCTAAGGCTTTGCCAGCTATCTTTTTTGCCCCAAGGGAGGTAGCTATTGTATCGATCTTTTCCAGTTTAACAACTTTTCCAGCTCGCATTGAGGTCGCAAAAGATGCAGCTCCCTCCGTTTCGACAGCGATAACAGGGACATCGCCCCAACCTACTTTATGCAGCCCCTCGAGAACGCCACAAAAGAGACCCCCTCCGCCCACTGCAACAATAACTGCGCCAGGTTTTTCCCCAGTCCTATACACCTCTTCAATCATGGAACTATGTCCTTCCCAGATTAAAGGATGATCAAATGGCGGGATGTAAAAACTGCCCTTCTCCGAGAGCAGACTTCTTGCATATTGATCGGCTTCATCCCAATCACTCCCTTTAACAATCACCTCAGCCTGTTCCATGCGAATTTTTTCAATCATTACAGGTAAAGTCGTGGTAGGGATAACCACTTTGACAGGTATGTGCAGTTTTCTGCCGCTATAGGCGACAGCAAGCCCGGCATTTCCCCCGAAGAAGAGATAAAGCACTTGGCTCCCTGACCTGCAAATGCCAAACAAAGATGTCCAATCCCTCTATTTTTGAAGGAACCACTTGGCTGCAATGCCTCCATCTTTAGTAAAACAGGGATTCCCAACAGCTTGCTTAAAGGGGTCGATTCGAGGAGAGGTGTCTCAATATATAATTTTTGCATGCGTTAATCCTTCATGTAGTTGTACAAACTTGCCCTCGAAACACTTAAAATATCAGCGACATAGGGCACAGCATTTTTAAAATTAAAAACCCCTTTCGCATAGAGATGCTGTATCAGGTCCTTCTTTTGATTTCTATTCAGACGATGCAGCGTCAGCTTCCGCTCGTTTAAAAACCTGTCGATCTGAAGATGGATTTGGCCCTGCCAGTCTTCCCCAAACAACTCGATCGGATTTTCCGCCACCCCTTTCAATTGAAGAAGGGTGGAAAATCGGCTTTCAATATCCTGAAATAGGGTTACATCCAAATTGAAACAGATCAAACCTATTGGAATATTTTTGGCATCCCTGAGCGTGATAGAAATACACTTGAGTTTGCGACCATCCCAATTGGATTTATAGTAAGGGGGGAAATAATCTGGAAAACGATCGACAGGGATATTGAGCTCCCGCAGAGGGGTCGACTCACCCACTTGTCTTTTGGAAATATTATTAAATAGAGCAACCACAGTGCCAGATTTAAGGTCGTGCAGAGCCCCCTCTACAAAAGGATAAAAAAGATCAACAACTCCCTGGATGTAGCAGAGATGCCTCTTAAGCTCCGGACGTACAGGCTTGTGCTCACTCATCAGTAATAGCATAGCGGATCATTGTCATGCCCTCCTTCGTTTCAATAGATGGTGGCATGCATCGTTTTAGATATGGGCTTTCCCTGTATAGCTGTCTTGTTTTCATACATTCAGTATACCACGACCTGTAAAAACTGTCAATATTTAGATATTTTGTCTAAAATTCAACCTAAATCGTTTTACATCAAAGCATTAAAACCATGCTACTACCCAGGCAATAAGGAAGAAAACAGTCCAGCGACCTTAAAAATCTGTCCAGTCGATTGGGTCCAGCTCACCTGGGTGTTCACAAAATGCTTGGTGGGAGAAGTCCTGACTTTGCTAAGGTGCGAATATACCCAGTTGAAAGGATGCATAACAGAACAGAGCTAAAGTTCTTATTTCTTATTATCGTCATCTTCATTGCCGCATGCATTGAGACAGATATTTATCTGCCCGCTTTTCCTGACATGATGAAATGGTTTTCTGCCTCGGGAAGCTCCATTCAAAATATCCTCTCCTGGAATTTCATCGGAATTTGCATTTCCGGGCCGCTCTACGGACCGCTATCGGACGCCTTCGGCCGCAAGAGGCCGCTGGTTATCGCGCTCGGAATATTCCTTGCTGGAAGCATCCTGACGGTCTTTTCACAAACCCTCAATCAGATGTTATGGGGAAGAATTCTTCAAGGGCTTGGCAGCGGAGGATGCTTTACATTGGGAACCGCGATCATTTTCGATGCCTTTAAAAAAGAGAAGGCGATTAGAGCAACCAACCTCCTCAATACAGTCATCCCCCTCATCATGGCAGCAGCTCCGATTGCCGGTGGCTACCTCAACCATACCTTTGGATTTCGCTCCAACTTTCTCACCATCGCACTATTTGTTTTGATCGGTTTAATCGTTTGCATCTTCTTTTTTAAGGAGACCCTTCCTCTTGAGAAAAGAACGCGTCTTCATCTGCGGCAGATCCTGACAGATTTCAAGTCGGCCCTTTCCAGTCTGGCCTATTGGCAAATCACTCTGACTGTAAGCTTGATTTTTGGTGCATACATTGCATTCCTTTCGGGGACCTCGGTCCTCTTTGTCGTTGAGTTTGGCATGAGCAAGATGGTATTCCCCTTCATCCAGGCAGCTATCCTTGGCGGCTGGGTTCTTGCGAGCCTTATCTTGAACCGTCTTCTTTCCAGATGGGGCGTAACTCGGATTAAAAAAGCAGGCTTGTTCCTATGCGCAGTGGGAGGATTGGGGTTGTCTCTTGCTGCCCTGATCACCCCTCGCGATCCCTACCTTCTCACCGTCACGATGGTGGTATACGCTTTTGGCGCTAACTGGATCATCGGACTCTATTTTCCTGAAGCGATGGAAATCCTTCCTCACATTAAAGGGATCACTGCCAGCTTGATAACAAGTGTCCGCCTGTTGTCCGCTGCCATCATCGTTGGCCTGGCGGGCTCCCTCTACAACGGCACTATCTACCCTCTGGCAGCGATTGTCTTTGGAACAATAGTCATCATTGTGCCTACCCTCTTCTTCTATGAAAAAAGGGCCCGTTAATTTTTTCACTTCAGCAGTTTCAACTGTACCGTCCTTGGGTACAGTTGAATAAACCACTCACCATCGATGAGTTAAATTTTTAAATCTGACCAGTAAACTCCGCATGAGGACTTCTACAATGGGAGTCCTCAATACAACCTGTTTATAATAAGCATGATGAGAAAATCGCCGAAATAATTATTACCTCCCTGGAAAAGCCAAGACCTTGATATAATGCATGCCAAAAACAACTAGGGCGGAAAGAATGGCAAACATTATTTACAACATTCCTGGCTTTTTACGCGCAGCAGCCAATCACTTAGGTGGAAGATATAGCGAGGTTCTCGCAAAGGGATGTGATGAGCGAGGTGATCGCCCCGTCTCTCTTTCCCATTCCTCCCTTATACAAGATTCGAAAATGGTCTCGACCTAAGCAATGGCGACCTGTATTGGAATGACGACCCAAAAATAACGCGTTTAAAATGTTTAGGCCTGGTTGCAGCCACACCCATTATTCATGCCATAGGCCTGGTACTTAACCTGGCAAATCGAATTGCCAAAGTCATTACCCTTGCTCATTTCAGGCACCCTGTATCAGAAAACCCTTCCCTTTCTGACAAAAGCTGGGCCCTTTGCAAAGATCTACTCCGCATAGCTTTCTCTCCGATTATTTACGTGGGCCTGGAATTATCCGCTTTATACGGGTTGGCCCTTCCTGAAAATGGAAGAAAGTTGTACGCCACCTTCGAGCGTTGCGCATATGGAAAAGAACTGCTGGCTCCCTGCTTTCAGCCTTTTGCAACGCACCACTTGGGCGGAGGAACTCCCGGCAAGAAGAACGCATGGTAAGATCAAAGGTCCGCTACAGCTCCGGTTCGCTCGCAAGCTCGCTTCCCTTCAACCTCTAACACACACCAAATCCCTGGTCTCTTTTCCTAGCAATAAAAAACATCCGGTTTGCCGGATGTTTTTTATTGCTAGGAACAGGAATCGAACCTGCATACCATTGACAGGCATCATGACTCCATTAAGTATGCTGCCAGCAGGTTGGCACATTGCGAGATGCTTTCTTTGTGCATGACCTCGTAACCGTGGGTATTTTCGACAGGAAAACATACCAGCGCCGATCGCGCAGATTGTCCTCTATTTTGCGCTAAAGAGGCATCTGATCCGTAATTTCCCCAGATGGCGCATTGTGGTTCCTGCCCTAGCTTTCTTGCCAACCGCATTAAATTGTCTGATGTTCTTTTGTCATACAGCGAAAAGGTATCTTGATACACTATGATGGGATCTGAACTTAGCTTTGTTCCATACTCGGCCGCTACAGGACCTACATCGACAGCAATCGTCAAATCACCAGGAAGAGTCCGCGCCGCATAAGAAGCTCCTAGTCCTCCGATCTCCTCCATGCAGCTGGCAACAAGATACACATCGCTTTTTGGTCTTTGATGACTTTGCCTCATCCTTTTTAACGCGCATAAACATACAGCTATAGCAACTCGATTGTCTAAAAAGTATCCAGCGATGCAATCCTGAAACATAAACAACTCTCGCCGCTGCCGCCCAATCACAATCCTTGTCCCAGCGTGGACGCCGCTTTGCGCTAAGTCCTGAAGTGACTTACGTGTGATAACTTTCACATCTTCCCATGCTAGCGCTTTGCCCAACCCTTTCTCATCCTCAGGAACCATCTTGTATGTATTAATTGTTTCTTTAGTCACATGCATCGATCCAAAAGAAAGAACCCCTGAAAACCTCTCCTGATCTCCCAAAATATCAACTGGACATTGTCCAATGGCTCCAGGCAATATCCCTCCCAAAGGATCTACTCGCAGTGATCCGTCCTCATTATTGGCTTAACGATCATTGAGATCTCATCCATGTGAGCCATTAAACGGATGGCAGGAGCTTCCTTTACCTTCCCACAAACTTTGCCAATCAAATTCCCAAAGGGATCTAACCACACATCATCTGTAATTTCCTTAAAAAGCCGGAAACAAAGCGTACGCACTTCTTCCTCTTCCCCACAGGGACCTCGAGCATACAATAATGTTTGAAGCAACTCGATAATTTCATCAAATTCCATCTTTTTCACCTGGCTTTCCATTATCCATTCTTCTAAAAGGCGCACACCTGTAACCTGTAACCTGTTTGGGCTTACCCGATGATTCCTCAAACGTCCACGAAACTCCGGCAATATCAATATGCGCCCATGGTGTTCCTTCGATAATAAACCGTTTAAGAAACTCCGCAGCAGCTCCATTTTCACCGCAAAGGTCGACTCCAACATTCTTCATGTCCGCTACAGGGGATTCAATCTGCTTCGCAAAAAAAGATCCCATAGGAAGTTCCCACACTTGATCTCCGGACGCAATGCCAGCCTCCCTAAACTCTTTTGCCAAAGTCGGGTCATTGGAATATAGTCCAGCGTAAACATTCCCCAACGAGGCAAATGTTTCTATCGTCAGAGTCCCGAGATCTACAATCTTCTTTGGATTGAACCTTTTTTGGGCATACTGATAAACAATCTGCCAAAACTAACCGCCCTTCAGCATCCGTGTTCATAATCTCAACGGTCTGTTTAGACATGGTACAAATAACATCGCCGGGCTTCATCGCTGCACCATCAGGCATGTCTTAATGAAACCCAAAATCCCCACGACATAAACAGGAGCTTTTGCTAAGGCGAGGGTCTTGATCAGCCCAGCGACAACGCCTGCTCCCGCCTTATCCTGACTTCATATCAACCTGATGTGTAGTTTGCTTCAGACATAAACCACCGGAATCAAAGCAGACACCTTTTCCCACGACTACGATCGGTCGTTCCTCACGTGAATTCCCGTTCCATGTTAGAATTGCCACCTGCGGAGGATGGCAACTTCCTTTTCCTACGGCAAGCAGAGCACTCATTCCGATCTCTTTTAATTTCTGGTCATCCAGAATCTCGACTTGGATTCCGATTTCCCTAAGTTCCTTGACCCTTTCGGCATACGCTGCTGGATAAAGAATATTCGGAGGTTCTGATGTCAGCGATCGGGCATAGTTTACCCCTTCCACAGTTTGTCTTAAGCGCTCGAATTTTTGCTCTGTTTCCATGGGATTCAGACAGAAGACATCGATCTGAACTAATGATGTTCTTTCTTGAGCTCTCTTCGCAGCACTGTACAGATCAAATGTCCAACCGGCGAGCAATAGTCCCATCACAATATCGAGTCCATCCTCCTCCAAATGCCTGATGTCAAGCAGAAGCGATTTCTCTATTCCTTCAATGGCCTTCCCATAGAACTTTGCCCCCACTTCTTCTCTGCCTCTTCTCGTACTTACCTCTTTCTTTCCCAGCCGGGCAACAAGACTTCGTTGAACAGCATCATTCTGACATGAAAGAACCTCTACTACTTGAGAACGCGGCTTACAGTTCATAGCCGCAGCCAGTTCTGTAGGAATTTTTTTCTCGCCTTCATAAAAAGCTGTCGCACGCAAACTAATGAATGAGGGCTCTTTTTCAACAAATTTAACTGTAATCATGACAATATTCTCTCTCTTTGTTTTATTCTAAATAAGAAAACGATAGGAGCCAATGCGATCAATCCGACCACGAAAAATCCTTGGATATAAACATCTAACGACCCGGCTTCTTCTGAAACAGCCATAAGTTGGCTGAGGAATCCGCTAGACACATTCGCTAACGAGAACCCTAATGTCACCATTCCCATGGTCAGTCCGGCAAGCTTCGGCGGCGCAGCCTTTGACGCTGCTGCAAAAACAGTCGGCCCGATAAACAACTCTCCCAATCCAATCAAAAAGATGCTTCCAATGGCATACCAAATAGAAATGACGTTTTCCCCAACGTCGAATACAGCGCCGAAGTTCAATAATAAAAACGCTGCAGCAAGGAGAATAAAACCGATTCCGATCTTCTTGGTTTCAACCATGGGATACTTCTGAAGAAATTTTGATACAAATGGCCCCATCAACAGTATTGTCAATGGGTTGACTGTAATCAGCATGGCTGGAGGGATTGTTCCGAAAAAGGTCGCACGATCTACGAATCTATCCGAAAACAATACCAGCGTCGATCCTAACTGCTCCTCGCATGCATAAAAGACAATCAAAAAGAAAATATACAATGCCACACACTTCAAGGCTTCTTTTGCACTAACGGCGGCAGATAGAAGTTCTCGTACCGTTGGTTTTGTCTGTTCGGGGTTCCCTTTTTCAGGCACCGCTAAGATGGTTCGCCCGGCAATCATTGCCAGCATCCCAGCAAACATGCCAAAAGCTGCTAGCCCAAATCCTGCATGCCATCCGTAAGCCTCCGCTACGATCACACAGAAAATGGCGGCTAAAAAGCCTCCGGCATTCATACCCGCGTAATACATAGTGTAACCAGGCTCTCGACGGAGATCATTTTTCTCATAGAATGTCCCAAGAAATGCGGCGATATTCGTACGAAAAAGCGATGTCCCAATTACAATCAGGGCAAGGGCCAAAAAGAAGGTCGTCTGAGAGCCAGAGGCGGCCAGACAAAGGTGGCCGACAACAATCGTCCACCCTCCGAATGCCACAGCTTTCTTATAGCCCAAATAACGGTCAGCCACTACACCGCCAACAACACCACCTAATTCAGCTAAAGTGATATAAATCGAATAAATGGCAAAAGCCTTGCTTTCATCAAACATCAGTTCTTTGACCATGAAGAGCACCAATAATGCCCTCATTCCGTAATAGCTAAAGCACTCCCACATGGAAATGAAGTTCAAAAGATAAAGAGCACGAGGTTGCTTGATCATCTTTCCACCTCTATGCTGCTACAGTAGAAGTGATCTAAATAGAACTTCGTGGCACTTAGATTGAGATTTCTAAGGCGTTCAATTTCCAATTGAGCTTCATCATCATCAATTAACCCAGTATCATCCCCAGCATACTGAGGGAGTTCTGCACAATTTGATAAAACCAATCGAATTAACCCCTCTCCCACCTCCTTAACGGTTTCAGCAAGGGAAATGCCTTCCCTAACCACACCTTCTAATACAAGAAGAGGTTCATCTTTAGGAAGCGCTGCGATTTCATCAACATTCAAGATAATTTCGCCGGGCATCCTCAAAAAAAGTTTTTGAGGGATAGCCCCTTCAATGAGCCTCTTACAGTTCGTAAGCTTGTTTTTAATCAAGAGAACGCCTTGAAAATTTCTCAAGCAAGCCTCTGTATTGTAAACCAAAGGCAGTGAGACGATCCCTCCCACATTTTTCTTTTCAAACTCTGCACCTAGCAGGCGTCGAATAATTTCGGTTCGTTGCTCTTCCATGTTCATATCGGAAGCGACTTGCCGAATAAAATCCGCTGCCTTTCTTGACTCCTCTATCTGAATTGCCTTAATCAATTCACCGAATATTTTCGTACTTAATTTCTTTTCATCAAGAGGATCATCCAGGCACGGCGCCTGCGAGAGGTCTTCTTTTTTGAATAGGCACTTAACATTCGTGAAGGGTACTTCGCTACCATCTTCTTTCATTTTATTGTCGTTGATGAGTTTAAGTAGCCTGAACCGACAAAGATCTCCTAATTCAGTCGATACAGAAAAATCTAAATCGGCATTTCTCAAGATTGTTAATATTGTTTGCCTGCCCTCATAAACTCCTTGTTTTAAAATCTGAAGTTGATCTAGCTTCCTCTGCGCCAATTCACCCACCCGAATAGCCTCCTCATAAAGCCCCTTTTTGCGAACCTTCCTGTACAGATCTAATGCTGTTATTTGGCACCCGAAATTCATGACTAGAGCATCGAATTCGTTGTAACGATTATTCACAATCGCTTCACCAGTCCCAATGGCTACTTGAAAAAGCAATTTTGTTAATTCCGAAATTCTATCGACCTTTTTTGCGTTAAGCTTCGGCTTTTCAATGACCAATTTATTGTTTTTTGCAATTCTGCTTTTAATTCGATCATTTTTCTTTTCGTTAAATATCGGGTCTTCAAGGGTGAATTCTTTGTTTAGATCCCTTCTCTTAACTGTCTGCAACTCCAAATCAGGAAGGACATATTTAAAGAACGAAATTTGCCCTCTTTGTAATGACAACATGATTGTTTTCTCCTAAAATATAAAATAGTTTTTTAATATGTTAAATATTAAGACAGCCTGCAAATTGTTGCGGCTGCCAGTAAATTTAACTGCTATAGAATTTAGCGCTGTCTCGTTGTCACACAATCCAAAGAAAAAAGTTGACATGTGTAGACAAAAATATCTTACAAATGAAAACAATTAAAAAGCTGTGTAACGAAAACACTGCTAATACGTTTCAAAAACAATTAACTAGCAAAAACAATGATGATGATGATGGAAAGAAGAATGAGGATAGCCGAAGGATGGCAAAAAGGCAGGAATGGACGATGATGATAACGAGAGACAGCTCGCTCTTATTGAGCTGTCTGTGCCAGCAGATACTGCCGACAAACAACTGACAACTGTGTTCTTCACTTTAAATGCTCCGCGTTAAAAAGGGCGAAAAGCGCCCTTTGACGTATTCTATCACAAGAGACCGTTTTCAGTCGAACTAGAAAAACAGCGTCCTAATTGAATCAACGCACGGTATGCCCCCACACACCTAGACGTCTTGTTTGGTATCTATTCACAGGACAGGGGGGGGGTATCGGCCAACAGCCGATTTAGTCCCCTACCCGTGCACGGATACGTACATAAAGTATTTGAACGCTTTCCAGTATTACTTGAAAAAATCAAATATTTGTCCTTTGCTCAAATTCAATGCCTTCTTGTAGACAAAGACTGCTGCAGCTACATCTTGAAGTGCTGTTCCAGTGGAATCAAAAATAATAATCTCGTCATCTGATGTTCGACCCCGTTTATTACCAGTTATCACTTCTGCAAGTTCTGCGTGGACATCTTCTGGGCACATTCCCTGTGCCACAGCGTGTTGCAGCTCTCCGACATGCACGCACTGATGCAAAATATCTACTACCACCTTGCTCGAGAACAAAAGCTTGGGATCAATCTCTTGCTTACCAGGGCTGTCTGCGCCTACAGCCGCGATGAACAAACCTGGCGGAACATCCTCCTGCTTTACGAAATATTCACGAGCGATAGTACATGTCACGCATATCTGGCTTTGTTTTAAGGCTGCAGCTAAATCTTGTGTTGGAACGACAACTATACCCAGATCGGCGGCAAGCTCTTTTGCAAGCTTTTCCGACTTCGTAAAGTCCCGGCTGAAGATGAATGCTTTCTTAATTTGAAAAGCACTGGCGAGCGCCTGTAACTGAATGCGCGCCTGAAGTCCGGAGCCACAGATTGTAACTGTATCGCTGTTCTCTTTTGCCAAATATTTTGCTGCAACCGCTGTGGCTGCTCCAGTGCGCTTCTTTGTGATCTCTTGTGAATCTAGAATTGCCAACGGATAGCCATTTTCAGCATCGTTTAATAGAATTACACCTTGAATATTTGGCATGTCAAAACGTGCATTCTGGAAGAATGCACCGCCTACTTTAAGCCCAAAATATGCCTTTTCGAACGTCAATCCACCTGTTTTAATGTGAAACTCGCCACCTTCAGCATCGACGTGGATAAGCTGGGGTTTTATGCTTTTGTTCTGCCCATGCAGACGAAATGCCTCCTCCACAATCTGTATACACTCGGAATAGGACAATAGTTGACTAACTTCTGTTTTGGTGAGCAAGAGACTACCAGCTGGCTTCATAAATCTTCCTCCAGTGTAAATCATTCATTTAGTACGACAGTACAGATAAAAGACTATAAGTCCATAGTTCGGCTAGGCGCGTAGAGATTTTTATGATTGGGAAGCCTTTATCCACGGCAAGTTATTCAAATCCACATTCCCACCAGAAAGAATAATGCCAACAGATTTTCCAGCTACATCTACTCGTCCCTCCAAAATCGCTGCAAGGGGAACCGCACTACTTGGTTCGATCACGATCTTGAGAATTTCCCACACAAGGCGCATGGCATTTATGATTGCATCTTCTGAAACTGTTACTATGTCATCCGCATATCTTAGTATCAGAGGGAAGGTCAGGTCCCCCAATGAAGTTCGCAATCCATCGGCGATGGTCCGAGGCTGCATCTGTGGTATGATCTGACGAGCATAAAACGACTGTCTTGCGTCGTCTGCCATTTCTGGTTCACATCCGATAATGCGAATCGTGGATTTAATCGCTTTTGCAGCAACTGCTGTTCCCGCCAAGAGCCCACCACCGCCGACCGGCGCCAATAATAAATCTAGGTCCGGTTGCTCTGTCAGAAACTCTAGCGCACAAGTTCCTTGTCCCGCAATAGTTCTAAGATCATTATACGGGTGGACGATGTTAGCATGTGTTCGTGAATGAATAGTCGCGACAGTTGCGTCATATTCTTCTGCTGTAGGCACTTGTGCAACGGACTCTACAAAGATAATATTTCCACCATAACGCTGCACAGCTGCAATTTTTGACGGCAAAGCAATTTTTGGCATTGCGATATAGGCTGGTATACCGCGAATTTTGGCTGCTAGTGCAATCGCTGCTGCATGGTTACCCGATGAACTAGTAACAACACCATGGATGGCTTCAGAATCACTTAATGATAACACTGCGTTGAATGCACCACGAGCTTTAAAAACACCAGCACGTTGAAAGTTCTCACACTTAAAATGCAACCGTGCGCCGACCTATTATCTAGGCTCGAGCTTCGCATAACAGGAGTGTGATGAATAAAGCACTCAATGCGTTCATATGCCTCAAGAATGGATGTCATGTTCATGTCTATACTGGCGTTGTTGCGTAAATGGCTGCGGATAAGCTTGTTCTTGCCTTATGTCCCACGAGTCTGTAAATTCTCTTGTTGCTTAGTCTAAAAGACAAGTACTGACGCCGCAACTGGCACCAGTATAACCAATCGTTGGCAAATCGGGAAAGCATCACTTTTTGGTTCGACGAGAAATCCATTCAAAAAATGGTACTCGGTCGAGCAGACTGGCAAGATTGGGAGACCTGACACCTACTCAGATCATGCGATTCAGAGAGTACGAGGGAAAGGACTTCCTCATCCATACACTTCGGATAAATGGCTATACCGTCCGGTCATAGACGCGAAACTCATTACGCATCGATATTTTAATATTTCACTGAAAACTCAAGAAGAAAATAAAGGGGCTCCAGTCCGTTAAGACCTTCCCCCTTTAAGTAAGAAGGTAACTAAGCCTTGTTCAAGGGCTCACCTTCTCGCGGTTTGGCTTGCTCGGAACAGGAGTCGAACCTGCACGCCATTGCTGGCAGGGGATTTTAAGTCCCGACCTTTATCCTAATGCCGCATGACGCGTCCTGACTTTTGATAGAGCAGGATACCACCCCAACAAAGATAAAGTCACCCCAAATTCCGCAAAATTCCCACAAAACACGCGATGTACTGACCCACGATTGACCCACAAAAGGGCCTGGAACCAACTGGTCCTGGTACTTCGATAAGATGACTGCATTATAAGACCTGCTAATTTCTGCAGTTTTTCATGATCCTGTAATTTGTCATGTGATATTTTCAGTAATAATACTTATTGAACAAATTGGAATTTATATTTCCATGATCAGCCCAGCATTAGCGCTAAAACAGAAGAAGGTCGCTTGCAAATAAAAAACTAGAATACGAAGCGGAGGTTTTACTTAGTCGAGGATATGGCAGATAGGAAGGCTCACAGGGCGTCAATTAAGCTACTTAGGTCAAAATGCAACATAAATTTGTACGCCCAAGGAAACATACGCAGTGAGTGACTCAGGGATAATTATTAATAGCTGACGCTGAACTGGTCACAGCAATTTCGGGCTATACCGTGTCCCAATTTGGCAGAAGTTCTTATATGAGCCACAGAATTATTTTCATCTCCCATTTTCGCATACAAAAGAGCCATATCGTAGTGAATCCAGCCTTTCGCGTCATTGTCATTAGCTAGAGTTAGAGCTTTGTTGTAATCGTCAATCGCTGCTTGATGATTCCCTAGATTCACAGTACAGGCAGCTCTCATATAATAATAGAACTGTTCTTTAGGATTGATTTTAATTGCTTCATTGAACGAAGCCCATGCAGCACCATAATTTCCAGAATCGAAATACGTTCTGCCCTGTTGGGCAAACATTTGATCTTGCCCAGATATCACATTTGCAACATGTTTCTTTGACACATGTGAATACCCATATGTGGAACAACTGAGGAACAGAGAGAAAGCAGTTAACAGAAACACATTTTTCATAACAGTCCTTGGTGAAAAAAAAGAATCGCAGAATATCGTGTTTTGCTTGAAAATAGTCAACGTAATTTATTTTTTCAGAAACAAATCAAAGTTTTAATTATGTAAAAAGAAACTACTTTAGTTGCAATTTTTTAGCCTAAGATAAAAAACATCAAATTTTTGACACACATGGAGCTCTATAAAAACGTTTTTTCTCGCTGCCATCATCGCATCTGGTCTTTTTGTCGGTCATGTAGCTTAACAAAGTCACATTAACCAAAAAATTATCTTACCTTGCAGAGTCGAAATTATCGATTGGGAACCTGCCATTGAATCCGTAAAGACTACCGCTCTCAACTTCCCCATCGACCATGCTACAGTCCTTGCTGACAACTGTCCATAAACCTCAGGTCAAATAAATATGAGCTCTTGGCATCAGACTCAAAATCATGCTAAACTTCTCAGAAAACCATTTAACATATGGATTGACCTTCCTCATGGCTTACAGATATCCCTCCACAGACCATTGAAAAGATCTCGGATGACATAAGAAGGGATCATCTACCTCTTTTTGACAGCTCAGATAGCTATGAGGTTGATATTTTTCAAATCGCTAAAGGGCTTGGATGCGCAATTGAGACGGTCGAATTCGAGCCCTCAAACATTTCGGCACGGGTTGTGCGAGAAAAATCCTACAGAACAAATACACAATTCAAATCGCCCGTAAAGACACCTTTAAACGGCAAAAATTCTCTATCGCCCATGAAATTGCGCACATCATTTTACACGACGATGGAAAAGATGAATTTATAGAGCTTAGGCAAAGGGCTGTCGATTATGCGCCCGAAGATCTATATAAAGAGGTGCAAGCAAATATGCTCGCATCCGCATTGTTACTACCATTTGAAAAGGTAAAACGCGTTTGGGAACTGTCAAAAAGTGTTGATGAGGTAGCCGAAGTCTTTAACGTCTCAAAAGAAGCCACCTGCAACCGGTTGGACAATTTGGGGTTTTTAGAGAATGAATGAATGCAACACAATTGAAAAATACAAAAATGAACTCCCGAAGACCGGCGCGCAACCTCCAAAACCTGCGATCAATAATGTTAGTTCAAAAAATCCACAAACCCCTGAACCACAGGAGGGGCAACCTTCTGCTAGTTTAATTAAAGAACCGGATAAATTCCTTATTTCACTCTTGCATGCTAGGATTTTCATTGGTTATTTCTCTTACGTAGCACAACGCATGTACTCAAATAAGAGATCTGAAACAAATTTCCTGAAATTACGAGGTGCCTCTCCAATATTTTATCATTGCTGTGTCGTTGGGGACATAATTATCCTAACGCTTATTCTTATTATTCTATTGGGAGCTTCATGCTGGGTATTTTACAAAATTCTTGCATGAGAGGTTCAAGCTTAGCATTAGGTTGCCGCAAGAAAAACAAGGTCCATTTTCCGCGCTGTTACTTTGAACCCGATGTCTTTTCGGGGGGCATGGGAAAATATTTCTTGTGCTTATCGCTAGTAGGTTGAAGAGACTCTACTTGCCTTCTTTGAAATATTTGAATTTCCTGATACTCCAAAATATACCGTCAATCCGATTCCAATGGAAAAAAGAATTGAGGCTAATTTTGCCACTCCAGAAATAAAAGGAGATTCTTTAACGATTTCTTCAGAAATTTCATGATGGATGCATTTTATTCTAGCATATTCATTGTTGCTTTGAGTCCACTTATTGCCCCAATCTTTAAGAGCATTTAGAACGCCACTTTGCCCGAATTGAAAAAGAAATTCTCCTGCTGGAATTTTTTTAATGCTTCTTTGAGTTTCCTCTTTTTCTCTTGCAAATTGCCAAGCTTCTTCATTTTCAGGAAATAGATCGCGCTGATCTTCTTTGGAAATAGAAAGTTTTTTACCATTGGAAAGCTCAAGAGTTCGATCTTTAGGATTCAATCTCCCTATCAGCCCAGGCTTTAATTCCACAGCTTCTCCCAATCGAAGCCTTTCCCTTTTCCCAGGCATTTGGATTTCATGCGACGACAGGCTTAGTCCATAAGTTGCAAAATCAATATCAGAGTGAAAAATAGCATAAGTCACTACTGCTATTAAAATTGCCGATATAATCTTGGATTTTTTCACGGTCCCAAAACTCCAATTCTACTGTCATTAATTATATTTACTTAAGAAAATTGGCAAACAGACTTTTTAAAATGATCTGATTTTTTCATATAATTGCGCCCTCAGTCATCGCCGGGTTTATTTTACCCAACATTGACGAAAAAATTCTGAGAACGAATTATTTCCATTCAAAGAAAGGGCTTCCAAATAGTATATGTTCTTCGATGTTAAGACTATTCGACCTTTCAAGAAGAGAATTTGCTGAGCGTTTCCACCATCCAAATCGACAAACCATTGGTTTTTGATTTTCGACTTTTTGATTTCCCGAATATATCCACCATTTTTTTGGATAATTGCTGTTACCATAGAAATCGCTTGATCGACATCAATATCAGATCTTGGGGAGGTAGTTGTCCAAATAGAAAACTGGTCATGCCCAATCATACCCACTATAGCAATCAAGGAGCCCTCGTTTATGACTTGAGAATCAATAGGCATTTCTAGATGAACTTTTTCGCCATCAGAAATATAATCCAAAACCGACCACCCATTTCGAATAGGCTCACCCGCTCGTGCAATACAAGGAAGGGTCCCAAGAAGAAGTCCGAAAAACAGAAACAAATTATTTACAACGCGCGATGCATTCATTAACAACCTCAACATTTTTTTGCGTGATTGTTAAGAAAAGAGCTACTTTTAGTCAGCAAAAATGATTTGTTGACAGCTCAGAAATCCTTCCTCTTTCTCCTATATTTTCTGCGAACCCATCATTGCAAAGCAGACATCTTTTAACAGCCCAGAGCTAATCCATTTCCTCAAATCAATGCCGGCAAGGTGCGCATCTCCAGGACTTTTCCCTATAGGAGGGGGCCACAACTTGATGCGAGGAAACACCTGCCACCACCATCGGAAAGCCAGAGCCCCCGCGGTATCTACATCAAGGGAAAAAACAATTGCTGGAGCCTGGAGGAGCAATCTATGACTCTCAACATCGGGTCGTTTTGAGGCTCCTCCCAATGCCATGGAGCAGCACAAATCCCCGGCACACTGCTGGAGTAAAATTGCATCCAGCTCCGACTCTACCACCACTATAGATTTACTAACCGGGCATCCATACACCGCCGGCCTTTGTGCGCTCCCAGAAATCTCCACGTATTTTGGCAGCTTGTCCCCTTCATGCCAGTCACTGCGGCGAATTTTAAGCTTCAGGGGCTCCCCTGTGGCCAAGTCATAAGTCGGGATCAGCAGCCCTTTTGGAATCCAAAGCTTCTTTCCTTCTGACTCCAGCCCCCAGTCGCTACGCTTCAACCAAAGAGAGTCAGGATTCCAGCCCAGGCGAAATTGCACTATGGATTCCAGGGAAAGACCCCTTTTGAGAAGAAGGTCTAAAGCGAAATCAGACTTCTTCAGCTGCTCTTGACAGTACAGGGTAAATGAGCTGGCTTGATCCCTCCATTGAGAGGGGGGCACTTTGGCGACTTGAGGCTCAAACAGAAAAACGCGCTCTTTTTCGTGTGTTTTTACAATGCCCCTCGAGGATTGAGTCTTTTCATTTGGGATAATGCCGCTCTTTCGGCAAGCCTCCACATAGGAAAGTCCATGGAAGTCTCTGCTATATTGGATTTCATCCCCGCTCTTTCTGCATTGTCTGCAAAAATAGCGATCGATCTTGTCCCATATGATGAACCTATCCTTACCTCCGCAGCTGGGACAGGGAGAGTGGTACTCTCCTCCTCGGGTGGATGCCACCTTTTTTGGGTTCAGTCCATCTTCTTTTGCGAAAAACAATACCCCCATATACTCCTCTCTCATAGACGAAGTACAAGCAGTACAAGGCGTACAAGGTCTAAAATTGGTTGAAATACAAAAAATAAAGCTGAGCAGTTTTTATGCTTGTACGTCATGTACTGCTTGTACGGGACAACTATTCTTCCCATATCCGATCCGTTTGCCTGGTAAAACTCTGAAATCTCTTGCGACACTCTTCCAGTGAGGGAAGCTTGTACCACCACTCACGAACGCCTCCCACGGAGCGGTGAGTTTTTTCTATAGAGAGAAGCTTCTTTAGGCGTTTACCGAAATCGGAGCTGGCCTCCTGCCTTAGACCCTCTCGCTGACACCAGGCTCTATAGTTGTCATAGAGGTTCTCACAGGACAAGGGGCCCCACTCCCCTGTCTTCATGGACCCCACATTAAATCTCCCGTCTTGGAGTGCAGCGAACAGGAACTTCTCCGAGCTGTTTGCCGTCTTCATCTTGATGTCGAAGCCAAAATCGTTCGGGGGCATTTTTCTGGGATCGAATGCATCCAAATCTTCATGGAGAAGATCGAAAAGCAGAGCTGAGAGGCCTTTCTTGTCCATCTGATCTGTCAGGGCCTGGAAATAAGGCTGATCACCTTTGCGATGGGGGGAAATGTTCAGGACAAAAAAGCGTCGATCATCCAGGTCAAGAGGCACTGCCCATTCTTCATTGCTGGAAACAATCAGGTGCCTGCAATTGTCGATAGGGATGGCATCCTTTCCCTTCCCCTCGATAATGATAGTGGGGTCTGTGATAAACGCTTTAAGAGCACCGATCTCCTTTCGGGATCCTCCCCACAGGGCTTCGTTCGCATGGAGGAGGTAGGCATACTTTAAGTGACTGTTGAATTTGCCTGTGATGTGTTCCAGGCTGGTGACAGTTAGAAAGTAGGGACCAAAAAGTCTGCCGAAACATTCCACAAACCTGTTCTTGCCTGTTCCCTGGAGCCCGCGGAGGACCAGAGCCGTTGCCAGAAGGGTAGGTTTTTGCACAACACACGCCATCCATTTGCGGACGTATTGATAACTTTCCTCATGGTTGCTGCAGATCACCTCTCTCACGTGGTTCCAATAGAGGGCGCAATCCCCTGGATGAGGCGTTACCGAGAAACCCTTAAAAATATTAAAGTTGCGGGCGAAATCGCCTGGCCGCGTGGGTCAAAGACGATGTTTTCGAAGGTCCTTCTCAAGGGGTGCTTGAGCCAAAAAACCGCCTTGTTTTTCGACTTCCCTTCAGAGTTGATAAAGAAATCGTTCTCGTGGAAGTTTTTAAAAGAACTTCGGGTATCCAGCTCAAAAGCCGTCTCTGACCTTTGAAGCAGAATGTGGGTGGTGCTGGTGCGCACAATTGCATATCTCTTGTTGAACTCCCGAAGAACTTTTTCCTCGGGAGTTAGTGAAAGCTCGATTAATTTCTCCGCCTGGGCCTCGGATAGAGCCCGGTATTCGGAGAAGGGGATCTCTCTCTGATTTTCCCCTGGTTGGGCTACCATCGATCTCTCCTGCTTTTGTGCACCTTCAATGTCCTGTTCTGAAAAATGCTTGAGAGGGGCTTCTCTGCACTATTGCGCAGAGCTGTTTCATCTTGGAAGCCGGTGACGAACCGGTGCCAAAACTGCTTAACACGACCTGCTTTCAAAAGGAGGTCTTCTGTTGGCTTGTATACACCCATAATCCCTCCTCATTTGGCCGTTTCCTGAATCGTTCGTGGTGATTTCATTTGGCACCTCCTCTTTCTTCTAAAGAGGCGCTTTCCACGTACTTCTGAAAAGCGGAGAGGTCGATTAGGTACCGGCCTCCGATTTTCTTGATGCATGCCTTTGCAACCGGGGCGCCGGCGTATATCCAGTGATGCCACTGGGGTAACCTGTGGCCATTTATGGCTTCGGCAGTAGTCCCGTAATGGGACGATTGTTTCCAGAATTTGCATAAACACTCCTGACAATTGAGACAGGATGGATCGTGACATGTTGTGCATATTTTTGCAACACATTGTCACACTTCATCGACACTCAAGGCAGTTCCCACCTATGGAAGTAGACATGAAAAAAAATTGCTGTTACAGTGCTTGATGAAACTTGGGGGAGATTATGAAAGTTTGGATACGCACCTTTTGTCTGGCCCTTTGCCTGCTATATGTTCCGATACAAATCTTTGCTGACCCAACGCAGGATTCATTCCTTGCCTGGTCCATAGAAAACGAAAGCCTGAAAATCCAACAAACTTCCTCTGACGACTATAAAGCGCTGACCGACCTGCACGCTTCCAGAGGCGAGGGCTATTTAGTTTTGGGAGAAGATCAAAGAGCTCTTGAAGATTTTTTACTCTCTTACGAATATGCATTAATTTGCGAAGAAGAGAAAAACGATTTATCCTTTAGACCATTATTTGGAGCATTCCTCGCATATGTTCGCTTGGAGGACTTGGAATCAGCTCAAATGATTTCCGTTCAACTCGACTCAATTTTAAGAAATGCTTGTTGCGACTGTGGAGAACCCTCTTCCCATCTTGGCCGCCATCAAGGGAATCGAATACCTTCCCAGGGTTCAATTCTCCCCTGCCAAGCCGATTGGCCGATTTTGGGTCCCGATCATATAGCTATTAGAGACTGTCTGGAACGCGTAGACAACACAGTAAAGGGCCTTACTCTTTTACTTGCTGCAGTAAGAAGGCCGGAAGTATCCGCATTAGCTCTTGTCGTGGTATATAAACTCGAGGATGTGGCAAAAAATTGCTGCAGGGCCGGAGGGATATGGAAGGGATGCCTGCAAAAATTGGTAAATAGGTTACATTTTTGGAGAGAATCAGGAGTTCCTGATAAGCCAACGTAGCATCGTTTCCAGATAGAGGAAGAAGAAATCAATCATCATACCCAGGGTCTGCTCATGAAAAATATATTCCTTTTTACAGCGCTTTCATTTGTTTCTATCCTGGGACATTCCAAAGAGCCTCTTTTTTTTCTTTCCTCGGATAAAATTGTTCAGGAAAAGCAAGGGTCACTAAAGTCGCTCCATTCCTTTACTTTTTTCCCTTTGTTGAAAATTGATGAAAAAAATGTGGGTAAAACCATCGGGCTGATCGACCAAGAGCTGAGAAAAGTGGCTCTAGTGGTTAAAAGCCCTGTGCTCACTGCACAGGGAGCAGACCTGGATACTTTTTCTAATCCAGGCCTTCAATTTGTTATTGAGCAGTTAGTAGATCAAAAAAACAAACCTCTTCCTGTCTTGCAAGCCACCCTATCTGTGAGTGCCGTAACAGAACTTGGCACAGATCAACAACTTGAAACTATAAACGCAGGTCGCTGGTCTGTGTACCTGGAACAAACCAATGATGTTCAAGCTGTGATTAAAAAAAGCCTCCCCTACCTGCTGGATCAATTCACTGCAGATTTCCAGAAAGCTAACGGCAGTAGCGAAAAGCCAACTTTCTATATCAGCTATGACGCTTCCTGGTGGAAAACTCCAACAGACAAATGATCAGATATTTCTGGTAAGGTCTTTGAATGTAAACTCGGGATCCAGCTTCAGCTCCGTAACCACTGTTTTCAAGGCGCGGAAAGGCGTGGTATGAGAGATTCTCTCTCCATCCCTTCCCATAAAGACAAAGCCCTTCTTGCGGCCTACTATATAGTTTTTTATGTCCTCAAGCAGATGACGGGGATATGAAATGGCCTCTGGGAGATGAACAAGGGACTTGGCAAAATCAATATCTTCAATTTTCAACGAAATGACCTCTTCGAGAGCTCTTGGTCCGCCCAGGTAGAATAGTTTTGCCAGGATTCGTTCGCGTGGATCCATACGACTTATCATTTCTATGTAAGTCTCATAGTGGATCTGTCGCCTTTGCGTGGCTATACGATCGAGATCCCTTGCTTCAGCAATATAGCCGAATGATTCTTTGGAGAGCCACTCGGAAAAGGCTTTGTACAAAATGGCATGGTCTTCCCTCTTGTGGATAGACCAATCTTTGTAACAGCGGATCCTGTCGATGATGAAAGTAGGGTCCTGCAAGGAGAGATCTTGCAAGGTCTCTGTTTTTTTCGTTTTTGAGATGAGGGGTAAGAGCCCTGTCTCAACCAGGTCGCGCATCATCACCAAGTATTTTTTCCCAAACATCCTGTCATTGCGAATCATCTCACCCCATAGAAGGATGAGGGCGGAAAGCGGTGCTTTGGCGATGTTTGCGTGAAAGATAGCGACCTGGTTGCGGAGGTCCTGGGAAGTTTTTGCTAAATTCTGTCCGAGAGTGGAGAGCTTATTTTCATTCTGGGTGGAGTCAATGGAAAGACAGGATTTGAGCAGCTGCTCAAACGCCTGTCTTTCTTCTGTGGTGCCATGTGGAATGTTACGTGCCATGCTCTCTATGTCCTAAAACCTCTTCATTCATGCGATACAGCACCTTGGCAGTCGATGAGACAGACAGGTGGCTATACCGTTTGACCATGGCCAGCGTTTTGTGCCCCAGCACGGCCCCTACTTCCAATGTGGAAGCGCCGCCCATGGTCAGGTGGGAAGCTGCGGTATGTCTTAAAGTGTGGAAGCAGATGTCGAGACCGGCTTCCCCGATTGCATTTTCCCAGGCGCCTCGAATATCGGCCGGCTGCTTGCCATCGTTACTGGGGAAAACATACTCGCTAATAATAACCCTTTTCTTTTTCTCATCCAAGAGACAACTGACCAGAACGGGACTTAATGGAATAGTGCGGGTCTCTCCGTTTTTAGTATCCCGGAAGGTGGCAGTATTTCTGGTGAAATCCAGGTCTTTCCATTTGAGGCCCAGGATCTCCCCTCTTCTTGCGCCACTGCAAATGGCAAACAGCGTTACCGGATAAAGGTGGGGGCTTCTGCTTGTTTTACAAAGGGTCAAGAGCCTTTCAATTTCTTCTTTAGTCAGGAACCGTTCTCGGGGCTTTCCTTCTTTATATCTTGAAATTTTAGATATCGGGTTTTCCCTGAGCCAGTTCCACTCTCTGACAGCGACTGTCAATGCACTGCTTAAGGCGGCCAAATACCGATTTGCTGTCGATTGGGACCTCAGAGTTTTCCGAGGCGTCTCCTCTTTAACAAGCCTTTCCTTAAGCTCTGCAATAACGGAAGGGGTGATACGGCAGAGGTAATAGTCCTTCAGGTGCTTTCTCCACCAGAGAAGCTGCATTTTGTATTTTGTGAAGGACTTGGGGTGATTATGACACTCCCTATCTAAATACCGATCGACCAGGTCGGCAAAGGTGCGCTCTTTGCTCTCCGACCTTCCAAAATATCTGCCCTGGCGGACGTCCGCCTCCATCTTGTCAGACCATTCCTTTGCCTCGCGCCTGGTGGGAAACGACTCTGAAATAGCGGGCGCTCCGTGCAAGCGGATGCGAGCGCGGTAAGTTATCCTTCCAGATGCATGTGCTCTTTTCTCAATGTACGCCATAAAGTGACCTCCTGATTTTTTCGCACTGACCCAGTAGTGGCCCAGTGCACAATTTGTCCCAATTGTCAGGAGGACATGATTTAACGTAACTCGTTGGCACTTAACATTGCTCGGAACAGGAGTCGAACCTGCACGCCATTGCTGGCAGGGGATTTTAAGTCCCCAGTGTCTACCGTTCCACCATCCGAGCAGAAGAATGTGGAGATGGAAATTTTAGTCGAGGAAGGGGCTTAAGTTCAAGAAAGAAAAAGGGGACCCTTTGTGGGGTCCCCTTTTGCTCGCGATCTCGGGGAGATCTAGAGAAAATAGGAATCGTTTCCGCCGGAAAGACCGGAGAAATGGGTTGAGGAGAAGGATCCCATCTCGAGTTGATCGGAAGATGCGGAAGTAGAGACGCGATGCAGGGGCGAGGATTCGGAACCGGTAGGCTCTTCATCTGCAGGGGGCTCCTTCTTCTTTCTCTCTTCTTTGCGCTCTACTTCTTTTTGGGAGGCGCCTTCCATAAACTCTTTATCTTTATAACGGCCAATAGTTTCTGAAATAAGCGTTGATGGAGGGGGGATGAGGGCGGAAAACATGGGAGATGAAACTTTCGCCTCATCTTCTGCACCACCTCCTTGTGCCTTTTGTTCGCCGTCCGTCTGCTGCTCTTGTTGTGGTCTGCGGTCGCTCCATTCCTGATCGTCGGAGGAGCGGCGATGGCGGCGGCGGCGGCGGTCTCTGCGTTTATCCATGCGTCCACCAGAGCCAGCTTCCATGCTGGCCTCTTCTGAGGCGGGCTCTTGGCCATCTTCAGCTGTTGCAGGCTCCTGTTCCCGCTCCTGTGGGGGCTCGCGGTGAGAGTGGCGCAAGGGGGCTTCTCTTCCGCCGCCAATCTTGATGTTGCGCTCATGGCTTACATTCTTGAGTGCGACGCGGGTCTCTTTGACTTCCAGGACTTCGTAGTCGGTGACGGGGACGAGGAAGGATTTGGGCCGTTCGAGCGAACGGAAGAAAAAAGCACGTCCAAAAGAGACGACTTCTACAGCGTCGACATAATATTCTTCAGTTCCGGAGCCGCCCTGGCTGCTACGGACTAGCAACTTGCACCCCTCCTTGGGAGAGATAATGGTTTCAATGATGGGTTCTCGAGTAAAATTCACGTGTTCAATCCATGTTATAAGGTTTCAGTAAGGGACAGCCGTGTGAGGGCGGGCCCAAGTGGCGTGTCGAAGGGAGCAGCGATCCTGGGTTTTCCAGATAGGGATCGGTGCTGCTATCGGCGACGCCAGAATTTTAAAAAAATTACTTCTCGCGGGATGCCATGTAGCGCAATAAATCCACAACGCGATGGGCATATCCCATCTCATTATCATACCACGCGATCAATTTATAAAAACGGGGATTCAGCGCAATGCCTGCCCCTTTATCAAAAATACAGGAAACGGTACTTCCAATGAAATCGGAGGAGACGACCTCCTCTTCACAAAATTCAACAATTCCCTTCATAGCTCCTTGCGATTCGGCCCTGACGACCTTGCAGATCTCCTCGTAGGAGGTGTCTCTGCTCAGGCGCACAGTCAGATCGACGACGGAGACGTCGGGGGTAGGGACTCTAAAGGCCATGCCGGTGAGCTTTCCTTTGATGGCAGGGAGGCACTCTGCGACAGCCTTGGCGGCCCCTGTAGAGGAAGGAATGATGTTAAGGCTGGCTGCGCGCCCGCCTCTCCAGTCTTTTTTTGAGGGGCCGTCGACGGAGGGTTGGGTCGCTGTCATGGAATGGACCGTCGTCATCAACCCTTCTTCAATGCCAAAATGGTCCAAAAGGATTTTTGTGAGGGGGGCAAGGCAGTTGGTCGTGCAGGAGGCATTGGAGACGATGAAATCCTTCTCAGGATTATAATTTTTATGGTTGACACCCATCACTAACGTGGGGCAATCCCCTTTTGCAGGGGCCGTAATGATGACCCGTTTGGCGCCCGCCTGGAGGTGTTTTTGAGCGTCCTCAGCATGGGTAAAGTGGCCTGAGGCCTCGATCACATACTGCACACCGAGCTGCTTCCAGGGTAGCTTCGCGGGATCCTTTTCGCCATAGACCTGGGATTTTTTGCCGTCAACGACGAGATAGTCCCCTTCCGCATGGATGTTAAATCGGGGACGTCCATGGACAGAGTCATACTTGAGAAGGTAGGCTAGGTTATCAGCAGGCACAAGGTCATTGACCGCGACGACTTCAATATCGGGATAGCTCTCGTGCAAATTGCGGTATACCAACCGTCCAATGCGACCAAATCCGTTAATAGCTACTTTGACTCTCACAGAACCCTCCAAAGGACATGGGTGTGAATGGAACGCAAATGCTAAACGGTTTAATTTTGAATGTAAAGAGCGAATTGCTGAACTCGCTTCGCGGCACAAATTCGATGATCGCAAAGTCGATTCGGGTTTTCGCAAATTGACATAACCAATGTGTCTTAGGCGATTTGCGAAAAACCGAATCGACGCAGAAGTGGTCCTTAACAAAAGTTTTTGGTGTTATTTTTGCGTAAAAGCTCCCGCGGTTGAGTTCTCGCAAGAGGGTCCTATGTTTGAAAATATGGACCCACTTGCGGGAATCTAGAGCCCCGGGGCTTTAACGCAAAAATAACTGCAAAAACTTTTGTTAAGGACCACTGGCGCGGATTTGTGCCCAAATGGAGTTTAGCAATTCGCTCTGAAAAAAGAAAAAGCTTCAGGGGAAGGTTCCCCTGAAGCTATGGGAGAGAAGTCTACTCGGCGAGGTACTCGATAAAGCAGGAAGGTGCGTTATCGCCTACGCGGAAACCTTTCTTAATGATGCGGGTGTAACCGCCGCTCCGTGTGGCAAAGCGGGGGCCAAGCACTGAGAAGAGCTGGCCGATTACTTTACGGTCGCCATTGTGGCCCATTGTTTTTCCGCCTTTGGCAGCGCGGGCTTCTTTGGTTGTCAGGGCATTGTAGGAAATCATCAGCTCGGCAACAGCTTTTCGTCGGCTGGCGAGGGTGTTTTTCTTGGCAAGCGTAACCATCTGGTCAGCATGGCGCCTAAGTTCCTTTGCCTTACGCTCGGTTGTTTCGATGCGGCCATGCTCGATCAACGCTTTAAGCATATTGGCGATCATGCAGCGACGGTGGCTTGCGGTTCGGCCGATTTTAAATGTGTCTTTTCCGTGTCTCATGCTTGGGTTCCTGCCTTTTCAGTGATATAATCCTGGATGATTTGCTTGACGTTATCGCGGTTGATTCCGAATTTAGTCAGATCCATTCCAAGAGAAAGTCCCATCTCTTCGAGTTTGGACTTAATTTCATTTAATGATTTCTTGCCGAAGTTTCTGAATTTGAGCATATCAGATTCGGGCATCACAACCAGTTCAGCGATCGTATCGATGTTCGCACCTGAGAGGCAATTTGTCGAACGCACAGAGAGTTCGATCTCATTGATCTTCAGGACGAGTTTTGCCATCAGCGCATCGCGGTCTGTGTTCATCTCAACTTCACCACTGTCAAAGGAAAGGTTGTGTTTGAGCTGATCAAAGACGCTTAAATGCAGGATGCCAATCTGTGTTGCAAAAGAGAGAGCTTCTTCGGGAGAGATACGCCCGTCGGTATGGACTTCGAGGATCAAACGGTCAAAGTCTGTATCCTGTCCAACGCGGGTGTACTCGACGAAGTAGTTAACCAGACGCACAGGGGAGAAAGAGGAGTCGATGAGGATCTCATCAACACCTTTTTCAGCAGCTGAATGGCGCTCGGAAGGGACATAGCCACGGCCGATAGCAATCTTCAGCTCGACTCTGCGCATCATCGGTTTAGTCACAGTAAAAATCGGCAGGTCGGGGTTAACGACATCAAACTCGGTGGATCCCATCAGATCTTTAAGTGTGACAATATACTGGCCATTGTTCTTATCGAGCATGTCGCCAGTGATATCGAGCACTTTCGTGATCACCTTCGCCTCGCGAGACCCCATCTCCTCGTCAGTCGGCAATTTTCTAAGGAGGGCGTTCTTGAGGTTGAGCACGATGTGCGTCATGTCCTCGATCACTCCTTCAATAGCCATATATTCATGGGGAACCCCTTCGATGCGCACAGACACAATGGCAGGCGCTTCGAGAGAGCTGAGAATGATTCTTCTTAGAGCATTACCGACTGTATGCCCGAAACCCTTCTCAAAAGGCTCTGCGATAAAACGAGCGAAGCTACCTGTCCTGCTCGACTCATCGACTTTAATCTTCGTCGGCAATTCAAATTTGCCATACTTTACGGCCATGAACGAACTCCTGCAAAATTGCTGATTCCGAAATTAACTGATATTAGACTCTTCTACGCTTGCGCGCACGGCAGCCATTATGGGGCACCGGAGTCTTGTCGCGGATGATCGTGATCGCAAGTCCGGCACTCTGCAAGCCACGGACAGCGGATTCTCTTCCAGCACCTGGGCCGGAAAGATTCACTTCAACCTCTTTCATGCCAACGGCCATCGCCGCTTTGCCGGCATCCTGTGCAGCAACGGTCGCTGCGAAGGCAGACGACTTGCGCGATCCAATGTAACCGACTTTGCCGGAAGACGCCCATGAAATGACGTTTCCTGTTAAATCTGTGATCGATACGATGGTATTGTTAAATGTCGCTCTGACATGCGCTACGCCGCTCGGGACATTGCGTGCTGTCTTCTTACGGGATTTTGCGATCGTTGGTTTCTTAACCATCGTCTTCTGAGCTTCTTGCTTGGCCAAGGGTCACACTCCTTTATTTCTTCTTGTTGGCAACGGTTTTTCTCTTACCTTTGCGTGTTCGCGAATTCGTACGCGTGCGCTGGCCACGAACAGGAAGTCCTAAGCGATGACGCATGCCGCGGTAGCAGTGGATACTGATCAAACGCTTGATGTTGTTCTGGGTCTGACGTCGCAGGTCCCCTTCGACAACATACTGGGAGGTCAGCATGGCATTGATTTTCGCAATGTCATCTTCCGTCAAACTGTTTGCCTTCATGTTGGGGTTCAACCCAAGTTTCGCAATGACCTCATTGGAGACATGGCGACCTACGCCGTAGATGTACATGAGGCTGATTTCTAACCGTTTATTGTCTGGGATATCGATCCCGATCACTCTTGGCATGAAAAGATTCCTTTTTTCATAAACGTTCTGAGGAATTTATCAGATGTTTTGTTTATTTACAACTATTCCCTGCGGGCTCCACGAGGAACTTGCGCAGGAGACAGCAAACTTTATATCAACTTATATTTTGAGAGCTGCCTCTCAAAACAAGTTTTGTCACGAACACTTTAACGCCCTCTCATCCTGCCTTTTTTCATGAAGCCGTCATAACGCTTCATGAGCAAATGCGATTCGATCTGCTTGGAGGTGTCCAGGACAACTCCGACAAGGATAAGCAGGGACGTACCGCCAAAAAAGTAGGTAATCGAGGAGTCGACACTCAACATTTTGCCGATGATCGTCGGCAAGATGGCAATCAATGCAAGGAAAGCTGCTCCCGCAAAAGTAATCCGGTTCATGGTCGATTCAAGATAATCCTGCGTAGGTTTCCCCTGCCGGATGCCTGGAACGAACGCGCCATTTTTCTTCATATCTGAAGCGATCTGCTCGGGGTGGAACTGGGTGGCCGTCCAAAAGTAGGTAAAAAATACGATAAGGAGGACGTAAAAGACCATGTAGACCCAGGTTCCGGGAGAGATCATATTGGCAAACTGTCCTACCCATGAGCCACGACCGACAAACTGTCCAATGGTCGCAGGAAACATGAGAAGAGAGGTCGCGAAGATCACCGGAATGACCCCTGCGTAATTAATTTTAAGTGGGATGTAGGCGCTTCCCCCCTGAACTTCCTGGCGTCCGATGACGCGTCTGGCATACTGAAGGGGAATTTTGCGCTGTCCCTGAATGATCAGGATCGTGCCCACAATAATGCAGACGAAGACACCGCTCAGAACGACGAGGGAGGAAAAGGTCAGCTGGCCCGGCTCCTGGGAGTCAAGATTTAGCTGTCTGATGACCGACCCCATGGTTCCTGGGAGGGAAGATAGAATACCGATGGTGATGATCAGGCTAATCCCGTTCCCTACACCGCGCTCGGAGATCTGCTCTCCAATCCACATGAGGAGGATCGTCCCGGCCGTCATCGTCGCCATCACAATCATGTAAAAGAGCCAGGGGAAACCAAAGGCCTGAACATCGAGTATCTCATTAGCGATAATTCCGGGGCTGCCGGCGTTCAACTGGACAGCATACTTGCCATAGAGCCCTGCCTGAAAAAAAGCGAGGAATACGGTCAAAATCCGGATCCACTTGCTCATTTTTCGTCTACCAGCATCCTGATTTTCCTTGATCTCTCTTTGCAAAGAAGGAACAAGGGCCATCAACAACTGCATGATAATCGATGCAGAGATGTAAGGCATAACGCCAAGCGCAATGACGGTCATCTGGGCAAACGCGCCGCCGGAAAAAACATCCATTAACTGGAAGAGATTCTGGCCGCCTCCCGTCGCACTGCGAAACAGTTCTACGGCTGCATCCCCATTGATTCCTGGAACGGGGATATAGGCGCCTACTCTGCATGCTATGAGCATGAGCAGAGTAAAGACGATTTTTGCCTTCAATTCTGGTACGCTAAAGATCCGTTTTATCCCGTCAATCATCGGTTAATCGCTTGGCATTAAAAATTTGGATACGCGAATTATTCCCCAGCAGGGACTTGTTGGAAAGAGATTCCGCTCGTTTTGAGTTTTTCTTCCGCTGTACGGGAGAAAAATCTCGCATGTACGGTAACTTTCTTCGTAAGTTCTCCATTGGAGAGGATTTTTAATCCACCGGGAACGCGCCTTGGGGCGACTCCCTTTTCCTGGAGAGTCTTCAGAGAGACGATTTCGCCATCGGAAAACAGTTTGTCGATCATCCCGAGATTGATAGCGAAGTTTTCTTTCTTGAACATTCCATTGGTAAAACCACGGGTAGGAAGTTTTTTATAGAGAGGAATTTGTCCCCCTTCCTGACCAAAGTGGTGCTTGTAACCACGACGGGCTTTGTCCCCTTTGTGACCGCGTCCGCACGTCTTACCGCACTTGGAACCCATTCCGCGCCCGACACGATGCCGTGTTTTGCTGGGACGGTGGGTGTTGGTTAACTGGGATAGGATAATCATGCTGAGAGTCCTCGCATTTGTCTATTCATTTGCCGGTTAGTGAGCTGGGTTAGCGCCGAGATGGTGGCGCGCACCAGGTTCATTGGGTTGCTGGATCCAAAGCTTTTCGCAACGACATCTCTGACGCCGCCCAGTTCGAGAACAGAGCGAACCTTCGACCCTGCGATAACGCCGGTCCCTTCAGGGGCCGGTTTCAACATGACTCTGGCTCCATCCCAATCGACCGTGATCTCATGGGGAATGCTCGTCCCTTCCATTTCAAAGGCCATAACATTCTTGCGTGCAGCCTCTGTCCCTTTGCGGATTGCGTCAGAGACTTCATTAGCCTTGGCAAATCCAAAGCCGATGCGCCCTTGTCCGTCGCCGATGCAGACCAGCGCGGAGAAACTGAATTTGCGTCCGCCTTTAACGACTTTAGAGCATCGGTTGATGTAAAGTACTTTCTCTTCGAACTCAGTCCCGTAGTCTTCTACGCGTCGCTTAGCTTCTTTTTTGGACATGTCTTTATTCCCTGACTAAAATTGTAATCCTGTTTCACGGGCCGCACTGGCGACTTCCGCGAGCAAACCATGGTATTTGTTAAATCCGCGGTCGAAGACAACGTTGGAAATGTTCTTCTGCTTTGCGGCTTCAGCGAGCTTGACGCCAACCTGGCGGGCTGCTTCTTTACTCTTTTTATCGAGTTTTCTATCCCGGAAATCTTTCATGACAGTTCCGGCGCTCGCAATCGTAAATCCGCTATCGTCGTCGATAAGCTGCGCAAAAATATGCATGTTGGATTTAAAGACGGTAAGACGCGGTTTCACTGCAGTCCCACGGACATGCTTTCTCACCCGCATCATGCGTCTGCGGCGTCTCACATTACGCTTTAATAAATCATTGATCATAACGTTCTCACCTTAATCTCAAGCCGTTTTACCTTTAGCCGCTTTACCTGCTTTCTTGCGGACAAATTCATTTTCATATCGGATCCCTTTGCCTTTATAGGGCTCTGGCGGTTTCATCCCGCGGACTTGGGCAGCAAATTGTCCAACGAGGTGTTTGTCGATTCCACTGATCACAACTGTGACGCTTTTATCGACAGTGACTGTTACGCCCTGGGGGATTCGGACTTGCGTAGGATGTGAGAATCCGAGCTGCAGGTCGAGCATATGTCCCTGCACTGCTGCACGGTAACCGACGCCGACTAGCCCTAAACGAACTTCAAATCCTTTGCTAACACCAATGACCATGTTATTGATCAAAGCACGGTATAACCCGTGAGTTGTTTTGGGCATTTCAACCTTTTCATCTTTCTCGATGAGAAGGAGTTTGTCCTCTACTTTAATGGAAATTCCATTTTGCGCGGGGATCGTCAGATTCCCTTTTGGGCCCTTTGCATGGACTTGGCCGTCTGCAATTTTGACTTCCACTTTATCCGGGAGCGCGATGGGCGATTTTCCTAAACGTGACATGCTATTACCCCTTTTTTATTACCAAACTAAGCAGAGCAGTTCGCCGCCAAGTTTTTTTCGGCGGGCGGTTTCGCCATCGACGATTCCACCCGGTGTGGAAAGAATCGCAATTCCCATTCCGCCATAGATACGTGGGATCTGGCGGTAACCTACATAGCGTCTCAATGAACAGGACGACATTCTGTTCAGGCCTTTAATGACAGATTCCCGGCTGGCAGCATACCTAAGGAATAGGCGGGCCTGACCTTTTTCATCATTGACCATGAACCTGTCGATAAATCCCTGCTCATGCAGGACTCTGACAATCTCCATTTTAATCTTACTAGGACGAAAATCGACGAAACGGTGTTTCGCGTCTTTCGCATTGCGAATTCGTGTCAGTAAATCAGCGATTGGATCGTGTAACATGCCTTACTCTCCCTCAGCTATAATCTCGGTTTTAAATGGGAGGCCAAGCAACTTTAACAGTTCCACGCACTCCTCATCGTTGGTTGCTGATGTGACGAATGTGATATTCATTCCCTGGGTCCTCTTGACTTCGTCCAAGTTTATTTCAGGAAATACCTGTTGTTCTTCAAGGCCAAGCGAATAGTTTCCGTTCCCGTCGCACTTGACAGGAAAGCCGCGAAAGTCACGAATGCGCGGAGAAACAATATGGCAGAAACGGTCTAAAAAGTCGTACATTCTTTTCTTGCGCAATGTCACTTTTAACCCGATTGACTGATCTTCCCGCAGCTTGAAATTCGCAACAGATTTCTTAGCTCTTGTTATGATTGGCTTCTGACCGGAAATACTCGTCAGTTCCTTGACACAGTCCTGCAGCGCGTTCTTATCTTTGGTGGCCTCTGCAAGTCCCATGCTAATGACGATCTTCTTCAAAGAAGGGATCAGCATGCTGTTGGCATACTCGAACTTCTTGAGAAGGGCCGGCTTAACTTCTTCTTTGTAGCGTTTATGTAATCTAGACATTGCCTTGATCTACTCTATGAATGTTTTCTTAACTGTCGAAGCGCGACTTCTTTGCCGCCTTCGAGATAATACAACTCTTTGGAACCATCTTTGTTCATGCGCACTTTCGCTTTAACGGCCTCGCCGTCTGCATTGCAAAGGGCAGCGTTAGACACATGAAAGGACATTTCCATTTCAAGAATTTCAGCGCCTGGGGCTTTCTGCTTGCGCTTGGCATGTTTCTTGCGGATGTTTACGCCCTGCACGGTGATGCGATCTTCATTGCGGGCGATCACTTCACCGGTTTTGCCTTTTTCATTCCCAGAGATAACGACGACTTTGTCGCCTTTTCTAATCCATCTGCTCATCTACAATCTCCTTATATGACTTCGGGGGCAAGTGAAGTAATCTTAACAAATCCGCTCTCGCGCACTTCGCGGGCGATCGGTCCAAAGATACGTGTGCCGCGGGGGTTATCTTTATCATCAATGATGACACAGCTATTATCGTAGAAACGGAGCAGAGAACCATCTTTGCGACGGACGTAGCTTTTCGTTCTGACAATCACAGCTCGTACAACATCCCCTTTTTTAACAGTGCCTTTGGGATCCGCTTCCTTAACAGAGCAGATGATCACGTCGCCAACATGGGCATATCTGCGTTTGGAACCTTTAAGGACCTTGAAGCAGCGGACTTTCTTTGCACCTGTGTTATCAGCAACTTCCAGGTTGGATTCTTGTTGGATCATGGTTTTTTAACCTTTTTAAATCTCATTCTTCATTAAGGCGATTAAGCAAGAACCTCTAAAACAATCCAACGCTTCAATTTCGACATTGGTCTTGTTTCGATAATACGCACTCTCTGACCGACTTTCACGTCCGGATTTTCGTTATGGGCGTAGTACTTCTTGGCTCTTGTGATAACTTTTTCAAAAGTAGGGTGGCGAATGGTTCGCTCTACTTTTACAGTGATCGTCTTCTGCATCTTGGTCGAGACGACAATGCCTTCTCTAACTTTTCTTCTTGAAGCTGTTTCCATCTCATTCCTCAACTTGTAGCTGTCAATTCTTTTTCGCGCAGGATCGTCATTGCACGAGCACGATCTTTCCTCTTCATACGCACCAGATGAGGCTTGTCCATCTTCCGCGCAATTTTCATTTCGTTGCGCATTTGAAACAGCTCTTTAGACAAATCCTGGTAGAGGGCCTTCAGGTCTTCCTGGGACAGGTCTCTTAACTCTTTTGCTTTTGCCATAATTTTTCCTATACTCTCTCTACGCGTTCGACGAATCGGGTCTTAAGTCCGAGCTTCGCAGCTGCTCTTCGCAGAGCGCTTTGCGCCATTTCTTTTGGAACGCCACCCACTTCAAACATGACACGGCCGGGGCGTACGACGGCGACCCAATGGTCGGGAGCGCCTTTCCCTTTACCCATGCGTGTTTCAGCAGGTTTTTTACTTACCGATTTGTCAGGAAAAATACGGATCCAGACTTTACCTCGGCGGTTAAAATAGCGGTTGATCGCAACGCGGCACGCTTCGATCTGGTGGTTGGTGACCCAGCCCCTTTCAAGGGCCTGCATCCCAAAATCACCGAAGTCGACAAAGTTGGCCGCTTTGCTCAGGCCTGTACGATGGCCTTTTTGCATTTTTCTAAATTTGGTACGAACTGGCATTAGGGCCATAAGGATCAGCCTCCTACTACTGCACGTTTAGTTTGTTCTTCGCCTTTGTTAATCCACACTTTAACGCCGATCGATCCATAGGTCGTCTCTGCGCGTCCGTGGGCATAGTCGATATCGGCGCGCATGGTATGCAGCGGGATACGTCCTTCTTTGTACCATTCAGTACGAGCAATCTCAGCGCCGCCGATACGTCCAGAAATCTGAACCTTAACTCCGGCTGCCCCGGCATCAATCGTGGCCAGGATCGCTTTTTTCATGATGCGTCTAAAAGGAACGCGTCTTTCGAGCTGCTTGGCAATTCCGTCAGCGACCAGCTTGGCGTCGAGGTCGGGCCGTTTGATCTCTTCGACTTCGATCCAGATCTCTTTGCCGGTCAACTTCTTCAGTTCCTGTTTAAGCACATCGATTTCTGCGCCCTTCTTTCCAATGACAAGACCGGGTCTTGCCGTATGGATCGTCACTTCTACTTTGCCGCTCATGCGTTTAATCGTGAGCTGCGAAGTGGCCTGGCAGCAGGGTTTTGCCATCAGGTATTTGCGGATCAGATGATCTTCACCAAGAAGATTGCCGAACTCCTGCTTGTTTGCGTACCACAGGGAGCGCCATCTTTTGTTGATTACGAGTCTAAATCCTGTTGGAGATGTCTTTTGTCCCATTTCTGCTCCCTATGTTATTCTGCAGCCACGACGACTGTAAAATGGCTTGTTCTTTTCATAATAGGATGGCTTCCGCCTTTATTCTTTGGCTTGGCCCTTTTCATCGTGGGGCCTTCATCAACTCTGACCTCTTGTACGATCAGATCTCTGCGCTGCACATTAAGTTGCGTCTCTGCGTTGGCCACAGCTGAGTCCAATGTCTTCATCAGAAGGCTTCCACCGCGAAGCTTGCAGAACATCAGTTGTGTTGTTGCCTCTTCTACGCGTTTCCCGCGGATAAGAGCAGCGGCCAGGCGAGCCTTACGGGGGCTGATGCGAACAAATTTTGTTTTTGCACTTGCCTTTTGCATAATCGGTTATCCTTTTTTTGCTTCGGGTGCGGGTTTAGCTGCTGCGGGGGGAGCTCCGGCCGCTTCAGCAATTTTCTTCGATCCATGCCCCTTAAAGAGACGCGTTGGAGAAAATTCTCCCAGACGGTGCCCTACCATATTTTCAGACACGAATACGCTGATGAATTTGCGTCCATTATGAACTTCAAATGTGTGTCCAACCATTTCAGGCAGGATCATAGAACGGCGCGACCATGTTTTGATCGGATTCTTTTTGCCGCCTCTGTTGAGCTTGTCAACCTTTGCCATTAAATGGTGGTCGACGAAAGGGCCTTTTCTTAACGATCTTCCCATAAGTTACCTTTTCTATTTCCTGCGATCTTTAACGATCATTTTGTTGGATTTGCGCTTAGATCGGGTACGATATCCTTTTGTGTACATCGCCCAGGGCGTCTGCGGGAGGTAGCCATTGTGCTTACCTTCGCCACCACCGTGCGGGTGGTCAACAGGGTTCATCGCAGTACCGCGAACGGTAGGTCTAATCCCCTTCCATCGCGATCTGCCCGCTTTTCCTTCGACGCGCAGGTTTCTCTCCGGATTGGATACGGCTCCAAATGTCGCGCGGCAGTTGTCATTGACCATACGCACTTCGCCTGACGGCATCTTCAGGGTCACGAAACCGGCGCTTTTCGCCATCAGCTGGGCAGAGAGCCCTGCAGATCTGACGAGCTGGCCGCCGCGGCCCGGATGCAGTTCGATATTGTGAATGGTTGAACCGAGCGGCATGGCTTTGAGGCGCATGCAGCATCCCACGTTGAAAACCCCTTCATCATGGTCGGTCACTGTATCGCCAACTTTTATACCTTGCGGTGCGATGATATAGCGTTTTTCCCCATCAGCGTAATTGACAAGTGCGATGTAGGCGGTTCTATTAGGATCGTATTCTACGGAAGCGACCTTGGCAGGCACGGCTTCTTTGTCCCGTTTAAAATCGATGATCCTGTAAAACCTTTTGTGTCCTCCCCCTTTATGGCGGCAGGTCACGTGACCGTGGTGGTTTCTTCCGTTGGTTCTGACTTTCTTCTCCAGCAGGGATTTCTCAGGCTTGACGGTGGCGCGGAGTTTCCCTCTGGCGTGTCAAGTCGTCATGAGTGGTAAGGATGAGGTGTCTCTGTCCTGCTGTTCTTGGACGAAATTGCTTTAACATAACGCTTACGGCCTCTTAATTATGCTTTCTCTTCAATGCTATCGCCAGCTTCCAATGTCACGATCGCCTTTTTAAAGCCAGGCTTAAACCCTAGACGGCCACGCATGCGGCGCTCTTTCGGCTTATTGGTAATCGTATTGACAGAGACGACTTTGACTTTCTCTTTACTGTAGATTTCTTCAACAGCTGCGGCGATCTCCTGCTTGTTAGCTCTCCTGTCGACCAGGAAAACATACTTGGGGGAATCACATTTTTTTACGCAGGGGTTGCTCGTATTAAACTGGAGCTGTTCAAGCACGCGGGCTTTCTCAGTCACATGGCGGGAGAGGATAATATCAAACGGACTCTTCTTTTGCATATTACTGCTGGCTCCCTAGTAAAACTTTGAGCTGATCGACGGCGGTATCCATCACAACGAGGTCGTGGTGTACGAGAACATCGTAGCCACTCACGTTTGGAACCATCATGAACTCGCTCTTTTGGATGTTGCTGATACTCTTGAGAAATGTATCAAATTTCTTTGTAGGCGACTCTGGAGCCTGCCCTTCTTTGGTTCCCATGAGGAGCCCATCGCCCAGAAAGAGGACTTTTTTTCCTTCGAGCTCGCGCTTTTTAAGGAATTCAGACACAATTTTGGTTTTTGGCTCGTTCATCGTTTCGTACTGAAGAACATGAAGGCGGTTGTCGAGGATCTTTTCAATGAGTAGATGGCGGATCGCAGCTCTTTTCTCTTTGCGGTTGATTCTGACATGCTGGTCGAATTTCGGCTTCGGAGCGTGGACGCGTCCACCGCCTTTGTACTGAGCGGCTCCAAGGTAACCCTGGCGCGCTCTTCCTGTCCCTTTTTGCGGATGAGGTTTTTTTCCGCTATGATTGACCTCTGCTCTGCTTTTAGTGCATGCAGACCACTGACGCGCGTTTTCTCTGAGCGCGACAATATAGTCCTTGATCATTTGCGAGTTTGCTGTCGATTTGAGCAACTCGTCTTCTATTGCAATCTGGCCTACCTCTTGTCCTGCCAGATTATACTTTTTCAATGCAGCCACGGATCTCTCCTAAAACTATTTTTTCTTTTGGCTTTTTGCGCTTATTTTTTTGATTGCGCGGGTGATGTACACCAGACCATCGCGCGCTCCAGGGACTGCGCCCTCTACGAGAATTACCTGCTTCTCTTCATCGATTTTGACAACGCGAAGATTTTGCAGTGTAACATTTTCGCCACCCATACGGCCTGACTTCTTCTGTCCAGGCAGGCAACGACCTGGGGAGGACCTCATCCCCGTGGATCCGCCGTGTCTATGGAATCCGGAACCGTGAGCAGCAGGGCCCCCGGCAAAATTGTGGCGCTTCATAACGCCCTGGTGGCCTTTACCCTTGGAAACGCCCTGGATATCAACAAAACCTGCATCGGCAAAATGGCCGACGCCGATTTCCTGACCCACCTGGTACTCTTCAACGGAAGGCAATCTCGATTCTTTAATGTGTTCCCGCGGCTCAATGGACGCTTTTGCGAAGTGTCCACGCTGGGGCTTTTTCACATTTTTTGCTCTGGAAGGCTTCAATTTAAACGCGGAGATCTGGAGTGCATCGTAGCCCTCTTTGTCTTTGCGCTTAATTTGTGTAATGATATTCGGTTCTGCAGAGATGACAGTGCATACGACGCGGTCTCCGCTCTCATTAAAGATCTGCGTCATGCCCCGTTTTTTTCCCATCAATTTCAATGTCATATGTTTCCTTTTTATACAGATTATCGCTGTGACCAATCTCTTTGATGCGCTTTGCGAAGTTTTTACTTCATCTCGGCGCCATGTGACTCAAGAGTCTACGCTGACAGCGACAAGTAGTATACGTGCTAAAGATTGCTGCGTACTTGCTTGTCCGTTTGCCCAGTATTTCAGGCTAAACCGAAGAGGCTAGCAAAATTCTTGATTTTCACACAATCTTTTTTCTTCTTTTTTTCCTCTTCGAGTGACAAAATTTTTCTTTATCTCTCTAGTAAAATCAGGGTGATCAGCATAAGCGTAAAAAGAAAGCCGATGACGCCCACCACAATAACCCAAACCTTGGCAGGGAGTTTTATTTTGTCCGTCTGCTTCATGCAGGCGCCGGAGAAGGGCCCTCACTGAGCTCAGGGATGGGGGCTACACTATCAAGGTGATATTTGTATAATGCGGCGACGCCCCCGAAAAACATTCCGGCGCACAGGAGGGCCGGCAGAACCATCGAGCAGACTGCAATCCCCGTTGTCATGGCTGCAATCCCCAGCACGGCCCATGCGATCATGTTAACATGTCCGGCCAGCTTAACGAGCCCGTAACAAAGCCATTTCTTGTGCTTTTCTACCCTCTCTACAGGCCCGCCCGACTCAATAACCTCAATCCGGTTGCGGACCTGATAAACTTGCTCCGCTGCCTCCATCACATTGGCAAATCCGGAGGCGCCAAAACAGGCGTGGTTCACGATCGGTGTAAAAATCCCTAAGTCCAGAATTCTGGACATATTTGCCCACCGAGCGAGATAAGATGCTGAACTGACAAGGGATAGAAATTCGACAAAAACCGACTTTACCGCCAGCCCCACCTTTTCCGTCGTAGCTGCTGCATCTGAAATTTTTTCGTGCAGCTTCCATAGGCTGTCTGCTGCGAAGTAGGCTCCCAATACGCAAAATCCCCCCCATAACGCCCCTTCCGCTCCATTCCAGGGAGCATCGATCAACGGCTGCAGGTTGACTTTGGAAAAAAAGTTTTTTTTAACGGGGTTTGCAAGGGGTTTACTATTGATCTGCCGGATGAAGAAATTGTCCCCTTTCTGCCCCTGCTTTTCACTTAGCCAAGGTTGCCGGAAGACTTTACCTGTGTGATCTGCGGGACTGATTGCTACTGGCATGGTCTTGCAAACCTACGTAGAATTGGTCTGCAGATAATAACTCCAGGGCAGGATTATATTCTAATTATATTTTACTCGACTTTGTACACTTTTGCACCCCGATTGCTGGAAAGGGAGGCCTTCAGGCGCAATTTTAATTCGCAGGATCGGCTTGAATACGCCTTCCTGCGAATCCTACCCAAATAACCTGAAAAATTGGCATTTGGGCTGCGTCAAAGCCCCGGGGTTGAGTTCCCGCAAGTGGGGCTTATGTTGTTAATATAGCCCCACTTGCGGGAACTCAACCGCGGGAGCTTTCACACGGCCCAAATGTCAATTTTACAGGTTATTTGGGTGTGAAATTGCGCATCAAGGCTTCTCTGCCGGCAGGCGGGGTGCAAAAGTGTACAAAGTCGAGTTAAGCAGGTAGGTGGGAAAAGGAAAGGCGGTCTGTGTAACGCGGCTCACTCCACTGAACCGGGTTCTTGTCCCAAAAGGACGTGCGCACGAGGGCGAGTGTAAAGGAGAGGTTGGAGAGGACGACTGTAACTATTGGCGAGGCGGGCAGGCCCAAAAACAGAGCGGCGGACACGAGAGCCGTTGCAAAGAAATGGAGGGCATAGGAGCCCACTTTTAAAATTTGTTCTTTGGTTTTAGGCGATAGGGACGGCCGCATTCGGTCCATCTTCAGTTTTTTTTCCAGCGACCAGGCACTGTTCACCAGCTTCATTCCTGTGAAACACAGGGTCAGCAGTGTTTCTGACTTGTCTAGCTTGCCTACCAGACTTCGGGAGAGTTGGCTAAGGTCGATCAGTTGCAATTTGTTGAAGAGCAGAGGAATTTTTAAACTGACAATGAGGGAGCTCATCGACCTCAGGAACACTTTCTTTATACCGTGGACCAATTCTGGAAGGTCCTCCCCTTTTGCATACTGCGTTTTCAAATTTATAAGAGAGTGAATCAACCGGATCTGTTTGAAGAAAAATTTAGGCAGATTGAACATAGAGGAGAAAAGCTTAACTTCTACCCGCTGTGTCAGGATCCAGTCTGAGAGCCCCTTCCGAAGGGGCAGGACCTCTCCCCAGGCGAACAGGGATGAAATCCCCTTGTAAGGCAGGCGGATCAGAGCCAGGCTCTTGCTAGCTTTGCCTGCACTCTCTTTAAATGAGGGTGAAGTGGTAGACAATGAAGCAGGGAGCAGATCTTTGTACTCCCTATCCGCGCGTCCTACATTCCGAACTACAGCCAAACTCAATTAATTCTCCATATCGTAAAATGATTACGTTTAATTACAAACGAATATTCATTATACAAGATATCGAGAATTAATAATATTAAAAGAAATCAATTCAAGCTAGGCAACTCGTGGATCCGGACCTGTTCCCTCAACAACAACTTTGTTATACAAATAACTTGAAAGCTTCATAGTGAGCCAGAAGGCGCTTAGTGACAAAATAACAGTCGACCACGCAGCCATGGTAGTTGCGGTCACGCCCATAACAATCGCGCCGATAGGTATGGCAGCGAGAGCAACCGAGGCGACATCTTTGGCAATCGTTAACCAGGCAAGTGTTTTTTTCTCTTCCAGTTTAGCAGCTTCCGTGGCGTTGCGGGGCTGCGACTCGGGAGCATGGTACTGCTTTAATTTAAAGAACTCTCCCACCAGTTCAGCGCTGTCGAGAATGCCTGAGGTCAAATTATAGATACCATCTATAATTTTTACGTGGACTACTTCGTAAACAAATACCTTAGCATTCTCCAGGAATAGTGCTGCCTGAGTGAGGGAATTGGTTAATACCAGCGTATCGAGGAAGCCTTTCTTGGCCGCCTGCGCGATTTTGCTAGTCCGGTGGGGATCGCTATAGGGCAAGTCCTGCACCGTAAAAAGATGGGTGAAGCTGCGGCGGATCGCATTCAGATCGGAAAAGATCTGCGGGATGCTTAGCGCAATCCCGGCGCCATTAAAAACTTCTTTGACCTTGCTTACCAAGCCGTTCATCGGGTGGGAGGGAGCGAGGTGAACCTCCAGAAAAGAGGCAACATGATTGCCAAAGCGAAAAACATCCCACGCGCCCTGTGCGGTGTCTGAATAGTCTGCGACGTGGTCAAGTACGTCTTTTGGGCGGGATTCCGGGGCAGTGGGGATAGGGGCAAAGAGATGGGATAGAATTCCGGGTGAGGGGGCTGCAGTTGTCATTATTTCTTATCCTAAATTGAGGGGGAGGCTGCCTCCCCCTGGTTCAACGTGAGAACGAAATCTTGAAGAGCAGCTTTTATACTACAGCGCCTGCTTTTTTCGCTTCCAACTTGTTATGGAGCACCGCATCAGGATTGAAATTTTTGCCTGTGCCTTCTGGATCGTAGAGCTTTTCAAAAACAAAGCTGGTGATCGTAGTGATCAGACCAACTGTCAGGGCTCCTACCATCGCTGCTGGTACTATAGCGACACCTGCTGCAAACGAAGCCAGGCCCATGGCGCCTACTGCGATATAGGCAACATTGCCTGCGAGGTTGATCACATAGAGAGCTCTTTTCTGTGTATCAGTCTCAGTAGTCTGTGTCAGCTTCTGGATGTGCTCAACCGCTTTATTTCCAGCTCCGCCGAGCGTCGCTACGGAATTGACTCCTTTAAGCCAGCCCATAACCGCCTCATTGATAGGGAGAAAACGGCTGCCGAAATCGATGCTGTCCACAACAGAATTAGTAAGTGTTGTGACTTTATCGAAAACTGAGCGAGCAGCATTCACAGTTCTGTCGCCCCAAAGCTTGGTCGAGGTGTTAACGACTTCGATCACTTTTTTGGGAACTTCTGTCAAGCTGATGAAATTTTTAAAATCACCCATGGTGCTGCTGAAACGCTTCGCCTGGGAAGGCAGAGCGGGCATAGCTTCTCCAACCCAAAAGGTTGTGTAGGCCAGGAGTTTGGAAAAATCTTTGGCTTTTTCAGAAAAAAACTTCTGAACGATATCTGAAACGGAATATTCTTCAGGTCTGTACTTCGGCGCTGCGGGTGCTGCTGCTGAAATCGAGCTTACTGGGTTCATTGCTGATGATACTGCACTAGCCATAATTCCCTCCCTTTTGTTAAGAGTTGTTAAAGAATGGACTAGGATCATATAAAGACGGCGCTTATTTATCAACTTAAGATCTGCGCAAGCAGCGGTACATGTACTGAATTTTTTTCATAAACCGATGAAAGCTAATATTTTGGAAAATGGTTCAGGCTGAAATTATTTCTACGGAATGGTGGGTCCCGCGGATAAAATCCTGGGCCGACATCGGTTTTTTCCCCTCCAGCTGTACCTCTAGCAGTCTCAACGCCTGATCTTTGCAGTGGACGATCCATCCCTCTTTCCCGAATTCGAGCAGGTCGCCAGGCCTGCCGGGCGGGGCTTCTACTGGGGAGGCCTTCCTGATCTTGAGCCGTTTAAGCTCATCTTTAATTTTGATTTGGCACCAGGCAGAGGGCGTGGGGGAAAGGGCCCGGATCTGGTTATGGATTTCTTTTGCACTGCGGTGCCAATCGATCTTTTCCTCATCCGGCAGAATTTTGGGGGCCAGGGTTGCCAGGGCATGGTCCTGAGGGGTTTGGGTGACGGTGCCCTGCTGGAACTGATCGATGACCCTAAAAAGAAGTTTTACACTTAAATCGCAGAGCTTGCCATCCAGCTGGCCAAAGTCCATGTCGTCAGAGACGGGGATCGACTCGATTGCCAGGATAGCACCGGCATCCATCTGGGGGGTCATCTCAATGATGGTGATCCCCGTCTCTTTCTCTCCATCCATCAGGCAGCGCTGCATGGGCGCCGCACCGCGGTATTTTGGCAGAAGGGACGCATGGATATTGATGCAGCCAAGCTTTGGCATGGACAAAAGATTTTGTTTGATGATCTCCCCGAAGGCTACGACGATGAACAGATCTGCCTGAAAGGCTCCCAGCACTTCCGCGAAATCGGGATGGGAGGCTTTTTCAGGCTGGAACAGGGGGATGGAGGGGCAGATTTTACTGGCGGTTTCCTTTACGGGAGGGGGGGAAGGCTGCAGATGGCGCCCCTTCATACGGTCAGGGCGGGTCACAATCGCGGCAACGTCATAATCTCCCGCAACCAGCTTTTCCAGAACCCGCGCGGCGAAGGAAGAGGTTCCAAAAAATACGATTTTCATTAGGCTCTAAAACCTTAATTGACTTCTAGGTTTTTTCAGCGAGAAGCTCTTCAAGCTCATCGTAGTCTTCATCGGAAAGGGATTGCACGGCGGCACCCTGGAATCCAATGAGGCCTCTCTTCGAATTGCGGCAGAAGTCGAGCCAATGTCTGACGTGGGGATTGGTCTCTCCGCTCGCCTCGATCTGATCGAGCGCTTCCGACATGCGGAGTCCCTGACGGTAGGTCAATTTGAAGGCCTTCGCAAGGGCGCGTCTCACTTCGAGGGGGAAACCATGCCGTTTCAGGCCGACGAGGTTCAACCCTCCCAACTTGTAGGGAGAGCCGGCACCGATCGTGTAAGGAGGAACATCGTGGGTAATGCGGCTAAAGCCCCCGACCATGGCGTATTGGCCGATGCGGGAAAACTGGTGAACGGGAGTCATGCCTCCGATGATGGCGTTATCCTCCACAATGACATGGCCGGCGAGCATGGCGCCGTTGGCCATGATGACGCGATTGCCGATCTCACAATTGTGGGCGACATGGCAGTACGCCATGATGAGGCACTCGTCGCCGATGCGGACGACAGAACCCTCGTTGCAGGAGGCATTGATCGTGACAAACTCGCGGATCTGGCAATTCTTTCCAATGACGACGTAAGTTTTTTCTCCCTGGAACTTGAGGTCCTGGGTTTTTGTACCAATGCTTGCAGAAGGCCAAATCACCGTGCCGGCGCCAATGGTCGTATTTCCATCGATATAGGCATGGGATTTGACAGTCACGCCATCCTCTAGCGTCACAGTCCCCTTGATCACCGCATAAGCTTCGATGGTGACATTGCTACCGATCTTCGCTCCGGGCTCAACAATTGCAGAAGGATGAATATTTGATTGAGACATGGTATTCCAATTCTTGAGTGATTTTCTTCTGTTTACTTTAAAGTTGGTCTTTATCAACCAGGGCAAACCCAATTTCAGCTTCGACCGCAAGCTGGTCATTGACCATCGCTTTTGCCATCACCCTTCCACCTTTATTGCTAATGTGCAGTCCCGTCGCATGCAATGTAAGCACATCGCCGGGGACAACAGGCTTCCTGAATTTGGCGCCGTTAATATTGAGCAAAACGGCGATCTTATCGCAATGCCCCTTCTGTGAACCAGAACCCCGCCCGTCTGCGCTAATGCTTCCAGAATGAGGACGCCCGGGCATAATGGGAACGCCGGGAAAATGGCCCTGGAAAAACTGCTCGTTGACGGTGACGTTTTTCTGGCCGATGATCGTGTTCTCTTCCAGATTCAGGTAGATGATTCTTATCGACAAGCAGGAAAGGATAGCGGTGAGGCAAAATTTTGGTAATTTCCTTCACATTTAAAATGACAGGTTGACTCGAAGTTGTGGCGCCCATCACGGATTCTCCATCTTAATGTGATTTAACAACTGTTTGGCAAATGCATTATTGGAGGCATGGCCGGAGCGTACTGCGACCACATGAGCCAGAAATGGAGGCACCAGCGAAAGATCGCCGATTAGATCTAACACCTTATGCCGCGCCATCTCATCAGAAAAGCGAAGCCCTTCCGGATTCACCACTGCACCACCTTTAATGATGACAGCGTTTTCCAGACTCCCTCCCTTAACGAGCCCCTTCTCTATCATAGGGGCGATTTCTTCATAAAGAGAAAATGTGCGGCAGGAAGCAATTTCATTTTTAAACCCTTCCTGATCGAGGGCAAAGGTGTAAAACTGGGTACCGATCAACTTCGAATGAGGATAATGCAAGGTATAACTGATCCGGTATTCGTCGGATGGGAGGGCGATCAGATGAATGTCCCCCTGGGACCAGAATACCGGGGTTTTCAGAGAATAAATTTCTTTCAGTCCATCATTCTCGCAGATGCCGGCATATTCGATCATCTCGACGAAATGCATCGAACTGCCGTCGAAAATAGGGACCTCGGGGCCCGATATTTCAATCAGAACATTATCGATCCTATAGGCGCGGATTGCAGCCAAAGGTGCTCGATCGTCTGCACATACTCTTTTCCATTGCCGATGATCGTACAGCGGGGCGTCCCCTGCACATACTCGGAACGGGCAGGCAGCAGAGGGCGATGGGGCAGATCGACACGCTGGAAAACAATCCCCGCATCGGTTTCGCCCGGACATAAAGAAATAGAAACTTCTTCACCGCTGAAAAGACCAACTCCGGTCGCAGAAATTTTGCCTCTGCAGAGTACGTTGCTTGAATTGACCTGGGGCGGTGCGGCATGCATGGGGAGCCGATAATTCACACGAATGTGGCAATAGAGACCTCAAGGTTCTAATGGAATGAGAGATTTCCTCTGGTTTATCGTAAAGAAGGTACAGAATTCTCTACTTTTAGTTCAAGAGGGAAGTGCGAAACTAGCTTCGCGGCTCAAATTCGATGATCGCAATGTCAAGGCGGTTTTTCGCAAATTGACATATACCCAAATAAGCTGATGGGCCTTAGGCAATTTGCGAAAAATCCGAATTGGCGTTGCGAGCGCGAATTTATGCCCGAATGGAGTTTTGCAATTCCCTCTCAAGGCGAATCTCCATACAGCAGCGCTTGTGGCTCTGCAAACACTTTTTTCTTAAGCAGTCCCAGAGCAAGGAGGGCACTCAGGAAAATAATGGCCCCGTCGCCCCACCACGCGTAAAGCGTTGGGACTGTATGGGTCGCGAGCCTGCCTGACAAAACATGTTTTTCCTTTCCTCCCTCAAGCGCGCTGACAATCCGCCCAAAACTGTCGACCATCGCACTGATTCCTGCATTGCAAGAGCGGATGAGAGGGATCCCGTTTTCCACCGCCCTGACCCTGGCATGGTAGAGATGCTGGCGGTGGAGGCTGGAGTTCGGATAGTAATTATCATTTGTCAGATTGACAAAGAGTCTGGCCCCCTTGACCCTTCCCTCCCTCATAATGGAGGAAAAAGTTTCTTCGTAGCAGACGGAAGGGCTGAAAGGAATTTTTTCACCAAACACTTTCGCACCGCTGCCCTGAGTGAAAAATTCTGAAATCCCATAACTTTTCGATAGGGGCTTCAGCCATTCCAAGGGCAAATACTCCGCCAGAGGAAGCAGGATCTGCTTATCGTATCTCTGGATGGGGGCATTTTGCGCGGTGAGATAAAAAACGGAGTTATAATTCTTTTTTTCTTCTCTGTCGCTATGGTCGAGCCCCGCCACGACCTCCGCGCCAAAGTGGTTGGCAAGGGCCTGGCACCAATACAGGTTAGAAACGCACATCCCTGCATACGACCCCTCCTCTCTGTATTCTGCAAACGGGGTCTCCAAAGGAGGAAGGTTTTTTTCGACCTCCGGTCCCAGCTCCCGGATGAGGAGCTCCTGGACGGCGTCCAACCGGTATAGGGCAAGGTGCGATGAGAGGGGCAATGCAGCCTCGGGAAGCACAATCAGGTCCCAACTTTTCTTCCTTTCCTGCTGCAGCGACCTGACGATCTGTTTCCACTGGACAAAAGGGGAGATGAATTCACCGGTCCTCCCCGGCCAGGGCATTTTCTCTGACGGGAGCAAATCGGTCTGAACGAGCGCCACATCGACACCTGCCCCCGTCTGGGAGTGCAGGGCTAAATGGACACTCCCATAGAGGTAGGGAACCGCCGCCAAAACACATACGCCGGCAAACCTGCGCAGCGAAAAAGAACTCCGTAAAAGCCTTAAACAGGCGAGGTTGGTCAATAGGGCCCAGAATGTAAGCCCGTAGATACCCAGTAGGCTGGCGAATTGCAGCGAAGGGATAAAGTGGGTAAGAGCCAGACCGACCGGATTCCAGGAAAACCCGCAGAGAAAAAAGAGGCGCGCCCACTCCATCAATGTCCACAGAGAGGCCAGCGATAAAATTTTGAAAACGGAGAGGTCTCCCCTAGCCGGGACGAAGAGGGTCAGCAGACCGAACTGGGCGCCGAGAGCCAGAGCCAGGGCCGCGTACACAAAAAGGATGTAGTACCCCTGAAACTCGATCGAGGTCATCCAGGAGAGCTGCACGGCCTGCACCAGCGCGAACCACAGAGCGGCCGCAACAAACCTTTGCCGGGAAGAAATTTTTTGAGGCAACGACCAGAAAAAAAGAGCGAAGCCAAAAACGGCCGCCAACGCTCCGAGCCAACCCAAACGCGCGGGCTGGCCCCAGGCTACGAGGAACAAACTGCTTAAGATCCCCAGGAGTTGCAAAGAGGGTGGAACAGTCCTAGTCAGATTTGGGTTTACCACTGCTTCCACTTGAACACTTGCCCCCTTTTCCCATAGCCGCCACGAACAGCAGGCCGCCCGTGATGCTGACATTTCTCATGAAATTGATCATCTGCATTTGACGCTCCGCCCCCTGAAGGTTCCAGAAGTCATGGAATAGCAGTGTCGTTGGAATCATAAAGAGAACAAGGAGGACGGCCCCAAGGCGCGTCCAAAGACCCAAAAAGACGCACAGCCCGCCAAAAATTTCAAAAACCATGCCACTCACAAGCAAAGCAGAGGAGTTTACAAGCGCCCACTCCAACAGCCCCTGCAGAAGAGGGCTGCCGATACTGATAGCGAGCCAGTCGGTCAAAGCTTGATTGAAGAGATGGAGCGTCGCCTGCCAATCAAACATTTTACTTACGCCAGACGAGATAAAAATAATACTTAGCAAAGCTCTGCCCAAAAAAGCGACACTCGATTTAAAAATGCTCATAAATGACCCCTGGATCCTGAGTTTTTCCTAAACATAATTTAAGCTCCCATTTTTATACATGAATTTTAATCAATAACCGCCTATGCTTGGCGGCCAATTATGCGCAGACCATTTCGTGAACACCACATTTTATTCGCCCTGGAAGCCTTCGATCAGCAGCCGCTGCCGCTCGATGTGTTCCTGCGCAACTATTCC
>CAVWEK010000019.1:0-157477 GCA_963753945.1 uncultured Acidobacteriota bacterium | reverse complement strand
TAAATACACCTCCTCTAACCAGACATGCAATTACATAGTGTTGCTGGTCGAGGGAGGGTTTTTTGTCCTTGACGATCCAATTATCCAAGAGAGAGTAGAAATCCATTTTTTCTTTAGGTTGACGATATGCCATGCCCCGGCTTGTTACTGATCCATAAGGTTCGATAGAGATCGGGCCGAGTTCCTGGGAATTGGGATACCAAGTATCAATGGTGCGGACGGCATTTCCGATTTTCTGAGAGTGCATTGCTGCAACCTCATCAATGGAGTAAAGAACCTTGCTTTTAGGATACTTCTCATTTCCATTTTCTCGGACAAGCTCCTGGGAAGGGAAAACTTCTTGACCGGCTCCAAGCAGCGCAAAAGCTTCGACCTTTAAGAAAATGAAAGAATCGTCATGCACCAGGCCAGTCCGAATGGCTTCAGCCAATTGAGCAATTTGAGGGTCAGAACCTCCAGAGAATTCTCGCAGTTTGAATTGTCTGCTGTCAAATTTCCAGGAAGCTTTACACGATTTCCTTCAATGAGGCTTATTCTCACTTCGATCTGTTCTGCACCAATACGGTTTCTCCACAGAAACCGTCCGTTTGCAAGGTTTTCAGCGTAACGCAAGGCTAGTTCACGGCAATTTCCCTCTTCAAAATAGGCTTTAATTTCTTTTATTAACTTGTCCTGATAGGGCTGTTTATTGCAGGCGGAGGGCTTGGAAGATTTCCCAAAATACGCAGGGTGAAATTTACTCTCAAAGTGTCTGTGTCCATGGGAAGTGCCGCTACATCCACAGATTGCAGATTAGGGCTCTGGATTTTAGCATCCATTTTTAATGGATCATTTGCTTCAGGGCCCTTTAAACGATTGGATATCGTTCCTCTAACGTCTTTGTGCTGGAGTTTGATTGGCCTCCAGGCTCCTTCATGTTTCTTTGTTTCAGGAACCAGCATACATAAGCCCATCAGAATTGCTCAGTTTTCTTTCAAATGCCAGAATGGATGGTGTTGTTATTGAACTCATATTTACTCCTATTTTAGTAATGTTTTTTCCAATGCAAACGTAAAAATCTTTCTCTGTATGATATTGCCAAATATTAATGACTCAAGGTCTGGTATGCGATGTGGGCTTACCCACTCGCCAAGCCCGTAAACGGGTTCAACAAAGCAAAAGGGGACATTGGGATCCCGAACACAGGCCACCTTTCCTTTCTCATATAGGGGGGAAATGGCTTTATACCCGGCCTGGATGGGCACAATCCATCCCCCATGTGGCTTCGATAGATGTCCCCATTTTGCTTTGCCGCCTGGAATAGCTTCTTCTTGAGTTGAAGGGATTGCTTTTGTTTTTAAGGCATAAAAATTCAACATGCCCTTTAGAGGACACAGATCCGGATTTTTTGACATATATTCCTTGAAAACGTCGGATCTGTCTTGCAATGCAAATCCTGGGAGCAACGATATTTAATTTTGCGAAATAGTTTTTGTAGCATCCTCTTCAATTACTGGAATTTCATGAAACCTTGCTGGCTTCATTTCCGTTATGGTCCCTCCAGCCAGGCGTTTTGTTATAGCTAGGCGATGAATGAGCTCTTTGAACTTGCGGGTATCTTCTCCACTTTCATTCGTATCAAAATCAAAGTCATCGCTTGTGAAATTGCACTCGATTACAAGGGAGACCTCCATGTGCACCCTACCTTCTTCCATGAAGGGGGCTGTATCAGCGTCTTTCGTTAGGGGGTTTCTGGTTAATGCGAAGACGGACTCCCACCCTTGCCGGTTTTGTGCGCATGAATTTAGAGTTATGGAGATGACTCTGCAGCCGCCTAGTTTAACTCTTTGTTTAATCCCGGGTTTCGATGCCAGTTGTCGAGATAGGGCATGAACGTAGCCTAAAAAGTGGGTTACAGCAGGGAAACCATAAACAAGCCCTGATATCGCATTGGCGTTTTCAACTTTTATGTGGGGTAAAATGAGTAAGGACTTCATTATTCAACCTCCTTTAGGGTCTCTAAACATTTACCGCGCAAATATTCGTGATTCATCTCGCTAAATTCCAGATTTTTATCATCGAGTTTTTGGATTAACCACGTAGCAAAACGGCTAGACAATGTTCTTCTTTCCAGGTCTCCTTTATTTTCAGAACAACGAAGTCCTCCCGGAAAGGGTCTAACCACAGCTGCTCGTTCAAAGGCAATTCGGTTTTTACTCTCATCCCTGGCTCCATAGCTCTTATTTCAGCTGAGCTTAAAATCAGCGAATCAAGTAGCCGAGCTAAATAGGCCTTATTCCTGTCACGCATGCTCTTCGTAGCTATCCAGATCTTTTACTTCGATGAGGTGCTGCTTAAACTCTTTAACGATGGAATCGGATTCCCTTTCATAATTTTTCCAAAAGGAATTTTTCTTCATTGGGGGTCTCTTTATTGACCTCCAAATGGGAGGAGTGCTTCTCAAAAGATAGGACTTGCCCTGCGGAGGCTGTTTAATCGGGAAACGTTTTGGGGTTTTGTGCCTCCAAATTTCTGGATTGCAAGGTCGGGATAATTGACGATGACAGTCTTCGAATCCTCCTTCTTTCTGCACTCGCGGGCTGCCTTTGCATTCTCTCCGAATCGAGCTTCTTCAACCTGGCCGTAAAGGGCATGAGAAAGAGATGATGCGTAAAGGGGAGCCAGCAAGTGATATTCACTTTCGTTAACAGGGAAATAGACCTGTTTTGCAAGGGTGTCAGAGGCAAGTTGACGATCTGACAAAATCTTCTTAAAGCCTTCGACCCACACCGATAACTGTGTCGGATTTTCCGTGAAAGGGGCCAACGCAGAGGCATCGTCTTTGGCAACCTGATCAAGTAGGGTAATCTCCTCGAACCTGACATCGAGCAACCCGGCGATATCCATAGCTGCAGCGTTCCCAACAACGTCCTCATTGCCCTCGCGCAGGGTATCTGTCGAAACATATTGTGTTGGGTGGTCGTTTCGGGCGGAGCCGATTTTTACATAGACATTCGTTCCTCTCGCATCACCGTGTGTGAATTTTAACACATGCGTTGCTACAGAAATCTGTGAAGCTCGGCGCGACGCAGAATCTAACCAGTTTGCAAAGGAAAAATCCTGGTTTTTGCTTTCTGCATCTTCCAGGTTTCCCTGTGCTTCTTCTTTTTCTTGTCTTCGTGTTTTTGGCGAATTTTCTGGATAAATTCGTCAATCGAACTAGAAGTTTTGCTCATTTTTCCTCCTTGACTTAAGCTTTCTAATGTCTGAAACGGGGGATGATGCCAAAACGTAGAAAAACATGCAACCTATGAAATGTTTTTAGTAAACACAGCAGAGGGAACTTGCTAGAAAACTCCTTAAAGAAATACTCTCGATAGAGCTGGCAAAGTGGAAAACTGCCGCGCAGGCAGCTTAGAAATATGAGATTTTGTTAGTGTGTTTTTTGTGCACTGCCGTGCAGGCAGCTTCTAAACCTGGAAAAATCCTAAAATTGGATGGTGGGACCATGTCTCACCACCTTTTAATTCTCGGAGCCGAATCGTTGCGAATTTTCGACTTGTTTCCTCCACATGCAGATCTAATTTTTCGCTCAGATCCTCTATTTCTTTGCCAATGGAACACTGAATCCAGGGATAAATCCCCGAAGCGGGCGTAAAAGTGGCTTTCCTAAAATAGCAATCTTCCACTGGTTTGAGTTTACGTCTTCGGTCCATTTATTGAGATCGCTGGATCTTCTCCTTTTTCTTCGAGCAGGTATACATACTCCGTCTCGGGCCCGTCTGATTTTCTAAAAGGACTTATCCTCTGTATCTCCCCACACCAATCTGCATTGTTTTTCCACCACATACTGGCGTGAAAAAACACCTTTGATCCGAATAATTCAGCGTTAAGTCGAGCATGTTCAAGGTCCGAAAAGTTGCCCTTTAAATCCAGGTTATCCGGAGCCTGGAGCCGGGGAATCGCTGTAATTTTCTCATACTGAGAAGGGCGAAGGCTGTTTGAGAGGTCCTTATCCGACAACAGAAAATCTTTTGACTCAAAGCCTGGGCGGACATAAACCGGCTCCACCCCATTAAAGCCTTTCAATGCTCTCAGATTCTTCTGAAGGATCAGTAGATTGGCTTCATGCGGTTGATGTCGTCTGTGGCGGAAGGCGTCCTGCAAGCTGGATGATCGATCTCATTGAACTTGGTTCGGCTATAGCCCAGTCATAGTCATGGTCTCTGCCGACCTCTGCTACAGAGGTTGCAAATACGATAAAAATATGGTTTTGCTCGGTTTTACCTGAGAGGGAACCTTCAACCTCTGAAAGCCGCCAAATTTTATCCGGGTCATGCCTTGAAAGCACTTTATCAAGGACTTCCTCAATCTTGGATCCAATTATCAGAAGGAATTTGGAATGATAAACGCAAAAATGTAGGCAATAGTCCGGCCTGGCCGCTTCGGAGAGGATCTGTCTCACAACTGACACCATTGGTTTGATGTTGGCCATGCGGACAAGACCAAAGGAGACCCTCTTCCCCGATGGTAGGGGTGAACCTGGTTGTGTTTGTCATGCAGTGGATAGATTGAACTCAGAATGCTCTCAGACATCGTTCTGATGGCTTCCTGTTCATTTTTTGCTCCAGATTCAAAGGAAACAAGGGCCGCCCGCCTTAAAACAGGTTGTTTCTCAAGTTCGCCACCCTTTTCTGTATAAATTGACGATGAAAAGACATGAAGGAAGCTGTGTCTGCAAGCTCACTTTTGGGCTCCCCAAACTCATCAAACCAGGCGCAGCACAGCTCCGCTCCAGTGGGTCCTCTCTTCCTCTTGCCTGATTAAAAGCAGCTCTTCCAGCAGCATAGGCTTCGAAGAGAGCCTGGACTATTGAAGGGGGAGGGTAGCTGAGGACAAAAGAACCCTGGCTCCGAATACCCCAGCAAAATTCACCAAGCGGCAAAGGGCAGGGAGGTCAGCTGTATCAAAATCATCTGGCTCATCTAAGACCAGGTCGGATGTCAACAATCGGAGTATAGGGGGAATTTGCTTGCCACCTCTGCAACCCTCTGTGGCAGAGATGAGATGGTCGATGGTGCTGACTAGGATTGGAGCGCTGATGAGCTTATGAAGCTTTGAGGACTTTGAAGAGGATCTTAGGCAACGACCTAAGTGTCCGTCGTCCAGGCTTCCCTTGTAATACACAAAATCTTCCTCTCCAACCAAATCTTCGAAAGATTCGCTGCCTGAGGCCTCCTTCTCATCGGAATCTTTATCTTGAGAATCCTTCTCCTTCTTCAGTTCAAACAGCTGCTGGAATGTCTGTGACCCTATAATGACCGCAAGATCGTCATCATCCAAAGACAGCTTACTTTTCAAAGCCTCCCCGGTCTGAAGGGTCAGAACCCGCAGGCCAAGGGCAATGCTGAATCGACACCCCTGTTTTTCATCGGAGAGTCCATACATGATTCGGGCATTTGCTAAAGTCTTTCCGCATCCGGTGGAAGCCAGGTTGATCCCAAAAAAACCTCTTTCAGTCGAAGCCTCTCTAAGGCTTTGGGCCAAATCATAGGCTTCATCCTGCCAATAGAATTTGGCATCCGTGTTTCGTCTTTTAAAATTCTTGTTCCCAGATATCGATGGGAGGGTTTCTTTAAGCCTGGGAAGACTTTTAGCGATCAAAAAAGCGTTACGTGCGACTCCAATATTATGCTCGTCAAGCCTCTGCTTCAGGGCTTTGCTTTCTCTATCAGTATTTGCATAAACGTCATACTTTCGGTCTTGATAGAGCGGATGGGCATTATCAGCCGAATAGCTATGGTCGGCCAGCATTAATACTGCGCGGGCAAGGTGCATACTAAAACGATCGCAGAACCAATCGCGATCCAACAGTGTGTAATACTGTAATGCGCGAGCACCAGCCCTGCGGGCCGAATTGCACCAGGTTTTGCTTCTAATCGGTGTCCCGTTGGGAAATGTACGTACCTGTTTCAGTTCTTGATCATTCCAATCATTGTCAGAGCATTTGGGGGAATTCCAGAGAGCAGAGAACTGTTTGCCATACAACCATTCATCAATGCAGTCCAGTTGAGGTTGACTTTCAGACTCTTTTGGATGAGGTACGGGTAACCTGTGGTGCGATAAGATTAACCAGCAGATGAAGTTGGCCAATTTCGGAAGGTTTTTATTTATTAAGGGATTGATTTTGCACTGTAAGTGGTCATCGGGGAAAGTTTCAAACAGTCGCTTCTCATCCTCGCGTGAGATTTTTGAAAGGCGTTCAAGCCATTCCCTGTCGGAAGACGCCCCTACAAACTGCTTAAAAAGTAGGAGGGAAATCCACTCATGGCGAAAGGGCTCATATTTTTTGTCCCCCTTGCCCTTCAACTTTTTCTGAAAGAGGGTATTGGCTTTCCCGAAATCATGGAATAATCCCGCGATGGCAGCCATAATCGCTATAGCCTCGCCAGTTATCCAGTCGTTCTCATCATTCGATCTCAAAACGTCCAGTCCAGTCGTATTAGTTGGAACAGACCCTTCTTGATTAAATTTCCTGGTATTTCCAACAACCCATAAAAGCTCCATTTGATGGTTTCCCCTCAGGAGGTGGCAGGCGACGGCAGTATTTTTTCGAGCTGTGGCTTTTAACAACCTTTGAACCGTCTTGAGCCCTTCTTGAGTAATATTTGTGTGCCAAACGTTGTCACCTTTTCTCTCAGCAAACTGATCGATAACCCTTCGTGTTTCGTCAATGGCATTTTTGGAACATTGAGACACAAATAAGACTCTCATGAGGATTCTTTCTCCTTTAGGGCGATCTCCTTGAGAGAATCGATTATATGATCCAGGGCCTCATTACTCAGGAAATTACGGATGCAGGCAGATTTGAATTCCTGATCGTCATGCCCCAGGACAGCTGAAATGAACGCTTGAGGCAGGACCAGAGCGTCTTTAATTAAATCGGCTGCATCGAAAACCAGCCCTCCCCGGCGAGTTTTGCCATGTAATACAGAAAGTCCATGTGGAAGTCCTAATACCCAAGTCGCAGTGGCTCCTAACCCATAGGCGAGATAATTACCGTAATCCAAATTCCTGTTGGCAGGATCCTTGCCTTGCCCCTGTTTCACTCGCGAGAATGAAGTATAGCATACAGCCTGGCAGGCTAGCTTATAGAGCTGCTTTGTGAAATGTGCTTCAGCGGAAAAAATCTCCATAGTTGTCCTTGCAGATTGGATATCGAGTCTATATTGCTCCAGAACTGAGGGTAGGAGGGGCGAATCAAAGCAATACTTTTCATCAAATTTAAGCCCTTTCTTTGACCAGGACTTCTGGATAAAGTTGATTCGGAACTCTTGAAGTTTCTTAGCTGCATTCAGACGTTTCTCATCATTGAGCCATAAGCTAAGCCATAAGTGCAGATATTCAGTTGGACGATATTCGCTCTGTGGAGACATCCATAGGATATCCAATTCGCTTTCGATTGAGCTATATAGAGGAGTGCCTCCTCCTCCACAAAAACCAACCATAACACCAGCTTTTGAAAACTCTCTCATGGCTGCCTGGGTAATAGAAGTACCAGTTCCCAGTAAAATCGATGTTGTGTTCGCTATAGGGATGTTCCAATACAGAGATTGAGAGCCCTCATCAGTGACATATTCCACGCGGCCACCATTGACCAGGACGCGACAATGTTCGAGATAATAAATATTAGCCCGCTTGGAATGTAAAATAGTTTTTAAATCTGATGAATCTACGTTTTTCATTAAAATAAATTAACACAACACAAAAAAATATCGCAAATCAATAAATTATTGCATTGGAGAATGAAGACTCAACTCGGAGGAAGATCTTAGTAGCTTTCCCAGAGCAATTGCTGTGCTGCTACCACGAACGGGGTATGTCGTTGAGGATCGGGAGGGGACTGTCCTTTAAGGCCTGGCACACGAGCCCCCTTAAGCTGGTGATGCACATTCCGTCGGTTGCGGGTACGGGAGCGGGGCTTCTTCTCCTTGGGACAGTTATTAGTTACATATTTTTTAACATATCGTAAAAGATCACTGGATTTTAATTAAGAGGTGGTGGTTAAATAATAGCCTTCCTAACTAAGAATCTGATATGCATTGGAAGTTACTAACGAAAAGTGGTCGAAATTAAACAATTGAATAATTATGACAAACAAATATGAGTCAACTTGCGACAAATTAATTATGTTAGATGCAGTTGGTTATTTTCTCTTTTCAAAAGAGCACGGCCTTGTAGAGCAAGAAATGCGCTTAGACATCCCCGCGTCCCAAAAACTAGGAAGTAAAAAGAAAAAAAAGGAGGGAACTTGCTTCCGTAACGCCTCCACGATGGCCAGTACCTCATGGGATTATGTTGAAGGATTCGTTGTGACCAAGCGAGGTTTTTTTGAGCACGGCTGGAATGTAGAAAATAATAGAAATTTAATGGTTGACGTAACATTTCCTATTCAGGAGCTTAAAAAGATGCTTTCAGTCGGCAACTTCTATATTGAAGTTGTGCGTTATTCCTTTAATTCAGTGGGAAAGTGGATTAAAAAGACGAAGGGTGAAATTCCATTTTTTATGTATGATGAGGAACTTCAGGAACTGCTCAATAAGGCAAGAGAAGAAGTTGAAATCACCTATCCCCAAGCACCGTACTTAGCTGGATCTCTATATTATAACAAAAAAAAGGGCGAGATCACATGAAAGTCCAACATAGTCGCCGTTCCTCCTCCTTTTTAAATGGCTAAGAGTATTTTTCTCATTCCTGAGCTTTGACGGGAGAACCCCCTCTAGGTACGGGTCAATCAGTACTGAGAGAGTGTGCTTCGTCGCTGGGTTGGTAAACTCGCACTTGTCGTGCTCAATGGCTGATTCCATATTTCTCTTCCACTTTTTTGCCAGCGTCTTAGATTTGAAGAACCTGTAAAAATGCTGCCAGCCCTTCTTCCGAATACATATCCAATAAGATTGTGACCTTCGCGGCCTACGTGAGCTTTTTTCGCCAATGCACCTATTCCTCCCTGGGCTTCGGCAACATTGCGTAGAGCGATAAGGAAAAAGATGTTGGGATTCTTCATCGCCTTTGGGGTTTTCCTCAGGGGCAGCATTGAGATAGGCGACAGCCTTTTCATGATTTTTTAGATTCTCCAGAAGTCCTTCTTGGCGGTTTCAAAAAGTAAAAACTGTGGGATGTGCCATAAAGAGAAATGTCGATACTATGTTCGGCCATGCAAACTTTGGGATTGATTTCTAGATTGAGGCTGGTACTCCTTGCCTTGGGATGGTGCGCGGGTGCCTTCGGGGCCGAGCCCGTTGCTATACGGGTGGACAGCCCGAGGGATTATGCGCTCTGGAGCAGTTCTTTAGGATGGGGCTGTCGGAGGAGGAGTACGGCTATGTGCTGGAGGGGGTCAAGCCGGTTTCGCTCAGGGAGTTTTACCCGCTGGATGGCTTTCCGGTTCCTAAGGATGTTGGGCTCGCTGAGAGTGAATTCACGAAAACGCTTTTGGTCCAGGAAGTTGTGCCGGTTTGGAAGAGGCTGTGCGCGCAGCAGGGGACTTTTGCGCTTAAGGCGGTGGCTTCTCGAGGGGAGGGGTCGGCTGCGCCTCTTTGGGAGGTGGGGTTTATCCATGTGCCGAAGTTGAGAGAGGTGATTGGAGAGAATATCGATTTGTTCCGGTATGTGCTGGGGCCGATGGTGGAGGTGCAGGGGCTGGTGGACAGGATCGTATCCTCGGGGGAGAAGCTGGCGGATGTGTTGAAGCAGGATCAGGTCCTGATGGGGATTGTGCTGGGGTTTGGGGCGCACAATAGCGTGGTGGGCGGTCGGTCGGAGAAGATTTTTTCTCATGCGGTTGGCAGGGACTTCCCTCCTTTTTCTTCGGGGGGTCTGCGGATGCAGAGGGAGAGGGGGGCGTGTTTGGCTTATGGGGGGTATTATCTGGATCTCTCGGGGGGAGGGGATGACGGGCTGTTCAGAAGGGACTTTGTTTTGTTGGAGCCGAGCTCGGGGTTTGTGAGCATTGAGGAGGAGGAGCGGGCGCTGGAGGGGATGAGCGAGCCTTTTCCTCGGGAGCTGTGGGAGAAGCCGGGGTTTGTTTTTGGGGCGTTTAAAGGGGGACCTGCGAATGGGCCTTTTTTTGAGCGTTTGCAGAAGGTGCAGAAAAAGACGCGGGCTCTTCTTGAAGAGAGGAATTTTCTTGAGGGGGTTTTGGAGAGGATGGGTGGGGAGAGGCCGGTGATTGTCTGCGACAGGTCGGGGACTGCGTGGTCGCCGTTTTCTGTTTTTGTCGGGAAGGCGGGGGTGGAGGAATGGGTGCGGATTCTTGGGAGTGTCGCGAATCGCTTTCAGGGGGAAGAGGGGAGGCGGGCATTTATCGAGGCGTTCCGGCGTCCTACGCGGAGTTCGAGAAGGGCACCTGGGTTGTATGCTTCCCAGGCGACTCTTGAGGGGTTGAAGAGGACGCTGTGCAATCTTGCGGCGGCAGATGGGTGGTTTGAGGGGCTGGCGGGGGAGGGGTCTTTGGAGGCGGTTGTGCCCAACCGGCTGTATTTTCGGAGGACGCAGGCAGGCTCAGGGAAGGAATGGAAGGGGGGCGGGCGTGTGCGTGCGGGGTACGTTGTCGAGGACCGGGAGGGGAATGTCCTTTTTGCCAATTACGACGCGTGGCTGGAACTATCGCAGCTGGTCCCTGGTTTTGCTCATGGGATTCAGGGGATGTGTGTAGGGGAGAAGCGCACGCTTTTTGTTCATCCGGTCTATGGCTATGGAGCGCTGACGACATTGCCGCCCTGTATCGGGCTGGTGATCAAGGTGCATTTGTTGGATGTGGAGGGGGGAGATCCGGTGGCGCTGCCAGCGTTGGAGCCTCTTGCTTTGGAGTGGATCCGGGACCCTGGGTATTATCGGAGGGTCGAGGATGCGGTTCGGCAGCAACCGCGTTTTGTCGGGGCGTTTTACCGCGATCTGCTGGACAAGATGAAGGGGCTCGACAAGACGGCGTTGATCGAGGGGTTGGATAGTGAGATGAACATGCCCCACTGATCCCTACAGATTTACAGGTCACTATAGCGAAGTACTCGTAGCATCAGGAAATTAAACCGGGAGCGTGATAGCTCTCGACCAAGGTTGATCAAATGATTAGGCATGACTAAGTTTGATCAGGTTTTGGAGAGCGGAATCTTACCAGCTACGTGAGGTCCCGATGGTGTTTTGGTCAGTCCGGCGCATTTCGGAAACCGCCAGCTGTACCAGTCTGGGAAGTTCTTCAATGAGGTAGAAGGGGATTGAGAGAATGGAGTGGCTTAAAGAAAATGGGGCTTCTGAAATGCGCACTCCCAGGGGGATTTTCTTTTCTGTAAGGAAGAGTTTCAGGGAGCGTAGCGAACCGATGGCCCCTGCCTTCACTTCAATCGGAATAATCGACCCTTGCACGGCAATGAGATAATCCACTTCAGCGCTACTGCTTTTCTCTTCGCGGACCCATGAGTAGAGGGCATTGGCTTCCTCTTTTCCCATATAGGCAAGAAGTTCCTGGCCAACAAACTGTTCTGCCAGGGCGCCATCATTAATGAGATGGAGGTCTTTCTTAAAAAGAAGCTCGAGGCTCAGATTACAGGCGCGTTGGACAAGTCCTATATCGAGGAAAAGGAGTTTGCATTTTTTTTCATTTCTGTGCGTTATGAACGGCAGGCCGGCGGCCGATGTGGCATAGACGGGGATGATCAAGCCCGCATCGGAAAGCTTATGGAGGGCATTTTTCAGGGTAGAGGAAGCGACGTCTGGGTCCAGTGTGGAATATTTAAGCCATTTTCCAATGAGGCCCGGAGCTTTGGAAAAAATTGTCTGAAGATGAATATGCGGGGTCCGTCCTGCATATTTTCCAAAGTCATTGCGAAATGTCGTCAGGATCGCAGTCTGAATGTCCTGGCACAGGAGGAGTTTTTTTGACTGAAGATACTCGGAGATGGCGGCCGGCATTCCACCGAGAGCGAAATATTCCCTCACCAGGGAAAGAAGGTGTTGATGGACAACCTCTTCGATTTTCCTCTCTGGAGGAAGCTCCCGCAGGAATTTCCTGAGTCTAGCATTGTCCGAAGCATCGAGGTACTCCCCAAAAGAGAGGGGACGCAAATAGATCGATTGGATACGGCCGACGGGCATCGAGAAGTTGGGGTCATTGAGAGTGAATTCGAGGAGAGAGCCAGCTCCGATCACATGGAGATCGGGCATTTGTTCTTTAAAATAGCGCAGGGCCATGATCGCCTGGGGGCATTCCTGAATTTCATCAAGGAAAAGCAGGGTTTTTCCAGCCTGGATGGTTGCGCCTGTAATGAGTTCGATGGCATTGATAATTTTTAGGGGGTCCAGCGACTCAAAGCAGCCTTTATATTCGGGATGCTGCTCAAAATTGAGGATGGCGAAGTGCTCGAAATGCTCCTTCCCAAATTTTTCAATGAGGTAGGATTTGCCAACCTGCCTGGCGCCTCTTACGAGAAGAGGCATGCGCCTTTCCTGTCCTTTCCATCGTAGCAGGTCGGATTCCATGTCTCTCTTCATCCCCTTCCTCCCTTCTTTTACTTATGAAAATAGCATTCAGATGTGTTTTTTACAAGGCATTTTTCTGCATTAGATGTGTATTTTACAAGGCTGTTTTTGTAACACACTGATAGTGAATGCTATAAAGAATCCACTTTTTGTATAGGGGTAAAAAAATTCCAAACAACTGCTTGACATGCTATATTAGTATCTGAATATCAACGATTTACAATGTTCTTGTGCTGACGGGTTGTTCAGGAGGGACTTTGTTTTGCTGGAGCCGAGCTCGGGGTTTGTGAGCATTGAGGAGGAGCGGGCGGGCGTTTGCGTGCGGGGTTTACACTATTACGGTAATCGCTCGGTTCATATACCAACCAGTCTACTTCAGGCAGTTCCTCGAAGGCTAATTGCATAAGCTGACGTACGACAGGCCATGAAAGCCCGCCTAGCCCGCACCCTAGAGGAGGTATAGCTATGGAACGAATTCCTAGTCTTTTCACATCGGTAACCAGAGCTTTTAGTCCAGACCGAATGTCCTCGATGCGCGATTTGTCCCGCCATCTCAGTTTAGTGGGAAAATTAATGATATATTGGGGATTCATGATGGAAGAAAGCTCAAAGATGAACATCTTGCCTGGCTGCACATGACCTGCCTGGCAAGCTTTTCGGTAAGCACTATACATTTCTGGAAAGGCATGACGGAATTGAAGGGCGACTCCCTTACCCATGATCCCTTCAGTATTGACAGTGTTGACCAATGCTTCAGCCTGGCATTCCAACAGATTACCTCGTACTAGCCGGAACATGCTTTTTCTCCTTCATAGTACCAATAGAAACCATCGCTGATCATGCTCGGTAAGTTATCGATGTGTGTGATAGGATACACAGGTACATGAGAAATACTCATTACGCTACTTCCCTGGTGCAAATTGAGAAAGCAACTCTCTATACAGAAGTAGTTTACAGAATACTTGAGTATCAGGAAAGTTAATTCCAAATGCGGCAAGGGAATGTATGGTAAATAGGCATGATGAAAACACCATCAAAACCGAGCGGTTGGTTTTGCGCCAATGGAAGGAAGGGGACTTGGAGCCTCTTGCCAGGATGAATGCTGACCCCCTAGTTATGGAATTTTTTTCCAGCGCTTTGACGCGTGAGGAAAGCGCTGTCCGTTGGGAGAGATATAGGAAACATATCCAGGAGCAGGGGTGGGGGCTTTGGGCTGTCTCTGTTCAAGGGGGAGCGGACTTTATCGGTTGGCTGGGGCTATGGCCCATTGGCTTTGAGGCGCACTTCACGCCGGCCATCGAAGTGGGCTGGAGGTTGCTTCCTGAGTTTTGGGGCCGGGGGTACGCGACGGAGGGTGCGAGGGCTGCAATTAGGGATGGGTTTGAGAGGTTGAAGTTGGAAGAAATTGTGGCCACTACGGTCCCCGCGAATTTTCGTTCCAGGCGGGTCATTGAAAAGCTGGGGATGCAGTATGAGTCTAGGGGCGATTTTGATCATCCATTGGTCCCTGATGGCCATCCATTAAAAAGGCATGTTTTGTACAGAATGAAGCCTTGAATCAAGGGCGAGTCGCCGAGCCCTTTTGACCCTTCGGTCCTATACTGTTCTATCTTATTTTGTTTAACTTAACCGCAGGTTCAGCCCCATTGCTACGCATAGGGAGACAAGGGTATGCCATTTGGGATTTCCTGTGCCTGAAAGCGTTTTATAGAGGCTTTCGCGGCCTACGTGAGCTTTTTTCGCCAATGCACCTATTCCTCCCTGGGCTTCGGCAACATTGCGTAGAGCTACCAGGAAAAGATGTTGGGATTCTTCATCGCCTTTGAGGCTTTCTTCAAGGGCGGCATTGAGATAGGCGACGGCCTCATCACGATCCTTTAGCTTTTCAAGAAGCCATTCTTGGTAGTTTTTACTTTTTGCCATTTCTCACTCCCCATATACCTTCATTGTATCTTTTGGGATACATTGTTTTCATGGATATTTTGCAGAAGCTGGCGGATGTGCTGATTTAATAACACAAAAGTCTGAAAAAATCAGACTTTTGTGCATTAATAAAAACTTCAGCTTGGTCAAAAATTGCGGGAAAGGCATAGAATTCCGCCTCTTTTTACTAACCCGCAGCAAGCTATTTGTCACCTAATTGCATGCCGGGTTAGTAACTTACGCGTTGAGAAATTGGGAGGGAAACGATGTCAGTGAATGGATGCGTGGGGCCGAGATTACCCATGCCAGAGCAAGCGCCTTTTCACCAAATGGTGGAACATGGCACATCTATTAAGGCCTGGCACATGGGCCCTTTCAAGCTGGCGACGCAGATTCCGTCGGTCGCGGGTAGGGGAGAGGGGCTTCTTCTCGTTGGGACAGTTCTTAGTTCCATACAAACCGTTGCGTTAAGAGCCTTTATTCCTGCGAATCTGGGGAGTATGGGTGGATGTCTGTGGTTTGCCTCGTTCCTTTTCTCTGCTGGAATGGCTACATTTTTGATGAAGTCCCTGGTTGACGGAACAGGACGAAGTATCGATCGCTTTGTAGACAACGGTAACGAAAGAAGGGCTATGCTGAGTCGTCTTGATCACATTAAGGAGGCTGTTGTTATCGAGGTCCTTCCGAGGGGACACAATCTAGCCGTTTCTAAAACGTATGCTTTTGGTGTGGGCCGATTGGCAAAACAGGGAGCTGGGTTTTTTAAGAACAATTTTCTCAGCCATCCCATGAAAATTTTTGTTAAGGACGGGAATGCACAGGTCCTGGAAGTCGCTGAACTGCCTGGATTGGGATGGGCGTAGCGATATGTTTTCGTTTGGCGAAGCGTGGAGCTAGTACATGACGATCAAAGTTTTTGGGGTTATTTTTAGCGTGAAAGCTCCCGCGGCCAAAGTTCCCGCAAGTGGGTCCATATTTGAAACATAGGACCCACTTGCGGGAAATCTAGAGCCCCGGGGCTTTGACGCAAAAAATAACTGCAAAAACTTTGATCGTCGTGTCAAGAAGCAATCTCCTTGTCAGCTTGCGAGGGCGAACGCAAAGCCAAATGGAAAGAGGCAGCTGCAGAAATTCAGAAAACCTGAGTGGGCGCAGTATACTTCAGCTTGGTCAGAAAATCCGGGGAGGGCATAGAATTCCGCCTCTTTTTAACTCTATGCTGGGAAATGATGATAGTGATCAATGAGTATGTTGGGTCGAGATATGCAATGCCAGAGCTTGCGCCTCAGCAACTGGCTCTGGAACATGGCACATTCATTATGGCCTGGCATCAGGGTCCGTTCAAGCTGGTGACTAACATTGCGTCGGTTGCGGGTAGGGGAGAGGAGATTCTTCTCCTGGCGACTGCTATTAATTCTATTGAAACCGTCGCATTAAGAGCCTTTATTCCTGCGAATCTGGAAAGTGTGGGCGGATTTTTTTGGATTTCCTCGCTCATTCTTTCTGCTGAAATACTCACAACTTTAATGTCGGCCGTGGTGAATGATAAAGGCCGACTTTATGACCGGTATGTAGACCGCTGTAACGAAAGAAAGGCCATGTTCAATCGTCTTGATCTCATAGAGGAGTCTATCGCTGTCGAGGTGCTTCCGAAGGAGCAGGGTGCAACCGTTTCTAAAACGTATGTTTTTGGTGCGGGCCGATTGGCAAAACAGGGGGCCAGGATTTTCATGGGCAACTATTTTAGCAATCCTTTGAAAATCTTTGTCACGGGTAGGGATGATCAGGTCCTGGAAATCGCTGAAATGCCTGGATTGGGATGGGTGTAGGGGGCGCATTTTCCGGGGAGACAATCAAAAAAATTTCGCCTTGGTGTGAAAATTCCGGGAAGGTATAGAATTCCCTCTCTTAATAACTTTATGATGCAAAATTGAGGAGAGAAACTATGATAAGACTCGATGGGGGCAATTGGGCGAAATATCCAGTAGAAGGGGACGCGCCTATACAAAAGATAGTGGAACATGGCAGCCCTATTAAGGCATGGCATTCGGGTCCGCTCAAGCTAATGACTCACATTCCGTCCTCTGCGGGTTTGGGAGCCCGGCTTCTTCGCATTGGGACAGCAGTAAGTGCCGTAGAAACCCTAGCGTTAGGAGCATATATGCCTGAGAGTGTGGTGAGTGTGGGTGGATTTATGTGGGGTACCACGCTCGCTTTATCTGCTGTAATACTCGCAACTCTTGTGCAGTCCGTAGTCGATGGAAGAGGTCCAGGTTATGATCAGCGTGTAGACCAGTATAAGGAAAGAGTGGCCATGTTAAATCGTCTTAGTCAGATATCTGAGCCTGTTGCTATCGTGGTCTTTCCAGGGTGTCAAAGTGACACTTGTTCTAAAACGTATACTTATGGTGTGGGCCGATTGACAAAACAGGGGATCGGGACTTTCATGGAGGGGCATGCCCGCAACACTTTGGACATTTATGTCAAAAATGCGGATGGCCAGATCCTGGAAAAGGCTCGACTGCCTGGAACGGCAAGACCGTAAAGTCGTAGAATCTTTAAGCGTTTGCAACTATACTGCGCCCGCTTAGGTTTTGTGAATTTATGCCCTGCATTTTTTCGTTTGGCGAAGCGTGGAGCTCGAAGCAATCTCCCTGTCAGCTTGCGAGAGCGAACGCAAAGCCAAACGGAAAAAGGCAGCTGCAGAAATTCACAAAACCTGAGTGGGCACAGTATATCAACTGGAAATTTAGGAGAGGCAAGATGACGTCAGTGATCATATATTACCATGGGTCAAAATATCCAATGCCGCTACAGGCACCTGAACAACAGGTAGTGGAATTCGATACGTCCATCAAGGCCTGGCACGATGGACCTCTCAGGCTGGTCACCCAGATTCCCTCCATTTCAGTTCGGAATAATGAGAAGCTTTTCACTGGGATATGGTTTAGCGCAATATCAGCCATCGCGTCATTTTCATTTCCAGGTTTTGCGGGTAGATGTCTGGTCGGTATTTCTGTGGCATCCCTTCTGTGTGTTTCAGATACCTGGATCGGAGGGCCGAGCACGCCTGAATTGGAGCGCTATCAAGACTGCATTCGGGAAAGGAAGGCTATCATGGAGCGTCTGGAGCTCATCGAGGGATCTGTTGCGATTGAGGTGCTTCCAGGAAGGCACGATGGAACTGTTAAAACGTATGATTTTTCCAGGGGGCATTTTGCGAAGGCGTGGGCTGTGGAGCATCAGGACCAATATTGTGGCAATCCTTTAAAAATTATTGTCAGGGATAGTGGGAACCGGATTTTGGAAATCGCTGAGTCGCCCGGGTCAGAAGGGGTGTTTTGCTGCTGATAGTGGGAATAAGACTTAAGTGACTTTTTCGGACCATACTCCGATTTTGCCTGACAAAATCGGAGTATGGTCCGAGAATTTAACATTTAAGGGCATTCGCTACGCGTTTACGATTTTATGTTATTAATAATAAAGCTCTTGGGAGATCTTGCGGCAAGAAAGAAAGGGACGTATGCCCAATCTTAACAATGGCCCAAGGATTTGGTTTCCTGGTTTAATGGATTGAACCTGCATTGCATCATAGGCTTTAAAGCCTCATCCACTTAAAATAATTTCAGTTTTGTCAAACAAACCAGGAATGGCTTATAATCTCTGCCGTTTTCAACCTATTTGTTGGGAAATTCAGGAGATGCTCGATGGTCATTATAGTTAAACAATACAATTGGTCGAAATATTCAACGCCAGAGCTTGCGCCTCTACAACAAATAGTGGAACATGAATCATCCATTATGGCCTGGCACACAGGTCCCCTCAAGCTGGTCACTCACATTCCGTCCGCTAAAGGTACAGGTGAACAGCTTCTTATCTTTGGAATTGCTCTTAGTTCAATAGGATTTGTCGCGTCAAAAGCAATGATTCCGGCGAATCCGCTGAATGTGGGTGGATTTCTATGGATGGTCTCGTTCTTTGTCACTGGTGCAATCCTTACAAATTGTATGAGGGCCGGGGTCGATGGGGAGGGTAGGCGTTTTGATCGCCGTATAGACCGCTTTAAAGAAAGAGCGGCGATGATCGATCGTCTTGATCTCATAGAGGAGCCTGTCGCCATTCAGGTCCTCCCGGGAGAGACCGGTGAAATCGGTTCAAAGACGTATGTTTTTTTCCAGGGCCGACTTGCAAAAAAGTGGGCTACGGACCACTCAACCCAAATCAGTAGAAACCCTTTGAAAATCATTGTTACGGATAAAAATGAAAAGATCCTGGAAATCGCTGAATCTCCTGGCAAGAATCTTATATCGAATCATTTAAGAGCAAAAATCGTTCCAATTCGTCAATAGATTATTTGAGTTTTGTCAAGCAAATCGGGAAAGGCATAGAATCTCTGCCGGTTGCAACTTTTACCCGGAAATGCAGGAGATGACCGATGCCTCGAGTGATCGCTGAATTCAATGGGTCGAGATATCCAACGCCAGAGGTTGCGCCTCTACAACGAACGGTTGAACACGATACGTCTATTCAGGCCTGGCATAATGGGCCTTTCAAGCTGGTCACGCACATTCCGCCCTTTGCGGTTGAGAGAAAACAGAAACTTGCCCTTGGGGTATGCCTTAGCGCACTATCAACCATCGCGTCATTATCATTTAATTGTCCTGTGGGTAGCTGTTTGGTCTTTGCCTCTATGGCATTACTTATAGGTGATTCGGATCCCTGGATCGTGGGTGAGAGCACGGCTGAACGAGATCGCGATGAAGACTGCATGCGAGAAAGAGAGGTCATGATAGATCGTCTTGGCTTCGTAGAGGAGCCTGTCGCCATTGAGGTGCTGCCAGGATGGCATAATGAAGCATCTTCTAAAACGTATGATTTTTCCCAGGGCCATTTTGCCAAGGCATGGGCTATGGAGCATCGGGACCGCTACTCAACCAACTTTTGGAAAATTATGGTCAAAGATAGCAACGACCAGATCCTGGAAATGGCCGGGTCGCCTGGGACGAATGGGTGGCGCTGTAGTTGAAAGTGTTATAACTGAAGAAAAGGGATTTGGATGGATATTCAAAGTGAACTGGAGCGGGTTTTTTGTCATTGCGAGGGAGAGGATGGCCCATTGGAAGAAAAATTGGAGCGCCTTCGCCATGCGCCTAAAAGATTGCTGGACCAGTACCTCTTTCACGTCATAGGGCGCAGTTCGATGCCACTTCTTAAGCTCTTCCTTGAGCTGGGGGCGGATAGGGAGGCTTCTTCCAAACAGGGGATGTCTCCTTTGCACTATGCCTGTCAGTGCGGAGAGCTCGAGATGGCCCAGTATCTCGTCAAGTCGGGAGCTCTGTGTTTTTCGGTATGCGACAGGGGATTTAATGCGCTGATCTATGCGGTGTTAGGCTTGTCATTGCCGATGGTGGAATGGGCATGCAGACTGGGCTGCGACCCCAATCATCAAACGGTTGGAGGGTTCACGCCGCTGCACGCGGCTGTTGCGCAACCGGACAAGGGGGAGCGGGAGGGGGAGATTTGCGCTATTCTCGAATTTCTGATCAAAGAGGGCGCGCGGATCGATCGCCGCATGCGGCCGATGCCTGGCGAAATTGCCGAGGCGAGCCATTTGCCTGAAGCGGCGAAGATTTTATGGAGCCAGACGCCTGAACAACCTTCCTTCCACGATTCTCCTATCTATTTGGGGATTCCGGTGGAAGTATACTCTCTTTTGGCTCGGGGTGCAGATATCAATGAGAAGGATTCGACAGGGATGACTCCGCTGAGCCGTGCGGCCATGGGGGAGCTTTTGAGACGGCCCTCATCCTGATTGAGGAGGGAGCCGACGTTTTTGCCGTAGACCATCAGGGATGGTCAGCGCTGCACTATTTGGGTTTTTGCGGAAAAGGGCAGGATGCTGCCAACTTGGCGGAAAAACTGATCGGCATGGGGTTGGATGTCGGGGCGCAGTGTGCGTCAGGGCACACTGCTTTTTACTTTGCCGAGTGGCAGTCGAGGGTGGAAATGATGGAGGTTCTCAAAAAATATGGCGCTGTTGAGGAGAGGCAATGACATCGATTAATACTTCCTATGGGGATATACAGACGAATCCGGCGGTTCTTTTACCGTCTGGTGGGCCGGGCGCGCAAGGGGTGAAGGATGTGCCGAAAGCGCAGAAGGACCAGGTCCAGGTGGGTTTTGAGATTGGCATTAAAGTGGGGAATATCCTTTCGGAGCTTAGGATGCGTAAGCCAGAGATGGAACTCGCCATTCACTTAAAACAGGCGAAGATCAACGATCTGCAGGCTGCTCATGCTGCAGAAGTGCTAGCCGTTGAAAATGGCTATACGGAAAGAATCAGGTCCATTGGGGTGATATTTAAGGGGATGTGGGAGAAATGCAGCTTGAACAAGCCTGTTTGTAGGTTCAGAGGGGATTACGTTAACCATATTTCCGCTGTTATAGATCAAATCCCTAAGTTATTGCAGAAAACTCCGGTCGCCTATCCACAATATAAGGATCTCAGACCAGGTCCCGGAAGGGGTCAGGAGCCTGCAGAGTGGTTCCCTTACTCTAACTTGAGTATCCTCCAGCAGGCAGTGGCTATTGTGGGATGCGAGATGGAGAAGCACATGAAGGAGTATAGTGAATTGGCGAGGGAGCTTTCTCCTTTAAGAGCGCGATATGTTGAATTGGTGGATCTGGAGGAAACGATGGGCGACTTCCATAGAAAATATCTGATTGAAGTGCACAGGCGGGAACGGGCGTCCCGGCTCACGGCAGCTTATGAGCTGGTGAATGGAAAATATAAGAGTATTTTATGGACGCTGTTCGTAGATGTTCGCCTGGATTATCGCCCGGATGGCTCTTCGTTCGTGGAGGCCCTCAAGCGTTATTCAGAGAGACGTAAGATTCTTGAGGGGCACATGGCAGAAATTAAAAAGACGATGGAAGATGTGATTGCGGATCTTAAGGCATCTATCGGATGATCCCAAATAAGTCATAAGAAGATCGGAGAGCGAACTTCCGCTTTCTTGCCGCTTTCCGCCTGTCTGTTGGGGCCGGTCTCCCAAACATCATCGATCCGGAACTTGTATTCAAAGGCAGGAATCTCGCCATCCAAACTTAGCCATTGCGTAGTGCTTTTGCCTTTTGGCTTCAGTTCGACTTTTCGGTCCCAGTTGCCAAGGGGGCCTGTGCCGGATATGGAGAGGGTCTTGCCTGGGGGCATAGCGAAATTGACTTCGATGACTGTTCGCTTAAGCGGGGGAAGCATAGAAACGGGGAAAGAAGGTGTGCATTCGATTCTTTTCCCAACGGAAATTTTGCGATTGGGGCCTTCTTCCCATCTGGAACTGTCGTCATTGAGGAGAAGCTTGTATTCCAGCTCGCCACTGAACCGCGCTTTAATTTTGAACCCAAATGTTTCCGCATCGATGCGTACGAGCTTAACCCCATGAGACCAGTTTAGTTCCTCGCCGCTGCCCCGGATGAACAGGTCTTGGTCGATCGGGATGTCTTTGCATTTGATGAGGATCACAGTTTCCGATGGCTTAAACGGTTCGATGACTTCCATAAGTAAGTCTTGGGCAAAGCCCGGAGCAAGATTGTGGATTGTCCCCGCTAATATCGAGAAGAAATCTGCCCCCTCCTGCCGCCTCATTTGTTCTGCTATCGTCAAACACTCTGAAAAATATTGGGAAAGAGGGTCATATAATCCGGGGAATTTTGCACTTTGGTTCAGAAACAGTTTTCGCAAGCGCGCAAAAACCATGTTGGAAGGATCGGTGGGGTCGGGGTGAATAACATCCATGATTTCGGGAACACCTGTAAGAGAGGATAAAACCTGAGTCAGGAAAGAAGCCTCTTCGCCTGTCTTGGCCTTGAAAGCAATCTCCGTATAGAGCTGCGCTACTAACGCCTCTCCAGATGGCAGCTTACTTAAACATACAGTCTCGATCATCTTCTCCAATCGAGCTGCATACTCGTCATACTTTGTCTGAGAAGCCGGCATTCTCCGCATAGCCTCATTAAACGCCTCGAATACCCTCCATCTGGAAAAGAGAGCTTTCGCTGCTTCCGGGTAGTTGTTGCGGGTTTTCAATCCGGAAGAAGAGACCAGCTGAGATGAGGGTGGAATTTCGAAATCAAAGGCGGCCATAACCGGGACGTGGAGGGAGGGTTCTTCTGGAGACAGACATTTCTGCAAATCCCCTGGAACAGAGGGGGAAGTGGAAGAAATAGAGCGTGAATGCCAAATATAATCTTGCCTAACGGGATCCCTGACTGCTCCGGTTCCTGCCTTCAGGAAGGTGGGAATCGGTTGACCATTCAAGGCATCGGAGAGAGATTGATTCATGGCTTGAAAACGGGCATCTTGAGGAGTAAAATTCATATCCCCGCAAACAATGACAGGATTTGCAAACTGATGGACTTTATGGACCAGCTTTTGAATTTGGGCATTTGTCTTTGCTATAATAGAATCGTCGTCTCCGTCTTGCAATTGAGTATTGGCAACGTCGAATTCGACCCCTTGCGCTGTCTTGAGATGTAGAAAGAGAGCTATCCGGTTTGTATTGTCTTGATAGGGAACAACCTGTTGTCTGAATTCCTTGAATTTATCATGGCGAAAAAATGTGGCAACGCCATCATAATACATCGTTTCAAACCTCGCATAAACACCGTCATAGCCGAGCTTGCTCATTTTATCGATGAAAAGGGGTGCACATCTCGGTGGAATCTCCTGGACGCAGACCACATCGGCATTCAACTTAAGAATCCTATCAATCACATGCTGCAGTTTCTTCGGATGGAATTCAGAGCCTTGTGCATAGGCTTTCTGTGAAGGGGTCAAATTGTTAAAATAAGAGTAATATTCTGTGCCAATGCAGTTGTAAGTGGCAATGGAAACTCTTTCTTTCTGTTGAATTGATGTATTTGCGCTCATTTTTTGACCGAATAATTGATGTATAATTAATAAATCTTAATGATTATAACGGTTAATCGTAATTATGTCAATTCTGTCCTGTGTAAGCATTTTTTGGAATGCCCTCTTCAGGCAGTAAATTATTTATTACTAGGCAGCTTTCAGTTTGGTTCTTGCCTTTGTCTGCCTGGTCCAGAAGAGAAATAATTTTTTTTTCCGAGACCGGCTTGTAATTCCAGACTTCGACCGATAGATTGAGTTGGCGGTTAACCAGCTTATTCGGCCTCTTTTCATGCACATGGCCGTGAAGCTGGAAATGCAGCGGCGCCGTGTCGCTGGGAATGTGCACAAGCTCAACGGTATGGCGGCCCAGCTTGATGAAGGCCGACTCCAGAACAAGGGAAAATCCCATCTTGTGCATTTTGGTTGGAGTTCCATCGTGATTCCCGCGGATGCAAATCTTGGTGCCATGCAGCTGTGAGCAAAGGTTGGTGAGGAATTCAGATGTTCCCATGCCAAAGTCGCCGAGGAAAAAGACCGTATCCTGAGGGGAGATGTGGGCATTCCAGTTTTCTATGAGCTTCTGGTCCATCTCCAGGACGGATTGAAAGGGACGTCCGGTATACCGGATAATGTTGTTATGAGAGAAATGAGTGTCTGACAAGAACCACTTATTCATGGTGTTATACCGTTGGGTAGATGGGGGCTCGCTTAGCTATAAATTCAGCCTGTTCCCGCCCTCGCAGAGGAAAATGGTAGAGGTCTAAAAAGGTAAGAAGAAGGGGACAAATTTCGGGGTCTTTGCCATTTTTCATGTTTTGTTTGACCAACCCTTTGTAATAAGGCTCGATGAGCAAAACCTCGTATCCTCTTTCTTGGGGCTCCAATTGTAGGACATTTTCCAATTTTGTTCTAATGGAAGGGTCAAGAATGTACAGTTCTAACGTATCCAAACTGGTGTTCTTGTATCCATGCGCCTCTGCTGCAGAATGAAGTGCCAGGATCACTTTGTGATTGAGGCCCGATTGTTTAAGAGCTTTGAGCAGTTCTGATTTTCCTGAAAAAGCAGAGCGATAAGTTCTTAATCTGCATTTTTTTACGATGCTATAGGACTCAAGCCAGCTTTCCAGGAGGTTTTTTGGATTCTTAAGGGAAAACTTCTTTGCTGTTCTGATTCCTTCAGTTTGTATGAACCCTTTAAGCACCAGAATATTGAAAATGCGTTGAACCAGGCCAATACTTACCCCTGCCTCTTTGGCTACCTCTCTCAAGGGGAAGTTTTCTCTTTTAACGCCCTCTCGCAATAGCCAGTCAAGAATTAGAGCTGACTTGTCCGCATAGATGTTTCCCTCTGAGGGGTCCTCATTGGAACTCAAGAGAAATCGACCTTTCATAGCGCCTCTCAGCTGTTCAATATTTTAAGCTGTTCAATATATATTGAACAGCTGGAATCAGTGAACAGGAAAAAGTGTGTATTGTGAGGTTGCCTAACGTGAATGGGTCGCTGATTTTTGCACCAATGTTATAAAAACCATAACATTGGTGCAAAAATGGGCGTAAACCTGCACAAATGTTTGGCTTTGATGAAAAATGTGCAAGGATTCGTTGTTTTTATTCAGATGAATGGGCTGCCGGGGAAGGCAGCCCAGTGGCTCATTTAGGTGCGGGGCGGCCGTGTGCGGGGTTGGGGAGCTGGAACGGGGACGGGAACCGGCACGAAGCGGATCTGGGTGGGCATATCCTGGCGGATGGAGATGCGGGCACTGTTTAACATGTCCAGGGATACATTTGAATCTGAGCTGTGCTCGTGGAGATTCTGGTCTTCGATGCGGACGGATGAGGCTGGATAGTGGTTGTGCAGGAGGGCTTTAATGTGTTTGGTCTGCATGAGAGGATTCCAATGGATTGAGTGGTTGATCATCATCCGATTGAGGGATCGTCCATCACAGAACTGGTTGCATTCGATGTCTTTTCTTACGACGTCTAATGCCACGCTGTCGAGGAGCGTTTCACTGTATTTCGAGTAGAGTCCTTTGTTGGCTAAGATGCAGACTTGGCGATAGGCTTGCTGCACATCGGAATTTCCAGTCCGGCCCAGGCTAGACCAATTATATTGGCTCAGGTGTTTGGTAACATCTGTAAGATGGATCTGGTATTTTGCCAGGGTGCCGGCATTGAATAGGCGCAAAAACAGCTGCCAGCAGGTGATGTCGCTTTTAGCGAGAGTGACGATTTGGGAACCCCCTTCGGCATGCGTATCTATTGCAATAATGTGGGTGTTTAGATTGCAATGCGATAATGTGTTTAATTCTGAATTATTTAATCTTGTTGCTGACATTATTCCTCCAAAAGTAATAATTGTTAGCATTATGATGTTATTCTGTGAATAAATCTACTAAAATAGTTTGTTTTGGTATGACAAGGAAAGTCTTGAGGGGAAGGGGGTTTTTGTAGTGGATGGTAAGATCTTAAAGCTGGCGTCAAAGAAGAAATGAAGAGGCGGCTTCTCGCAGGTCATAGGCGACCTGCGGGAGGCCGGAGTACCATTTCACTATGCGTACTTTTGAAGGTGACTAGAAGCCCTCGCTTTAGGCGAGGGAACCGTCACTCAGGCTTTTTATATTGGTCCAGGTTTTGCCAAATAGTGGCCGCATCTTGGGGCTGCGTGTAGATTACGTTGTAGAGGGAGGATAAAGCACCATTCACACCGGTGGAAAAATCTGTCGGGCGCAGTACGACATTGGTCAGATTTCCGCGGCCGATCAGGCGTAAAAACATGTTCTTGCAGGTCACGTCTTCCTTCTGCAGGGTATCGATTGTATACTTTTCTTCAGTAATTTTGTGTAGGGTAACGATCTGTTTTTCTGGATCGAATTTATTCATTATTCTTCTTTCACTTTCAATTACATCAGGTTGAATTGATAAAGACATTGTTACCTCGTAAAAAAATGTTTGTTTATTTACTAACCGCGCTATAAAAATAGCGTCGTAGTTGTGTTTGTTTGTATTGTATTACTATATAGTTAGTAAGTCAATAAAACACATTCATTTAATTGATGTTAATATAACAAATGTTGTTATATTAAATTAATTAATTTTATGTTCAGGTTTGTGGATAAACTGTGAAGGGAAGTGGTTTTTTGTTGTGGATGGGGGGGGTGAAGAGGTGAAGCGACTGCTGCGCCTTTGTCCCGATAGGGAGCTTAGTTCGCTCTAAAGGAGCAGGAAATGTTTTTGTGGGCGAAAGCTCTAGTGGAGAAATCGATGCGACTGAGGCAATCGAGAATTCTCTTTATGAGACTTAAAAATCTTCTACCGCGAGAGGTTTTGGGACCCTCAATTTCGTTCATGAGATTGGTAAGATATTCAAATGTTTTTTTGCCAAACGATGTAAACTCGCTAAAATCGTTCTTTCTGATTTCATGTGATACTATTAATTTGGTGATTTTGAGATAGGCATCGCGGCAGGTTTCGATCAGATTTTTATCCGCCATGTTAAGCTTAGACAATCTCTCGATTTGTTCCGTTGTTTTAAGAGCGATAAATCTATTCATGAACTTGCCTAGCTCTTCGTAGATCGTCCCGGGCTGGCTTAAATAGACCGTGGATGTGGATCCTGTCATAAAATTACCTTTTATCTGTATTGTTAACTATATTATACAATATAACTAATTAAACTTACATTAGTTATATATAAATGTTTATTTTTTTAAGATGCTTGTAATTAAAGGGATGGGACTTGTGCAAGGCGTTGATTCTTAGGTGTTTGAGGTAAGTGCTTGCGGCTGTGGGGGAAGGGGCGACAATATATCCTGCGTCTGGTAGGGTGGGCCTGAATCGGGAGGGAGTATGTGTCTATCAGCGCCTGTGAGCTTCGTAGCCAGCGGCCTATTGGCAGGGGTGGGGGTTGCTGTGGTGCGGAGGGTGGGGGTTGGGCGGCTGCTCCCTTTGGCCCTGCTCCCCTGTTTTTTCGCCCTGCAGCAGTTTGCGGAAGGGGTGGTGTGGGTGACGCTTAAGGAGCCGTCGGCAGTGGGGGCTTTGGCCAGGTATGTGTTTGGTTTTTTCGCCTACCTTTTTTGGCCTGTTTGGGTTCCGGTGGCGTTTTGGGCGGCTGAGGGGAAACCGGGCAGAAAGCAGCTCCTGGCTGCTGGGGTGGGGATGGGGTTGACGTTGGTGGTTTTTTCCGCTTTTTTTCTGCCGCATATTGAGGTGGGTGGGCATTGCTTTAGTCTGCACTACTTTTTGGCACCGGATTTTTCCAAGCAGTTTGCATCGGCGACGGTTGGGCAGTGGATGCAGGTGGGGGCGATTTTGTTTGGGCTGGCTGTGATCGCGCCGCCGTTCATCAGCTCGTTGAAGGGGATGTGGTTGATTGGGGCGGGGGTGCTTGTTGCGGGGGTTGTTATTTATGCGATCGATCAGCAGATGTTCGTCTCGCTGTGGTGCTTTTTGGCGGCAGCGATCAGTTTGGGGATGTTCTTTGTTTTGCCTGGAAGATCCCGATCAAGTCGAAGTAGGCGCCTGTTATAAATTTCTCTGATTTTCTGAGACCTGAATCCATGACAGGCAGAGTTCATTAAAGTCGAACCCGGGGATATGCTCGGGACTCTCAGGAGCTCCAAAGCGTTTGATGAAATAGGCTTTCCAGGGTGTAGTCTTTACTGGCGTATCCAGAGCTTCAGCATCATACTCATGACTATGTATGAAATCGTTTGTAATGCGGTCAACGAAAGCGCTTAACATGGCCGTGACCGGTAATAGGTATTTTCCCCGATCCTTCCAATCCATGTGTTGAATGGCCTGGTATTTGTTTTTAACGACCTCCCGTAAACGGTTTCTCTCCTCGATATAATATCCACTGGGTTTCTCCTCAGCAAACTCCAGGATGGTGAGAAGGATAAGAATGATGTGGCACGACATGTCATGTAGGAATTCTTCTTTGTTAGAGCTCAGAAGATCACAGATAAAAAATGCTTCGATGAATTCTTTATCGGTGGCTATCCCGGAACTTGAAAGAATTTTCAATTCAGGCAGATTTTTACCCACTGCTCTTTTTCTTAACTCTTCCCATCGCTGCCTTAAAGTTTCGGTTTTGGGACAGATAAGGTATTCAATCAGGGTAGCCTCTCCGTCGACAGTTAGAACCTCCTCCTTAAAGCTAATCCCAAGAAAATCAAGAATTGGGAAATATTTTCTAGACTGGACGCCGAGAGGGGAGACCCCGCTCATAGGTTCATTGGCTGGAAACATTTGATTGAATTTTTTTTCAGCTGCGACTCTTTCAGGGGAGTCTACGCGGGAATCTCTAAATTCTTTCTTGCAGGCGAAGAGGAAACGCTCCTGGTATTCCCCCAGACAATCCCACATTTGACCGCTGACACTTATTGACTCTGCGGAAGGGACAAATGCTTTCAGATCAGTCGGTGTCTGCCCCTTGAGCGTCCATTCCTGTATGACTTGTGCGATCTTCCCTATGGGTGCATGGCTGCCCACGAAATCGATATAACTGAAATGCATACGGATCAGGCTATAATGGAATTTATTTATATGTAAGACCTTGTTTTCTGAGTGGACCCTAAGGACTAGATGCAACTGTGGGTCATCAAAGAGGGAGAGTGGAAGGGTGGTGAGGGTGTTACTGTCTATATCTACTCTATGCAACTGGCGTAAAATCTCCAGCGGCAGAGTTTCAAACTGATTTCCTCTTAAGTCAAGGGTTCCCAATTTGTTTTGAAAATAGGCGAAAATATCTGGCAGGGAGGAGAGCGCATATCCCGAAAGATCAAGGACCTCAGAATCTGGATTCCTTATCGATTGTTCAATTTTTTCTCCCGCGCCTTTGCGATTCTCTCCTTGAGGGGATTCTTCCACCCAGCGTCTGACAGTTTCAAGGGTTGTTTGTATTTTTAGCTTATCGAGCCCATTGGATAAATGATAGACGTTGCATGCAGAATGCTGTCGCCAGATTATCTCCTTCTGGTTGCTGGAGAGCCCCTGGAAGAGTTTGTTGGTAAGAGCATTAATTACGCTGGGGAGTCTGGACATAGCGTCCTCAGTGAGGCCATCCAGCTCTAATGAATCAACGTTTTCTCTCTGGATATAAGGGGTCATATTTTCAATGATCCAAGCCTTTAACCCATCTGACAACCCATCAAAAGCGTTTATCGCATAGCTTGCATGGGAAGTGAGGCAGTTGTGCGCAATCAGCTGAAGTGTCTGACAATCGGATTTGAGTTCTTGGATCTGCTGAAGGTTTAGAGTGACTGTATTCGGTTTGAGCGCTGATAAAACATTGAAAGAGAATGGCATTGGCGGCCTTTTTTTAAATTAATAATATAGTTTTTATTGTTTTGATATTAATTATAGCAATAATCTGAATATTGTTACAACTTTTAATTTTAATTGTTGGATATTAGGGGCTTAGGGAAGGGCGGGAGATCAGTCGTAGTAGGGGTGGTTCTCGACTTTGTGGTAGGTTTTCGGCCTCTTCATCCCAGACTTTGGCGGGATCGAGGTTCTCACCGTATTTGCTTTGGAGGAAGGTGACGACATTATTTGGGGCCCAGACGGTGAGGTTGTCGAATTTGGCTCTTTTGAGGGGGAAGACTTCATCGTAGTTTAAGGGCTTGATGCACTTGAGCTCGGTTTTTTTCCAGCTGTCGGGGAAGGGGCTGTCGATTAGGTGAAGAGGTAGCCGACGGTCTTTTGCTCTTCGTTGATCTGGTAGTGGTAGATGTCGATGAAGTTTTTGGTCTCTTTGACGTAGAGCTTCAGGAAGGTCTTGGGCTTGCTGTAGCTGGACCAGTCCTGGATCTGGTATTTTTTGGGATCGAGGGTGGAGAGGAGCTTCTTGACGTTGTCGTGGTCGTCGAGGAGGATGGAGAGGTCGATGTCCCAGTCCCAGGGGATGAAGCCGCCGTAGCGGTAGGCGCCGAGGCAGGTGCCGCAATCGATCCAGTAGAGGATGTTGTGAGCGTCGAGGAGGTTGATGATCTCCTGCATGGCGGCGATTTCGATCTGCTGGTTTTTGGTAAGTTTGGAGGGGCGTTTGTGCTCCTGGCAGGGGATGAACTCTTCGGTGTGGAAGTCAGCGATCCCTTTGGTGCGGTAGATGTCGAGTTTGGAGGTGGTGAGGGTGGATTTTAAGGCGCGTTTGATCTGGCGGTGTTTCTTTGGGACCTCAGGCGAGAGGTAGGAGAGGCCTTTGAAGGTGGTACCGAGGACTTCGCTAACGGGGAGGGCGATGAGGGAGGTGAGGGTTTTGAACCAGTGGAACCTTTTGTAGTGGAAGGCCTGGTCGATTTTGAGGTTGTCGGGGTCCTCTTCGGACAGAGAGATTTTTCTTGCGGCGAAGAGGTATTGGGAGGGGGCGAGGAAGAAGTTGCCGAGGCCTTCGATGGGGTGGGGGTGTTTGGTGCGGGTGTTGAGGAAGACACTTTCCCGCAGGGCGTGGTAGGAGGTGACGACGGGGAGGCCAATGGGCATCATGACGTCGCGGAGGAAATCCGTCGGGGGACCTTGTCGATTTCGCCTGCTCGGCGCCAAGCGCGCAGGAGACGGCGGAGAGGAAAGGCATGCGGCTGTCAGACTTTTTGCGCATAGAGATCGCCCTACTTTTACGTTACGATGAGATTCTCTATAATTTGCTGCCAGCCCTGATTTTCGACAAGAAATTTTGTTGTTGTGTGGCTTTGGCGGCAGACCCTGACAAAGTCGTTAACGTAGGGGAGGACCTCGGCCTGGGGGAATTTCTTAAGCTGGGATGAGAAGGCCAGGAGGAGTTCGCCCCTTTAAAGTAGGAATCCCGGAGCGCCTTGATCTGGTTTTTCATGGGCTCGTCGGCGTGGATGGCAGACAGAAGTTTGAGGGGATGGCACTTGTCCAGGGTGGCCCACTGCTCTTCTAGTCCCCGATCATCGAATTTCAGAATAACGGTGTTTGTTTTTCTGTAGGTATCGAAGATAGAGCGCAACGTCTGCAGGTGCGCTGGGTCCAGGGTCAGATCGGAGAGGAGTGCGCTCGCGGCTTCGGTGCTCGCTGCGGTGGTGGAAGGTGCCGGGGCCGCATTTACGGGAGGGGGCGAGGAAGGCGCCCACTCGCTCTGTCGTTTTCCGGTTTTAACTTCGATGAGGAATTTGACCATCCCTTCCCAGTTGGAGCTTGCGAAAAAGGGCTCGATGTCAGCGGGATTGATGTTGAGGGTGCGGGCGAATCCTATTTTGCACTCGGGGAGGTTGGAGGCATCGCGGTTAAAATTTTCAGCCAGCCCCTGGATGAAGGGGGACCATTTGAAGGGGTTGTTGCTGATCGTCTCCATATTATTGGGAAGTTGGGGATGTTGAAAGATGTACCCAAGGAATCTCAAGGGGTGGACGTTTTGGATATCGTCGCCGATCCGTTTCATTTCGCTTTGCATGGTGAAGAGGCGAGGCAGGGACAGGGTGCCCATGTTATGGATGAGGGTGTGGATCTTCCGTTGATCGGTCGGTGTAAGGGGGAGGGCATCGAAGGGGTCGTTCGCCGGTGCGGGAGGAGTGGAGACCTGAGAGGGAAGGATCACCCACTCGGTATTTCCGATGCTTCCGACGGAGGGTCCAGACGCTTCTTCCGACAGGGAGGAGAGCCAGGAGAGGACCGTTTCCTTCACCTTGGCAAAGAGAGAGAGGGCGTAGCTGAAGAGGGAGGAGGCGTAATGCTGGATCTTCTGCAGGAGCCCCTCGAAGTCAAAATCGCTCTTGGGGGAGGGTGCGAGGGAGGAGGGGGCGGCCCCGACCCCGATTCTGGGCGGTGTGGAGACAGGAGCGGGAGAGACGTTTTGAGTTGCTGCTACTTGTGCTGTATTTTGTGTGGGAGTGACCATATTTACCTTCCAAAAAAAGATTTGAAGAGAGTCTACGCGAACAGGATTAATTAATGCAATTTTTTTTGGGGACATCAATATTTTGATGGCTTAGGATCGTTGTTTTTTCATTCTTAACTGGAGGTGTCCCTTGAAACAGTATTTATCGACATGTGTGTTCTCTTCCCTCATCGCTCTTTCATCTGTCTCTGCCAATGAACAATGGTATGCGGAGACGCTCTATCCCGAATGGCAGCAGCGGCTGCGGATCGACCATATGATCCATGAGGAAAATACCGACCTGCAGCAGCTGGCCATTTTTGAGAATGCGCGGTTCGGTCGCGTGCTTGCGCTCGACGGGATCATCCAGACGACAGAGGCGGATGAGTTCGTCTACCACGAGATGATGGCGCATATTCCGATGATCGCCCATGGAAAGGCGGAGAAGGTGCTGATCGTCGGCGGGGGTGATGGGGGGATGGTGCGCGAGGTGACCCGCCACAAAAGCCTGAAGAGGGTGGTGATGGTGGAGATCGACGCCTCCGTGGTGGAGTTTTCGAAGAAGAACCTGCCGATGCTCTCGCGGGGGGCATTTGAGGACCCGAGGCTTGAGCTGGTGATTGCGGACGGGGCGCGCTTTGTGAAGGAGACGGAGGAGAAGTTCGATGTGATCATCTGCGACTCTCCCGATCCGATCGGGGCAGCCGCGGTGCTGTTCACCGAGGAGTTTTACCGGGATTGTAAGGGGATCCTCACGGAAGGGGGGATTTTTGTGAACCAGAACGGGGTACCTTTTCTGCAGCCCTCGGAACTGAGCGATACGTATGAGCGGCGCAAGCCCCACTACAGCGACACGGGCTTCTACGTGGCGCCTGTGACGACCTATGTTGGGGGCTTTATGGCGTTCGGCTGGGCGACGGATGGGCAGGGGTACCGAGACCTGTCGGTGGAGGAGCTGGACTCAAGGATCCAAGACATCGAGGGGGAGCTGAAGTACTACAACGCGGAGATCCACAAGGCGTCGTTTGCTTTGCCCAACTTCATGAAGCGGCAGATCGCTCAGTAATTTTTCTTATGAGAGTGGCAAGGCTTTGCCACTTTCTAACATTTTTTTTGTAATAAAATGTGAAAATGACCATGTATAATATTTAAATGCATCTTATTTACGCATTTTATTATATAATAAACTTTTACCTTTATTGATTTAATTCACTATTGTGATACTATGCTTCCGATTTAAGAAGGGAGTGTTTTACATGTTCAATATTGAAATTAATCAGTGGTTTCGCGCTCTTGGGCGGTTCTGTGATTACAGTATCTTTTTCCTTTTTCCTCGGCGGTATCGCCCTCTCCCTCCCTTATTTTTACGGTCCTTTCTTCTACTACTTCCTGGCGCTGGGGATCCCCGTATTATGGGCCCCGGTAGAGGCTCTGTTACTTAGCAAATGGGGAACGACGCCGGGCAAGGCCTTTTTCGGGCTCTCCGTCCGCAACGCGATCGGCCAGCCTATGAAGTACCGGTCAGCCCTTAAGTGGTCGCTGTTCCTTCCTGAGAGGCCAGGGGTTGTCCGTCAAAGAAACATTTCCTGGAAAAGGAAGTTCTGCGCCTTTCTGACCTGTTCGGCGTTCGTCATGGCGGCGATCTACGGGAATGTGTTGGCGCTGTGGAGCGTCGGCCTGGAGAAGGGGATCTCCCCTTCCGGCTGGGTCCAGTACTCTTCTGAGGATGCGGGATTTAAAGTTTCTTTTCCCGCAGACCCTGAGTCGGCCTCCAAAGAACTTGTGATCCCCGACAGCGGGAAAGTCTTGAACTACCAGGAGATCACAAGCGACGAGGATGACAAGGTCCACTACTCGGTGACCCATCTCGACCTGCCGCGGAAGTGGAGGCTGGCGGGCAATACGACCCTTCTTAAGGGGGTGCTCGATCTTCTCGTATCGCACTCCGAGGGCGGAGTTTTAGTGGAAAAAGAGTTTGGGACGTTCGGCCCGCACCGGGTGCTCGACTTTAAGATGAAGCAGGGGAAGGAAGAGATCAGGGGGCGGCTCATCATCGTGGCGGGGACGCTCTACAAGCTCACCCTGGCCTACCCGGAGAAGCATGCTGCCGAGCAGCAGGACAACCCTTTCCTCAACTCTTTTGAAGTGACTCAGTAGTTCAGGGACTACTAATAAAGATCTTTGATCCAGAAACTCATCTGCTTTGGCGAGGGATGGGCTTCATCAATCTGTTTCCAGCTTAAATGACATTGCAGTTCAGGATGGTGGACGTACCCTCTTTTGCGCCAAAAGTCGTAGAGGAGGATGAAGTCTTTCGGCTGGTGGGGGTCGGGGTCGGGCCGGTCGGGGACGCAGAAGCAGGTGTGGAGGTACTTTTTGTAGTGGGAAACGTGGATCTCCCTCGCATCGAAGAAGTGGTGTCCGATGCCCCGTCCGCGGTACTGCTTGAGGAGGACGGAGTCCCCGAAATGAAAGTAGGTGTCGATATTGAGGTGGTGTTCGAGGAAGGGTTGGTGGACGGCGGGCTCTTCCGCGCGCAAGGGGTAGCCAAGCGAGGCGCCGACGAGCGTCGTGTTATCGAAGATGAGGACGCCGATCGTCTCTTTCTCAGCGCAGATGTGTCTTAAGTAGGTCGTTTCTCTTTCGAGATCGGGCTCTTCAAAATAGGGAAAGTCTTTAAAGACCTCCATCCGGAGTTTGGCCATCGAGTGAAGGTAGGGCTTGAGTCCCGAACTGGTGAACGATCGTACGTGGATGTCGGTCATTAGCATCGCAATTTCCTCCAGGTGGCTTAAAGATAACGGTTTGTTATGGCCTAAACGGAAAAAAAATTAAAGAAGAAACAATTAACAGGGGGATCAGGCTAAGGGGAAATGCGGGAACGCGTAATTCCTGGCACCCTAATTCTTGCTTTCGTTTGCGAAAATCCCGGCGTTGGATTATCTTTCCGAGAAAACACAATCGGGGGGACTATGGCCAAGCTCTATTTTCGTTATGGGACAGTGGGAAGTGCAAAGACGCTCAACCTTCTGGCCGTTGCGCACAACTACCGCCAGCAGGGGAAAAATATCGTTCTGCTTAAACCCGAGCTGGACATCCGTTTCGGCAGGGAGAGCATCAAATCGCGCGCAGGCCTCGAGATGGCAGCCGACGTGCTTATCGGGCCGAACACGAAGCTGCTCGAGATGCCCTGGGACAACGTGAGCTGCATCCTTGTCGACGAGGCGCAGTTCCTCTCGGCGCTGCACATCGAGGAGCTGAGGATGCTGACTCTGAAGAAAGGGATCCCGGTGATCTGCTACGGGCTGCGGAGCGATTTCCGCACGCGTCTGTTCGAGGGGTCGCTGCGGCTCATGGAGCTGGTGATTCGATCGAAGAGGTGAAGGCGACCTGCCACTACTGCAACCGAAAATCTATGGCCAATCTCAAGCATGTTAACGGTGTTGCGGCGCTCGATGGCCCCTCCGTGCAGCTGGGTGCGGAAGAGAAGTACTATCCCGTCTGCTACAGCTGCTACTCCAGTCAGGTCGAAGAAGCGACCCGGCAGGAACAACTCGCCTCTGTCTAAACAACTTTAATTCTAAGGAGAAACCTATGCGAACATTGGTGGTATTATTTTTGCTTTTAACGTCTGTCTGCAGAGCATCGGAGACAATGGAGCTCCTGATTTCTTCAGAGGAGATTTCACATAAGATTAGGGAAGTGGCGGAGATTCTCAATGAAGAGTATCGCGATCAGGAGCTGACTGTTTTGGTCACCCTGAAAGGTGCCATCTGTATTTCTGCGGATCTGATCCGGCATTTGACGGTGCCTGTAAAGATCGAGTTTATCAAAGCCAGCAGTTATGGACAGAATGGAAAGGAGCGCGGTGCATTGACGATTCAAGGAGTTGACCAGTTGGATCTTACTTCGGAAAATATTCTTGTAATCGACGATATTTTTGACACGGGCCATACGATGTCGGGAATTATCGCGCAGCTCCAGGAAAGGAACCCAAAAAGTTTAAAATCCCTGGTTCTTTTGCAGAAAAAAGTTCCCCGTCAGATCTCCTATCTTCCCGACTATACTCTTTTTGACATCGAGAACCGTTTTGTCATTGGCTACGGTTTAGACTATAAAGAGTATTATCGCGAACTCCCAGGAATCTACGCCTTTATCAACGACACTCCGCCAAACCTCTAAGCAGTTCCTGAATTAGTGGGTAAGATCCCTTACCCACTAATTGTGTATAGCTCTCTCTTCTTTCAAAGATACGGTTTTAGTGAGTTTATGGTAGGTGAACAGGTTCCCATAAGCTCCCCAGTTAATGAGGGCCTTGCATTGGGTTTTGGCGTCTATGTGCGGGAGTTCCGCCTTGATCAGGTCTGTCAACTCTTTGGAGCTGAGCGTATGTTTGTGATTTGCTTTCAGCCATTCCAGGGTTTTGACAAACAGGGGAATCGTCAAGAGCTGTTCCTTCCAGATGGTGCGTCTTTTTCTGGCATCGGCCGCGAGGAATTTTTTACCTGCATCCAGGAGCGTCACCGTTCTCTTCGAAATTTCAACAAAATTTAAGAGTTCGGCAGCGTCCGCATCGATCAATACCCTCTCAAAATAATCCACGCTTCCCGCTCCAATCTGATAAAGGTCGCCGGATTCCCCGAATTGCCTGAGGTAGGAAAGAAATCCCAAAATCTCGTCGGGGTTCACAGACAGGATAGGCGTTACAGGGGCAGAAGTGGGAGCCTCTTCCTGGGCATAGGCGTCGTGCAGCTGATCGACCAGCTTCAAAAAATCCGGGGAATGGTAGTTGCGGGGCCTGGGCAATGGGTTATGCATGACGAACCGGATCCGCCCAGGGCTCGCGTCCATCATCAGAATCCGATCGGCCAAAAAGGCAACCTCCCTCACATCGTGGGAGATGATCACAATGGAACTGGGCCCATTATCCCTGTCTTCCCAGATTTTGAGGAGTTCTGTGCGCAGGCTCTCCGTCGTGAACGCATCAAGGGAACTGAACGGCTCATCGAGGAGGAGAATCTCCGGATGGCACACTAAAGCCCTCGCCAGTCCGACCCTTTGCTTCATGCCGCCTGAAATTTCCCTGGGGTAAGCTTCCTCAAAACCGGAAAGGCCAATCAGAGCAATGGCGTCGCGGGTGCGCTTCTGGATCTCTTCTTTTGTCAAACCCTTCGGTCCCAGGACCATCTCAATATTCTGTCTGACCGTCATCCAGGGATAAAGAGCAAAATTCTGGAAGACGAGGGAAAAATTGGGCAATAGGCCGCTGATCTGCTGGCCATGGCAATAAATCTGCCCTGCCGTAGCAGGGATCAGGCCGGCTAAAATTCTCAAGAATGTGGATTTTCCGCAGCCGGACGGCCCGATGATCGCCAGGATTTCATTGGGATAGACCTGTACGTCCATTTTTCCCAATACGTGAAGGACCTGATCGTCGGGGAGTTTAAAATCCTTCCGAATTCCTTTAGTCTCGCAAAGAGGGGTTGGCTGTTTCAGAATTAGTACCTCGTCAATAGAGGGAATTGCAAATTTGTGCTGCGAAGCGAGTTTTGCATTTCCCTCAATAATTTAAAGAAAACCGTTTTTCAGAATAATGGTAAAGTCTTAACCAGATTTGATAGTTCAGAAAGGCTACAACGACGGCCATGATCACTATGCTTGCGACCAGAAGGGGGATATCCCCGTTCTGCGCGCTCAGGTTGATCGTAGAGCCGATGCCGGGAACCGTCCGTATCTGGTCCTTGTAGGAGATATATTCAGCGACGATGCTGGCGTTCCATGCTCCCCCCGCCGCCGTCACCAGCCCGGTGACAAGATAGGGGAAAACAGCCGGCAGGTACAGCCGCAAAAATCTCTGCATTTTTTTTAGCCGGAACGTGGTTAACACCTCTCTCAAATCGGAGGGCATCGCCTTGGCGCCAGCAATCACATTGAACAGGATATACCACTGTGTTCCCATTAGCATGAGGATAATACACCCGATATTGAGCGAAATACCTATGTAGTTGAACAGCAGGATCATCATGGGGAAAAGAAGTGTTGCGGGAAAGGATGCCGTGATCTGGATGAGGGGCTCCAGGCTTCTTGAGAGTTTTTCAGACAGGCCGATCATTAACCCCAAAGGAAGAGCGATGAGGGTCCCGATCACAATGCAGCACACGACCCGTCCAAAGGTGAGAAGAAGCATATGGCTCAAATGAAGCCACTGTTCAAGGGGGACCGCGATGATCGTATTGCCGAGGAAAAAGAGGGCCGTCGCTATGAGGGCAACGACGGCAAATAAACAAACGCGGCTGATTAACAGACCGGGCAAGGGTTTTTTTTCCAGGTGAGCCCTCTTCTCCGGCAATAGGCCTACCAGGAAACGCACCCCCTGCCGTGCTTTGTTCACGAGGAAGGAATGGGTGAGCACCTGGAAAAACAGGGAATCGGCGTACGGTGTGGAAGTTGTGTCCTCTGAACGGAACTTCTGGGACCAGGCCACAAGGGGCTTCCAAAGGAAATAATCCAGGAAAACAATCAGTGCGATCATGGCAAAGATGGCCCAAAGCATCGCGGGAATATCCCCATTGGATGCGGCGACGCTCATATAAGATCCGAGCCCCGGCAACTGAAAGTCTCTACCTCCCAATATAAATGCCTCGTTCACCATCAGGAAAAACCAACCCCCTGCCATGCTCATAATGCTATTCCATACCAGACTGATGATGGTGCTGGGGATTTCCAGCCATTTGGCCTGCTGCCAACTGTTCAACCGATACACTCTGGCGCAGTCGAGTTTGTCCTGTGGAATGATGCGGACCGAGTGATAAACGCCAAACGCCATATTCCATGCCTGGCTGGTGAAGATCATCACAATGGCGGCTAATTCCAGTCCGGTATTGCTGCCTGGGAAAAGCCCGACGAGCAGAAGGACGAGCCCTGGCATAAACCCCAGAATGGGAATGCTCTGAAAAATATCAAGCACGGGGATCAGGACCCGTTCCGAGAGGCGGTCTTTGGCGGCCCAAAACCCCCAAACCAGGCTAAAGATCAGCGAGAGGACATAGCCGAGAAGGCCCCGGCTCATGGAATAGAAGGTATATTTGGGCAGCGCCAGGGGAGAGGTATCAATTTCGACTTTTGCCTGCAGCGGCTCTGAAAACCGATGGAAATAGGAAATAAAGCCAACGACCAGCCCCAGAGTAAGAAAAAGCAGAATGAGATCGCAGACATGGGGGTGCCGGTGAAAAAAAGAGAGCGTCCGATGCCCCCCTTTCAGATAGGATAAATTGCGAATGGGGCGAGTTTTCCCATGTATAGGTTGTTTCATAGGTTTTTTATAACGAATAATTTCTTTACACGGAAGGGATTTCCTGAATTCACGGCTTCTGGACCTGGTCGCGCTGGGCAATGAAGTCGAGGTCCTTCTTGAGCGAGGAGAGGATCAGGGCGACGCCGTTGTCATTGCGCTTCATGGCGGGGATGATCACGTCGGCAAACCGCTTGCTGGGCTCCACGAAGGCGTCGTGCATGGGCTTCACCGTCGACAGGTACTGGTCGCGGATGCTTTTGAAATCGCGCGAGCGGTAGTTCATATCCCTCTCTATTCTTCTAAGCAGGCGGATGTTGTCGTCCGTTTCGACAAAGATCTTCAGATCGCACAGGTCGCGGATCTCCGGAATGGCGAAGAGGAGGATCCCTTCTACGATGATCACTTCGGCAGGCTTGACGGTGCGGGTTGCAGCTTCTCTTGTGTGGTGGCTGAAGCTGTAGACGGGCACTTCGATCGATTTGCCTTCTTTGAGTTGAAGGATGTGTTCTTTCAGCAGGTCGAAGTCGATCGTGTCGGGGTGGTCGAAGTTTTGCTTTGCGCGCTCTTCGAGTTTCAAGTGGGAAAGGTCGATGTAGTAGTCGTCCTGGCTCACGAGGACGGCGCGCCCGTCGAAGGTCTGCAGGAGGCGCTCGGAGAGGGTGGATTTGCCCGAGCCGGTCCCGCCGGCAATGCCGATGACCACGGGGGCCGACGCTGTCAGGGGAGCTGCAAAAGCGAGGAGCAGAGACGATGAGATAACGCATGGAGATTTCCTTTTTTTTCGGGAAATCTTATCTAAGAAGTGGATTAAATCTCATCATTTAAGATTTGCGCGCGGTAGCCTTTCATCAGATCGACCATAAAATGCAGGTTGTGGACTGTGGCGAGGGTCATGCCGGTCATTTCGCGGGCTTTGAAGAGGTGGTGCAGGTACGCGAGGTTGAACCGGCTGCAGGTTGGGCAGGGGCACTCTTCAACTGGTGGAGAAAAAGCTCTTGCGTTTTCGCTTTTCTCAATTTTTAAAGGTCCCCTGCGAGTGAGGAGGATCCCGTGGCGCGCGGCGCGTGTGGGATAGGAGGAATCGAAGGTGTCGATCCCTAGCGGCACGCACCTGTGTATCGACTCGAGGTCGCCGATGCCGAGCAGGTGGTTGGGTTTGTCGAGGGGAAGCAGTGGGAGGGTGAAGGTGAGCATGTCGACCATCTGGTCTTTGGTCTTACCCATGCTCCCGCCAACGGCAAATCCGTCGAAGGGAAGGGCGGAGAGGGTCTCGCAGCTTTTTTGTCTTAAGCTGTTGTGGACGCCGCCGTGGATGACGGCGTACATCGCCTGATTCTGGGGGTTGGCGAGGTGGGCCTTCAAGGAGCGCTCCTCCCAGCGGTGGGTGCGCTCGAGCGATTCCTGGAGATCGAGGTCGGGGATGTGGTAGGGGGAAGCTCATCGAAGGGGATGATGATGTCTGCGCCGAGGTCCTTCTGGGCGGCGATCGAGGTCTCGGGAGTGAGGAGGACCTTCGCGCCGTCGCGGTAGGAGCGGAAGAGGACCCCCTCTTCGGTGATCTTCAGGACGTGGCCGTCCTGTTTTTTCGTGCCGCGGCTCTTCAGCTCGTCGGCGATCGATCCGTAGGCGAGGCTGAACACCTGAAAGCCCCCCGAGTCGGTGATGATCGGCAGGGAACGGTTGATGAATTTATGGAGGCCCCCCGCCTCTTTGACAACCTCTGTGCCCGGCTGGAGCATCAGGTGGTAGGTGTTGCAGAACATCAGCTGCAGGCCGATCTCCTGCACGGTGGCGTTGTCGAGGGCTTTCAGGGTGCCGTTCGTGCCCACCCCGACGAAGTTGGGGGTGTCGATCACCCCGTGGGGGGTGGTGATCTTCCCGACCCTGGCGCGCGACTTTTTAGACGTATAAAAAATCTCAAACTTAAACGGAGCCATAAGCCTCCTTGGGAAGGAACCGCCTGGAGAAGTGGATGAGCGGGCTCATGAGGGCGATCACGACGAGCTTGATCAGGAAGCTGACGAGGATGATGTCGAAGAGGTGGGAGACGATCCCCCACAGTCCCAGGAAGGAGAAGAGGGTGGTGTCGAGGAATTGGGCCATCACGACGGAAATCCCGTTCCTCAACGTAAGGGGAGAGGAGGAGAAGCGGCGTTTGAGGTAGGTGAAGAGGCGCAGGTCGATCTGCTGGGTCACGAAAAAAACAGCCAGCGAGGCGAGCAGCAGGCGCGGGGAGGCGGAGAGGATGGTCTCAAAGGCGGAGTGGGTCGTGTCGAAGGAGCTGGGGCGGTAGAGGAGGTGGACCTTGGCCATCACGACGAAGAAGAGCATGGCGAAGAAGCAGGCCCACAGCGCCTGTTTGGCCTTCTCTTTGGGGTAGTACTCGCGCAAAAGGTTGATCCCGAAGATGCTCCCGATCGCAAAGACATCGCCGCAGGTGACGTGGAACCCCAAAAAACAGACCTGCTTGATGACGAAGAGGTTCGCCATTATAGCCTGCAGGACGATCCACGCGGTGAGGACGGCAGGGCCTAGGCGCAGCGCGGCAAAACCGAAGCCCAAAACGATGAGGATGTGGAGGAAGAACAGCGCTTCGTTCATCTTTTTTTTAAAGAGGGGTGAGTGATGGGAAAGAGGATAACATAGCGGGGGATAAAATTCCATCAGCGCAGAGGAGGGGAGAGGCGCAGAGCTCGCAGAGAGGAGAAAAATATTTTTTTTACCTTTGGATGAGGGGAAAAAATTGGGCTCGGGACGGGAAGGGGGGAAGGGCACGTTTACCCTGGGTTGATCTCTTCGTCGACTCTTTTTTCGAGGTAGGAGACCATTTCGGGGTAGTGCTTCTTCATCCAGAGCTTAAGTTCGAGGGTGGCGTAGTAGAGTTCCTGCCTGTAGAGCCAGGGGTGGCGCATGGCGGGGTTTTCCTGGAAGGAGCCGGCGTCGATCTCGATCGCCTTTAGAGCCGATGAAGCCGACATTGCGGTTGACGAAATCGCGGTCGGCGTACCCTTTTTTGCACCGGTCGAGGATGAGCGCGACAAGAGAGTCGATCGAGGCTTTGGCGAGGGGGTCATCCCCTTTTTTCTTCAGGGCGGCGAAATGGGACTCGGTGGGGACGGCTTTTTTCTGGAGGATGAACCTGGTTGAGTTGAGGTCGATCTGGTGGGCGATCCCGCAGGCGTCATAGAGGGTGAGGGTTTTATTGAGGTCGGCTGTGGGGTTGAGGTGGAGGTAGAGGAGGCCTGTTTCCTCGCGGAGGGCGTCGTAGGAGAGTTTGATGCTGCTGAAGGTCCGGTTGATCCGGTATTCGCGCATGCCGAGGAAGCGTTTTAGGGCGGTATGGAAGGGAGAGGGGAGGGTGAGGCGTGTGAGGGGGTGGTCGGAGAGGGTGCCGGCGAGGTCGCTGTGGTCTTCGAGGAAGATGCCTCTGTGGAAGTAGAGGGTGCGGGTATGGTTGAGTTTAAAGAACTTGATGACGGCTTCTCCGTCATCGCCTGCGAAGGCGAAGCACTCGCTGCCGGCGCCGATCATCCGGTAGGGCTGGGAGAGGAGGCGGTCGATCTCTTCTTTTTCTTCGGGCTTAAGGGGTGGGGCTTCGAAGCGGGGCTGGAAGGGGAGGTCGGTGCACACGAGCCTCTGGAGGCAAAAGCCATGGGTCTGGAGCTTGATGAGCTGCTCGATACCGACGTAGCAGCTGAGTGCAAGGAAAATCTTGAGAAGAGTTGTGGCTGTGCGCTTAATCATTCTTCATAGGATAATTGCTGGAGCAATTCCTGATCAAGAAAGGGAATGAGGTCGGGCGCATTTTGCGTAAGCCAAAATTTTAAGCTGGCAGTGATCCGCTCGATCTCCCGTTTTTGGTCGGTGGGGGCGCCGTCGCGGGAGAGGGGGCCGACATCGATCTGGACAGCCTTTCCATCGATGTAGCCGTAGTTGGTGCGGATGAGGGGGTCGTTGTCGGCAAGGGCGTGGCGCCACTTCCAAAAAAAGAGTGAGACGAGGGAGGTGAGGGCTTCTTTGGCCTCTTCGATCTTGTGAGCGGCGATGAGAGACTGGAGGGCGGGGTAGACGAGGTCGGCTTTTTTCTGGAGGAGGAAGCCGGTCTGGTTGAGGTCGACGGGGTGGCAGATCCCGAGGGGGTCGACGATGGTGACCTGGGGAGGGAGGTCGATCGTCGGGTTCAGGTGAATGTAGAGGAGGCCGGTTTTATCTTTCATCTCGTCGAAGGCGATCCGGTAGCTGCAAAACGTTCTGTCTAGTTTGGTCTGGGAATACTGCTTTTTCCCGGAGGCCCACTCGCCCACGAGGGGGAGGTGGGAGAGGAGGGAGAAGAGAGCGATATTGTGCTGGTAGTGGTTGCTCAGGAGTTTGAGGACGGTGGTGCCATCCTCGGAGAGGAAGACGAAGCTCTGGAGCCCCCTGCAGAGGTAGTGGAACTTTTGCTCTGCGAGCCCGGAAAGTAAAACTTTGTCCTCAGGGGAGCTCTCGGAAAGAGGGGCGCCGGGGAAGAGGTTGCCCTGGATTTTGGAGAGGCGGAAGCCTTTGGTCGCATGGTGGCAAAAGCGCGCGACTCCAATGCAGCAGAGGGCAAACACAACCAGAAAGAGGACTTTTTTAAATTTCTGCAGGCAGCGCATGAATCTCTTCGTCGAGGGTAGTGACTAGTTCGGGGTAATCCTCTTCCAGCCAGTGGCGGAACCGTTTGGTGATGGCCTGGATATCGGCGTTGTAGACGGCGGGATCCTTGCGGCTTGGGTCGCGGGTGAATCTGCCGACGTCGATGAAGATGGGGCGGTCGCCGAGGAACCCGAAATTGCAGTGGATCCGGGGGTCTTCGTCGAAGACCCCTTTTTTGCAGCGGCTGATGATCACGTCGAGGATGCCGTGGAGGGCGGCTCTCGCGGCTGCGGGGTCGCGCTCTGCCATGATGTCTGCGATCTTTGCGTAGACGAGCTCGGCCTTTCTTTGGACGACGAACTCGACCTCATCGAGGGGGAGCTGATGCTCGATTCCGAGCTTGTCGCGGATCGCGACGGTGCGGTTCAGCTGGGTGCCTTTATTCAGGTGGACGTAAAGGAGGCCGGTCTCTTCGCGCAGGTCCTCGAAGGCGATCTTGCAGCTGGTGAAGTCGCGTCTGTGCTTGAAGAGGGCTTTTTGGTACTTGCGGGCGCGGAGCTTTTCGAGGGGGCTCGGGAGGGTGGCGCTGTAGAAGTAGCTGTAGGGTTTGCGGATCCGGTGTTTGAAGAACTTGATGACGTAGCGGTCGTCGTCGGAGGCAAAGGCGAAGCACTGGCCGCCGTGGCCGATGTAGTGGAACTTTTGGGTGAGGGCCTGGTCGAGCTCGGCGCTTTCCGCCTGGGAGAGGGGGGAGGTTTCCCATTCGGGATTGTAGGGGAGCTCAGAGTGGATCCTGGCGACGGAAAACCCGTCGGTCAGTTCATTGCACAGCTGCCCGCCGTAGTAAATGAGGGCGGCAGCAGCTGTGTACAAAAAGAGTGTTCTTGCTCGAAATTTCATGGTTCCGAATTATAACCGCCCTCTACGATGTTGGCAATCCTTTCATCGAAATAGGGCAGGAGGGTGGGGTGTTTGGCGGCGAGGTACTTGCGGAACCTGGGCGCGACCCGGAGCAGTTCTTTGGAGGAGTTCTGCAGCTCTTTCATCTCTTCGCAGAGGACCATGCGGCCCATATCGATGAGGATGGGCTCTTCTCCGATGAAGCCGAAGTTGTTGCGGAGGTTGGGGTCGCGGTTGCGGTAGCCCTTTTCATAGAAGTGCATCGCGAGGACAAGCATCCGATCGATGGCTTCTTTTGCGCTCTCCACTTCCCCCTTTTCCATGAGGGTATCGATCGTGTAGGAGACGAGGAGGGCTTTTTTCTGGATGACGAAGGAGAGGGGGTCGAGGTCCAACCGGTGCTCGTTCCCTTCCGGATCCTGGAGGGTCAGCTGCCTGCAGAGCGTCGTCGTCGGGTTGAGGTGGACGTAGAGGAGTCCCGTCTCCTCCTTCAGTCCTTCAAAGGCCAGCTTGAAGGCGGAAAAGACGGTGTTCTGCTTTTGTTCCATCTTACCCTCTTTTTTGCTTTGATCCAGCTGACGAGGAAGGGGAGGGGGAACTTTTCGATCCAGGAGGGGATGGCGAAGGCTTTTTGTTTGAAGAACTTGATCACGTACTTCCCATCATCGCTGAGGAAGGTGTAGCACTGCCCACCGCTTCCCAGATAGCGGTAGGGCTGGTCGAGGGCGGCTGCGACCTCCGGCTCGCTGGAGTCCGCCCCTTGGACTTCCCAAGCGGGATGGCAGGGGAGGCTTTGAGAGATCGCCTCGAGCGCAAAGGGGACGCTCTCTTTTGCTGGTGTTTTGGGGGAGAGGAGTGCAATCAGCAGTGGCAAAATGAGGAAGAAAGGACCCATTTTTTTCAATCGGTTCATAGGGAAAAGGGGATCCTTTGTATCTCGCTCTGGAGATGTTCTGCGAGGTCGGTATGGTTGTCCCCCAGCCATTCTCTGAAGCCATCCGTGATCCGGATGAGCTCATCCCGGCGGGCTTCGGGTTTTTGGGCGCGGCCTGGCGGCGGAACCTGCCGATGTCGATCTGGACGGGGGTCTTTCCGATGAAGCCGAAATTGGTGCAGATATCGGGGTCTTTGTCGAAGATCCCTTTTTGGCTGCGTTGGTAGAGGAGGTTTAAGAGGGAGGTGATCGCCTCTTTGGCGGCATCCGCCCCTTCCGTTTTCACCAGGGCGTCGATGGTCGGGTAGACGAGGTCCGCCCTTTTCTGCACGAGGAACTCCATCTGGTCGAGGTCGATGTGGTGGACGACGCCGATCTTGTCGTAGAGGGTCAGGGTTTTCTTCAGGTGGGAGGTCTTATTCAGGTGGAGGTAGAGGAGGCCGGTCTCTTCTTTCAGGTCTTCGCAGGCGATCCGGTAGCTCTGGAAATTCTTGTCGAGCTCCTGCCATTTCTCGAGCATCTTTCCCATCCTGAAGGGCTGCAGGGTCAAGGGAAGGGTCAGGGCGGTCATCCAGAGCGGGGGGCGGAGGTGGTAGAGCCGGAAAAATTTGATGACGGTCCGGCCATCTTCCGATAGGAAGACGTAGGACTGGGCGCCTCTGGCGAGGTAGTGGAAGGGCTGGTCGAAGATCTCCTGAAGCCCGTCCGTACTTTGGGAGGGGACCTCCCAGTGCGGATTGAAGGCAAAGGGGGAGACAATCTTATAGAGCGCGAACCCGTCTGTCTTTACATAGCAGAACCGGTTGACAGCAAGGAAGATGCCCAGGACGAGCAGGAGCTTCGAAAAGATTTTAACGTATTTAATGAGCATGGGAGTCATCGTTCGATCCTCCCATCATACCCATCTGATCATTTGATGACAATCGTCCTTGTCACGTCGTTGAACAGACCGGGAACGAGGGTGTTCTTCCTGTCGAGCAGCTCGAGGCGGATCCTGTGCATCCCTTTTTTCATCCCATAGATGTAAAAGGGCTGCCAGGTGGTGATCATCCTCATGTTGTCGTTGTCGATTGTCAGGCGGACCTTGTAGCCGTCCTTGGAAAGTTCACAGTTGGTGATATAAAAGTCGAGGAGGATCGGCTGGGGATTTTTCCTGTCGAGTTCATATTCCCCTTGAGGCTCATTGTAGGTGATGTAGGGTTGGGAGAGGTCGATCTGGGGGTTGTCTTTTTTCTCCTGGTAGTAGAAGACGCTGGCGGCGAAGGCCCTGTCTGATTTTACGCTCTCATTGTAGGACCTGGCGGGGAAGGTCCGGATGACGTGCATCCCCGGCTGGAGCTTGAAAGGGATCTCAAACTCGGCCTGCTGGTCGTAGTAGTCCTGGATATCATCGAGGGCGTCGATCAAAGCTTCGTTAACGGCAAAGTAGGGCTGGTTGTCGATGAAGATGTGGAGGCTCTGTCCTTCCTGGTCGTCCCAGATCTCTTTTCTTCGGGGCTGCTCGGAATCGACTCCCAGCGCAAATCCCTCAAGCAGAATCTGCCCTTTCACGGGAGAGGAGTGTTTGATCTCTCCATTCTTGGGGAATAAGATCCGTGTTTCGACGTGGTCGGGATCGGGCGTCGCTTCGACCGGAACAACCTGGATCGATTTGGGGTTGGGAGCGTGCTCCTCCATCGTTGCGCCATAGCCGGTCGCAAGCAGTGTTGTAAAGACGGTCGTCATCAGTAGCGATTTCAAGTGTTGCGTGTACATGGGCCCCCCGCGAGATCAGTAAAATTACTCTTTATGAATACCGTTTACATCTTTTGCCCCATTTTAGTCCAGAATCTCGACGTTGTACATTTATATCCGCCACGATATCGGAATCGAGATCTGGCTGGCTGTTTAATCTGGGCCAAATACGGAAGTGTTATGTATACCCCGAGCGGCCCAAATTCCAAGTTTCAGGCCGCTCGGGGTATACAACTAACCTGAAAAATAGGCATTTGGGTATATAGTTGTCCTTCTTTTCCAACTGGAGGTTGAATCATGCTTTGTCGTTGTGCCGCTTTCGTTTATATTTTTCTGACGTCTGCCATCGTTTTTGCTGATGACGAAGAACCGGTAGAAGACCTGTTCCTTTCAACGCCCGAACAGCTCGCCTCTCTGACAAGCGAACCTGCTTATCTTGTAGGTGGAGTGATTAGTCCAATGAGCGGTCAGCCTGTTTTAAGGCAGATAGACCTGACAGTAAATGGAGCTCAGAATATTGTTCTCAGTCGAACCTACATTCCTCCCTATATTCCATGTTCCTTTCCAAGACATAAAGAGTATCAGGGGGAGTACGATAAAAAGAACTTATATGAACACCTTGTTTCTAATTATAAGGGGTGGCAGATCTATCCCCATGTTAGGCTTGAGATTGATCCCCGCTTGATGGTTGTCCGCCTGGCAGAACCCAGTGGAATGACCATGGATTTTCGCCTTACAGGACAAAATTATTCGACATCATCCTATGCTTCATCTCTTTATGCTGTCAGTAATTGCGCCGGGGATGCTCCAAGCGGCAGGCATGACATAAGGAATACCCGAATTTCTCTTGAAGAAGGAGGTAACAAAGTCTTTGTTTTTGCGACAGAGGGTACAACCCGTATTTATCAAAAAAAAACGATGGCATCCCGAAGCTCCTACTTGTACCTTCTTGAGAAGGAAATATTAGAGAATGGAAAGGTTCTCAGGTATTCCTATTATGACAATGGGCAACTCCGTTTGGTTGAAAGCCTGGACCCCAAAGAACGCTACGTCTATGCCACTCTTCGCGTGGAAGGGAATCCTTGGTCGGGGCATACCCGCTTCATTTCTTCTTCGGGGCTTGCGGCTGAGTTTGAATATCAAAGAAGGCCTGTTCATTGGAAAATCAAAGAGAAGATTAAGGGAAAAGGAAAGAAAAAACGGACGGAAGAATGTGATGCCGCATATCCTCCACTTCTGACCTCTGTAGCCAGTCCGATTTTCCGCGGTGAAACTTTGGACTACGGCGGAAACATTCTTTTAGAGTCGTATTCCGGGAGGAATGAGATTTTCAAAGCTGTGAATGCAGGCTACGGCAGAGAGGGGTTGCATTATAAAGTAAACAAACTCTTATTGCCCGTCGGTCCAGGTGATGCATTTACCCACGTCTTCGAATTGTCCTATCAACCTCCTATCCCCGGTCAGGCAGAGGGGACCACAACCGTTAATAATTTGGACGGGACTTCGACTGTATACCATTTCTCAAAAAACCTCCTCACCACTTCGATTCAATATTTTGGCGCTGATGGGAATTTAAAAAAGGTAAAGGCCTTTCTCTGGGACCAGAGGCAATGGCTACAGGCTCTTGAAATGCGGGATGGTCAATCCAACCTTTTGTATAGGAAGACCTTTGAGTATGACCGTTTCGGTAACCCTGTGGTTGAGACCTTTGCAGGGAATTTGACAGGAGAGGGCAATGTAGAGTCATTTACTACAAAAAGAAAATTTTCTGAAGAGGGAAGAAACCTTCTTTTGAAAGAGGAAAGAGAAGAATGGGAAGGTGGTTTGTTACTCCTATCTTCCAAATACTCATCTGCTTACATCGAAATTAACCAGATATGGCGATCAGACTCTTCTGCGGGAATTTTATCTGTTCGATGACTGTCATAACCTTGTTCAGACAATTTCCGATGATGGAGCAACTGAGGATAAGAATGACTTCCTGGGAGTCACCCAGAGAACGCATAAAATCTACTCGTTGCGACAGTCTGCACCCTTTCTTCATATGCCGGAATGGGTGGACGAGACTTATTGGGAATCCGGTAAGGAGAAAAGCCTTGGAAAAAGGCATTTTATTTATGACCAGCATGGAAATTCTGCCCAAGAGGAGATTTACGATGCCGATGGCAACCATGTTTACACCCTGTACAAAACCTATAATGAACGGGGGGACATCCTTTCTGAGACAAACCCATTGGGTCAGGAGGCCACTCACACGTATGATTCCAGGGGGCGATCTGGATCATCCCTAAGCTTTTCGCATAGGCTAAATACGACATTTTTTCATGATACGAGGGGAAGGATCAAACAAAAGGTTGAAACGGGAAGCGATGCACTGATTCATACTACCTCATGGGAATACGATTTTCATGATCGCAACATACAGAAGATAGATCCTTTCCAGAATGCGACTCACTATGCTTATGATCCTTTGGTCAATGAGGTTAACAGAACAGATTTCCCTCCTATTGATACAATGGATGAGCAAGCAGCTCAGGTCGCAACGCACTCAACCTATGATGCCTTTGGAAGAGAAATCCTTAAAATTGACCCCAATGGCCAGCAGACCACTTATCATTATAATGCCTATGGTTCTCCCACAGATATTATGCATCCCGATGGAGGAAGGGAAACCTTTCGCTACAGCAAAAACGGAAAGTTAAGTCGTTATACAGACGAGGATGGACTGACGATCTGCTATAAAAATGATGTTTTTGGCCCAGTTCTTTCGAAAACCTATGTTTCCATGGACGGGACATTGCTCGCTGAGGAAACATTCGCTTATAATGGGTTTAATCTTCTTAATGAAATTGATAGAGAGGGGAATAAAAAGCTTTATTTCTATGATGGGGCTGGAAGAAAGATCAGTGAGGAATTCAGTGGTCATGTGACTGAATTTATCTACAATACGCTCGGTCAGTTGGCTACGATCGCAAAACTTAATGCCGAAAATGCCCTTTTCATCCATTACAAACGAGATTTGCATGGAAGGGTTCTGGAAGAACAAAAGACAGATGTTTCAGGCAAACTGCTCTATAAAATTAACTACACTTATGACCCGGATGGAAATCAGCAGAGCCTGATTCGTCATCTTGATGGGCAGGAGGCTTCCAAAAATTTCGTCTATGATTCTTTCCAACGATGTATCGAAGAGGAAGATGCCGACGGCAATGTTACTGCAATGCTCTATCACGAGGGCCACACGAACGGATTAGGTCAATCTGTGTTGCAACATCTAAGGTTCGACCCCCACGGCATGAAAGTCATGGAGACCCTCGATGCACTTGGAAGAACTGTTAAAAAAGAAACTTTCCAGCCGGAAGGACTGACGATAGCGTGTCAGGAAATGGTTTACGATCCTTGTGGGAATCTTTTATGCCGTAAGGACCTCATCTATGAAAACGGTCAGTTTCGCGATGTTCAGGTCATTGGCTATACCTATGCAGCCTGTAACCGGTTGGAAAGCGTAACGCGTGGATTTGGAACAAAAGACGCACGGACCACGTCGTATACCTATTTTCCCTCAGGGAAACTTGAAACGAAGACATTGCCTGATCAGGTAACCCTCGCCTATACCTACCACCCGCATGGATTTCTGTGCCGATTGGATTCTTCCGATGGCCAGATTCGTCACTTTTTTAAGCATGACCACATCGGACATCTTCTTTATGCCCTGGATGAAAATCGGGGCGTTGCCGTTACCCGCCGGGTAGACCCTTTAGGGAATGTGCTACAGGAGCTATTCTCCACAGGATTTGTGGTTAATAAAGAATACGACGCTTTAAATCGATTGGTTTCATTGACAATGGGCCCCGCAGGAGAAGTTGCTTATACTTATGATCCCCTGTTTATGCGAAAAGTCGCGAGAAAGGATTCCGGTGGAGCAGTTCTTTATGAGCATGTTTACGAGGGGTATGACCTGGATGGAAACCTTACTTCTGAAAGACTGATCGGGGGCCTGGGTTCAGTAGTTCAAACCATGGATTCAAGAGGCAAAAAATCCCTCATTTCCAGTCCCTATTTTTCTCAACAGTGCACCTATAATGCGCTGGGCAATCTGACTGCTACGAAGACCGATGGTGAAGAAAGGCGGTATTCATACGATACACTTTGTCAACTTATCCTCGAGACCCGCAGAGGCCAAAGTCTGTCTTATGGGTACGATTCGCTTTACAATAGGAGGGATAAAAATGGCAGCACTCAGGAAGTTAACGCCTTAAATGAGCTTTTGTCCGCCGAGGGCAATCTTTTTGGATACGACCATAACGGCAATCAAAAATTGAGACAGACACCTGATGAGACATTCCATTTGACCTATGATCCCCTGAACCGCCTCACTGAGGCGACTTCAGAGGAAAAGAAAATAAAATACCTGTATGACCCGCTTGGAAGATGTTTAACAAAAAAGAGTTATGTCAAGGTTCAAAAGAGCTGGCAGGAAGCTGATCATGAAGATTACCTCTACCATGGTCAAAATGAGATCGGCGCTTTTTCCTCATTCGACGAACCAAAGAACCTTAGAGTATTGGGGATTGCGAAGCACAAAGATTGCCTCAGCACTGTCGGCGTTGAGATAGAAGGCAAGGTTTACGCCCCCCTCCTTGATGTTCAGGGGAATATTTGCCGCTTGGTTGACCCAAATACAAAGGCCATTGCGAGCTATTTTGATCCCACAGCATTTGGAGAAGAGTTGCAGGATGCGGCCTCAATGCTACCTTTTAATCCCTGGCGATTTGCCTCGAAACGCCTGGATCCAGATTTGGGCCTGGTGCATTTTGGCAAACGTCTCTACGATCCTCAGACAGGAAGATGGCTGACAACCGATCCGGCAGGATATATTGACAGCGTCAACCTTTACCAATATGTTTTTAATAATCCATTCCAGTATATGGATCCTGATGGACAATTTGCCTTTGCAATTCCATTGCTGGTTTGGGGAGCCGAACTGGTTCTTCCTGCCTTATCTGCTTACGTCGTACCGGCTATTTATGCTGGCGCGACGGCTGCCTTGGCATATGGAGGATATAAGGCAGTTCAAGCATTAAACGATCGTGAGCATGATAGGCGAATAGTAGAAAACCTTCAGTTGGGTAGCAGCCATTTACATTCATCTAATACATTGCAACGAAAGAAGAAGGGGAGTATAGATGAGAATCTTTCCGATGACCCCTTTAACGATCCAGATTTGGAGGACGTGAGCCATCCCAATGCCAAGGATAAAGGCCGTCATAAGTTTCGAGATAAGATCACAGGTGAAATTATTGAATATGATGTGGGAAAACCTGAAAAACCTGGTCATAAAGCGCACGACCATTATCATAGACCAAATCCAAACACAACCGGGAATCGCGACTATTATCTAGATTCTAATCGAAATCCTGTTCCTAAAGGTAGTGAGGATTCACATCTATATCCTCCTGAATGGGTTTGGTGGGATTAAAAAAATATGGTAAAAAGTAATGGGAGATATTAGAAGATACACATCGTTCTTTCATGATGGATCGATTACGGATATTAGTCACACAGATAATGTCATCATAATTTCTATGGAAAGTGCGGAAATGGACATAGAAGATGTTAAAGATGATATTACTCTTGCAAAGGATGATAGGATTCGAGGCAGGTTGCATATTGAAGGAATTAAAAATATTGAAATTAACAACGAACCGTTCAATGAAATAGTCAAAAAAATATATGACGATGGTGGTATTTTTGATTTTGAAATCGAGCAAAACTCTATTGAGCTTTCCATTGATTGGGTGAATTATCCACCTAAACCTAAAGTCGATGAATTTTCTGTCATCAAGATCCAAGCAAAAAAAATCTGGTGGGAAAATCTTCCTGGTCAAACGGGTTTTGCCTAATGGACTCGAAATAGAATTCTATATTAATTTCAGGAAAGACAAAAAATATAGGTGAAATCAGATGCGTAAATGGAGTCATGAATATTCCATCGAGGTTGATCTCCCTCTTGAAACAGTATGGGGGTTTTATATTAATCCAGGCAATTGGCCGAAGTGGTTGGATCAGATCGATTCCTGTGTTTGTGAAGAGGATCTTAAGACTGGATCTATCGTAATGACCAAGATCAAAAATAGATCTCTTTGTTTGCCCATCTGGATTACAGATGTAGTCCCCTCCCAGGAATGTAAGATATTGATAAAAGCGCCTTTTTTTGTTCAGCAAAGTTCATTCGCCGTTAGTTGGATTTCTCCTATGAAAACATGCCTTACTCTAAAGACGTCTGTCGAAAGCATACTTACGCCGTTTTTTAAATCATTCTATCGTAAAAGAGTTGAAACGCAAAATTCTAAAAGTTTGGAATTTCTTTTAAGGAGTTAGTGTCGAAGCCGGGTTCTGGCTGAGTATGGCATGTCGTTTTTTTTAGGAGATTGCGAATTTCCCCGCGATGGGATATGGATAGGGGAAAGGAGATCCCGCTCATGGAGATGACCCCGCTCAACCTCGTCATTCTGATCGTCATCCTGGGCCTTCTGTTTGACTACACCAACGGCTTTCACGATGCGGCCAACGTCGTCTCGACGGTCATTGCAACGCGGGTGCTGGCCCCCCTGACGGCGATTGTGCTGGCGGCGTTCCTCAATATGCTCGGGGCGACCCAGATCAGCGGTGTGGCCCAGACGATCACGTCGGGACTCGTCGATCTGCACATGGCGACCCAGATCACGGTGCTCTGTGCGCTTGTCGGCGCGATCTTCTGGAACTTTCTCACTTGGTACTTTGGGATTCCGAGCAGCTCCTCCTACGCCCTCGTTGGGGGGTTGATCGGGGCTGCGTGGGTTCACGAGGGGTTTCAGGCGATCCTGTGGAATGGCCTGTTTTATAAAGTGGTCCTACCGATGATCTTCTCTCCTTTGATCGGGTTTGGTTTGGGCTTTCTGACCATCAAAGGCTTAAACCTCCTCATGAAGCGGCCTTCCATGAAAGGGAAGCAGGGGATCTTTGCGCATCTGCAGATCGCATCGGCCGGCCTTGTCGCCCTGGCCCATGGTCTCAACGACGCCCAGAAAAGTATGGGTATCATTACCCTTGGCCTCTATGCCGGCGGGCTCATCCTCCAGCCCCACATCCCCCTGTGGGTGATCGCTTCCTGCGCCATCATGATGGGGATCGGGACCGCCTCGGGGGGCTTTCGGATCATCCGGACGGTCGGGTTCGAGATCACCCGGCTCAAGCCTCTCCAGGGGTTTGCGGCGGAGACGAGCGCCTCCTGCGTCATCCTGGCGGCCAGCTTCATGGGGATGCCGATCAGTTCGACCCACATGATCGTGGGAAGCATCACCGGAGTGGGCATGGGCAAAGGCCCTTCGAATGTGCGTTGGACGACGGGCCGGAAGATGGTCTTCGCCTGGGTCCTCACCCTTCCCGGTGCGGGTGCTGCCGCGGCCCTGACTTTCATGGCTATCAACCTTCTCTCTTAATATCCTTCTAGTTAAATTCTTAAAAATAACTATTTAGTTAGCATTTGTAATTAAATTGATTATTAAATCTAAATGTATAATAATAAAATATAGGTTAATTGTATTAAAAGAGGGTGCCCCATGCAATTTCGTAAAGGCCATCATGAGCTCACGGTTATGGACGCGGTCGATAACCTCTCCCATATGGCGGAGCTGGACCGGACGGCCCCCGAAGAGGCCGCTGCTAAGGCCTTAACGGAAGAGGAGATTGCTGAACGGCTTAACGCCCTTTCCTGGCACGATCCCAACTACTACGCTTACAACAAGGACAGGATCAGGGAGACGTTTGCGGCCCTTCTGAAATACATGCAGGGACTTTACGACAAAGACAAAGGGCACATGAGGGAGGAGCAGGTCCAGCGGGGGATCCAGGCGATGATGCTACTTGCAGGGGAAGCAGCGCAGAAGGTCGATCATTTTACCGGGATTTTTAAGGGAGAGAGCGTTGCGGACCTAAGAGAGTTTAAAGACCTGCAGCAATTCTATCTGACGAAGGTGGTGCAGCGGTTCCACATCCTCCCCGAGGTGGAGGAAAAGTGGCAGGAGGAGTGGGGGAAGGGGGAGTACAGCGAGCTGCTCGGGGGGCCTTTGCGGGACCTCGAATCGATCCGCCGGGACAGGGAGTACGAGCTCTTTTTGGTGCGCCAGCAGGACGGGACGGCCTATTTCGACCGGGGGCTGCTGCACCATATGCAGCTCGTTGGACAGCTGGACCTTCTTTTGGCCGATCCGTCGATGGAAGACCCCTTCCTGCGGATCCTGATGATTACAGACAAGGATGCCCATTCCCACGCGAAAGAGATCCTGAGCCTGGCAAGGCCCCATATCGATGAATTTTACACCCAGGCGCTCAAGTTTAAGAAAGTCGAGTTCGTCGCCTCGATCAATAAGGGGCTGATGGCCTTGATGATGGCGGCCGATACGCGGCGCCTCATCCAGAACGCCGTCGGCAAACACTGCCTCAACTACTACCACGATTTCCACCATTACCTCAGAAGCGCGATGAGTTCGGCCGAGTACCTCAAGATGGCCTCCCACCCCACCGCGGCATCTGCCGGCTTTTTGGATTCCTTGTTCAACCTCTGCCACGTGCTCTGCTCTTCCTTCTTTTTGAAGATCGGCTCCCGCCAGGAGATGAAAGGGTTCATCCGCAGTCTGATCGAGAGGGGGACCAGGGGAAGCGTCACAAAGAGCGCCACCTCAAGCCCAGTCGCCCTGTGGAACAACCTGCGCGACCAGGATCGCAGCCTGCGCCACTTTTTTGGCCAGTACCCAAGCGGCCCGCTCATGAAGGCGATCAACCTCTTCAAGCAGGGGGAGCAGCTCAGCGGCTTCGATCCCCTCTGTCATCCGAACCAGCCCTCGCAGCTCTACACCCTCTCCGCCGGCGACATCCACCTCAGCTGCCTGCGCGTCCCTTCTCCCACCACCCAGCACGCGATCCACAAGGCGGAGGCCACCCAGGAATTCCAGGGCTTTCTCCGCTCCCTCAAAATACAAAAACGCAACCAGCGCCATCTGCTCATCAACCTTCAGGACCGCACCTCCTGGATCGAGCACGCCCGCTCTATCGTCCTGGAAGGGATCGAGGAGCAGGCGGAATTTTCTCCCGTCTACATCGGGGTAACCCTGCCGAAAAACACCGACTTCTACTTCCAGTCGGGAAGCTACGTCGAATGGGATGATGCGGCTGAGTTCATGAAGGAGCTGAAAAGCCAGGTGATCAGCAAAGAGGAGTGCGGCTTCTACTTCCCCAAAGAGATCAATAAGAAGGAGCTCAGCACCTTCATCGATGCGGCTGTCAAGACGGTCCACACTGTATTTTTTGGAGGCAAAGAGAGGTTGGTGCACAAGAACCGCCTCGATTTCATCGAGATCTTCTACATGCTCCTTACCCTGAAATTGATCGATCTTTATAAGCCCGACACCCTGAGCTTCACCTGCAAGGACGCCGTCGATACGGGCGCTGCAGCCTCAGCCGGGATGTTCTCCTTTTTAAGAATGGCCAACGATGATTCCGCCTGGTCGCCGGCCGAGAAAGACTTTTTGCTCTGGATGCTCTATTCGCCAGCCCTCGCTGTGCGCGAGAGGGTGATCGATATCATGCGGTTCAACCGGATGGAGAGCGCGCTCGCCGTGATTGTCGCAGAATTCGAAGCCCACCACCGTCAGACCGTCGAAGCGTGCGGCAAGCTCTACAAGCTGCCCCTATTTAAAGGCCTCAAAGTGCAGGAAGCGATTGCTTGAAGGAGGCTTCCGCAGGTGAGTTGACCAGCCAGGCTTCTTCGATGAAAACCTCCTGCTCCTCCCCCTTGGGAAAGTAGACGTAGGGCCCCTTGCGCGGGTTGTTCCAGTTATTGGCCTTTTTGTCGTTCCAACTGGACAACAGGAGAAGGACTCCCTGTTCCCCTTTGTGATGGGCACTTTGGGCGTACTCAATGGCCGTCCCTTGATCCCGGGTAACGTAGATCCGTCGATTCCTATTCTCAAATTTCCCCCCCTCTAATTGGAGGCCGAGCCTTTCCTGGGATGATCCGTGAAAGCCCCTGACAGGCGGTTCCCTGTCGTGGAACGTCTGGGGAGCAGTGACGAGATCCCATTGTGAAAGGAAGAGGCGCTGGACCCGCTCCTCCGGGGTGGTGGTAGGGACCCTTCGATAGATCAGCTCGCCGACTGGACTTCTATTAAAAAAGTAATTATATATACCGCTCATAATAAACCTCTCTTATTAAGCTCGATACTCTAATTATATAATTATAATTATTAATTTACTATTAATAATTAGTGTGTTTAGTCGTAACTTCCTTATAATCAGTAATATAGCTGTCTAAACTTTTATATTTAAGTATGATTATACATGAAATTATATTTATTTATTGTAATTATCTAATACTAAGGTGTATAATTATATTTAAAATATCGAATTTAATAATTGTAATAAGGGCTATTTTTATGGTTTCGGGAATTTATCCGAATTATGACGATGTGTTTTTCGAACGGGAATGCAGGACCTTTGGAAAAATTTTAAAGGTCCTTGGTCCTGAAGACAGGCATGTGCGACTCTCAGAAAATGCCAAGTTCATAGACCCGATTCGGAGCATACAGCTTCATGCCATGTTCCGGAATCATATATTGCCCATTAAGGAAGGGGAATATAGGGGTGATGTAAGCGTGGACGCACCAAGGATCGTGGAAAAGATCATTCGCCTCGCACAGGGGAAGTTAGATAAACTCGAAGCGCATCAGAAAGAAGTTGTAGGGCGCCAGGCCAGATTCTATATGGAACCGGAAAGGTCCCGCCTCCTGCTTAAGGAGATGTCGAAAATCTACAAAACCCCCGTCTTAAAGATTTTGAACGCCTGGGTGGCTGAGCCGCATGGCAGCGAGCGGCGGCTACTGGCCAGGAAAAGGATCATTTCCTGGATCCATGGCGAGGGGTGTAATTTGGACTGTTCCAACATGGGCCTTACCTCCCTGCCTCCCATTTTTCATCTGCTTGACCGCGTAATGCTCATGAATGTGCGTCTGACCAAGAACCGGTTAACGGCTCTTCCGCCTCCGCTCCTTACTTTGACAGGGTTTGCTCTGCACGTCGACAGCCCCACTGGCGGGGAACTGCATCTGGGTTCCTTGGAACTCAGGGTTTTGAAGGTTTACCATGCCTATTTTCTGAAGGGCGGCTGCGGGTTCCCTATCCAGGAGATATCTCAGGCCCTGGAACCGCTTCCCAAAGAGATTGTATCGGCGGCAGATTTCCTGCCGACCCCGGATTCTGCGAGATTGTCGGGCAAAATCTACACATGTCTGGGACAGAAGGGGGAACTCCCTGCAGAATCGTATTTCCTGTTCAGAGAAAAGGCGAAATACAGCAGTAACGCTGAAGCGATGCAAGCGAAAAGGGTGAAGATCTACCCAGCTATCGAGCCCTCCCTGGAAGATTATGCGGATACTCTCCATCGCGGCCCCTTTGCGAAACTCTTTTATGCCCTTGGAATCCGCTACCATAAACGGGCCCGCTTTCCTGCAGGGGAAGAAGAAGGGGGCTTTTTGATCCTTCCCGGCATCGAATGCCTGAAGGTCCGCTGGGAGGAGCTCAGAAAAAGTGCAACAAACATAAAACTACCCGCACTAAGTTTTTTCTCCAGCGAGGGGATTGCGATCGGCAGTTGTATTTATCGATGCCTTTCTTGAGGGTAAAATTGTTATCTCCAGCGGCAAGGAGTTTTTTCACGATATGCTCGCGCATGTCCTGGTGACGCTCTTAGCGATTTTGCTCCGCGCGGAATCGGATAGGGAGGTCTATCCGGAAGAGAGGGGCCGTTTGGAGGGGGTTGTCCGGAAGGCCCAAGAAAAGATCCAGTATGCCATCGCCCATCCCGATCAGGCAGGTTCCCCTGAAGATGCCGGACTGATTGGAAAATACGGTGCACAAATGCTGGAATTGCTTAGCGCGTACGTTGATTTCTGCACAAACACGACGGATTATACCCAGGAATCGGATTTTTTCAATTCTTCTATTACGGAAATAATTTGCACAAAGCCGGAATGGATAGAGTATTTCAGGAAGAATTTTGGCGAGGGGTGGAGTCTTGAGGAGTTTTATGCAACGATCGGAGCCATCGTTTCGATGCCCCAGGATTCTACAGGAGCCTCATTATGAGTTCTATAATAGGTCCCGTGCAGCATGGATCGGAATGTATACAACTACGACAAATTCTAAAGGTTATAGGTCCTGAAGGTACACGATTGGAGGGGCCGCAGCTCCAGCGGGTACGCGAGCTGTTAAATACGATTTCTCTTCCCACCAGGGACCGGTATGGCTTTCATCTACAACCAGATGCATCGATAAAAGATAAGATCACTGCGTTTGCATGGGAGAAGTTCGACGCACTGGATCTAAATCGAGTGTCACTGCCTTGCACATGGCATATTCCCGCCGAAACACGCATCCCCCCAAAAGTCCGGAAGAGTTAAGGAACAATCCCTTACTTCTGCTAAAGGGGATGGGCAAACTGGAAAAGGCCTACGAGAAATTGAACGCATGGGTAACTGAGCCTCATGATGCAAAAGAGCGCCGGGAGGAGGCAAGGCTAAGGATAGACTCCTTCTTAAAGAATGGAAGTGAAGATTTGGATCTTGCGGGCTTGGCACTTACCTCCCTGCCTCCTGTTTTTCATCTGTTTAGAGAACTTCATTTCGTGAATATGAATTTGACGGGAAACCCCGGGCTCAAGGATCTTCCCTGCTCGCTCTTTACTTTGGTAAAGGGTCGTCTCAAAATCGACAGTCCTGTAGAGGGTATTTATTGGCAGCTCGCTTGCATTGATTTCCATGTATTGAGGCGTGTGCCCCCGAGCGATGAACTCCCCATCAAAGATATACCCAAAGTATTGGGATATCTGCCATTTGAGAAGTTATCCCTGAAACATTTTCCGCAGAGCGAACCTGATAAATCATTGGCCAGACTCTTCGTGTGTGTCGGACGGAATGATAACTTTTTGGTGTTCGGTAAGAACAGAAATATCAGCGCTGAAAAAGAAATTGAAATAAGGAATGAGATATTTCCTGCTGCCGAACGTGATTTTAAATTTATTGAGAAGTGGATCTCCCAACCGGGATTTTTCCAACTATATGCTTTTCTTGGATTCCATTGCTGTGACATTGAAGGAGATGGAGAGGGTGTGGTTATCGTCCTTCCGAGCATCGCTTACCTGCAATCCCGCTGGGAGGAGTTAAGAGAGCGCGTTAACATTAGACTTCCCCAACTCAATTTCCAGCCATGTAAAGGGATTGCGTCCGATGCGGAGTTTATCAATGCTTTTCTTGAGGGCAAGATTCTTATTTCTCTAGACGAGGAGTTTTACCACGATATGACGGCGCATGTTATGACGTTGTTTAGATTTATTCTTAGTCGCGCTCGACCCCATATAAATGTCTATGAAAATGAGAGGAGCAATTTCCAGAATATCGTTCGAAGTTCATACGATCGGATCCAGCGAGCAATCGCAAATCCGGAACTGGCAGGTCCTGACAAAGTGAAATTAATACAAAAACGCGGAGAGCAAATACTAGCGCTGCTAAGTGCCTACGTTGATTTTTTCACAGCTAATGATTACATTAAGGAATCGAGTTTCTTTGAATCTTCTGAACTTAAAAAAATCACAGACTCCATGTCGTACTATCTGTATTTTCAAAGACGTTTTAAAGACAAATGGGATATAAATAAGTTACTTGCTGCTTTCGAAGCCATCAAAGCCATTCAATGAAATAAAAAATGCCATTGACTTTTGGGTGTTATCATTGCACGATGGCCGGCAATTTTTTTGTTTTTTGGTGGGCTATGCCGAGTGTCAATCGCACAACCTTTGTAGGATCATTTCCAGGCCTTACGGCATTTCGCCTATCCTTAAGCCCCCTGCCAATAGCAGATATCGGACGGGTTGCAGCCGTGTGCAAAGCTTTCCACACCGCCATTTTTAAAGACCCGGACAACCGGGAAATTTGGGAGAATCTCTACCGGGCAGAGGGGATTCCCTATGTCCTGGAGACTCCAGATCATCCGCGCAATAGGCAGGAGGACTTTAAAATCCTCTACCAGAAGACCGTGATAAGCGGCAGGATAATTGGGGAGTATCTGGGGAAAGTAGCGGTAGAGATTCCTCCCATCTCGGCCGGGGATTTCGAACGTCTAATCACGACCCATTTTCTCAAGACTACGAACAGTGGCTATCGGGTCAACCTCACTGCTGTCGTGGTTCCCGGTTTTGTCCAGAGAACTGTCTCCTATCGTTTTCCTTTCGAATTGGATGTAGATGGGACCCTGGTGCGAAGGGAAGGCAAATGTTACTATGGTAAAGTTTATGGGGTTTTGAATATTCCCTACACTCGCAAGAATTTGATGGTACTTGCCGAATGGTCATTAAAGAATGGGGGGCAGGATCGATTTTTCAATTTTCAGGATTCCCATTATGCTTTTATCTATCAAAATGACACTTTTTTGGATAAGGCAAGGGTCTACTTCATGGAAACCAAAGTGTTAGAATTGTGTCCAAGGTTGAACTACCCTGAGCAATTGGCCCTTTTAAAAGAGCAGGGTCTGGATGCGACCCCTTTATTTTTCAACATCCATTATTGCTGTCTAAAGATCCTTAGAAGCGGGTCCTGCCCTCATGGATCTGCACCCAGAACTATGGCTATGTCACCAGATCTTGTGAAATTTACTAATCCTCCACGCCTGGCATCTATTGGTGCTTACGTGAAAGGCAAGGGGATGATTTTCGAGCCCTACCTTACCGACATGTACACCCGTTACGCTGTAGTTCCAGGTTATTCACCTGGATCTATGACAAATGATGCTTGATAATCAATGGGATGCGTCGATAACCTGGATTCATTGGCAAGTGCAAATAATATTATTTTATTTTCGTTAAATAATATTACTTATGGAGATTATGTCCTTGTTATCTGTTTTTCAGTTAAATAAAGATTTGCGAGTTTGTGATGCTCTCGCTGTATCGGACAATATCTCCTCCCTGCTGACCTTAAGTCAGTCCTCAAAAGAGGCGGGAAGGGTGATTGATAATGACTTTTTTAAAATTCTTTTTGCCAAACTCCACCCAAGACTTGCCAAATCCCCTCTGGTCTTCCATATTCTGCAAACCTTTCACCCAGACAAATGCTGGAAGGTCGCCTGCTGGGTTTTGCTCAATCCCAGCCGTCAGATTAGAGGGATTAGCTTGATGCATGAGGCTCCTTTACAACTGCCGCGCTTGATGGCAGAAAACGCAGAAGAGATCGGCAAAATTTGCGGCTCTGGTTTTGCTGATCCCCATTCCCCTATGAGAAAAAAGTTTCGAGCTCAGGAGAGGAAAAGGCAGAGATTGATGCAGTGTCGCATGGAGATCCTGAAGGACATCTTAATTTTTATGAAAAAAATCGATCTCTTCCCCAATCCAGCCCAGACGAAATGGATGCTCTTGCATCATGATCTTCTGGCAATGGAAGTTGCTTTTGCCAGAGACGTAGAAATGCTTAATTTTGCTGATCAGGAGGGCCTGGCGCAATGTGTTCGCAACTGCCAGAAACTGATTTTTAACGAGCCTGATGGTCGTTATCTCAAGGAATCCTACGAGATGCAGGATCTACAAAGATCGATCAATTCCCTCTCGGTAAGCGGTGAGATTTGGCTGCAGCTGTATGATACGCTAGCTAAAAGAAGCTTTTATATGCGTGCTCACGGGGTCCAGGCATGTCGATGGTCTAAAAATCACTTCCATCACCACCTGAAATCTCTTGGCGGAGTCCTTCAGCATTTATTTGACCGGGTTGTTTTTTACCGAAGCATGTTGGAGCGTACAGAGCCTATTAAGAAAAGTGACTATCGTAAGACTTGTGCCGACCCGCAATTTTTAAAATGGTTTCCCTGTGATGCAGAGGGGTTGCGATCGATGCAACATGCGATCCTAATTTCCAAAAGGAGATTCCTCGAAGAGCTGATGACGCAAAACTACTTTGGAGACCCTGTCTCCAATCCCTTAAGATACATGTTTTACATTTGGAACGGACACCAAGTCCAAGTTGGCCCTGCATTTGGAAAAAATATGATCGATAGGATTGAAACTGTCATAGATATAATAAATATCTTTAATTATACCCAAACAACCTCGAAATTTGGTTTTTGAGCGCGTCAAAGCCCCGGGGTTGAGCTCCCGCAAGTGGGTCCTATGTTATTAATATGGACCCACTTGCGGGAGCTCAACCGCGGGAGCTTTCACGCAGCTCAAAAACCAAATTTCGAGGTTGTTTGGGTATAATGCGTTAATTCAGTTTGAGGTTCTCGGGGATCATGGAGATGGTGGCGTCCTTGCCGCCCCGAGATAGGTTCATTGATGTAACAATTATCCTTAATCAATTGGACGTGACACAGTTTGCGACTCGAAGAGAATTCGCAGCAAAGCATTTCCTGTTCCTTCATTTTAGCTACAACAAAGAATTCATTCACTGCTAGAAATTGTATAGTAGTTCAGACGTGTTGCCAAATCTCCGGTGTGCAGCTCGAATAAATGGTTATCGTAATCGTAAAAATAGATCGATTGCCCTTCTTCTGGCATGCGAGGTCTGTTCGGACCCATCTTCAAGCCCAGGGATTGAATTTTAGAATGGAAGTAGGGTAAATCCGCTTCTTCGATATGAAAGGCGATATGGTTGTAAGAAGGTTCCAAAGAAGGGCCTTCCATGAGGGCGATCCAAAGTTCACCAATGAGAAGGAATTTCTCATTGGAAATAGAGAAGTTCTTCTTCTCGCTGGAATAGGTCTCCTGGGCTCCAAAAAGTTCAGAGAAGAGGCTGGAGGATTTTTCTATGTCCTTGCAGATCAGAGTGATGTGGCTGATTCCTTTAATTTTTTTCATGCATGGACTCAGGATCGAAGGGATGAGTTAATTCAGATTGAGGTTCTCGGGGATCATGGAGAGGGTGGCGTACTTGCCGCCCATTTCGCGCAGGATCGCCTGCCAGACCTTCTCTGCGGGGGTTGTGAAGACGTGGAGGGCGGTGCCCGGGTGGAGGAACCAGTTGCCGCTGAGGAACTCCCGCTCGAGCTGGCCGGCGCCCCAGCCGCAGTAGCCGAAGCAGAGGCGTACCGCAGGGCCGTTTGCGTCGGCGACCGCTTCCTGGAGGAACTGGAGGTCTCCGCCAAGGAAGACGCCGTCGCAGAGCTTAAGGGTCTGCTCGGAAGCGGCATCGGAGGAGTGGAGGAGCATCATCTGGTTGGGCTGGATGGGGCCTCCAGCGCGGATCTCGACGTTGGGGTTGACAAACTCTTTGATGTTGAGCACCTCTTCGGGGATCTCAATTTCGAGCTTTTTGTTGATGATGAGTCCGAACGAGCCGGCGGCGCTGTGCTCGCAGACGACCACGACGCTGCGGAAGTGGATCCCTGTGTCGATTTCGGGGCTGGCGATGAGGAAGGAGCCCTTATTGAGGTGGGTGTAAGGGATGGGGTCCATCAGTCGGTAGCCTCGGTAAACTGTTCGTTGTAGAGCTTCAAATTCTCCGAGAGGGTGTCCGCCTGGCGCATCAGCTCTCTAAAATCCTTATGGAACTGTTCGTTGCTTAAAATCTCGTCCTTCTCGGAGCTCATCTCCGCTTTGTCGATGAGCATCGAGAGGCGGGACATCGCAGTGTTGATCTCGGAAACCTCCGTCTCAAAGTAGCTCTTGAAGCCTGAGGGGGTGTCCAGGGCGTTGAGGGCGGTGATCCGTTGGCCTCTTTGTCGCTGCCAGGACTTGTTGAGGTGGTAGAGGATGCCGTAGTGGTTGATGTCGTTCATCATGGTGTCGGCTTTGCTCATGAGGGAGGACATGCGCATGTACATATCGTCGTATTTGATCAGCTTGCCGACCGTGCCTTTGCCGTCAGCGATGTCGGCGGTGATCATGTTGATATTCTGGGTGGAGGTCTTGAGGTTTTTCATCACAACGCCCGCATTGACGAAGACTTCCCCGATTTTCATTTGATTTACAGCGTCTCTGATCTCATCGGAGGTCGCGGTAAAGGAGTTGATCGAGGATTTTACATCGCCGATGATATTTTGATCATTGATCGATTTGACGGTCTTGTGGATCTCATCCATAGTCGAGCCGATGGAGCGGACGGTATTTCCCAGGTCGTCTCCGTGTTTGTTGAACCAGGTGGTGAGCTGCTGGAAGGTCTTCTTCATCGCCTTGGAGAGGTTGGAGAGCTGGGTGAAGGCGTTTTCGATGGGGTCGACCGATTGGGCGTAGATGGGCTGGTTGGTGATCAGTTTGGGGACGACTCCCTTGGGAGGGATTTTGGGGATGATGGCGACTGATTTTTCGCCGAGCAGGCCTGTGGTTTGGACGACCACTTCGTCGGTGTCGTAGACCTTGACGCTCGAGTCGACTTTCAGGACGAGCTGGTAGTAGTAGATCTCTCCGAGTACATCGGCGGTGGGTTTCTGGCGGGCATCGTAGATCTGATCGATGGCGACGACCTCTCCGACGGGTTTACCGGCAAAAAGGACGCGGGTCCCAAGGTTGATCTGGTTGATGCTCGAAAAGCGGACGTAGAGGGTCTCTTTGCCGTTCCCGACGCTGGGTTTGAGGAACATTACCAGCCAGATGATCACCGCGCAGGCTACGATCACAAAGAGGCCGATCATCATATTTTTTGTTTGTTCACCCATGGCCGTTTTTCTCCTTTAGCTTTCGAGGGTCCTGAGAGATGCTGCAATATAAAAACTTGATCAGTGGATCGTCGATTTTTAAAAAGGGGTCGGGCTCGGCGAGGTGGGCGATCTTCCCATCCCGGATGAGGGCGAGCCGGTCTCCGACGTAGAGCGCAGAAAACATGTCGTGGGTCACCACAATGCTGGTTGCCTTGAGCTCTTCTTTGGTTTTAACGATGAGTTCGTTGATCTGCATTGCAATGATCGGATCGAGCCCCGTGGTCGGTTCGTCGTAGAGGATGATTTTGGGGCGGTAGACGATGAGGCGGGCGAGCGCGGCCCGCTTGCGCATCCCCCCTGATAGCTCGGAGGGCATCTGCTTCTGGGTGCCCTGCAGACCGACAAGCTCGAGGGCGTGGGTGACCCGGTCGGTAATCTCAGCTCTAGTGTACTTGTGCCCGGTTTCGGGATCGCCGTGCTGTCTTAGGTAGAAGGCGACGTTGTCCTCGACGTTCATCGAGTCGAAAAGGGCGGCTCCCTGGAAGAGCATCCCCATGTACTCGACCGCTTTGAACAGGTCGGGCCCATCGAGGTCGGTGATGCAGACCCCATCGATCTCGACGGTGCCGGCATCGGGCTTGAGCAGGCCGATGATGTGTTTGAGCAGGACGCTCTTGCCGATCCCGGAGGGGCCCAAGATCACGAGAGTCTCTCCCTCGAGGATGTCGAGGTTCATCCCGGCTAGCACCTGGAGCTTTCCAAACCGTTTCCACAGGTCGCGGATTTTTATCATAGCCACCTCACGACTTGATCGTGGAGGATGTTGAGCGCGATGGTGAGGAAGAAGTTGGTGAGCAGGATGGCGCAGTAGGTGATGACGACGGCATTGGTGGTCATCTTGCCGACGCCGGCGGCCCCGCCTTTCGTGCGCATCCCTTTATAGCAGGCGATCGTCAGGATCAGGATGCCGAAGATAAACCCTTTAATGATCCCTGTCAGCAGGTCGAAGTATTTGACGTTCTGGGGGATCGGGTCCATGTAGGTGTTAGGGGGCATATCGAAATAGTAGACGGAGATCAGATAGCCGCCGAAAATCCCCATCACGATGCTGAAGAGCGTGAGGAGCGGCATCATGATCGTCCCGGCGATGAAGCGGGGAGCGATGAGGTAGCGGTTGGGGTTGACAGCCATCGTCTGGAGGGCGTCGATCTGCTCGGTGACGAGCATCGTCCCGAGCTCGGCGCACATCGCGGCCCCAACGCGCCCGGTCACCATGAAGGCGGTCAGCACGGGTCCAAGTTCTGTCATCATCGCCTTGGTCACCATTAGCCCCGTGACGGAGGTGAGCCCCTTGTCAGAGAGCTGGTAGATCGACTGGGCGGCGAGGACGAGCCCCGTGGAAAAGCCCGTGATGGCGACGACAGGAAGCGAAGAGACGCCGACGTCGTAGAGCTGCTGGAGGACTAGTTTTAAGGCGGGAGGGCGGCGGAGGGTGGCCTTGGCAACGCTGAAGATCAGGGACAACCATCTCCCTACGCCTACAATCACTTGGCTTTTTGCAAGGATTGAGGACCAGAGGGAGTGGTTGTTGTTTGTCTTGTCCAGCGCCATAAGGAGAAAAATTGCTTCAAATTAATTCTTTATAACCAGATCGCGCTTATATTGGCAAGAGGACCGCAAGATTTTTCTTTGTTGAGAGGGTCAGCCTTGTTGAATAAAGCCCCTTTTTACCACCGAGCACACCGAGTTTGATTTTCTTTTCTCGGTGCTCTCGGAGTGCTCGGTGGTTTAATTCACCGGTGCACGAACGCTAAAGGGATCAGCCGCCTCTGGCCTTCTGGTTCAGGACGCTCTGCACGGCTTCCTGCGCCCGGGTGGCTGCCTGGTCGAAGCGGGACTTTTCCCCTTGTGCTTCCTGGAAGCCCATGCGGGTCAGTTCCCGATCAGCTTCGATCTTTGTCGTTTTGCTGCGGTGCCAGATGTCGGCAGCTGGAGCGACCCCGCCAAAGAATTTGGAGGCTGTCTTGCTCGTGGTCCTTAGAAAATCGTTGTTGCTTAAGGTCTTCAAAATGGAAGAGAGGGGATCAGAGATCCCATCGGCTACGCCGAGGCGGGGATCGAGGGCGGGAGCTGCGCCAGCTTTTGGAATCAGGGCACCTGCGACGGCCAGGCTTGCGCTGACGCTGTTTAAAGCGATTGTCGTCCAACCCTGCCACTGCATCTGGCTGTTTAAGGACTCGGTCATTTCTTTGAACCGGTCGATATCCCGGCGGACAACGGCAAGGAAGTCGCCATGGAGATTTCCCATGGTTTTGGTAAATTCGGTAATGGTGGAGAAGATTTTTTCAATGGCTGTCATAATACCTCTTTAAACCTGTCTGACTAGTTGATTGTTTGACTCTGTGATCATGGAGATCGCTTTTTTTGTTTTTGTTTTGACCCCATTGGTTTCGCTCATGAAGCTACGGATCTCATCGAAGACCGTCGTAAAGCTTTCCTGAGCGGCAGTGAGGTGGGCCTTGATCACGGCGACATCCCCCTGGGACCAGAGGAGCTGCGCGTCGGCGATCCCTTTGCCCATCGTCGTTGTCGCATCAAAAAGGGAAAGGGCGGTCTGGGCGACGAACATTGCCTTCGCTGCAAATTGCACGGCGCCGGTCGCGATGCTGGCGACACTGCCGACAAGGCCGATCCCGCCGGCAAGAAGGCCGACAGCGATGGGGAGGGCATGGATAAGTTTTTGTTTTCGCTCATCGTTACCTTTGCAGATCTGATCGGCCACCCACTCCCATCCCTTATTTTCTGAGAGGGCGAAGTTGGCAAGGGAGAGGATGCCCGACGTGATCATCGCTCCGCCGATAAGGGCGCCGCCGCCCGAGGCGACGAGCGCAATGCCGAAGACAAGCGAGATTGCGGAGATGAGGCAGGTAGCGATCTTTTTCAGGATCGACCAGACATCGCTGTTTTTAGCCCTTTCAAGCGCATTATTCAGTTTTTCCATCATCTCGGCGGAGACCTCTGCGATCTTCTGTTTGATCGTTCCCAGTCTGTGGCCGAAGATTTCGAGGAGCTCGTCGCCGTTAGTGCGGGTAGATTCGGTGACGGAAAGCAGCCGAAGCTCGCTTGAAGGAAGATCCCGTGGAAGCGTTAACTGGGGGCGCTCGGAGGGCAGGGAGCCGCGGATCCCATAATCGGAGTTCACAGCTTCCGACACGGAAGACCCTTCGTTGGAGACGATCCCGCTTCCGCCCAGCGGAGAGGAGGGGAATAGGGGAGAGGTGGATGGGCTTAGGGGATTAACGGTGGGCATAGTGGATAGCCTTCAGTAAGTTGATCTTTTCTTTCAGGGTTTCATCGTCGCAGCAGGCGAGGGCGGCGTCCAGGGCTTTGAGGGCCTCCTCTTTCTCATCGAGGGATAGAAGGCACTCGGCGGCGTGGAAATGGGGCAGGGGATCCCCCTCCTTCAGCAGAGCGACGAGGCTCCAGGCGTGGACGGCAGCCAGGTACTCGCGCGCCATCTGTTTGGAGCTGGCCAGACCCATCCAGTAATGTTCTGAAAAGGGGTCGGTCAGCACCAGCTGGGTAAAAAGCTGGGCGGCGGCGCGGTAGTCGCCCCGCTCATACAGCCCGAACGCGTTGGCATAAAAAGGGCGCTCCTGGTCAGGAGGGATCGAAGAGACTTCCTTTTCAGGGATCTCCAGGATCTGCATCACTGCCTGTTGGAATGCGCTCTTGTCCATCGTTACTTGACCATTTTGCGGTTAATCGACTCGATCAGATCGCCTGCCTGCTTGAGCACCTGTCTCGCATTTTCCGTCATCTGCGAGCGGTTGTCGTAAGCGTCGTTGATCTTCATCATCTGCTCATTGAGGTCGGCCGAATACATCTTCAGCTGCCCGTCGAGCCCCTGGATCACCACGTCGATCATCTCTTCGGAGAGGGGTTCGATGGTGATTTGATTCAGATTGATGTCTCTCAAGCTGTAATCGAGATGCTCTTGGACGCTGGAAACTGTGGGATCTGCATTTTCGTCCGACCCGAGGTATTCGGGGTACCCTTTGATAAAGTCGGCAAAGATCGTGGGGTTGTTCTTGTGGATGTGGACGATGTAGCGCTTCATTGTCTCGTCGTCAGAGAAATCGGCGTCCCTTTTGCTCTGTTTTGCATGGGATAGCTTGTTCATCACATCGGAGACGATCTTTGTCTCCATGTTCGCATTGGCCATTTTGTCGATGAGCCCGTTAAGTTTGCTCTCCTGAAGCTCGAAGTACTTGCTGTAGCAGTTGACCATTTCTGCGCCAAGGTTGATCGATAATCCCATAATGAAACCTCCCATTTTTGCCCCACGAGCATAGCAAAAGATGGCCATTAATGCAATGTTGACAAATTTAAAATATTTTATACGTGTTTTTTAGGGTCGAGGCGGGTGTTTACCAGGACTATTTCATGAAGTTATTTTGTTTTTCTATCCTGCTTATCCGTTTAATCCGGCCTATCCGTGTAATGGGTTTAGCATGCAGACCCTCGAGCAATTTACACGGATAGGCCGGATTAAACGGATAAGCAGGATAGAAAAAATCGTCCGGACGGATCCCCCTTCTTGTGATGTACAACCAGCCTCCGTTTAGGCTCGGTGTCTAAATTAAATTTTACCGAACTGCACATTTCAGTATTATGTGTTATATTGGCAATCAATAGGGAGTGCCGTATGTCCACGAGAACTATGCCTGTAAGGACTCTACGAATCACGCTTGACGTCCCAGCAGCGCAGCACAAAAAAATAAAAACGATCGCTTCAATGATGGATCTATCCATCAAAGATCTCATGCTCATGGGCTTCGAAGAACTCATGCACAAAAAATATAACAAAGTGACCGAAAGAGCCATTAAACAAACGTTGGCCCGCAAGAGTGTGAAAAGATTCAAAACTTTCGATGAATTGATTGAGGACCTGGAAAACTGATGCTCAATCCCGTCCGGGCCAAACAATTTCCCCTTGTTACCGAGGGCGTGGGATCTGACTACTTACATGGCCCTGGTTGTTTACAAAATTCCCTGTTGAATACATAATCAGACTGCACCACTAACTTATAGGCAAGGATTTATGGCCAGGCTCATTTCCATCGACTCAGGCGAACTCAGCCAGATTTCAGCGCAAAAAGGCCAGCTTGAAAAATATTGTCAGGAGCTCGAGGCGGGCAACATCCTTTTCTTCCCGACCTGTCCTTTTGAGTTCCCCAAAGCGGAGCTCGACTTCCTGCGCAATCAGAAGCAATCCTCGGCGTCAAACCGCAAAAACATCGCTTACAAGCCCCTGTCCGACAAAATCTCCAATTTTGAAAGCTCCTCCCCCGAGCAGGCGCAGCAGCTTTTGGACAGCATGCGCAACTACTCCAGACGCAGCATCGATTTCCTGTCTGAGCTCCTCCCCCCTTACGCAAAGAAGTGGCGGCTCGATTACGCCAGTTTCCGCCCTTTCCAGGAGCAGGGAAGACAGCTCAGGGTGCGCGCGCGCAACGACCTGCTCCATGTCGATGCCTTTCCAACACGGCCCATGCATGGAGGGAGGATCCTGCGCTTCTTCACCAATATCAACCCCCAGGAAGGCAGGCGCTGGATCACAACGCAGTCGTTCGAGCAGCTGGCGCAGCAGTTCGGCGGAGAAAAAGGGGTGCCCTTTCCCCGGGGCGTCTCCGATTCTTTCCCGTCGCTATGGGCCCGCAAGTTAAAAAAGACGGCCCGCCAGATGGGGCTTCCCGTCGTGCTGCGCTCTCCCTACGACGTTTTTATGCTCAATCTGCATAATTTCCTGAAAGAGAACGGGGAATTTCAGAAAAACTGCCCTAAAGACCACTGGGAATTCCCCCCTCTTTCCTGCTGGGCCGTCTACACGGATCTCGTCTCCCATGCCGCCATCTCAGGCCAGTACGCCCTCGAACAGACACTCATCGTTCCCCCTTCGGCTCTCGTCGATCCGCAAAAGGCTCCGGTCAGCGTTTTAGAGAAGCTTTCGGGAAGACGGATGATAGACCCGGTCTACGCTTAAATCATGCAAAGGAAACTGCTCTTCGTTTTTAAGGTCTGTTTATCCGTAGCCCTCTTCTGGGGGATCGAACGGTTTTGCCACAAGCAGACGGGCGGGTTTCAGGTGGTTAAGATCCTCTCGTCGCAGCAGTCGGGTTCTCCTGAAGGGCTTCCCCAATTGTCTGCTGGGGAAAAGGCCAGCCTGAAGACGATCCTCTCGCAGCCGTTTTATTTCCTGGGTAGAGGAGGGCAGAGCTATGCTTTTGTCAGCGAGGATGGAGAGACGGTCCTGAAATTCTTCAAGCAGCACCACATCCGCTTCTGGAGGTTCCTCGAGAGGCTTCCCGTCCCTTCCGTTTTAAATCCTTTGCGTCAACATCTTCTCGCCAGCAAAATCCATCAGTCTCCTGCGTTCTTCGAGAGCTGCCGGATCGCCGATGCGGAATTTCGGGAGCAAACCGGCCTGATTTATCTGCATCTGGAGAAAACCGACTTATTTGGCCAGCAGGTGACCCTCATCGATCATCTCGGCATCGCCCATCCGATCGATCTGGACACGACTGATTTCGCTCTGCAGAAAAGGGCGGAGTCGACCCGCGGCCGGCTGCGGAAGCTGATGCGGGAGAATGACCTGGCTGCGGCGAAGCAGTGCCTTAAATCTCTGGTGGCTGTGATCGCTGAGCGCTCTCAGAAGGGGATCTTCGATCGGGATCCGAATGTGCGCAGGAATATGGGCTTTGTGGGGAATCAGGCGATTGAGATCGATCTGGGGTCTTACACGCGTCAGGATCCACCTGCAAACTTAAAAGAAGACCTCAGAGAGAAAACTGCGAAATTACAGCGCTGGCTCGACCGAAAAAACCCTGAACTCGGGCAGTATCTCTCCCAGCAGATCGATGTAATTCTGTTTCCACTTTAAAATGGATGTTTCCCATGCTTTTATCTTCCCTGTTTCTTCTAGTGGTCTTTCCCCAAAATCCTTGCTACTCGGACCGCGTCAAAGCTCCCGCGGTTGAGTTCCCGCAAGTGGGGCCTATGTTTCAAAATATGGCCCCACTTGCGGGAATCTCAACCCCGGGGCTTTCACGCGGTCCGAGTGGTAAGGATTTTGGGGAAAGACCACTAGCTTCCGGTTTCAACGTTCCCGCGACTCTCACGGCAGAGTCTGAATCTCCAGTGGCACACGCTTTAAAACAGGAGAGTGTCCAACACTCTGGGAAAGAGACCCCTCCCCAATTTGTTGTCCACCTGGACTTTCTCTATTGGAAGGCGGATGTGGATGGGTTGGAATATGGAACCAAGCTGGAAGCTCCCCCCGTTGGTTCTTCCTCAAACACGCATGCCAAACTCCTCGATCTGCATTATAAGTGGAATCCCGGGTTTTGCTTGGGCATTGGCTATATATTTAATCATTTCGACCATTGGGCATTGGATTTCGATTGGACGCGTATCCGTAGCAATGCACATGGATTCTCCTCTGCCGAAAGCAGAATATCACCGAATAAAGGTACCGATACGATTTTCCCCCCCTGGGTATCTCAAGGAATTACAATCATTACAAAGGGATCCTCCAAAGCATCCGCCCATTGGAATCTGGATTACGATACGCTGGATCTGGCTCTTGGGAAAAACCTGGTCTTAAGTAGGAAAATGAGTTTTGGTCCCTATTTTGGGCTTCGCGGCGCCTGGATCGAGCAAGACTACGTGGCCAGATATAAAACTTTTTTCCCAGGTCATGATGGGGGCAAGGCATTTACAAGACATGTGCATTTTAAAGCAGACAATAATTTCAAGGGTGTTGGGTTAAGAGGTGGAACGGAGTTTGTTTGTCATTTAAATAACCATTGGCATGTTTTCTCTAATTTTGCTGGCAGTCTTTTATATGGGAAATTCACCGTACGTATGAAAAATGGGAACGATCGGGGACTGGAAGAAGTGATGGATAAGCCTACAAATTTTACGGCTTCCGAATCGTTTCGGCGGGTACGCTTCAATTTTGAAGAATCTTTGGGGCTAGGCTGGGAATCATTTTTCCTAAAGGATCGCTATCATTTCAGGATCCGCGCTGATTATGAATTATCTCAGTGGCCAAACCAGAACGAACTCTTCTACAATTACTACCTGATAGGTCTCGCTACAGGCTATAGCATCCCTATCCGTAGTCATGGCAACCTATGTTTTCAGGGAGTGCGCGTCGGGTTGCAACTCGATTTTTAACGGATTACTGTGCCCTGGCAGGTAAAAATTGTCTTCCTGCATCTGCTCTGCGAGTCAGGAGAGGATGTGCAAAATCTCTACGGTTATTCCCTTCGGGGGTGGTGCGAGATTGGAATTTGTGCATGTAATCGGGGTTTAACTTATTCTTCTTTGTGAGCTTTCTAACTCTTCTTCGGTCGAGTTTTTTGACAAAAGCGTCAAAATCGCTGGTGTATTTTAGATCTACGGTCCTTTTTACCACGCCTTCAAAAAAATCCTTCACACCTTTTCCTGTGCCCAACACTTTCATCGCCTGATTGTCGCAATCCTGTTCATGGTACTGATGGAATAGCCGATCTGTAAAGGACGCCACCGCCTCTACACCCAAAAAGGCCAGGGGAGTGAGGAAGACGATAGCGAGGGCGTCTATGACTAATACGGCGGAACTGAACAGAAAAGCTTTAAACATGTGATTTTCTTTCAGGTGGTTTAGCTCGTGGCAGATCACAAAATCCAATTGATCATCGGGTAGATTGATTTCGTTCAAATCGAATAGAATATAGGAGGGTTTTGAAGTGATTCCTCCGACACATCCCGTGGGAATCTGCTCATTGGAGGTATAAATTTTCAGCGGCTTGGTGATTCCCATTTTTTTCGCCAGCGCATCCACTCTGGCAAGAAGGTGTTTTAATCGTTCATCGGAAGGGATGGTAACTCCAGCAGGCAAGTTATGGTAAATGTTGCTTCTGTCGATGTTTTTGATAGAGACTTTTCTTAATTGATATTTGGAATTGAGGGGACGCAAGGCGATGGCTGGATTTAAACTGACCAGGAGAAAAACCAGTGTGCTTAGGGGCCTTTTGAGCGGGGAGAACAGCACATCTTTAGCCGTCCTAATGAACGGGTGCTTTACATCTAAAAATAACTCATACCAGTAATTTTTATTTAAATTTTCCTTGTGGCTTAATGTGCTTGAATTAGTCGATGTTTGTGTATTTGAAATTAAACTAACTGTGTTGGCCATAATAACCCCCGATAATTGCGGGGATTCTATCATAATGCCCGAAAAAGGGCATCGTAATTTTATGGGTCCCTAATAACTTTTTCTCCATTTGAGGGAGAACTTGCCCTCTTCCTGCTCCTGGGTCTCAGCCTGGAAGATGAACCCTTTGGGCAGCTCGACCTCGACGATGACCTGGCTGCTGGTGGCGCTCTGGGAGAGGGTGATCAGGATGCCGCGGGTGAGGTATTTCCCGATCTGGACGGCGATCTCGTCGGTGCCGGGGCGGGAGGCGATGTTGAGGCGGTCGACGCCGATGCTTTTGCGGATCGCCTCGAGGACGTCGGGGCCGGCGCCGCCGGAGAGGCTCATGAGGGTGCTGGCGAGCTGGATCGCTTCGGGGTGGCTAATGTCTGCGATGTCTTTGTTAAACAGGATGAGGGCCAGGATCGAGCTGGTGGGCTTCTGGGGGTTGGACTGGAAGGTGAGCTGGGGCGAGGCGAGGGGGCCGCGGAGCATGGCTGTGATGGTGACATCGGGGAGGGCAAGCGTCCCGTTGAGGTTGAGATAGGCGGAAGGGGTGGGCTTGTCGTTAAAGACGATCTCTCCTTCGGTGAGCTTGAAGACTTTTCCGGAGAAGAGGTATTCCCCTTTGATGAGTTTGAGGGAGCCGTTGGCCAGGATGTTGGTATTGGTCCCGTAGAGGTGGACATTCCCTTCGAGTTCCGCTTTCAGGCCTCTGCCTTCGACGATGACATTTCCCTTTAGAGGTAGCTTCCAGGTCGGAGTGTGAAATTCAAAGCCGGGTTCAGGCGCCCAGTGTTGTAGAGGAGGTGGGGTGGGCGGTTGACGTAGGTGACGGGGAGGGTGGGGACCTCGTAGGGGAGGCGCTCGGTGATCTGATCTTTGCCGCGTCGATCAGAAAGTTGCCCTGGGCGAACATCTGCTCGGTATTACCGGTGAGGTAGAGGGGGCCGGTCAGGTCGCAGTCGATCATATCGAAGCCGACAGCGTGGAGTTTTTTCATTTCGGCATCGAGGGAGTAGGGGAAGTCTCCTTGGGGCGGAGGGAGATTTTCCCCGTGCCTTCGACCGTTCCCGTTTTGTCATCGGATGCGGTCATTTTCAGGAGGCGTGACCTCATCGTTTTGTGCTTCGAACTCGGGCATCGATATTGCGGAGGTGGATGCCGGTGAAATAGTTTTCATAGGAGCCGTTTTGGAGCTCGAGGTCGCCGCGCAGCGAAGGGGTTGGAGAGGCTTTGGGAGAGGAAGAGGCGGCAGGAGAGCAGCCCGGTAAAGTGGTTGGTTCCGAGGTTGACGAAGTCGAAGAGGTCCTGGAGTTTGCCTTCGGCAATGAGTTCGGCCGAGGTGTTTTGCTTTTCATCGACAGAGAGGGTGAAGGGGTAGAGGGTGTAGTCGATCGGCAGGGTGGCGCTAAAATCGAGCAACTGTCCATCTGTGGCCTGGAGATGGGAATGGATCTGGGCATGGCTGTCTGAGAGGTGGGCCTGGAGGGATCCTCTGGCGCGGAGGGGCTCTTTTTTTCCAAAATGGAGGACGCCCGCTTCTTCGAGGACGGCGCTTAAAGCTCCTTCGATGGTATCCGCGGAGGCGTCGATATAACCGGAAGCGGAGGCGAAGCCGCTTAGGCCGAAACGGGGGCGGAGGCAGCCGAGGACCTCGAGGGGGAAATGTTTGATGTCCCACTGGCAGAGGGTGCGGACGGGGTTCATCTCGCAGGTGGTGGCCAGGCTTCCCTCGCCGATCCGGAAGTCCAGGCGACTCAAATTCAGGTAATCGGCTCCCCATTCCAGGTGGGCAGGATAATGCAGCGAAAAGGGGATTGCGGAGAGGTCGCCGAAGAGTTTTGTCAGCTCGAGGGTGAAGAGGGTCTTTTCGTTCTGCCAGAAGCCGGAGGCGTAAAACTGGAAGGGGCTTTCGATCCTCCCTGCCGCATCGAGGAAAAAGGGCCAGTGGACCTCGTCGGAACGGGTGCCGAAATTGAGCCGTTCGAGGTAGAAGCCGGGGGTGTAGACTTTTCTGCGCAAGGAGGCTGAGTTTCCCCTGCGGCTCTTCAAAAAGGTCCTGGACATCCGTGCTGAGCGTCAGGTCGTCGATGAGGTAGTCCTGGAAGCGGAGGTTTTCCGCAACGAGGGCCAGGCGCACATCCTGCTCCTTCTCGTGGGAGGAGAGGTTGAGCTCGAAGGCGGCTTTGCCACTTAGGGTCGCTTCATGCACGTAGGGGGCGAAGGCATCGAGATGGGCGATGGTGGCAAAGAAGCTCCCGTCGGCAAGGCGCTCCTGCAAATTACAGGTGGCGTAGCCGTTGAGGGAGACGCCTCCCCCTTCGAGATGCAGGTCGATCAGGGAAAGGGTGCGCCCCCGAGCGCATACTCGAGGGCGAGCGAGGCAGTCGAAGGGGAGGGCGGCGTCGGCAGAGGAGAGTCTTGACCTCTGTTTCCCCTTCCTGTGCCTCGATGCTCCCTTTTACGAGGCCTTTGAGGGTGTTGACGGGGAAGGTGTCGATCTGGAAGGCGTGGGTTTCAAAGGAGGTCTTAAAGCTTCCTTCGTGGAAATACCCTCCTTGCCTTTTAGGGTGCCGGCGAGGGGGACGGGAGTGAAGGGGGAGAGGCGGGAGAGGTCGGGGGATGAGAAGGCGAAGAATCCCCCTTTGATTTTTCCCAGGTACGGAAGAGGTCGGCTTTTCCCTTGATGTGAGCTGAGGTCGCTCAGGAGCATCAGGTTCTGGAAATGGAGCTCTTCGAGCGAGGGGAGGGAGAACCGGGCTTTGAAGCGCCATGCGCGGTCCAGAAGGGGAGCTGCGGGGATCCGCGTGTGGGCGATCATCCCTTTGGAGCTGCCTTGGAGGGGGGTATCCGTGACGGGTAGGTCGTAGAGGAGCTCTCCCCATGTGGTCCAGGGCCCGTCGAGGGAAAGCTCCAGGGCCAGGTTCCCTTCGACTTCAGGGAAGGAGGAGAGCATCGAGATGGAGGGTGATGTGGCCGCCGATCTGATTTTTCGCTTGAGATCCGTGTGCTACGGCTTTGAAATGGGTCCGGCTTCAAACCGGGGTCGGTTACCTGGAGGTCGAGGAAGAAATCTGCCTTGTCTTTGCGTACCTTCGCTTTGCCGGCGATGCCGACCGTTTCTGTCGATCCGGTCTTGAGGTTCACGAAGGTGGCGCGCTCGAGAGTAAAGTGGTGGATGAGGATATGGAAGGGGAGGTGGAGGTCCTTTAGCTGCTGGCCGAGGAGGGCTTTGCCAGTTTTCAGGGTACCATGCAGGTTGTTTCCGGCATTTTCTTCGGGCGGCGCAAACGAGTAGGCGTAAACGGCGGACTGCACGCTTAAGTAATTGATGGCGATGCTTCCCCGCAAGAGAGGAAGGATCGCAATGCGCAGTTTGATCCCCGAGAGCGCAAGAGAGCGCCCGTCGCCCAGATCGAACACGGCCTCTTCTGATCGTCCAGGTGAAAGGGGGCTGGCCGCTGAGTTGTACAAAAGTGGCCTGGACCCCATTTTTTTCGAGCAGGGAGAGGAGTTGGGTCCGCATCTTTTCTTTGGCCCATGTTGACTGGAGGATCGCAAAGAGGATGCAAAAAAGAACCAGCGCGGCCATGAACGCAATGAGGGTCCAGCGCAGAACTTTCAATACCATGCGGAAGATCATTATTTTCCTACTTTAAAACATTTGTCCAATGCTCACAAACACCTTGTAGACGTTGTCGATCTTTTTGCGCCGATCCAGTGGGAAGGCCAGGTCGACGCGGAAAGGACCCATGAACGTGAAAAACCTAAAACCCAGGCCTGCCGACTTGAACCACTTGCCGTGGATCGTCGGGTACTCCGTCGTATACACGCTTCCGATATCGAAGAAGGGGACGAGGCCGATCGTTTCGGTGACGCGGAACCGGCTCTCGAAGGTGTAGTAGATGGCCGATCTGCCCCCGAGGGGTTTGCCGTGTTCGAGCGGACTGACGCTCTTGTAGCGGTAGCCGCGCAGATCCTCCTCGGTTCCCCCCAGGAAGCGGTTGCACAGGGGGACGGCGGGCAGCCCGTTGCTTAAATGAACCCCAGGGTGAATTTCTGCGCGAGGACAATCTTTTCTTTTTTATCGAGGGGTTATAGACGCTCCCCGTGAACTGCTGGGTCAGGTAGACATCTTTGGAGTCGGCGACGTTGAGCGCCGGGGTGACGGTATACTCGAGGGTGGCCCCGCGCGTCGGGTTGAGGAGGCTGTTGGACGAGCTCCACCGCACATAGAGGGGAACTTCGAGCAACCAGTAGTTGCCGTTCTGCACGCTGTCCGTCACATAGAGGCGGCTTCCGCGCGCTCCCAGCGACCCGCGCAACCGCCGATTTATGATCCGCTCAAACCGGTCCATGAGGCTGTAGGAGCGCATCGAGTAGGCGAAGATATCCTCGTGGGCCGCCTCCGCCTGAGCGATCATGTCCTGGCCGATCCTGTTGAAATCGGGGTGCAGGTAGGTCGCAACCCCCGTCTGGCTGATGCGGGTGATATCCCCCTGGAAGCTTAAGGTCCGGCCCATCCCCCCGACGTTGTTGTTCGCCCACCCGAAGGTGACGCCTGGCCCGAAGACCGTTTGGTAGCTCACCCCGACGTTGACGCTCTTGTGCTTCGTCTCGCTGACCTCGACTTTGAGCGGGATCTGCCCATTGGCCGCAAGGGTCTCCTCATGGGTGATCAGAACGGAGCTGAACAGCCCCGAATCGATCAGCGCATCCTGGGTCTGTTCGACTTTTTGGCTGTCGTACTCTTCTCCCTCTTTCCAGTCCAGCTTCTGCTCGATGTAGCGGGGCTTGACCCGGGTTGTCCCCACAATCTCTGTAGGGCCGAATTCCGCCTTTTGCCCCGTCCTGACGTAGAGGTCGACCCGCACCGTCTTCGACTTTCCGTCGACCACCACTTCCCTGTTCTCCATCTTCGCCAGCGGGTAGCCGCACTCGGAGAGTTTTTGGAGGACTTTAAGCTCCGCATCGAGGATTGCTTCCGTCTGCGCCGGTTTGTTCAGCAGAACGCCCGCATCTTCGAGGCTCACATGGCAGCAGGTGTTGCTCACTGCGGGAGATTCGCAGTAGAGGTGGATGTCGAAGGTCTCGAGGCGGTAGCGCGGGCCCGGTTCGACGCGCACCACCACCGTGACCACGTTGTAGGCCTCGTGGATCTGGACGTTGACTTTCCCTTCGTAGTAGCCGTGCGCATGGAGCACTTTGATGAGGGGGGGGATGTCGGAGTCGGCCCTGTAGCGGAGGGCGTTGATCGACGCCGGCGGCCGTTTTTTGAGCGACGTCAGATGGGAGGCGAGCTTCATCTCTTTGAGGGTGCGGCTGTCGTCTATCCCTTCAAATTCGACCTGATAGGAGATCCCTCCCGCTACGAGGGCTAGCGGCACCCAGGAAAAGAGGAGTGTGGTGAAGAAGATCCTGCGGGACATTATTTTTATCTATTAGGTAAGTGGAGCATTGGACAACTCGTTTTTCTCACCAGGGAGAGTTTTGCAATTCCCTCTGGAGTTAGAAAAAAGGGTATTGATCCCCCTATTTCCAATGCAACTTCTTCTTTCGTTTTTTTCTTTTTTTTAACAGAATGGCAACTCTCAACCCAGGAGAGACCCCATGCTAAAAGATCGGCCGCTGACAGAAACCCTCTACCGCGATTCGTGCGCCCTGATGCCGGGCGGGGTCAATTCCCCCGTGCGCTCATTCTCCGGGATGGGGATGACCCCGCTCATGGTGAAAGAGGGGAGGGGGGATATGATCCGGGATGTCGATGGGCACGACTACATCGATTTCTGCCAGAGCTGGGGAGCGCTCATCCTCGGCCACGCCCCTGCCCCTGTCGTGGCCAGGGTCGTCGAGCAGCTGCACCGGGGCACCTCGTTTGGGATCGCGACCCCTTACGAAAAAGAGCTCGCTGAGAAGATCACCGCCCACCTCCCCTCGATGGAGAGGCTCCGCTTCGTCTCATCGGGGACAGAGGCGACGATGACCGCTGTGCGCCTGGCCAGAGGATTCACTGGCAAGTCGACCCTTGTTAAGTTCAACGGTCACTACCACGGCCACTCCGACAGCCTGCTCATCAAAGCGGGATCCGGCGTCCACAACCTCCCCGAGGCGTCTTCGAAGGGGATCCCTGAGGCGATTGTGAAGCTGACCGTCTCTTTGCCCTTTAATGACCTGGAGACCTGCCGTCAATTCCTCCGCTCCCGCGATGACATCGCCGCGGTGCTGCTCGAGCCGGTTGCCGGCAACATCGGCGTTGTGCCGGCCAAACGGGAATTTTTGGAGATGCTCCGCGAGGAGACGGCGAAGAAGGGGATCGTGCTTATTTTCGACGAGGTGATCACCGGCTTTCGGGTGGGGTTGAACGGCGCCCAGGGCTACTACGGGGTTGTCCCCGATATGACCTGCCTTGGCAAAGTGATCGGCGGCGGCCTTCCCGTTGCTGCGTTCGGCGGGAAAAAAGAGATCATGGACCTGATCGCTCCTCTTGGCCCCGTCTACCAGGCAGGGACCCTCTCGGGCAATCCCCTGGCCATGTGCGCCGGCCTCGAAACTTTAAAGATCATCGAGCAGCCCGGCTTCTTCGGGGAGCTGGAGGAGAGGCTTGCCGACTTTTTGGCACCCATCCGCAGGAAGATCGGGGAGAGGGATCTGCCCATCGCCCTGCAGAGCGCAGGGTCGATGTTCACCCTCTTTTTTGGAGTCAGGAAGGTGGAGAGCAAGGAAGATCTGGCAACTCTGGACGAGGAGCGGTTTAAGGACTTCTTCCGGTACCTCTTCCAGCGGGGCGTCTACCTCTCCCCCTCGCCCTACGAGGCCCACTTTTTGTCTGGCGCGCACACGGACGCCCACCTCGCCGAGGCCCAGGCCCACATTCTGGACTATTTCGAATAAATGTGTCCGAGTGGTATGATCTTGGGTTCTCAAAGGTGTTTTTATGGTGATTATCCTTCTACTCGGGTTTGTGGGCATCTTCCTCATTTTCCTCGAATTCTTCCTGCCGGGCGCTGTCCTGGCGGTGATTGGCACGCTCACGCTGCTCGTCAGCTTAGGGATGTGCTTCGCGCAATTTCCCGCTCTGTGGGGAATCCTCTACCTCCTCATCATTTTGCTGGCGGTGTTCGGGACGTGCAAGCTCGCGCACTGGAGCGCCAACAAAAGAAAGTAACCCCTGTTTTATTTGTGACATTATCTGACCGCTACGCACAGCTCCTCAAAGAAATCGCCCTCTCCTGCAAAAAAGCGGGCAGGGACCCTCGCGAGGTCCGCATTGTGGCGGTGACCAAAAATGCGACGCTTGCGCAGATGCAGGAGGCGTATGCGCTCGGGATCCGCGATTTTGGGGAGAGCCGCCTGCAGGTCGCTTTGCCAAAAATTTCCCTCTTCCCTCCTGATGTTATTTGGCATTTTGTCGGCGCCCTTCAATCCAACAAGATCGGCAAGATCGTTGCCCATTTCGACTGCATCCACTCGGTTGCCTCGCTCGAGATGGCCCAGCTCATCGCTGCAAAATCGGAAGAGCTGAAGCGGGCCCCCAAGCTCTTTTTGCAGGTGAACACTTCGGGAGAGGCGAGCAAGGGAGGGTTTACGGAGAAAGGGCTTGTTGCGCAGTGGGAGGGGATCGCAAAGTTAAATCTGTGTGTGGTTGGACTCATGACTATGGCCCCCCTCATTGCAGAGCCCAAAGTGGTGCGGGAGTGTTTCCATCGCCTGCGCTCCTTGCGCGATGCGCTGAGGGTTTGCGAGCTGTCGATGGGGATGTCGGAAGATTTTTCCTCTGGCTGTCAGCGAAGGAGCGACCGTTCTTCGCATCGGCACCTACCTGTTTCCCCAAATCCCTGCCGCTGAAAAGTAATTTCTTAGTGCTGTTTGTGTTAAGACTGTGATAAGATCCTCGCTCCAAATAATGAGGTGGATCATGACGACAGCTATACACACAGCGACTCTGGGGATCTCCCCCTTTGAACAGATCCAGCATGTTGGTTCCGCCTTTTCGAATGCACTCAGCACTCTTTTTGAGAGCACCTCCTCCGCTTTTTGTCGCGTCCATATCCAGAAAAAAGATGAGCAGGGAAATATCCGGCTCTATGACAAAAAGGAAACTGTCGTTGATCCGAAGACGGGGATAAGCCGCTTGAGGTCAAAAAGATCAGCACGCTGACCTACATCGAAGATGTCAGAACGGGGGATATTTACCTCGATGAACCGATGGATATCATCATGGTCAAGTGCGCGCTCATAGCGCTGGGCCTTCCTCTTTTTACTCTGGGCAAAATCGGTTGGCACATGGCGAAGACCCCGATCGAAATCGGTACGATCGGTCTCGACGCGCTTTTGAAAATAGGGCCCGAGCTGGCTCTTGGGCATCTCTACGAATCGGCTGTGGATGCGCGCCTGGCCGCATTGCGCATTGGGCAGGTTTTTGGAGCGGGCCTGTTCGGAGTGGTGAAAGCCCCCCTTTACCTGATTGGCGCCGAGTTTGCTGCGATCTATGGGATCTTCAAGCCCTACCACGGCAGAAAGTTCGAGGCCGCCATCGAGAAAGCCTGGCAGAACGGAGCTTCCTACAAAGAGGACTTCCGCAACATTCCCGAGAGAAAAGGGGAGACCTGCTGGCAGGCCTTTAAAACGGATATTCAAATTGCCCACACCTTCTATCTGGCCCATTGCTTTCAGGTGAGGGGCAACGTCAACGATCCGCGCTTTACCGTCTTAAAGAGGGCTGCGCTTTAATCTGTATTGATTCAAAATATCTTTTACAGGTAGTTTGAGGCTATGCAGAAACTATCTGAAGAATTTATCCGCCTGGGTGAAGAGTGCAAAGGGCGGTCGATGAGCCTCAAAGAGCTCATGGTATCCGCCGGAACCCGCTCCGACGCCATGATCACGGCTCTCTGCTCTTTTCCGTTTCTTTTTCTCATTCCGCTGCCGGGCCTCTCGATCCTGTTTGGGCTGATTGTCGCGTCGGCAGGTGTTGCCATCGCTCTGAACCGGCCCATCTGGCTGCCGAAGTGGATGCTTAACAAAAAGATCTCCGGGTCTTTGATCTCGAAGATCTTTAAAAAGAGCGCCTGGGTCCTGGCCAAGATCGAAAAACTCGCCCGCCCCCGGGTAGAATTTTTCTACCGCCACTCCTTTTTTCAACGGCTGAATGGGTGCCTGGTTGCCCTCTGCGGCCTGATCCTGATGCTTCCCCTTCCACCGGGGACAAGCTTCCCGCCGGGCGTTACGAGTCTTCTCATCTCACTGGGGATCCTGGAAGAGGACGGTGTGTTCATCATTGCGGGTTATATCGCTTTCCTGGCCACCCTCTTCCTTCTGTTCGTCCTTCCGATCATCGGCTATACCGATCTTAAACACCATTCCGTCACTCATTGACGTCGGGCACTTCTTCCGATCATCGGCTATACCGATCTTAGAACACCATTCCGTCACTTATACCCAAACAACCTCGAAATTTGGTTTTTGAGCGCGTCAAAGCCCCGGGGTTGAGCTCCCGCAAGTGGGTCCTATATTATTAATATGGACCCACTTGCGGGAGCTCAACCGCGGGAGCTTTCACGCAGCTCAAAAACCAAATTTCGAGGTTGTTTGGGTATTAATTGACGTCGGGCACTTCTTCCAATGAGGTGAGCGCTCGCACTTCGAGCTGGGATTCAGAGATCAAAACCTTCTTGTTTCCCATCTCCACGAGATAGAGCATCGTCTTGGGACTTAGCGCCCGCTTTTCCAGGATGTTGATGGAACGGCCCGAGCCCAGGCTGAATTTTCCCTTGCCTAGGCGGCGCAGGATCCAAAACGTCGCAAACACCAGGGCGACCAGGCCGAGCAAGGTGACGAGCATGCGGATGAAGGCCCCCTCGTAGGAGGTCGTCATCTCCGTGGAAGAGGGGAGGGGAGGGAGGGGCTGCTGCTCCGCGGCGTGCTCCGGGGGAGTCGCTTTGGGAGGAGTCTGTTCAGTCGGAGCCGCGTGCTCCGTGGGGGCGGCAGGGGGTTGCTTCGTGTCCGCCTGGATGGCGGCCGAGGCCCCTATGAGACAGAGAGCAAGGAACCATTTTTTTAACGACATGGGTAAAAGCCTTTTGGATGTGTACCTCAGTGTGGGAATCTTCCTAATTAATTTCAACTTCTGTTAGACTGTTCTCCATGAGAAAACATATTGGCTGGATAGCGCTCGACATCGACGGAACGATCACGGATGCAACCCATCACGCACCCAAAGAGGTCGTCGATTTTTTGCATGCGCTCGAGAAAAAGGGGTGGACGATCGTCTTCATCACGGGACGGACGTTTTCCTTTGCCCAAAGAGTCACCCAAGAATTTGATTTCCCCCATTACCTGGCGGTCCAGAATGGCGCCGATATCCTCTTCATGCCTGAAAAAGAGCTCGTTGTGCGCCATTATCTCGATGAGAGGGCCGTGCCCCTTCTCGAAGAGGCGTACCGCGGGGAAGAGGAGGATTTCCTCCTCTATGCCGGCTACGAACAGGGGGATTTCTGCTATTTCCGCCCCGACCGGTTCTCCCCGCGCTTTTCGGAGCATCTGCAGAAGATCATGGCGCTTTCTCCCGAGCCCTGGAGGTCTCTTCCCAACTATTCTTTTGACAAAGGGCTTCGCTTCTCCCTCGCCAAGTGCATCGGCACCAAAGCCTCCATGCAGAGGATCAACGACCGGCTTCAGCCTTTTCCCGAGGTCTCTGCCACCCTGATCCGCGACCCCCTCGGCCAGGATGTCTACCTCAACCTCGTCACAGCGCCGCTCGCCACTAAGGGCAATGCCCTGAGGACGATCAGGGAAGTCCTCGGCGATGGGGGCCCGACGATCGCCGCCGGCGACGACCTCAACGATATCAGCATGCTCGAAGTTGCCGATGTCAGAGTGGTCATGGACTGCGCGCCCTCTGAGATGCTGGCGATGGCCGATGTCATTGGGACGCACGGCGACTCCCACGGGATCATCGCAGCGCTGGAGCAGGCGATCGTCCTTGCCGGAGGTGTTCGGCCATGATGCTCGATACTCACGATGAAGCCCTGACGGAAACGGCCCAGAGAAGAAAGTCGATCGAGCTCAATCTTCTGGCCGCCAAAGAGCTCCTGAGCGCTCAGACAGGCTACATCCACTACCACTACGACACCCGGCAAAAAGGGGATACGATCCCCCTCCTGGAGAACTTCTGCTACGTCCTCGCGCTCTTCCGCAGCCGCCTGGCCGATCCGATCCAGGAAGGAAAGACCCTGCTCGAAAAGCTCCTCGCTTTTGAAGTCGATGGGAACTTCCCCGTCTACCTTCACGAGTACCCCCAGTGCAAAGACCGGGATTTTTCCCTCGAGATCCTCCCCGTTTTTCATTGGCTCCTCAAGGATTTTAGAGCTGTGCTGACAGAGCCCCTCGCAGAGCGCCTCGACATGGCCATAGGGAGGATTCTCTCCCACGCTTACAAAATGGACCGGTACCGCCCCCTTGGGCACTCCAGCGCCTTCCGCCTCAAAAGTTATTGCGAAAAAGAGGCTCTCTCCGACTGGACCCCCTCCCTCCCCGAAGAGTGGTCCCATGCGCTCATCTCCTGCCAGATCTCCGATTCCTCCTCAGCTGTTCAGGGAGTTTTGGAGCGCTGGCATCCCGAGCTCTCCCTCTTCATCGGCCCCCAGAACCACGATAGGGGCGAGCCGGAAGCTACCCTCCTCGACCTGCAGATGGGAGCCCACTACGGCCTCTACTCCCGCCGCTGCCTGGAAAATCGCCGAACCCACTTGCTGGCAAGCCTCGTCTATCCCTTTGAGGGGAGTTTGGGCAGCCCCATGACCTCCCCCTGCACCGCCCAGTCGCCAAAGTCAGATCAACCCTTTGCCCTCTACTGGGGAACGCCGGACAGGCTGAACTCGCTTTTTCTCGCAGCGAAAAATGCGCGGTGCACGGGTGAGGGGACTGTCCTTCAGGTCACCCTTCCTGCAGAGAGGCTTCCCGAAGGGCAGGACGGGATCGAGCTGAGCTTCTTTCTTAATCTCGCTCCCTCGCAACAGATCCTGATCAATGGAGTGAAGGCGACGACGTTCCAATGCGGCGACTGGATCGATATCCACTCCGATGGGTTGAACCTGCGCCTCAAAGTGACGCTGGAGAGCGGAGAAGGGCGGTTCTTCGGCCATATCCTGCGCGCCAACCGTCCGAACCAGCGGGGAAAAAATCTTAAATATGAAACTTACGATTGGCAGATCGCACTGCGCACGATCTTGCGCAGTGAAGTCTGCCGGTTAAAAGTAGAGCTTATAACCTGATCGACCTCTTCTTTTCTTTAACTATTTCAAATCGCCTATCTTAGTTTGGATTAATTAATTAAAATGTTATAATTAATTAAGCTTATTAAATCATGGTTTTTATTTTATTATGAAAGTTTCGCTTCCCTCTCTATCCAGTTCAATTTTACAGCTTTACAAGTTAAAGCCGGAGGAATGTAAAAAAATATTTGAACTCTATACCAGCTGCAAACACTTCCAGGATGGGGTGGAGGCCGGGTTTAAGAAGTTGTCCAGGTCCTGGCAGGCGGAGCTCGCTGCAGAGGCAGGGTTGGATCCCTGTCGCGTCCAGAGTGGGGAGGATATTGTTAAGCTTAAGGGGGCTATCAAAAGGTTCGCTGAGCGTGTCCTCACATCTCTCTCTCTTCCCCAGAGGCAGATCTATGAAAGCCTGGCAAGAAAGCCGGATCTAACCGGTACCGATTCCCCAACCAAGCGCATGAAGCTGACAATCGCTTCAAAAACGGCAGTGCTCCTGGAAACGTTAAGCCGGCTTCCCAGCAACAGTCAATTGATCCTGGACAGGATAGATGCATGGGTCATGGAGGCTCCTGATGGGGAAAACAGGTCGAAATTTAAGGCTTGTGCAAAGAAGTTCCTGGCAGGAGAGGACTCTTTCATTCTCTGTGAAAATGCCAACTTAAGCAGCCTTCCCGATATTTTCGCCATTTCTCCCTTCCCCGAATATTTAAGAAGTCTATCGCTTGCGGACAATCGATTAACCCAGCTTCCCTGTTCGATTACTGAGCTTTCAGTTTTGCAACTTTTAAACTTAAATAATAACCGGCTCGTTTCTCTGCCCGATGCAACGGGTCAGCTCCAGGCCCTCGAGCACCTCCGGGTAGAGAATAACCAACTCCGGGATTTCCCCCCTTCGATGCAGCAGTTGGTCAGCTTGTCGGAAGTGAGGGCCTGTGGAAACCAGTTTACAGCGTTTCCCCACATCCTGGGAAATCTACCCCAGCTTGAAAGACTTTTCCTTGCCAGCAACAGGATCGAGCAGATTGCGCTTGGACCGAACCCCTTTCGACAATTGATCAAACTTGATTTAAGTCAAAACCCTTTTACCCATATCCCAGGGGCTCTTTTATGTTTACCGCATCTGTTTGCGCTGAGTCTGGGTGACGACACAGAGGCCGGCTATTTACCAACGTCTTATAGTCTCTTAAGAGAGCTCAAAAGCTTCCGCGAGGAACTATTGAAGGAAGGGGATATCCCATTAACTACCTTGCCCAATCTTAGCGAGAAGATGAAAGAATGGGTGGCTATCCTCTACCCACCCCTGTACCTGGATGCATTTGAAAGGACGCAGGAGTCGGATAAAAAGTCAGGGTACGAATGGCCCTGCCTGGGCCAACGCACAGATGGGGATGCAGCGCGTGATTTTCTGTTCCAAAACAAAAGGCAGGTGGATGGGAGAAAGTTATTTCCGGCTCTCGAACCCACTACTCCCAACCTGTCACCACTGAATGAAACCCGCTTCAAGCGTTTTTTTGCACAACTTGGCATCCGTTATATCGAAATTGCGACCTCCCCTGATGGACAACCGGCGCAAGGAGATTATTGGCTGCTCCCCAGCGCAGCGCGTCTCGAGGCGAGTTGGAAAAGGCTGCAAGAACAAAATCCGGAAAAAAACTTCCCTGGTATTGCCCTCATTCCCAGCAGCGGGATCGCTTCGGATGAGGCTTTTCTCCAGGTTTTTTTAGAGAAGGGAGAAAAAATTCGTATCGTCGTATCCGAGGATGAGCAATGCATTCACGATATGGGTTTGCATCTCATTCCAACCCTTTTGGGCATTTTTGAAGCAGGGTATAGCGGTGAGGATTTTCTTCAGGAGAGGAGGCGTCTGCAGGATATGATCCAGTCAGGGTATGACAAATTTAAAAGCACCAAAGAGAAGCAAACGATGCCAAACTACAAGGACTCTGTTGAAATTCTTGAGAAGCAAATTCTTAAATATTTGGGTGCGCTCGTCGATGTGATGACGAGCAAGGGTATTAATACAAAAAGATACAATGACGAAAATATCAGATCGCCGCTACTTCTGGTAAGAGAGATCCGCTGGCATGCCTATTTTAAAAAGGAATTCCCCGAGTTTGATCTCGACGCATTTAAGACAGCCTGCGAGACCATCATGCAAATATCCTGATCCATTGGTGTTGGGCCAAAGGCCATTTCAAAGGAGAGGGAATTTTCAAATCCCTCTCTGTGGTTTCCCAAGATTTTTAGGAGATCTTTGCTGCCGATTCGGCAAGTTCTGCTTCCCGCGATTTGAGCAGAGCCTGGCTGTCGCAGGCGAGGCCCATCGCGTGCATCCCGTTGTCGACGTAGAGGATCGATCCTGTCACGGCCGATGCGAGGGGAGAGCACAGGAAAGCTGCCGCGCTGCCCACTTCTTCTGCCGTCATATCTTTCACGAGAGGCGCATTCGCCTTAGAGTACTCGATCATGCTGTCGATGAAGCCGATCGCGCGCGCCGCTCTGCTGCGCAGAGGGCCGGCGGAGATCGTGTTGATCCGGATGCCCCACTTGCGTCCCGCCTCAAAGGCGAGGGTGCGCGTGTCGCTCTCGAGCGCAGCTTTAGCCGAGCTCATCCCCCCGCCGTAGCCAGGAACCGCTTTCTCCGAAGCCATGTAGGTGAGGGAGATGCAGGCGCCGCCGGCGTTCATCCCCGGTCCAAAATGCTGCAGAAGGCTCACAAAAGAGTAGCTCGAAGAGCTAAGTGCCGCGAGGTAGCCGTTCCTTGAGGTCTCGAGCAGAGGCTTTTTCACCTCGGGGCCGTTGGCCAGGGAATGCACCAGGATGTCGATCTTCCCAAAGTCCCGCTCCACGGCGGCCGCCACTTCTGAGATCGTGTACCCGGACGCATCCATGTAGCGCTTATTTTCTTTGATCTCCTGGGGGACATCACCCGGCTTGTCGAAAGCTGCATCCAGAGCGTAGACCTTGAGGTACTCCATCATCTTTCCATTGGAGAGCTGGCGCGACTCGTCGAATTTCCCCATGCTCCAGGACTGGGTGAAGATCTTGAGGATAGGCGTCCAGGTCCCGATGATGATCTCTGCACCCGCTTCTGCAAGCGCCTTGGCGATAGCCCATCCGTAGCCCTGGTCGTCGCCGATCCCGGCGATAAATGCTTTTTTCCCTTTAAGATTGATCGATAGCATGGAAACTCCCTTTTTTGATCAAAGGGAAATTATAGAGGAAAGAGGGTAATATCTCAACCCTTCTGAAGGATTTACTTCTTGGTCTTGCGCATCATCATGCGCTTCCAGCCTTCAGCTGTAAGAAGTTTTTTGAATGTGGAGGGTTTCACCTTTTCCATACGGGGTTCAGCCTTAGCCTTTACAGGGGCCTTTTTTTTAGGTTCAGGAGCTTTGGGTTTCTTCTTGAAGAATCTTGAGATCATATTCCCTCTCTAAAGCTCAGTGTAGCTCGTAATGGGTGCGTTTGTCAATTAAAATCTTTAATTCCTTGCTTTTTGAGGGCCAGATCGGATACAACAGATTCTAACAACGAGGTATCCCATGGCAGAGATTGACGTATGGTATGAGGGGGAGCTGGCGACCCGCTGCGTCCACTCCGACAACGGGGCGGAGATCCCCACCGACGCCCCCAAGGACAACCAGGGGCTGGGGAGGGTCTTTTCCCCCACCGATCTCCTGGCGGCGTCGCTTGGGTCGTGTATGCTGACTCTGATGGGGATGGCGGCCCGGCGGCTCCAGATCGACATCCGGGGGATGCGGGCCAAAGTCACCAAGGAGATGGCGACCGCGCCGCTGCGCCGGATCGGCAAGCTTAAGGTCGAGTTCTCCTGCCCCCACGCCTTTCCCGAGGAGATCGTGGCCAAGCTGATCCACGCGGCCGAGACCTGCCCCGTGCATAAAAGCCTGCATCCTGATATCGTACTGGAATATACCTACCGGTGGGGGACCTGATTGAAGTACCAGAATTTGCCCGCTTTCGAAAAGCACCTGCAGGAGGCCGCTAAACTCCACCTCTCGCGCGTCTTTGTCGTCGTCTCCTCCTGCTCCTACGAGCGGAGGAAGATTGTCGAGAAGGTCGTCGCGGCGATCTCCTCGAAGGAAGGGGAGGTCCGGTTTCACGCCTATGAGGCGACCCCGGGAGCCGTCAATGAGGGGATCGAGGGGCTCAACACCGCGTCGCTGCTCGAAGGACGGCAGGTCCTCTACCTCGACAGTGTCGACAAGCTCAAGAAAAATGGCCTCGCCCCCCTCGCGGAGTATGCCGCCCGCCCCTCTCCCTTTGGCTACCTCATCCTCGGCGCCGCTTCCGGCAAGGCGTTGACAGAGCTCTACACGAAAGGGAAAAAAGAACTGATCGCCTGCGACCTAAGCGAAGAGAAGCCCTGGGACCGCAAGGACCGCCTCAAGCGGATGCTGGTCGACCACGCCGCGCGCCAGGGCAGTCGCCTGAGCGCCGATGCCCTCGAGCACCTGCTCGAGCATGTTGGCCTCAACCTGCCCGGCCTCGAGCAGGAGGTGGACAAGCTGATCACCTACGCAGCCGAGCGGAAGGAGATCTCCCTCAAGGATGTCCATACCCTCTGCGCCGCGCAAAAAACCTCCACCCTCTGGCAGCTTGCCGACGCGATTGCCTGGCGCGACCCCTATCCTAAGATCGAAGAGAGCGTCGACCTGAGCCTCCTGCTGCCCCTCTTTGCCGTGCTGCGCACCCAGTTCCAGCAGGGGATGACCCTCTCCCTTCTCCTCGAGCGGGGCACCCCCCACGCCGACCTTGCCCATTACCTCCCTTCCGTCAAGCCAGCTTCCCTCGACAAAATGCTCCCCGCCGCCAAAGCGCGCAGGTCCCCCTTTTTTAAGCGGGCCCTCGATGTGCTCTTCGACGCCGAGCTGATGGCCAAGAACAGCTCCCACGATCCCGCCCTCATCCTCGATGTCCTCCTCTCAAAACTCACCCTCCTCAAAAAACACCATGCTCTATCTACTGCCCAATCTCCTCGCTGACCTCGAGGCCCACGCCGCCCAGCTCCCCTCCAGCGTCGATAGCGCCGTCTCCCGCCTTACCCATCTGATCGCAGAAAGCGAAAAAGAGGGGCGCCGCTTCTTGCGCCGCTTTACCTTTCCCCCTCCTAAAACCTTCCGCGAGATCCCCATCCACCTCCTCAACGAACACTCCACCCCCGCCGACAAAAAAGCCCTCCTGGACCTCATCCTCAAAGGCGGCGTCTGGGGCCTCGTCTCCGACTGCGGCATGCCCTGCCTTGCCGACCCCGGCGCCGACCTCGTCCTCATGGCCCGGGAAAAAAACATCCCCATCGAAGCCCTGCCCGGTCCCTCCAGCATCCTCCTCGCCCTCGTCCTCTCCGGGCTCGGCGGCCAGCACTTCATCTTCCACGGCTACCTCCCCAAAGAGGAAGCCCCCCTCCTCAACGCCCTCAAAGCGATCGAAAAGAGCTCTCTCAAAGACAGAGCGACCCATCTCTTCATCGAGACGCCCTACCGCAATGAACGGATGTTTGATAAAATTGTGAAAGGGCTAAGCCCCGAGACATGGTTGTGCATCGCCTGCGACCTTACGGCCCCGGCTCAGCTCGTCCAGACAAAAAAAATCAAAGAGTGGAAAAAAGACCCCGCGCCAAAGATCGATAAACGCCCCTGCGTCTTCCTCCTCCGCGCCGGATAATCTCGACTTTGTGCATTTTTGCACTCCGATTGCTGGAAAGGGAGACCTTCAGGCGCAATTTTAATTCGCAGGATCGGCTTGAACATGCCTTCCTGCGAATCATACCCAAACAGCCTGAAAAATTGGCATTTGGGCCTCCCTGCCAGCAGGCGGGGTGCAAAAATGTACAAAGTCGAGATAATGGGAGCAGAGCGCTCCCCATAAATGATAGTTCTTACTGCTGTGTGTGCAGGCGTCTTTCGAGGGCCTGAACAGAAAGTCCGATCATGCCGATATTTTTGCTGTAGTTGTTCTTTGCAAAATCGTGATCCCATTCCGCAATCTCCACACCCGCTTCCTTCGCCATCTCGTAAACATAGCGCAAAAAGACAGGCTCCAGAGGCACGCTATCGATCCTGTTGCTGAGGTCGCGGTAGCGTTCATTTAAAAACGCTTCTCCTTTCTCTGCGAATGCACTGTCGACACCACTGACGTTTCTTTGCATCTGGCTTCCCTCGAGGATCTTTATTTGATCATCGACGAGGTTCATATAGGGGAATCGCTTTCTCGCATACTCTTCTGCACGGCCAGGGTAGGAGCGCAACCAGGAAAGGTGCCTCAGGACATCGAGTTGAACAATAGGTCCAAGACTATCCCAGGACTTTGCCTCTTCACCCTTCTTGAATAGATCCCTGAAGGCGATGTCGACATACGAGATGCGTGGGATTTCGAAGTCGTTTGCCGTGTAGACCCTCGGCATCTGTACTGCAGGCGCTGGAGCGCTGAGAGCAGCAGCAGGAACCGGAGGCTGGGGTTGTGCGGCAGGTTGCGAAGGAGCGGCGTCATTCATGATAACGGAGGTTGATTGTGCTGCCGAGGGAAAGCCCGCAAGAGCAAGATATCTGGTTCTGGCCGCCTCGACCAGCCTGGTGCGTTTTTCTGCAAAGGCTTCAATCCCCTCCTTTGTGGAAGCAGGACCCTCCCTGTATTCTTTTACTATCTTGTTCACTTTATTGAGAGGTTTGTTCAATTTACTGAGGTAGCTTGGCAGTTCAATAGGCTGTGGTGCAGGGGTTTTTGACAATAGTATGAGGGCATTTTTTCTGTCCGCTTCAATTTGCTTTATAACGGTACTAAAAGGACCTTCTTTGGGTTCATCGGCTTCCAGATCAAAGATGTGTGCAATGAGAGAAGCTTCAAGCGGGAAGGGAAGAGGGAAGGTCTGATTTTTGCTTAAAAACATCTTGAGTTTTTCAACCGCCTGGGTCAGCTTTACAAAAGTCATATCGGCGGTTAACGTAAAATCTTCCTGGAATTTATCGACATAGTTCAAAAGGAGCGTTTCTGTGAGAATGTATCTAACCTCACTTTCTACTCCATTGGCAAAGATGGAAGGGGCCCCAAGGTTTCGCTTTTCCAATTCTTTGGAAATCAATGGTTCGTATGCCGAAATGGCTTTCTCTAAATCCATCTTTCCTGTCGCCTTTTGGAGAATGGATGTAAGAATATTTGAAACGATTTCCTCGGCTTTTCCCTGGTCAACCAGGGGTTGATAAAGATAGGGAATGGAGGGGAGATTGAGATAATGCCCGCCCTTGGTGACAAACTTATAGAGAGCCTCTTCTCTTTCTTTCAGACCATCAGGGAATCCATCTGCATTTATAAATAATGCAATCTCTTCATTATGTTTTTTTAGAGCAAATTCAAATAGATTGTATCTTAAGGACGTTTCAATCAGCTCCAAATTATCATTATTGGGAGCTTTTTGAGCGCTATAATCAGCTGTTGGCTGGACTTTCGAAAGGGCATTAATAATGTTCTCTACAGCTACCCCGAATATTGTCAATCTATCAGCGGCAGGCATGAGGCGATTGTATGTAAAAATTCGCTCAGCAGCTAGTTTTAATTGAACATGTACAGGATTGCTATCCGTTGAAGCGAGATCGAAGGGGGTACGCTGTGCTACCAGTGCAGTCAAGGAATTGAGGATGGGCTCGAGCTGTGTAAAAAGAGTTTTAAATCCAGTAGGGATGCCATTTACCTCAGGGACCATGGAATAAGAGGGAACCTTATAAGGTTTATTAACCTGTTGAGGTTGATTGGGAGAACCAGTGGGTACAGCGGGTGGAGTGTATCCGCATAAGGATGGATAATTGGCAGATGGTGGAGTTTGGCTCAGAGTTGGTAGGGTGCTGCGCTGGGGTTGCACTCGGGGGTACAATGGCTTTGGACTTTCAGTCACCGGCTGTTGCTCTGATTGACCGTTGGGCGCAAGGGTTGGAAGGCATCCCACTAAGGATGGATAATTGGCAGCTGGTGGAGTTGGGCTCAGAGTCGAGGTGCTGGGCATGGGTCGCAATTGAGGATACAATGGTCTTTCAGTAACCAGCTGTTGGTCTGATTGACCGTAGGCAGCACTATATAGGCTCTCGGGGTTAGTGAGAATGCCATTTCCAGCCACATAGGCTGATATAAGGCTGTATTCGCCTGTTGGGTTGCTCATAGGTTTATTACTCCGTTATTATTGCTATAATATAATTATCCGTATCGGCACTGATTATAATAACGAAACTATTGTTGCGCAAGTAAAATGAGTTCTTAACTAACTGAAAATTAAGATCTTATATATTTTGTTTTTTAATATAAACGTATTAAATAATTACGAGTTAAGAGTGGATATTTTGTTAAGATGGCATTGTTATTTTAGTGTGTGAATAAATAATGGCCGATTGTGTAGACTAGATGTATTGTCTAGTTTGCATATATAGTTTAAATTTGTTATAATGAAGGTATATAAAATGAATAAAATAATAATCCCGATGAGGGAAGGTAATAAATTATGGATAATACCGAACATCAACTCAAGGCCAGGGTGGCCTTCCTTGAGAGCAACGTGGACATGCTCGAATCAGAGCTTATGTACTTGAACGATATGCTCGTACGCTGTGGTTTCCCCCAGGGGATCACGACGCTCAAAGAGACAGTGCAGGAACTTCTTGCAGAAGATGCCGTCAAAGAGAGCAGCGAGCGGTCTGAATTTATCTAAGTCATTGTAAATTCAGGTTTTAGAAAGAATTCGTCGTCGAGGGGCAGGGGTTTTCCCTGCCCCTCAGTCATTTACGGCCCCTCCTTTTTCGCTTTCCTTTACTTTTGCCCCCCGTCTGTGCTATGCTTGCCCCACAATTTTTAAGGAGTATTCCCATGGCCAAACTCATCTTTGAAAACACCGGCGAAGAGAAAGAACTTCCAGCAGATACCCCGCTCCATGAAATCTGCGAAGAGGCGGGTGTCCCTTTTGCCTGCACGGAAGGGGTGTGCGGGACGTGTGTGATCGAGGTCGTCGAAGGGATGGAGCACCTCTCAGATTTTACCCAGGAAGAAAAGGATTTCTTAGGGGATCAGGACCGTGAGCGTCTGGCCTGCCAGTGCAAATTAAAAGGCGGATGCGTTAAGATAAAATATTAAAGTTTCAAAACAAATCAGGTGCAACCATGACACAGGCAGAGATAAAAGACAAAGTATCCAGAGATATGACGATCGAGGAGATCTTCTCCCGCTTCCCCCACAAGAGCCAAAAGCTCGGCCAGGAGATGACCAACCGGGGACTGCATTGCGTGGGCTGCGGAGCCGCGACCTGGGAAACCCTGGAAACGGGGATGCTCAGCCATGGGTTTTCCCAGGAAGAGATCGACGAGATGGTCGGCCGCCTGAACGAGATCCTGGCCCAGAAGACAGACCTTTCTTCCATTTCGATGACCAAGCGGGCATCCGAGAAGTACCGCCATATCCTGAAGGAAGAGGGGAAAGAGGGCTGGGGACTGCGTTTTGGAGACCGTGCTGCAGGATGCAGCGGCTTCGAATATGTTCTCGACTACGCTGAGAAAGCGGGAAGCGACGACACGGTGTTCCACTCTGAGGGCGTCGAAATCTATGTCCAGACGGCAGATGTCTCCCGCTTACTGGGCGCTGAGATCGATTTCGTCGATGGACTTAACGGTTCCGGCTTCAAGATCAGCAACCCGAACGTCAAAGGGTCCTGCGGCTGCGGCAAATCCCAAAGCTATTAAGATCATTTATGGATGGCGCGCTTGTCGACGGCGAGCGCGGCCTCCTTCATCGCTTCCGATAGGGTCGGGTGGGCGTGAGGGGTGGTGGCGATCTCTTCGAAGGTGGCCCTCTTCTGGATGGCCAGCGCACCCTCAGCGATCAGCTCTGAGGCGTGGGCGCCGATGATGTGGATCACCGACGATCTGTTCCTGTTTTCGCTTCTGCAATCATCTTGACAAATCCCTCTTCTTCTCCGGTGCAGCGCGCGCGGGAGTTGGCCTTGAAGGGGAATGTCCCCACTTTGATCTCGAGGCCTGCATTTTTTGCTTCCGCTTCCGTCATGCCGACGGAGGCGACTTCAGGATGGGTGTAGACGACATTGGGAATGGCCGCATACTCGATTTTGGGATGGTGGCCGGCGATGATCTCAGCGACGGCGACTCCTTCTTCAGATGCTTTATGGGCGAGCATCGGGCCATCGACGATATCTCCGATCGCAAAGATGTGGGGAGAGTTGTGCGGAACATTCCCGTCGATCTTTATCAATCCCTTTTTCTGTCGCCAGGATCCCCGCCTTATCGAGCCCGAGCCCCTGGATGTAGGGTCTTCTGCCGATGCAGACGAGCACGGCATCCGCCCTCATCTCCTGGGTATTGCCGTCCGGCAGAGCGACCTGAAGAATGATCTCTTTTCGCTTAACTTTGCCGAGGTGACTTTCGAGGAGAGGTTGAACTGCATCCCTTGAGAGTTGAGGAGGCGGTGGAGCTCTTTCGAGAGGCTCTCATCGAGGGTGGGGCAGATCTTGTCCAAAAACTCGATGAAGGTCACTTCAGCGCCCAACCTCGCGTAGACGGAGCCGAGCTCGACGCCGATGATCCCGGCGCCGACAACGAGCATTTTCTTGGGGACTTTTTCGAGGGCGAGGGCGCCTGTCGATGAGAGGACCCTGCGCTCGTCGAAGGGGAGGAAGGGGAGGGCGATCGGTTCCGATCCTGTCGCAATGATGATAGTGGCGGGCGGTGATCTCCTGTGTGCCGCTGCCACCTGCCACGAAAGCGTCGTAGGGCTTGCGAAGGAGGCGGTGCCTGTATAGGCGGTGATTTTGTTTTTTTTGAAGAGGCCGGCGATCCCTTCGTTGAAGGAGGCGACGATCTTCTGTTTGCGCGGCATCATCTGCGGGAAATTGAGCGCGAGCGGGGCAACCTCGATCCCATGCTTTTTCCCTTCATGGCGCGATCTTCCAGTAGAACTCGGAGGATTGCAAGAGGGCTTTGGAGGGGATGCAGCCGACGTTGAGGCAGGTGCCACCGAGCTCTTTGTCTTTTTCGACGCAGGCGGTCTTGAATCCCAGCTGCGCAGCGCGGATTGCAGCGACATAGCCGCCGGGTCCTGAGCCGATCATGACGACATCAAAATTTTCAGCCATATGTCTCCCTATAAGATCTAAAAGCAGGCGCGAGGGGTCTTCCAGACTTTGCTTCAAATGACGAGAAAAAGGACCGCCTCTTTCCCATCGACGATCCGGTGGTCGTAGCTCAATGCGACGTACATCATCGGGCGGATGACGATCTCATCATTCACCACGACGGGGCGTTTCACGATCGCGTGCATCCCTAAGATGGCGCTTTGGGGCGGGTTGAGGATCGGCGTCGAGAGAAGGGAGCCGAAGACCCCGCCGTTGGTGATCGTAAAACTGCCTCCGCGCAAGTCATCGACGGAGATCGTTCCTTCGCGCGCTTTTTTTGCGAAAAGCTCTCGATCGCTTTTTCGACGCCGCCAAAATTCAGTTGGTCGCAATTTTTGACGACGGGCACCATGAAGCCGCGCTCTGTGGAGACGGCAACGCCGATGTCGTAGGTGTGGAAGGTCATGATCTCATCCCCGTCGATCGAGGCATTGACCTGGGGGTTGGCTTTGAGCGCGGCGACGACGCCTTTGACGAAGAAGGACATGAATCCGAGCTTTGACGCCGTGTTTTTTGAGGAAATTGTCTTTTTCCTGAGCCCGGATCTCCATGACGGCGGACATGTCGATCTCATTGAATGTGGTGAGCATCGCGGTGGTGTTTTTCGCTTCGACGAGGCGGTGAGGCGATCACTTTGCGCAGCGAGCTCATTTTTTTGCGCGTCGACTTTTTCGCCTGTTGTAGGGACTGCAGGCTGCGTTTGGAGCGGCCTGGGAGCTGCGGTGTTTTGGGCGGCTTCTTTGAGGGAAGCTGCGAAATCGGGCATCATCACACGGGCGCTTTCTCCTGTTTGGTGAAGTGGCAGGTGCTGGCGCAGCTGGCTTTGGAGCTGCAGCCTGCCTGGAGAGCTTCGGCGGCGGTGAGCCTTCGCGTCCGTCTCGACAAACCCGATCACCTGGCCGATTTTTACCGTGTCTTCCCTGTTTACTGTCAGGGTCAGCTGCCCGCTTTGGGGCGCATGGAGGACCTGGTTGACCTTGTCGGTCTCCAGCTCGAGGATCTCCTCATCGAGCTTGACATAGCTGCCCGAGGGTTTGAGGATCTTGCTGACGGTGGCCTCTGCGACCGATTCTCCCATCGCGGGGATTTTGATCTCTACTTTCATGACATTCCTCATCTTGTAAAAGCCGTTTGCAGCATTTCTTCCAGCTGTTTTTTATGCAGCGCATGCGATCCCGCAGAAGGTGAGGCGCTCCGGTCTCTTCCGATATACTTCACAGCCTCTTTTGCACCAAGCAGTTCATTGAGCAGCGGGCGGATGTATTCCCAGGCGCCCATGTTGCTATGCTCTTCCTGGACCCAGCAGATACTCTCTGTCGGTGCATACCTTTTGCAGCGACTTGTCTGACTTGCTCTTCGGGGAAGGGATAGAGCTGCTCGACCCGGATGAGCGCAATGTCTGTCGCGTTTGAGCTTTTCCCGCTCCTGCAATAGGTCGTAGTAGATCTTGCCGCTGCACAGAAGAGAAGCCTTGCGCAGCGCTTTTGCAGCGGGGCAGGGTCGTCGATCACTTCTTGAAACTTTCCCTGGCAAATTCATTGCAGGCTCGAGACGCAAGCAGGATGGCGCAGCAGCGCTTTGGGGGTGAAGAGGATCAGCGGTTTTTTCAGCTGCAGATGCGCCTGCGCGCGCAAAAGGTGGAAAAGCTGGGCGGGCGTAGAGCAGTTGGCGACCCGCATGTTCTCATGGCCGGCGAGCTGTAAAAACCGCTCGATGCGTGCCGAAGAGTGCTCAGGGCCCTGCCCTTCGTAGCCGTGGGGGAGCAGCAGCGTCAGATTGGAGCTGAGCTCCATTTCTGTTCCGATGAGGCGATGAATTGATCGATGATGATCTGCGCCGCCATTGGCAAAATCTCCGAACTGCGCTTCCCAGATCACGAGCGACTGGGGATAGGTGATGCTATAGCCGAAATCAAACCCGAGGACAGCGTATTCGGAAAGGGGGGAGTTGAAGACGTCAAAAGGGGCTTGACCTTGGCTCAAGTGGGAGAGGGGAAAATACTTTTACTCTTTGACCTGGTCGACCCAGATCGCGTGACGGTGGGAAAACGTGCCGCGCCGCACATCCTGCCCTGAGATACGGACGTGAATCTTCTTCGTTGAGAAGAGTGGCATAGGCGAAATGCTCGCCCATGCCCCAGTCGATAGCGGCCGTCTGGGCTCTCGCGTGGACCATCGCGAGCCGCTCCTGCAGCAGACGATGGATCTTGGGATGGATCTTTAATCTTCGGGGAACGCTGCAAAATCGTTCTCGCGCAAGGGATGAGACTTTCATGCGTCACTGTTGTGTTTACAGCCGTGAGAGGCCTCTTTGGCAGACCTTGCCCTTCGCGCGGGGAGTTCTTTTCCGCAGCAGTGCTGGATATCTCTTCGAGTGCTTGCTGCAGGTCCTGTCTTTGAAGGCATTTTCCATCTCGTTCCGCTGTCTGCTTCGTCGAGGACGTTCTTCTTGGATCAGACTGTTCGCGGAATATTTCGCGGATCGATCGCTTAGCCTTGATCAGCGCATATTCGAGCGGCTGGGTGAATGTCGGCTCATCCCCTTCATTATGCCCATATTTGCGGTAGCAGTTGAGATCGATAAAGACATCGCACTGGAATTTTTGCCGCATCTCGATGGCGAGGTTCGCCGCACGCACGCACCCTTCAGGATCTTCGGCATTCACATGGAAGACAGGCGCGCCGAAGGCTTTGGCGATGTCCGTGCAATAGCGTCGTCGAGCGTGTGTCTTTGGGCAGCGCCGTAAAGCCGATCTGGTTGTTGACGACGATGTGCATCGTCCCTCCCGTCGCATAGCCGTTGAGCCGCAGAAAGCTGGATCGTCTCGTAGACGACTCCCTGTCCGGCGATCGCCGCATCCCCGTGGATCAGGATCGGGAATGATCTTTGCCGTGCTGCTCCTCATCTCCATTGAGCTCTTGCTTCGCGCGGACGATCCCTTCGACGACGGGATCGACCGCCTCCAGATGGCTTGGGTTGGCGACAAGCGTCACCGTACCGCTTTTCCTGACGGCATCGGAAGCTCTCCCACGAATCCCTTATGGTATTTCACATCTCCCGTTCCTTCGAATCAGTCGGGCGTGTAAAGATCTTCGAACTCGTGAAATATCTCGCGCGTAGGATTTGTTTAAAATATTGGCCAGCACATTCAGCCGCCCCCGGTGCGCCATGCCCAGAACGACCTCCTCGCACGCCAAGCCCCGCCCCTTTCTGGATCATCGACGAGAGCATCGGGATCAGCGTCTCTCCCCCTTCCAAGAAAACCGCTTTTGCCCGACATACTTCGTGTGCAGGAACGATTCGAAGAGTTCCGCTTTGTTCAATTTGTGCAAAAGCTCGATCTTATCCGCATTTTCCAGATGCAGCGGAAAGTTGGGCTCGATCTGCTGCTGCAGCCACTGCTCGAGGGCGACCTTGCCAAGGCCCATGTACTCGATCCCCACCGTTCCGCTGTAGGTCCTTTTCAGCGCCTCTACCAACGTCCCCAGAGGAGCCTGCGCCTCCTTTAGAAATCCGCACGTTGGAAATACCTGCCCCAGCTCCTCTTTCTTAAACCCCAGGTTCTCCAGATTCAGTTCCGGCGGCTCTGAGAGGATCGACGTCGCCACGGGATTGAACTGCGCCATCAGGTGGCCGAACTTGCGGTAGGCGGCGATCAAGTGATAAACGCGCAGATCGGGGCTCTGCTTCGTCTCGACAGACGGGAGCGCCGCCTGGGCGAAGGCCATCCCTTCAAAGAAGTGGCGCCACGACGCCTCCACACTGTTCGGATCGCTTAAAAATTGCTGGTAGAGCTGTTCAAGGGCGCCCAGGTTTGCCAGGTTCGCATAGGAAAAATCTTGGCCGCTCATGGAAGCTCCCTTTACACTGTGTCTTTTTCTTATGGATATCAAAATAATAATTTATACACAAACGACTTCAGGAATTGGTTTGCGACCTTCTTCTTCTACACGGATATGCAGGATAAAAAGAAAAATTTTTTCCAGGCATCTCCGTCCATGATGACAGTAAAGGGGAATGCCGGGAAGGCTTGCACTTAATCCCCTCCATCGACCATACTTTCCGGCTCGAAGAGAAAAAATTCCAGTGCATCTCACGAAATTAAAGAATGTTTTTACATTTGTTTTGCATAAAAATGGGTGCTTCAGTAAATAGACGAAGCAGGAAGATCTTGTATCCCCAATCGGGCTCAATTGTTGTTAAAGGTGGGCGATGAATATTAAGAGCGAACGGCTAAAAAAATTGGAATCGGAATTCCATGACCTCGAACAGTGGCTTAAACTCGGCCTTGTCCCCAAAAAGGACATGGAGAAGCACAAAGAAGAGATGAAAACCCTTCACGAGAAGATCGGCGAGGAGAGGGATCGCCTCCGTTTTCTCAAAGAGAGCGGAGAGATGGAGGAGTTTGCCGCGCCCAAGCGCCCCGGCGGACGCCAGCCCGTCCATGAGCCGCAGAGCCTCCCCGATATCGACATCGCCGAAGAGGGATTCACCGACGCCGGCCTCGATATGGAGACGGAGCCCTTCGACGTGGAGACAACCGCCACAGGTGAAGAAGGGGAAGAAGCCGATGAAGAAGGTGCAGCCCCGGAAGAAGAGGAAGAGGAAGACCCTTTCAGCGACCGCAACCGGTGGCGCCGCGGCGTTCTCGAAGATCCCGATGCCAACGACTGGTAAACCTTTCCATTCATCGCGGGATGTAAGCCTCTACTTCCACATCCCGTTCTGCTCCAAAAAGTGCCCCTATTGCCATTTCTTCGTCCTTCCCAACGATCAGAAGCTGAAAAACGCCTTTCTCCCCGCTCTGCTCAAAGAGTGGCGCCTGCGCCTCCCCCAGCTTGCGGATAAACGGATCGTCTCGATCTACTTTGGCGGCGGCACCCCGACCAAACTCGATATCGAGAGCTACAAAAAATTTTTACTGCCCTACGCCAATCAGGCATCGAGATCGCCCCCGACTGCGAGATCACCCTCGAGGGCAACCCGGAAGATATCACCCTCCCTTTCATGCAGCAGTTTGCGGCCCTCGGGATCAACCGCATCAGCCTCGGCGTCCAGTCCCTCCTCGATGAGGAGCTCCTCACCCTCGGGCGCACCCACAGCGCCAACCGCTCCCTCGAAGCAATCGAAACCGTCTCCCGGGCCGGGATCGACAACCTCTCCATCGACCTCATGTTCGAACTGCCCAGCCAGACCCTTGCCACCTGGGAAAAGACCCTCCGCGCCCTCTCCACCCTCCCCATCACCCACCTTTCCCTCTACAACCTCACCTTCGAACCCCATACCGTTTTTTTTAAAAGACAAAAAGAGCTCCTTCCCCACCTTCCCCCTGAAGAGGAGCGCCTCCAGATGCTTCAGATGGCCGTCCAGTCGCTCGAAGCCATTGGCCTGCAGCGCTACGAGATCTCCGCCTTCTCCCGCCCGGAGCGCCATTCCAGGCACAATACGGGCTACTGGACCGGTCGCCCCTTCCTCGGCTTCGGCCCCTCGGCATTCAGCTACTGGGACGGCGCCCGCTTCTCCAACTACGCCCATTTCAACAAATACCTTACCGCCCTCGAAGAAGAAAAGCTCCCCGTCGATTTCCACGAGCAGCTGCCCTATCCCGACAACCTCAAAGAATTGCTCGCCGTCCGCCTCCGCCTCGTCGAAGGGGTCGACCTCGCAGCTTTCACCCCCCTGCCACCTTCCCTCGAGCAATCCCTCCACCTCCTCGAAGAGAAAGGATGGACCACCCGCGTAGACAACCGCATCCGGCTCACCCCTCTGGGCCAGCTTTTCTACGACACCGTTGCCTCAGAAATTATTTGATTATGAGAAATAGGGTACAAATGAAAAAGGAGCGGCGGGTGCCGCTCCTTTAAGGAAGGACGGGAGATCCCGTCCAGTCCGCTTTAAGCCCATCAGGGAGATGGACTTTAGTTGTTGATTACGCGTTGGCAATCTCTTGGAACAGGGCTCCTTGAGCTTTAACAATACGATCAGCTTCTGCCGCAACGTCTTGATGCAGTAAGGTTCCAGTGTGCAGGATAAACTTCTTGGTTAAGTTGTTTATCAAGTGCTTTGTATCTTCATCAGCTTTACGGAACTCAGCACGTGCTTCTCGGCAATTGCGAAAGCCTTTGTATGCAGTTGTACGAAGTTCCTGCATCAAGAATCATGTCAGACGATCGGTTTCATTAGAGAATCTTCCGCCTTGAGGTGAACTATAGCTCTTGCGCCTGCAAAAGCAGCTTCAGCTGTTTCTCTTGCTTTTCAAGCCTTAGCAATTGCACCGTCGTACCTATTAGGTCCAGCTAATTAGTGATTTGCACTTCAAGCTTAGCTATCGTCTCAGCATTCTTTTTCTTCATTTCTTCAATAAGTTGAGCTACGACTGTATTGTCTGATGCAGCCAGATATTGATCAGCAAGGATTTTGAACTCACCAGGACTCTTTTTGTTAAGCGCATGGCACAGCTTTTGTCTGAGTGCAGCTTCACCGGATGCATCAGCACCGAAGACTTCAACGAGTTCGGCAACTTTTTTATCGAAGTTGTCTGGGTTGATTGAAGTAATATCCAGTTTAGCATATGAAGTAACGATATTGCTAAAGCGAGCTTTGTTTAACTCTTCAGCAAAGCTACTGCTAGTTACAACTTTTACGACATTCAATTTGCCTTTTTGTGTGGCGATTTGCGAAAGCGCCTCAATAAGGGCCTTGTCATTCAGACGGATATCTGTTGAGCCAATTTGCTCACATCTTCTTGTAAAGACATGAAAGAAAGTCTGCATAGCTTTCTTAGCTGCTTGTTTTGCATTTAAGTTATCGTTATTGAGTCGTTCAACTTTCTGGCCTTTTACTTCCTTGCTTTGCAAAGGACGTTTTTCAATGGCTACAAACAGAGACTCCACGCCTTTATTGAACTGTCTGGCAGCTATATAAGCAGAAGCTGTTTCTGAAAGGTAGCTAAGGAAACCGGGAATTTTACGCAGAAAACTTGTTGCCTGTGTAATGTTTTTGTCCCAAAGAGCATCTGTTTGCTTTTGGCTAACAGATTGGAGCTTGGACAATGTAGCGGTAATTTCCGCTTTTGTTATTGGTTGTGTCATAACTTATATTTTCCTCCGAAGATAATTCAAGTTAACTTCTAACTGTTGATATTTTTGCGTTACGACTAAATTATAATAGAACGGATCGATTTAGTTCAATTTAATTTCCTTTTAAGTTTAATAAAAATAAAGAGTTATTGATTTAGTAGTTATTAAAATTGGAAATGATTTATAGTTGTTATTATGTTTTAACGATAGCAGAATCCGTTTAGGTTGTTAATTTTTTAATTATACATAACTAAAATTATCAATACTTATTAGTGTAGTATAATCAAGCTTGAAAATGATTTATTTTATTTGAATAGATAAATTCACAGAAGTTATTTGATAAACTTAAGCTGCAAACAGCGCGATAAATTTATAAAGGATAAAAGTTCTGGAATTAGTCGTTGTCGAGCCAACGCGCGATAGCTTCGACGAAACGGGAGATGTCATCGAAATAGTGGTGTTTGGTCCACTCTTTGTCCCAGTCTGCGATGGTAATGCTATCAGCCTCAGCCTGTTGACGTAGGCGGGTAAGCAAGGCCTCCTGGCCCTCGAAGACGCGGCTCATTAAAGATTCAATTTTATTCTTCGTGGCTTCGATATCTCTGGGGGTTTGCCAGGGCTTTTTGTGGATTCGGTAAATCTCTTCCGCTTCCGCTCGAATCTGGGGTGGAATAGAAGAAGGAAGCGTTTTGCAAGCCTCAGAGAGGCGCTCTGATTCCCGCTTGAGCAAAGGCAGAATCAGCACAGGCCTATGGATACCCGGCCTTTTCTGCTTTTCTGCAAGAGCTTTAAATTGTTCCCAAACAGCCCCATAGATGTTTCCTCCGGGGCATCGTCCATAGTAAATCGCATCAACTATTCTCAGTTTAACACGATCGGGAATGACCGTGTACCAGTCGGGCCCATTTAAGGGGAGCGGCTCCAGATCGAGGTCGATCGATGTCGCAGCGCGGTGGGGGGCTCTCTTATGTAGAGGAACAGAAGGGGCTTCCGGTGCAGGGGCCGTGGTTGCAGCAGGTGGCTCCACTGGCTTAACGGGGGTAGCATCAGGCTTTGGCGAAGCAGGGCTGCTTACAGGGTCTTTTGCAACGGGCTCCGGCTTCATCTCTACAGGTCGGTCAGTGCCCGCCGTCTGGATCCCCTGGCGCACAGTCGCCTCAAAGGCCTCCCAGATATCCTGGGCTTTGACGGTATCAGCCTGGGTTATCCCCCCAAGGACAGTTTCCATCTGGGTGGCAAGCTTAGGACTCACAGGTTGGATCTTGAAGTCGTGGGAAACGATGCTATTGTCGGTTTTGATCAGGCCCTGTGCATCTATTTTTTTAATTTCATAGTGGGGCGCCTTCTCTTTTTCCTGCTTGGCCTCATGGGCTTCGAAGAGCGCTTTGGCGAGGGTGCGGACTTTTTTGGTGACTTCGGGGTTGCCGTCTGCGGGAAGGTAGGTTCGTGAGCCGTCGGGGTTTTTGATGTAAGCAAAAACTTTATAGGTGCCGGATTGCCCTGAGAAGGTGTCGATAAATGTTTTGCCTGATGAAACGGGCTTTGTCATAGCTACAATATTGTTATAAGGTTTTCTCTTTATTATAACATTGGATAATGTAAATTTCAATTCATCTAATATATTTTAATTATATTAAATAAACAAAATTTAAGTATTATGTTTTAATTATTAATCGTCTTCCATTGATATTGTTTTAGATGTATAATCTATGCGGGGGGAGAAATTATGACCGCATCATGCCGTTTCCATTCATCTGTATTTGCGCCAGGCGGTTTTGGCGCGCGCCCCTCCTTTGAAAAAAAGAGTAACGGCTATAGCTTTGATTTTACTCCTGCGTGGGCACTCAAGACTCCCAAGCCGAATTTTCAGTTCACGCCTTCCTGGGCAGCACAGTCAACGAAAAGCTCCCCCAAATTCAATTTTACTTTTATACCCCCAAAAACCTGCCAGGCGAGGGTTGCTACCGCCTACTCCAAGTCTGTCGAGCCCGTTGCGCAAGTGTCTAGCAAAGAGGGGAGTAAAGTCGTTTTTAGCCCTCTCGTCCTGAGCGGGGCCGAGGTGATTGCAGACTTTTCGGGGCATGTCCGGCAGACCTTCTCAAGCGCACATGCTGTCTATGGAACGGAGAACCCGGCGGCTCTGGCATCGCTTGGCTTCACCAACAGCTTTAGCGTCATTTCGGGCGGGCTGGGGGTCAAAAGCGGGATCAAGGAGGCCAGAGAGGCTAAAAAAATCTCTGACGTAGCGGGGACGGCAATTGCCTGCCTGAAGGTGGGCAAGAACGCAGCATCTGCAGCGGGTGGGGCGATCATGGTCCCTTTCGAGGCGCTATCGATCGCAGCCCTGTCTACCGCCTCAAAGATCGTGAGCACGATGGCCGGGGTGCTCGGCAGCATCGGGGGCGCCTTATTCTCAGTGGGTTCCCTATTGGCAGCGATTGCAACGGGGATCAGGCTGAACGAGTTTCGAGTGTTTGATCAGACGCTTAATAAAATCTTGAACGATCCCGCAGGCTCCGAGGAGCAGCGAAACGTCCTGGCCCTGGAGCATTTGAAGAACCTGGCTCGGGTCACTCCTGAGGAAAGAAGGGGGATTCTCGAGGAGCTGGAGAAGGATCCGGCCCTGACAGGGGAGCAGAAGAGGGAAAAGGCCGTAGGGAAGGAAAAGGCTCTTTTGGAGAAGAAAGAGGTTGTCCTGAAGCGGGTGACCGGCAAGGAGTGTCTCGAAAAGATCCGGAAAAGCACCCCTGCCGAAGCGGCGGAGGTGATCGCTGCCGTACAGAAAAAAAGGCGGGAAAAGACGATTTTGACCTCGGTGACGATGGCCCTGCTCGTGCTGGGAGTTGCATTGGCTGCCGCCTCGTTCATCTTCACAGGGCCGCTGGCGATCATTGTGATCACTTCCCTGGCCCTGGCGGTTTCCCTGGGATCGCTTTCCGTCGACGCTTATGCGCTGGTGCAGGACTTTAAAAAGGGTGATCCTGGCCGTTTTGATAAGTTGTGGATCTTCCTGTCCACCGTCCTGGCCATCGTGGCAGTGGGAGTGGTGTTCTTCCTCACCGGGGGACTGGCTCCCCTGATAGGCGCTGGCGTTGTCGGCCTCGTGTGGCTGGCGATCAATAGCGCCTGCTACTACCGCCTCACCCACCTGAAAAATCAAAAAACTTCTTAAGAACAGCTTAAAGTTTTCCCTCCTACAAAGTACATTCTTTGCACGCTTTCAAAGACAATTAACAGGATGGGCAGGATTTTTTTCTTTGTTTTTCTCCATCCTGTTATTTAATTCTTTCTGTGTGACGTCAACTGAGTAGTAAACGTTTTCATCGCATGCAACTTCAAAATACAATGATATCGACTTTATAAGTACAGGCGGCGGGGCACAACGCCAAGTCGCAAAGCCGCAGGGTCGCAAAGATTTTAAAAATCCCTCTCTTTGCGTCTTGGCGGCCTGGCGTCTTTGCGTTGTTCTCTTCTGCTTCTGTGCGACGTCAGTGCAAGTAAATTCATTTCAATATAAGTAGTAAACGTTTTCATCGCGGGATTTTTTTCTTTGTTTTTTCCATCCTGTCTATCGTGTCCATCCTGTTATTTTATTTTTTCCGTGCATCCTCAACGTAAGTAAATTCATTCTAATATAAGTAGTAAACGTTTTCATCGCGAGATTCTTTTCTTCGTTCACATTCTGTTATTTTATTCTTTATGTGAAATATAAAAATAAAACGCTTTCATGTTGTGTAATTGCAAATTAGTTTCGTTCTTAATAAAAATGTAACTCGGAATAACAATTAGTTAGTGTGTTCATAATTATGTCGTGTTGATATAATCGGCGCGGGGGAAAAGATTATGACAGCATTAAATTGCTCAAATGCATCTTCAAATTTTACTCGAAGTGGGAAAGCGTTCTCCTTTAGCACGGGATTTCGTGCTGGGCAAAAAAATTATGCTGATCTGAAATTTGATTTCACTCCGTCGTGGGCGTACGCTAAAGCCAGGCCGCAATTCAATTTCACTCCTGCGTGGGCGGTGAAGGGATCCAAACCCAACTTCAACTTTACTCCGTCATGGGCAGCAAACGGCGCCAAACCTGGCGTTTTTAATTTGAATTATGCGTTGGCCTCTCCTTCGGCACCCAAACAGGTGCCCACTGAAATCTTTAATCGTCCGGCCCTGCTTGAGTCGTCAGACCCCTCTCTCAAGGGAAGGCGGGTCTCTCCTTTAATTTTGAGCAGTGTGGATGTGATCACGGATGTGTCGGGGAATATGCGGCAGTTCTTTGCGACGACGGGCCAGCTTGGGGTGATGGACAATCCGGCCGTTATTGCGGGACTGGGCGTGACATCGGGATTTTCGATCCTGTCGGGCGCTGTCAACATCAGTAAAGGGCTTAAGGATGTCGATACTGCAAAGAAAATTGAGGATGGGGCGGGAAGAGTGCTCGGTTACACGGATGTTGTTCGGGGGTCTGCGCAGATTGGGGGCGGGGCATCTTTGGTCCCTGCGCGGGTCTCCACAGTCGCATCGGTCTTGAGCACATCGAAAGTTCTGGGGACGCTGGGGAGCGTCCTTGGGGGGATTGGTATGGGATTGACGGCGTTTGCGGGAGTGCTTAAAGGGATTCCGATCGCGGTGAACATCCATGAGCTGCGTCTTTTCCGCAAAGGGTACAAGGAAGCGATCTCCGGGGGGAACCTGTCTGAGGAAGAGCTGATTGTGAAGGGATGGGAGTACATCCGGAGTGCGGTGCAGGTAAGTCCTGAGGAAAAGGCGGCGATCTCTAATGAGCTGATGAAGGATCCGGCTTTTGCCGCGATCTCTTTTGCCCAGCAGAGGGAAGCTATGGCCTGCAGGGAGAAGCTGCTGCTGGACAAGAAGGAGGCCGTTTTTAAACGTACTTTCAACGCGGACCTGTGGGAGCTTGTGACCAAAGGGGAGCCGGCGAATGCGAAAGAGATCGTTGCGGCGGTGAACAAGTGCTGGACGAGGAAGACGGTTATCTCTTCAGTTGCGATCGGGGTGATCTCGGTTGTCGCCATTGCTGTTGTGGTCTGCATGGTCATGTCGGCGCCGATCTTTGCGACAATCGGCGCGTTTATCATGATGGGGATCTCGCTTGCCCTGTTGATCCCTGACGGGATCGCACTCGTCGAGGAGTTCAAGCGGTGCCACCCGGGGCGTTTTGACAAACTGATCATATTGCTCTCGACGGTGCTGGCGCTTGCCGTAGTGACGGTCATATGTGTCCTGTCGGCGGGAATCGTCCCGATGATTGCAGCGGGGGTTGTCGGAGCGATCTGGCTTGCGATCAACATCGCCTGCTACTACCGGATCCACCAGTTCGAAAAAAGGAAGAAGTAGAATTCCTTTTCCTCTATCCTGAAGTTTGGAAAGATGGGGGGCTATGCAGGAGTGGATCGGGAATTTTCTCTCTTATCTGGGGTCGGAGAAGGGGCTGGCGCAAAATACGCTTGCCGCCTACCGCAGGGACCTGCATCTTTTCACGACGCTTCTTAAAGAAAAGGGGATCTTGACGTTCGATGGGACGCAAGAGGAGGATGTGATCGCCTTTTTGGCCCATCTGAAAAACCTCTCCTATGCGACAAGCTCGATCTGCCGATCGCTTGTGGCGGTCAAAATGCTCTTCCGCTTTCTTAAGCGGGAGGGTGCCATTCCCAAAGACATCACTTTACATCTCGACTCTCCCAAAATGTGGCAGCTGATCCCGGAGGTGTTGACAGTGGCGGAGGTCGAGGAGTTGCTTAAGGCCCCGGATGTTTCGACGTCTACGGGCGCTCGGGACAGGGCTGTGCTGCAGGTGATCTACGCGTCGGGCCTGCGGGTGTCGGAGGTGTGCGGGCTTAACCTGCAGGATGTGGGGGAGGAGGTGGTGCGGGTGCGGGGCAAAGGGGGGAAGGAGAGGGTGGTGCCGATCGCGAGATCGGCGGTTGTTGCGATTGACCACTATCTGGGCAATCATCGGGTCAGCGCCGACAGGCAGGAAGCGCTCTTTGTGACCGAGAGGGGCAAGCGGATCGATCGGTCGATGGTGTGGCAGCGGGTGAAGCTCTACGCCAAAGCGGCGGGGATTGCGCGGAAGATCTCTCCCCATACGCTGCGCCACTCCTTTGCGACCCATCTTTTGGAAAATGGCGCCGACCTGCGGGTCATTCAGGAGATGCTCGGCCACTCGAGCATCGCAACGACCGACCGTTACACCCACATCAGCCAGCGCCACCTCACCGAGGCCTTCGAGGCCTTTCATCCCCGGCCTTGAATTTCAAAAAAAATGTTCACTCGTATTGAGCGGGCGTCGTCTCTTCTTTTTTCTTCCTTGTAAGTCTGGCATGGAGGCCCTCGATGTAGGTGTAGATCACGGGGGTGAGGTAGAGGGTCATGATCTGGGAGAAGATCAGGCCGCCGACGATGGCGATACCGAGCGACTGGCGGCTTTTGGCGGTGGCTCCGCCGATGCCGATCGCAATGGGGACGGCGCCCATGAGGGCGGCGAAAGTGGTCATGAGGATGGGGCGGCAACGGACCATGCAGCTGTGGTAGATCGCTTCGTGGATCGTTTTGCCATGGTTGATGCGGGAGTCGTTGGCGAAGTCGATGAGGATGATCCCGTTTTTCATGACGATGCCAAGGAGCATGATCATGCCGACGACGGCGTAGAGGGAGAGGGTCTGGCCGAAAATGAGAAGGCTTAGGAAACCGCCGAGGGCGGCGGGGGGGAGGGTCGACATGACGGTGACGGGGGGGAAGAAGCTTTCGTAGAGGATGCCGAGGATGACGTAGATGATGAACATCGCGATGATGAGGAGGAATTTGAGGTTGGCGAACGACTGCTGGAAGACGTTGGCGGAGCCCTGGACGGAGCCGACGACGCTGTCGGGGAGGGTCTGTTTGGCGAGGGTCTGGACGTCTTTGAGGGCGTTTTCGAGGGCGACGTTGGGAGCGAGGTTGAAGGAGATGGTAGCGGAGGGGAGGCCGTCGATGTGGTTGACGGACAGGGGGCCGGTGGTTTCAATGACTTTGCAGATGGCGTTGAAGGGGACCATGTCGTTGTTTGTATTGCGGAACCAGAACTGGTTGAGGTTGGTGGGGTTGCGGTAGAAGTGGGGGAAGGTCTCCATGATGGCGTAGTACTGGTAGATGGGGGTGTTGATGGGGCTGAGGTTACCGGTGGCGTAGGCGAGGCTCAAGGAGTTTTCGATCTGGGTGGCGGTGATGCCGTACTGGGAGGCCCTGTCGCGGAGGATCTCGATTTTGGCCTGGGGTTCGGTGATGTCCATGTCGCTGACGACGGCGGTGATCGATTTGAGCTGTTTCATTTTCTCTGTGAGGAGGGGGCCGTATTTATAGAGATCGGCGGTGCTCATGCTGGTTACGGTGTACTGGTAATCTCCTTTGCTATTGGTGGTCCCTGCCTGGAGGTTGATGAGGGGGAGGGGAACGAGGAAGACTCTACAGCCGGGGATCTGGTTGGCGATAGGGTAAAGATGATGGAGTAAAGGCGCGAGCGCGAGGCGTTCTTTGATCGGTTTTAAGTGGATGAAGAGCGCGCTCTCATTGTCCTGAGGTGTTGCACTGACGCTGACGACGTTCTCGACGTTGGGGTCTTGGGTGAGCACTTTTGCGAGTTTTTCCGTGTAGTCGGCGATCTGAAAGGGGGAGGTGCCGTCAACTGTTTGAACAAAAGCCTGGACGAGGCCGAGGTCGTCGGGGGGGAGGAAGTCTTTGGGGAGTTTAACGAGGAGGAAGATGGAGAGGACGAGGCTGCCGAGGCCCATGGTGAGGACCGTTTTGCGGTGGGAGAGGGCCCAATCGAGCGAGGGGGCGTAGACGGCGAGGATCTTTTCATTGAGGGTGTGGGACATCTTCTCAACGAAGCCTTTTTTCTTCTCTTCCCCTTCTTTGCGCTCGGGGATCAAGCGGCTGCACATCAAAGGGGTGAGGGAGAGGGAGATCATTCCGGAGATGAAGACGGTGGCGACGATGGTGATGGCAAACTCGTGGAGGATCCGTCCGATGATCCCTCCCATGAAGATGAGGGGGATGAAGATGGTGCAGAGGCAGAGGGTCATCGAGAGGATGGTGAAGCTGATCTCTTTGGAGCCGTTCATGGCGGCGTCGAAGGGTTTTTCCCCCTGCTCGACATGGCGGACGATATTTTCGAGCACGACGATGGCGTCATCGACGAGGTAGCCGACGGCCAGCGTAATGGCGAGGAGGGAGAGGATGTCGATGGTGAAGTGCATTTTGAGCATGACGATGAAGGCGCCAAGCACGGAAAGGGGGATGGTGATGACGGGGATAAGGGTATCGCGCACTTTGCCGAGGTAGAAGAAGATGACGAGGACGACTAAGATGAGGGCGATGAAAAGGGTGAGTTCGACGTCGTGGACCGAGTCCCAGATGAAGATGGACTGATCGAAGAGCTGGACGACTTTTATCGAACCGGGGATCTGTTGTTCGAGAGTGGGGAGGAGGTCTTTGATGGTCTGGATCACCTGCAGCGCATTGGCGCCGGGTTCTTTGCGGATCGCGAGAACGACGGCGGGGCCATCGTAGCCGGGCTCGTGGTAGTCGGCGATGGTTTTGTCATCCTGGACGCTGTCGATCGCATGGCCGATGTCGCGGAATCTGACGATCGAGCCGTTGTCATTTTTAATGATGATCGGATCGTACTGGGAGGCGGGCATGAGCTGTCCGTTGCAGTCGATCGTATATTCCCTTTTCTCTCCAAAGAGGGTCCCGACGGGCAGATAGACGTTGGCCTGTTGGATCGCTGCTCCTACATCGTTGATCCCGAGGTTTTTGGCGGCCATCTTTTGGGGGTCGACGCGGAGGCGCACGGCATAGGCGGGGCCGTAGGTCTCCACCTGGGAGACCCCTTCGACGATGCTGATCCGCTGCGACAGGACGGAATAGCCATAGTTATAGAGGTCTCCGCGGGTCATGGTGGGGGAGGTTAGGCAGAGGTAAAGGATAGGGGAGGCGGTAGGGTTGACTTTGGAATAGGTGGGCGCGTAGGGGAGGCTTTTGGGGAGCTGGGGTGTGGCGGTGTTGATGGCGGCGAGGACGTCGGGGGCGGCGAGGTCGATGTTCCGGTCGAGGTTGAACTGCAGGACGATGCTGGCGCTTCCGGTGTAGCTTGTCGAGGAGATCAGCTGGATGCCGGGGATTGTGGTGAACTGCTGCTCGAGAGGGACGACGACGTTGTTGGCGACCGTCTGGGGGTCGGCGCCGGGCCAGTCGACGCTGACGGTGATGGTGGGGTAATCGACGTCGGGCATATCGCTGACCGGCAGGGCCTGATAGGCCAGGACGCCAAAAAAGGCGACCGAGAGCATAACGAGGATGGTCATCACGGGTCTGCGGATAAAAATCTCCGATAGGTTCATTTTCTCTCTCCTACGTCTTTGTTGCTGTGGCCGTTTGGATTGCTACTTTCATCCCCGGAAGGAGGCTCAGCTGCCCCTGTGTGACGATCTGCTCGCCGGCGCTGATCCCCGATTGGATGGAGATATACTTGTCGTCATACTCCTGCCCGATTTTGACGTTGCGGAGCTCGACCGTCGAGTCTTCCTTGACGACATAGACGTAGTGGCCGTTTTGTCCGACCATCACGGCTTCGTTGGGCAGGAGGAGGGTGCCTTTTTGTTCATCGAGGATAACGCGGACGTCGACAAAATGGCCGGGCCAGAGCGCTTTATCGCTGTTTGGCAGTGTGCCCTCCAATAGGACGGCCCCGGTTCCGGTGTTGACCTGGTTGTCGATGAGGGTCAGCTCGCCGTTGAAGTGGTATTTATGGGCGGGGTCGGGATAGACGATGAGTTTGAGCTTCCCGTTTTTCTGTTTCTGCTGGAGGGTGAAGAGATCGGTCTCGGGGACCCAGAAGTCGACGAGGATGGGCTGGATCTGGTTGAGGAGGACGAGGTCGGTCCCCGAGTTGGCATCGACGTAGTTGCCCGGCTTCACCTGCAGTTTTCCCGTGACGCAGTCGACGGGGGCGTCGATGTAGCAGTAGCCCTAAATTAATCTTGGCGGTCTCCAGGTCGGCCTTGTTTTCTCCGATGGTAGCTTCATCGACAAGCACGTTGGTCACATACTGGTCGTAGTTGAGCTGGGAGATGAAGTCCTGCTGGACGAGGGGGCCGTAGCGGTAGGTGGTTTCCTCGTCGTAATGCAGGGTAGCCCGGGTTTGCGCGAGTGTCGCCTCCGCTTTGGACAGGGCCGCTTCAAAGGGGCGGGGATCGATGACGAGGAGCAGATCTCCCTTCTTGACCTCCTGTCCCTCTGTGAAGTACTGCATGATCAGGTTCCCGGACACCTGGGCCATGACGGTGACGCTCGTTTTGGCGACCATGTGGCCGATGTAGTCGACGAAGACGGGGACGTCGCTTACCCGCGGTGTTGTTACAGTGACTGAGTGCGGCGGCGGCGGCGGGGGAGCCTTCTCACACGCGGTCAGGCATAGAAGTGCAAGATAAGTAAGAGATTTATTCTTCATCATTGGCTAAATCCTTATTTTGTATTTGAAAGGTGTTGTCCTCTGCGATCTCTATCTGCTCCGTACCGGCAAAAGGGGCCGTGTAGTCGGGAGAGAGGATCCCCGTCGCGTAGGCGAGGTTGGCAAGGGAGGTGAACCACTGCTGGATCGCACTCGCCTGGCTGGCTCTCGCGTCGACGAGAGAGCTTTGCGCGGAGACGACGTTGAGGATCGTGTTCGTCCCCTGTTTGTACTGGCTTAGGGCGACGACATACTGCTCTTCGGCGGCACCGAGAAAGGCAGTTGCGAATTTCAGGGTCTCGAAGGCGAAGTGGACGTTGAAGTGGTAGGAGGTGATCTCCTGGATCATGCTGAGCTCTGTCTGCTTGACCTGCTCCTCCGCCACCCGTTTGTTGGCTTCTGCGATCTTGATCGCGTTGCGGTAGAAAAAACCCTGGAAGAGAGGCATCGAGACCGTGAAGGTGCTGGTGAAGTTGTAGCGGTCGTGCAGCCCGGCGTTGTAGTAGTTTTTGCCGATATCAAAGTTGTAGTTGAACTGGGGGAGGAACTGCCTCTTGGCGGCGATCAGGCTCTGCTGTTTCGATTTGAGGTTCGCCTCAGCGGCGAGCAGGTCGGGGCGGTTTTGCAGCGCGATGGCGATGAGCGTGTCGACGGGCGGGACTACATCATTCTCGGGAAGGGTCGTGGGTAGGTTCTGCGTGGTGATCCGGATGTTTGCAGGCAGGCCCATGTCGTTTAGCATCGTCGTGTACGACGTTTCGACATTCTGTTGCTGGGAGGCCCAGGTCGTCTGGTTTTGCAGAAGCTGCGTTTTGGCCTGCAGGACGTCGGAGACGTCGCGCACGCCGGTATTGAATCCCACCTCTGCCGCCTCAAGGGTCAGTTCGGCCGTATCGACGTTGGCCACATCGGCGATGAGCAGCTGCTTCTGGTAGAGATAGTTGTAAAAGTCGGTCAGGATCGTCTGAAGCAGAGTCAGGATCGCGTCGTTGTGGGTCCAGTCGGCGTTGTAGAGCGCCTGGCGCGAGGCTTCCGACGTGGCGCGCAGCGTGCCGAAGTCGTAGATCAGGTAGGAGATCTGCAGCTGCGGGCTCCAATAGCTGTAGTAAGTGTCGATGACGGTGAGGGCGGTGAGTGCTGAGGTAGCCGACGGATTGGTTCCTCCCCCCGTAGCGGCAGGATTGATGTTTGACGCCGATCCGGCGACGAAGCTGGGCTGGCGCCCGCGCGTATAAGTAAAATTCCCGCTGAAGGCCGGAAAGAACTCGCTTTGCGACTGGCCGTAGGTGGCGGCTGCCGAGCGCGCCTGCGCCCAGGTGATCTTGGTCTGCTGGTTGTTCCGCAGGGCGATGTCGATCAGCTCCCCAAGGCTGTAGGGCTCGTCCTGCGTGGGCAGCTCCGGCGGCTCATCGGAGAGCTCCATCGGCTTCACATTTCTCGGGGGGAGCCAGGGGGTAGAGGAGGAGTTCGGGGCGTAGCTCCACGGGTCGATGAGCGCCCTGTTGGGGTAGCACCCTGCGCATGTCAATAGAATGACACAAGAGGTGGGTAGGAGTGCTCTTCGAAACATCACAGCGCCCGCAGGGTGGTAACTAAAAAATTAATTACTATCTTTAGCGCAGTATAGCGAGTTCCTGATTTAGGTCAATTTTTCTCAATAAATAATTTAACATTCGTATGTGCTTCTTGTTTAACGTCTTGCGCTTTAATTAGCGGAACAAACCTAAGTCGTTGGTAATAAGTTACTAGCGAAGATACGGCATTTCAATTATTTGCAATCTTCCTTGTATAACTATTAATTACATTTTGATATAATTATGTGTATAGAGATCTGTAATTATTAATAAAAGGCATAAAACTTTAAAATAATCGATCTTAAATCTTCTAGCAAGTTAAGGCAAAGGAGGGCGTCATGGTAAACTTGGCGTCAGGATACTTAAAAACCCAACTCGAAAATGTATCATCCAAACTCCAAGGCCCGGGCGCATCTAATGAAAATGCTACAGATTTAAAGGTTTCAAATTTAGTCCGTCAATTTCTTGTAAAAATTACTTCCCCTGATTCTTCAGAGAAGCAACCGGGTTTATCCGAAGGCGCCAAGGCAGCGGAGTCGCCAATAACCGACGCGTACTGGGGTCTTCGTTGGACCAAAGCATCCTTTTCATCACAAGTGGTCGGAGCTACGATCGCAGAAAATGCTGTCATGGGAGTCTTTGTTGCGATCAACGCTTTTAAAGGGCTTTTAGAAGCAAAGAAAATAGGCGATAGTGGAGGGGTCTTCGAAGGGGGGATCAACACGTTGCTGGGGATTTCCCAAACCTTTGGAGGGGCTTTATATGCTGCCTATTACGGATTGATGATCGCCCGCAGGCAGATCAAAATCCCTCATGGAGTTGGCTCGATAAATCCGCTTGGTAGGGCGGCCAATGGATGCGCCTACGCCGGCAACATCCTTTATGCTATCTATTATCTTTTTGTCGGAATCGGGGCCATCTATGGACTTGTGAAAGATTGCCAGTTCAGCCGTCGCCTGCGCAATGCAGAAAAGCAGGTAGGAAATGGAGATCTAAAAGCGTTTGAGTTCCTCCGGAAAAAGGCCATAGCCGACCCTGTGAAAAAATTAGAGAAACTCCAAGAAAGCTGGAATGGCAAACCGAATAGGAAAAATGCTTATGAGGCGCATTTTGAAAAAATTACTCTGAATACCCTTGCTGACCTTTATGACAAGATGCCTAAAGGTAAGAATGATAAAGAGGTGCCACGGGAAGAATTAATAGCGGAATTAAAACGAGTATTAGACGCTTTACCAAAAGATGCTGATGACATGTCCCTCCTTGCCCAAATTGGGTTTGGAATAACTGAAATGAATCGCCAGGCAATAAAAGAAGCCAAATTGGAGCGCGTTGCTCCCGGCTGCAAGAAACGCGTGGACAAGGCTGTACTCCACGGCTTGTCAGAGCGACTGAACTCAGGCGACACGGTGGTCGAGAAAGCAGCCAAATTTGAGTTAAAAAAGATAAAAGGGGACATCACCGTTGAAAACAGGAAGAGCAAGATCCTGCATACTGCGCTCCTCATCATCGCTGTCATTGGAGTTGTCGCATCGATTCTTTCCCTCTTTGCCCTACCTGTCACCTTGGGAATTGTACTTGCCGTCGCCTGTTTCACGGTGGGCATCCTGGCGGTTGGAACGGATATCACCTATCTTGTCGATGGAGTCAAGCAAGGGGCCCCAGGCCAGCATGACAAGAAATATGTGGCCTTCCTGGCCACACTGCTGATCCTGGCGCTTGCTGCCAGTATTACCCTTACCGTGATCTTCGCTATGCCCCTCATGCCGCTGCTCCTTGCGGGCGGCATTGCTGTCCTGGGACTCGGCGTATGCGGTTTTTCCCTCTACAAACTCTACCAAAGAGAAAAGGCCTGGGAGAAGTTACAGGAAGAACAAAATCTGAAAGGGTTTTGGGAGTTCCTCAATGAACAGCGAGGAGAAAGACCGTTAGATGAGAATATAACAGCGCAATTCAAGAAGCTCCCAAAAGCGGATCGCGAGGCCATCCGTACGCAATACAAGGCAATGAGAGAATTGGGTCAGATGCAATTCAAGTCGGAACGGTCTTCGGGAATGATTGCGAAAGGCGATTTCAACGATGCCACCCCAGGGGATATTGAATTGTGGCGGCAGGCAGTGAAGAAGACGGCCAAATTCTATTGGGAAAGCTATGCTATGAGAAATGCGACAGAGGCTGAGCGTACTGCAGAAGCTGATAAGGAAATGGCCTTACAACTGCACGGCCTACTCGACAGAATAGTTGAAAGATTGCAACTACAGGGGAAGCTCGATGGATCTCCGACAGTGTTACTGGCGGAGAAAGTGATCAAGCGAAAAACTGACAATAAAAATGAAGTCACACCGCTCCTGGCATCAATTAAGTCAGACCCAAAAGCCTTTGAACTTCTCATGGAAAATCTCCACTATGTGGCCAAGCGAGAGGAGAGCCTTGCCGACCTCATGCGCGTCGTCGAGGCCCTTCTTTCCGCCTAACCCAGTAATCCCTCCGCAGCATAAGAAGCAGTGCTCCCATAGATCTCCCCATCCAATCACAGCCCGAGCAAAGACTCCCCAAGGGGGGTCAGATGAATTTCCGGTTGAGTATAGCCCGGATCTTCGATGTATTTGTCAAGCCCTTGCCAGACACGGGTGGGTTTTAGCTGGGGATGGGCGGGATTGTGACCTGTGGAAAAGCCCTTTTCAAACGCCTCCTTTCTCATGGCCCTTGCATCATCGGTGAGCCTTGCTTTGGGCACGTAACTGACATAGCCGACCATTCTGACTTTTGCAGTCAGAGCAGGAGATCTCTCTCTATCTGCATGCTGATTCCAATGCACTGTTCTCGAGTCCCATAGAATGAGCGAGCCTCGAGGTGCTGTGATCTGTTTCCTGCAATAGGGATGATCGGAGGCTGTTGCGCCAAGCTCAAAGAAATCTTCCACGTAGCGATCTCTGACCTGGTGCCTCTCTTTACTGGTTCCTTGCATTTCCGCGATGCGTTGCAGCTCGGGAGCGAACTCATCAAATCTTAAGTGGGACTTCGGAATGCAGTAAAATCCTCCATCGCCTTCGAAAGAATCTTCAAACAGGAACTGGCCCTGGATCGTAAACGGTTGCGTTTTCAGGGAAGACTCGCTCACAAAACCCGGCGGGGGGTTGTTATCGTGGGTTTGCTTAGGTTCCCCTTTCATGATCGCCTGATCGACATGCGGCCAGGGTTGAATGCAACCCTCTCTGATCTCGGGCGGACACATGATGGAGAGCCCATCCATGCTGACAAGGAGGTCGTCTGTATTCCATATTCTGGCAAAGATATTGACGATGCGGGGATCCTGTCTTAGGTCCCACATGAGCTGCGTCTGGCCAGCTGGTCCGGCAAAGACCCCAAAATCGTTATGGATCGGAAAAGCCTCTTCCCAATTACTTCTGTCGTCCATTTTGCAATGGGGCCAGGCCTTCTCTACATACTCATGCCAGACGCGCTCGTAGAGTAATTCTGCTTCAGCCGTCGACAGGACCTGCGGGATCACACAATAGCCCAATTCTTCCAGGTCTTTCAGGTAGGGGGCAGTTGTTTGTTCCTCTTGGACAGACGCTTCCAGGGGGATGTTTGGAAGCGGGGGAGCCTGCTGCAGGGGGGAAGTAAGTGCCATTGATCCGATCAGCGATATAACGGGAATGCCCATGAGTTTCCCCTTCTCTTAACCTTTAAGCTTTTCAGAGAGGAGCGCGTTGACGACGGGCGGCGAGGCTTTCCCTTTGCAGAGCTTCATCACCTGGCCGACGAGGAAGTCGAAGGCGCGCCCTTTGCCGGCCTTGAAGTCGGCGATCGACTGGGGGTTGGCGGCGAGGACCTGGTCGACCAAGGGCTCGATGCTGGAGGTGTCCTGCATCGGCTGGAAGTCGGGGTTTTCCTTGACGATCTGCTCGGGGTCTTTGCCTGGGCTGGCAAACATCTCGTCGGCGACGCTTTTGGCGATCTTGCCGGTGATGGTCCCTTTTTCAATCATCTCGACGAGTTTGCCGATATGGGCGGCCTGGATCCCTGAGTCGAGGAGGTGTTTGCCCGTGTCCTTGAAGCGTCCGGTGAACTCGACGGTGATCCAGTTGCAGATGTTTTTGGGGTGGTTGCAGACTTTGAGGGCCTCTTCGAAGTAGTCGGCAAACCGTTTTTCGTTGATGAGGATTGTGGCTGAGCCGATGGGGAGGAGGAGCTCGGTGACGTACCTCTTGAAGCGCTGGTGGGGCAGTTCGGGGAGGGTGGCGCGGATCTTTTCGACGTAGGCGTCTGTGAGGATGATGGGAGGGAGGTCGGGCTCGGGGAAATAGCGGTAGTCGTCGGCTTCCTCTTTCTCGCGCATCAGGACGGTCTCCTTTTTATCGACGTCGAACCGGTAGGTCCCCGAACTTAGGACCTTCGCGGGGTCTTCGTGGGGATGGGCGGAGTAGAGGCGGATCTGGCGACGGATCTCCGACTCGATGGCCATCTCCATGTAGTTGAATGAGTTGAGGTTCTTGATCTCGATTTTTTTGCGGAGCTTTTTTTCCCCTTTGGGGCGGACGGAGATGTTGACATCCATGCGCAGCGACCCCTCTTCCATGTTGCAGTCGGAGGCGTCGAGGTACTCCATGATCGCTTTGACGGCCATGGCGTAGGCAGTGGCCTCTTTGGGGGAGTGCATGCAGGGCTCGGAGACGATCTCGATGAGGGCGACGCCTGCGCGGTTGTAGTCGACCCCGGCAAAGGTGCTGAAGTGTTTGAGCATGCCGGCGTCGTCTTCGAGGTGGGCGTGGTGGATGGCGAAGTGTTTGGTCTGGTCGCCCACTTCGGCGATCACGCTGCCGCCGATGACGATCGGATGGTCGAACTGGGTGATCTGGAAGTTGCGGGGGGAGTCTGGGTAGAAGTAGGACTTCCGGTCGAATTTGGAGAAGAGGGCGACTTTTGCCTGGACGGCGCAGCCAAACTGGACGGCTTTGCGGACGGCCTCTTTATTGAGGACGGGAAGGGAGCCTGGCTGACCGGTGTCGACGACGCCGATGTTGGTGTTGGGTTCGTCGCCGAAGCGGTTGGGCGCGGAGCTGAAGATTTTTGTGCGGGTGTTGAGTTGGACGTGGATCTCAAGCCCGATGACCGGTTCCCAGTTTTCGTAGGCGATGTCTGTCATTGGTTATACCTCGGAGTCAAAGAGCGGGGGGATTTTGTGGGAAAAGCCTGTCGCCTTCTCGAAGGCGTGGGCGAACTGGAACACCTGAGCGTCGTGCATCTGTGGAGCCGAGGAGCTGGAGTCCCAGGGGGAGGTTATCCTGGGAAAAGCCCGCGGGGACGCTGATCGAGGGGAGCCCGGCCAGGTTGGCGCCGATCGTAAAGATGTCCTGCAGGTACATTTTCAGAGGGTCCTGGATCGCACCGATCGGGAAGGTGGTCGTTGGGCAGGAGGGCAGGGCGATGACCTGGCATTTTTCGAACGCCTCCTTAAACTGGTTGATCATCAGGGTGCGCACTTTCTGCGCCTTTTTGTAGTAGGCGTCCTGGAAGCCGGAGGAGAGGACGTAGGTGCCGAGGAGGATCCTCTTCTTCACCTCGGGACCAAATCCTTCCTGCCTGGAAAAGTCGTAGACCTCTTCGAGGGTAGCGGCCCGAGGAGAGCGTTTGCCGTAGCGGACACCGTCGAAGCGGGCGAGGTTGGTCGAGGCCTCTGCAGTGGCCAGGATATAATAGACGGCGACCGAGTACTTGAGGGTGTCGAGGTTGATGTCGACGATTTTGGCGCCGAGGCTTTTGTAGGTCTCGATGGTCTGTTTAAAATTCTCTTTGACGTCACTTTCAAGCTCGCCAAGGAAGTCCCAGGGGACGCCGATCGTGGCGCCTTTGATGTCGGCGTGCATCGAGTGGGTGAGCGCTTCAGGGCCTTTGGGGATGCTCGTAGAGTCGTGGGGGCAGTGGCGTCCCAAGACCTCCATCGTCAGGGCGGCATCGGTGACATTATTTGTGAGGGGGCCGATCTGGTCGAGGGAGGAAGCGAAGGCGACAAGGCCGTAGCGCGATACCCGTCCGTAGGTGGGCTTGAAGCCGACGATCCCGCAGAAGGAGGCGGGCTGGCGGATCGAGCCGCCGGTGTCGCTCCCGAGGGCGATCGGGCAGAAGCGGGCGGCCACCGCCGCGGCCGACCCACCGGAGGAGCCACCAGGAGAGCATTCCAGGCTCCAGGGGTTTTTTGTCAGGTGGTAGGCGGAATTTTCCGTCGAGGAGCCCATCGCGAACTCATCGAGATTTGTCTTGCCGATCAGCAGGGCGTCTTCCTCCTCGAGCAGCTTAGTGGCGGTGGCATCGTAGACGGCGCGGTAGTTCTGGAGGAATTTTGAGGCGCAGGTAGTCATCTCCCCGCGGACGTGGATGTTGTCCTTGATCGCGATCGGAACGCCTGCGAGTTTCCCCAGGGGTTTGCCCGATTTTCTCTTTTGGTCGAGCTGCCTTGCCTGGTTCAGCATCCGTTCAGAAAAGAGGGAGAGAAAGGCGCCGACGGCAGGGTTGTGGCGGGCGATCCGTTTCAGAGTGGTTTCAGCAATCGTTTCGGCAGAGACCTCTCCTTTGCAGAAAAGCTCGCGCAAGGCATGGGCGGATAGGCGGTACATCGTTTCCTAAAATTATTTTTACGGGTTATTGAACTTGATGATCGGGGGAACGCGGACCATCCCGCCGACGTGGGCAGGGGCATTGGCCAGGAAGGCTTCGCGGGAAAGGGGTTCTCCGACCTCATCTTCGCGCATCACGCTGGTAGCATTTTCCAGGACGGTGTAGCAGGGCTCGACCCCCTCTGTCTTCACTTCTCCCAGCTGCTGGATATAGCTTAGAACCCCCGCAATCTGGGCCTGCAAAGATTTTTTTTCCTCTTGGGTACACGCGATCCGGCACAGCTTTGCCAGTTTATCGAGCTCCTTTTCATCAAATTGCGCCATGGTTCTATCCTAATTCATTAGAGGCGCTATAATATATCCTTAACTCTTCCCGCCTGTAAAGGGAAAAGATTTTCCCATTGCATCTAAAGAAGGAACAGGTTAAAAATTCTCTTCGCAATTTTAAGGAGGAATCCCCATGAGCAGTACTGCAGTCGACACCACAAAATGGCAACTTCAAAAGCATGTAAAAACAGAGCAGCCCATCACCACTTCCGTTCTATGGGATGGAAAACTGGTAACGGCCGAGTTTTACGGTACGATTAAAGTATGGGATCCCATGACCTCCAAGGTCTTGAAGTCGATGGAGTTCAGTGGCGGCAATGCCATGTTCAATTGCGCAGCGCTCGTCAAGGGGAACCTCTTTTTCCAGGCGGAAATGCCGGTAGAGGGCCATGTTTCATGGCCGATCGTAAAAATGGATCCGAATACGCTCAAGATCACAGCACAGTACCCCGCCCCATCAGCCGCTGAGCCTGTGCTTATGTCCATGGTCGCAGACGTTGGAAATGTTTGGGCTCTGACAATGAAGGGCCAGGTCGTGAAGCTCAATCCTGATGATCTTTCCGTTAGTGCTATCTACGATCCACAAATGCCGCGAACTGCGAATGTGCTCCTCAGTATCGAAGAGGTCCTGGTCGTGGGTGGATCAGACGGGCAGATTAATCTGTTCTTAAAGGAAGATTGGACCCCTTTTGGATCTATAACGACCCCATACAACGACGTGAGCATCAACGAGCTGCCGGGAAGTGTTCTGGGTGTAGCCAATTTGGATGGTGATGGGGCCTGGTTTAATACCTTTGATCTCCCCCCGACCACACCCCGTGAATCTGTAAAGCTTCCGGAAATTGGCTTTGCCGGTGCTGCCCTCCAGAGCGGCTCCTCTCTTTTTCTGGAGACAGAGGAAGGGGTTGCCCTCTACACCGCGGATCCCCTCGTGTTCCAGGAGATGTTGACGCAGGGTCAGTCGAATGATTTTCCCAACCTGGTCCAGGTAGATCCCCACACAGTCATCGCCACGGGGAATTCCGGCTGGGATGTGTTTAGCGATCTGAGCCTACCAGGATGAAGATCCTGATCTATTCCGATGAAGGGGTCGACGGCGGAGCGCTCAAACACCTGCACAGAAGTCTGCAGCAGGAGATCGACCCCGCCCTTTGTTCCCTCGTCCGGATCGACGCCAGAGGATTGATCGAAGAGAACTGGGAAGAGGACGCAAAGCTCCTCGTCGTTCCCGGCGGGCGCGACGTCTTCTACCACTCCAAACTCGATGGGGCCGGAACGGAGAGGATCCGCCGCTTTGTCTACGGCGGGGGAGGGTACTTCGGGATTTGCGCCGGCGCCTACTTCGCGTGCTGCTCCATCGAGTTCGAGAAGGGGGGTGAGCTCGAGGTATGCGGTTCCCGCTCCCTGAAATTTTTCCCCGGTATCGCCAAAGGCCCCGCCTACGGTCCGGGTAAATACTCCTACCTCGACGCCAAAGGGGTCGAGGCAGCCAGGATCTCCTCAGAGGAAGGAGAGTGCCACGTCTATTTCAATGGGGGGTGCTTTTTTGCTGCCGAAGAGCACGATCCTTCCATCAGAACGCTCAGCACCTACCTCGACATCGCAGGTCGTCCGCCCGCTGTCCTCGAAGTGCAGTGCGGCAAGGGACTGGCGATCCTAAGCGGAGTGCACATCGAGTACATCCCCCGGCTGCTCAGCCGCACCGATCCCTGCCTCCTGGCCATCCTCCCCGCCCTGGAAAGCGCAGAGATGAGGCGCCGTGCCCTCTTCCGCTCTTACCTCCAAAGGTTTGATATACCATTATGTATGCGAGGTCTTTGAGTGCAAAACCATGATACATCAAGTGCAACTGTTTCAAAAATTGAAACAGTTCAAGTCATAAGAGCGGCAAGTCTAACGAAGAATAGAGGTTGATACGAGGAAGATGTTGGTATTTTTTTAATAATTTGGTTAGAATCACCTCAAAAGTGGATCGGGAGTTCCCGATCGGCGTCTGGCCCCGGCTTTTGCCGGGGCCTTTCGCTTTCCAGCCAGGCTTTCAGCATGTTCTCCGGAGGCTTAAAAAAAATTTAATGACAAATGCGCCGGGATTTTTTAAGATGGTGTATAGAGGTTAACAGGTCGGAGGGGGGGTGCCCCAAGGCCGCTGCTACATTCATTTGGAGGATTACCATGAAGTGTTTGAACGTTTTAGCTTTTTTTCTTGTTATCATCGGAGCTCTTAACTGGGGTCTCTGGGGTTTTTTTCAGTTTGACCTGGTTGCCTACATTTTCGGTGGCAATACAACCTGGATGAGCCGATTTATCTACGCCATCATCGGTCTGTCGGGCCTTTGGTCCCTGCGCATGATTCCCCGCTGCAAACATATATGCTGCGATACAGAGTCTTGCAAAATGGCAAGGGAAATAATTTCACTCTTTGCTTACAGGCGCAGAGGTATACCCCGCGCGACCTGAAACTTGCAATTTCGGCTGCGCCAAAGCCCCGGGGTTTGAACGATCGCAAACGGGTCCATATTGTTAATATTGAACCGTTTGCGATCGTCCAACCGCGGGAGCTTTCGCGCGGCCCAAATTCCAAGTTTCAGGCCGCGCGGGGTATATCTACCCTGCGCCTTATCTTTTTTTCACCCTCTCTTTCAGTGGATCCAACTCATCATGCAAAAGTCCTTTACGTATCAGTCTGAGCTGCCCGTGTCCGTTGAAGAGGCGTTCGCCTGGCACCTGCGCCCCGGCGCCCTGGAGAGGCTTCTTCCTCCCTGGAGGGATGTCTCCTTTTTATTTCCGCCCGCAGCGCCCGATGAGGAGGGGGAGCAGGTCGGACTGAAGCTCAAATGGGGACCTTTTGCCTTAAAATGGATCCTGGAGCACGGGAGGTGCATTCCCGATCAGGAGTTTAACGATGTGCAGGTGAAGGGGCCTTTCAGGAGCTATTCCCATCGGCACCGCTTCATTGGAAAGGACAGCCTTTCCTGCCGGCTGATCGATGAGATCTCCTATGAACCCCCCTTTTATCTTCCCGATGGAAAGATCCAGAAAGAGCTGGCCCGATTTTTTGCCTGGCGCCACGCCCTTTTGAAGGGGGATCTCGAGACGATCGATCGCTACCCGCGCAATCCCAAACGGATATTGCTTTCGGGGGCGTCCGGTTTTATTGGCTCCCAACTCAAGCTGTTTTTTCAGCTGGCAGGCCACGAAGTGGTCCGTCTGGTGAGACGGCGGGAGGAGGCGGGGGAGGAGGCGATCTTCTGGGACAGCGTGCATGGGGTGATCAACAAAGGGGATTTTGAAGGGTTTGATGCGGTCATCCATCTGGCCGGCGCCGGCATTGCCGATCAGCGATGGACCCAAAAGAGAAAGGAGCAGTTGTTCTTAAGCCGCTGCCGCGACACCTGGCTCCTGTCCCAGGTCCTCTGCCGCCTCTACCGTCCGCCGACGACGCTGATCTGCGCATCTGCGGTGGGTTTCTATGGGGACCGCGGAGAGGAGGAGCTGACGGAGGAAAGCGGGCCGGGAGAGGGATTTTTGGCCGACCTCTGCCAGAAGTGGGAAGAGGCGACGCTGGCCATTGAGAACCGGGGAACCCGCGTCGTGCATCCCCGCTTTGGCGCGGTCCTGGGAGCAAAGGGGGAGCGCTAAAAAGCTTCTCACCCCTTATCGCCTCGGACTCGGGGGCAGCCTGGGATCGGGCAACCAGTTCCTCAGCTGGATCGGGATCGATGATCTCCTCGGTGCAACCTACCACTGTTTGATGAATGAAAACTTGAGCGGCCCGGTCAACTTCGTCGCGCCTCAGGCGATCCGACAAGGGGAATTTGCGAAGATCCTGGCAAAAAAGGTGGGGAGGCCCGCGTTCTGCAGGGTTCCCGCTCCGCTACTCAGGTTGGCTTTGGGTGAGATGGCAGGCGAGATGCTCCTCTCCAGCCAGAGGGTTTTTCCAAAAAAGCTGCTCGATTCGGGGTACGTTTTTCGCTATCCCGATCTTAAGACGGCCCTTGATTCTGTAATGTAGATTACGCCGCCGAGATCTCTTTCTCGAGCTTCTGTGTCATGGTGAAGCACTGGCGGACCTTCTCCTGGTCGATCCAGGAAGGGCCGGAATGGACGATCGTATCGATGCTGTCGAGGTAGTCCCGAACAGCCCGGACGAACCTGTCTCCCATCTTCTGGGCGATCTTTTCCATCTCGGTGCGGTGCTTGAGGAAGTCGCTTTTGGCCCTTTGCTGGGCATGGGCGATCTGAGTAGTGTTCCCTTCTTCGATGAGGACGATCAGTCCCCCGACGTCGGAGCTGATTTTATGGGCGATGTCATGGAGGGCCTGTTTGTCCAGATCGATCGCCGAAGACCTTTTTCTGGGACGGTACGCTTTCATTCTTCTTTTTCTAGGTCCCATACTTCCTCCAAATAACTTGCGCTTCTAATTATATAATTGAAGTTTTTGTAATTAAGTTCAATAGTTTTTATTAAACTGATGCATTGTCCTCAGGGAGAGGGGCCCTTCCATGACACTGGAACTTTTTTCCCTTTTATGGGATCCTTGTCCCGAAACTTCACAGGGGACTAGCTATGTTCTATATGGTCACGTTTTTATGGTCGGTCTTTACCACCGCTCTTTATGGTGCCCCCCAGGGTTCTACCCAGCAGCAGACACCGCCACCCGCGACTTCGACTCCCTCCCAGGGGAATCTGGATGTGAACGATGCGGAGTGGGAGCCGGATGATACCGGCGAGGTCGATGAGGACATCATTATAGAGGATGATGAAGACTCAAACGACGACGAAGGCGTGCATAATTAGGCTATACCCAAATGCCGGTTTTTCAGGTTATTTGGGTATAGATCCATTACAGGGTGGGCAGGGATGTTCTTTTTCCTCCCATCCTGTTGAAAAATCTCCCTCATTTTAATTTATTTCTGTTTCACATTCTCGAAGCTATTCAATTGTAACACCTTCCTTTATTTTAAATTATTTTGTTGAATAGTTAATTAATTATTTCTATTATTAAAACATAGGACAGTAATTAAAGTTAACATGCGCCGGGAGGGTCGGATGGCCAAGAGTACGGGGACAAACCCCTGGTTGAAGATCTGGGTTGAACCTAAGAAGACGATACGCTCGATTGTAACTACCAATTCGAAACATGGACTTGTCGCCCTGTGCGTGATCTATGGTCTGCCGCTGGCTTTGAACCTGGTACAGAGTTTTGCTCTCGTGGAAGTGATCCCGGTGTGGGCTGCTTTGATCGGCGCGCTTGTCATCTCCGGATTTCTTGGAATTGCAGGGATTTCCATCGCCTCCTGGCTGCTCAGTGTGACTGGACGATGGATCGGGGGAAAGGGAAGCTTTGACAATGTGCGCGCAGCGGTCGCCTGGTCCAACGTTCCCAATTTCGTCACGATCCTGATGTGGGTGGCTCTTTTCGGGGTTTTTGGGACGCAGGTATTAAACAGAAACTTCTCTGATATGCAGTTTATTGGTTACCAGGCGGGAACGCTCTTTCTGGTCATGCTGATAGAATCGATCGTTTCTGTGTGGGGCTTCGTTATTCTGCTGAATACTTTAGCTGAAGTCCAGGGGTTTTCGCTATGGAGGGCGCTGCTCAACGTCATCATCCCTTTTGTTGCAGTCGTTGCAATCATCTGGGGCCTTGGATGGCTGCTGTCAGGTATGGGTACAATACATAATTAATAGAGGGAGTGGGGATATGGGAAGCAAGTTTTATAACGCAATGAGGGCGACCGTGCTGACAACAGCCTCCGCTCTGTTCATGGCGTCGGGTTCACTATCAGCCGGGTCTGAGATCGCCGGTGGAAAGACGGCACAGCAGCTGCCGAAAATCGACACTAACTGGCAGGAGTTCCACTCTGCTGTAGGGAACTGCTCGATGCATTTTCCAAAATACCCTGACCACCTCTCGGAGAAGATGCGCCTTCCCGAAGAAGGTTTTGACCTGAAATACGACGCCTACATCTCCGCTGTCGACCAAAAGACCGTTTTCCTCCTTCTGATCGCCCAATACCCCGACTTCGTCGATGAGAGCTATGCCCGCATGAGCCTCGAAGGGTTCCTCAATGGGATCCTGACCCACAACCCAAACAACCAGCTGATCTTTGCCGACCTCTCTTTAGTTGGCGGACATGAGGCACTCGACTTCTTTATCCGCACCGGCGGCGTCTACTTTAAAGGCAGAGCTCTCATGGTGAAGAACAGCCTTTACCTGATGGCGATGGAGTGCGAGGTCCAAAACTACGACGAAACGCACTACAACAAGTTCGTCGATTCTTTCCACCTTTCCAAATAGGTTCTCTCCGGGCGGCCTCTCATGAGGCCGCTTTTCTTGTGTCTAACACCAAAAACTTTTAAACGGTGTACTAGAAGGTCAGTGCAACTTTGCCCTGGATGTAAGGGGCTCCGTCGTACTTGTAGTATTTCCCGTGGTGGTTATGGTGGTCCTTGATGAGGATCCAGCCGCCGAAGTTCCATCCCCCGCCGAAGGAGGCGTAAAGCCCTCCGCCCGTGTTAAACTTCATATCCAGCTCAACCCCTTTGGAGTAGACCTCGAAAATTCCGTTGTGGAATTTTCCTTTCCCGCCGTGGACCCGCATGGGGAATCGATAGGGACGGCCAAAGGTGGCGAGGTCAAGGGCTGTCGACCAGTATTTGTTGAAGAGATACTCGACGGAGACGTTGACGGGGAAGATCCCGTTGATCTTCCACTTGGAGCTGGCGCGCCAGTCGACGCCTACAATCGGAAGCAGATAGCCGTTATTTTCGACGCCCACATAGCCGGCCCAGCCGATGTGCATGCCGATCGTGTCGGAAAAGTGGTAGCGCCCCCACATCAGCCCGTAGTAGACCCCCGACTGCCCGAAATTCATCGACGTGGCGTCCACTGAGACACCCGTAGACAGGATCCACCGCCAGTCTTTGACGGAGTTGGAGACCCAGCCGACGGAGGCATTGACGAAGTTGTAATCGTTTTCCTTAAAGCGGGGATTCTTTAGCCAGTTGAAGTCCAAAAAGGAGTAACCGACCTTCCAGCTTAGGGAATTGTCAGGTGTGAGGTAGTGGGAGTAGTAGAGGAAGGCGTGGGCATCCTGGTACGTGGCGCGGGAGCCTTTCACGGACTCGGTCCGGAATTTGGCTTTGCCGACGTCGCGGAATTCGCCGTCGATGTGAACGGGATGCTTCTTGCTGACAAAGCCATAATCGGTGATCAGCTCATAGGAGACTGTCAGGAAAAATAGGGGAGCCAGGTATAAGTACTTAAGGTTCACTTGCGTTCTCCTGTCGATGGTTTTCCATGGCATTATGGGTTTTTAAACGCGATTTTGCAACATTTTTTACTGTGCAAGGTAGCGCGCAAGGTCAGGCTTCAATGAGGACCTTGCCGCCCATCATGCGCAGCAGCTCCTGCTCTCGCTGCTTCTTGGTGAGGGGCTTGATCTCGGTGAGGGTGCGCCCTTCGATCTCGAGTTTCTGGACGCCGTAGTGGCTCTCCGCTTTAGAGGCGACCTGGGGGAAGTGGGTGATGCAGATCACCTGGCGGCAGGTGCCGAGCTCTTTGAGCTTCTCGCCGATGATGGTGGCGGTCGTGCCACCGACGTTGGCGTCGATCTCGTCGAAGATGAGGGTAGGGGTATTGTTCTTTTCGGCGAGGGCGATTTTGATGGCGAAGAGGAGGCGGGAGAGCTCGCCGCCGCTGGAGTGCTCTTTGACGAGGCCGGGGTGTTCGCCGGTGTTGGCCTTGAGGTAAAACTGGACGAGGTCGTCGCCAGAGAGGCTGCGGGGCTGGGGGAGGACCTCGATCCTGACCTCGGCGCCGAGCATGTTGAGCTGCTGGAGCTGAGTGGTGAGGGTCTGCGAAAGGGAGGAGGCGCCCGTTCGTCTTTTTTCTGTGAGGGCTTTGGCCTTTGTTTCTGCTGTGCTTAGCGCCTTTTCGACGAGTTGGGAGGCCATCTCCATCTCTTCGGCGAGGTTTTCCAGGCGGTCAAGTTCGCTCTGGATCTTCTCTTTAAAGGCTTCGATCTCTTCAAAGCTCTGTCCATACTTGCGCTTGAGGCGGGTGATCGCGGTGAGTCTGGCTTCGAGGTGCTCGAAGGTGCGGGGGTTGCTGTCGACGCCATGGGAGGCGGATTGGAGGGAGCGGAGGGCTTCGGTGAGGGCGATGTGGGCTTCATGGAGGAGGGAGGAGACGTCGCCGAGCGACTTGTCGTAGACGGCAAGGGTCTCGCAGGTCTTGACGCAGCGGCTGACCTGGGGGATGACGGCTGTGGAGCTTTCGGAGAGGGTTTTGATCATCAGGTCGAGTTTTTCGGTGAGCTCCTGGGCATGGGCGAGCTTCTGGTATTTTGCGAAGACCTCTTCCTCCTCGTTTTGTTTGAGGCTAACGGACGTGATCTCGTCGAGTTGGAAGCGGAGGGAGTCGATCTCCCGCTCGCGGTGGGCGGAGAGGCTTTGCAGCTCACCTAGCCGCTTTTGGTTTTCTCTTAAGGTTGCATAGGCTTCCTGGTACTCTTTGAGGTCGGATTCGAGGCTGCCGAAGAGGTCGACGAGCGCGCGTTGGGAGTCGGAGGTGCGGAGGGCCTGGTGGGCGTGCTGACCGATCCGGTCGATGAGGAGGGCTCCGATTTTCTGGAGGAGAGGAAGGGGAGCCATGCGGCAGTTGATGAAGGCGCGGTTTTTTCCTTCTTTGGAGATCTCCCGGCGGATGACGAGATACTCTGCATCATCGAACGCAATCCCGGCCTCTTCGAGGAGCTCTTTGATCGCAGAATGGGAATCAAGAGAAAAAGCCACCTCGATAAAGGCTTTGTCGCACCCTTTGCGGATGAGGGCGCTATCGGCGCGCTCGCCTAAGGCGAGGCCGACCGCTTCGATGAGGGCGGTCTTCCCTGCTCCCGTCTCTCCGGTGACGGCATTGAAGCCGGGGCCGAAATCGATCGCGCAGGTGTCGACTAAAACCAGGTTGTTTAGAATGAGGTGCTTAATCATGAGGACCTCCTCTTTGGTTTTGAAGTGGAGTTTGGCTGTCTGTTCGAGGATCTGGGGGCCGTATTTTTTCACGAGCAGCTTTCCTGTCCGCACGACATGGGCAGAGGCGCCTTTGGGGATCTCGATCTCAAACTGTTTGCCGAGCTGCTCGAGTCCCTCGAGGAAGGCGGCCCGGGCCAGGATCGAGGCGGCAGCGACGACGGGGTCGGCCTCCGCGCGGTGGCGCTGGGTGAGCGTCACGGTGAGTTTTTTTTGTTTGAGGGCGTTTTGGACGACGTGTTCGCTTGCGAACTGGTCGATGATCACCTCGGTGCAGCCCGTTTTACTGACAAGTTCGGCGATCGCTGTCGCGTGGCCCCAGCCGAGGAGTTTGTTCAGGTTCTGGAAGTTGGCGTAGAGTTCGTTGTATTTTTTTGGGGAGATGAAAATGATCGCATGGGGGCAGACTTTTTTGATTTTGCCCGCAAGGATGCGGATCGGGCCGTCTGCGATCTTCTTGCTGTCGCGCACGCCGATGCTCAGCAGCTCTTTGATTTGGGCCTCGTTCGCCTGGACGCCGGCGATGCACAGGGGTCCGAAAAAATCCCCTTTGCCCGATTCGTCGATCCCGATATGGGAGGTCATGTTCACCCCTACTTCGGGGTAGGAGTAGGCGATGGTTTGGAGGATCTCCGGCTCGAGGTAGAAGGTGATGAAGTCGTTCATGCCTTTGCCCTGCACGGTGAGCTTGCCCGACGTGTAGAGGGTGCAGGAGACCCCTTTTTTCAGGGCAGAGAAGAGGGTGTAGGGAGGCTTGGAGAGCTCGAATCCCTGTTCGATCAGGTCGGCGCGGAGCCTGTCAGCGAGGGCGAGGTCGATCGTTGCGACGAAGCAGGAAGTTTTTTCTGAGGCCATAAATTATTTAAAAATGAGGGTGTGAGACGGTATTCCCGCATTTTTACATTGATTTCGAAAAAAGACAACATTAGAGTTGGAGATTGAAGCCTGAATTTTTCCGGTATTGGTGGTCAGGCGGATTTTGTTGGAGACATATGACTGAAGAACTGAAGCAAGTTGGGGATATTTTTAAGGCGAAGCGCAAAGAGCTCAACCTCTCTTTAAAAGAGGTGGAGAACACCACATCGATCCGCTCCACTTATCTGGAGGCGATCGAAGAGGGACAGATCAATGAGTACATCTCGGGGGTCTACGCCCTGGGATTCATCAAGCAGTACGCCCAGTTTTTAGGGCTCGACATCGACGGGATGATCCGCGACAACCCCGCCACCTTCCGCATGCCCGCGGAAAAACATGAATTCAATTACGGGATCGGCACTCTGGAGGTCAGAGGGAGCATGGGCGGAGGCGTGAAGTGGCTGCCCAACCTGGTCTGGGCTGGCGCCGCGGCACTTGTCCTCGTGGCGGCATGGTACCTCGTCAAGTTCCTCGGCATCCTTTAAGGGGTGAGAATAGGATCATGACGACGCCACCGTTTTCCAACCGGCTCATCAACGAAAAATCCCCCTATCTGCTCCAGCACGCCCATAACCCCGTCGACTGGTACCCCTGGGGCAAAGAGGCGTTCGAGACGGCCAAAACGCTCGATAAACCGATCTTTCTGTCGATCGGCTACGCGACGTGCCACTGGTGCCACGTGATGGAGAAAGAGTCGTTTGAGAATCCCGAGATCGCTAAATTGATGAATGAGACATTCATCAATATCAAGGTCGATCGGGAAGAGCTTCCCCAGGTCGACAGCATCTACATGGAGTTCGCGCAGCTCCTCATGGCGTCTGCCGGCGGGTGGCCCCTCAATATCATCCTGACCCCCGATCTCAAGCCCTTCTTTGCCGTGACCTACCTGCCTCCCGCCAACCGGCGCGGGCTGATCGGCATCGGGCAGTTCATCCAGCATATCCACCAGCTCTGGACAGGCGAGGAGAGGCACGAGCTGATCGAGCAGGCAGACAAAGTGCTCGCCATCTTTGAGAAGGCGGAAGATCAGACGGCGGACACCCTCCCCACGGAGAACAACCTCATCCTCGGCGCGCAAGGGCTGTTCGAACACTTCGATCCCGTGCAGGGCGGCCTGAAGGGAGAGCCCAAGTTTCCGATGGGCTACCAGTCCCTCTTCCTCCTCGAGTTTGCAAGAGCAAAAGGGGAGAGCCGCGCCCTCTTTTGCTTCGAGCTTACCCTCGACAAGATGCTGCGCGGCGGAATTTACGATCAGCTCGGCGGCGGCTTCTCCCGCTACGCCATCGATGAGCGGTGGTTCATCCCCCACTTCGAGAAGATGCTCTACGACAACGCGATCCTGGCCAGGTCCTACCTCGATGCCTGGACCTACATGAAGAAAGAGCCCTACCGCCTCGTCTGCGAAGAGACCCTCAATTACATCCTGACCGAAATGACCCATCCTCTGGGCGGCTTCTACTCGGCAGAAGATGCCGATTCTGAAGGGCACGAGGGGATGTACTACACCTGGACCCTCCAGGAGATCCGCGAGGTCCTCTCCAATGAAGAGGCGGAACTTTTCTGCCAATACTACGGCGTGACCCCCGAGGGGAATTTTGAGGGGAGGAACGTCCTGCACATCCCCCATGCGCTCGAGGAGTTCGCCGAGATGCGCAAGCTTCCCGCCCAGGAAATCAAAGAGATCCTGAATAAAGCCAAAGCGCAGCTGCTCAAACGGCGCCAGTTCCGCCCGCGCCCCTTCAAGGACGACAAGATCATCGTCTCCTGGAACGGCCTGATGATCGACGTGATGGCAAAAGCCGCTCTGCCCCTGAAGAAGCCCCCCTTTAAAGAGGCCGCCCTCAATGCCGCCAGGTTCATTCAGACCAACCTCTGGAAGGAGGGGCACCTCCTCCGCAGATGGCGCGACGGGGAGTCCCGCTTTCCCGGCGGCCTCGACGACTACGCTTTCCTGATCAAAGGCCTGCTCACCCTCTTTGAAACAGGGTGCGGCACCCCCTGGCTCAAGTGGGCCCTCGAACTTACCGACCTCCTCACCAAAGAGTTCAAGTCTCCCGCCGGCGGCTTCTACTACAACCTCGAGGACCCCACCCTCCTCCTCAAAAAATGTGAATTCTACGATGGAGCCGAACCGTCGGGCAACGCCGTCCACTGCGAGAACCTCCTCCGCCTCTACCAGATGACAGGGAATGGGGACTACCTCGAACAGGTGGAAGGGATCCTCAAGGCGGCCAGACAAACGATGGAGGCCTACCCTCCCGGCGCGTGCTACCACCTAATGGCGCTCCAGCGCTACCTGGACCCCAAAGCTCCCACCCTCGTGATCGCTCTCGATGCCGAGCAGAGTTTAAGAAAAGAGATCGAAGAGGCGCTCGCCTCCCGCTACCTTCCCCACGCTGCCGTGATCTGGATGGAGGAGAACGATCCCCTTTTGTCCGGTCTGATCCCATCTCTTGTTGATAAAAAAAGCGTCGATGGACAGACTGCGGTTTATCTGTGCCGGCAGGACCGGTGCGAGCCCCCGCTTCTTGAAAAAGGGGCAATTTTGCGGGCGATAGAGATTCTATAATTTGAGGGAATGTATGCAACAGCGACAGATCGGCGATTACCTCCTCTTGCAGGAGATCGGAAAAGGGTCGATGGGGGAGACGTTTGTCGCCGAACATCGGTTTCTAAAGCGCCTGTTCATCCTGAAAATCCTTCCCAAAGAGCTCTCTTCCGATCCCGACTTTGTCAGACGGTTTGAAAAAGAGGCCGCCGCCCTCTCTAAACTCGAACACCCCAACATCGCCAAAATCCACAACGCCTCCTTCTCCGACGGCGTCCACTTCCTCGTCACAGAGCCAATCCTCGATGCCGCAAATCACTCCACCAACCTGGCCCAGTACTTCGTCCGCAACCACTACAGGCTCCCTGAAGAGGATGTCCTGAAGATTGCCCGCCAGATCGCTTCCGCCCTCGACTTTGCCCACGAGGCGGTCCTCGGAACCGAGCCGATCGCCCACGGCGCGATCAAACTCAGCAACATCGTCATCAAAGAGGGGATAGAGGGGATTACCGCCTTCCTCACCGATTTTGGCCTGTCGCGCGTCATCGGCCCCCTGGCAGCTCTCAGCCGCACCTACCACTCTATGTCCGCGACGCTTGCCGAAAAGGCCGGCTTCACCGTGCAAAAAGGGGGAGAGGCAGTCTATGCCCCCGGCCCCTGGAACCTCGCCCAATCCTCTGAGCTCCACCGCACCTTCTGCCAAAATTTCCTCTTCCTGGCCCCTGAGCAAAAAATGATCGGCAACCCCAGGGCCAACCCCATCAAGTCAGACGTCTACGCTTTCGGCGTCCTCCTCTACTACCTGCTTACCGGCGAGTTCCCCGAAGGGTACTTCGACCTCCCCTCTAAAAAGGCCCCCGAACTCAAGTGGAACTGGGACCTCCTCATCTGCCGGACCCTGCAGACCGACCCCTTGAGACGCCCGGAGAACCTCTGCGCCCGCATCGAAGAGCTGCTCGCCCTCCCCGGCCAGGCATCTTCCCGCGTCCAACTCCAAAAACTCAAAGCGATCAAAGAGGAGAGCCACGCTGTTGCCGGCAGCTACGCCGCCGCTGCCTCCACTCAGGCTCGCCCCATCTTAAAACCCCAGGAGATCACCCGCCCCTCCTTCGACGCAGACCCCGGCGCCATCTTCCAGATCGATACCGCCGTCGCCCCCTACAAACCCGCTCCCCAGGAAGACAAAGAGATCAAACCTCTGCTCGCCGAGATGGCCGTCGTCCCCGCCGGGGATTACCATCGCGGCAGCCAGCAGGGCGGCAGAGACGAGATCCCCCGCCACGCCATCCATCTCAGTGCCTTTGCTATCGATGTCCATCCCGTGACCAACGAGCAGTTCGTCCTCTTCCTCGAAGCGATGGGAGGGGAGAAGGATAGGAACAACAACGACATCATCCGCCTCCGCGAGTCCCGCATCAAGCGCAGCGGAGGCAGGCTCAATATCGAGTCGGGCTACGCCAAACACCCCGTCGTCGGCGTCACCTGGTACGGCGCCGTCGCCTACGCTATCTGGGTCGGTAAACGCCTCCCCACCGAAGCAGAGTGGGAAGTCGCTGCCTACGGCGGCAGAGAAGATTTCATCTATCCCAACGGAGGCGAGATCGAGCGCACCGACGCCAATTTCTTCAGCTCCGACACCACCCCCGTCATGAGCTACGTCCCCAACGGCTATGGCCTCTACGATATGGCCGGCAACGTCTACGAATGGTGTCAGGACTGGTACGATTACCACTTTTACGACCACTCCGTCCAGGAACCCGACAATCCCAAAGGGCCCATGCAAGGCGTCTACCGCGTGCTGCGCGGCGGCTGTTGGAAAAGTTCCAAAGAAGATATGCGCTGCGCTCACCGCCACCGCAACAATCCCGGCCTCATGAACGGTACCTATGGCTTCCGCTGCGCTGCGGACGTCGCAACCGAAGGGTAAAATGGCAAAACAGACCAGCCGCTCCTCCCAGACCGTCGTGCAGATGAAGAGGGAAACCTTCAGAAAGGTCCTTGGCGTCTTCGATCTCTTTGCGATCGGCTACGGAGACCTCGGCTCTTCCATCTTTTATGCCCTCGGCGTCACCGCCCTCTTTGCCCTCGGCGCCACTCCGATCGCTATGGGACTTGCCGGCGTCGTCTTCATTTGCACCGCGCTCACTTATGCCGAAATGACCTCCGCCTTCCATGAATCGGGAGGATCGGCAAGCTTCGCCCGCCACGCCTTCAACGACCTCATCTCCTTTATCGCCGGGTGGGGCCTGCTTCTCGATTACATCGTCACTATCGCCATCTCCGCCTTTGCCGTCGGCCCCTACCTCGCCTACTTTTTCGGCGACCTGCACAAAACCCCCGTCCAGCTCGTTTTCACCGTCGCCCTCATCGGCATCCTCTTTACCATGAACGTCATCGGGGTCCGCCAGTCGACGCGCATCAGCCTCGTCCTCACCATCTTTACCGTGCTCGTGCAGGCGGTCATCATCGCCATTGGGGCCAGCACTATCCTCGACCTTGGCACCATCGTCGACCACGTCCGGATCAACGTCCCCCATGTCGACTGGTCTCCCACCTGGGCGGAATTCTTCAAAGGCACCGCCATGGCGATGGTCGCCTATACCGGGATCGAGTCGATCGCCCAGCTCGCCGCCGAAACGCAGAAACCCGCCAAAACTGTGCCCAGAGCCGTTGTGCTCACGATGATCGTCCTCCTCGTCTCTTACCTTGGCATCTCCGTCGTCGCCCTCTCCGCCGTTACTCCCACCCAGCTCGGCACCACCTACCTCCTGAACCCCATCGCTGCCATCGTCGATGGCCTTCCCTTCGGCAAACTCCTCCTCGCTCCCCTCGTCGCCGCCATCGCCGCTATTGTTTTAGGGGTCGCCGCCAACGCCGGACTCATCGGCGCTTCCCGCCTCTCCTTCAACATGGGAGAGTACTACCAGCTGCCCCGCTTTTTCTACGCGATCCACCCCAGATTCCGCACACCGATCGTCTCCCTCGCCTTTTTTGCCCTCATCGCCGCCCTTGTCGTCCTCGCCAGCCGCGGAAGCCTCGACTTCCTCGCCGACCTTTACAACTTCGGCGCCATGCTCGCCTTCTTCTCCGCCCACATCTCCCTCATCCTCCTCCGCATCAAAAAACCCGAACTCAAACGCCCCTTCAGAGCCCCCCTGAACATCCGCTTCGGCCGCCACTCGATCCCCCTCACAGCCATCATTGGCGCTTTTGCCACGTTTGGCGTCTGGTGCCTTGTCGTTATCACCAAGCCTCAAGGGCGGTACCTCGGGTTTGCCTGGATGACCTTTGGGCTCCTCATGTACTACCGCATCCGCAAAAGAGGAAAACTCAAAGCCACCGGACACGTCCTTATCGAAGAGGTCTCCGTCCCCGGCTATAGCCCCATGAAGGTCAAAAAGATCCTCGTTCCCACCCGCGGCGGAATCCAGACCGACACCGTCCAGATGGCCTGCGAGCTGGCCAAAATCCATAAGGCTAATACTCGTCGCCCTCCAGGTCATCGAGATCCCTGCCTCCCTCCCCCTCGAGATCGAGATCCCCCACCGGATCGTCCTCGCCGAGGCCGCCCTAAAAAGCGCCGAGGCGATCGCCCGCGAGGTAGGCGTCGAGATCGACCTACAGATCGTCCGCTCCCGCTCCACCGCAGATACCATCCTCGAGGTTGCCGGCAAAGGGAAATACGACCTCATCGTCTTAGGCTCCCTCAAGTCCTCCCGCGATCCCAAGACAAAAGGGATGGGCCCCCTCGCCGAACAGATCCTGCGCAAAGCCCTTTGCAGAGTCTGGATCTGCGTCAGCAAACCCACCAAGGCTCTCCCTCCCAAGCGCCTCGTAAATGCCTGAGCTTAAGCAGTTTAACTAGCCTCTTCCTTCATATTTAAAATAAATTTATCATTTTTTTATCCTTATTTATCAAAATTTGTTTATGTATTATATTAAATCAATTTATTTGTTATAATTAATACAATTCTATTAAGATAAAAAGGTTTTTATATGGCTTCAGGCATCCCCTCTAAAGTTTTTCCAGCCCCCTATGATTTTGGTCAGATGGGAGCTCTCGATCGCATTTGCAAAAATCCCGATAAAGTACAGGCAACGGACGAGGCTTGCGGCGAGTTGAACAGCATGCCTGCCTACCTCCAAAATGAGATCTACAGACACATCTGGATCTGCGCGAAGCGCAAGGATAGGGGCGATCCCCGGTTTGGAGAGAACCATGCCATCGGTAGTTTAAACAGGCTGGCGGCGGCCGTCAGAGGCTACGCAGTTGAATTGTATGCCTCATTGGAATCGTCGCATCAGCATGTTGTCGAAGGCAGGGTTTATGAGAACGCCGGAAGGCCGGAAACACAGGATTTAGTCTGGGGGAAAACTCACGCTACAGATCACGCCGGGATCCTTTTGCGCAGCTTAAGCGCCCTGCGCCCCAATCAGGATTTTGGACCCTTTTTAGTTGCACCCAGTTTTCACAGCGTCGTCCATTATCTGGATGCAGACGACCTCGGCAGCCTTGCCGAAATATCCAGAACCTTTAGAGATGCGATCTCGACAAATGAACAAATTTGGGCCTCATTTCATGAGCGAGAGGGGATTCCCCAGGTCCAGGGATTCCCAGGAGAACTGCGCAATTACAGACGGGATTATTTAAACATGTCCGGGACCTACGGCCGCAAAATCATCGAGGAATCGTTACGTATTATAATGGTGGGTTCCATCCCTAAAATCCGGCGGGAGGTTTTCGCCTGTTTGTACAATCAGGATCCTTTTCAGCTAGAGCGATCCATAGGGAAGAATTATGTTTTTGTGGTGGTGCCGGGATTGATCCAGACAAAGGATGACAAGGTTGTGCAGTTTGCTCTTGAGCAGTTGAGAGATCTTCACTATAGCAGCGCAAAGGGACGGGGCAGTGTCATTCAAGATGTAATCGATAACATATTTCAAGATTGCGCTCGAGGATCCGCTAAGACCTCCATCTTTTTGATGAGAAGACAGATAGCCTATCAAACCAAAGGCAAGCTTTATTTTGAACAGAAGGAGACTGTAGAACGCTGTCAAATGCAAGTGACAGACCTGCTCACAAGAACCGTTTTTGATGCTATTCAAATACTTCGAACGGGAACATGTCCCGATCATTGGAGAGACTTGGTTTTTGTACGTTGTACAGATGCCGTGTATATTGGAGGGGGGGATCGTATCCAATCGGTTATTGGGGGCTTCGTTGCTACCTTAGGGATCCAAATTTGCCTCTATGAAAATAAGCATCTTGCCGTTGTTCCTTGTATCCCCGCGGAAGTTCCGCCGGCCATTGTACTTGATGACTTGGTAATTGACATTACACCCAAATAACCCGGAAAAAAGACCGTCGGTGAACCTTGAAGCTTTAGCCTTCAGGGTTCATTCGATATAGGAAAAAACAGTAAAAAACCCTTCTTCGAACCCGGCAAACACATCTAAAACCTTTCGGGAAGGTTGTTGAACTCTTTTTCAAACTTCTCGATCGTACTTAGAATTAATTTCCATTCGGGAATTTCCCTGAAGAACATAGCGCCCATTAGAGCATAGTCTTTCTCCAGTTCTTTTAGGATCCGGGCAGGAGGAAAAAGCTTCAAGGTTTCCTTGCGAGCCGTTCCGTAGCTTGCCCAACTTGATGCAAAGTAAATGCTTTTATGGGTGGCAACCCGTTCAAGCAAAGCCGCCTCAATCAGTGCTTTTTCTTTTATTTCTGAATTTAGTAGGCGAAAAAAATCATAAAAATGTCTGGAGATTCGGGGCGGAAGTTTTTTGTCTTCCGGCAGATGGGCGTATTGATGAAGGATGGTTGCTTTCTCCCAAAAAGTGCGTTCCGCATTCAGCACCCGAACCCAAATCTCAGGTTCATAAACCTTCTCCTTTAGTGCCTCCTTAGCGTAGCTCTGTATTTGGTGTTCGCTGACAGGCCAGTGTTCTGATCTTGCACCAATTTCAATTTTCACAAGGGGGCGAATATATCCGCTTTTGGATGTTTCGCTGGGGTATTCAAATAACAGTGTTTGAGCATCGGGATCGTCTTGATCAGCGAAAACTCGCCAACCGTCGGTTGTTCCAAGTTTTGCAATGATGCTCTCATTTAGGGCATTTAGCATTGTGTTTTGCACATAACTGGAGCAGGCTTTTGAAAGATTTTCTAAAACGGCTCTCTGTTTTTTCTTGGATGGCGCATTTTCGGGATCATTGGATGCGCCAAAATCCAGGAATTCTCTTTCAATTGAAAGGTCAATGTCCTCGGAGAAGCGGTCAATTACTCCATAAACTTTTGAGAGGGAAGTGCCTCCTTTGAAGGTGAGATAGGACTTCACTTTCTCCAGTGAAAACAGTCGTTCAAGAACCCATACAACCCAGTAATCTTTCTCGATAATTTCAAAGGGGATCTTCATTGTCTCAGCAGCTGTCCTAAAGAACAGCTCCCGTTCCTCTTTAGAGAGGAGATAGATTGCGTTCATGGTATATACCCAAATAAGCTGAAAAATTGGCATTTCGGCCGCGGGAGCTTTCAAGCGGCCCAAATGCCGATTTTTTAGCTTATTTGGGTATAACTCCCATAATTTCAAAAACAAGGTCTCGTATCCACGCAGGTGCAAAGTTCATATTTTGCCGGATTTCTTTTTCGCTTGAACCTTTGAGAAACTTTGAAACTTGCGAGCGGGCGACCTGATCAATGTGATCTTTTCCCAAATTTTTCAGAGCCTGAATGAGAAGTCCTTCTTTAGTTCCGGCAGAAGACATGATTTTTTTTGTCGTCTTTTTAAAAATGATTTCGTGGCTGCCAATTTTGACTTTTCTTGAGGGGCCCTCAGTTAGAAAAATAATTCGCCCTGGAACTTGTGCCGAAAGACCGACCAAATTTGCAGCATGAGCACCAGCAGGTTGAATTTGAACGCCATTTTTTTCTGCAATCGCTTTTGCGACCTCATTCAAGTCTGGCGGAATTGTTCCCAATTGGTCATGCATTTTTGGGTAGTCATAAATTCCCTGGGCGAGTCGTCGGATAATCTTCTGTTTTTGAAGTTGTGAGAGAGCCTTCCGAATGGATGCACCGCTAGCCAGATCCAAAAAGTGCATGGGAGTAAAGCACCACCCGCGACCATGTTCCAGAATCCTGTTTTTTACCAGGGTTTCAATACTTATGCGCATCGTCATTCCTCCACATTTCACAAAAATAGCATCTTTTTGTGAAAATCCTCAACAGGATTGACCCCAATTTCACAAAAATAGCATCTTTTTGTGAAAAACCAGCTCTTCCAGCAGGTAAAAAAGCCGTTGCCATCCCTGAGGTTAACCATAGATGACCTCCCCATTTATTCAAAAACTTAATTGACAGCATTCAGAAGGTGGCAGGCAGCGCTATGCCCGGGCGCGACCTGCCTGAGGGCGGGCGCGCTCTCCCTGCACTGCGCCATGGCGTGGGGGCAGCGGGGGGCGAAGGGGCAGCCGTGGGTGGTGGGGCCGGGGAGCTCGGCGTGAGGGGGCGGGGGAGGGCGCTGTCTCTCGAGCTTGGGGTCGGGATGGGGGATGGAGGAGAGGAGGGCCTGGGTGTAGGGGTGCCGGGGGTTGCGGTAGAGCTCTTCGGCGGGGGCGATCTCGACGATGCTGCCCATGTACATGACGGCGACCCGGTCGGAGATGTATTTGACCATGGCGAGGTCGTGGGCGATGAAGAGGTAGGTGAGGCCGAGCTCTTTCTGGAGGGTTTTGAGGAGGTTGACGATCTGGGCCTGGACGGAGACGTCGAGGGCGGAGATCGGCTCGTCGCAGACGATGAAGTGGGGTTTGAGGGCGAGGGCCCGGGCGATGCCGATCCGTTGGCGCTGGCCGCCGGAGAACTCGTGGGGGAAGCGTCCGAGGCAGGAGCGGCTTAAGGCCACCATGTCGAGGAGGCGGGCGAGGGCGGCCTGGATCTGGACTTCGGTGAGGGTTTTGTGGATGCGCAGGGGCTCGGCGATGATGTCGCCGGCTGTCATGCGGGGGTTAAGGGAGGAGTAGGGGTCCTGGAAGATGATCTGGGCGTTGCGGCGGAAGGCGAAGAGCTCTTTGGCGGGTGAGGGTGAGGAGGTTTTGGGCGTTGTGGAGGATCTCTCCGGAGGTGGGCTCTTCGAGGCGCAGGAGGCATCTGCCGGTTGTCGACTTGCCGCAGCCCGACTCGCCGACAAGGCCGAGGGTCTCTCCGTGGGCTATGGTGAAGGAGATGTCCCGGACGGCATGGATTTTCTTTCTATTTACGGTAAAGGTCTTGGTCAGATTTTTCACTTCGATGAGGGGCTCTTTCATGGCGCTCTCCTGGGGTCGTGCTTGAAGCAGGCGCTAAAGTGGTCGGGAGAGACGGAGAAGAGGGGAGGCTGCTCTTTGGCGCAGATTTTCATGGCGTAGGGGCATCTGGCGCAGAAGCCGCAGCCGGGGAGGGGATGGCTGAGGTTGGGCGGGGTGCCCTCGATGGGGGTGAGGGGCTGGTCTCTGGCTTGAGTAAGGCGGGGGATCGCGGCGAGGAGGGCCTGGGTGTAGGGGTGCTGCGGGGAAGCGAAGAGCTCATCGACGGGGGCGGACTCGACGATCTGGCCGGCATACATCACGATGACGCGGTCGCACACTTTGGCGACGACGCTCATGTCGTGGGTGATGAGGAGGATGCTGGTCTCGGTCTGTTTTTGGATCTCTTTGAGGAGGCTCAAGGATCTGGGCCTGGATGGTGACGTCGAGGGCTGTCGTAGGTTCGTCGGCGAGGAGGATTTTGGGCTGGCAGGCGAGCGCGATGGCGATCATCGCGCGCTGTCGGAGGCCGCCGCTTAAGGTATGGGGGAGGGTGTCAAAGCGGCTCTAAGGGGTCGGGGATGCCGACTTTATCTAAGCGTCTCCAGGGCGATTTGTTTTGTGCTTCGGCAAAAGAGGCGGAAGGGAAGTGGCGAAGGTACCCTTCCATGATCTGCCGCCCGATTTTTATGGTCGGGTTGAGCGAGGTCATCGGGTCCTGGAAGATCATCCCGATCTCTTTGCCGCGGACCTGCTGCATTTGGCTCTCAGAGAAGGCGAGCAGGTTGTCTTCGCCGTAGAGGATCTCTCCAGAGAGCTCTGAGGTGTGGCGGGGGTTGAGCTGGATGAGGGCTTTGGCCATGGCGCTCTTGCCGCATCCCGACTCGCCGACGATGCCGACGGTTTCTCCCGCATGCAAGGAGAAGCTGACGCCGCGCACGGCGTGGAGTTTCTTCCCCTGGGTTCTGAACTTGACGTGGAGGTTGCGGACGTCGAGGAGTTTCTTCATTTTTTGAGCCTCGGGTCGAGGGCGTCGCGCAGTCCATCGCCCAGGATATTGAAGCTGAGCATGGTGAGGCTGATGAGGCCGGCGGGGAAGAAGAGGCGCCAGGGATAATAGCGCAGGGCGGGGAGGCCGTCGTTGGCCATGGTGCCCCAGCTGGCGATCGGGGCCTGGACGCCGAGGCCGAGGAAGCTCAAGAAAGCTTCGGCGAAGATGGCCGATGGGATGGTCAGCGTTAGGGTGACGATGATGGGGCCCATCGCGTTGGGGATCAGGTGGCGCAGGAGGACGCGCCGTCTGGAGGCGCCGAGCGCGAAGGCGGCGCGGACGAAATCCAGCTGTTTGATCTGGAGGATCTGGCTGCGGACGATCCGGGCCATGTCGATCCATCCGGTGATGGTCAGCGCGAGGATGATGGTCGTGATCCCGGAGCCGATGATCACCATGAGGAGGATGACGACGAGGAGGTAGGGGATAGCGTAGAGGATGTCGGCCAGGCGCATCATCCACTCTTCCGTTTTTCCGCCGAGGAGGGCGGCGATGGCGCCGAAGAGGACCCCGATGACAAGGTCGACGATCGAGGCGGTAATCCCGACAAAGAGGGAGATCCGCGCTCCCCACCAACATCTGGTGAAGAGGTCTCTTCCGAGCTCGTCGGTGCCGAACCAGAAGGTGGCGCTGGGAGGCTCATTTTTTAAAGAGAGCTGGGTCTCGTAGTAGGTGTAGGGGGAGATCCAGGGGCCGATGATCGCCATGATCAAAAGGAAGGTGAGGGAGATGAGGCCGAAGAGCGCCAGTTTATTCTGTTTGAGGCGGGCCCAGGCGTCCTGCCAGTAGGTGGCTGCGGGGGCGAAGACGGTGCTTTCCTGCAGGGTCTCTTTTTGCTTCGGAGGTGAGGGGAGCGAAGAGGTTGTCAGGGTCCATTGGCCTCCTGTCTCAGCTGGATGCGGGGGTCGATGAGGCAGTAGAGGAGGTCGACGATGAAGACGAGAACATCAGGATCGCACTGTAAAAGATGGTGGTTCCCATGATGACGGTGTAGTCCCGGTTGGTGATGCTCGTCACGAACCATTGCCCCAGGCCCGGGATCCCGAAAATCTTCTCGATGGCAAAGCTGCCTGTCATGACGGCAGCGGCGAGCGGCCCCAGGTAGGTGACGACCGGGAGCAGAGCGTTGCGGGTGACGTGGCGGACGATGATCTGAAAGGCGTTGAGCCCTTTGGATTTGGCGGTCTGGATGTAGTCCTGCTGCATCACTTCGATCATGTTGGAACGGGTGAGGCGGGCGATGAAGGCCATCGGCAGCGCAGCCAAGGAGAGGGCGGGCATGATCGTCTGGGCGAAGGAGCCCCATCGGGCCACGGGCAGAAGGTCGAGTTTCATGGCGAGGAGATATTGGAGGAAGCTGGCGAGGATGAAGCTGGGCACCGAGATCCCGACGACGGCGAGGACCATGGTGAGCTGGTCCTGCCACCTGAGGTGGTTCAGAGCGGCAATCGAGCCGAGCACGATCCCCCCGAAGACGGAGAGAACAAGCGCCTCCATCCCTAAGCAGAGGGAAACGGGAAACCCGTCGGAGATGATGTTATTGACCGTCCTCCCTTCGTATTTGAAGGAGGGGCCGAAATCGAAGTGGAGGATCCCGTCGAGGTATTTGAGATACTGGACGTAGAGAGGCTGATCGAGGCCGTAGTGTTTGTGCAGGGCTCTGAGGATCTCTTCGGGGATCGCCTTGTCCTGCACGAAGGGGTCGCCGGGGATCGCGTGCATCAGAAAGAAGGTGAGCGTCGTAACGAGAAAGAGGGAGAGGAGGAGGATCCCCCCTTTTTTAGCGAGATACTTGATCATCCAGCTCCACGTAGGCCCATTTGAGGTCGAGGTTGTTTAAGTCGGAGATGTGGATCCCCCTGACGTAGGGTTTTTTGAGGTAGGCGCCCGTGTAAAAATAGATCGGGGCGATCGGCATATCCTGCATCAGGATCCCTTCCGCTTCTTTGAGGAGCGCCGTGCGCACCTCTTCGTCTGCCGTCAGATCGGCCTTTTCCAGAAGCTCGGAGAAACGGGGGTTGTACCACTGGGACTGGTTGTTGCTGCTCGAGAGGTAGCGGTAGAAATCGAGGAAGGTCGAGGGGTCGTTGACGCTGGCAAGGCCGCCCATGCGGGCCACCTGAAACTGGTGCTGGCGCAGCTCGTCGAGGAAGACTTTCCACTCTTTGTTCTCGAGCTTGACGCGGATCCCAAAGGCCTGGTTCCACTGCTCCTGGATCGCCTGGGCGATCTTGTGGTGGCCGACCTGCGTGTTGTAGCTCAAAGAGATCTCAGGGAAGGTCTCCTGGGTGAGCCCCAGCTCCTTGAGTCCTAGCGCAAAGAAGCGCTGCGCCTCGGCGATGTCATGATCCTGAAAGTAGTGGTTGTCGTCTTTCCAGATGGTGGGTGGGACGAGGCTCATCGCGGGGGTCTGTCCCATCTGGGTCACATTCTTGACGATCGCTTCCCGGTTGATCGCCAGCGTAAACGCCCGGCGGATGTTGACATTGGTAAAGGGAAAGGCTTTGGTGTTGAAGATGTAGTAGTAGGTGCCGGAGATCTCATAGGTGTGGAGGGAGCCTGATTTTTTCAGGGTCGGCAGCGCTTCGGTCGGCAGGGTGGCGAGGGGATTGCCCGCCCAGTCGAGCTCCCCATTTTCATACATCGAGAGAGAGGTCGTCTCATCCTCGATCAGGCTCAAAGTGACTTTTTCGAGCCGGGTGTTGTCCCGGTCCCAGTAGTGGGGGTTTTTATCGAGGAGGATCTGGTCGTGGTGCTTCCACTCCATCAGGATGAACGGGCCGTTGCCGACATAGTGCCCGTCGGTCCAGTTGGGGTAGGCGGAAACGATATGGGTTGGCACCGCGAAGAAGGAGTGGGTGGTCAGAGCCGAAAGGAAATAGGGGACGGGGTATTCGAGATCGACCTGCAGGGTCCTGTCATCGAGCGCCCTTACGCCGACAGCATCCAAGGAGCTGGTCTGCGATTTGGCGGCCTTGCCGTTTTTAAGGATGTAGAGGTCGGTGGCAAACTCGGAGGGGAAGGCGGGATCGAGGATCGACTTCCAGGTCATCTCGTAATCCCTTGCAGTGACCGGCGTGCCGTCCGACCACTGTGCCTCGCGCAGCGTGAAGGTATATCTTTTTTTGTCAGGGGAAACGGTGAAGGACTCAGCACCTGCAGGGATCGGCTGCCCGCTCGGGTCGGTACGCATCAGCCCCTCAAAACAAAGGTTGATAACGGCGATCGAGACGGTGTCGGTGGCCTTGCGCAGATCGAGGGTCGGAGGCTCAGACATCAGGTTGAGGCGAAGCTCCTGGGACTGTGGGCGGTAGGTATTTCCCCCTTTCGAGCAGCCGGCGAGGAGGAGGGAGAGAGCGAGGCTGGGAGCGACCCATCGTTTCATGCTAATCCTTGGTAAAGAAGCTAAAATATATCCATTTTGTTCTTTAAGTCAAATTCTTGCCCTAAAATCCTGTAGGCAGTATACTCTTTGCTTTATGAAAAGACTACAGAATCCCGGCAATAAAATCCATTTTGTCAGTTTCGGCTGCGCGCGCAACCTCGTCGACAGCGAGGTGATGCTCGGCATCCTGCTGAAAGCCGGCTATGAAGTGACCGACCGAGTCGAAAAGGCCGATTATCTCGTCGTCAACACCTGCGGCTTTTTGGCCTCCGCGCGCAAGAATCGTGCGATACGATCGACTCTCTTTTTGAAGAGAAGAAAAAAAGACGCGAAGGTCATCGTCGCCGGCTGCATGGTCCAAAAGCACAGAGACCAGCTCAAAGACCCAATTTCCCAACATCCACTACTTCATCGGCTCCGGCGACATGGAGAAGATTCTCGATGCGGTGCAAGCCCCCGACCCAGGCGAGGCCGTCACTTCCGCCCGCAGCTACCTCGAATGGGGCGAAGATCCCGCGCCAGCTCTCCACGCCAAAAAATTACGCTTACCTCAAGATCGCTGAAGGGTGCGCCAAGCAGTGCGCCTTCTGCATCATCCCTAAGATCAAAGGCCCCCTGCGCAGCAAGCCCCAGGACCAGAGTCCTCAAAGAATTCGATGCGCTCCTCTCTCAGGGCGTCCATGAAGTCATCCTCATCGCCCAGGATTTGGGAGACTACGGCAAAGAGCGCAAAGAAAACGCAGGACTTGAGAACCTCGTTCGCGAGATGCTGAAGCGCGAAGGGGACTTCTGGATCCGCTTCCTCTACCTCTATCCCGATGAGATCTCCGAAGAGCTGATCGCCCTCATGGCCTCGCGACGCGCGCATCTGCGCCTACCTCGACATGCCGATCCAGCACATCAACGACAAGATGCTCAAAGCGATGCGCCGCAAGACCTCCAGAAGCAGATCATCGCTACGATCGCAAATCTGCGCAAAGAGCTCCCCCACGTCGTCATCCGCACCTCCTCATGGTCGGCTTTCCCGGCGAGACCGAAGAGCAGTTCGAAGAGCTCGTCGAGTTCGTTAAAGAACACCCCCTCGACAACATCGGCATCTTCAAATACTCCCGCGAAGAGGAATCCCACTCCGCCAAGATTGCAGGCCACCTCCCTGAGGAGATCAAGCAGGCCCGCTTTGAGAAGCTCGCCGCTACGCAGATGAAAGTGGTCCGCAAGCGCAACCGCTCCTACCTCGGCAAAAAACTCCGCGTCATCGTCGAAGGGTACCATCCCGATTCCCCCTATCTCATGCGCGGACGATTCTATGGCCAGTGCCCCGAGATCGACGGCCAGGTAATCATCAACGACGCCCAGTTCGTCGACGCCTTCGGCAAATTCTACGACGTCGAGATCACAGATGTCGCCGACTACGACCTGATCGGCCGCGTCCTGGAGCCAGCTGAAGCGAAAAAAGCCCCTCCGGCCGCCAAGAGTCGCAAACTCTCCCTCGTATGAGTGCCTTGCAGAAAGTGATTTTAAAGCCCGGACGGGAGAAAGCGCTCAAGAACCGCCACCCCTGGATCTTTTCCGGTGCGATCGCTTCCTTTCCGACCTTTGAGAATGGGGATGTCCTCTCCGTATTTAGCTCCGCCGGCGATTTCCTCGCCAGGGCTTACTTCCACAAAGAAAACTCGATCAGCGGCAGAGTCCTCACCTTCCTCGACGAGCCGGTCGAGGCGGCAATCGACCAGCGCCTCTCCCAGGCGATTGCGCTCAGAGGAAAACTGTTCGACCCCGCCATCACCAACTGCTACCGCCTGATCAACGCCGAAGGGGATGGGATCTCCGGCCTCGTCGTCGATCTCTACGACGATATCGCCGTCATCCAGGTCAGCACCTACGGGATCGAGCGGCTAAAACCCCTCATCGTGGAAAAACTCCGCAGCCAACTGAACGTTCGCTGCATCTTTGAAAAGTCGCAGTCCTCCGCCCGCCGGCAGGAAGGACTTGCTGACTCTGTGGGTCCGCTTTTTGGAGAGTGCCCCAAAGAGGTCCTCGTCAAAGAGAACGGCCTCTCTTTCCTCGTCGCCATCGAACAGGGACAGAAGACGGGGCTCTTCCTCGACCAGAGAGAGATGCGCCAGCTCATCGGAAAGCTGTCCCGCGGAAAAAGGTCCTCAACTGCTTCTCCTACACCGGGGGATTCTCCCTTTTTGCCCTGCAGGGGGGAGCCACAACAGTTACCAGCATCGATTCGAGCGAAGAGGCCTGCCGCTACGCCAAAGAGAACACCCTCCTCAACCACATCCCGCAGGAGAGCCACCAGATCGTCTGCTCAGACGTCTTTACTTATTTGAAAAATACGAAAGAGACCTTTGATCTGATCATCCTGGACCCGCCGGCTTTTGCCAAGAAACGGCAGGACATCAACGACGCCTGCCGCGGGTACAAAGAGATCAATCGGCGCGCGATGGAAATCGCCCCGCCGAATACCTACCTTTTGAGCTGCTCCTGCTCCCACTTCATCGATGAGGACCTCTTCGGCCAGCTCCTCTTCCAGTCCGCCATCGAAGCCAAGCGGGAAGCGGTCATCTGCTCCCGCCACCTCCAGGCCGCCGACCACCCCGTTTCCCTCTTCCACCCCGAAGGCGCCTACCTCAAGAGCCTGCTCCTTCACATCACTTGAGAATGAGAGTCTGTTCAAGGTTACGGGTCCTCTGTGACACAATCTCGAATAACGGTCCCAAAAATTCGTGGAAATGTTCTTGTGACCATTCAAGCATTTCTCTCCATTCTACAATCTCATTCGGATCTCCCAGAACCTCGTTTGCGCATTTTTCATATAGATCCCACCAAATCTCTACATCCAAGTGGGAAGAATCAACTAAATTCAGTATTTGTTGTCGATCTCCTTCACTTAATCCTCGCTGCTGGGCTTGGGTAATGAGCGACAAAATGGTGACAAACACGGAGTGACGCGCTTTTCGTTCCTCAAGATTTGAGCGACCATCCATAAATTTTTTTGCATATGAAGGGATATGAGATAACATTACCCCTAATAAACCAGGTGATTTTGTGGAATCAGATGCTAGTGTCCAATCATCTGAAACTAGTGAAAGAGATAATGATTGGATGACAATGTCGAGCAATTCAGGTAAAAATCCATGAAAATGGAGTTCTGCCCATCGATCCTCAATGATTCCTCCGGAGCACCGATGGTATAGAGTACCCCAAATTTCTCCTGGTGATGGAAGAGAATTGACGTAGTTTCGGATGTTTTCTGCATCTATAGGGCTTAAGCCTTTATTGATGGACAGATTTATTAATTTTGAAAAATCTATGAATTTCCATCTCTTATGAATTTCATCTTTATAGTCGATTGCTCTTTTAAGACATTCGTAATATGTCTCAAGGCAAGATTCAGTTATTAAATATTTGATTTCCTGTGCTTTAAAGGGACATTCAAGAAGTTTTGTGCTTCTGGATGCCTTAAGTCTCATCTTTTCCATTTGCTCGTAAAAGCTTTTAGTCTCTTTTTCTTCATTTCGTAATTTCACGAAAAGTTCCCTAAAAGCATCTATTTGAAAATTTAATTTAAGTGCTTGTGAGATCAACTCTTCAGGAATACCCATTTTTTTTGCTGTAATGGAATAGGATTCCTCGTCAGATGCCCCCTTTTCTACTTCCCTCAGGCGTATTGCGCCAAACAGATTCCAATATATCTCACCCTCTTGCCTAACTCTAGCACCCCTAAACATATCTCCAGTTGCTTCTTGATGGATTTCGGGAAGGGGTTCATCGGAAAAATTGGTACTTTCCAAAGTGTTTATGAGGAAGTCAATAGCTATTTTTGGGGGAGCTTCATTAAGTGTTTCAGGTAAGGCCATTAGTATAGAAAAGACCCGTTTGTGCTGAGGTCCTAACAAGTTCACTCGATCTAAACTAAGTGTTTCAATATCCTTTATGAGCTGATCTTTATGGCTTTTATATTCATTACGGCTTTTTTCAAACGCTTTCCAAGCGATATCGATCGGCGACGATGGATCGGCATAACCTGCTCCAACCAGGGACTTTAATTTCGCTTCCGCTTCCGCCCTGGTATTCTGTAAGTTTGCAATAAGAAGGGGGTGTGTCTGCTCCCTAAATAATTCGGTATTTGCGATGCGATAAATGGAGAAGGATGTGTTGAAATCCCCGTGGATTGCTATATCAATGGAGGCCATTTTCCAAAAGTTTAAGGGGTGAAAAGTGCTAATTTCTCTGAATAGGAGGGGAACCAGTTGCCTTAGATCCGGGTTTCTTTTATCAAATAATTCTTTGAAAAAGTCGTTATTTAAGAGTTGGTAAAAAAATTTATTTACACCGCTTAGGCCGATAAGGCTACGCTCATCCAGTTTTTCCAAATAATGCTCCCTAAGCCCGGGAGTAAAAATTTCACTGATTGTCATAGCTTATCTCCATTTATTTCTTATAGATTGTTTATTATTTTATATAGATGTATAATTTAAATCAACTTGAATGGATTTAATGCTTTTTATACTAAACTAGCATGCTAAGAAAGGTTTTAATGACTAACACATTGTCAAATAAATATTTTGAATTGGGCGATGCCTGGTGGAAGCAGATCATCGACGGCTGTTATCAGCACCATGGAAAAATGGTCTTCGACAAGGGACTGCACGGCGGTCACATCGAGCCGGGGTACCTCAAGGGGGTTGAGACCGCCTCCCGGTTTGCTGTTGAAGCGCTCGCCACGCATAACCTCACTGTAGCGCTTTATAAACAAATACAGGCGATCGCCTGCTCCCATTTTAACAGGTTGGAAGATTCTGGCACCCCTGGAAAAGAGGCGATAGGAACATTTAGACCCAGCGGGAATGGGCCCCGATCAACGGTTGTCTTCAAAAAATGGTCAAAGGGCGAGCTCCCATTTCCAGGGATCGATCGGTTCCTGCTGCTCGGGTTTCTGGATCGAGGCCTTAGGGGAGATAAACTCATAAGTGAATATAACTATTGCAAGGATGAATCGATTAAGCCTTTGGCACAGGGGCCGTTATTGGATCGCTTCATCCGCCTCCACCAGGAGTGGAAGGAAAGGGTGGAAACATTCGGGAGATCGACGAAGATCCCCTCGTTTGAAAGAGAAATTGATGTAATTTTCGTCGACTATCGGGCAGACAAGTATGACTTCGATAAAGGGACGCAAGACTTTTTGGAGGCCTTCAACGCACAGATCGATGCCGCCGGTCCGGAAGAAAAATTGCGGCTCGTCGCGAAACTCTTTCAGGATTTAGACTGGCAGCATGCTTTTCTGGACGGTCAGGGGCGCACCGATTTGATCGTTCTGAATGTCCTGCTCTGCAAGTACGGGTTCAATCCGGGCATTTTGGATGAGCCTTACTTTGCGACTTACCATACACTGGACGAGTGGGTCGTCTACCTCAAGGAGGGGATGGAAGCCTGGAGAAGAGAACTCGCTACTTCTTAGCGAGTCTTTGTTTTCCATTCAAAAGCAAAAAGTTCTTTTCGTAGAAATTCCTAAAATTGTATAACAAAATTTTTGGATCTTAATGAGGGGGGGTCCCCCCTCGCTTACGAGGAGTGCACCATGCTTTTCAAGTTAATTTCACCTGACAGTCCCGAGTATCCCAAAGAGCGCCTCCTGCGGTGGGAAGTGCTGGCCAAGCCCCACGGAATGCCTCCTGGATCGGAGGCGCTCGACGAGGAGATGCATAGTCTTCACCTTGTCGCCCTCGATAAAAAAAAGGTGGTTGGATGCATCTGCTTCCATCCGGAAAGCCGCGAGGGGGGACGGAATCTACCCTAGATGGCCGTCAGCGAGGAGTACCAGGGCAGGGGTTTTCCCGGAAGTTGCTCCACACGCTGGAACAGATGCTGATAGAAAAGGGGGTCGCATAAACGCGGTACATTTTTGCGCGTGAAGAGACGGAGCCCTTTTATTCTTTGATGGGCTATACTCCCGAAAAAGAGGAGATCGAACAGATGGGCCTTAAACAACGCAAGATGAAAAAGGTCCTCCACCAGGACAAAAGGGAAGCCGCGCATGCCACCTGACAGCCGTGCCTCCGGGCAATTGACACCCCTTACGCTGCTGGCTGTCCTGGGGGCGGCCTTCAGCGGGTTTTTGTATGGGTTTCACACGGGGGTTATTGCCGGGGCGCTCGTGTTTCTCACTCCCGCCTTCCACCTGACTGCTTCGGCGCAGGGGATGGTGGTCAGCGTCATTCTACTGGGCGGTCTTGCCGGATCTCTATTTGCAGGAAAGATGGCCGATACGATCGGCAGGAAGCGAACGATTCTTGTTTCTTCCCTGCTGATTATCCTGGGCGCCGCGATGATCGCTCTTTGCGACAGCTATGCGATCCTTCTTTTGGGCAGGTTTATTACCGGGGTCGGCGTGGGGATCGTTACCGTGGCTGCGCCCCTCTACCTTGCGGAAATTGCGCCGTCGCGCCTGCGGGGTGCGTGCGTTGCCCTTTTTCAGCTCGCGCTGACAGTGGGGATTGTGGCCAGCTTCCTCGTCAATTACTTCCTGGGGGAGAGCGGCGATTGGCGGTGGATGTTTGCCTCGGGGATCATTCCCGCAGCGGCGCAGGTCGTTCTTCTTTTCTTCCTGCCCGAGACCCCTTCCTGGCTCTTCACTCAAGGGTTTGAGGAGAAGGGGATCAACGCTTTAAAGCGGCTGCGCAAGACACGCAATGGAATCCCATATTGCTGAAATGGAGGCCTCGGCGAGGTCCTGGGGCGAAAGGGGTTGCGAAAACCCTCTTCTCCTCCAAACTCCGTTTTGTCCTCGTGCGATCCGCGTCGTTTTGGCTGTGTTCCAGTTGATCACGGGGATCAACATCATTATGTTTTTCGTGCTAAAATCCTCGAATCGGTGGGGTTCACTTCGACGGAGGGCGCCCTTCTGGCAACACTTGCCATAGGGATTGTGAATTGCCTGGCCACGGCTCATCGGCCTGGCTGCTCGACACAGGGTGCAGGATTTTGCTGCTCGTTGGGATCGCGGGCATGGCCGTGAGTTTGGCCATGATTTCACTAAGCATACGTAACGAGCCGTTGGCGCGACAGTAAACATAACCG
>CAVWEK010000018.1:0-66654 GCA_963753945.1 uncultured Acidobacteriota bacterium | reverse complement strand
GGACAACAGGTACAACGGGTACCAGCGGTAACCGGACCCACCCGGCCTAGGGACCAACCGGGGCAACTGGCACAACAGGGACGACAGGTGCAACGGGGACTACAGGAACAACAGGTGCGAACCGGACCAACCGGTCCTACAGGGTCAACTGGTGCAACAGGTCGCACTGGCACAACGGGAACAACTGGGACGACGGGTACTACGGTTCTACAGGACCAACCGGTCCTACCGGACCGACTGGTGCAACGGGTGCAACAGGGACCACAGGTACAACCGGTACCACTGGTTCAACCGGACGAACTGGTCCTACAGGCCCGACAGGTGCAACGGGAGCAACGGGAGGAACAGGCCCAACCGGCCCTACAGGAAACACAGGTCCTCCTCGAGCAACTGGCCCAACAGGTCCAACGGGAGCTACAGTTCCGACCGGCCCTACCGGTCCAACGGGACCCACAGGACCCACTGGCGCTACAGGCGCTACAGGCGCGACGGGGGCAACGGGAAGTTGTTCCTGTACGGATTATGCTTTCTATCAGCTAGTTACAAACGCAGCTGGAGTCGGGGTAGCTTCCACCAACAGTATTTTGTTTAATGCCGTAGGAATCGAAAGTGTAATACGCGTACCAGTCCAGCAACTGGCACCGTTGTTACACTGACTAACGCGGGCGTATATTTGGTTAGTTATGGCTACTCTTACAACACTGGGAATAGTGATACAGCTTTCAATCTTGATGTTAATGCGGTGGCAATAGCGAGGCTTGGGAGTACCAATAATTTGACCATGGCAAGTTTAAGTGCGATTTTTATGACCGCTACACCTGGTGTTACATTGACAATTACAAATCGATCTACTACGGGTAGTGGTACAGGAACATTGACGCCCCCGGACCTTACAAATATGAACGGAGCTGCTGCTTATTTGACCATTAATAGGTTGTTGTAAGGATGATGAGAATTTTTGTCAGGATGTTATAGAACCAAATCCCTGGCCCTCGATGAATGAGGGTCAGTACAATTCGAGGATTAGCCACTATGGAATGGAACGATCTGAAACGAATAGGGTCCCTGTCAGGCATTTTGCTTTTGCTTTGCTCCTATACTACGCCATAGTAGGTCGCCCCGGTTACGATTTCTACGGCTGGTCAAAATGCAACGTTACAAAGCGGCGATGTTGATGATAGCGGAAATGCGATTGTTGTTTGGCTCGAAATGGCGCTGTTAAATCCAATAGCGGCGATCCCTCGGGAAACTGGGAAGCAACGCCGGAGATTGTGTCCGGTAGCGGGTCCTCTTTCCCGCAGGTAGTAATGGATGATACCGGCAATCCGACCTGCGTCTCGATGAAAGGCCGGTTTTTTGTGTCTCAGAAAGACCTTTGGGAGGAGTTGGTCGGCAAGTCCCGAAGTATTATCGGAGTAGGAACTCCGCTCCTCGATTTCCGATGATCAAATGGGAAATCTTGTAGTGGTTTGGATTGAAAATGGCAATGTGATGTCCGCAACAAAGCTTTTGGGGGATAGCTGGCCAGTGACTCCCGACACTCTCTTTAGCACGGGCGCCTCCGTACCTCAAGTGTCCATTGGCGCCAATGGAACAGTTGCGGCGGTATCGCAGGGACGATCGATTCGGTGCCTGCGATTTATGCTGCAACCAAGATGGAACTGCAGCAGGAACGTTCGAATTCTTCCGGTTCTGCTTCTTTTAGCGACAACAATAGCGTTTTTCCCAATATAGATGTCAGCCAAAGCGGCGATGCCGTTGCAATCTGGTACGCCTATGATTTAACTGGTACGGTCTACTCGAACGTTTGTCACACAGGCGTCCATACTTCCCCTCAATCGATCGTGGTCAACACCTGTTACTCTGTCAGACCTGGATACAGAAATCCCTCAGACTTGAAATGTCAGGTCAACCATAGTGCATCGGGAGAAGTCATGGCCGTGTCGAGTAAATTCAACGGATGGAGCGACCCTTAGCCTTGAGTATGCAATCTATAGTGACGAAAGTTGGACCAGCCCTCGCATTCTCCAGACCGCAAACCTACTGACTTACTCTTTTGACAGCAGGGAGAATACGAATGGGGATGTCTTTGTTTCATGGATGTTTTACGACCCGGATGATGGCGCCGTAAAAATCCTTGGTGTTAGCAATGATATTGTGGGTTATGGTAAACAGATCATGTACTATTGGTTAATGTCTACAACCGGGATGAATGGCTATCCCGCTATCGCGGCAGCGACTTCGGGTAACAAGGTATATGGACTCTGTACATGGATCAATTTCGATGGATCGAACACTCTGGTCCAGGCCATTAACTCAACCATGTCGATCGTTCAACCTCCTACCAATCTACTCGTCACCCAGCAGCAAAATAATTATGGGATCGTGACAGAGTATGATAACGTTCTTGCGTGGGATGCAAGTCCCTCTAATTTTGTTACGAATTACTATATTTTTCGCAATGGCCTGTTTTTAGCGCCTCTTTTATCGGGACGGCGGTTCAATTCGTCGACTCCAATCGCACCCACGGAGTTCCGATACCTATGAGATTGCTGCGATTAACGCTTACGGTTGTCAAAGTGTGACAGCAACGGTGACTTATCCCTGAATTAAATGGATAAGATGCTAATGTGTTTCAAAAAATGAACCAAGGAAACGTTTTATGAAAAAGCTGTTATTTTCCATTGCTTCCCTTCTTTTGACCTGCCAGGGTTTGCAGGCTTCTACCTTTCCACCGGCATACCTTGCGGGGAGATATCTTTTCGTTTCAGGGCAGTTGCCCGTTAATTCTATGGGCCAGATTGTCCAGGATGATATTGGCACCTTGACAACACTTGTTCTTAATAATACCCAAAGTGTTGTTCAGGCTAATGGGTATCACATGAGTAATATTTGTCAGGTTGTTGTTTATTTGACGGATATTCGTGATTACAACCAAATGGATCATGCCTATGCAGCTTTCTTTCCTTCCAATCCTCCTGCAAGGAGTGTGGTTGTAGTGGCTGATCTTCCAAGTACGGCAACCATTGAAATTGAATGTATCGCCTATAAATAGCGCGAGGATTTTTTTTGACGTGAAATAAAAAACCACCTCCCCATGCGGGGAGGTGGTTTTTATTTAAGGAATTAAGGGAATATTGTGTAGGGTATAATGGCGCTTTGGTATCCATTAAAGTTGGTCGCCGCGTTTTCCAGTAGACAACCGTTCCACTTTGTGTCTGGTTGTCGTCAACGAAGGAAAGTTGGCTGCTGGAAAGAGTAGTCAGTAAGACTCCATTTCGATACACCGTGTAGTTACTCAGGTTGGGATCTGAGCTTGCGCTCCATGTCAACGTATTATAATACTCCTGGAATATCCCGAAGCTGTTGCTGCTTTGAGAAGCAGAAACACCGAAGGAGGTAGGACAATGCTGCCGGTTCCTGTACTTGCCAGGACGAGGGTATTTGAACCATCGAAAGTCAACCAGTTCGTCTGGCAAAAGTTCCTGTAGCGCCGGTAAGAGCCGTGCCAATTCTTGGATAGCCATTTTCGCCGGAGCTCGACGAAATAGGACTGGAGAGGTCCAACTGCCCGCACCAAAACTGCCGATATGCGACGCAGTGCAGTAGATTTTTACATTGTTGTCACCTAGATCCTGTGCCATGAAGACGCAATAGGCATCTCCAATTGTGTCAGCCGCTAAATCTGCATCAAGGGAATACAGCCCACCCTGAATGAGGGTAAATGCCTGCCAATTCTGACCGTCCAGGGTGATCGCTGAAAAGAGAGCATAGTCGGATAGAGGAACTGAATTCGTCCAAATGACCATTGCCGGTTGTACCAGACTAACCTGTGCTGCCGGACCAAACTTCACACGGGCAATCAGATTTGTTGGATTTTGGTTTCCAAAAGCTTGATCTGGATCATCAAAGAGAATATCCGTGGGAGTCGACCAGGACTGTCCGAAGGGTAAATAGGAGGTTGAGGGATGACGTTGGAATACGCCGCTCCCGCGAGGTCGTAGGTAAACCATGCGGCCAAAGCATTTCCGCTGGAGTCCACGGCGATTTGCGGACAGACGGTATCAATGGTCTGATCGGAGATGGAGGCCATACCAGACCATGCAGTACCGATGACTGTGCTTGGCACCATTGATGTTATAAATGGAGGTGCCAGAATTCAATGTCTGCCAGACTGCAACGACAGTGTAATTGTTAACGGAGTCATCACCGATAGCCACTTTGGGAGCAGAAGATGTCATTCCTGCAGTGGAGAGCGTGGTAACACTCGACCAGCTCGAGCCGAATGGGTGTGTTTTGGTCTTTACGAGACCGCTATCCAGCCAGACAGCGACAAGGTCACCGTTGGAGTTGGCAGCGATCGCAGGAGAAGAAGTGCTTGATCCGGTGGATAGTGTTATCACAAGGCCCCATGCTGAACCGAAGGGTTTGGTGGCTGTCTTGATAGTTCCGCTCTGCGCCCAGATGGCTGTGGCGATTCCAGAGCCGTCGACGACGACATGAGGTTGAGATGCCCCGGAAGCTACCCGGGTAGTCGGAGTACCCCAGGAGCCGCCAATGGGCAATGTATCGGCTTTAAGCACGGTGCCTTCGAGCCACACGGCTACAGAGTTGCCCAATGGGTCTACCGCAACGCAGGAATTGGTTGCATTGACTCCGCTTGTGGACAGCGTCTGGGGGGATGTCCAGGTGTCGATGGCATTACCTGTTCCCTGCAAGGCGATGCAGAGGAGCAGCATGGAAAATATTCTTTTCATGGTGATCACCATTTTTTGTGTTTGTGTATTCCTTAAGCCAATGGCGTAAGGAAACCATCCATCAAATCAAAAAAAGTTATTTAATCAAAGGATTTTTTCAATTGAGCTATGCCCGCTGTGAATTCCCTGAGGGGATTTGGGATATTTTCGAACGATTTTGACCCATTTCCCGAAGTTCAATATCTCATTGAGTTATACCCCGCGCGGCCCAAATTGCAAGTTTCAGGCCGCGCGGGGTATATATGGACTCCGGGTAATGGGGCAATAGCGTCGGGAAGGCCAGCGGGAATGGTTCGAATCGGGCGCTCCTTCAGGAGCGCCCGGTGAATAGAAATGGATCAGATCCTATCCGACTTTTTTCAGGAGGGATTTTTTGGTCTCTGAGGCGATTTTGGAACGACGAACTTGAGGTTGCTTTTCACACACTCCCGGACGTGGTCGGGGAGTTTTTGGTTGGCCAGCAGCATGTTGCTCGAGTCGTAGGCTTCGAGGCAGCGATCGATCCAGTAGGCGCAGATCGAGAACTCCAGCAGCGAGCCGTAGTCGTAGATCCAGGATTCGACGAAGAGCATATTGTTCGGCTGTTTCATACGCATGGCAAATTGGGAGTAGAGGTAGCCATTGAAATAGTCCTCTTTAAGGCGGTAGTAAGCTGCCAGGCGGAAAAGAGGTTCGGCGCGGGTGGGGCGGTAGCGGTAGGCTTTGAGGTAGCTGTTTCTGATGGTTTCTTCGGGCATATTGAGCCATTCCTGGATCATGGCGATCTGGTAGAGGGACCAGAAGACCTCCTCGTTCCAGCCGCCAAGGTCGACTCTGCGCTCGTAGGTTTTCAGGGATTTTTCGAGGAGTCCTGCATCGCGGTAGCTTTGCGCGAGATAGAAGGTGTAGCGGGCGTTGTTGGGTTCTTCAAGAAGGGCTTTTTCCAGAACGAGGGCATCTTTCTCAAATTTTTTGGGGTCCTGGGAGCGATCCCCCCCGCCGACGATGAGCATCGTGACTCCATTGAGGTTGTCCATGGTTTGCATCGTGTCGCATACGAGGACCTCATGGACGACGCCTACCCACTTCCAGGGGAGGCGGGTGCTGATGAGCTGGGTGCGGTAGTAGGTGCTGCCGGAGTAATCGATCCTGATCTGATAGCAGTCTTTGGTGAGTTTGGGGCGGGTGAAGTCTTTGGCAATATCGAATTTATCATCGGCGTCGATAAAGAGGAGGTAGTCAGCCCGGTCCCTGGCAAGGGAGAGGGCTTCGTTGCGGTTGTGGGCAAAGTTTTTCCAGGGGCGCTCGAAGAGCTCACCGGGAATATCTTTCATGAACTCTTTGATGATCTCCTGGGTGCCGTCTGTAGAACCTGTATCCACGATAACCCAGGAGTCGATGAGGGGCTTGACCGATTCGAGGCAGCGGCGGATCACCTCCTTCTCATTTTTGACGATCATGTTGAGGCAGACGGTCGGTTTTTTGGGAGCGTCTGCCTGTAGGGACAGATGGGCAAAAAGGATAAAGAGGAAGAACAGGATCTTTTTCATGGTTGGACCTCATGGGTTGGAGGGGCTTTATCTTTGGACATACAGACGGTCAAGAAAGAAGATGGAATCGGGTTGGATCTTCTCGCCGATTTCAGCGTGGGGGATCCGGCTTAAAGGGTAATAATCCTTCATGTTAAGTTGATTTAACAGGATGGAGAGGGCATTCTGATCGGAGCGGAAGGAAAAAAAGGCATCCCTATCATAGGCGGCCCGGTGCCAGAGGTCGAGGAGCGTCCGGCAATCCCGGCGCGTGAGATCGAGCCCAATAAATCCTCCGCAGCAGGAGGGGATCTTGTAAGTATCTTCTAAAGTGAGTCCGAAGTAGGCGGCCGCTTCCTCATTCATGGAGACGCCCACCGTTTTACCATTTTCAAACAGCATGTAGCCCTTATCTTCGATCATGGCAAAGACGTCGTTCAGGTTCGCTGCGGGCAGGACGGAAGCATCGAGCCAGAGAAGGCGCTTGAACCCGAGCTTTTGCGCTTCTTTCATGAAGGCAGGTTTGAAGGCGTAGGGGACATGGGCGAGCGCCAGGTCGCCGTCTTCCTCGTTGGGCCAGCCGCCGAGGCGGTAGAGGACGTGCCCTTTGTAGTCGGAATCGATGATGTGCTTGAGGAGGCGCTTAAGTCCTCTAGGAAAGTTCAGGTTGAACGATGCATAGATGAGGATGCAGTTCTCCCGGTCATTCGGGTTGCAGTTGACATGGACACTGCCGAAGAAGGGGCGTTCTTCGGGGGAGTCGCCGATCAGTTTGATGTTTCGCATCCATCCCTGGAGGTTGCCCAGGTAGTAGAGGTTGTCTCTTTTGCCGTTGAGGAGGTAGTTCTGGACGAACCGGTAATCGCTGTCGGTGGGGTGGGTGATATCGAAGATTTGCCGGTAGATCGATTCTGGAGGCGAGGTGGCCACTAGGGGCAGTTCCGTCAGCGGGGCATAGGGGAACTTGGCTCGGATTATAGGGATCATCTCCGCCGTTTTTGGGTCTTCCACCTGAAGCGGGCCGGGAGAGAAGGTGTAACTGAAGTGGTTAAGGACTTCCGGAACGTGTTTTGCGTGGGATCCTGTCATTTCGAGGATCGGAAGCAGGTAGGCGAGGTTGCCAGCTGCGGGAAAGAAGAGTCCTTCATCGAGGAAGTCGAGTTTTTCGATCTCCTGGAACAGCGCAGCGTAGAAGGTGCGGATGTGGGGGGTGCAGCCCTTCAGTCGGCGGAAGGCGTTGTTGTCGATCGTCTCCTGGGGGATGGGGGAAGCAAACCCCTGCGTGCGGGTGGGGTAGTGGGTAAACTGTCCGTAGGTCATCCAGACATCGGAATCGGCATAGATGGAGTTGAGATAGGAGAGGGCTTGATCGGAGTCGATCCGGCTGCATCCGTCGAGATCGATGACGATCTCCTCTTTCTGGCAGGAAAAGATCGCCTCGCACAGGCAGGCGAGGAATCCCCGCTGCTCCGGGTTCTGCAGAAGGGTAATCCGGTCTTGGAGGTTGTGCTCAGCAACGTATTGTTCGACGAGGGTATCAGTACCGTCGGCGATGTAAATGACGCGGTAGTTTTGGTACTGCTGATTGAAGATTGCACCCAGGTTTTGCTGGTACCACTCGCTGCTGTTATGGGGAGGGATGACAATCACAAAGGGTTTTTCAATTTTGGAAAAGGACCTGTTTCGACACGAAGCGGGTAGGCTAATCAAACAAAGAAGGAGGCAAAAACAGATCTTTACAAGGGGGTTATTTTTGATCAGGCTCATCGGTTAGTCCTTTCAGGGGTGAATATTTTGGCATGTTGCGGATGATGGATTCTAGGTGTTGCTGAAGCTGAACATTGACTTTTGCGTCATTGATGGGATTTGCATAATTGTAAACGTAGAGAACATCGGAAATAAAATGGTTGTGGGTCCCAGCCATCTCCAGCATGGGGAACATCATGGCGAGGTCTCCTGCCATGGAAAAAAAATAACCATTGTAAGTCAGGTCTTCCCTTTTTATTTTATGAAACAGTCCGGCATAGAACGATCTAAGGTGGGTGGTGACCCAGTCGCTCTCTCTATAGGCGTTGTTCGCAATCACTTGGGGCGGAAGCTCTCCAGCACCGATATTTCCTCCCGGATGATGAATATATTGTCCATAGGTCAACCAAACATCGGGATCGGCATAGGCGGCATTCAGGCGTGCGAGCACGTCCTTATGATAGAACCAGTCGTCCCCGTCGAGCGTCGCCACGATCTCCTGGGGATCGCACATCCAGATCCCTTTGTAGAGGTTACTCAGGGCGCCGATCCGTTCAGGATTGCGGATGAGCGTCACGAGGTCCTGCCTGCCCTTCTCAATGATGTAGTTTTGCACCAGTTCACCGGTTCCATCGGGAGAGGCATCGTCGATATAGATGACGCGGAAATTGGAGTAGTTCTGCGCGAGGACAGAGCCGAGGTTGTTCTGATACCAGTCCTGATTATTGTAGGAGGGAATCACCACGACGATCGGCCTTTCAGTGTTGGCATGACAAACAATCGGTGAAAATAAGCCAGCTACCCACAACAGAAAAGCAAAGTCGAGTTTAAGCATGATGAAATTCCTCTACAGAAGGTTTGGGTTGCAGGTCAGTCATAGGGGCGTTCGATGGGTGTGTATTTGGGTTTCCAGCGGGTGGTAAATCCCAGGTTTTGCTGGAAAGTAGGATCGACCTTGATGTCGTTGAGCATTGTACTGATATTGTAGATATAGAGGACATCGGGGATGAATCGGCTGTGCCAGCCCGACATTTCCAGCATGGGCCACATCATGGCGAGATCCCACGCCATCGGGTAGAACTCTCCCTCATGGAGGAGGTCATCGATTTTAATTTTATGGAACAGCCCTGCGTAAAAAGTTCTGAGGTGGGTTGTGCACCAGGGATACTCTCTAAAGGCATTGTTCCTGATGATATCGTCAGGGACCTGCGATGCCCAGCCGCGCGATCCTTCAGGATAAAAGGCAAATTGTCCATAAGTAAGCCAGACATCTTCTCTGGAATAAACTTCATTGAGCTTGGAAAGGACATTCTCATTGCTGAACCAGTCGTCCCCATCTAGCGTCACCACAATTTCCTGGGGGCTGCACATCCAGATCGCCTTGTAAAGATTGGCCAGTGCTCCCACCCTTGTGGAATTAAGGAGGAGTGTGACCCGCTCCTGTTGCCCTTTTTCTTTGACGTAGGCTTTAGCGAGTTTTCCCGTCCCGTCGGGGGAAGCGTCATCGATGAAGATCACACGGTAGTTATGGTAATTCTGGATGAAGATGGACTCGAGGTTGCGCTCATACCAATCTTTGTTTTTGTAGGAAGGGATGACAACGACAATCGGCAGTTCTTCGGGGTAATTCAGATCCTGCGGGAACACTTTCTTTGAAGAGTGAAAGGATGCCAGCGAAATAAGGCAGGTGACTATAAGAGTACAGCATAGGAGCGGTAGTGTTAACCATCGAAATTGACGCATAGAACAAAGCCTCTCAGGTTGGAGGAAATTGCAAAACTCCATTTGGGGGGCCGGCTCGCGCTCTTTGCGCTGGATTCAGATTTCTCGCAAGTCGCCTATGGCCCATGGGATATGTCGACCTGCGAGAAACCTGAACCGGCGTAAAAACCATCGAGCCTGTCCCGCAAAGTGAGTTTTGAAATTCCCTCTTTGGTAAATTTTTTAAGATCCCATATTGAGTGGCTTCAAAAAAAAATGCAAATCAAAAATAGCAGGACCCTAGTACATGACGATTAAAGTTTTTGCAGTTATTTTTGCGTCAAAGCCCCGGGGCTCTAGATTCCCGCAAGTGGGTCCATATTTGAAACATAGGACCCACTTGCGGGAACTCAACCGCGGGAGCTTTCACGCTAAAAATAACACCAAAAACTTTAATCGGCATGTACTAGGTTCAATCCTTATTCAAAGACTCGCCGATCTTACGTGCAATGACGTCGATGGAACCTTTGTAGTAAGAGTAGGGTCTCGGGCAGTGGCAGTCGACATAGCGGCTTAAGTCGAGGAAGTCCGGATCCCAGGGCCAGTTTCCCCGGTCGATCCTGCCAATTTGGGCGTTGCCGAGCCGCATGACATCCCCTCCCGACGTTTCCCACTCGATGAGGTACCGATAGAGCAGAGTCTCATCGGTATCCCACCCGAATCCAAAGGAAGCCCAGTCACGGATCCGCTGGCCAATCTCTTCCCTGTTTTTCACGCCGAAGACCGAGGAGAAGACCTCTCCTTTTGCAGCAACGTAACACATCGGATACCTTCGATACTGAAAATCGGGAAGTGCGAGAGCTCGATAGACAAGAAATGCCTCGTTGGGGCAGGGGGCTGCTCCGTCGATGAAAAAGGAGCGGGAGACAGGCAGCATGTCGATGTCTGAGATGATACAGCCCTCATCGGGGAACAGCGCGGGAAGAAAGAGCCGAATCACCTGGGCCTGAAGGGATTCGGGGATCCCCGGCTGGGGAGCGAACCGGATGACATCGCCAAGCGTTGCATCGATTTCGCAGTCTTCCTCCGCAATCAGGGCAAGTGTCGGCTTAATACCCATCGCCGACCAAAGAGGGGCGACGATCGGCCAGAACTGAATGTAGTCAGGGTTGTCGTTTGTCGAGAGAATGACCCGTTTCAGCTCCAGTCCTTGCAGGGGACCGGCGCAGGAAAGGAAGCAGGCCAAAAAAAGCAGTAGGTGTTGTCGTGTTTTACGCATTCAGATCTCCGTTGTTTCTCAAGCCTCGGATTTTGGAGTTTGGTCCGATTTTTGTCTAAAAATTTATTTTTTCGAGATGCGAGACATTTTTTTTTACTTATCTGGTTGTAAATTAATTATTATAAATTTATAGATGGATTTATCTGTGAGGCAGGTTGAAAGAGCTATTTGCACTACTTTTAGTTTTTACGTGTGCTGACCTGGTGAATGCCGGGGAAACAACGGACGGCGGCAGTATGGAATCTGCAACGCCCCCGTATTTCCTATCGGAAGAGTCAGGCACGTCCTTGCCATCCTCCAATGAAGACAGTTTAAATCAGCAGAAACAAACCGAACTCCTGTTCAATGCGCCTTTAGCTACTCCGGCGCACATTGCAGCCAGCTCTCTGCCTCCCCCGATGCAACCTACAAGGGGTATTCATCGGACTCCTGCTCCCAAAAGGATCGATATCAGTCATATTGAAGGGGAAGGGGTCGGCAACGAGTTTGGCTTTACGAAAATGAAGGTCATCTTCGGTCCTGAGTACAGGCCAGGGCATTTTCTGATGCTTGGCGAAGTGGACGGGACCGTTTTTGATGATGGAAAGGTGGCGGGGACGGCCGGGATGATCCTCAGGTACATTCCTGAAAAGAGCTGTTCGGTGGTGGGTTTTGGCGCATTCTACGACTTCCGCCAGGGAAAGCGCGGCTGGTACCACCAGGCGTCGGCAGCCCTTGAAGTTCTAAACAAGAGGTGGGAGCTGCATTTGAAAGGCGGGGTGCCGGTAGGTACAGTGATGCATTCGAAGAAAACACTCTTTGATAATTACACGGGCGGATTCTTTGCCGTTAGAAACACGAATGAAGTTGCTGTCGGCTTCGTGGAAGCCAGCGCCGGCTATTATCTGGTGAATGGCAAGAACTTCCAGCTTTATGCGGCAGCCGGTCCCTACTATCTGACAGGAAGGTTCAATACTTCCATTTGGGGCGGCAGAGCGGTGCTGCGTCCCCAATTCATGGATTGGTTTCAGGTGGAGCTGAGCGCCACCCGCGATGAGCTTTTTGGAACGCTCTATCAGGTGAACGCGATCCTCACCATTCCGCTTTACAAATTCTCTTCCGCCCTGAAAAGAAAAAAGGGCCCCTGCGGCATGACAAATCGTCAAATCTATCAGCCGATCGACCCTGAGATCCCCCTGCTTCAAAAGTGCTGCTGGCGCGCCAACTTCGGCAAAACGGCTGTCTGCTGGAAGTAGAGGGAATTGCATCACTCCATGCGGGCACAAATCCGCGTTCACCCTGCCCATTCAGATTTTTCACAAATTGTCTAAAGGATCAGTAAATCGTCTCCCAGTGAGGCAGAGGGGGGAGCCAGCAGGGGATGTAGTAAACCTCGCCGTTGGAAATAAGCCCTGCCGTATAGCTGAATGTACTGGTTGATGTGACAAGGACATCGGCAAACACAAGCGAAGAAAATGTGTGCTCAAGCGGTTCGTTGATGTGGAGGATGAAATCCTCTGCATGGAAGCTGCTTTCAAATTTTTCGATATCCCCCTGAGAATAGATATGGAACAGGGGGTTTTTTAAGGAAAAAGCTATCCTTAATGCTTTGATGATCCTCAAATAGACCCTATCGGGCAATTGGGTCCCAATAGCATGGGCATCATGAGGATTTGGTCTTCTTATATGAATGGCAATATTAAATGCATGGGGATCAAAATAGTCCTCTCTGTTTTTATTTAATCTGAAAATATCCTTGATCTCTTTCAGAGTGGAACTTTTTGCGCAGGCAGCTATATTGTTGTAAAAAAACCTCTTATATTTTTGATGGGAAGCCGTTAATTGAACCTGTTCGTCATAGTTAACGTCAAAATTGCCAATAAAATTTATGAGTTCTTCTTTTTTCTGAATAAAATCAGGGACACCATCGTAATTGTGCTCCATGTCTCGAAACGGAGAGTAGAGGAATTTTTTATGGCTCATTTCTGCGTAAAGGGCCGAACAAATAATTTCAAGAAATTGGCAGCCGAACCCATCCGTCCTCACCGGATTAGTGACGACTTCCTCCATCCCGGGCATGTCGGGACTCTCAGAACACTCCAGGAAGGTAGATACAGGTAGGAGACAAGTTGCAGCAAAAAGGGTCCATTTTTTCAACATAAGACAAGCTCCTTAACCGTTTCTCACTACCACCCATCATAATCTTTGAGGCTTGGAAGCGGATGGATCTGAAGGTTCGGATTCAAACATGCTGCAAAGATCGCCATGTTGCTTGAGGTGCACCAGAGTTCGTCGCAATTGGCAAGGCACCAGGTGTCTACAAGCGCATCGCATGCGCCGTCAAAGCTGTTTGCGTCGGGGGTCTTGACCCAATCTGAAAAAGTGTCGTCATTTCTGGGAATATCGCATGCAATAACGTTGTATTTGGCAGAGAGCCGATCGACGAGCGGTTGGATTAAAGTAGCCAAAAATATCCTGGTAGTTTGGGGGTCCTTTGATTCCATCATTTGATCCACATCTCTTTCAATGTCATCCAAAAATCGGTCAGGGGAATGGGGGTAGCCGCGATAGTGCTGCCTACACCGCACATGGATCCCAATCTTTAAATTTTTCTGTTGGGCATTCTCCTGACCCCAGCCTCTTAAATCGGACAGGTTCGGCTCATCCATTTTCTGTGCAATCTCATCGATCCTGTATTGCAGACCAGCTGTCGGCTGAAAAAAATCCCTGAGAATCGGGTGAAGCCGATTGCGAAATAGTGAAAAGTCGGGATCGGTATAGAGAGCGCCCCTGCAATAGACGTATTTGTTGTGGGCAAGATGCATCATGTCATCTGCTGCGAATTTTTCAAATTTCGGAAAAAATATTGGGTAGCGTTGGCTACTAAATATAATTCCTCTACTGGGAGGGATAGTAGTGACTTGTGGGTCGTTGCATTCTTTAAAAAGTAGGGAGAATAGATTGTCCGCGCACCCATACATCCCCTGCAGGTTGATGTATAATGCATAGGTGTCGGTCTGTTTTACACTGTAAATCCATTCCATCACCCTGGTTAAATTCGAGAAAAGCCCGGCTATGTCCGCTCTGAACTCAACCATCTTCACACTTTTCTTCTCATCCTTTTGAGGAAGAGCGCTGCTGTCAGGATCTGCGAACAGGAAACTTGAAAATGGGAGGGACAATGCCAAACACACTGTCCAGATTAACAAATATTTAGGCATTGCCCGGCTCTCAAAGTGTAATGGTTATTCCAATTCAGACAAGCTTGCCATCACCGTCTGGACGAAGTGATGGATGGAGAAGAGCTGGGCCTCCGGGGATTGGAAATAGTTTCCAATAGCCTGGATATAGGAGGCGTAGGTGTCCCGGTCCATGTTTTTCATGAAATCATACAAGGCATCCATGGAGGAAAAGTCCCGGCGATCGATGAAACAATCTGCGGGTACATAGTCCTGGATATTCGATGCTCCAAAATAGATGGGAACCGTGCCGGAAACCATCGCGTCAAAAATCTTTTCGGTGATGTAGCCGTTTTGATCTTTCATGTTTTCATAGCAGAAACAGAATTTGTAATTTCTGATGACATCCCGCTTATTAGGAATAGGGGATGACGAATAGGGGGACCAGCCATTTCCGTAAAGGTCAAATTCCTCCGGGTGCCTCGATTTAAAATAGGCAACGAGATTTTTTCGCTCGGAGTAGATCTCGTTGGGGTGGGGAGACCATTTATTTCCAGCTACAAAAACACTCAATTTTTTCTTATCAAAGTCAGGGACAGGACCTAATATTTCCTGATAGGGTTGGGGAAAGTGGAACTTATAATAATGGTGCGAGTCAACAAGATCATCGAACATGACGAAAACCCTTCCAAACAGGTCGGTTAGCTCTTTGTCGTAATATTCCGGCATATAAACGGGGGGCTCAAAGACAAAAAGCATGCACTTTTGTTTGGGTATTTTGGCAAGATTGGCCTTGAGCTGCTGATTGGGATATTCGATCGAAAGAACCGCCGTGGCATCCTCGATCCCCTCGCCGTTTGTTGTAAAAACCACCTCGTAATCATTTGCTTCCAATGCTTCCCTCAACATACAAAAGGGCCTGGCTACTCCATCCCTGTGGGCATCCGGTTGGAAGAAAAAACTATTCGGGTCGAGTCCGGTAAAAGGAATGATGTAGATTTTTTTCGCTTCGACAAATAGAGGGCTAAGAAGGGCAAGGATGTAGAAAAGGGGTCTCATGTAATGCTCCCGGGCAGGAGATGTTCCTGCATCTGGATGATTGTGTTGGTCGGTAATTCACAGACAATTTATTCAATATTTGAATTTTTTGCCCAGGAAATTTTGATTTTTTTACATCATTCAGTAGTCAACTAGTTAATTATGTTCCAGTGAGGTAGGGGAGGATGCCAGAATGGGATGTAATAGACTACGCCGTTGGAAATAAGGCCCGCCGTATAGCTGAATGAACTGGCAGATGTGACTAGGACGTCCGCAATCACCAGCGAAGTGAATGTCTGTTCAATCGATTCGTCGATATGCAAAACGATGTCATCAGCATGGAAGCTACTTTTGAAATTTTCTGCATCCCCTTGTGAATAGATATGGAATATGGGTTGTCTTGTGGAATAAACTTCTCTCAACGCATTAATGATATTTATATATGTGCCATCAGGTGTATTAGTCCCTTCAATCCGGTTGTCATGTGGGTTGGGTCTTCTAACGTGGATGGCGATGTTAAATTCGTTCGGGTTGAAATAATCTTCTATGTTTTTGTTCGCTCTGAAGATTTCTTTGATTGTTTTTAATGACGAGCTGTTAGCACACATATTCAAATGGGCTTCGAAAAATCTGATGTAATCGAGAGCGCTTATTGCCCATTGAGCTTGTTGTTTATTATTAATCTCAAAATTTCCGATAAAATTTATTAGTTTTTCTTTTTTTTCAATGAACTCAGGATCGTTATCATAATTGTGTTCCATGCCTTCAAATGGAGAATAGAGAAATTTCCTGTTGCTGAATTCCGCGAAAATAACTGAATAAATAATCGTCTGAAATTGGCCGCCGAATCCATCAGGTCTCGGAGGATTCGATACAATCTCTTCCATTAAAGTCAGTGTCGTCTCGGGAATGGGGGTGTCATCGAAACATTCGATGTAGGCAGATGCATGAAGAATAAATGTTGCTGCGAGAATGCCTCCTATTTTGATCATCAGGTGAACTCCTTAACGTTCAAGGCTTTTTCTGCCGTTGCAGTGTGTGAAAAATGTGTCCTGCAGGACCTTGAAAGCATGTATATATTCATTGACATTTTTTTTTGCGTCAAGCAAAACGTTAGACTATCCACAATGCCTTCTAAGGTAAAAGACTGTTCACTTAAAATCTCGAAAAATCTAGTCTTCCAGGGAGATCGACAATGAAACAAAAAGTACTCATCTTCTTATCCATTTTGGTCCTCGCCTCATTGATTTATTGCTGTTGCCGAAACGGCACCCGGACTACCGTTTCCCAATCGATAGATGAGGTAAGGCAGTATTGGGATACGCGCCCCTGCAACATTCGTCATAGTACTGCCGAATTCTGCTCCCGCCAGTATTTTGATGAGGTTGAGCAGCGCAAGTACTTTGTCGAGCCGCACATCCCGGCTTTCGCCGAATTTGAAAAATGGAAAGACAGGGAAGTGCTCGAGGTGGGTTGCGGGATCGGAACAGACTCGATCAATTTTGCCCGTGCAGGAGCCAGGTTAACGGTGATGGAATTATCGGAAAAAAGCCTGGAGATTGCAAAGAAGCGTTTTGAGACCTACGGGCTGAAAGCCGACTTTATCCTGGGAAGCGCAGAGGAGCTCTCCACGCATTTTCCTGAAAAGCGTTTTGATCTCGTCTATTCCTTTGGAGTCATCCACCACACTCCCAACCCTTCCGCTGTAATTCGTGAAATTGAAAAAGTGATAAAACCCGGGGGAGAGTTGCGCATCATGCTCTATTCGAAATACAGCACAAAGAACCTGATGATTCTGCTCGGACTGGCGCAACCCGAGGCTCAAGTAGGCTGCCCAATCGCTTTCACCTACACGAAATCGGAGATCGTGAACTTACTGTCCGGATTTAAAGTGTATGCCTGCTCCAAGGACCACATCTTCCCCTATAAAATCGAAGAATACAAACAGTATCTCTACGTCAAAAAGTTCCCATGGAACCTCATGCCCGGCTCCCTTTTCCATTGGTTCGAGAAAAGCCTGGGCTGGCATTACCTCATTAAAGCCACATTTGAGGGATATAAGGACGCCCAGAGTAGTTAATGATGTGCTGCTGTAAGGGACTGTCCACGAACTCAGGCTTCGTGGACAGTCTCTATGGGAATTTGCAATTCCCCTATGTTATGGACCGATGATTAATTTGTGAATGTGCATAATATGTCATCAGAGCTAATCGATGCCCAAGAGTAGCCCATTTCTCTTAAAAATTCGTGGATTTCCTCCCTGTTGATATTACACTGCCTCATATTGCTCGAATTATATTCCATAAGGATGAGAGGGTGATCTCTCAAGATTGTATTTTTAGCGCCCTTAAGGACGTTTAATTCATATCCTTCAACATCTAATTTCATGAAGTCTACTTTGTCAATTGCTTTTGTGGCAATAAAACTGTCCAGGTCAATACATGCGATTTCTCTGTTCTCGACTGGAGTAAAATTCAGTACATTTCCACCGATGGTAGCTAACCCTAATTCCCCGATCGCAGGAACATTAATAGTAACTGTCCCAGTAAAATTAGACGCGGCCATTGGATAGATCGATACATTTGTGATTTCGTTGATGGATAGATTGGTCCTTAACACCTCGGAAGCTTCTTGGAGTGGTTCGAATGCATACCACTGAGAGTCGGGAAAATATTTAGCCAGAAGTGAAAAGCAACCCGTTTGGGCTCCCACATCGATGATGGTAAAAGGCCTGTTGTGTTCTTTTAAAATTGAATAGAACCTTTGTATCAGTGGTTTGTCCCAAACGATGCCATTGACCCATGTACATCCAATTTTTTCTGATTTCGGATCCAGATAAACGTTTGCAAGTCCTTCGACCAAATTATACTCTATTTTCTCTTGAGCTAATGGTTCGTTTAAATCTTGCCTAGCATCAACTTCTCCGCATAGGGAGGAATTGAAGCACGTGCACAGCGTGATAGAAGTGAGGATCGACTGAAATTTGGAAATCATTCTTTCTCAGGTGTTATCTTGTTATTGGTTGCTTACTGTGGAATGCCCCGAGGGGACTAAAACTTAAAGTTGGGTGTGTGGATTCTCCTGCTGTTGGATGCGGACGATCTGGAATCATTTTCATCGTTTATCCACTTGGGGCATGGGTGCCGTGCAACTCTCCAACTGCAGGCAGCGAGGGGAGAGCCATCATATATCACCATCCCAGCACGTGTCGTACTCAGCTACGTCAGGAGGGTAGGGTTCATAATAATTGGGTGCGATCAGGACCCAGTCCGGCAAAAAGAAATTGTTGGGTTGGGTGATTGGAAACGCAAGAAGATCGGGGTGTTGCCAGCTCTCGGGAACGATGGTGATTTTACCGGGATTCTGATTTAGATAGGATGCCCACCAGGAGAATGTGGAATTCGGGATGATATTGTGTTTCATCATGGACATCAGAAACATGTCTTCGATTTCATCGTTTCCTTCAATGAATACACAGGGCCAGCCAAGTTCGATGAAGTGTTTTTTACACCAATTGATTCTATCCCCAAAGACAACAAAGAGGGTATCTGGAGGGAAGAGGGACATTGCTTTTTTGTAATATTCCATTCCGACAAAATAGTGGATTTTCTCTTCATGCTTGAATAAATTGGCCGTCCGCACATGAACGGACACCGTTTTTGGGTGGGAAATGAGGACGCTGTATTTTTGGTTCAAATAGTCCAAGACAGATTGAGGAGGAGCAAATAGCTCTAAAAGCCGGTCTCTGTAGTGGTCGAATCGTTCCCAGGACTGAAAATAGCCATAGAGTTTCTGGTCGGGCTGGAAGGGGATTGTCTCAGAACTATGCCAGGAGATTTCTGAATAATGTGCGCTGAAAGGACGTGGCGGGGCGGAAGCATTCAGCCGGAAGAAGAGTTTGTCTCGATGATCGTTAAGGCGGTAGGTGGAGCGATTCAAGTCTGGGAAAATAGGAATTGCTCCATAGTCCCAAGCATAGGCGAGTGTTGTCGCAATTTCGAAAAGCTGGTTTCCCAGCCCCCCTCGCATGTCACAAGTGACGAGTGGGAGGTCGAGGCGTTGGCCCGAAACAGGGCTTTCATCTTCCATCCCCATTAATGACCCGAAAGACAGGCAGGTGTACAATGTCATGAGGAATGTTGTGCATAGTTGAAAAGAACGGGACATTTTCCACTCTCCTTTTTTTGGAACTTACCGTTTTAACAAATGGCTCCGATATCGGAAAGAAAAAAATCCTTTTCCATTAAAGGCAAGTGGGTAGAATGGTTGTTTCGTAAGGAACTGCTTAACAGGAGTGTACTCAAATGACATTGCTTTTTCGATCGATCGTGCTTTTTTTCATGTGTGCTATAGCGCCGCTGTGTTCCCATAATATTTCTGTGATTGGAGTAGGTCGTCTGGGCCTGAGCTATGCGTTGACGCTGGCAGAGGCTGGCCATCGCGTCCTTGGTGTCGATGTCCATTCTGGCTACATTGCCTCTCTTAATGAGAAGACCCTGGATGTGGGTGAGCCTGGCATTAACACATTGCTCAGGGAGAGTCAGAACTTCAGAGCCACAACCTCTCTTAAGGAAGCTCTGGATTTTGCTGATATTTGTCTGATTGTCGTTTCTACGACAGTTGGCACGGAAGGGTATAACTTCGAAGGGCTGAATACTCTTCTTTCCGAAATAAACGCACAAAAGGTCTCCAACAAGCACTTTGTGATCCACTCGACCCTGTTTCCGGGCTATATGCAGAATACTGCGCGAGGTCTGCTTGCCGATTGCACGAACATCACCCTGAATTACAATCCTCCTTTCATCGCACAGGGAGAGATCATTAGAGGGTTGGTTACTCCGGATATGGTCCTTATTGGACAGGCATCGGAAGAAACGGGAGATTTGATCGAATCTCTCCATCGTTCGATTTGCAGAAACACCCCGCATATCGCGCGGATGTCGGTAGAAAGTGCTGAAATCGCCAAATTGTCCCTCAATTGCTATGTTACGGGGAAGATCGCCTTTGCCAATCTCGTGGGAGACCTCGCGGACGAGACTCCTGGGGCGAACAAATTCGACATTCTGCAGGCGATAGGCTTTGATAGCCGGATAGGTTCGAAGTGCCTGCTGCCCGGCTATGGATTTGGAGGCCCGTGCTTTGTGCGCGACAATCGCGCCCTTGCCGATTATGCCGATCTCATCGGGATAGAGCCTCTGACCTTTAGAGCTACGGATGCTGCCAATGATCAGCATGCCTATTATATGGCAGAACAACTCATTGCTCAGGACCTGGATGAATATATCTTTGAGGATGTCTCCTATAAGCCCAACTGTCCCGTGAAGATTATTTATGCCTCCCAGAAGCTAGCCGTTGCGAGGCATGTGGCCGAGCAGGGGAAGAAAGTAACCATTGTCGATGAACAGAGCGTCATCAATGAGGTTAAGGCTCTATATGGGGAACTGTTCACGTATGTTGTATTGTAAGGGGCTCAGGCGATGCCCATTTAATGTGAGGAGTACTCCCGTGGGATGCATAAAATCCTTTAAGATGCTGTTAAGGACTCTTGTAAAGTTTTCGGTTATCAGCCTGTTGGCCTGGTGTTTGCCCGGGCCTTTGTCTGCAGTCGAAAAAGAAGAGGTCAAGAACCCTCCTGAGGCATTGCCTTATGTCACCTGCTACCTGGAGGGGCAGCTGGGAAATCAGCTCTTCAAAATTGCTACGACACTGGCGTATGCATGGGACTATGGAGCGATTCCAGTTTTTCCCGATCTGAACCGGTCTGATTATCGTCTTAATGTGAATCGGGATAATTTTTTTTTCCGGTTGGATGCCTCCTCTCCTTCGCGTCCTTTTAGCACGCAGTATTCTGAAATCTCCTGGCATAGTTCTGAGAAAATCCCTTTTCAGCGGGACCAGATGCTGTATGGGTACTTCCAGTCCTGGAAGCGTTTTGATCTTTACCGCGACAGGCTTCTGGAAGTATTTGCTCCGTCGGATTCGCTGAAGAAGGCAATCCGACAAAAGTACGGGGAATTGCTGTCCCATCCCAACACGGTGAGTGTTCATGTAAGGACATTCAATGCATGGCTACACAATAGCAAACTGCATCCATTTTTGGGGCTGGAGTACTACAAGCGGGCATTTGAACGATTTCCCAAAGATGCGCTTTTTATTGTCTTCTCAGACAGGATCAACTGGTGTAAACAGCATTTTTCAGAGCTTGGAAGGCAGTTTGTTTTTATTGAGGGCAATGATGCGATATTTGATTTGCACCTGATGTCGATGATGAAGCATCACATTATGGCTAACTCATCCTTTTCATGGTGGGGAGCTTACTTGAATACTTCGCCGCAAAAGAGGGTGATCGCGACTACCAGTATGATGCATCCTGATATTTACCCTTTCCCTCTCAAACAACCGAATGAATTATATTTACCTGATTGGATCCTGGTTGCGCCTGATTATTCGGCTCCATACCCCTTCGATATGACTTGGTATGACGTTACCCAATCTCTCGATGGGAACTAACTTCATACCCAAATCATAGCGCACATTGAATTATAAAAAGGCAGGACTCTTTCGCATCATTCGAAGCTGGAAAATGGCTGAGGGTCAAAATTGAGGATGTCTACTCAAAGAAGACATTCTCATTATTTAATATCTGGTCCATTCTCAGATCTAACCATTCAATATTAATGTTCTTGGTTTTGTATTTTAAGTAGTAATCTCGTATGGCAACGGATAAAATTAACGCTGTATTTGTCTTCCACACATTGCCCCATAGTGCCAAGTGGGAGTAAAGTGTTAGATAGTCGTAGGGATCACCGGAGATTTTGTAAGGAAATTCCTTCAGTAGATGGATTAAATCCCCTCTTACAAATATTACATTTCCTGTGTAGGAAATGGGGATATAACCTTTCTTTAAACCAAGTTTGACGGCTGAGATAAAACTACATCCGCACGCAACACGGCCTGGATACCATTCCCGCAAGAGGTCTCGGTTGTATTCGTTTGAAGGTTGGCCTGGAAGCTCATCATAAACTGGATCCCGGTAGGAATTTGTCTCAATTATCACAATTTTTGGATTGAACTCATTTAGGCTCTCCCAGACGAAATAATCATCACTATCTATATCAATCGAAAGAACATCGAAGTCTCGTGGTAATCCGCCTTTTTTAAGCCATGCATTAAGATTTTTATCAATATCGTTATACAATACCGCGCCATGAAACACTTGGACATCGGGGAAAGATTTGTAATTTTTCAGGCACTCTGTGTATCGCGATTCATCCAACTCAATCGCCATGCCTGAAAAATTGCAATTCTTCAATAAGTAAAAAGTGTTGCTCGAATCGATCCCATCAGAAGCGCCAAATTCGCAAAATGTGCCATTTTTTATGCCTAGCTCCTTCAAGATTTGCTGAAGAATGCCATCCTCTCCATTTTGAGAGTAGACGTTCCTGCAGTAGGCATGATAGGTATTGGTCGGTAAATTGAATTCGTATTTAAAAGCCTTGTCTGTGGGGGGAATGCATAAATTGTTAGAGTAAACAAAGTTATCTGATAAAAATAATGACGCAATAACGAAGCATTTGCTGATGAGGTTTAGTTTCATATTTCATAGTCCTAATTTTGGCGTGCACAATAAATCTTCCGTGCTAACAAGAGTCCACTCATAGCCAAGTTCTTGAAGCATCTCTATCACATCATCTGGGTTGACTTGGCACTGTTCCATATTCGTTCTGTTGAATTCCATTAAGATTGTAGGCCTGTCTCTTTTGATCATATCTTTCCCACCACGCAATACGTTGAGTTCCCACCCTTCCGTGTCAATTTTAATAAAGTCGACCTTACTGATTTTTTTATTCACAACAAAGGCATCTAAATCCATGCACTGCACATAGCGGGTACTGTAGGTATTAAAGCGCAGGGGGGTGCTCCCAAGCGTCGAGAGACCCCAATGGCCATCAATGGGCAGCTTCAATACCGCCGCTCCACCCCGATCAGAAATTGCCAACGGATGAACTTCCACATTTTGTATTCCATTAGCATCCAGGTTTCCCTTGAGCAGATCTGCAGCCTCCTGGATAGGTTCAAATGCGTACCATTGAGAAGCTGGCAAAAATTTGGACAACAAAGTAAAACATCCTGTTTGTGCCCCAACATCCAAAACCACAAAAGGTCCTGTTTTTTGATTCATGAGGTCATAAAATGTGTTGATAAGATGTTTTTCCCAAACAACTCCATGATTCCATGTTTCTCCAAGCTTCTCTGTTTGCGCCGAGATTAAGATATCAGGCAAGTCATAGACTAGATTGTATTTTATAAATTCATCTGTCCTCACTTCTCCTGGACACAAAATGCACGAGGTGAAAAATAGCAACCCTAACGGATTTGCAATGAAGCGATTCAGTTTGAAGAATGGCCATTTATTTTTCATATATCCCTCAGTTGGAGTATTCCTGGTTGGCACTAAATCATCTTTTCCGACAGCCCGGGTTTTTTTATCGTGAACCAAAAACTGGCTCGCCACAGACTTTAAGGCATTTGAAATATATTCCCAACATATACTGTGCCCACTCAGGTTTTGTGAATTTCTGCAGCTGCCTTTTTCCGTTTGGCTTTGCGTTCGCTCTCGCAAGCTGACAAGGAGATTGCTTCGAGCTCCACGCTTCGCCTACCGAAAAAATGCAGGGCATAAATTCACAAAACCTAAGCGGGCGCAGTATACTGTGCCCCCTCAGGTTTTGTGAATTTCTGCAGCTGCCTTTTTCCGTTTGGCTTTGCGTTCGCTCTCGCAAGCTGACAAGGAGATTGCTTCGAGCTCCACGCTTCGCCTACCGAAAAAATGCAGGGCATAAATTCACAAAACCTAAGCGGGCGCAGTATAACTTCAAAAAAAGACATAAATCCTCAGCTAAGGAGGAAATAGTTTTCAATGTGGCTATTCTCTTGCAAAGATAAACTTTCCCCTTGCGCGACTCTTCTGACATCTTTAGACTAAATTTACAATTCAAATGGGCGTTGTTGCGTAAAATTTGATGTCACTTTTGTTACTGACTACTAGCGCTCTTTGTCACCTATTTGCATGCCCGGTAATCGTGTGGGATCGCACAAAATAAGAGTCCAAGACATTTTAATTTTTTCAGGTTGAATATGAAATACAGTGATAAGTGGGATTTGGAGTGCTTTTTTGCAGGCGGCAGCGCTTCTGAGGCCTTGTTTCGTGAGATGGAGACGCTGAAGAAGAGGATCAAAGAGCTGGAAGGACTCAATTCGGCAAAAGGATTTGGGCTTCTGATCCAAAGGATGCAGGAGATCGACCTTGCGCTCCGTGAGTGCGAGGCCTTTATCAGCTGCCTTCAGGCGCAAAATAGCGGCGATGAGCGGGCCAATCAACTTAGGGCGGATTTTTCTTCTTTGGAGGCGACGTATCAGCTTTTTTCCAATAGCCTCGATGCCTTTTTGTTGGAGCTGGATGAGGAGTCATTTTGGACTCTAGTCGGCGTCTCTGAGATGCGCGAGGTGCAGTTTGTTTTGGAAGAGCGCAGAGAGCGTGCGAGAGAGAAACTCCCCAAAGAGAAGGAAGACCTCATCACGGAATTGGCTGTTGATGGGTACCACGGGTGGGGAGATCTCTACCCGATGCTTGTTAGCGAAATTAAGATTGTTCATGAGGGGAAAACACTCTCCTTTGGGCAGGCGGAGAACCGCGCATCGGATCCTCAGAGACAGGTGAGACGGGAGGTTTTTACCGCGCTGGAGCAGAAGTGGAAGGAAAAGGGGGAGATCTTCGCCCAGGTGCTCAACCATCTTGCGGGATACCGTCTGCAGGTTTACGCCAAACGGGGTTGGGGCGATGTGCTGCAGGAGCCTCTCTTTGAAAACAGGATGACGCAGAAAACGCTCGAGGCAATGTGGGAAGCGGTGGAAGAATTTAAAAAGCCACTGGTGGCCTTCCTTAAGGCGAAGGCTTCTCTGCTGGGAGTGGATAAACTCTCCTGGTACGATCTGGAAGCTCCTATGTTTGAAGGGGAAGAGGAGAAGATCCCTTATGCGGAAGGGGCGAAGATTCTCATTGGGGAGTTTGAGAAGTTCCATCCGCGCATGGGACAATTTGCTAAGAAGGCGTGCACAGGGGGATGGATCGAAGCGGAGGACCGTCCTGGCAAAAGGCCGGGGGGCTTTTGTACTTCTTTCCCCAAGAGCCGGGAGAGCCGCATTTTCATGACGTACAGCGGGACGATGGTCAACCTGTCGACATTGGCGCATGAGCTAGGTCATGCTTACCATACGGCGATGCTCGATGACCTGCCCAGTTTTGCTCAGCATTACCGGATGAATGTGGCTGAGACGGCATCGACATTTTGTGAACAGGTTTTAAGCGATGCACTGCTTACGAGAACTAGCGGGAAACAGGAAAGGTTGAAGCTCTTGTCCGATCGGATTCAGCGGTCTGTGGTTTTCATGATGAACATCCACGCGCGGTTTTTATTCGAGAAGCAATTCTACGAAGCGAGGAGGGAAAAGTTTGTCTCCGGAGAGGAACTCTGCCGGATGATGCAGGGGGCTCAGGAGGAGGCGTACTGCGGCATGCTTGCGGTGTGGCATCCCTATTTTTGGGCGGCCAAGATGCATTTTTACTTCACGGGGGTTCCGTTCTACAACTTCCCTTACACGTTCGGTTATTTGTTTAGCCTGGGGATCTACAGGAGGGCAAAGGAGGAAGGGCCTGGTTTCATGGAAAGTTATGACGCGTTGTTACGAGAAAGCGGCATGATGACTGTTGAGGACCTGGCGAAGAAGCACCTGGGTGTCGATTTGGAGAAGCCGGATTTCTGGAGAGAGGCGGCGTCGGCAGCTGTGGCTGATGTAAAGGAGTTTTTGAATTTAATTTCTTAAAATTGCCCAAGGTGTATAAGGAGCTATTTAGGAAGATCCCGTTCCACAGGAGCAAAATGATGTTATTTTTTTTAAGAATTGTTGTTCTTTTTTTTAGTATAGCACCATGTTTCTTGAATGCCCTTTCGCAACGTCCCTGGTTTTCACCCAGCAAGCCATTCGTTTCTCACTCTCAGGCTTCCCAGGACGAGTTCGTTTATTCCCTCCTGTATGAGATGGAAAATAAACAGGACCTGGGCTATTACCTTGAGCTTGGATCGGGACATCCTGTCAATGCAAACAACACGCTCACTTTTGAAAAAGATTTAGGCTGGGCGGGAGTGAGCATAGACGTTTCTTCTTACTATAAAGACATCTGGCAATCGGCCCGCCAGAATCCACTTCTGATACAGGATGCTATTCGGTCTGATTATGCAACGATCCTTAGCACGTTCCCGCATCTCATCGATTACTTGTCGCTGGATGTAGATAATGTTTGCGATGCAGTGCTTAGAAAGCTCCCATTAGATCGATATTTCTTTAAGATCATAACGATTCAGCATGATGCTTATCGGATAGGAGATAAACTGAGATATGATGAGCGGGAAATACTGGAATCCTTTGGGTACCGTTTAGTGTGCTCAGATATTTCCAGTTCTGGCTGTGCATTTGAAGACTGGTGGATTTATCCGAATGCATTTCCCGAGGATGTTTTGACTTCGCTCAGCTCTTGCGACTTGCAGGGGAAAGATCATAAAGAAGCCATACGCATCATTCGAGATCGCAGCAAATAATGGGTAAAAATTATCGTGGGCAGAGCACCGGTTGCGCGAATAAGTGACAAGGAGTATTGTTCTCCCATTATTCAATTTATGGGGTAGAAGGTGCGTAAAGGTGAGATATTTAGTGGCATCGCATTTCTGTTTGCTATGCCTGCAATTTTTGGCTGGAGTCAGGGAGATGAACGCAATGATCCGGAGCTTTCTGAGCAGGCTAAAGTTGTCAATCTGTCCAAAATAGAAATATTTAGAGAATTTTTATTTAAGCACGTTCCTTTGGATCCAGTCACAGGAAAAATATCCATCCCTGAAAATGTTAAACACGTCAAGTTGGACATTGGGTTGTCTTATAGCGCTCCAATGTCACAATATTGGCTTTCCCATGAAGAAGATCTGATGGTGTTTGGTTTTGAGCCTAATCCAGCTGCTGTCATGTCAATTATGAACGGTGCCGTTAAGCTTTATCCGTATCATGGAGAGCCGTTAGAATTGAAATATGTCGGCAGGGATTTTTTTGTGGTCCCATGTGCGTTAGGCCCATCGGAACAGAATAGAGCAACGTTCTATATTACCAGGGAGGACTGTGGTTGCAGCAGCCTTTATGAGCCTGAATTTTTTGATGTGGCAGACATCATCGATGTCCCGATTTTCTCATTGTCAGATTTTTTTGAGTTTTTCCCCTTTTGATAAACATCCACTTATCGATTATATTAAAATTGATGCGCAAGGGGCTGATCTCAATATTGTAAAAAGCGCCGGGGATTATTTAAGCGATAGGGTTGTTTATATTACCATTGAGCCGGAGAATTGGCGATACAAGAATACAACCAACTCAGAATCAGATATTGACATGTACATGGGGAGCATAGGTTTCGTGAGGTACCGTTCTGGGAATGTAGAAGATCCAACGTACTTGAACGTTCGATTTATCGATTATGCGCAAGAAAATGAGATTAAGATTTACCAAAATGGTTAGCAAGACTAACTACAGGCCTTAAATTTTAATATGTGGAGCTCGAAGCAATCTCCTTGTCAGCTTGCGAGAGTGAACGCAAAGCCAAACGGAAAAAGGCAGCTGCAGAAATTCATAAAACCTGAGTGGGCACAGTATAATTATTTCTGGTTCGTGGAAATTGTTTTCAACGTGAAATGCATCATAATCTATGCTTTTTAGAATTTCCAGTTCCCCGCCTTCCGTGTCCTGGTAGCCGGCGCGGGGGAGCTCTGTGAGGTCGCGGGCAAGGGGGCACGCCCTATCAATTCCCAACGTAGGAATCCAGGCTTGGGAGCAGATGAATTTGCAGGCTGGGGTTGATGCACGCGGCAAACACAATCATATTGCTTGCGCTTCCCCAAAGTTCATCACAATTTGCGAGCGACCAGGTGTCTACGATGACATCTTTTGCTGCATTCAGACCATTTGTTTCATAGTTTTCGATCCAATCGGTCCAAACGTCGTCGCATCTGGGTATGTTGGTAACGACTATTTGATATTTGGCCGAGAGGCGATCAATGAGCGGTTGGACCAGAGTTGCCAAAAATATCTTTGTGTGTTTTGGGTCTTTTGATTTCATAATCTCATCGACATCTCTTTCCAGATCATCCAGGAATTTTCACCAGACAGGCTGTAGTCTTGATAGTGTTGTTGGCAGCGAATGTGGATCCCAACTTTCAGGACAGGTTCTTGGTCTTCTGCGGGAGAGCTCATCAGCCTGGAAATGTGATCGATCCTTTCCTGCAGCTCTGGAACAGGCTGGAAGCATTGTGCAACGATCGGTTGAAGTCGATGGCGATAGAGGGGAAAATCGGGGTCATGAAAGATGTGGGGTTTGTTTTGCACATGTTTGCTTTCGCTGTAGTGTGTCATCCCGTCGGTTGGGAAGACAGTGAAATAGGGGTAGTTACAGACATAATGATTCGAAAGGTGGCTGATGGGATTTGTCGGGGGGTGGGTTGTGATTTGAGAGTCCTTGAATTCCTTGAAAAGAGCGGAGAATAAATTGTCCTCATATCGGTAGTTGCCATGCATATTTATATAGAGTTCGGCATTTTCGACCTGCTTTACGCAGTAGATCCATTCGAGGATGGCATTTAAGTAGGAGAAAAGTCCTGCGCCACGTCTATCGCTTCTAAATTCATGTGTTACCCTGGGTGTATCTATATCCATGGCGAGGAGGCTATTTGCAGGGGAGTTTATGGAGGAAAAGAGAATGAGCGCGATCCAGATTTTTGACATGAGCTTTCCCGTTGTGGCTGGAGAAAAATTCCGTGTATTTACGATAGAGGGTTTTGACGTTTATTGGAAGTATTCGAAGAATATCAAAGGGTAAGCTTGACGAGGGTTTCGACGTGGGTGGTTTGGGGGAACATGTCGAAGGCTTCGATGTGGGCGATCTTGTAGCCGGCGCGGAGGAGCTCTTTGAGGTCGCGGGCAAGCGTGCTGGGCATACAGGAGACGTAGAGGATGCAGGGGGGCTTCTCGGTGGTGAGGGCGGCGAGGAGCTTGGGGTCGAGGCCGGTGCGGGGGGGATTGCAGAGAAGGGTGTCGGGGCGGAGCTGTTTGAGGAGGGCGGGGGCGAGGGTCTCAGCTTTGCCTTCGTGGAACTGGACGGTGAGGTTGTTGAGGCGGGCGTTTTCTTTGGCGAGGGCGAGGGTTTCGGGGTGGGATTCGATGCCGGTAACTTTGATGTTTTGGCGGGCGAAGAGGAGGGATGTGATTCCGATGCCGCAGTAGAGGTCGAGGAGGGTGCGGGTGGGGGGGAGGTTATCGAGGAGGGCCTGATAGAGTTTTTCACTTTGCTCGGGGTGGTTTTGGACGAAGCCGAAGGGGGAAAATCGGGCTTTGATGCCGAGGGTGGTGGCTGTGCAGGTGATGTTGCCGTAATGGAGGGTTTTTTTGGGGGAGTGGAAGAGGATCCCCTGGAGGAGGGGGTTGTTATCGAGGGTTTTTTGGGCGAGGGTGTGGTTTTTCGGGAGGTCGGGGGTGGTGTGGAAGGCTAGGAGGAATTTGTTTCCATCCGCTTTGATGATGCGGAGGGTGGCGTCTTCGATCCCTTCGTTGGAGAGGGTGGAGAGGAGGGGGTGGAGGGAGCGGAGGAGGGGTGTTTCGGGGGAATGGAAGATGGGGCACTCGGAGACGGGGACGAATTCAGAGGGGTTGGTGCCGAGGTAGCCGGCGGAGAAGCCTCCGGCCTGGTTTTTTAGGGTGAGGCGGATGTGGCGGCGGTAGTGCCACTGGGCCAGAGCGGGGTGGACGGTGATGTCGCTTAGGGGGATTTTGCCGATCCGGTTTAGGGAGTCGAGGATGAAGGTGCGTTTGGCCTGGAGTTGGGCGGGGTAGGCGAGGTGTTGGAGCTGGCAGCCGCCGCAGGTACCGAAGTGGGAGCAGGTGGGGGCGGTGCGGAGGGGGCTGGGCTCGAGGAGGCGGAGGAGTTTGCCTTCGGCGAAGTTTTTTTTCTGGTGGGTGATGGTGATGGCGGCGAGGTCCTGGGGGGCGGTGAAGGGAATGAAGATGACGAGGCCGTCGTGGCGGAGGATGCCGCTGCCGCCGAAGGCGATGGTGTCGATGGTGCCGTTGACCATCCCAGAATCTTTCACTTCTTTGCTCGCCTCAACTGCCTTTTTTGGGATCATTGGCTCTCTAGGGGTTGGAAATCGCGCACCTGGAGCTGGATGCTGGATTTGTTGAGGAAGGTGTTGATGTGGGGGGTAAAGGCGATCTGCATGACGAGGTTTTTCTTGAGGAGGCGGGGGCGTTTTTCTGCCATGCCGAAGGCGATCCCTTCGAGCATTCTGTCGTTTTGTTCGAGGTAGAGTTTGAGGTGGGTCTTGCCGACGATTTTTGGGGGCCAGGTCTGTCGTGGCGTCGCAGTAGAGGATGGGGGCGGGGTTTTCGTTGCCGAAGGGTTCGAGGAGGCTGAAGGATTCCATGAAGTCGAAGGTGAGGTCGCCGAAGTTGATTTTGGCGTCGAGATGGAGTTTGGAGTAGACGTCTTGGTCATGGAGGGTGGTATCGGCAGCGGAGATGAACTGTTCTTGGAACTGGGGGATGTTCTCAGCGCGTATGGTGAGGCCTGCGGCAAAGTCGTGGCCGCCGAAGTTCTCGAGGAGGGGGGCGTTTTCGCGGAGGTGCTGGAGGAGGGGGAACTCGGGGATGGTGCGGATGGAGCCTTTGCCGACGCCCTGGTCGATGGCGATGACGATGGTGGGGCGGTTGTACTGTTTGGCGATGCGGGCGGTGATGATGGGGATGATGCCGGGGTGCCATTTATCGGAGGAGAGGACGATGGCTTTGTGTTTGAGGATCTGGGGATTTTTGAGGATGTAGTGTTCGACGTCCTCAGAGTCGCGCCTTTCGATCTTCTGCCGCTCGATATTGTTGAGGTCGAGTTCTTTGGCGAGGTTTTCGGCGGCGACGGGGTCGCGGATGAGGAGGAGTTCGACGCCTTTGCGGGGGTCGGCGATGCGGCCGAGGCTGTTTAAGCGGGGGGCGACTTTGGAGGCGATGTCGATGGGGGTGATCTCGCCGAGTTTGAGTTCGCAGACGGTGAAGAGTTTGGCGAGGCCGATCCGTTTTGTTTTGCGGAGCTGGCGGAGGCCGTAGCGGACGAGGATTCTGATTTTCTCCGAGGAGGGAGCCCATGTCGGCGATGGTGCCGAGGGCGACGAGGTCGAGGTAGCGTTTGAGGTCGATTTTTGTGGGGCTGATGGAGCCGTTGGAGATGAGGGCGTTGGTGACGGCGTGGGCGAGTTTGAAGGCGACGCCGACGCCTGTGAGGTTGCGGTTGGGGTAGGTGCTGTTGATGAGCTTGGGGTTGAGGGTGGCGACGCAGTGGGGGATTTTGGCGGTGGGTTCGTGGTGGTCGGTGACGATGACGTCGATGTGGCGGCGGACGAGCTTCTTCGATCTCGGTGGCGGAAGTGATGCCGCAGTCGACGGTGATGATGAGCTTGCATTCGTTGGAGACGGCGTACTCGAGGGCGTCGAGGATGACGCTTTGTTTGAGGGTGTTGCGGTTGGGGACGTAGTAGAAGACGTTGGCGCCGATGAAGCGGAGGAACTCGGTGAGGAGGGCGGCGGCGGTGATCCCGTCGACGTCGTTATCGCCGTAGATGAGGATGTGCTCTTTGTTTTTGAGGGCTTCGAGGACGCGGTCGACGGCTTTGTCCATATCGGGGAAGAGCTGGGGGTCGAGGAGGTCGGGGAGTTTGGCGTAGAGATAGCCATGAATTTCTTCGAGGGTTTTAAAACCCCGGGCCGCGAGGATATGCGCCGTCACCGGATGGATGCTGAATTCTTTGATGATGGTCTTGTGCCATTCTGGGTCGACCTGAGGGTAGACCCAGATGGGATCGTGGTGCGTCAGTGCCATGAACATTCCTTATGCGGAAGCAATTTTTATAGAGACTGGGGGCAGTCTCTTTAGGCCCTCATCAAACCGAATTAGGCCACAATATTTATTAGAGTGCAAGCCTGCCGCACGCGGCCCAAAATTTATAATTTGAGCCGCGGGGCAATTCTCTTCTCTATCTTCCGTTCAGCACCATTTTGCTATCTTTTTCGAGCTCTCTGTCATGGAAGTACTTCATCAGCGGCGCAGCGATGAAGAGGGAGGAGAGGGTTCCAAAAATCACCCCAATGGCCATAACGAGGGAGAAGCCAAAGAGGGTGCTGCCGCCGAGGAGGATCAAGGGGATCAGCACGAGCAGCGTCGTTCCGGATGTCATGACGGTTCGGCTCAGCGTGACGTTGAGCGCGTGGTTGATGATCTCGGTGAAGCTGGATTTGCGCATGAGCCGGACGTCTTCTCGGATCCTGTCGAACACGATGATGGTATCGTTGAGGGAGTACCCGACGATGGTCATGATGGCGGCGACAGTGTTGAGGTCGATCTGGATGGGAACCTTCAAAACATGGAGGATGCCGATGGTGGCGAGGGTGAAGATCACGTCGTGGGCAAGGCAGATGGTCGCGCTAACCGCATATTTGAACTCAAACCGGAAGGTGATGTAGATCAAAATGCAGAGGAGGGCGGCGGCTAAACCGAGGAGGGCGTTGTTGCGCATGGCGTCCGACATCTGGCCGCTGACCTCTGTCCAATTCTTGTCGAGGTTGGCAAGGGAGGAGGGGCTGATGCGGAGTCCGGCCTGCTCGAGTGCGCTTGACGACCCAGATAATTTTTGGGTTGAGCTCGTAGCGGTAGGCGGGTTCCTTGAGGTCTATCTCCAGGGGCATCCCGAAGAAGGGGCGGCCGGGCTGCTGGAGGCTGCGGCTCAGGAAAATGCGGAGGTTGTTGGTGGGGGCCAGCTCGCGGATCTGGAAGTCCTGGGAGGTCGCGCCCTGTTTGATGAGGGCCTCTTCCGCGGCATGGCGGTAGTTGGTCCCGGCTGTGGGTCTGCAGTTCGACGTTCAGAGCGTAGCCGCCGCTGAAGTCCATGCCGAAAATCGTATGGCGCTGCGCAGTGAGGGCGAAGGCGCCGACGAGGATGACAAGGGTCGAAAAGAGGATGGTCATTTTGGTGTACTTGAGGAAGTTGAAATTCTTCGTCTTGAACCAATTGAGCATGCTCAGCGTCTTGTTGGTCGGGATTTTGCACCCAGCCGGCAAAGAAGTAGCGGGTCAGGAAAAGGGCGGTGAACATCGAAGAGATGATGCCGATGATCAACATGACGGCAAATGCTTTGATAGGGCCTGAGTCGAAGTGGAGCAGGACCATCGCGGCGATGATGGTGGTGACGTTGGAGTCGAGGATGGCGGAGAATGCTTTGCGGTAGCCAGCGTGGACGGCGGAGGCGATCCTGCCGCTGACGGCAAATTCTTCGCGGATCCTTTCAAAGACGAGGACGTTGGCGTCGACGGCCATCCCGAGGGTCAGGATGATCCCGGCGATGCCGGCGAGGGTCATGGTCGCCTGGAGGTTTTGCAGGGTCGCCCACATGAGGAAAAGGTTGAAGAGGACGGCGACGGAAGCGACGATCCCTCCAAACGGTAATAGCTGATCATGATCGCCGATGACGAGGACGAGGGAGAGGATGGTGGCGATGATGCCGGTCATCGTCTCTTTGGAGCCGAGTTCGGGGCTGACATTTTTTTCAGAAAGGATATGGGGGGTGAAGCTCAGCGAGCCGGCTTTGAGGTCGGCCTCGAGCTGGGTGATCTCTCTTTGGGTGAAGCTGCCGGAGATCATCGCGCTGTCGCGGAATGCGGAGTCGAGGGTTGGCGCGCTGATGATGGTGCCGTTGAGGATGACGGCCATTCTCCATCCTCTGCCGCTGGAAAGGGTCTCAGCGGGGGTGCCGGCGATCTTTTCTTTGGCGTAGTGGGAGGTCCAGCGCGTAGAGCTCATCGCGGGGGTTGACGTTCGTGTCCTTCTTTGTTGGTGTAGGAGCCGCTGATGTTGAACGCGAGGTAGTTGCCTTTGGAGGGGTCATAGGAGGCCTGGACATTTTCCAGGTTGGAGCCTTCGAGTGCAAAGTTATGGAAGACGATGATGAGGGGATGGGTCTGTCCATGCCAGTCGGTGAAATCATCTCCTCTGAACTGGGCGATTTTTGAGTAGGTCTCATTGAACGCGCTGCTGACAGCGGTCTCCAGGGGGTTGGCGAGGCGCATGCCATTTTCATAGAGGATGCGGGCCGATTCGCTGCGGGGCTGGATGACATCGGGGTCCATCGAGTCGCCATAGAGATGTTTCCAGGCGATCTGGTTGATCTCGTCGCCACCTTTGCGGTTGGTAACGACGGCTTCGTTCCAGATCTCCTGGAGGAAGCGGTTTGTGGCGTCGGCCAGCTGCGGGTTGTTCGGGGCTGAACTTTTCGTTGACGATGTGGAAGTACATCGAGGAGGCTTTGACAAGTTCGGCGGCGGAGAGCCCTTGCGAACCGGGGAAGTCGAGAGTGATGAAGTTGCCTTCCTGGCGGATGCTCACTTCCGACACGCCCATTTTATTGACGCGGTTGTAGAGTTCGTTGATCCCTTGCTTGATGTCGGCCTCATCGGTGACGGTTCGGTTGTTGCTGTCGCGCAGTTCGATCTGGACGGTCTTTCCTCCGGAGAGGTCGAGGCCCCAGTGGAGGATCTTGCGGTCGTCGCCGCGGAAATATTTGACGAAGCTGAGTTTGAAATTATTCCACAGGATATTTTTGGTGGGCTTGGGGACGTCGTAGGGGGAGACGCCGCGGATATTGAGTTTGGCGGCATAGTAATCATCTCTCCACTTGAGGAGGTCTTCATGGATCCGGTTGTCAATTTTATTTTCCGTGAGGATCCGCTGCTCGATATCGGTGAACTCGAGGACGGCGTACCGTTTGGTGCCGTGGACGGAGAAATCTTCGCGGGTCGCTTTGAGGACGGTGAGGAAGTAGTCTTCCCCTTCGAAGATGAAGTCGTGGGCGTATTCGGGGCTCAGTGCGTAGGCTCCGCCGGAATACCCGACAAAGCCGCTGCGCTGGAGGATCTCTTTGAGGTGGCTGAAGTCCTGGTGGAACTGGGAGGTCTGCTCAGATTGCCCATCGGTTTTGAGGCGCTCAAGAAACTTGTCCATCCCTTTGGCGATCACGTAGATCGAGTTCATGTGGAAACCCTGGGGAGGGGCTTTTTTGTTCAGCGCGGGGGAGTAGATGACGAGGGCGAAGTTCTGCTCGGAGGCGGGCAGTTTGCTGTAGGTCTCGTAGTCGTAGATCGGGAAGGCGGTGGGGCTGAGATCTGGGTGTTTGGGGTGCCAGGTCGTTTTCAGGGTTTCCTGGAGCTGCTGGCACTGGGCGGCTGCGATTGTGCTGAGGCGCAGAGCGAGGAAGCTGTTGCTGTTGCTGAGTGTGCTCAAGGCAATTTCGAACTGGTTTTGGTGGGGGGCGATCTCTTCGCCGGCCTCGCGGGAAGTCATGGCGATCTCATTATAGAGGAGCTGGTCGGCCTGGTCGCGAAGCGAGCGGTGGACGGAGCTTTCGTCGAGTTTTTGGCGGAGGGCCGCGACGTCGCTGTGGAGGTTCAAAAGAATTTTTTCATTGCCCCAGTCGATGGAAAGCTGGTCGATGTAGGGGTTGCACCCTTGAAGGGAGATGGTTTGGACTTTGTCCGCAGATTTATTTTGGAGGGCGGCGGCGATGCCTGCGAATTTAAGTGGGGGCTTGCCGGCGGCAAAAGCTGCGGTGTTGCGTTTCACGATGGCGGCAGTCATTTCGAGCGACTTTTCCCGTGTGGAGAGCAGCTCGAGCCTCTGCTGCTTCATCGTGTCGAGGAACTGCCCTTGGGACTTAAGCTGCTCGCTCTCCTGGCGGAGGGCGTTCTTCTCTTCGCTGACCTTCGCTTTGTGCGCTCTGGAGGGCGGAAAGGAAGTTCTGCACGAGGGCGGAGCGGTTTTCATTTTCGATTTGGGAGAAGGTGGCAAAAAATCTTTGGGCGACCTCGGAGCTCTCTCCATAAACCCGGGTAAAGGAGAGGATGTTTTGGGAGAGGAGGTTCAAGATCTCCTGGGTCTGGGGATCGTTCGCGTTGTCGGAGAGCGGCTTTGACGAAGAGGGCGTTTTCTGAGGGGCCGCCGAGGGCGATGGCGATCTGCATGGCGCGGTCTTCGATGAGGGCGCGGTAGAGGGGAGTCGGCAGGCCTGCCGCATCGAATTTTTCAGAAAACTGGGTGTAGTTGTTCAGTTGGGCGGGGTCGAAATGGATCGGGATGCGGCGCTGGACGACGACGGTTTTCGAGGCTTGTCCTGCGGGTCGTAGAGGTTAAGCTGGGAGGGAACGAAGGGGACAAGCGCCCCGGCCCTGGGCAGGTGTGCGCGGAATTTATTGGCTTCTTCGACGCTCTTAAAGGAGAGGGAGACGAACTGGGGCAGCTAGGGTCGGTGGTGACGGAGGAGGGCTTGACGTCCAGCAGCTTGCAGTAAGAGGCTAGCCACTCTTTGGACTGGGGCTCCAGCGCGTTTACCCGTTCGACGATCTGCTCGGCCACTTTGGCAGAGCGTTTGGCGTCGATGGGAGCCTTGAGGGGTTTGGAATAGAAAAATACTGTGGGGAGGATGTTGTAGATCGTGAGCGCGATGACAGCAATGATGAGGTAGCGTTGCCATTTTTTTTGTTTTTCCATGCTTCTGTCCATATTCTAAAGAATTTTAATAGGCTAAGGATACGGATGTTTTTCGATTCTGTCCAGAGAAACAAATAAATACGGAAGGGGTAAGGTTGGGTTTTCCTGGATGTTGTCGCATAAATCGAAAAATTACACCACCGAGCACACCGAGTGCACCGAGGAAAGAACATCTGACAATGCTACGGCAGAGAAGTAAAAAATCCTCTTCTCGGTGTGCTCGGTGGTAAAAAAGGCTTTATGGAACAAGACCGGCCCGGCCGGTGGTTTATAAATCCCGCTACCCAATGAATTCCCTTTTGGGATATGCTCTGCGGTTCGTTTTGTTAACTTCAAGCTTTAGGTGTTGATGCCAAGTGTGATCGTTGTAGGCGCCCAGTGGGGTGATGAAGGGAAGGGGAAGGTGATCGACCTTCTCGCCGAACATGCCGAGTTTATTGTCCGCTCCCAAGGGGGGAATAACGCCGGCCACACGATCATTGTAAAGGGGGAGGAATTCAAATTTCATCTTGTCCCCTCAGGCATCCTGTATCCCCACGCGCAGTGCTATATTATGGGCGGGACGGTGATCGACCCGGCTGTGTTGCTGGAGGAGATCCGGGGGCTTGAGGAGCGGGGAATCCCCCTGGAAGGGCGGCTCCACCTTTCTCCTTATGCCCATGTGATTTTCCCCTACCACCGTCTGATCGACAAGTTGAGCGAGGAGCGTAAAGGCCCCCACGCGATCGGTACGACGGGGCGGGGGATCGGCCCCTGCTACGCGGACAAGGCGAGCCGCTGTGGGATCAGGATCTGCGAGCTCGTCGATCCGGAGCTCCTCGAGAAGCATCTTCGCCGGACCCTTCTTTTAAAGAATCAGGAGCTCACCGGGCTCTACCACCACACCCCTCTCGACTTTGAATCCCTCTACAGGGAATACGCCGGGTATGGAAAGAAGCTCGCGCGGTTTGTCTCTGAGCCGGAAAAAACGGTCGCCATCGCCTGCCGGGACGATAAAAATGTGCTGTTCGAAGGGGCCCATGGGACTCTTCTCGATACGACGTTCGGCACCTACCCTTATGTGACCTCGTCGAGCACGATCTCTTCGGGTGTGAGCGCGGGGGCAGGGATCGGCGCAAGTAAAATTTCCCATACGATTGGGGTCGTGAAAGCGTACACGACGCGAGTGGGCGCAGGCCCTCTCCCTTCCGCTCTGAGTGAAGCCGAGCAGTCCCTCTTTATGGACAATGTCTCAGCGCGCGAGATCGGCACGACGACCGGGCGCAAGCGGCGGATCGGCTGGTTCGACGCGTGCCTTGTACGGTATGCGGCGCTGCTCAACGGCATGGATTCGCTGGCCCTCACCAAGCTCGATATTCTGGATGGGCTGGAAGAGATCAAGATCTGCACGGGCTACCGCTTGGGACATAAGCATTTGGACACGCCGCCTGCCCTCATTGAAGAGCTGGAAAAAGTTGAGCCGATTTATGAGACGATGCCCGGCTGGAACTGCTCGACCCGGGATGCTGTGTCCTTCGATGCACTGCCTGGTAAGGCAAAAGACTATATCGCGCGCCTCTGCGAATTCGTCGAAACCCCCATCAGTATTTTATCGCTTGGCCCCGAACGGGAGAAGACGCTGTTTATTCAGGACCTATTTAAAAATTGAGACTATGAATCTTTTGTCCGCTCCAGAAGTTTCTTCTGACGAAAAACAGATCATTTATTCCCCGGACGATCTGGCCATCCTCGACCCTGCAAAAATCCCCTCCCACGTCGCCATTATCATGGATGGAAACCGCAGATGGGCCAGGAAGCAGGGGCTCCCTGCTATGATGGGGCATTGGAAAGGCGCCGAGACGCTGACAAGAATTGTTAGAGCCGCCTCGGAGATCGGGATCAAGGCGCTGACGGTCTATTCTTTCTCGACAGAAAACTGGGGACGGGCCAAGGAAGAGGTCGATGCGCTGATGCACCTTTTCAAGGTTTATTTGATCCGGGAGCGAGAGCCGATGAAGCGGGAGGGTGTGCGCCTCGATGCGATCGGCGATCTGAAGCGCCTGCCCGATTTTGTCAACGAAGAGCTCGAACTTTCGAAGTGCGCGACGGCGGATTGCAAAAAGATTGATTTGGTTTTGGCGATCAATTATGGTGGCCGGGATGACATTCGGCGCGCTTTTGCCGCGATGCTGCAGGATTATGAAAAAGGCAGGCTGTCAAAGGATGAGATCACGGAGCAAACGATCGGCCGGTATCTCGACACTGCCAAGTGGCCCGATCCTGAACTTTTGATCCGCACGAGCGGAGAGAGACGGCAGAGCAATTTTCTCCTGTGGCAGTTGTGCTACAGTGAGTTTTACCACACTGAAGTCTTGTGGCCCGATTTTGATGAACACGATTTGCTCCAGGCTGTCCACGAGCACCAACTCCGGCAGCGCAGGTTAGGAGGCTAATGCAACTCAAACGGATGGCGGATCTCAACCGCCGACTTATCGTTTCCAGTATTCTGGGCGTGATTGTCGCTTCTTTAATTGGATTTTCTACTTTTCCCTTCGTCAGCATTTTACTGATGCTTTTTGTGGCGGGACTTGCCGCGGTCGGGATTTGGGAGTATGCCCAACTGGCTGTCAACAAGGGGATTCGGCCCATCAAACGGTGGATGGTCGCAGCTGCAGTGGCTGAAGTCGTTGCGCTCTACGCTTCTTTGCTTTTTGTCGACTTCCCCCAGCTTCCCATTCTGGTTTTGGCTGTGGCGATGGTCGTCTTTTTTCTGCTGCATTTTCGAGATCACACAGCAGCGCTCTTTACGATCGCCGTCGAATTCTTCGGCGTCGTGTATGTCGCTGCGCCTTTAAGCCTGATGCTCGGCGTCCTCTACCCGATCGCCCACAACGGGATCCCGCAAGAGGGGCGCTGGTGGCTCGTCTATCTGATTCTGGTCACGAAGATCACCGATGTCGGCGCCTACTTTGTCGGCAGGCTCTGGGGAAAACATAAGCTCTCTCCCAACTTAAGCCCCAAGAAAACCGTCGAGGGAGCGATCGCAGGATTCATTTCCGCCGTTCTCATGAGCATGGCGATCCAGTACGCGGGGAACCGGTTTTTTGATGCCCATTTCAGCCTCACCTTCATCGATTCGATCTGGTTGGGGATGCTGATCGGCGTGGTTGGGCAGATTGGAGATCTGGCGGAGTCGCTGCTCAAAAGAGATGCCGTCGTGAAAGACAGCAACACCCTGCCGGGCCTGGGCGGCGTGCTCGATATGGTCGACTCGCTTCTTTTTACTACACCGATCGTTTACTTCTTTATTCGGATGCACTAATTTTCATGATCATCACCATTGACGGCCCGTCGGGCACTGGAAAAACGACCGTGGCTCGCAATGTCGCCGACAGGCTCGGCTTTGTCTACTTCGACACGGGGGCGATGTACCGCGCCTTTACCTGGTTGGTGATGGAAAGAGATCTCGCTATCGACGACGCTCAGGCGGTCAAGCGCGCGCTGGACGATTTCCATTTCAAAGTGGCCGAGGTCGAGCATAAAAAGCACTACTTTGTGAATGGGAAGGATGTGACCGAGGCGATCCGCAGCCAGGAAGTGACGAAAATGGTCTCCCCCGTTTCCGCCCTGCGCGAGGTCCGCACCCATCTTCTGGAATTTCAGCATCAGTTCGCGCGAAAGGAAAATGCGGTCTTCGAAGGGAGGGATCTGGGAACGGTCGTTTTCCCCGAAGCAGAGATCAAAATCTTTTTGACTGCCGATCCTGAAGTGCGCGCCGAAAGGAGGCTGAATGAGATCCTCGCCAAAAACCCTGGCAAGGGTTTGAGCCGCGAGAAGATCCTCGCCGATCTCCTGCGCCGCGACGAACACGATTCGACAAGAGAGGTCGCCCCTTTGCGCTGCCCTCCCGATGCTCTGCAGATCGACACGACCCATCTGGCGATCGACGGGGTGGTCGACCATATCGTGACCTATTGTTTTAAAAAATTTCCTAACCTGCGAAAAAAATGAAACCAGCCTGGGCCCGCAAACTTCCGATGTCATGGCTCTATCGGGCCGTCCTCTTTTTGGCGTGGTGCTACTTTAAGGTGCTCTATCGCCATAAAGTGTATGGACATGAGAATTTTTATGGGGGCGCCGCCATCATTGCCGGGAACCACTGCTCCTTCTACGATCCGCCGATCCTGGCGATCTCCTGGCCAGAAGAGGTGCATTTTTTAGCGCGCGAGGGGCTGTTCAAAAATCCCCTGTTCGGGGGCTTAATCCGCAGGCTCAACGCCCATCCGGTAAGCGGCGATGCGAGCGATATCGGCGTTTTCAAACTCATCTGCAGTCTGCTTGGCGAGGGGAAGAAAATTATCCTTTTCCCTGAGGGGAAGCGGGGGGACGACGAGGGGCTGGATGAGTTGAAACCCGGGATTGCGATGCTCGTCTCCCGCTCCAAGTCGGCGGTGGTCCCCGCCTACATCGTTGGAACATTCAAGGTCTGGAGTCGGTTCAGAAAATTCCCCAAACTCTTCGGCAGGACCGCCTGCGTCTATGGCTCGCCCATCCTGTGGGCGGATTTTGCCCATCTGGAAAAGAGGGAAGCGCAAAAAGCTCTTACTGAGAGGCTTGCCGCATCGATCAAAGCTCTGCGCGCCTGGTATGAAAATGGGGCAAAAGGGGTTCCACCCTGAGATTAGGAAGCGAAGCGTAAAGACGCAAACTGGGAAAAAAGAATTACCACCATAGAGAGCACAGAGGAGGAGTTATTAATTATTCTCTCTCTGTAAGGAATGAAATGCGGTCAAGATGACTCGAACATCCACCGGTTTCCCGACTAGTACCTGAAACTAGCGCGTCTACCAATTCCGCCATGACCGCATGAAGGAGACGACATTGTAATCTTTGGCTCCTTTTTTGGGAAGGGTTCAATTGCGCAGGCTCAATCGCGCTGTTCAAAAAAATGCCCGCGGGATAAAATGGGATTTACACCCATTGGAGGAACGAATGAGCGAACACGATGACATTAAGCATTTCGCTGAAGATACTTTTAACCATGCCATCAAGCAGGGCGTGGTCCTGGTCGATTTTTATGCAGACTGGTGCGGGCCTTGCCGCATGATGACCCCCGTCCTGGAAAAGGTGGCCAAAGAGGTTAAGGGGCGCGCGACCATCGGCAAGCTCGATATCGACGCGGCGCAGGGGATTGCCTCCCAGTTCCAGGTCACCTCGATCCCTACCCTGATCCTGTATAAGGAAGGGAAGGAAGTAGGACGTCTGGTCGGCCTGCGCGATGCAGCTGCCGTGAAGCAGTTCATTGACGGCGCCAGGTAATTTCTCATAAAGGTCCAGCTCTTCGAGCTGGACCTTCTCTCTCTTAATCCACCCAGTGCAGCATATCCCGGATCATCGACCACCTCTGTTCGACGGGGGCGGCGATCTCTGTTTTCCCTTTGATCCACAGGTCGTACTGTTTATCGGTGAACCCTTGCGTCTTTTTCAGTTCGAGCCACTGGTCGAGGTAGTGGATGAAGCGGGGGCTGTCGTTACGGATGGCGTAGCTTAGGGTATCGTAGCCCATGGGGGGCTGGGGGAAAATGATCCGGTAGTTGCGGTGGTTGAGGTTCCAGGCGGCGGCCTCCTGTTCTTCCCAAAGAAGGGCGTAATGGGGATTTAAGTTATGAAAGTCCTCGTACGTGTCTAAAAAAACCAGTTCCTTATCGGGGAAGAGTTCTTTTGCAGTCGCCTCATAGGAGGAACCTTTGAGGACGGCGATCTTAATGTGGGGGTTAAGCGTGATTTGATCGATGGACGCAAAGAGCTTTCTCATTTTTTCCTGGACGACGAAGCAGAGGCGGGGGGACATGTAGGACTGGGTGAAGGTCAGGGCTTTCAGCCTAGGCTCATTGACGGTCACTGCAGACATAGCTATGTCGTAGGAGCGATCATTGAGCTCCTGGATGATATTTTCGTAGGTCATGGGGACCAGTTCGAGCTCGCAGCCGAGGTCATAGGCGAGTTCATAGGCGAAGGCGATGTCGTAGCCGACGATGTTGCCATCGATGTTGTAAAAGCAGAAGGGAGCGCAGGTGGTGTTGTATCCCACGCGGATTGTTTTTTTCGCGAGGATATGATCAAAAGTATCTCCCTGGAACGATTCGCCAGGTGGCGGGGTCTGATGGATGGTGACAGGTGCCGAGGAGGAGATATTCAGCTCGAAGATGCTTTTGATCTCATTTTTTATTTCGGGAAGGGGGTTGAAGGCTTTAATGCCTGCAAAGAGCAGGAGGACGGGGAGAAGGGTGTAGAGCCCGCCTTTTATCAGTCTATGCCATTTCCACTGGATCATGTTGCGACAGGCAAGAGTGATGAAGAGGGAGAGGGAGGCAATTTCGATGGCGGAGACCATCGACTGGAAGCCGGAGGTGAAAGGGAGGGTGGTCAGGTAGAGGTTGACAGCGTCGAGGGGGAGGCCGAGGGAATCGAGGATGAAGGTGAGGCTGTTGATCCAGGAGCCGAGCCCGACGGCGCCGAGGCTGGTGAGGAAGGTGGTCAAAAAGAGTTCGAACTGGGATCCAAGAGAAAGTGGCGAGTTGTAAAAGATGGAAACGAAGAAGACGAAGAGGGAGATGAAAAGGGAGCCTAAGGGGAGGTTGAAAACGATGGAGACGGTACCCTGGATCTGGTTTTGCGCCTGGTCGTCCCGGGGATCGAGGAGCTGGGTCTCTTTTTTAAGGAGTTCGATGATGTAAGGGAGGCAGACGATAACCACATTGGTGGTGTAGGCGAGGACGAGGATGGGAAGGATCTGCTGGAGCCACCTGTAGGAGGGGATGGTGGTGAGCATCTGGATCAGGCGGGGGAAGATCCAAAAGACGATGACGCAAAGGCCGATGATGTAGAGGATAACGTAGGTGCTGACCTGTTTGACGGTGGAGAGCTGGATCGTTCCAACCTGATTGGCAATGATTAAAAAGGTTCCAATGGGGGTTATGCGGGCAATCCAGGCGGTGATGCGTGTGAGGACCTGGACGAGGTTTTCCATCCCTTTCATCATCACCTCTTTTTCTTTGAGGTACATGAGGGCGATACCCATCAGAAGAGAGAAGATCACTACGGCGGGGACGACGTTATTGGCGAGATCGTAAAAAATGTTGTCGGGGATAAGGAGGTCGGCAAAATTGAGTTGGGGGATGTCGCCCGAGAGATAGCCCCCTGCCTGGGTCGAAGCGGAGTGGGGAAAGAGGTAAACGACCGCATAGACCATTAAAATATTGATCGTCCAGGCGAGGCTGATAAAAATGACCCCTTTTTTCAGAATCTGCTTGGCTTGCGGGGGGCTGAGTTGGCCGACGCCGTGGATGATCGCGCCGATCAAGTAGGGGATCGCCGTGATCTTAAGAATCATGATGTAGGCAGCGGAGTAGGGAGCGAAAATATCGCAGATGTCTCCCAGAAAGAGGCCGCAGAAGATTCCGAGGAGGGTCGCAATGGCCATCTGCAGGGTCAGAGAGATTTTAAATAGGCGCATAGAAATTCAGCATGAGTTTTGTAAACCTCATGGAACCAGTAAGGGGAGATTTCTGCAACGGGAATTTTGTTTGTAGGAATGGCGCCACCCTGAAAGATGGCGCCGCGAGGGAATCGATTAGCGAACGTCTGTTTTAACGTCGGCGATCTCTTTGTTTTCGTGGGCATTGCCAGCTTCCGCTTCTTTCTCTTCCTGGACGGGGGCGTTGGCTTTTACGATCTCGACTTCAAAGGTGAGAAGGGAGTTCGGTGGCATGTAGCCGTTGGTGCCGTAGGCAAGTTCAGGGTGGATGTAGACGGTGCGCTTTTCCCCTTCTTTCATCCCGAGAAGACCAGCTTTGAGGCCGGGGATGATCTCGTCTAAGGAGATCGCTTCTTCTTCTTTGGATGAGCCGAAGACGGAACCATCGAGGTGTTTGCCCGTGTACTTGATGAGGGGGGAGAAATGGGACTCTACGATGGCGCCGGTTCCCTGTTCCTCAATTTTGTACTGGACTCTGCCTTCTTCGAGGGCGATGACCCCTGCCGTTTTGGAGTTGTCGGCGAGGAAGGTTTCAGCGCGCTTCAGGTTTTCTGCGCACAGTTCCTTAAAGACTTTTTCCTGTACGGAAGCGATCGCCTGGATGCATTCCATTTCGGTCATGGGGGATTCTTTGCCGGCGATGGCGTCCTGCAGTCCTTTGATCACCTGCGCCATATCGAATTTTACGCCGATATTGTCGAGGTTCTTGCGGATGAGGTGGCCGAACGCCTCGGAGATGCGGGCGATCTCTACGGGCTCTGCTATTTGCGGAGCAGCCGGTGTCAGTGCAGCAGGGGCCTGGGCAGGTTTTGCCTGGGCTTTTTCTTCGGCGCCAAGTGTGGAAATGGCGAGAAGGCTGAAGAGAGAGAGGATACGAATTTGTTTTTTCATGGTCTCCATAAAGTTTAAGATTTTTTGAAGTTTAGAATTCCATTCCTTTAAATCCAAGAGATTTCTACGGGTTCTGCCCGGATTTTGAGTTCATCCAGTTGTTTGGGGGCGACACTCGCTGGGCACTGCATCATGAGGTCGCTGGCCCTCTGTGTTTTCGGGAAGGCGATCACGTCGCGGATGTTTTCGGTTTTGCTTAAGACCATAACGATCCTATCGAGGCCGAACGCAAGGCCCAGGTGGGGAGGGGTCCCGTATTGGAGGGCTTCGACGAAAAAGCCGAATTTCTCTTCGATCTCTTCGGGGGTCAGTTTGAGAGTGCGGAAGATCTTTTCCTGGAGCTCTCCGCTGTGGATCCGCTGGGAGCCGCCGCCGATCTCGTAGCCGTTGAGCACGAGGTCGTAGGCGAGGGCGCGGACTTTTAGGGGTTCCTTGTCGAGGAGGGAGATGTCATCGAAATGGGGAGAGGTGAAGGGGTGGTGTTCGCTCTCGAGGCGCCCTTCTTCGGCGTTCCACTTGAGGAGGGGGAAATCGGTGACCCAGAGGAAGCTTAAGGCGTCGGGGTCGATCAGGTTTCTCTCTTTGGCAAGCTTGCGGCGGAGGTGGTCGAGGGCCTGGTTGACGCGGTCTTCGGGAGCGGCGGCGATGAGGATGAGGTCCCCTTTTTCAACATTGAGCCGTTCTGTAATTTCCGCTAAAAGCTCCGGCGGGAAGAACTTGACGATGTTCGAGGTGAGTCCTTCCTCCTGGCTCTTCATCCAGGCGAGGCCGCTTAAGCCAAACTTGGAGACGAACTGGGTGTAGCCGTCGATCTCTTTGCGGGAAAGTTCCGCTCCTCCTTTGACGCAGAGGGCTTTGACGCAGCCGCCGGCGGCGAGCTGCTCCAGGAAGACGCCGAAGGTGCTGCGTTTTGCGATCCCGTCGAGTCGGACGAGGGGCATGCCGAAGCGGAGGTCGGGCCTGTCGGAGCCGTAGTGTTCGATGCAGTCTTTATAGGACATGTGGGGAAAGGATTTGGGGATGTCGCGAGAGATGCACTCTTTGAAAATGGCAGCGACGAGCCCTTCGAGAAGTTTCATCAGGTCTTCAGGGGTGCCGAAGCTCATTTCGAGGTCGATCTGGGTGAATTCAGGCTGCCTGTCGGCGCGCAGGTCTTCATCTCTAAAGCAGGTGGCGATCTGGAAGTAGCGGTCCATGCCGGAGATCATGAGGAGCTGTTTGAAGATCTGAGGCGATTGGGGGAGGGCGTAGAAATTTCCGGGGTAGACGCGGGAAGGGACGAGGTAGTCGCGCGCACCTTCGGGCGTCGACTTGGCAAGGATGGGGGTGGTGATTTCCAGAAACCCGTGTTTGTTCATGTAGTTGCGGGTGGAGAGCATCACGTTGTGGCGGAGCACAAGTTTTTTTGTGATGTCGCCGCGCCGGATATCGAGGTAGCGGTATTTGAGGCGCAGTTCCTCGTTCACGTCGGTCTCTTCTTCACAGATCTCGAAGGGAGGTGTTTTCGCGGCGGAGAGGATCTCGAGCTGTTTGACCTGGATCTCGATGGCGCCGGTGTGGAGTTTGGGATTGGTCATCCCCTCTGCTCTGGGAATGACGACCCCTTTAATGGAGATGACCCATTCGCTGCGCAGGCGGGAGGCCTGATCGAACATCTCTTTGGAGACGATGGCCGGATCGAAGATGAGCTGGGTCAGTCCGAACCGGTCGCGCAGGTCGATGAAGATCAATCCCCCATGGTCCCGGCGGCGGTGGACCCAACCTGACAGGGTAACGGTGTGGTCGAGGTGGGAGCGCGTCAGCTCTCCGCAGGTGTGGGTTCTTCGGTAGTCAAACATGGGTGGTCTCTAATTTTTTAAGGGCGGCGATCAGGCCATGCAGGGGAAGGTCGATCTGTTCCCTTGTCGCCATATTTTTCAGTTTAACGGTTTGCGTTTTGAGTTCTTCCTCGCCGATCACAACGGCAAAGTCGGCCTTTGCCTGGCTTGCGAGCTGCAGGCCGTGCTGCATCTTTTTACCGCTCAGGTCGATCTCTGCAGCTATCCCCTGGTGGCGGAGATTGCAGACGAGATCAAAGCACAGGTTTGCAGAGCGGCGCTGCCGATCGGGATGAAGAAGACGCGAGGGTGGGGAGTGGAGGGAAAGGGGGCGTCCTGTTTGAGCATTGTCTGCAGAATCCTTTCCATCCCTGTCGCAAAGCCCACTGACGGGAGGCTCGGGCCGCCGATCGCCTCGGTCAGGCCGTCGTAGCGTCCGCCGCCGCCGATCGCGTTCTGTGCGCCGAGGACCTCGGAGCTGATCTCAAAAACCGTTTCGTTGTAGTAGTCTAGGCCGCGCACGAGCTTCGGGTTGACCGCGTAGGAGATCTGAAGGGCGTCGAGAAGTTTGAGCACCCTGTCAAAGTGGGCTTTTGCTTCGGGAGTGAGGTACTGCTCGAGGGTGGGCGCTTCTTTGAGGATCTTCTGATCGTTTGGGTCTTTCGAGTCGAGGATGCGGAGGATGTTTTTCGTGAAGCGGACCTGGCTGTCTGCGGAGAGGGCGGGCAGAAAGGGTTTTAAAAAATGGGCCAGCGCTTCTCTGTAGGCTGCGCGCGAGGGGGCGTCCCCGACCGAGTTGATCTGTACGGAGAGATTTTTGAGCCCAAGGCGCCTGTAGATCTCGCAGGCCATGTCGATCAGTTCGACATCCTGCTCGGGGGAACAGATTCCGATGGCTTCTGCGCCGAACTGGTGGAGCTGCCGGTATCTTCCCGCCTGGGGCCTTTCGTAGCGGAACATCGGGCCGATGTAAAAGTATTTGTGCAGTCCCGGCTGGGCGTAGAGTTTTTTTTCCACAAAGGCGCGGATGACGGAGGCGGTCCCTTCGGGCCGCAGCGTCATCGATCTTTCTCCTCTGTCGATAAAGGTGTACATCTCTTTTGTGACGATGTCGGAACTCTCGCCCACTCCGCGGACAAAAAGTTCGGTCTTCTCAAAGATGGGGGTGCGGATCTCCCTAAAGCCGTAATCGTTGGACGTTTTGCGCATCACTTCTTCGAGGTGCTGCCACCTGTCCGATTCGCGCCATTTGTCCTCTTCCTGCGGTTCGAAGGGGAGGATATCGAAAGTTCCTTTCGGAGTGGAGTAATCCATAGTAGAAAAACCTTGAGCTGGCCAAACCATAAAATATAACGGTTCCGGCCAGTAACCTACCAGCGAAATCTTCAGAGCCATTCCCCCTGTGCCTCCTCGACGATATTCGGGAATCTTTCCGACGCTTTTACACCCTTTCTCGAAGTCCATATAACTCAGTGAGATATTGAACTTCGGGAAAGGGTGTAAAAGCGTTCGAAAATATCCCGAATCTCCTCGAGGAATTCACAGGGGGCACGGCTCTCAGGATTCATTGGACAGGATCTCTTCGAGGAGGGAGATCCAGTTCTGGAGGACGCTGATGAAGGGGCTCGCCTGGTACTCGAGGTGAAGGCCCTGGAGCAGCTGCATGAAGGGGAAGGGGATCCAGTCTTTTCCGGCATACTGGGAGAAGTAGTAGCCGAGAGTGTGGTCGGCGCCGAGAGGAAAGTTCTGGACCTGGGCGACGAAAAAAGTTAGTTGGTTAACGGTCTCGAGCGCATGGGTCCTGGAGGCGTCGATCTGGTTGTACCCTTCCAGGATGGCGTGCCACAGCTCTGAGAGGTGTTGGGCGAATTCCGGCTGATGGCTTGTATCCTCAGACGCAAGGATCTCCAGGAGTTTTTTGAAAGCCGCGACGTCGTTTAAGAGCGAGCCGAGGTCGAGGGAATATCCCGCTCCCTGCGCACGGGGGGAAAGGCTGGATAGCATTTTTTTGAAAAAGGAGGCTAGGGCGGCGAGCGCCTGGGAGCGCGTGGCGTTGCCAAGGCCCCGGTAGCCGGTTTCCTTTTCCTTGCGATCTTTTTCAATGGGATGGATAATAATCTTTTCGTAGGGGTTCTCTTTCCGGTAGATGTTTTTGTCCAGGTCGCCCATAGAATCTCCCTCTCAATTTTTGTTTTACAATAATCCCTTCTGGAAAGGAAGGGAAAAATTAGGGGGATCAAAATTTCCCGATCGGGTAGAATCGAGGGCAAATGTTTATTGACATCTGCCGCTGTTCGATTTACCCTTCAGAGCTGTCCTTAAAGAAATGAGGAGACCCCGTGAGTGTACTAGATCTATTCAAGTCAGCCCCTCCCGCGCCCGAAATTCAGGACCAGAAAGAGGTCGCAGAACGTTATAAGTACTGGCGTTGGCGCATTTTTTATGGGATGTACGTCGGCTACGTCTTTTATTACTTCACCCGCAAGAGCTTTACCTTCGCAATGCCCGTCCTGATGCAGGACCTGGGGCTGCAAATCAGCGATTTGGGGATCTTGAGCAGTATTCTTTCCCTCACCTACGGGATGAGCAAATTCTTAAGCGGTATGCTCTCCGACCGCTCGAACCCCCGCTTCTTCATGGCGACGGGCCTGATCCTGACCGGGGTGTTCAACATCTGCTTTGGGATGACCTCGTCGATCGTCTTCTTCGCGATTTTTTGGGGCCTCAACGGCGTATTCCAGGGATGGGGCTGGCCTCCCTGCGCCCGCCTCCTCACCCACTGGTACTCCCAGAAAGAGAGGGGAACGTGGTGGGGGATCACGAGCACATCCCACAGCGTCGGCGGCGCCCTTATCCCTTTCATCGCCGCCTTCTGCGCTCAAGCATGGGGCTGGCGCTATTCGATGTGCGTCCCCGGGGTACTCTGCATCCTGGCCGGATTCTTCATTATGAACCGGCTGCGCGACACCCCTCAATCCCTCGGCCTGCCTCCCGTCGAGAAATTCAGGAACGATTTCCCTGCGGAGAAGCTGAATGAAGAGAAAGAGATTTCCACCAAAGACATGCTCTTCAAGCACGTCCTGAGCAACAAATTCATCTGGGTCCTCGCGATCTCCTACTTTTTTGTTTACATCATCCGCCAGGCCGTCAACGATTTCGGCGCCCTCTTCCTGATCCAGTCCAAAGGGTATTCGATGCTCGCCGCTTCGACGAGCGTCTTTTGGTTCGAGGCGGGCGGCATCGTCGGCACCCTTGCCGCTGGCTGGGGGTCCGACAAGATTTTTAAAGGGCGCAGAGCTCCGGTCAACGTCCTCTTCAGCCTCGGCGTCGTCTTTGCGATCGCAGGGCTGTATTATTCTCCAGCCGGCTCGATGCTCATCGATTATTCCCTTATGTTTGCCATCGGCTTTCTGATCTTTGGCCCCCAGATGCTCATCGGAATGGCCGCGGTCGAACTCTCCCACAAAAAAGCGGCAGGAACATCCAACGGCTTCGTGGGCTGGATCGCCTACCTCGGCGCTGCGACGGCCGGTTACCCCATCTCAAAAATTGCTGAAGTGTGGGGCTGGTACGGCTTCTTTGTCTCCCTCGCTTTTTGTGGCGCGATCACCGTCCTGCTGCTCCTTCCCCTCTGGAGCATCAAGAGCAATCCCAAGTTTATTCCCGCAGAGCCCGCTGCGCCCGTTGAACCGCCCCAGGAGAGCCCCGAGCCCACTTAAGCGCTGGGATCAGAAGAGAAATCAAGAAAATTAACAGGATAGTAGGATAGTCAGGATGGGAAGAAATTGCTGCTTGGCAGCAAAAAAATATCCTGAACATCCTTACGGAACACTCCCTAATATCCTGTTAATTTTCTTTTTGGGTATGATGCCATTTAGAACAAAAGGTTGATCATGAGCTGGGTTCCGCTTCACGTCCATTCCCAATATTCGATTCTGGATTCCTCTGCGTCTGTAACGGCGATCGCTGAGAAGTCGGCTGCGCTCCAGCTCCCTTACGTAGCCCTGACCGATCAGGGCAACATGTATGGGGCTGTTGAGTTTTATAAAGCGTGCAAAGCGGCCGGCGTCAAGCCGATCATCGGCTGCGAGCTCTATGTCGCCCCCCAGTCTCGCTTCGACAAAAAGCGGCTCCCCGGCCTTCCCCACGGTTTCCCCATCGTCCTTCTGGCCATGAACAAAAAGGGGTATGAAAACCTCTGCGTCCTAAGCTCCCTTGCCCATCTCGAGGGATTCTATTGGACGCCCAGGATCGATAAGGAATTGCTTGCAGCCCATGCAGAAGGGCTCATATGCCTGTCGGGACCGCACAACAACGTGCTTGCCCACTGCCTCGCAAACGGCAAAGAGGAGGAGCTCCAGGCGGAGATCGCGTGGTTCCACTCCGTTTTTAAGGAAAACTACTACTTCGAAATCCTGCGCCACCGGATGAGCGAAGAGCAGATCCACAGAGACGGGATCGACCAGGAAGGGTGGCTCCACCAGCAGCACATCGATGCGATCAAGGCACAGGAAGCGCTCAACGCCCGCCTTATCTCCCTGTCGAAAGAGAAGGGGATCCGGTGCGTCGCCGCCAACGATTCGCGCTACATCGAGCGGGAAGACTGGACCGCCCACGAAATCCTGACAAACATCCAATCGGGCGAGCCGTGCGAGATCTGGGAGAAAGATTCCTACGGCAACCTGAAAGCCCGGGTAAAAAACCCCAAGCGGCAGGTCTGCTTTACCCATGAGCTCTACTTTAAGTCCCCCCAGGAGATGGCGGCCCTCTTTTCCGACCTCCCCGATGCGCTCGCTGCCACTCTCGATATTGCAAAGCAGTGCCAGTTCGAATTTGACTTCAAGACCCGCTACTACCCCGTTTTTGTGCCGCCCCATCTCGAGAATAAACCGTTCACAAAAGATGAGCGGCTCGCCGAAGCGGAAAAATATCTGCGCACACTGTGCGAGGAGGGGATCCCGGTGCGCTACACCCCTGAGCGGCTCGCCAGGGTGAAAGAGCAGTATCCCGATCGCAATCCGCTCGACGTGGTGAAAGAGCGGCTCGCCTACGAGCTCGATGTGATCATCCCCAAAGGGATGGGCGACTACCTCCTCATCGTGTGGGACTTTATCAACTGGGCCAAGCGGAGCAGGATCCCCATGGGCCCCGGCCGGGGATCGGGCGCCGGCTCGATCGTTCTCTACCTCATCGGGATCACCGACATCGAACCTCTGCGCTTCAACTTGTTCTTCGAGCGGTTTATCAATCCCGAGCGGATCTCCTATCCCGATATCGATGTCGACATCTGCATGGATAGGCGTGCCGAGGTGATCGATTACACCGTGAAGAAATACGGCAAAGACAAGGTTGCCCAGATCATCACCTTCGGCACGATGAAAGCCAAGATGGCGATCAAAGATGTCGGCAGAGTCTTAAGCATCCCTTTGGCCAGAGTCAATGAGATTGCAAAACTTGTTCCCGAAGATCCCACGATGACGCTCGACAAAGCCCTCGAGATCGATCCCGAGTTCAAAAAGCTCTGTCGAGGATGACGAGGAGGTCCGTCGCCTGATCGACATCGCCAAAAAACTCGAAGGCTCGGTGCGCAACACGGGGATCCACGCCGCCGGGATGATCATCAGCGGCGATCCGATCATCCAGCGCTGCCCCGTCTGCACCGCCAAAGATTCTGAGATGGCCGTCACCCAGTACTCGATGAAGCCCGTCGAATCGGTCGGAATGCTCAAGATCGACTTCCTCGGCCTCAAAACCCTCACCTCGATCCAGCAGGCCTGCGACGCGATCAAAAAAAGAAGGGGAAAAGAGATCGACTGGATCAACCTTCCCCTCGATGACAGGGCGACATTCGATCTCCTCAATCAGGGCAAGACGATGGGGATCTTCCAGCTGGAATCGGGTGGAATGCAGGACCTTGCCAAACAGCTGCACATCGATAAATTTGAAGAGATCATCGCCGTCGGCGCCCTCTACCGCCCCGGCCCCATGGAGATGATCCCCTCCTTCATCAATCGCAAGCACAAAAGGGAAGAGATCGAGATCGATCACCCCCTGATGAAAGACATCCTCGCCGAGACCTACGGGATCATGGTCTACCAGGAGCAGGTGATGGCGATCGCCAGCCGCCTCGCCGGCTACACGCTTGGCGAAGGGGATGTCCTCCGCCGCGCGATGGGAAAAAAAGATAGAGAGGAGATGGCGCGGCAGCGGGAAAAGTTCCGCACCGGCGCCCTGCAAAAAGGGATCGATGAGACCACATCGATGCTCATTTTCGACAAAGTGGAAAAATTTGCCTCCTACGGCTTCAACAAATCCCACGCCGCCGCCTACGCCTACGTCAGCTACGTCACCGCGTACCTCAAGGCCAACTACCCCAGCGAGTGGCTCGCCGCCCTCATGACCTCTGACCGGGACGACCTGTCCAAAGTGACAAAACACATCCACGAAGCCAAAGTCTTTGGGATTGCGATCCTCCCACCCGATGTCAACGAGTCGGGCAACGAGTTTGTCGCCAACCCCAAAGGGATCCGCTTTGCGATGGGCGGTATCAAGGGAGTGGGCGAAGGAGTGGTTCTTGCGATCCTCGAAGAGAGGGAGAAGAAAGGCCCCTACACCTCCCTCTACGATTTTGCCCAGCGGATCGACACGCGCAAAGTCGGAAAAAAAGTGATCGAGAACCTCATCGACGCGGGATGCTTCGACTTCACCGGATGGAGCCGCCAGGCGATGCTCATCAGTTTCGATCCGATGTATGAGGAAGCCGTCAAAGATCAGAAAGATGCCGCGAAGGGCGTGCTCAGCCTCTTCTCCCTCATCGAAGAGGAGAAAGGGGCAAGGTTCCGCGACCCCCCAAAAATCAAAGACCCCGTTCCCCGCCAGAAAATCTTAAGACGGGAGCACGAACTCCTCGGGATCTATCTCAACGGCCATCCCCTCGATGATTTTAAATCCCAGCTCCAGCGCCTCTCCTGCGTCCCCTTGAGCGACTTTGAAAAGCTCTCCCAGGGAAGCGTCTGCCGGATCGCCTTCATCGTCGAAGGGGTCGTCGTCAAGATCTCCCAAAAGTCGCAGCGCAAGTTTGCGATCCTCACCATCGGAGATGGGATCGAGCGCTTCGAGCTCCCCATCTGGCCCGACCTCTACGAAGAAAAGGGCGCCCTCATCGTCGAGAACCAGCTCATCTACGCCGTTGTACAGAAGGAGAGCCAGGAGGGACAGATGCGCCTTCAGTGCCGCTGGCTAGACGACCTCACTAAAGCAGACGAGGCGATGATCCAGGTCTGCGATACCGCCTACGACGCCGCCCGGCAGCAGGCGAAAATGGCAGAGCTGCGCGACAAGAGTCGTCGTAGCGCACCCCCTAAAGAGAAGGAGAGTAAAGTGGCAGCTTTTAAAAAACTGAAAGTCGAGCTCGATCTGGATAAGACCAAAATGTCCCACATCCTCGGGCTGAAAGAGGCGTTCCGCGCCCACGCTGGCGAGATCCCCGTCGAGATCGCCTTTGTGGCGCAATCCAAAAAGATGAGCGCCCTGCATATCGATAAGAGCTGGGGCGTCTCCCACGGCAGAGAGCTCGAAGCGAAAGTAGGCGCCCTCGCTCCCGTCAAAGCGGTCGCTTGGGAATAGTGGTTAAGGACTTTGTCGCATAAATCGGTAAATTAAACCACCGAGCACACCGAGAGCACCGAGAGGACAATTTTTTACTTCACTGATGAATTTTAGGGATCGTAATGCTCGAATTGAAAGATTCTGTACTGATTGACTACGCGAGTCGACCACATGATGCTTTAACGACGAAAATCATAAGGAGCGGCCATTACCGTTCATCGCGCACTGGGTCCTGGGTTGCTTGAATCGTCTTATGAAGCCTGCTTGATTTATGAGTTGAAACAGATGTCCTTGAAAGTGGAGTGGCAAAAAGCCATCCCCCTTGTTTACAGGGAGGTCAAACTTGATTGTGGTTATAGACTGGACCTATTAGTCGATGAAAAGGTCATTGTAGAAATCAAATCTGTGAGCGAACTCGCCAAGATTCATGATGCCCAAATGATTACATATCTCAAACTATCTGGGTGTCAAGTGGGTTTGTTGATGAATTTCAATGTCAAAATTATGAAACAGGGTATCCGTCGTATCATTGTTTGATTTTCTTCTCTCGGTGCTCTCGGTGTGCTCGGTGGTTTAATTTACCGATTTATGCAACGACGCTGAGGTTAACTGTTTTCCCAGGCTTTCATACCCTCTTTGAGGGCCTCTACCCATTTCTCCAGATTCCAGCAGCTCGATACAAAGGGATTCTGGAGAATGCAAGGGTGGAACCCGTAGCAGCTGAGAAGGTAGTTCAGCATCGCAAGGTCGGTCCTTCCGCACCCATCGACCGGAGGATGGAGCCATTCGTTGTACTGAAACCACCTCGCGATCGCGACAAGTTTTTGCTCCCCATTTTCCGCGTGGCCGATCTCATAGTAAAATTCTGTCACAAAGTAGTTGAAAATGGATCGCACCTGCTCGGCGCTCATCGTGTGGTAGCGGATCTGCAGCTGATCGGAATTTTCTCCAAGCCCAACCAGTTCGCCAAGGAAAAAGGAAGAGCCGAACGTGCGGCGCAGCTGATTGTTCAGATTGTGGAATTCAGCGATGAATGTTGTTTCATTGCGGTCGATCGTCCCCAGATTGGCGCAGATCGGATTGTCCAGGCCGCGAAAAACCCCCACATGATTTTGATCGATCCATGTCGCCGTTTCCACTCCATTAAAATGGGCGCAGGCCATTTTGTGTACGGCCAGGTAAAAATCGGCGTTGAGGATATGGTTCCAATGGGCAGAGAGATGGTTGAAGGCCTGGATCATGCTGGCCATATATCCCGGCTCCCTGTTTTCCGGACGATGTAGCCCCAGATCGAACACCATGTTCCCAAAAGGATGATAGATCCCATCGATCGTCTCTTTCCACTTGTTTGCTCCAAGCCTCCAATAGGTCTGACTGAAATGCGGGCGAGTCAGCTCCCGGTTCAGTTCCGGCTCAACGAGCATGTCCACACGGGGAAAGAGGTGCGGATCCGTCGACCAGAACGGCAAACGGTCAAGCATCGCGGGGACCCGGATAAGGGGATTGTTAAAGCAGGACAAATGCCTCAGGTTCGTCCCCTCCAACGCTTCGGGAAGCTCCTCAATCAGATTCCCATCAATAGAGAGATGGGTCAATTTCTGCAGCTCGCCTATCGTTCCGGGGAGCGTCTTCAGTCCCGAATAGCTGCAGGACAGCGTGTCGAGTCCGGTAAGGTTGCCAAGCGATTCTGGAAGAGAGCCCAGAGGATTGTACGAAAGATTCAAAATGGCCAGCTTCTTGAGCCTGAATAGCCCACCTGGGAGAATCTGGATTTTGTTGTGATGCAGGTAAAGCCCGGTGAGGTGCTCGAGCCGGTCGATCCCGGCGGGCAACCCCTCCAGTTGATTGTTATCGAGGTAGAGATAGAGAATACGCTTACAGTCGCAAAGGGCCTCTGGCAAAGCTTTCAGGCAGTTGCCCGCCAGATTCAGCATCATCAGCTGGGAAAGCGCCCCGATTTCGCCGGGCAGCTCGCCTAGCAGATTCTCCTGCAGTTGTAAATTCGTTAAAAGCTTAAGGCTAGCTATTTCCGGCGGGAGATGCGTCAGGGCATTGCCCCTGGCTCTCAAAGTTCTTAATTTCCCCAAAGCAAAAATTTCGGCCGGCAGCTCCGCAAATTGGTTGCGCGAGATGTCCAGAGCTTCGAGGTTCGTGAAGAGCCTTATTTCCGGAACGAGCCTTCTCAGCTGTTTTTCCGACAGGTCCAGCTCCCTGATCTTTTCCAGTATGTTTTTGTGATCGTTGAGAAAGACCCGGAATTGCTTCGCGGCTTCGAGGGGATCGTCCGACACCACAGTTTCAGAAATGACCGCTTTACACTCCGGCCTTTTGGACAGGGCCGCCCAGATCGCTCCCAGCGACTCCGCCTCAAGATAGGGTTCCATCGCATCCTGGAGCTGGATAAGAGGAGCCGGATCGATGAGTTCCCCGCCGGGACCCAGCACCCGAAGGTAGATGTCGGAGATCCTCTCGTCCCACAGGGCATCCCCCTTGCCCACGTTCTCCAGCGCAATTTTCGCAGCAAACCCCCCATAGCTCTTGAAAAGCTGCTCAAGGAAAAAGCGTGCGCCCTTTTCGGCAGCCTCCTTGGGCACCCCATTTTTGCAGTTGAGGTCCTGGAGAGCTTTGTGGGCTTCCTGAAAAAAGACGGAGATCACAGGCTTAATTGTCATACGCCGTTGAGAGCCTGTTCCTGGGTGGTGATCATTCGATCGTAGTTTTCCTGGTAGTCAAAGCCCTTTGATTTGTATTTAGCCAGCCCATTTAAAAACTGAATATAAATATCTCTGTTTATTTCTCCTAAAAACAAAACTTTGTAAGAGCGATGGATATAGTGACCAACAATGAGAAACTGCTGGCTGAAGGAAAACATACAGGGATTTCGCAATTTCAGATTTGGAAGAACAGTGCCCAAGGAATTTTGAACAGCCTCATTTTTGTTAGAAAGAATATATAAAGTTTTACAGGCCAGTCTCGCCTGTGCAAGTTCATAGGGATGAAGGTTCCCAAGCACCCACACAATCACTTCATTAGTCAATTGGATCAGGCGGGTTTGTTCCGCGATGGGGTTAATTCGGTCAGCCGCTGTTTCAGTAGACTCGGTAAAATTTAATTGTGTTAAAGCTGCAGGGTTTAATCTTTCTCCTATTTGATCCGCTATCTTAAATGGAACGGTGCCCGCGTAGGGGTCATTGATGCTTGGGATTCCGTCACTAACTGAAGATCCGCCAAAAAAAGTTACGGGTGGATTCATTGTCATCTCCTTGATGAAAGTGAAGAGTTTGATTCCATTTAGTCCATGCCAAAAATGTTTTAATTGTGGAGGTTAGGTTCTCATTTTTATTGTCATACGCCGTTGAGAGCCTGTTCCTGGGTGGTGATCAATTTATCGTAATTTACCTGGTTGTCATGCATAATAAATGTGTCACGAATTCTGTCTTTAAGCCTTTCTTCCATCTGCATATGGAGATCTGAAGGCCAAACCATTTGCATCTGGGTCGTTGATCTTCGATAATGATTGATATTAGGGTATATATAATGACAAATAATACGAAATTGCTCGCTGAAAGAAAACATACAGGGATGTCGCAATTGCAGATTTGGAAGAACTGTGCGCAAGGAATTTTGAACCGCATCATTTTGGTTAGAATGAATATACAACGTTTTACAGGTCTGTCTCGTTCTTGCAAGGTCATCGGGTTGAAGCTTCCCAAGCACCTGCACAATCATCAGATTGGTTAATTGGATCAGTCGGGTTTGTTCCGCAATGGGGTTAATTCGGTCAGCCGCAGTTTCAGCAGACTCAGTAGCATCTAATTCTTTTAAGGCTACAGGGTTCAATCTTGTTAGCGTGAAATCTGCTATATGAAATGGAACGGTGCCCAGGTAGGCGGGAAATTCTGAAGTTCCGGAATGTGAAGGCCCTCCCACTCCTGCGGAGCTATTGGGGAACCAATGAAATGTTGCTAGTGGGTTCATTATTATCTCCTTGTCATAAAGTTAAAAATTTAATTTCTTCTGTATCCATGCTCGAAGGGGTTTTAATTGTGGAGGCTTGTGGTCCTTAATAAAAGTTTTTGCGGTTATTTTTGCGTCAAAGCCCCGGGGTTGAGATTCCTGCAAGTGGGTCCATATTAACAACATAGGACCCACTTGCGGGAACTCAACCGCGGGAGCTTTCACGCCAAAAATAACACCAAAAACTTTTGTTAAGGACCACCAGGTTCTCATCCCACGAATTAGACTTTCTCCATGCAGGGAAGGGTCTTAATTTGAAAGGTATGTTACGCGATGTATTGTTTGTTTGCAATAATTCATATGTGTAATTTGAAGTGTTTTGTGATGTGACGCGAATTAAACATTTAATTTTGTTAAAGTTTTCGCTTTAATTGTGATTGTAACTGCTCCTGGATCCAAAGGTGTCGGATTGCATCTGCGCAGAGGAAGAACTGAGACGATAGAGGCGTTTAAGGAAGAAGCCGGAGGTTCAATCCAGTGCAGAAACTTTGCTGTCCTTGACAAAATCGAAATTTCTGCGATACTTTCACCAGTTAATCTGTAAGGAATTTATGCAAAAATCCCCCCTTTCCTACCTGCTCTTCTCTGCTCTTTTGTTCGCCCCGATCGCCTCCCACGCGTCGTACACGTATAAAAACGGGAAGCTGATCAAGAGTGAAGAAGTGGCGACAATGTCTGTGCAGGAGCACTACAGCGCGGCGATGGACGCCTACCAAAAGCAGAACTGGGAGGAGGTGATCCACCATTCGGTGATTGTGATAAAAAACTTCTCCTCGACTCCTTTTGCCCAGGAGGCCTACTTTTACCTGGGCGTGAGCTACTTCCATATCGAGGAGTATGAGTTTTCCAACCGCTTTTTGACCAAGTACCTGAAAAAACAGGCCACTCCCAAATTTTTTGAGGAGGCGATCCAGTACAAGTTCAGGATCGCGGAGAAGTATCACAAAGGGGAGAGGAAGCACATCCTTGGGATGGAGAACATGCCCAAGTGGATTCCGGCGCGCGAAGAGGCGATTGCGATCTACGATGAGGTGATCACGGCGCTTCCCCACCACGAGCTGGCTGCCCAGGCGCTGTTCGGCAAGGGGAGGCTGCTACTTAAGGATGAGGAGTACAAGTCGAGCATTGAGACCTATCAGACGCTGATCCGCAGGTTCCCGAAGCATCCTTTGGCGGCGGAGAGCTACATCGGCGTTGGCGAGGTCTATCTGACCCAGGCGCAGGAAGAGTATCCCGACCAGGACTTTCTCGATCTGGCGGAGATCAATCTGCGCAAGTTCCGCAACGACTTCCCCGGCGAGGAAAAGGTGGTTGTGGCGGAGAAGATGTTTTTACAGATGAAAGAGGTGTACGCCAGCGACCTTTACGATACGGGGCGCTTTTATGAGCGGACGAGCAAGCCGCACGCAGCTTACATCTACTACACCCGGATTATGGCGAAGTACCCGGAAACGAAGGTCTCCGGACTGGCAAACAAGCGCTTAAGCCGCCTCTCTTACAAGCCGGCTCCGGTGCAACCGGCTGAGATCGTCCCTGCGGTGGACAAGCAGGAGGCGGCGCCAATATCTCCGCTGCTGAACCTGCATGTAGAGGGACTGACCGTCGATGCCGGGGAGCCTGCTGCCGAGGGTGCTTCTGAGGAGATCAAGTGAGGAAGTGTCTGATCGCCTGCCTGGCCCTGCTGTGTGGGTGCGGCTACCACTCTGAGGGGGGAGAAGATAAGGGGAAGGTGGTGACCGTTTCCGTCCCTTACATCAAGGGGGATGGGGAGGGGCTCCTCAACAGTGAGCTTGTCAAGGCATTGAGCGCGTCCGGGATGTTCGATTACGTCCAGAACGGCGGGGAGCTGATCCTGGAGGCGGCGATTGTTGCAGACGGGGATGAGCGGATTGGCTACCGCTACGACAGGAACCCAACGACGGGGAAGCGGCGGAAAAATATTGTGGGGACGGAGAATCGGAGGGCGATGTCGGCCCAGGTGTCTCTGATCGACGCTTACTCGCACGAGGTCCTTGTGGGGCCCCAGGTGATCCGCTCGACGAGCGACTACGATTACGTCGATTCGAACTCGATCCGCGATCTGACCTTCACGACGCCGCAGGGCGTTCCGGAGAGGGTGCTCGATTTCTCGCTGGGGCAGCTCGACTCGGTGGAAGGGGCTCACGACGATACGAATGAGGTGGTCTACCGGCTTTTGGCGCAGAGGATTGTCGATGGGCTGATCGTCCAGAATGCCACGGATAAAAGAAATAGTGAAAACTAGGCCTTCTTGCCGATCGAGGAGATAACGGCCTCGGTGTCCTGCACTTCTGAAAGGAAATGCTGCAGGATCTTGAGGATGTATTTGGGGGTGTTGTAGACCCCGGAATTGGTGTAGGCGATTTCCAGGTGGGGCTTGTCTCCCTGGAGCAGGGCGATCAGGGTTGTTGTTGTTGGGGTCTCTTCGATGAGCTCGGGGATGATCCAGATAGCGAACTGTTCGTTGAAGAGGGTGACTTTGTCGTCGGTTTCAATGATGTGGAAATAATGACTGAGGTGGGCGTCGCTGACTCCCTGTTCGAGTTCGGCATTGCTCAACATCCCCAAGTCATTTAGAAGTTTCATATCGACCTGGATGATCCCGTCATGGATCCATTTGGATAGGTCTTTAGAGAATTCCAGGTACGCCTCTTCCAATACTTTTGGATTGATCATTGCCTCCGCTCCTCTGCCTCAAAGCTGTCCCGCCTTACCTTCAGTCTACCTGTCTGGCAGGGGGGTTGTCAAGGGTGTTAACTAAAAATTTTATAATTATTACTTTACACATTTTTTTAAAGGGAGAATGTAAAAAAAGTGAAAATGGGGAACGCTCTTGCGTTTTGATGGGCCTTTTGCCATCCTTCCCTTTGCTGGCTGAGATTGCAGATTTTTATTATAAACCATTAATTTACAGTGTGTTAACGTAAATATGAGTCGTTTTATCTACTTCTTTCTTCTTCTCCTCCCTATTTGTCTCTACGGAAAGATCTCTCCCCAGACGGAGGTCTCCGCCAGGGGGGCCATCCTGATGAACGCAGAGACGGGAGCGGTCCTTTGGGAAAAAAATGCCCATACGCCTCTCTATCCTGCGAGCACGACGAAGATGATCACGGCCCTTTACGCAGCGCAGAAAAAGGGGTTTTCCCTGGATGAGATGGTTACCGCCTCGTACGATGCGGTCTCGACGGTCCAACCGAGTGTGCGCAGGGCTGCCAACGGGGTCCACCCTCCCTACCGGCTGGAGTTCGGGGGGACCCACATGGGGATCAAGGCGGGGGAGACACTGCCTCTGCGCGCGCTGATGTACGGTCTGATGCTCTCTTCGGGCAACGATGCGGCGAATGTGATTGCTCAGCATGTTTCAGGGGATGTCCCCCGGTTTATGGAGGAGCTGAACCGGTTTGTCCGGGAAAAGGGGTGCAGGAATACGACGCTTTACACTCCCCACGGGCTGCCCCATGAGGAGCATAAGACGACGGCCTTTGATATGGCTCTATTGGCGCGGGAATTTATAAAAGACCCTTTTTTAAGGGAGGTCGCAAAGGCGACCCAGTATCTGCGCCCTGAGACGAACAAGCAGCCGGAATCGATGCTGCACCAGCACAATGCCCTGGTGAAGCCGGGGAGGTTCTTCTATCCGAAGTCGATCGGGATCAAAACGGGGTACACGGTCGGAGCGGGCTATACGCTGGTCGCCGCGGCAGAGGACAAAAACCGGAAACTGGTGGCGGTGCTGCTTGGGTGTGAAAAGATCGAGCAGCGCTACAGGGAGGCGATCACCCTGTTTGAGGCGGGCTTCAATGAGAAGAAGGTGGCGCGCACGCTTTTTTCGCAGGGATTTGATCTCTTCTCCTGCGAGCTGAAGGGGGGAAAGGCCCCTTTGCAGGCTTACCTTCCTCAGGATGTCTGTCTTGAATACTACCCTTCTGAGGAGCCGGTCATCAGGACGGCGCTGATTTGGGACACCCTATCTCTTCCTGTGGCAGCCGATCAGAAGGTCGCCGAGCTGCAGGTCCTCTCCCATGAGGGGAAGCTGCTGGCGGCGGCGCCGCTGTTTGCAGCCAAACGGGTTGAGCCTACCTGGCGCCACCAGATCCTGGCGGGCTGGCAGGCTCTGCATGCAAAGGGGATCAACCCGATTGCCGTTCTTTTGGCAATCGCTGGGGTCCTGGTGCTTCTTGTGACCTATCGGTATTTCCATCGCCCTTCTCTTAAGGAACTGTAAGAAAATAACTTTTCGGTTCTTTAAGAGAGGGAATGATAGAGAAGGATAAACTCTTCGATGGAGAGCTGTTCGGGGCGCTCTGTCTTTATTTTCCCCATTTTTTCCAGGGCATTTTCGACTTTTTCTGAGCCGTAGATCTCTTTGAGGGAGGCGCGGAGCATCTTTCTTCGTTGTCCAAAGGCGGAGCGCGTCAGCAGAAAGAAGCCGTCTATCCCTTCCGAGAGCAGTGGGGGGTGGAGTTTGCAGTGGACAACGGAGGAGTGGACTCTGGGGCGGGGGTAGAAGCAGTTGGGACTGACGACGAAGCTCTTTTCGACCGAGGCATAGAATTCAAGGAAGAGGGTGAAGCTGCTATACTCGGGTGTGCTTTTGACGGCCTGCATCCGGTCGGCGAACTCCTTTTGGACCATGATGGTAAGAGAGGCGATCTGCGGGTAAAGGGGGAGCATGAGGGTGAGGATGGGCGTCGTGATGTGGTAGGGGAGGTTGGCGACGACTTTGCAGGTTTTAACCTTGCGGGCGGCGAGGGCGTCTGCGAGGGGGAAATCGAGGATGTCCTGGCAGATCACTTCGAGGCGGCCGTCGGGGGTCTGGAGCCGCTCGAGGGCTTTGGCGAAGATGGGGTCCATTTCGATGGCGAGCACGCGGGCGCCCCGAGCAAGGAGGGCCTGGGTGAGGGCGCCGGGGCCTGGGCCCACTTCGATCACGAAATCGTCCGGTTGGACGTCAGCGGCAGAGGCGATCTTTGCGATGATGTTGCCATCGATGAGGAAATTTTGGGACAGCCCTTTTTTTGCATGCAGCCCCCATTCTTTAAGAAAGGCCTGGAGATCAGTGGGCCTATACATGTTCATCGGAGGGCGAAGGGCTGGAAGTCGGGGGAAGGGTTTCGGTCATATGTTTTTCATCGTAGCCGAGCCGCTCGCGCAGTTTTGCAAAGTACTGGGCGTTTTCTTTGATGGAGGCGTCCTGGAGGAGTTTGTCTTTCAGCTCGTCGGCTATCTTTTCAAAAGGAGGCACGACCTTCTTCGAGTGGTTTTTCAGGTAAAAAATGCGGTAGACGACGGAGTTATCGACTCTGCTGACCTGGGCGATGGGGGCGCTGAATGTTCCGGGGATCAGCGTCTTGAGGACCTCTTTATGGGAGGCGGAGATGCTTTTCTCGTCGGCGTCGATATCGGGGGAGATGTTGATAGAAACGGAATCATCGGCGGGCTTGAGCTGTTCGGAGAGGGCGGTGAACTCCATCTTGCTGTTTAAAAGCTCAAAGGCGCGCGATGCCAGGGCTTCGCCGGCACTTTTATCGGAGGAGCGCACGGAGAGGACCTGATACTGCCACTCTTCGACCTCGGGGTTTTTTTCGCAGTAGAGTTTGTAGGCTTCCTTGACATCTTTGGAGTTGACGTTGCTGACCGCTTTGGAGTTAACGCGGAACCACATCATTCTTTGGACGATCATCTCGTCGTGGATCATCTGTCTGGCTTCTTCATAGGTGAGGCCGAGTTGGTCGAGCATCGGCATGATGGTGGGGCCGAACCGGTTAAGGATCTCTTCGCGCACCTCTGCGTCGGTGACTTTGACTTCGAGCTTTTCCGCGTCGGCGATCATCAGCTCGTTATCGATCATCTGGGAGAGGTAGTCGCGCCACTGGGAGGAGTAAAACTGGTAGCGCGCGGCTTTGGAGCCGGCAAGCTCGGGGTAGTGCTTTTGAAGGAAGAGGTCCATCTTCTTCATGAGGTCGACAACGGAGATCGTTTTGCCGTTGACTTTGGCCAGGATCCGGTTGTAGACGACGAGCTCGGAAGGTTCCTCCTGCATAGGCGCAGGCGTTTCCGCATGGGCGGCCAGGGGAGCGAAGCAAAGGAGAGCGAGAAGGGAGGGATGGAATTTCATAATGGTGAACCTAAAAAATCAGTCTCATCCTTTATAATTCTTTCTTTTTTTTAAAACAACGCCGAAGAACCCGTCCATCCCACCTTCGACGGGGAATGAGGAAAAAGGCTCTCCCACCTGCTCCAGGCCAAACCGCTCGATGAAGTAGGCGGCCTGCTCCGTATTTTCCTGGGGGAGGACGCTGCAAGTGGCGTAGACGATATAGGCGTCTGGCTTGAGGTAGAGGAGCGCTTCTTCAAAGATCTTTCTCTGTTCGAGGACCAGCCTCTCCACCATCGCGTCGTCATACTTCCACTTCATGTCGGGGTTGCGGCGGAGCGTTCCGGTGCCGCTGCAGGGGGCGTCGACGAGGACCCAGTCCATTTTCCCCCGGATGCGCATCTTGTTGGGGGAGTCGTGGGGGAGGGGCTGGGCGTTTTGGATTCCAGCGCGCTTCAGTCTTTTTTTGGCTTCCTGCAGGGCTAGCGGGCGGATGTCGTGCAGGAAGAGCTGGCCGCGTCCCTCGAGTTTGGGGGCGATGGCGAGCGATTTGCCACCGGATCCTGCGCAATAGTCGAGAAAGCGCTCCCCAGGTTTTACGGCGACGAGGTCGGCGATGAGTTGGCTGGCCTCGTCCTGGACCTCGAAATGCCCCTCTTTAAATTCTTCCGTTGCGAAGAAATTGATCTTCTCTTCGAAGCGGATCCCGACGGGGGAGTGGGCGCAGGGGTGGACGCGGTACTTTTGCTTCCAGGAGGCCAGCAGGGCTTCGCGGGTAGTTTTCAGGAGGTTGGCCCGAACCGTTGTGGGGGCAGCCTGATTGGAGGAAAGGCAAAAGTTGAAGCTTTTTTCTTCTCCGAGGCTTGAGGAAAGCAAGTCGTAGAACGGCTTGGAAAGCTGCGCGAATGTGGAGGGGGATCTTGGGATCGCTCAAGGCTTCATCGAAAGAAAATTTGGAGAGGGCCTCGTAGCGCGTTTCCCAGCTGGCAGGCTTTTTTCCGAAGTAGTCGAGGAGGCTTCTCCAGCGGATCATGCCGTAGATCGCGTCACAGATCTCTTTTCTGTCTTTGGATCCCACGGCTGTATGGCTGCGGAAATAGTTGCGCAGGAACACATCGAGCGGCAGCGGCTGCTGATCGAAGGCTTCCAGGGCGAATAAAATGTGGTGTTCACGAAATGGTCTGCGCATAATTGGCCGCCAAGCATAGGCGGTTATTGATTAAAATTCATGTATAAAAATGGGAGCTTAAATTATGTTTAGGAAAAACTCAGGATCCAGGGGTCATTTATGAGCATTTTTAAATCGAGTGTCGCTTTTTTGGGCAGAGCTTTGCTAGATTATTTTTATCTCGTCTGGCGTAAGTAAAATGTTTGATTGGCAGGCGACGCTCCATCTCTTCAATCAAGCTTTGACCGACTGGCTCGCTATCAATATTCTTGGCAGCCCTCTTCTTGTAGGGCTGTTGGAGTGGGCGCTTGTAAACTCCTCTGCTTTGCTTGTGAGTGGCATGGTACCGCGGGTGCGACCGGCATGAAGGCCGTGCCGCGTCACCTGCTGGCTGATCCTCGGCGGCGGCCCGGTCGGCGCCGAGATGGCCCAGGTCGTGCGCCGGTTCGGCGGCGACGTCACCGTGGTGGAAGGGGCCGAGCACGTGCTGGCCCGCGAGCCGGCCCCGCTCGGCCATGCCTCGGCGAGGAGATGCGACGGGACGGCATCGAGCTGATCCTCGGCATCAAGGTGGTCTCGGCGAGGCGCGACGGCGACGACTACGTGC
>CAVWEK010000017.1:0-51977 GCA_963753945.1 uncultured Acidobacteriota bacterium | reverse complement strand
ACCATTTGGCCAAGTAGCCCGGGAGCCAGAGGGTCGCGAAGAAAAGCATATACCCGAAGGCGAAATAGGCGATGTTATTGGCAATGAGGGCAGGATGGGTCAGAATGAAACGCCAGTCCGCCTTAGCAGCATCTTTCTTATGGTGCTTCGCATTGGAAGAGGCGATAAGGTCCCTCTCCTCTTTGCCGACAAAACGGCAGTTCTCCGGCTTGTCGGTAAACAGGTAATACCACACAAATGCCCAGAGGATCCCCGCAGCACTAATGGCGAAGAACATCGTCCTCCACCCGAAGTCAGCGACGAGGTAGGCGCAGACGGGGGCGCCAATGACCGAAGAAAGAGGGATTGCGACAAGACCTAAAGAAAGGGCCCGCGCCCTCTCCATCGGAGGGAGCCAGTCGCTGATCGATCGAGTCATCGCAGGAAAATGCGGCCCCTCGGCCACTCCTAGAAGGAAGCGCAGACCGATAAAGCTCCAGAATCCCGCGGCAAAACCGAGGAAGCCGACGCAAAGAGACCAGCCGATCGCCGCAAGCGGCCATATGAGGCGGGTGCCAAAACGGTCGACGAGCCAACCCCCGAAAGCGGTCAGCAGGACATACCCCAGGCCAAAGGCGGAGAGGATCATCCCGAATTGGGTGTCGGTAAAGTGAAATTCCCGTTTAAGGGGATCGATGACAAAGGAGATCGCGGAACGGTCGACAAAATTGACGAGGGTAATGAAGAAGATCAGACCGGCGACTACCCAGCGATAGTGTTTGATGCGGGTTTTGTCCATTTGTTTCCTTTTCGGTTTTGGGGCTCATACCCCGGTTCTTGGGCCCCAATCGGGGCGTGCGTTCGCAATGGGGAAAAAATTGTTCAAAATTTTCCAAACCCAAAGGTTGCCACGATAGCCGAAAAAAATCAACCCGGCACCCAATTTAAAAAATTAACTTGTCAAAACTGGCCCCAGCGGAGCGCCATTTACAGTAAATAAATTTTAACTCTACAAGCTAAAGGCTGAATTTAAGTGGGGATTAATTGTTTATATCACTATAATTGCTTTATATTTATTAACAACTGAGGATTAGAATGTCTGTAACAAACTTAGGCAGTAAATTTTTCAATTCTCTTCAACCATTTGAGGATGACTATGTTAAATGTACCTCATTCGGCTACGGCAACTTTTGTATAGAGCAAGCCGTATATGATGGCTCCTATGATGCCACGAAAGAAATCAATCAAGTTTTAATGCTTTTTGAAAAAGCCATTGTCAACGCCCAGGAAAAAAGACTTTCAGAGGCCAAAGTGGTCAGCTTCGATTATTTTAGCCACCTGCCTCCTGACAAAATAAACGAATATATGAATTCAGCCTATGGAAGCACCCAGCTCTTTGCAGCCACATCCTCCGATGAATCGTTAGTAACTCTGCCTGACGGCGATAGACAGAACACACTATTTCGCTGCAGCTTCAAAGCATGGCAGGCTATAGGCCCAAAGTTTTTCCAATTTCTTGGTTCCTCCTATGGGATCCAATGCATAGAAAAAAAAACTCACCTCATTTGTAGATCGCTATTCTAAAGCACATTGCCATGGGAACAATCCCAAAGATAGGCTGATGCACGAAATTCGGTATCCGAATGCAGGAACCCCATTAACCCATATAGAGAAAAGAGCGATGGGCAATGAACGGTGGGCAACTGTTACGAAACAGATCGCACATGCATGGGAGCTGCGCACGAATTCGCACGAGTTCATTTTATCATGGCTGAAAGATTGGGAGCCAAGAGCATTGCCAGATTTTCCTTTCCCTAAAGTCGACCTGCTCAGCGAACAAGCTCTTCCCTTCAACATCAAGTTCCTCTTCGATGATCTTACTGCAAAGCGTTTTACCGACATTAAAATCCTCTGCGCAGAGGGAAAGAGCATTGATGCTCATAGACTTATTTTGATTGCTGCATCAGAATACTTTAAAGCAATGTTCGCCAACTCAATGAAAGAGGGAATATCAAATGCGATCTTATTTTCCGAGTACAAAAGCACAACGGTTGAAGTATTCCTGAAGTTCCTATATCTCGAGCAGGATCCTTTTTCCAGTGATAATCCCGAAACGATCGATGAGGAGGAGTTGCTGGCTCTTGCGCATCTATGCAAATCCATCCTCTCGTACGATTTTGCGCTCTTTACATTGGTTGGAATACGGATAAAACACACTACCAAGAGATAGGGCAATTAGGGGCTCATTTCCAGAATAAGTTTCTGCTGGAGCTCTACGAGTGCTATCGCAATCGCAAGGGAAAGCGCCTTCCGGAAGAGATGAGACAGGCTTTGAAAAATGTGGGGATCTCCCTTCCTCCTTCCCCTTCTGCTAAAGCACTGATTGACTGCAAAGTTGGATATGGCAATACCCTTGGACTCCTGTGTCAACCTCTCTGGGATAAAGAATTTCCCTTTAGGTTTGTTTGGAAACAGGGCAAATGGAAAGGACATGTTCCCACAAACAGAGAATTTAAATTTGTGCAGATTGACATGGACAACAACATTAAGTGGGAAAAAACGGGCAATAGCTACCGCATTCTAAATGAAACGGTCAGCAATTCCGTATCATTTAAGAATGTGCAATTTTAAACCTCTATGAACAAAATAAATTTGTAGAACAATGGCAATACCACCCAACACAGCTACTCACCCATCGCCCGCCCACGCTTTTCCCGCCGGCTCCGCCTATGCAACGAAAATCGCGTCTCTTCAGTGCGAACGCGATCAGGCGATTAAGACCTACGCGAACCCTCACCGAATAGCGATCCTGGGCGGGGGCCCAGCCGGACTCCTCCGCGCCCTTTGCGGCCTTAAAAACGGCGGCCTGGTCACCGTCATGGAAAAACGCAAGCAGGATGCGCCTGGCAGAGAAAATGCAGTAGCTCTAAAACCTCATACGCAGTTTATCCTTCGCGAATATGGCGTTTACCAGTATTTGGAAGAAAAAGGATTGATCTACCCGACCAAAGAGCAGGAATTCTTATACGTCCGGCTAAAAGACCTGGAAGAGGCCATGAAGGCTGTGATCGCTGAGCTCTCAGAGGATCCGATTATCCATTACAATGCGCAATTAAAAGGGATCCATTCTGATCCAAACCGCAAAGCGGATCTGATCATTGATGATAACGGCAGAGAGATCCGCTTAAGCGACGTAGATCTCGTCGTTGTCGCCGAAGGCGCCCACAGCGAAACCAATGAAAAGCTCCTTGGCAACAGACGGATCGCCATCCTCCCCTCCATCCCTGTCATCGCCGCCATTTTTAAAGACGACCGCCCCGGTATTACGGGAGCCGCGACCTTTTTCCAGTATGTGGGCAGGACGATGGCCAACACGGCCGTGAGCGTCTATTACCACGCTCGCTTTCTCTTCTCCTTCTTTTTCATGGGGGAACATTTTTTTAATCCCGATCGCAAAATTGTCGGTGCGCTGACCCTTTCCACACCAAAGCAAAATTATCTGGGCTGCGGACTTTCCAGAATTGAAACGGAAGAGATGAAACGGGTCCTGAAGAATTACGATGAGGCCAAAAGAGCGGCTCGAAAAAGCAAAAGAGCAAACTCCCAATCTTCCCCTTTCGCCGGGCTCGAAAGCGACCTTGAAAAGGCCAAAAAAGAAAAAGACACCTACCTCAACTATTGGGTAGCGATGTCCTTCTGCTGCGCCAACCTCCTTAAGATTTTCCAGTTTCTCTTTACGAGAGAAACCCTCCATTGGACCTCCTGGATCCCGCTTGACAAAGTCTCTGTTACGGAGATTGGAGCGGACAGATCAGACGCATCATGCGGAACGCTTGGGCAGACCTCCTATCTCCTTGCAGGAGACACGCTGGCAACCGTCGATCCCACGACCGGCCTTGGCTGCAACACTGCCCTGCAAACGGTCGAGGACTTTCAGACTTTCCTGATCGGCCTCTATAACAAAGTAGATCCCGAAACACTCAGAAGCACCTACCAAACAGAATCGAATGTCACTCTTTCCTCAATCCACTACGAATCCACTAATATGCGCAGGCGCTACCGGCCCGATGCAGTACATCTGCCCGAAGGCCTTCCCACGGGGGGATAGGGCGGTGCTCTCTACTGGATGAGATTCTCCATTTGAATGGGACCTGCGCGCTCAGCAACACGAAAGAAAGACGATTTTCATTTAGAATTCTCCTTTGAGGACCGATCCAACGTCTTTCGATGAAATAGTGGCAAAAAATCGGCTAGCTCTGGAGCATACTCCCAAACTCCTTCCCATATGTGGCACGCCCATACCGGATGCCCAACGACATCCTCTTGTGAGAGCCTGTGTAAAAAAAGACATAGCAAACTCCTTTCAGCAAAAGGAATGAATTTAACATAAACTGCCATTTGAAAGACATTCTCTACTCTTCTTAATCGATCCTCAATCAACCATTGGCATGTCTCAATAGAAATTGACTTTCTTGTAAAAGACTGTCAAAATCCTCCCCCTAACTCTCAAAGATTGGGGAATACAAGTGGCCACAACACCAACAAAATCCTTAGTGAAGCCCGATTCGAACATTGTGGTTCCTGCTGGCTATCGTGAATTCTTGAATGAGGTTAAAGAAAAAATCAGAAATGCTCAGCTAAAAGCAGCTATCGCTGCCAGTCGAGAACTGACTCAACTATACTGGGACCTCGGCAAAGATATTGTTGAAAAGCAAGAAAAGGAAGGCTGGGGTAGTAAGGTATTAGAAAGGGTTGCTAAGGACCTTCAAAATGAGTTCCCCGGAGTCGAAGGATTCTCAAGAACTAACATCTTTAGAATGAGAGCGTTTTATCTAGCTTATTCAAATTGTCTAACAGCTGTTAGACAATTGCATGATGATCCATTGGCACCCTTTCTTCAACATACCTTGGGGACATAATTTCGTCCTCTTAGACAAACTGAAAAGCTTTGAAGAAAGGTTGTGGTATGCCCAGAAAATTATTGAGCATGGATGGAGCCGAAGCATACTCACCATTTGGATTGAAAATAATCTTTATCGCAGGGAAGGAAAAGCCATTACCAATTTCAAGACCACTCTGCCGGCTCCACAGTCAGATTTAGCTCAACAGACTATCAAAGACCCTTATGTCTTTGATTTTCTCACACTCCACAAGGAGCATTTGGAGAAAGATTTGGAAGATGGGCTAGTCAACCATATTCAGAAATTCCTGATTGAATTAGGGACAGGGATTTGCATTTATGGGTCAACAGTATCTGCTGACTGTAAGCGGGCAGACATTCTACATCGATTTGCTTTTTTATCATGTCAAACTTCGCTCCTTTGTCGTTGTAGAGCTAAAAGCAAAAGCTTTCAAGCCAGAAGATGTGGGTCAGTTGAATTTCTACTTGTCTGCTGTGGATGATATGATCAAGCATCCGACCGATAACCCAACGATTGGAATTTTACTTTGCAAAGACAGGGATAAAGTCATTGCTGAATACGCCTTCAGAGGCATTGATCGACCAATGGGAGTTGTGGAATATGAAACCATGCTTACCAAGGCCATACCAGAAGATCTGAAATCTAGCTTACCGACTGTGGAAGAAATTGAAGCTGAATTGTCTCCAAGCTCACCAGCGCATCCTACAGCTTAGTATTTAAAGGAATATATTCGAGATTTTTTACTTACATCACTTTGGTATGATTGCCCTAACCTGATAATTGCCATATAGGGTTTGGGATGCCTAAATGTATTTCGTTGCTTGGGTTGCCGGTGGTGTGAGAACTATTGTATAAGGCATCAGCACTACCGTTGGAGGATTTCAAACGTTCAGAGTTTACGCGTAAAGGGAATTAGAAAAGGTTGGCCAGAACTGGAATCGAACCAGCGACACAAGGATTTTCAGTCCTCTGCTCTACCGACTGAGCTATCTGGCCATAGGAGATAAATAAAACAAGTACAATAGGATAGAAAGTCGGGCGATTTTAGGCAATCACTTTAGTTAGGATGCAGCGACCTTTTTGGCAGCTGTCGGCTTGAGGAACGTCATGTCTTTGACGATGTTGACCGCCTCGATCATCTGCAGGTCATCGACTCCCCAATTGCTCTTGAGCAGTAGGGATTGAAATGCTCTGCCTTTTTTTCCTTGCTCCAGGGCTTCAGGAAAAGAGCATAATCTTTATTTTGTTTCAGGCGGTAGGCGCTATTGTGCTCTAGCTGGGGGAGCATCTGCGTCCAGAGGGAGAGCTTTTTTCTGGAGGTTGGGTAAGTAATTTTTTTGAAACCAGGGCTTGTTGCGCGGATCGATGTCGGTGAAGGGATCGACATAGGCCGAGGGGATCCTGTCGCTTTTCAAGGGATACTCGAGATAGCGCTCGCCGATGGCCAGGGCGGAATAGGCGGTCGGGCACGACGATGTCGGCCTTGACGCCGTCGATCTGGGTCGTGCGGCCGGAGACGGTGTAATATCTACCGACAGTCACCTTGAAGAAGGAGGCGCGGCCGTATCGGTCACGGTTTGGTACTGGATCGTCCCTTTGCCGTAGGTGCGGTCATCGCCGACCACGAGCCCCGTTCCATAGTCCTGCAGGGCCTGGGCGACGATTTCTGCGGCAGAAGCAGAGCCTCTCGAGGTCAGGATGACAAGAGGGCCGTTGTAGTAGCATTCGTCCGTCCAAATCGCGCAAATACTGGGTCTCCCCATGGGCATATTTGGAAATGACGATCACTCCGCTGGAGATAAAGAGGCCGGCCACTTTGACGGCCTGATTGAGAAAGCCCCCGGAATTTTCCCGCATGTCGAGGACAAGGCCGACGAGTTCCCCTTTCTTTTTAAGCTCGCGCAGGGCTCGCGCAGATCGGCTTCGCACTGAATCCCTCCGCCGCTTTCATAAAAAGAGGGCAGGTTAAGCTTGCCGATGATCCCATCGCCATAGGGCTCATAGGAATATTGGACCCGGTCGTCTTGCATGACGATCTTTTCCCGCTTGAGCTCGACGCGGTAGAACTGCGACATCGCTTCTCACTGGTATAGTGGCGCAGTCCGATTTGGATCCTGCCAGTCCCCGATCCCTGTAGCCGTTTGAGGACTTCTTCGTAGGAGGCTCCTTCCATCGACTGGCCATCGATCTCGACGAGGAGATCTCCTGGAGGTAATTTTGCCCTGACGCTCCGCAGGCCCCCCTTTGATCATGTCGTGGATGATGACTCCATCGATCCCCTCGCGGAGAACGACTCCGATCCCCTCAAACTGCTTCTCGAGGCTGGTGCGCATCTCATAGGCTTCTTCAGGGCTAAAATAGGAGGTATGGGCATCCAGGCTTTTGGCCATCGCTTTTAAAATATGCATGCAGAGGTAATGCTCGCTTGTCGTAGCCTGGAGAGAGGTAGGAGTTCTCCATCCGGCAAAGCGTCTTTCCCAGAGGTCAAATATTTTTTTTCGCTGCTCGGCATTCCAGGCGCGCAGTGGTCCCTTGCGCTTTTCTACAGCCAGGATCCGTAACAAGCTAATTTTTAATTCTTGCCCTTAAGCTCTTTTTCATTGTTGGCATAGTCGAGGTAAGATTCCTCGGAGAGGCGTGACGGAACTCTGCATCGTTTGAGACCAGCTCTTTCTCAATCTCCTGTCGATAGCCTCGAGCCCTGGATCGAATTTTGGATCGTCTGATTTATGCTCTTCATATTCGGAAAGGTCATCCTTTTAATATTTTTGGATCACCCCGTTCAATGCTCCTCTTCTGCGGATCGAAATAGGGCTTGGCTTCACGAAGTAGAGTAAATAGATTTTTTCGGGATCGAATTGCTCGACGATAGATCTTCAGCGAGCGCTTGGCCAGAAGAGGGGAAAATTCTTTATACTCGACGTGGTAGGCGAGCATCTCTTCCATCGTCTTGCGGACATCCGTCTTTTTGAGCTGGAAGGCCCCGCTAGAGAGCAGAGAATCAGAAACGAGGGCAGCGGCAAAAAATAAGCTAATAGACCCGTTTGATCATGTGCCAGTCTCCCATTAGATTATCCTCTATCCGATGTTTAACGGATTTGTAATTTAAAAATAATTTTTTTGTAAAATTCTCCGTTCAGGACCCCAACCTTAGAGTATTTTTTGCAATAAATTCTCGGGTCGCGCTATAGTGCTCAGATGTCTTATTGGACTTGACTGGATCTCTATGATTTATAGCAACCGTCCGACTAAGAGCGCAATATAACTCGTAAGGAGAAAGGCACAGATGCCGACATTTAACCAATTGGTCCGATTTGGCCGCAACAACGAAACCGAAGAGAAAAAAATCTCCGGCCCTGCAACATTGCCCGCAAAAACGGGGTGTTTGCCTGCAAGTCAAAACAAAAACTCCGAAGAAGCCTAACTCAGCGCTGCGTAAAGTAGCTTGGGTGCGTCTTTCTAATGGCCAAGAAGTCATCGCCTACATTGGCGGCGAAGGACACAACCTGCAAGAACACAGCATCGTCCTCGTCCGAGGCGGAAGGGTAAAAGACCTTCCCGGCGTACGCTACCACATTGTTCGCGGAGCTTTGGACTGCGCAGCTGTTAAAGACCGTAAAAAATCCCGATCCAAATACGGGGCAAAACGTCCTAAGTAATCTTAGGATACCTGCCTAAACGATAGGTATCCTGGCTCACCATTGCCTCTTTTCAATATTCAGAAGAGTCAATCGCGGGCCGGGCATGGGACTAACGCCCATGACCCAAGTGAAGTGGATCTCATACGAAATAATTATAGAAATAGAGGAATCTAAAGCATGTCAAGAAGAAGACGAGCTGTAAAAAGAGAAACGGAACCAGATCCGCTCTACAACAGCTATGTTTTGACCAAGTTCATCAACAAAGTCATGTACAGCGGCAATAAATCAGTGGCCCGCCGCATTGTCTATAACGCGATTGAGAAATTTGCCAAAAAAATCAAAGCAGAAGATCCTCTTGCTGCCTTTGAGCAAGCTCTCGAAAATGCAAAACCTTCCCTTGAAGTCAAATCCCGCACGTATCGGAGGCGCCACCTATCAAGTGCCTATCGAAATCGCCGCAGACCGCCGCACTGCGATGGCGATGCAGTGGATCATCAAGTACTCTCGCGAAAAAGCCGGACGTCCTATGGAAGAGGCTCTTGCCACAGAATTGATCGATTGCTTCAACAACCAAGGTGCGACGATCAAGAAAAAAGACGACACGCACCGCATGGCTGAAGCAAACCGCGCCTTTGCGCACTACAAATGGTAATAGAGGAACTCATATGGCAAAACGACCAGAAACTGATGAATTAAAAAATGTCCGCAATGTCGGCATCATGGCCCACATCGATGCGGGCAAAACGACGACGACAGAACGGATCCTCTTTTACTCCGGAAAACTCCACCGCATCGGCGAAGTGCACGAAGGCGCTGCGACCATGGACTTCATGGAGCAGGAACGGGAGCGGGGAATCACGATCACCTCCGCCTCGACTACCGTCTACTGGAAAGGGCGCAAAGGCGAAACCCATAAGATCAACATCATCGACACCCCGGGCCACGTCGACTTCACGATCGAAGTGGAGCGCTCCCTGCGCGTTCTCGATGGCGCTGTTGCTGTATTTGATGCTGTCGCCGGTGTTCAGCCGCAATCGGAAACTGTATGGCGCCAAGCGGAGCGCTATGGCGTTCCCCGCATCGCGTTCATCAACAAGATGGACCGCGTCGGCGCTGACTATTTCATGGCCGTCGAGTCGATGAAAGAAAAACTGGGCGCCAATGCCGTCATGGTCCACTGCCCTATTGGCTCTGAATCTGAATTCAAAGGGATGGTCGACCTCGTCACGATGAAGGCCTACCTCTTCCTCGATGAGACTATGGGAGCCAAATACGAAACTGCAGAAATTCCTGCTGATCTCCTCAGCCGCTGCAAAGAGATGCGCCAGCAAATGCTCGAAGAGCTTGCGACCATCGATGAGAGCAATGAAGACTTCATGATGAAAGTCCTCGAGAACCCAGATTCGATCACGGAAGATGAAATCCATGCCGTGATCCGCAAAGGGGTTTGCACGAACAAAATCAATCCTGTTCTCTGCGGAACAGCGTTCAAGAACAAAGGGATCCAACCTCTGCTCGATGCCATTGTCAACTGGATGCCCTCGCCTCTCGATCGCGGTACTGATCAAAGGGATCAACTACTCCACAGGCGAGCCGATGGAGCTCGAGCCCAAAGACGATGCACCTCTTGCGGCGCTTGCGTTCAAGATCATGTCCGATCCTTATGTCGGCAGACTGACATTCGTCCGCGTCTATTCAGGAACTCTGTCCAAAGGGACCAGCCTCATCAACACGACAAAAGATAAGAGAGAGCGCGTCTCCCGCCTCCTCGAGATGCACGCGAACCAACGTAAAGACCGCGATGAGTTTTTCACCGGAGATATCGCAGCCTGCATCGGCCTTAAATACACGAGCACAGGAGATACCCTCTGCGCTGAAGACTCCCCCCTTCTTCTCGAGAAGATGGAGTTCCCAGAGCCTGTGATCTCGATGGCGATCGAGCCAAAGTCGAAAGCAGACCGGGAAAAGCTCTCCATTGCGCTTAGCTCCCTTTCTGAAGAAGATCCTACATTCCGCGTCACAACCAACGAAGAAACAGGGCAAACGATCATCGCAGGAATGGGGAGCTCCACCTGGAGATCCTGCGCGACAGGATGTTCCGCGAGTTCAGCGTTGAGGCCAACGTCGGTAAACCTGAAGTTGCCTACAAAGAGACGATCACGGTCCCCGGCAAAAACGAAACCAAATACGTCAAGCAATCTGGCGGACGCGGTCAATACGCCCACGTCGTTATCGAGATCGAGCCGAACGAAAAAGGCAAAGGCAACGAGATCGTCAGCAAGATCGTCGGCGGTGTCATTCCAAAAGAATTCATCACCCCTACCATCAAAGGGATCACCGAAGGGCTTGCAACAGGCGTTCTCGCAGGTTATGCCCTTGTCGATGTTAAAGTCTCGATCGTCTACGGTTCTTACCACGAAGTCGACTCGAGCGAGATGGCGTTTAAGATTTGCGGATCGATGGCGATTAAAGAAGCGGCACGCAAGTGCCAGCCGATCATCCTCGAACCGATCATGAAAGTCGTCGTCACCACTCCTGAGCAGTTCATGGGAGATGTGATCGGCGATATCAACCGCCGCCGCGGCAAGATCATGAACCAAACGACGCAAAAAAGCGTCGTTCTCGTCGAATGCGGAAGTTCCTCTCAGCGAGATGTTCGGCTACTCGACACAGCTGCGCTCTTTGAGCTCCGGCCGCGCGACCTATGTCATGGAACCTTCTCACTTTGAGCGGGTACCGCAAAAGATCCAAGACGAAATTACAAAGAAATAACCCATTAGGAAATTTCAGATTATGGGAAAACAAGTCAAGACAAAAAATACGCATTCGACTTAAAGGCTACGACCAGCGCGTCCTCGATCGCGCGGCCGTCGATATCGTCGAAACAGCCAAACGCACTGGCGCTACGGATCGCGGGCCCGATCCCTCTTCCTACAAAAAGAGAGATCTACACCGTTCTCCGCTCCCCTCACGTCGACAAAAAGTCGCGCGAGCAGTTTGAGATCCGCACACACATCCGGATGCTCGACATCCTCAACCCAACGCCCGACACGATCGACAAACTGAAAGTCCTTCCTGTCGCAGCCGGGGTCGATATCAAGATCAAGGCATAATTGAAGCCGATCCTTCGGCTTCGTATCTTTAGGCGCGAGAGAGCTTTCTCTCGCGCCTTTTCTATTAAATGCCTGTGCCAAAAAAAACAAAGATTTTCCGGACGAATTCTCCTATCCTGCATATCCGTTTAATCTGGCCTATCCGTGTAAATTGCTGGAGAGATTGCCTGCTAAACCCATTACGCGGATAGGCCGGATTAAACGGATATGCAGGATAGGAAAATTTATTAGATCCCCCTGCTTTTGTTGAGCAGGGGATGAAATATGCAGAAGCCCAATATCAGGGGTTGCCGGGATAGTTCGGCTCTTCCTGGTAGATGAGATCGTAGGCGGGAGGCCGCTCGCGGCTCATGTATTTGCCGGTGACCCTGCCATCTTCGACGATCAGGAAGTAATGGTTCTCTGCGACCAGGTTGTTCCCTGTGTCGATCCGCTCGATGTACTCATACTCGTCCACACCATCCTTGTGGTGGATCGCGTAGGGCTTGCCGATCTCCGACTGGACCTGGGCGATCGAGGTTCCCAGCTGGACATTGTCGTAGTCTGCGTGGGTCATGAGAGCAGGACGGGAGAAGCACGCCGTAAGGGCCGTGAGAGAGATCAGAAGAGCTCCGTTTAGTCTTTTGTGGTTTTTAGCCATACACGTCCTTGGATTAATGTGCGGAACTGGTCGCTTGTCGCGTACTCGGCCCGCATGAGGTAATTGGTAGCGTCCTGCTTTTCATAGAGCTCAAACCCTTCAAAGCCGATCTCTTCGACCCGGAATTCCCAGGCGATCACTTTGTCGTTGATGAGCCCCTTGCCCGTGACGTGGCCCAGCGCCTGGTTCTCGAGGTCGATTGCAAATTCGCCGCTCGCATGATTGTAAATCATAAATTGATTGTGCATCACGTCGGAGATCCCCTTGATCTGAATCTCCTGAAGGCACTCGATCTTGCCGTCCTGGCCGGTCTGTCCGACATTCCAGCGGGTAAAGAAGGCGAGCTCCTCGGCGACCATATTAAGCTGGATCTTCCCCTGCCCAAGCCAGGCTCCGGGAGTGAGTAAAAATTGATGTTGTGTCATCAGAACATAAACCTTCTGCTATAAATGCTTTGCAGTATCCCCAGGGCGGTCATCGTCGAGAGGACCGACGACCCTCCATAGGTGATCAACATGAGCGGCACGCCCGTGATCGGCAAAAAGCCGCACATCATGCCCATATTAACAATCATGTGCATCGCCAGGTAAGTCGTTATCCCGGCGGAGAGGAGCCGCCCGAAGGGGTCGCTGGCCACCGCAGTCACCTGGAAACTAAAATAAAGCAAACCGAAAAAAAAGAGCATTAATAAAAAAACTCCTATCAGTCCAAACTCTTCGCTGTAGGCGGCAAAGACCGAGTCGGTATGCGCCGCAGGGAGCCACTGATGGCCGGTAAATTCGCTTTTGTGCCAGCCGCTCCCCGCCACCCCACCGAGGGCGATCGCCGTCTGGGAGGCCTCCTGATGGTAGGTGTGGGGATTGAGCCGTTCATACTGGTATTCCTTGATCACCTTCGTCGCATAGGGGCGGAACTCCTCATGGTCGATGAACCCCAGAAACATCATGCTGATGAAGACCAGCGCCCCTACCGCCATAAAGCTCATCACCTGGATGACCCTTTTCCTGATCCCCCCAAAATAAAACATGACAAGGGCGATCGGGTAAAGGACGAGCGATGTTCCCAAATCGGGCTGCTTGAGGATTAAAATAAAAGGAATAAAGACAATCAGGAGCGCTTTAAGGGTCGTGCTCTTGCGGTAGACCTCCCTCCCTCTGTTTTCCAGGTAGAGGCTTAAAGTCATCACCACGATCAGTTTAGCGTATTCAGAGGGCTGGAAGGCGAAATTGATCCCGGGCAGTTTGTACCACCTGTGGACGTTCTGGATCGCCGGCACAAAGAACAGCCCGATGAGCAGGACCAGGATCCCAAAATAGAGGAACCAGGTCCACTCCTTGAGTTTGCGGTAGTCGAGCCCTGCAAAAAAAAGGTAGACAGCCCAGCCGATCGCAAACCAGCGGATCTGGCTTTTGGCCGCACGGGTGAGCAGGATCTCCTCCCCGACATCAGAGGGGTCCCCTGTCGTCGCAGCGATGACGAGAATGCTGATGAACATCAGGACGAGCAGGACGGGGATCGTCCTGAAATCGATACGGCTCAAGTAGCGATGATCCCACATACTTTTAACCCGGGAGCAAATTAAGGGTGGATTCTAATTTTATTTGCATTATACTCAGTGGCCAACTTGGCGTTAAGATCAATTTTTTTAAGAGTTTACATGACCAGACTTAAAAACATTTATTACATCCATTTCGATACGATCGACTCGACCAACACGTGGACGAAAAAAAATGCGGCCACCCTCGATCCCAACCAGCTCACGTGCGTAACTGCGCTCGAGCAAACGGCCGGCCGTGGGCGCTTTTACCGCAAATGGATCTCACCCAAAGGGCAGAACATCTACGCCACCCTTTACTTCTCAATCCCCCGCAACAGTCCCTATATCATTAACCTCGGTCAGATCCTATCTTTATCCTGCATTGCCGTCCTCAGAAAAAAAGGATTTGATCCCAAAATCAAATGGCCCAACGACATCCAGCTGGATGGCAAAAAAGTCGCCGGCATCCTGTGCGAGACGGTTTCCTTCGAAGACCGGATCGGGATTGTCCTTGGCGTCGGGATCAACGTCAACATGCCGCAGGACCTGCTCGACTCCATCGACCAGCCTGCAACCTCCCTTGCCCAGCTCAGCGGCCAGACCTGGACCCTCGAACAGATCATCGAGCCGGTCCTCAAGCAGTTCATCAAAGACCTCGACCTCCTCGAAAAGCAGGGGTTCGAACCCTTCCGTGCGCTCTACGACGAATGTCTTGCCTTTAAGGGGGAGACGATCTCCTGCCACGACGGGATCAAGACCGTCAAAGGGGTTTGCCACTCGATCAACTCCGACGGGCGATTGAACCTGCTGCTTCCCAACGATGAGGTCATTCTTCTCTCCGCAGGAGAGATCTCTGCGTCCCCTACGCCCAAAGAGATCAACGCAAAGACGCCAGGCCGCTAAGACGCAATGAAAAAGGGATTTATAAAATCTTTGCGTCTTGGCGTTGATGCTGACATTACTAATGCAGTTCTGGGGAGAGGAAAGAGGCGTCAGGGACAATCACGAGCCCCGGATCGATGCGCGAGCGCAGGATCTCCTGGATCGCATTGAGCGTCGCTCCTGTTGCCGAGTGGCAGGAGGTGCAGGCCCCCTGGTAGGCGATGATCAGCTCCCGGTCATCGACGAGGTCGAGGATCTGCACGCCCCCGGCATCCAGCTCGATGTAGGGGCGGATCTCGGTGGCGATCACCTCTTCGATCACGGCAATTTTTTGCTCCCGGCTTAACAGTGCCCATCCCGGATAGCCCTCTCCGCCGCTTTTTGCTGCAACAGGAGAGGGGACGTAGGCCTCTGCAAAGGGGATGTCCATGCACGCATCCGCCGCGTCAAAAATCGCGTCGAGAACCAAATTGAGGTGGCCAAACGTCTCTTCGGGAAAGGCGGGGAGCTCGGGTTTATCCCTCACCTGTCTGTCGATCAGATCGGCGGAGAGTCTTCTCGCCTGATCGTAATTCTTGCGGATGAGCAACTCACAGGCAGCCTCTGCGGCACCGATCAGGGCCGATTGCCCAAACACCTGGAATTTCGCATCGGCGATCACGCCATCGCTCTCATCGACCAAAAGATAGAGGTGGACGACATTCCCATCCGACAGATCTCCTTCGCGCCCTACAACAAGGCGCATCCCCCGCTCTTTCGCCTCCTCTTGGGAAATGAGGCCGCCATGGCGGGGGTTTTCGATCTTCTGCACAAGCTTTTTGCTGTACCTGGCCCAGGGGAAGGAGAGGGTGAATTTGCGGTGGCTCATGGCGTCGCCTCCAAAATACCCCGGCTATAAGCCTTCAACCTGTTCGCAGATTCCACAATCGTTTTGATCGCAAGATCGATCTCCTCTTCCCGCGTGTCAAACGAGAGGCTGAAGCTGAGCGCGCATTGCGCGAGGGTCTCATCGATGCCGGAGGCGACGAGAATATGGGAGAGCCTCTGGCTATGTCCTCCCCCCAAAGAGGCATAAACCCCTTTGCGGTGCAGTACAAAGAGCAGCGCATCGCTCACGATGCCGGGGAAGCCGATCGCGGTGCAGTTGGGAAGGCGCTGGGTGTGCTGGAAAAAGACTTGCGCCTCGGGGAAGCCTGCAAGGATCCCCTTCTCAAGTTTATCCCTCAGGCGGGCCGTTTCCAGGCAAAGGTGGTCGAACATCTCCGCTCCTCCGGAGAGGGCATTGCCAAGAGCTGCGATCCCGCCGACGGACGCGCCCATCATCATCGAAAAGGGAGCGGTGAAAGGGGCTTTTTCCTTAACGATCAACCCAGCCGTCCCTTTCGGCGCGTGGATCAGGCTTCCGTCAAAGGTCAGATAGTCGATCGGCAGATCCTCAAAGCGGAAATAGAGCTTTCCGATCGCGTAGCTGGCATCGACGTGCAGGCGCACATCTTTGGCTCTGCACGCCTCGGCGAGTTCTTCGATTGGATGGATCACGCCGGTTAGTCCGTTGGCCCAGGAGATCGATACGAGAGAGGTCCGGGTTTTGAGCGCCTCATCGAGCACCTCTTTGGTGATCTGCCCGTTTTGATTCACGGGAAGGATTTTTCCGTGACACCCCAGATCCTCCAGCCGTTTGAGGGACATCAGAACGGAGGCCTCTTCGATATTGGTCGTGAGGGTGTGGTTTTTTCCGGTTTGGCGGATCCCCTCAAAATAGTGGGAGAGGTAGAGATGGCTGATCGCCTCTCCGCTGGAGGAGAAAAAATAGAACCGGTCTTCCGGCAGAGCGCCCAGCGCACGGAGGATCTCCTCTGTCGACTGGTTCAGCGGGGGAAAAAGCTCCTGGCCCATCTGGTGGGGAGAGGTGGTCGATCCCCAGTGCTCGCGGAAAAAAGGGAGCATCGCCTCCACCGAGGAGGGAAGCGGGCGCGTTGCGGTATGGTGGTCGAGATAAACCTTAGACATCCCTGCTCCATTTCCCGTGCGCAAACGTATAAAAGAGAGGTTCCCCCGTCGCGAGCTCGAGATGGGTGACCTGGTCTCTGGTCAGTCCATCGAGGTACATCACGATCGAGCGCAAAGAGTTGCCATGGGCAGAAATGAAAATGTTCTTTCCTTCCAGCAAAAGAGGGAGAATCTTTTCTTTAAAATAGGGGATCGTCCTTGCCGCTGTCATCTCGAGGCTCTCTCCCTCGGGCGGGGCCTGATCGAAACTGCGCCGCCAGATGTGCACCTGCTCATCTCCAAACTCTTCCCGCGTCTCCTGCTTGTTGAGCCCCTGGAGGCGGCCGTACATCCTTTCGTTGAGCTCCCAGGCGCAATAGACCGGAATGCAGCTGGCTATCGCCTCTTCGCTGTAGACCTGCGACCACTCCTCGAGCTTCCCTTCGCCGGGATGCTGGACGCAGGGGACTTTCCGGCTGCTGTGGTGGAGCATCGCGAGCATCGCCGTCATCTGGGCGCGGATAAGAGAAGAAGTGAAGATGATATCGACCGGAACATGGGCGATCTTTTTGCCCCCTTCGATCGCTTCATCGACTCCTTTTACGCTCAAAGGGATGTCGACCCACCCGGTAAATAAATTTTTCCGGTTCCACTCCGATTGCCCATGGCGCATCATCACCAGTTTTGCAGTTTTCCCCGACATACATCCTCGCGAAGGTTTGAATTTCCATTTTACACGGAAATCCCCCTATCGCGATACCCATATTTTCAGGAAAACGAAGTAAAAATTTTTTTAATGCGCAGAGGTATGGAATCTTAACCCCCTTTTGAGGTAAACTCTTCCAATCTATGGAAAATAAAAAAAGACTGAGCAAAGCTCTCGCTGCCGCAGGCGTCGCCTCCCGCAGGGCCGCCGAAGAGCTCATTTTTGATGGCAGAGTGAAAGTCAACGGGCAAGTCGTCTACGTCCCCCAGACGATGGTCGATTGGCAAAAGGACACGATCCTCGTCGACGAATCCCCCATCCGCGGAGAGGAAAAAAAAGTTTACTTTCTCCTCAACAAGCCGCATGGGTACATCTGCTCCAACACGCGCCTCGGCACCAAGAAGCTGGTGGTCGACCTCTTTACCCATCTTAACCTCCGCCTCTTCACCGTCGGCAGGCTCGACAGGGACACGACAGGGCTCCTCATCATCACCAACGATGGCTTCTTTGCCAATAAGGTGATCCACCCCTCCTCCAACATCTCGAAAGAATACCTTGTCAAAACGACCCAGGAGATCACCGACATCCACCTGAAAGAGATCTCCAAGGGCACCTACATCGAAGACACCTGGATCAAGCCAGTCAGAGTCGAAAAAGTGCGCAAGGGCACCCTGAAGGTCGTCGTCAAAGAGGGCAAGAAACGGGAGGTCCGCCTCCTCGTGCAAAATGCCGGCCTGGATATCCTCGAGCTCACACGCATCCGCATCGGCGGCCTCCGCCTCGGTCCCATCCCCGAGGGGACCTTCCGCGAGATGACCGAGACCGACAAGAACGAGCTCTTCTCAAAATAATCGTCCGAAGAAAAACTTTACCTAAACGCCCCATGCCGTATAGAATGGCCTGATCGACGCGAGAGATGCCAACTATGCTCAACATTGCACGCTTATTCGGGAAATCCCCCTTCGCTCCACTGCAAAGCCACATGAAAAAGGTGGCCCTGTGCGTAGAGAGGCTCTCCGACATCTTTGCCGCTCTGTCCAAGATGGACATGGAGAAGATTGAAAAGCTGGTCGCCGACCTCTCCCGCATAGAGCATGAAGCGGACCTGTCCAAGAACGATATCCGCAACCACCTGCGCAAAAGCCTCTTCCTCCCCATCGACCGCGCCCACTTCCTCGAAATCCTCTCGGTGCAGGACAGCATCGCCGACAAAGCGGAAGATGTGGGGATCCTGCTCACGTTAAGACCGCTCGAGAGCTTCCGCGACTTTCACAACGACCTGATCGCCTTTTTCAAGAAAAATGAACTTGTCTTCCTCGACGCAAAACACATCATTGAAGAGATCGACGAACTCCTCGAGTCCTCCTTTGGCGGGATCGAAGCGGAAAAAGTCAAGGCGATGGTCGAACAGACCGCCTACAAAGAGTACGAAGCAGACAAGATGCAGAAGCAGCTGATGAAACAGCTGTTTACACACGGCGACGCCCTTAGCGTCCCCGCGTTTAACCTCTGGATGCGGCTGATAGAGGAGGTGGGCTCCATCTCCCACCTCTCCGAACGTCTGGCCAACCGCATTCGGATGATTTTGGAGCTAAAGTAGTTTAGGGAATGGACATCGAAGTCATTTTAAAAATTCTCGTGCTCGTCGTCGGCTTCTACATGGCGTGGAATATCGGCGCCAACGACGTATCGAATGCGATGGGGACCTCCGTCGGCTCGGGCGCTCTGACCCTAAGAAGAGCTGTCATCATCGCGGCCATCCTCGAGTTCAGCGGAGCCTTTTTTGTCGGCTCGAACGTCTCAGAAACGGTCCAGCGCGGCCTGATCGACACCGACATGTTCATCACCGAACCGATCATCCTGGTCCTGGGCATGTGCGCCGCTCTGCTCGGCACGAGCATCTGGCTGCAGATCGCCTCCTACTTCGGCTGGCCCGTCTCCACCACCCACGCCATCGTCGGCGCGATCCTCGGCTTCGGCGGAGTGATCGGAGGGATGGAAGCGATCCAGTGGGGAGAAACGGGGTCGATCGCCCTCAGCTGGATCATCTCCCCCGTCGTCTCCGCCATCATCTCCTACCTCATCTTCAGCATCCTCCAGCGCAATATCCTCTACGCCATGAACCCGATCGAAGCGACAAAAAAATTCATCCCCCTCCTCGTCTTCATCGTCTTTGCCACCTTTACCCTCAGCCTGATTTTCAACGGCCTCGACAACCTCCACCTCGAGATCACCTTCTCCGAAGCCTTTGGGATGGCCATTGCAATCGGGATCGCAGCGAGCGCCATCTCCTACCTCTTTGTCCGCAGAGTCCCCCTCCCCGCCATCGAAGCAAAACCCCCTTCCCGCTTCCTCCCCCAGACAGTCGTCAGCCTCGAAAAGGCGATCAAACACCTCCAGAGGGTCCACGTCGTCTCCTTCGATGTTACCCACGAAAGAGTCGGCAACCTCCTGAGCGAGGTTCGGGCCCTCTCGAACGAGATGCGCCGCGAGACGAGCCTTGCCGACCGCACCTCGGAATACCACACCGTCGAGAGGATGTTCGTCTATCTGCAAATTATGACCGCCTGCTTCGTCGCCTTCGCCCACGGCGCCAATGACGTCGCCAACGCGATCGGACCCGTCGCCGCCGTCCTTGACGTGATCAAAAACGGGATCGTCTCCGACGTTGCCACCATCCCCCCCTGGCTCCTCGCCTTCGGCGGCCTCGGCATCGTTGTCGGCCTGGCCACCTGGGGATGGCGCGTCATCGAGACCATCGGCAAAAAGATCACCGAACTCACCCCCACCCGCGGCTTCTGCGCCGAGTTCGGCGCCGCCACCACCATCCTTATCGCCTCCAAACTCGGCTTGCCCATCTCCACCACCCACTGCCTCGTCGGAGCCGTCCTCGGCGTCGGCCTTGCCCGCGGGATGCGCGCCTTGAACCTCGACATCCTCCGCGACATCGTCCTCTCCTGGGTGATCACCATCCCCGCCAGCGCCATCATGAGCATCCTCCTCTTCTACGGCCTCCGCGCCATCTTCATAGGGTAAAAAAATCGCTCCCCTTTCCAATAAAGGCCACCATCGCTTATCTTTCTTCCCAACTTACGGGAACAAATACAAAAGGAAGCAGGATGTCACACTTGGGATCAGTAACAGAATACTCGCCAGAGGTCGCTTCCTGGGCATTGGAAACCCTATATCGCCGGGCTTATGTTAAAACTAAAGAAGGATCTTATTACCTGAGATACTGTTCAGACAGGCTCTGGCAAAGTCAATCAGAAACCATCAATGACTGGTTTAGCCTTCCTCAAACGCAAGCCAGGTTTCAACCGGTTATTCGTTTATCTCTTATGCAAGCAGAGCATCGCATCTTTGGAAAACTTTCCTTCTATCCAAAGGAAATCGAGAACTTTCATAACCTAACCCAACTCCATCTCGAGGGAAACCCTGTTGTAGTCTTTACGATCGATCTCTCCAACTTCCCCAACATAGAGAAAATCAATCTTTCCTATAACAAACTCAAGAGTTTTTCTTCCGATCTCACCAGGTGCCCAAAACTCCAGGAACTTAATCTATACCACAACGCACTTGAAAACTTTTCTTCCGATCTTACCCGCTGCTCCCAACTTAAAAAGCTGCCACTTAGCATGAACCATCTCTCCCGCTTTTCATCCGACCTCTCCCACTGTCCACAATTAGAACAGCTGGACCTCTCCGAAAACGAACTCGAAGATTTCTCTCCCGATCTCACGGGCTGTACCTCACTTAAAAAACTTGACCTCAACTCAAACCGGCTCACCGATTTCTCCATCGACCTTTCCTCATGTGCCAACCTTGAAGAGATCGGGCTTGCCAAAAATCAGCTTCAAAACTTCTCCCCTCTCTTTGGGCCCTCATCGCAATTAAAACGGTTATACCTCAGCCATAACCAGCTCCAAACCTTTGCAGCGGATCTTTCTCCATGTACCCGGCTCGAGTCTCTTACCATCGTAAGCAATCGGCTAACCAGTTTCACATCCAACATGGAACACTGTAAAAATCTGGATCGCCTTAACCTCGCTGGAAACCTGCTTAAAAGCGCCCCTCCCGTTCCCAACAGTAACACCAAGGTGATTCTAGAAGCCGATGCCGACGAACAGGCCAGGTTAGTCCGTGTTGGCTTTTTATTATCAGCTTGCAATCCTTCGTAATCCCTGGCGCAGCTGAAATAGCAAATTCCCTTGGCACTAACGTCAAAAGCATCCTCCTCTTCTACGGCCTCCGCGCCATCTTCATAGGGTAAAAAAATCGCTCCCCTTTCCAATAAAGACCACCATCTCATATCCTTCTTCCCAACTTACGGGAACAAATACAAAAGGAAGCAGGATGTCACACTTGGGATCAGTAACAGAATACTCGCCAGAGGTCGCTTCCTGGGCATTGGAAACCCTATATCGCCGGGCTTATGTTAAAACTAAAGAAGGATCTTATTACCTGAGATACTGTTCAGACAGGCTCTGGCAAAATCAATCAGAAACCATCAATGACTGGTTTAGCCTTCCTCAAACGCAAGCCAGGTTTCAACCGGTTATTCGTTTATCTCTTATGCAAGCAGAGCATCGCATCTTTGGAAAACTTTCCTTCTATCCAAAGGAAATCGAGAACTTTCATAACCTAACCCAACTCCATCTCGAGGGAAACCCTGTTGTAGTCTTTACGATCGATCTCTCCAACTTCCCCAACATAGAGAAAATCAATCTTTCCTATAACAAACTCAAGAGTTTTTCTTCCGATCTCACCAGGTGCCCAAAACTCCAGGAACTTAATCTATACCACAACGCACTTGAAAACTTTTCTTCCGATCTTACCCGCTGCTCCCAACTTAAAAAGCTGCCACTTAGCATGAACCATCTCTCCCGCTTTTCATCCGACCTCTCCCACTGTCCACAATTAGAACAGCTGGACCTCTCCGAAAACGAACTCGAAGATTTCTCTCCCGATCTCACGGGCTGTACCTCACTTAAAAAACTTGACCTCAACTCAAACCGGCTCACCGATTTCTCCATCGACCTTTCCTCATGTGCCAACCTTGAAGAGATCGGGCTTGCCAAAAATCAGCTTCAAAACTTCTCCCCTCTCTTTGGGCCCTCATCGCAATTAAAACGGTTACACCTCAGCCATAACCAGCTCCAAACCTTTGCAGCGGATCTTTCTCCATGTACCCGGCTCGAGTCTCTTACCATCGTAAGCAATCGGCTAACCAGTTTCACATCCAACATGGAACACTGTAAAAATCTGGATCGCCTTAACCTCGCTGGAAACCTGCTTAAAAGCGCCCCTCCCGTTCCCAACAGTAACACCAAGGTGATTCTAGAAGCCGATGCCGACGAACAGGCCAGATTAGCCCGTCTTGGCATTTTATTATCAGCTTGCAATCTTTCGTAATCCCTCGCGCGGCCGAAATGGCAAATTTCCCTGGCACAGCAGAATAAGCCTCTATTGTAGAAAAGGAGAATTTCCTCTATGCTACTCCTTTAAAAACGAGGATTTTATGTCACAGGTTACCGGTTCGAAAGCGCTACATCTAACATCCACTGTATTTACCCCTGCTAGTCGAACGATGTGCTCCAGGGCGGTCGCAAGGATTCAGACAATGAATGGAGTCAATGCGTTGGTCGATAAAGCATGGGCCGAATTACAGCAGCTGGCGGAAGCTGAGAAATACGGTCTTAGGAATATTTTACTCCAAATGAGCTTACAACTTTCCCCGGAATCCCAGTTATCCACAAAAGTCAATTCCCTCTACAAACTGGCAGAAGTTGTCAATCAGGAGCTGGGGTGTTCACCAGAAAAGCCGGTAATCCAAAATCCTTTCTGCATTGAACAGTATTTGTGGGCAAATGAATGGCTTAAGCAATTTCTCGATGAATCCCTTACAGAGCTTTGGAACCAGGGAATCCTCCCTCAGCTCGATGTGCAATGCCTTGTTAGGAGTGGAATCCCCTTTTCCCCCGAAGCTATCCGCGCCTATCTGAACGATCCTGCCAATGCCCCCCACCTTGCAAAAATCACTATCCTGGCATTACGAGGTCCCGGCTATAAAATGCTCCCCCCGGAAATAAACAGATTCCCCCGTTTAGCGCACCTGATGCTTTCGGAGCTTTCCCTCGCCAGCTTCTCCCCCGATCTCACCGGCCTGACAGAACTTCGGGAAATATTTCTGACCAAATGCCCCCTCTCCGACTTCTCTGTCAACCTCTCCCCATGCGTGAAACTGGAAAGGCTCATCATCACCCATTGCTCCCTGAAAAGTTTCTCGCCCCCTTCTCCCCTTCCCTCCACATTGAAACGCCTGGATCTGTCGCACAACAGTCTGGAAAAGTTTGATATCGATTTCGCCCGTTATCCCCTCCTGCGCGATCTTGACCTGTCCGACAACTCTCTTACGACTTTTAGACCCCATCTCAGCAGACCCCTCCGTCTGGACACCCTGGATCTAAGCAGCAATCCTCTACAGCATATCGGCATCAAACGCATCGGTCAGTATTTCTACCTAGTGGTCTTTCCCGTAAATCCTTTGCACTCGGACCGCGTCAAAGCTCCCGCGGTTGAGTTCCCGCAAGTGGGGCCTATGTTTCAAAATATGGCCCCACTTGCGGGAATCTCAACCCCGGGGCTTTCACGCGGTCCGAGTGGTAAGGATTTTCGGGAAAGACCACTAGTACATGACTATTAAAGTTTTTGGTGTTATTTTTAGCGTGAAAGCTCCCGCGGTTGAGTTCCCGCAAGTGGGTCCTATGTTTCAAATATGGACCCACTTGCGGGAATCTCAACCCCGGGGCTTTGACGCAAAAATAACTGCAAAAACTTTAATCGTCATGTACTAGCGCCTCAACCCAAGTAAGGAAGTACCGCCTATGCCGCATGTCCATAGTCCAGATGGTGTGTACCTGGCGTCCATGCACTCAACTCACTCAAGGAACGGCGTTCTGTACGAGTCGTTGTTTCAACCAGACACAAGGGCTAAAGTCGATGCAACGCTAAACAAAATATGGGGGGAATTGGAGCAGCTGGCAACAGCACAGAAGTTCGGACTTAATAACCTCCTGCTTTCCTTGAAAATCGAAGTTTTTTCCGAGCCGGCGTTGTCCCAGAAGCTCCAGTTCTTCGTCAAGCTGGCCAGCTCCGTCAATCTGGAATTGAAAAAAGAGGCGATTACAAATCCCTTCTGCTTGCAAGAGTATGCATCAACCAATGAAACGCTCCAAGCACACTTTCTCGATCAGGCAGTAACGGCCCTCTGGGAAGAAAAAGTTCTGCCAGCACTCAAAAAAACTGGGGGCGACCTCCTGCAGGTCAACCCCAGTTCCCTTGAAGCGATCCGCTCCTGTTTGACACGCCCCGATCTTGCCCCTCATCTTTCCAGAATGACCACTCTGGATCTCACGCGCCTCCCACTCAGAATAATCCCCCCGGAAATCAGGGCTCTTCACAATCTGCAATACTTAAACCTCTCAGATCTCCCGCTGACCCACTTCTCCCCCGATTTCTCCAGCCTTACGGAGCTTAGGGAGATTCGCCTCAGGGACTGTCCGCTCACTGAGTTCTCCGCCGACCTCACCCAGTGCGTAGAACTTAAAACTCTCTATGTCAACAATACAAGCCTGCAGCATTTCTCGATCCACCTCCCCCCTGATTCCAAACTGGAACACATCGATCTGTCGAACAATAAACTGCAAAGCTTTGAAGCCGATCTCTCTTCCTGTCATCATCTGAAACACCTGTCGCTCGCCCATAACGACCTGACAGGTTTCAGAGCAAACCTCTCATCCTGTACCGAGCTGCGCCACCTCAACCTGTCCGATAATCAGCTCGTGCATTTCCATCCCAATCTTCGCGGCTGCTCCCATTTAGCGATACTAAACCTCTATGATAATCCAGACCTGCAGATCCATGCCGACCCCAGCACCAATCCAGAATTGCTTCTAACCGTCCTGCTTGCGCAGCTGGCAGGAAACTGAAAAAATCAAAAATTTCCCCTATTTCCGCAGGAGCATCTGGATATTGTGGGTTTCTTTGGAGTGGAACATCCCGGCAATGGCCGCGATCCAATCCCCCCTCTGGTTGAGCGCAGGACAGCGGATGGCATGCAGCCCTTTCTTTCGGATCGCACCCAGATACAGCTCTTCGATCTCGTACAGCGTTTCGATGTGATCGGAGGTAAAACTGAGCGGGACAACCACGACATTTTTTTTGCCTTGCGCCAGATCGCCGATCTTTTCGCACACCTCCGCCGTGTAGGGCTCGATCCATTTCTCTTTACCAAACTGGGACTGGTAACTTAGGAGAGACGGGGCATTGGGGAACCGGCTGCTGATCGCCTCGAAGGAAAGACGGCATTCTCTCTGATAGGTGTCCCCCGTGTCAATGAACCGCTGTGGCAAGCCGTGGGCCGAGAAGAGGAGGAAGGTCTCCTCCTCTTTGAGTCCTGACGCCTGGAGACACTCGCGCAAGCACTGCTCCATCGCCGCGGTGTAGGAGTCCTGGATGGGGTAGGACTTCACCCACTGCATTTTGCGGAGGGCCCGCGTGGAGAGGTGGTCCTTAAACCAGCGGGCGATACTCCCGGTCGTTGCGTAGCTGAACTGGGGGAACATCGGAAAGATGCGGATCTCCTGGATGCCGGAGAGCGCTTCCATCTTTTGAATGAAACCGGGATGGGTTCTGGGGAGGTAGCGATGAAAGGTGATCACCTCCTCTCCCAAAATCTCCGAGACGCTTTTCGCGACCGCCTCCGTATCCTCATAGATGGGGGATTTGCCGCCGATCTGCGCATAGTCGGGGGCGATCTTCCCTGCTCGTTTTTTGGCGACGCGCGTAAACAACCACCTGTGAAAAAAAGCGGGAAAGGAAGTGCGGATCACCTCCTGGTCAGTGAGCAGGGAGATTAAAAATTCTTCAATCTCGCCAAGATCGCGCGGTCCGCCGAAGTTCACCAGGAGGTAGGCTGTTTTTTTCATAAAAAATTTCTTTGAAGTGGGAGTTTCTTTACCGAGAAGCATACACTTTTACCGATTTTGTGTTATCCTCGGAGAATAAACGGGAGTAGTTTCACATGAGACGTTTCTTTGCACTGTTCTTTGTCATCCTGGCAACACTGTCCAGCTGCGGCGGGACGAACAATGGCGGACGCAAAGTAGGCGTCGACGCCTCCTGGTACCCTCTCCAGATGGGGGGCCTCGATAACAATGTGACCGCCTTTTCTACAGAGCTTCTTACGGACATCGGACGGTCGCAAAAAATCCCCTTCGTAAAGGTCACCGTCAACTGGGACGATCTGATGGAAGGACTCCAAAAGGACAAATACGAGGCGATCCTCTCCTCGATGCCTCCCTACATTTTCAATCAGAAAGACTTCGACTTCTCCGATCTCTACCTGCCGCTGGGCCCCGTGCTCGTGGTCCGCCCCGACTCGCAAATCCACTCCCTTAACAACTTGAGCGGCCAGGAGATCGCCGTCATCACCGGCTCAGGGAACGACCTGCTCCTCGAAAAGAGCGAGGGGGTACTGATCCGCTACTACACCTCTATTCCCGACGCGCTCAATGACCTCGTTAATGAGACAATCGATGGAGCCATCATCGATATCCTCACAGCGGTCGCCTACTGCCGCGATCTCTACCAGGGAATGATCAGGGTCGCCACGCCGCCTCTCAACGAAGCCGGACTCCGGCTGATCACCAAGCACAAGGGCGCTCCCGACCTTATCAAGGGATTTAATGCAGGACTCAAGAAGTTGAAGAAGGACGGCGCCTACGACAAACTGCTCACAAAATGGCAGTTGGACGAGGTTTGCTCCCCTCCGAAGTAATGGACCCGTCAAAAAAACCAAAAGGGGAAATTTATCCTATGGCGGTCAATGCCGCCACGGAAGACTTAAAAATTACTCTTGGGGCTGATCGTCGTTAACTACACCAGCGATCCAAACTCTCTCTGCGCCCGTATATCTTTGCAATATCCTGTTAATGTCTCTTATCACTGTTCCATCAAGTAATGTACGGGAAAAAACTTCATCGCTGTTCTGAGCCAGCAACCAGAGTTCAATTTCCTGCATTTGATGCTCATCCAATTTAATCTGGGTGATTCCCTGTCCATGAAAAGCATCCTTGATGCAGCTGGCGGGGTTCCCAGCAATATAAAATTGCAAGCCTAAGCGGCTTACAAATACTGGCAGCCGGGAGATATTAAGATTCTCAATATGAATTTCCACAAACACAAATTGTTCTTTATACTGCCTGATCCAGTTTGGGATGTCGCTCCGTGTGGGGAATTCAGGTACATTCCCAAAAAAGCATGGCCTCTTTACCAATTCGGGAAGGACTCTATTCCAAACAAGATCAATCGACTTGAACTCTTCCCGGCACAGCATTTGCCAATGGTTCCTGGCAAGCTCCATGGGAGCTTGGGCGGAAGGGTCGAATTTGGCCCTGAAGTACATGGCCCACAGGTCGTTGGTGGAGAGAAAATGAAGTTCATTGCAGGTGCCTAAAAGACTTTCAATATCCCTGGGGTCGAGAAAGTATGAAATGTTGTTGAACTCATGAGGCGTTAAACCGTGCATACTACTAATGTTCTGAGTCATTATTAAGTCCTATTTATTTTAAGGTCTTTCAGAATTCCGCGCGTTGACAATGGATTCATCCGTTGCTATTATTAAATAACGCTCTCCATTCATGTTAACTTCACCGGTACGTTCCACGTATGGAAGAAATTGGCCCGGTCTGTCGGGATCCGCCACCTGTAAAGGCCTTTCCTGCATATTTTCCGCATGTTGCATTAATTGCTCAAATCCAAGCATGAAGAGTTCCTGATCATCTCCAAGTAACTGTACAACGTCATCTGTGGATAAGTCTTCTAGAACTGTCTCTACGTATCCATAACTATCATTCACCTCAACTTCCATCTCCTCGGGCGACCTGTTGTCGAACAAATCGGGGTGCTGCGTGATAAAAGCATGGAGCTCAGTACGCAATGTTTCTTGTGGAACGAGTTGGACTATCTCTTTTTGATCAAAGGGGCATTTCGGGCTTTGCTCCATACACCTTGCTATCGCCGCCCATTCAAAGATATGGCCGCAGGGGTCCGCTACCACCGGATCCAGCATGATATCCCAGGTGATTGGGCAACGGTGGTCGCAATTAATACTAACAAGAGAACTATTAGTAGCGGGCATAAACTAACCATTAATCAATATCTCCATTTAATTATACACTATTATTTAACTTAAATCAATTATCAATATTAATTTAATTGAGTGTGCATAGAATTTAATTGAAATTTTTTAAGGTCAGCACTGGCAAGGCTTTACAGTATGCGGCACTTGTCGTGCTCGCTGTAATCGGCGCGGACCTTCTCCACTTCCGCCTTGTCGCAGGGGCAGCGGTCGATATCCCACACCATTTTCGCGTAGTTGTGGACCGACTCGTCGATGGAGAACTTCCCCATGGAGGCCATGTTGTGGATCGCGTACTCGGCCCATTTGGGCTTATCGACAAAGAACTCTTCCGCTATCTTTTGGGCGGCGTAGTAGGCCAGCATATCGCCGAGGACAAAATAGCGGTCTGAGCCATTGCCGTTAGCGGGGTCGAGAAGGAGATGGTAGAGGCTGCTGAGGATCTCGTGCTCTTCATCGGTTTCGGTGAACGTACGGTCGCGCAGAGCGTCCATCGCGGCATGGATCGCCGGGTTGTGCATGTAGATGTCCCAGGGGTTGTAGGTGCCCGACTTCTTGAGCTCGTCATTCTCCTGGGCCGTTCTGCCAAATCCAAAGGGCCAAAAGCGGTCGGTGATCTCCTGGTGCATTTCGATGTTCGCGCCATCTTCGGTGCCGATCGTGAGGGCGCCGTTCATTGCGAGCTTCATGTTGCCGGTGCCGGAGGCCTCCATGCCGGCGGTCGAGATCTGCTGGGAGAGGTCGGCGGCGGGGATGATGAGCTCGGCCCGGGTGACGTTATAATTTTCGATGAAGACGACGTTGAGCATTTTATTCACGGCGGGATCGCTGTTGATCTTGCGGGCGACGCAGTAGATGAGGTGGATGATATTTTTTGCCACGTCGTAGCCGGGAGCGGCTTTTCCGGCGATGAGGACCACGCGTTTGACTTTGCGGGCGTTTGGGTTGGCCTTGAGCTCCTGGTAGAGGATGATGGCGTGCAGGATGTTCATGAACTGCCGCTTGTACTCGTGGAGCCGCTTGACTTGGACATCGATGAGGGCGGTTTCATCGAGGGTCGTGTAGTGGCCGACAACTCTGCCTTTGGCATCGCGGATCGGATTTTTTTCCCGGATGTAGGCGAGGAGGGCGCGCTTGTTCTCCGTTTTGATCGCGAGGAACTCTTTTTGGCTTTCAGGGTCTGAGGCGAAAGGGGCCAGCTCGGCGATGTGCTTGAAGTCTGTGATCCAGGCATTCCCGATTCTTTTGGTGATGAATTGGGAAAGGGTCGGGTTGACGTGGAGGAGCCACCGGCGCTGGGTCACCCCGTTGGTGACGTTCACAAATTTGTCGGGGAACATCTCGAAGAAGTCTTTGAAGATGTCGTGTTTGAGGATCTCGGTGTGGAGGGCGGCGACGCCGTTGACCCGGTGAGAGCCGAAAATGGCGAGATGGGCCATGCGCACCTGTCCCTCCTCGATCACCGACATCCGTCGCACTCTCTCTTCATCGTCCGGAAAACGCTTGCGGACGGCGCTGCAGAAGTCGAGGTTGAGCCTTTCAATGATATGGTACTGGCGGGGCAGAAGGAAATGCATCCGCTTTTCGTTCCACTCTTCGAGCGACTCGCGCAGGACGGTATGGTTGGTGAAGTTGCAGCAGGTCTTGACGATCTCCCAGGCCTCTTCCCAACCCAGATCGTGCTCCCGAACGAGAAGGCGCTGCAGCTCGGCAATTGTTAGCGCCGGGTGGGTGTCGTTGATGTGGATCCTGACCTTGTCGGCAAACTCTGACAGATCGCCATAGGTATGCAGGTGGTGACGGATGATGTCTTGCAGAGAGGAGGAGACGAGCAAAAACTCCTGCTTGAGGCGGATCCGCTTTCCTGTCTCGTTGTTGTCGTTGGGATAGAGGACGTCTGTGAGCGAGGTATTTTCCGCGGCCTGGTCGATGAGGCCGGCATTGTAGCGCTGGAGCTGGAAGTTGCGGGGAGATTCCTTGGTGGTCCACAGGCGCAGCGTATTGACGTTGAAATCCCCATTCTCCTTGTAGCCGATGATGGGGACATCGTAGGCGAGCGCCCGGACCTCGTCATAGTCGGTGATATCCATCACTTCGACGTTCTTCTGGTTCCTCATCGGAACGCCTCTCCCCGCGTAGTAGACGGAGACGGCGTGGGTGTCCCGCCTGTACTCCCAGGGGTTTTCATGCAGGAGCCAGTTTTCAGGGCGCTCGACCTGGATCCCGTCCCAGATCTCCTGATCGAAGATCCCGTATTGGAACCTAAGCCCATAGGCGATCGCGGGGTAGTGCTGCGTGGCCAGCGAGTCGATGATGCAGGCGGCGAGCCTTCCGAGGCCGCCGTTGCCAAGGCCGGGATCGGGCTCGAAGGCGAGTTCGTCTTCATACTTGCGGTTCATCAACTTCATGACATGGCGCACAAGTTCTGTCGCATGGATATTGGTGATGTTGCTTCCGAGGAAACGGCCGGGCATGTACTCCATGCACAGGTAATAAAGCATCCGCGCCCGCCTTTTTTTGTAGGTGTGCGTGCAGGCTGTCCAGTTGATCATCACCTCTTCGCGCAGGGTGAGCGCAAACGCGCGGTAAAATTCTTCCGGATTGGCTTCATCGAGCGTGACGCCCATCGTCGTAATCAGGTAGTGCTTGATCTTGTGCGCGAGGCTCTCTGCCTGCGTCTGAATTTTCGTTTCCACCCGATCCTCCCCCGAAGAGTTGCTTTCTTATTCGATTTATGTAATGAAATTGTTATTTAACACATATGCCTATAGTTGGATATACCGAGTTTGGGTGAGAGGTAAATATTTATGCGACGAGATTTTGCCGCCAGAAGCAGCACGACGGCCGAAGTTATACCACAATCGGGCAGCAACTTGGGATTTGGGCAGTGTCAAAGCCCCGGGGTTGGACGATCGCAAACGGGTTCATATTGTTAATATTGACCCGTTTGCGATCGTTCAACCGCGGGAGCTTTCACACGGCCCAAACCCCAAGTTCATGCCCGATTGTGGTATAAACTTGAAATGTTGGCGAGGCCGCCGGGCTGCTTCTGGCGGAAAAAGATCGAGCAGAAATGTTTACAAATCACCCAAACTCGGTATAACTCCCTATGCAAAAATTTGATCTGATCGTCATCGGAACCGGGCCTGCTGGAGAAAAAGCTGCCGTCAAGGCTGCCTATTTTGGCCACAAAGTCGCCATCGTCGAAAAGGAAGAGGTGTTCGGCGGCGCAGAGGTTGTGACGGGGACCCTCCCCTCCAAAACGCTGAAAGAGACTGCTCTCTTCCTCTCCGGAAAATTTGAGAAGGGGCTCTATGGCATTGAAAGGGGGTTGGAGCATGAGGCGTCTGTCGAAGATTTTATGTTCCGCAAAAACTTCGTCAGCAGCTCGGCTGCCAAAGAGATCTACGACAACCTCGTCCGCCATGGGGTGACTATTTTCCACGGTGTTGCCCGCCTTGAAAACCCCCACACGGTCAGAGTCGAGGGGAAAACTCCCGAAACGCTCTATGCAGAGCACATCATCATCGCGTCGGGCTCCTACCCTTATCATCCTCCGGGGATCCCCTTCGATGGGAAGCGGATCCACGACTCCGACACTATCCTCGACATCAGCCGCTTTCCCAAATCCCTCTGCATCGTCGGCGCCGGCGTGATCGGGTGCGAGTACGCGACCATCTTTGCCACGATGGGAGCCAAAGTTTACCTGGTCAACGACAAGGAGAGCATCCTCCCCTTCGTCGACGCGGAGGTCTCCAAAGAGCTAGTCGCCCAAATGCAGACAGCGGGTATCGATATCCTCTTCAACAAGTCGATCGAGACGGTGACTCCGGCGGCTTCAGAAAATGTGTTGGTCGGCGTGAAGCTGAAAACCGGTGAGGAGATCTCTGTCGACATGTTCCTCTATGCCGCCGGACGCAGCGGCAACACCAAAGAACTCAACTGCGCCAAGCTGGGCCTGAACATGGGAAAACGGGAGCAGCTCGAGGTCGATGAGGAGTACCGCACCAATATCCCCAGTATTTTTGCCGTCGGAGACGTGATCGGGTTCCCCGCGCTTGCCAGCACCAGCTTCGACCAGGGCAGAGTGGCTGTCGCCCACATCTTCCAGACCCAGGATCTCGAGCACCTCCCCTCCCACTTCCCCTACGGGATCTACACGATCCCCGAGGTGTCGATGGTCGGGATCACCGAGGAAGACGCCAAAAAGCGGAATCTGAACTTCTGCACCGGCCAAGCGCGCTACGCCGATATGCCCCGCGGCAAGATCCTCGGCGCCAAGTCGGGCTTCCTCAAGCTGATCTTCTCCCGGGATGAGCTGCGGATCCTCGGCGTCCACGTGATCGGCCATTTGGCCACCGAGCTCGTCCACTACGGCGTCCTCCTCGTCGAAGAGAAAAAAAACCTCCACGACCTCATCGGGCAGGTTTTCAACTTCCCGACCCTCCACGAGCTCTACAAGTACGCGGGCTACGACGGCCTCAGCAACCTCACCGGCCACAAGGTCAAGCCTTAGCGCAAAAAATCATGCTTGCTAGATTTTTTTTCTTGCAAGCAACCATCTTTATGGTATACTGCATATTTTTGAACAATCATCAAAGGTGTTGTATATGCTAGAGACAAAACAAAGCAAGGGCGGCTTGAAAAGAGCAGAAAAACTTTCGTCTGGCGAACGCTCATTAATTGCTCAGAAAGCTGCAACAACCAGGTGGAATCCTGAGAAGCTTGCAGTTGACTATCCTTCTACACCATTTGCAAAATTTAAGGGACTATTATCCTTAGGTGGCAAAAACATCGAGTGCTATGTACTTGATACAGGCCAACGTGTTTTAAGTTTAGGTGCTGCAGTTAATTTAATTCCCGGAGTCGACAGTTCAGACCTCGCGAGTTACTTGGGCATAGAAGGTCTTAAATCGTTTATAAACAAAGATCAGATCCTAGCTGAAACTTATGAATTTAGCATCCCAGGATCAACCCTTAAAGGAAAGAGCATAAGTGCTGAAAAATTTATAGATATTTGTCGCGCCTATGTTGCCGCTCTTGAGCAAGGACACTTAAAGACAGACCGTCAAAAAGAGAATGCAATTAGATGCGCGATTTTATTATCCTCATGCGCAAAAACAGGTTTACTTGCTTTAATTGACGAGGTGACTGGTTATCAATATGAACGAGCGCAGGACGCTTTGCAAGTTAAACTGATGGCTTTCATTGCAGAAGAATTACGAGCATGGGAAAAAACATTTCCTGATGAACTATGGGAAGAATTCGGAAGGCTTACAAACTGGAGTGGGGCTCTAAATAGCCGGCCCAAATGGTGGGGGAAGTTAGTAATCGAATTAATTTATGATACTTTGGACCCAGATGTTGCAAAGTACCTGAAAAACAATAAGCCTAATCCTGGAATAAAATGGCATCAGCAATTGACTGAAAATTTTGGAATCCGGCAGTTGGTTTCAAGATGTTACGAAATAATAGGAGTGGCAAAAACTTGCCAAACAATTAGCGAATTAAGAGAGACAGTTGGCCAACTTTATGGCAAAGAGCCTGTTCAACTGACTTTTTACTTTGCATCCCCTAAAAGGAAATCGCAGAAGAATTGAAAATATTAAATCTTCAAGAAACTGTAGATCATCGGTTGTCGACAGAGAGGAATTGTTATTCTCTCTATAGGTTACCTGGCCACAATTTCTGAACATCCGTACTAGACAGTTATACAGCCACCACTTAAGTTCGGGCGCTTTTTATAGGAGTAAAGAGTTATGTACTATTTTGACACAAGATCTGATTTGCTATTTGTAAATTTATTTAAAGATGAAGTTGATTGTTTCAATGCAGCAAATATTACTAAATGTGAATACCTACGATCCGGATATATGGACAAAGAAAATCTCGAAAAACTCACTGAATCAGAAGAGCTAATTAAGAAACTCAGAGAAACCATTGCCAAAAAATTAATCAAAGCAATTAAGGTTTCAGCGAATTATGGCGTATCTACATCCATATTATCAATCCCACCTCTGAGTACTGGTGGCGCGGTGCTTCCTGTAAATATATATGAATCTATTCTTAATGATAATTCTTATGGAAGGCAAATCAATAACCAAATGATCATGGACACTATCAACAAAACTATTGGCCAGATTGAAACGCAAAACAGGAAGGACTTAGTAAATATATTTAATCCGTTTTTTTGGTTTAGAGTGCTATTCGTGAAGATCATCAGAATCCCATTTTCTGTCTTGAGTATTTCTGGATTTAATATCGAAAATATAGAAAGTCACTTTATCTCAAAAATATTCAAGTGTCTTGAATCTGCGGTATTAGTTCTGATGCTATTAAAGCTTGGATTCGAACGTTCCGAGATAAAAAGTGTTTTGGTTGGATTAATCTCAAAATAGATTAGTTTAATTCAAAGTCCTGTCTGGAGAAACGTCCATATTTTCAGCGATCCAGACGAATTGGACCATGAAGCGCCGCCAACCTTTCAATATTTCCACGCCCTTTTAGACCTTGTGTTTTGGGAGAAATTTGTTATGCTCTTCATTTTTCAGATGAGAGGGACGGCTTTTGGGGAAGGAACGCGCTGCGGCCAGGCTAGTGTTGGAAAATGGGGAAGTGTACGTCGGTGAGGCACCCGGTTGGGCGCCCAAAGAGACCTTTGGGGAAGTGGTCTTCACGACGGGGATGATGGGCTACGTCGAGTCCCTGACAGATCCTTCCTTTGCCGGGCAGATCCTCGTCTTTTACCTTTCCACTCATTGGAAACTACGGCGTTCCCGACCCCACAGAATGGGAATCCTCGCGGATCCACGCGCGGGCCGTCGTCCTGAATATCCTCTCCCCTTTTTACGACCACTACGCAGCGAAGAAGAGTCTGGAAATATGGCTGCGGAGAGCAAAAGGTCCCCTACCTCTGCGGCGTCGATACGCGGGCGCTGACCAAGTCGCTGCGCTCTGCCGGCACGGCCCTCGGCGCCATCACAAAGAGCAAGACTGTCCCCACGCCTTTGAGGACCCGAACCAAACCCACCTCGTGGCCGGGGCCTGCAGTCCCAAGATCCAGAAGTATGGGAAGGGCAAAAAGAAGATCATCGCCGTCGACTGCGGCATGAAAGAAAACATCCTCCGGTGCTCCTGCAATTTCCCGATGCAGATCAAGCGGGTCCCCTACGACTACGATTACACCGAAGAGGAATTCGATGGGGTTTTTCTTTCCAACGGCCCCGGCGATCCGGTCGTCTGCAAAGAGACGGTCGCCATTTTGCAAAAAGCCATGAAAAAGAAAAAGCCGGTCTTTGGGATCTGTCTGGGCGCCCAGCTGCTGGCCCTTGCGATCGGCGCAAAGACCTATAAACTTCCGTATGGCCACCGCGGGCAAAACCAGCCCTGCGAGCACTTAGGACGAGCAGCGCTGCTACCTGACATCGCAGAACCACGGGTACGCCATCGATGAAAAGACCCTGCCCAAAGAGTGGGAAGTGACCTTCCGGAACTTAAACGATGCCTCGGTAGAGGGGATCGCCCACAAGAAGCTTCCTTTTTTCGCCGTGCAGTTCCATCCGGAAGCCTCTCCGGGGCCCGTCGATACGCTGTGGCTGTTCGAAAAATTTTATCAAATGCTCTAGCTCTATGACAAAAAGAAACGATCGCTCCACAGCGTTTCAAAGGAAAAAAAGTCCTGATCCTCGGATCGGGCGGCCTCCGGATCGGGCAGGCAGGGGAGTTCGATTACTCCGGGACCGCAGGCGATCAAGGCGCTCAAAGAAGAGAAGATCCGCACCGTCCTCGTCAACCCCAACATCGCCACCGTCCAGACCGATCAGAGTTGGCCGACGAGGTCTATCTCTCCCCCTCGAATCCCGAGATCGTCGCGAAGATCATCGAGAAAGAAAGGCCCGAGGGGATCTTGCTGGGGTTCGGAGGGCAGACGGCGCTGAACCTGGGGATGAGGCTCGAAGAGACGGGGTCCTGAAAAAATTCGGCGTCGCAGGTCCTGGGCACCCCTGTCGCTTCGATCCGCCTTACCGAAGACCGCGACCATTTCAAGAAAAGCCTCGCTTCGATCGGCGTCAAATCCCCCAAAAGCATCGCCGCAGAGAGCGTCAAAGAGGCCCTGGACGCGGCCAAAAAGATCGGCTATCCGGTGATGATGCGCTCCGGCTTTTCGCTAGGAGGCCTCGGCTCAGGGAAAAATCGAGAATAAAGAGGAGATGCAGCGCAGGGCAAAAGAGGCGCTCAGCGGCGCCCCCCAGATCCTCATCGAGGAATATCTCTTTGGGTGGAAAGAGCTCGAGTATGAGATCGTGCGCGACGGCTTCGACAATGCCGTCACCGTCTGCAACATGGAAAACCTCGACCCGATGGGGATCCATACCGGCGAGAGCATCGTCGTCGCCCCCTCGCAGACGCTGACAAACCGCGAATACCACATGCTCCGCGAGATCGCCATCCGCTCCGCCCGCCATTTCAACATCGTCGGCGAATGCAATATCCAGTACGCGCTCAATCCCAAAAACGGCGACTACCGCGTCATCGAGATGAACGCCCGCCTCTCCCGCTCTTCCGCCCTCGCCTCCAAAGCCACCGGCTATCCCCTCGCCTTTGTCGCGGCCAAGCTTGCGCTCGGCTTTTCCCTTGCCGAAATTAAAAATGCCGTGACCCAGAAGACGGTGGCCTTTTTTGAGCCGGCCCTCGATTACGTCGTCATCAAAATCCCCCGCTGGGACATCCACAAGTTCCGCTCCGCCGACCGGCGGATCGGCACTGAAATGAAAAGCGTCGGCGAAGTGATGGCGATCGGCAGATCCTTTCCAGAAGCGCTGCAAAAAGCGGCCCGCATGCTCAACATCGGCGCATCGGGGGTCACCGACTATCCCCATCCGATCGAGAATTTCAAAAACGAGGTCTCCCATGCGACCGACCGGCGCCTCTTTGCCCTCTACCAATTCTTCCAAAAGGGGGGACGGTAGATGAGGCCCACCGCCTCTCGCAGATCGACCCCTGGTTTTTGCATCAGATCTATCGATCTTCGAGGTGGGAGAACAATCTGAAGAAACTACCCGCTGACGCCCGCCCTCTTAAAAGAGCTTAAGCAGCTCGGCTTCTCCGATAAAGCGATCGGAAGGTCAAAAAACAGACGGCAAAGATCACGTGCGCACCCAGCGGAAAAAAGCAGGGATCACCCCTTTTGTCAAACAGATCGACACCCTGGCAGGCGAGTTCGACGCCAAGACAAACTACCTCTACCTCACCTACCACGGCAGCTGCCACGACATCGAGCCCTCAGCAGCAAACCTCCCGTCATCGTTTTAGGCTCGGGGCCCTATTGCATCGGCTCCTCCGTCGAATTCGATTGGTGCGCCGTCAATACCTGCCGCACTCTGCGAAAATTAGGCGAAGAGACCATCATCATCAACTCCAATCCCGAGACCGTCTCCACCGATTACGACGAGTCGGACCGCCTCTATTTTGAGGAGCTCACCCTGGAGAGGGTCCAGGACATCGCCGACTTCGAAAAGCCCAAAGGGATCGTCGTCTCGGTCGGCGGGCAGATCGCCAACAACCTTGCCCCCCAGCTGCATAGAAAAGGGTATCCGCTCCTCGGCACCTCGGCCGATCGATCGACAAAGCGGAGAACCGAGAAAAATTCTCCTCCCTTCTGAACCGACTCGGCGTCGACCAGCCCGCCTGGCAGACCGTGACCAATCTGCAAAAGCCAAAAAATTCGCAGAGAAAAAAGGGTACCCCCTTCTGATCCGCCCCTCCTATGTTCTGTCGGGAGCTGCGATGAACGTCGTCTCCTCCGACGAAGAGCTGGAGAGATTTCTTAGTGAGGCCGCGCGGATCTCCCCCGACCATCCCGTCGTCATGTCCCAGTTCATCTCCGACGCCAAAGAGCTCGAGATCGACGGCGTGGCCAAAGAGGGAAAGATCGTCATCGAAGCGATCACCGAGCACGTTGAAAACGCCGGGGTCCATTCGGGAGATGCGACCATCGTCCTCCCACCGCAGCGCCTTTACCTCGAGACGATCCGCCGAACAAAAAAAATCACCCATGCCATCGTCAAAGCCCTCAACATCACCGGCCCCTTCAACATCCAATTCATCGCCAAGAATAACGCCATCCAAGTGATCGAATGCAACCTGCGCGCCTCCCGCTCCTTCCCCTTTGTCAGCAAAGTCACCCACCATAATTTTATCGACATCGCCACCCGCGGCCATGCTCGGCATTTCGCCCCCTCCCCTTACGAAACCCTCGAGCTCGATTACGTCGGCGTCAAAACCCCCCAGTTCTCTTACCACCGCCTCAAAGGCGCTGATCCCGTCGCCCACGTCGAAATGGCGTCGACGGGCGAGGTCGCCTGCCTTGGGCACGACCTGCTCGAAGCCTTTTTCCTCTCTTGGCTCGCGACCGAACAATCGGTCCGCCGCAAACGGATCTTCGTCAGCATCGGAGGGGATAAAAAAATCAAACTTCTCGAACAGTTGCAGCAGCTCGAAGAGCAAGGCTGGGAGATTTTTGCCACCGAGGGCACCAACGACTTTTTATGCCAGCACGGGATCGCCTCGCGCTGCATCTACAAAGCAAGCGAAAAAATCGAACCCAATATCACCACCCTGATCGCTCAGCACAAAGATCGACCTGATCGTCAACATCCCCAGAGACGTCGCCCAACCACAAGACCGACGGCTTTACCATCCGCAGACTTGAGCATCGACCATCACATTCCCCTGATCACCAACCTGCAAAACGCGCAAATCTTCCTGCAGTGCCTGGCCGAGGTTAAAAACAGATAAACTTCCCATCCTTTCCTGGAAGGAATTCATCGACCGACAAAAGGAGCATTCTCGATTTATGAACTTTAAAAACAAACTCATCCAAACTTCGCTCTCTCCGCGCTCAAGCCCAAAACACTCAACCCGGGCACCAGCAGCGCTTTCTCATCCTCTCCACCACGGGACTTGGAGACACCCTCTGGGGAACCCCCGCCCTCCGCGCCCTGCAGCGAATGCTTTCCCACCAGCTACATCGGCGTCGTCACGAGCCCCATCGGCAAAGCCCTCCTCCAGCACAACCGCCGCATCGATGAGATCTTCCTGGCCCAAAACCCCCTCCTCCCCTCCCTCCTCCCCCTCTACCGAAAACTCAAAGCCCAAAAGATCACCCACGTCTTGAGCTTCCACACCTCCCAACGCCCCATGCTTCCCCTGGCCGCCCTCCTCGGCGCAAAGGAGATCATCGGCACCCACGGAATCAACAAAGGGCTCGATTTCCTCCTCACCCATCCACTCGACGGATACCCACGAACACGAGATCCAGCGCCGCCTGCAAGATCGCCGCCCAGGTCGGCGCCCATACCCTCGACTCCTCGATGGAACTCTCCCTTGGCCCCGAAGAGGAAAAGATCGCAGTCGACTACCTCGAGACCCTCCGCATCCCCTCTTACCTCCCTCTGATTGCCCTCCACCCCGGCGCCAAAGACCCCTTCAAACGGTGGCCCCCTTCCCACTTCATCGACCTCGGCAACCGCCTCGTCCGCCACCTCGGCTGCCGCCTCCTTGTCACCGGCACCCCTCGAGAAAAAGCCCTCGTCGACAGGATCGCCTCCCAGATCGAAGGCGCCGACCCCGCGACCCACCTCCCCCTCCTTGCCACAGCCGCCCTCATCAAGCGGATGGAACTCATCATCGCCAACGATACCGGCCCCATGCACCTCGCCTTTGCGCAGAAGGTCCCCACCATCGGCCTCTTCACCCCCACCGACCCGGCCCTCTGCGGCCCCTACTTCGTCGAGTCCGCTGTAGATGATTGCAAGGAAACCCACGTGCGCTCCCTGCCTCAAAAAAAGTGCCGGAACCCTTTTGCCTCTTGCAAATCGGTGTGCAGGAAGTTTACGATGCAGCTTTGCAACTCTATCAAAAAGGGTGTCTATGAAGGGAAGAAGCCTCATCTCCATTGCCGATCTCTCGAAAGAGGAGATCCTCCTAGTCCTCAAAAAAACCGAAGAGATGAAACACAAGCCCTCTATAGATCCTCTTAAAGGAAAAATCCTCGCCTCCTGTTTCTTCGAACCCTCGACCCGCACCCGCCTCTCCTTTGAAGCAGCGATGATCCGCCTCGGAGGAAACACCATCGGCTTTTCCGATGGGTCATCCACCTCGACCAAAAAAGGGGAGACCCTCCACGATGCCATGAAAGTGCTCGGCAGCTACGCCGACATCCTCGTAATCAGACACCCCGCCGAAGGCGCCGCCAGAGTCGCAGCGGATGCTGCCGGCAAACCCGTCATCAACGCCGGCGACGGCGCCAACCAGCACCCCACCCAAGCTCTGACCGACCTCTTCACCATCAAAGAATCCCAGGGCAAGCTCAAAGGACTCAGCATCGCCTTCGTCGGCGACCTCAAACACGGCAGGACCGTCCATTCCCTAAGCCTCGCCTGCGCCCACTTCGACATGCGCCTCTTCTTCGTCTCCCCCGAGCAGCTCTCCCTCCCCGAGGAGACCACCCAGTCGCTCAAAAAACAGGGCGTCAAGTTCTCCTTCCACCGCACCATCGAAGAGGTCCTCCCCAAAGCCGATATCCTCTACATGACCCGCATCCAAAAAGAGCGGTTCGATGCCGATGTCTACGAAAAGCTTAAAGAGACCTACCGGTTAACCCCGCTGCTGCTTGAAAAAGCCCAAAAACACCTCAAAGTCCTCCACCCGCTTCCACGCTTAAACGAGATAGATGTGGATGTCGACAAAACCCCTTACGCCCACTACTTCCAGCAGGCAGAAAACGGCCTCTACACACGCATGGCCCTCCTCTCCCTCATCGCCACATAAGGAGTCTACGATGTCCAAACACCTCACCGTCGCCCCCATCAAAGACGGCACCGTCATCGACCATATCCCGGCGGGGACTGCCCTCGTTATTTTTCAACTCCTCCAGCTCTTCGCTGATAAACGAAGGATCTCCCTCGGCCTCAATCTGACAAGCGCCCGGATGGGCTTCAAAGACCTCATCAAAATCGAAAACCGCTTCCTCACCGAAAAAGAGGTCCACGACATCGCCGTCTTTGCCCCCAATGCCACCATCAGCCTCATCAAAAACTTTAAGCTCGTCGACAAAACCTTCCCCTCCCTTCCCCCCCTCGTCGAAAAGATCCTCGTCTGCCCCAACCACCGCTGCATCACCCGCATAGAGCCCGTAGACACCCTCTTCCATGTCGAAGAGTTCAAACACCAGGTCCATCCTCCGCTGCCACTACTGCGAAAAGGTCTTTTTGCGCGAAGAGATCAAGGATTACCGGCCATGATGACCCTCAAAAGTGTCACAACAATAGACGGCAAGTCGATCGACCTCTCCCTCGAGTCTGAAGAGGACGCCAGCCTCGACTGTGCAGGGCTCACCCTCCTGCCCGCCCTCATCGACTCCCACGTCCACTTTCGCACCCCCGGCCTCGAACACAAAGAAAATTGGGAGAGCGCCGCACAAGCCGCCCTCCAGGGCGGCATCACCACCGTCCTCGATATGCCCAATACCCTCCCCCCGACCATCACCCTGGAGCGCGTCCAAGGAAAAGCAGGCCCTCATCCGCGCCCAGCTCACAAAGATCGGCATCCCCCTCCACTTCGGCCTCTACCTCGGCGCCGACAAAGCCCACTTCGCCGAAATCTCCCGCTGCAAAAACCAAATCTGCGGCCTCAAAATCTTCATGGGCTCCTCCACCGGCAATCTCGTCATGGACGATGAGGATAGCCTCCACGCCGCCTTCAGCCTCGCCGCCTCCCACGACCTCCTCATCGCCGTCCACGCCGAAGATGAAGCCCTCATCCACGAGCGCAAACACCTCTTCGCCGGAAGCACCGACCCCAAAATCCACTCCCAGCTCGCGCAATGACGAGGTCGCCTCCCGCGCCACCGAAAAAGCGATCGCCCTGTGCAAGCCTCTACAAAACCCGCCTCCACATCCTCCACGTCGGCACCAAAAGAGAGATCGACCTCATCCGCCACGCCAAAAAAGAAGGGCTCCCCGTCACCGTCGAAACCACGCCCCACCATCTCTTTTTAACCACTCAACGACTACGCAAAGTTCGGCACCCAAGTCCAGATGAACCCCCCGTCTGCGCACCGCTGAAGACAGCGCCGCCCTCTGGGCTGCCATCCACGAAGGGGTGATCGATACCATCGGCTCCGACCACGCCCCACACACCCTCGAGGAAAAAGCACGCCCCTATCACAAGCCCCCTCCGGCATCCCCGGCGTCGAAACCACCCTCCCCCTCCTCCTCGACGCTTGCAACAACGGCCGCCTCACCCTGCAACAGATCATCCGCCTCATGCGCGACAAACGTCCAAAAGATCTTCCGCCTCCCTCCCAATGACGACTACGTTCTCGTCGACATAACCAAGACACAACGCCTCGAAAATCATAGGCTCAAAACAAAATGCGGCTGGAGCCCCTACGCTGGACGGACCCTGCAGGGCTGGCCCCGCTACACAATCCTCAACGGAAAAATCTATGCCCTCGACTAAACTCCCCGTCTGGTACCCCACCCATCCCCCCATCTACGACATCCACAAGACCTATCTCGAAAATGTCCGAGCAGGGACCCTTCTTCGACGGCCCCCTCCCCGAGCGCACCCTCCCCCCCAAAGAAAAATGGATCGATTTCCTCGGCCACGCCGTCGCCTCCCCCCTCGGCGTCCCCGCCGGCCCCCTCCTCACCTCCCGCTGGATCTCCCTTGCCGCCAGGCTCGGCTTCGACATCCCCACCTACAAAACCATCCGCAGCGCTCATCACCCCGCCCACCCCCTGCCCAACATGGTCTACGTCGACAAAAACGCTCGCGTCACTCCCACCCCCTCCCCCCGCATCGAAGAGCTCGCCGTCACCAACTCCTTCGGCATGCCCTCCATGCCTCCCGACTTCCTCCTCGATGACATCCCCCGCGCCAACGCCTCCCTCCTCCCCGGCCAGGTGCATGGTCGTCTCCGTTGTCGGCACCTCCCGCAGCAACTGCACCTTCCTCGAAGATTTCATCCAGGCCGCAGAGCTTGCCAAACACGCCGGCGCCTCCCTCATCGAAGCCAATTTCTCCTGCCCCAACGTCGATAAAAGCGCAGGCTGCCTCTACATGTCCCCCACCACCGTCCACGACCTCGGCACCGCCCTCGTGCGCGCCATCGCCCCCATTCCCCTCATCATCAAAGTCGGCACCTTCTCCTCCGAAGCCCAGATGCAGGACGTCCTCCTCGCCGCCGCCCGTGCCGGCATCCGCGCCGTCTCCGGCATCAACACCGTCAGCATGACCGTCGTAGACGACAAAGGCGCCCCCGCCCTCGGCCCCTCCCGCCCCACCAGCGGCATCTGCGGCGGCCCCATCCACAAGACCGCCCTCCACTTCATCGAGACCGCTGCCCGCATCAACCACCGCGAGAAGCTCGACCTCACCCTCATCGGCGTCGGCGGGATCACCCTCCCTGCGCACATCGACGACTTCCTCCACGCCGGCGCCCACATCGCCATGACCGCCACCGGCATGATGTGGGATCCTTACCTCGCCGCCCGCTACCATGCAATCCACCGTTGACCCATTTAATACGTATACGTATAATCACCCGCATTCCATAATCGCTAACCAACAGGAGGAATGCATGCTGGCACCCCATTTAGGTTTTGTGCTGCTTTTTGTGACGAACCCCCAAAAGAGCGGCCTCTTCTACCAGGATCTCTTTGCTATGAAGCCTATTGAAGAATCCCCAACATTTGTTATGTTTGCTTTGGAAAATGGCGTGATGCTGGGCCTTTGGTCGAAATACACCGCCGAGCCAAGCGTCGATGCAGCCCCAGGAGCATTGGAAGTGTGCTTTCCGACCCAGGATGTCGATGCGCTTTATGAGGCATGGGGAGAAAAGCACCTGGTCATCGCACAAAAACCCACCGATATGGATTTCGGGCGCACGTTTGTCGTATTGGACCCGGATGGCCATAGGGTAAGAATCTACAAGTTGCTCGAAAGGTAATCATGACGCGGTATTGGATAGCTGTCGCTTCGGAAGAACATGTTAAACGCGGCGTGGCGGATGGTTTTGCACAGGTATGCCATGGGAAAGTGGTTCCGCTAAACAGAATGTCTGAGGGGGACTGGATCATCTACTATTCGCCAACAGTTCACTTTGGTGGAAAAGATCCCTCCCAGTCCTTTACTGCGATCGGAAGGGTCGGCAAGGGAGATCCCTATCTCTTTGCGATGAGCCCGGATTTTACCCCTTGGCGGATCGATGTGAATTTCCTGCCCTCGCAAAAAGCCCCCATCCGGCCTCTATTGGAAAAATTCCACTTCATCAAAGATCCAAAGCGATGGGGACTGCCTTTTAGAAGAGGCTGCTTTGAAATTTCTCAGGAGGACTTTGCGCTCATTGCCAAAGCCATGGGTGTTGTTTAAGTGAATAATAAGGTCAATTTCAAGGAAATAAGCGTGCATGAGACCCCGGAGCGCAGCCCGGGGTTTCTGCTCTGGCACCTCAGCACCTCCTGGCGCAGTTGTATCGAGGCCGTGCTTAAACCCCTCGGACTGACCCATCCCCAGTTCGTTGTGCTGGCCACTTTGGGCTGGCTGACACGAAATGGAGACCGGATCACTCAGGCAAGTATTGGGAAAATGGCCGGCCTCGATCCCAACACCACATCCCAAATCGTAAAAGGGCTGGAACAAAAGGACTTGCTCCAGCGGGAAAAATCCTCTGACGGCAGAGCAAAGAACCCTCTTTTAACCTCCAAAGGGAAGACGATCCTGGCAAAAGCATTGCCTGCCGTGGAAACAGCGGACCATCAGTTTTTCAACAGCCTTTCGAGCAAAGAGATGAAACAGATGATCGGGCTATTTCAAAAACTAACAAGGACGTAGTTTGTATGGATCTAAAAGATGACGCTGAAAGTCTGTCGAATGAACAAAAAAAGCTTTGAGCAATGGATCATTTTCGTGGCGTCACGAAAATGGTCATAAGGCAGATAATTTCTTGTTGGACAAGATGGGGAATGCCCTAAAAAAGCGAAAAGCCCCAAGGTTGTCCTTGAGGCATAAACGCCGGTAGGGTAGTCCCGACCCATTTATCCAGCCATGATAAAGTGTTCACACGTTTTATGCAATTATGGCCTGCCTATTAAGCGAAAGTATTACACAGAGAAAATCCCCTTTCACTATACTCTTTTAAGATGAAAATCAGCACAAAGAGGGGCCTATGACTCCCGAAATCAAAAACCTGATCCTTGAGTTGTTTCAGATTGAAGCGATCAAGTTCGGCTCTTTCACGCTGAAAAGCGGCATGGTCTCTCCGATCTACGTCGATCTGCGCCTCGTCATCTCCTACCCACCTCTTATGAGGAAGCTCAGCGCTGCAGCCAACAAAATCGCCCAGCAGCTCTCCTTCGATATTCTTTGCGGGGTGCCCTACGCGGCCCTCCCCATCGCAACAGCGCTTTCCCTCGAGGGCAGTTACCCAATGGTCTTCTGCCGCAAGGAGGTCAAGGAATACGGGACGAAGAAGCTCATCGAGGGGAAGTTCGAGAAGGGGCAGACCTGCCTGATCATCGAAGATGTCGTCACCCTGGGGACGAGCATCCTGGAGACCGCCGCCTCGCTGCGCAAGATGGACCTCGAGGTCAACGATGCAATCGTTATGCTCGACCGGGAGCAGGGGGGAAAGGGGAAGCTTCGGGAGAACAGCATTCAGCTCCACCCGGTGATCAGCCTCTTCGATGCGTTAAAAGTTTTATTTCATGAAAAAAAGATCTCCAAAGAGACGTTCCAACACGTGAATGATTTTCTGGGGGGGTCTTCCCATGCGTAAGCTGGCTTATCATAAGCGCGCAGAACAAGCCTCCCACCCCGTCGCAAAGAAGCTCTTCGCGCTGATGGAGGAGAAGGCTTCGAACCTCTCGGTTGCAGCCGACGTGACCACCTGCGCCGAGCTGCTCAGGCTTGCCGACGCCGTCGGCCCAGAGATCTGCCTGCTGAAGACCCACATCGATATCCTCGAGGACTTTTCGGAGGAGGTGGTCCAGGAACTCAAGCGGCTGGCAAAGAAGCATCAGTTCCTTCTTTTTGAGGACAGGAAGTTCGCCGACATCGGGAGCACGGTTTCCCTCCAGTACGGCGGGGGGATCTACCGGATCGCCGAATGGGCCGACATCGTCAATGCGCACATCGTCCCCGGCCCGGGGGTCATCGAGGGGCTGAAAAAAATAGGGCTGCCGAAGGGGCGCGCTCTGCTGCTTTTGGCGGAGATGAGCTCCCGGGGAACGCTGGCCAAGGGGGCCTATACGGATGCGGCTGTTAAAATGGCGGAAGCCCACACCGACTTTGTGATCGGGTTCATTTGCCAGAAGAAGCTCTCCGATGCCCCTGGAATTTTGCATATGACACCGGGAGTCCAGCTCGAGGAGGGCAAAGACGCCTTCGGGCAGCAGTACAAGACCCCAGAGACGGCGCTTGCCGCCGGGAGCGACCTCATCATCGTCGGCAGAGGGATCTATAGCGCGGCGGACCCCGCGACAGAAGCCTCTCTCTACCGCCAGGCCGGGTGGAAGGCCTATGTTAATGGGCTCTAGAATCGGCATCATCGTCCTCAACTGGAACGGGAAGGAAGACACCCTCGCCTGTCTGGAATCCCTGGAGAAAGTCGATTATTCCCCCTTTACTACCTACGTCGTGGACAATGGGTCGAGCGATGGCTCGGCCGGGGCGATCCGCGCCCGGTTTCCTGGCGTCAGATTGATCGAGACGGGGGAAAATCTGGGTTTTGCCGAAGGGAACAACGTCGGCATCCGCGCCGCCCTCGCTGAGGGGGTAGACTTCCTTTTTCTACTCAATAACGACACGGTCGTCGATCCCGGTATCCTCAGGGAGCTTGTTCTGGGGTTCAGCCGCCAGCCGGAGGCGGGGATTTTGGGGGCGAGGATCTACCGGTTCGACCAGCGGGACACCCTGGACCATTTAGGGGGGATGTGGGACCGGAAAACGGGCACCTTCGCCTTCGTCGGCCTGGGGGAAAAAGAGGCGGGGGCAGCGCTCCCGCGAGAGATCGACTACGTGTGCGGTGCTGGGCTGATGGTGAGGCGGAGCGTGATCGAGGCGATAGGGATGCTCGAGCCCCGCTTTTTCCTGATCTGGGAGGAGTCCGACTTCTGCTTCCGGGCCAGGCGGGCGGGCTTTAAGACGCTGACCTGCCCGGAGGCCCGGCTGTGGCACAAGGTCTCCGCCTCCTTCGTCGGAGGGAAACCCCATTCGACCTACTTCTGGTGGCGCAACCGCCTCCTATGGATAGAGAGGAACTGCCCCCCCGGCGAGAGGATGGGGCTCTTTCTGAGGGTGCTGCTTCCCGATATCCTCCACATGCTCAAGATCCGGACGATCAAAACGGTTCAGCTGGCGATCGCAAAACGCCTAAAGCCCCATGGCGACTTCCGGGAAAAGGAGGCCAAACTTCTGAAGAACCGCGCCGCCCTGTCGGGGGTGAGGGACTATTTCCTCCGGCGGTTCGGCAGCGGGCCCGCCTGGATCAGCAAGAAATCCGTTTGACGGGGAGATCTCCAAACTGGTATAAATAAGGCATGGTCGGGTGGGATTCTGTACGTTCGTGCCCCGATATGACCTTTAATCCCCAAGAGGGGGCAAACCTCCTCTTAAATACTTAAATGAACACTATGGCACATTCCTCTGTTCTCCCCTTTCCCGGCCGCAGATCCGGCATGCAGCGCGCCCTTGTCCTCCTCTCCCTTCTTTTTTCCCTGCTTTTCCTGACCAGCTGCGAAACCAAGATGGTGATCATCAACCAGGTCGATGAAAGGGAAGCCAATGAGATCGTCGTCTTCCTGGCCAGCAAAGGAATTGCCTCGGAAAAAACCGCTACCGTCAGCTCCGCTCCGGGCGCGAGCTCCGCCGCTCCCAAGTACAGCATCTCCGTCAACTCCGAACAGGCGACCGACGCGATGGCGATCCTCAACCAAAATGGCCTTCCCCGCATCAAGGGGACCTCACTGCTCGAGATCTTCGGCGGCACCGGGCTCATGACCTCCGACAAGGAGGAGACGATCCGCTACCAGGCGGGCCTCGCCGAGCAGCTCGCCACGATGATCCGCAAGATCGACGGGGTCATCGATGCCGACGTGCAGCTCTCCTTCCCTGCTGAAGCGACCGCCACATACGGCCCTTGGAGCGGCAGCCGTTGCAACACCCAGGATCACCGCCGCCGTCTACGTGAAACACCAGGGGATCCTCGACGACCCCAACAGCCACCTGGTCACCAAGATCAAACGCCTCGTCGCCGGCAGCGTCACGGGCCTCGACCTCAATGACGTCACCGTCATCTCCGACCGCTCCCGCTTCACCGATGTCACCCTGGCCCCCTCCGTGGAGAACCTGGAGCCCAAGGGCAGAGAATACGTCAGCATCTGGTCGATCGTCATGAGCAAAAGCTCGGCTGCAGATTCCGGTTCATCTTCTTCCTCCTGATGATCTCCGCCATCGTTTTTGCGCTGATCCTCGGCTGGATGCTCTGGAAATTCTATCCCATCCTCAAAAAACGGGGAGGGTTCAAGCTGCTCATGCAGCCCGCCCCCCTCGAAGATAACGAGCCAGGGGGACAAGCGCCAACGAAACTGCCCGAAGAAAAAAAATAATAGCCTTTTATGGACGGAATTCCCGTGTTCAAACAGTCTCTGGCTGTTTGGCACTCCTGTTTGCTCTCCTCACCTGCCGATCGGCGCAGCGCCTTTTACGCTACCTCTCCCCCGAACTTTCTACTGAGCTGCAAGCCCAGCCCCCTTTGACCCTCGGGCCCCGCCTCAAGCTTCGACACGGCAGAAGAGTCACTATCGGCGATCCATTTCTCCTGGCTGGCCCCCTTTCTGAGGTCGCTCCCTGAGAACGAGATCAAGCTCTTCCTCTCCTGCCTGTCTCCAGAACAGATCAAAGGGCTCAAACAGCTGCTGCTACTCTCCAACAGCCTAACCACCCCCTCTCCTGTAGGCAAAGCCTTCCTCGCGCAGACCCTCTTTCACACGATCGCCGAAGAGGACCTCCTCCCCGCCTCCTGCCTGCCCGAAGACTCCCTCAACGCCCTCCTCGACCTGAAAGAGACCGAGCTGACCTCTCTCATCGACCTCTTGAGCATGCACGATCTGTCGATCGAGATCCGCCACATCATCGAGACGACAAGGCTTAAAGAGATCTATGCCCAGCTCACCAAACCCCAGACCACTTTTTTAAAGACCCTCCTCCACAAAAAAGAACCCGTCTCCTTCAAGAAAATGGGCCTTTCCGCCTGGAAAGGGAACAAACGCTCCCTCCGCGCTATGCTTCTCCAGCGGGGGATCAACCGGATTGCCAAAACCCTACACGGAAGAAACCCCAGCCTCATCTGGCACGTCGCCCACCGCCTTGACGCTGAACGGGGACAGCTCCTGATTAAATTATGCACCTCCCTCGACCACCCCCGAGCTCTTAGCCTCCTAACCGAACAGGTCGTCGAGCTGGTAAGCGCCCTCAAACAAAATAACCCCTCTGAAAACTCATGAAATTCTTCTCACTCATCCACGAAGGAGAGATCCATCCCGCCGGCGACGACAAGGTCATCCCCGCCGAAGACTTCAGCACCCTCCTGGAGGCGAGCGAAGTCCTCAAGCTGGCCAAAAAAGATGCCGAGCGCTACAGAAAAGAGGTGGAGAAAGAGTGCGAGTCCCTGAAAGAGCTGGCCCACCAAAGCGGCTTTGTCGAGGGGCTCACCCGCTTCAATGAACACCTCGTGCACTTCGACAAACAGCTCCGCGTCATCCGGCTCGCTGCAGAAACAGATCCTCCCCTCGCCCTCAAAGCCGCAAAAAAAATCGTCGGAGAGCAGCTCAGCTTAGCCCCGAGACGATCGTCGAGATCGTCATCCAGAGCCTTGCCCCCGTGGTCCAAAACCACCGCTTCACGATCTATGTCAACAAAGTCGACAAAGAGATCCTCGAAGCAGAAAAGCCCAAAATCAAAAAGATCCTCGAGCAGGTCCAGGTCCTCACCATCCAGGAGCGGAGCGACATCGCCCCCGGCGGATGCGTCATCGAGACCGAAAGCGGGATCATCAACGCCTCGTTGAACCAGTGGCGCGCCCTCGAATCCGCCTTTGAAAAATATACCCTTCGCGGTTAAAAACCGACCATTTGGGCTGCGCCAAAGCTCCCGCGGTTGAACGATCGCAAGTGACCCCATATTGAATTAATATTGGGTCACTTGGAAATATCGTCCAACCCCGGGGCTTTCGCGTAGCCGAAATGGGGTATTTTTTAGCCGCGAGGGGTATACCCCTCGCGGTTAAAAACTGACCATTTGGGCCGCGCCAAAGCTCTCGCGGTTAATTCACCGCTCTCCACATGGGCACGGGCTGGGAAAGGGCTGGGGAGCTCTATTTTAAAAACTCTCCCCTACTTAAAAATTAATTCATCATGTAGACTCCTGACGCTTCAAAGTTGGAAACGGGAAAAAAGGGAGGTGCCGCATGACACTGGTCAGATGGGTTGATGCCTATTTCGCATTTCAATCGGTCCAAAAGACGCTCAGCACACTGCAGGGCGCGAAAGAAAACCAGCAGGTCCGCTATGACACGGACACGCAAACCTTCTCCGCCATTCCCTGGACGCAGTGGAGAGCTCCTTTTGACAGGCGACCTGGTGCAGGGTTTGGATGCCACGATCACCCGCGCATGTGAGCTGTATGACTATTTTCGGCAGAATTATGCAGGTCTAAGGGGATGGCCCCAGCACAAGCTCCGGGAGGAGAGGGTAAACCTGCACGAGAAGGCAGGCCTGTGCCTCAAATTTGGCTTTAAGCACCTGGCCGAGACCTACCGAACAGAGAATGAGCAGGTCTCGTTACAATTTAGCAGGTTAAAGCAGATCCTGAAGCAGGCTGAAGAGCCCGCCGCCGCCAGGGAACCCCGCATCGATGATCTCGGAGGGGTTTGTCCAGGACCTTCGGATGTAACACTCGGAAGTCGGACCCCCGCTTCAATCATCTGCTGAGGGAAGAGGCGAAAAAGTGGATAGAGAAGACAGGGCTGTTTACACGAAAAGATGAAGTGATCCCTCCCGGGCACCTGAGATTATTCCTCGACTTCTTTCTGGAATGGCAGCTGGAGGAGTTTGACAGCCGCATCGATCGCCTTTGCGCGCTGAACCGCAGCGGCCAAAGGAGGGGCGCAAGGAACTTACCGCTGAAATCGCTGCCATCCTGGGAGACTTTACAAAAGCCGAGACGCTCTTCAGGATCTGCTCGATCCTGAAAAGCTAAGGAATCACCACCTGCCGCCTGATTGGAAAGGTCGCAAAGACCATGA
>CAVWEK010000016.1:0-15733 GCA_963753945.1 uncultured Acidobacteriota bacterium | reverse complement strand
AACAACGCTCTTATTTGAGGGGGTAGCGATGGAGACGAAAAAGCTTTGCCTGCTCGAGGTGGAAAGGCTTAACTGCGCCTCGTGCGTTCAGAAGATCGAAAAGCGGCTAGCCGGCATGGAGGGCGTGCTGGGATCCTCTGTGAATTTTGCGAGCGGCGAAGCCCGCATCGAGTACGACCCTGCCAAAATAACCGAAGAAAAGATCGCCGGCGCCATCACCGACCTCGGCTACCCTGCCCACCCGGCTATGCCGATGCATGAGCACCGGGAGGGCTCCCGCCTGCTTGCCCTGCAGACCCTTGGGGCTTTTCTATTCAGCATTCCGCTCGTGCTCCATATGTTCGGTTTTGCCATCCCCGTCAGTCTGCAGATCGCGGCGGCAACCGTTGTGCAGTTCGGCTGCGGCTACCTGTTCTACCGGGGCACCTGGCAGGGGTTGAAGCAGTTTTCCGCCAACATGGACACGCTGGTGGCGCTGGGAACGACGGCGGCCTACGGGTACAGCCTTTATGCAGCCTTCTATCCTGAAAAAGGCGCCCTCTATTTTGAGACGAGCGCGCTTTTGATCGGATTCATTTTGCTCGGTAAACTTCTGGAGCAAAAAGCAAAGCAGAAAGCCCATAGCGGCATGCAGGCGTTGATGCGGTTGCAGCCAAAGATGGCTCATATCGTGCGGGGAAGCGAGACGGTCGAGGTCCCGATCGAGAAGGTCGAGAAGGAGGAGATCTTCGCCGTCCGTCCCGGAGAAAGAGTGCCGGTCGATGGGATAGTGACGGAAGGGGGTTCCTCACTCGATGAGGCGATGCTTACCGGCGAGAGCCTCCCCGTAGAGAAGGGGGTCGGCGACAAAATTTTCGCGGGGACCATCAATCAGATGGGGCTGCTCAAAGCGCGGGCCGTCAAGGTTGGCCCCGAGACGGCGCTTGGGTCGATCTTGCGGATGGTCGAGGAAGCGCAGACCTCCAAAGCGCCGATCCAGCGGGTCGCCGACCGCGTCACGGCAGTCTTTGTGCCCATAGTTCTTGCGATTGCTCTCCTCACCTTTTTACTCTGGGCCCTCGGCGCGAAGGATCCGACGAGCGGGCTGATCAACGCGATTGCCGTGCTCGTCATCGCGTGCCCGTGTGCGCTTGGCCTCGCGACGCCGACGGCGATCATGGTCGCCTGCGGCAAGGCTGCCAGGGAAGGGATTCTGATCAAGGATGCCGCAGTCCTCGAAACGGCGCAGCAGATCCGCACGTTGCTGGTCGATAAGACCGGAACAGTGACGGAAGGAAAACTTGCCGTGTCGCAGAGGGAAAAAATGGACGCCGTCCCGGTCGAGGTGTTTCAGAATATCGCGCTAGGCCTCGCCTTCCACTCCGACCACCCCGCAGCCAAAGCCATCGCCGCCCATCTGGGCGGGCTTAAGGCCGCACCCGAGGAGATGACCCGATTCACCGCCCATCCCGGCAAAGGAGTGAGTGCCCTCCTTGCGGACACACCCGTCTACCTGGGATCCCCCGATTTCTTGAGGTCGATGCAGGCCGACACCTCTGCATTCGACAAGGCCTTCCAGGAGAGCAAAGAGATGATCGTAGCCCTCGGAAGGGGAAAGGAGTGCCTCGGGTACTTCGTCCCTCTCCGACCAGGTCAGGCCCGACGCCAAAGAAGCCGTCGCCGCCCTGCATGCCCTCGGCATTGGCGTCGTGCTCCTCACAGGGGACAAAAAGGCCGTCGCCGAGCGGGTGAGACAGGAGATCGGCGCCGATGCAGCTGATGCGGAGATCCTCCCTGAAAGCAAGGCGGAGCATGTGAAAAAACTGAAGAAAGAGGGGCAGGTGACCGCTATGGTCGGAGACGGGATCAACGATGCCCCAGCCCTTGCCCAGGCGGACGTTGGTTTTGCCATCGGCGCTGGCACGGATGTCGCAATGGAATCGGCGTCGGTGATCCTGATGAGGTCGGACCTGCGCGATGTCGCCCGGACGGTGCGGCTTGCCCAGGCGACCTTCCGCAAGATCCGGCAAAACCTCTTCTTCGCCTTTGGCTACAATACCCTTTGCATCCCCATCGCCGCCATCGGCCTGCTCAGCCCGCTGATCGCCGGGATCGCCATGGCGCTCAGTTCCCTGTCTGTCGTTTCCAATTCCCTGCTGCTCGCTCGCTCGCCGCTTGAAAAAAAGATGCGTTGAGCATATATCCTTATACCTCTTCAGCCCAGGAGGTTGTAATGGCAACAATATCGGGAAATGTGGATCCAGTGAGAAAATTTGCCGAGGCGGCCGGCGCCGCCCTGCAATATTGTGCCCGGGAGATCCACGCTGCGAAGCAAACAGTTGCCTCCGGGCAAATCCCGCCTGCGGAGGAAGATGAGCAGATGGTCCAGAAGCTCGACACCCTCAGTCAGCAGGTGGACGCAATCGCCTGGGTAAGTTGGGATATGGCCGGAAAGATGGGCGATATGCAAAGAGAGATGAACCTCCTCATGCAACGGGTCAACCGGTTGGAGCAGAGGGAGGATGCGGAGATGGCTGAAACGGCAAAAAAGGTGGCCGATTTCGCCATGGAAGGGGATTCAGCGGAAGAATCGCAGGAGAGCGAATTCGAGTCCTCGTGGGAGGTGGTTGGTGAAGAACTCAGACCTTCGCCCGCCTCGCCCATCTCTCCCGACAGGAAGGAGTTTGAGGAGTATTGAGCGCGCCTCCTGAAGTTGTTTGTGTATAAATCTGCCGGAAATTATGATATTCCGCATGGCAGTGTGCCAGTATGTAAACAGTTTTTTAAGGGAGGATCCATGGACAATCAACCCCAAGAGCAGCTCCCTATCGGGCGCGTGGCCCTCGCCAGGACCATTACGGCGGAGTGGGTCACCGAGCACAGCAGGACGATCCTGATCGGTCTGATGAGCCTTATCCTCCTTGCCTTTTTTCTTTTCCAGGTCTCAGGCAAGCTGTCGACGGGAAAAAAATCGGATTACCTTGAAGTTCAAAGGGCCTTTACTGCCTGGACTGCTGAAGAGAAGCAGGATCCAAAGCTGTTTGCCGGGCTGGAGAAGCCTCTCAGCCGCCATCCGGAGCTGGAGGCGAAGTTTGGGACCCACATTGCCCAACGCCTTCTCAGTCTGGGCGATGTCAGGAAGGCCGGCCAGTACGCAACCGCTGCCCTCAAGCGGTCCCATGCCCTCACCTCCTCCTACTATGAGCGGTTTTCCCGCAATACCCTGGCGATTTCCCAGGGAAAGTACCCTGAAGCCCTCGAAGAGGCCAAACAGATGAAAGCCGAGCTGGAAAAAGATGGGGCCTTTTGGGAGAAGAGGGATAAGCTGGTCCATTCGGGGACTCTTCTATACGCCTACAATCTGCTGAGGATCGCTGCGCTCGAGAGGGAGACCGGGTCCAAAGAGGGGGAGTTGAAGGCTTGGGAGGAGCTCGTGAGCCATGCCGGCTGGAAGGGGGCGCCTGCCAATCCGATGACCTACGACAGGGAGGCCTACTCGATGCTTGCGCAGAACTTTTCTGAGGGGGATCTCACTCTGCTCGACTTTATCGAGCAGAGGAAGAAAGAATTAATTCACTAGTGCGATTTCTGGTTGTAGATCTCGATAGCCCAGTGGTGCAGGTCTTTTCCGCCGTGCAGGCCCAGGATCAGGAAAAAGAACGGTGGGATAAAGATCGCCAGGATCAGGAAAACAACCGCTAAGACCAGCTGGGTCGTCTGTTCATGTCTGAAGAGGAACTGGAAGATCATCTTGGAAAAATGCGTTACCTTCCCCGAGAGGAGGGTGCCGACTACGGCGCCGACGGCCGCTGCCACGACAGACCAGCCCGGACCCCACATAACGAAAGTGAAAAATGCTGCCAGGATGAATGCCAGGCAGAAAAACACTTCGAACCGATGTTTTTTAGTAAAGTTCTCAATTTCTTTCACGGATACACCTTCTTTCGATTTTTGCCCGTCCATACAACCCCTTGAATAGATCTCATGCTTCTTAATTATTATTAAAGTATTATTTTAATTTTTTAGCAACCTAATTTAGAGGGGTACATTAAAAACAACAGGATGGCAGGATTATCAGGATGTATTTTTTTTCCTATCCTACCATCCTGCCATCCTGTTAATTTTTTTCCTGTAATTCCGCTCTTTTGTTTATTTTCGCAATCCCCTAAAATCCCCCTTCCCGATTCTTTAACTGCTATGGAGCGAGTGGACGCGTGTTAATTTTCTCTCCATCCCCTGTGCCTATCGACCGTCTGCTGAGCGGGGCCGCCCGGTGGGCGCGCATTGCTCTGTGCGTCGTCGCGGTGGGGCTGGTCGCGCTCTACCTGGTCTACCCTTCCACACCGGGAGAGCAGAGCGGCGAGGGCGGGCAGGCGCTGCAGAGGAAGGGGCGGGCCCTTTTCCCTTACGAGGCGATCGGGTCGGGGATGCTTGCCCTCCATCCGCGCCATCCTCTGGGGTGGGTGTCGAGACTTGCGGATGAATTAATCCTGATCGCCTATAACAGTCGGCCCGATATGAATGCGCAGGAATCGAAAATCCTCCTCTCGCTAAAACATGGCAGGGAGCAGCTGACCCTCTCAAGCGGCGAGTCCCTCTATCTCAAAGAGAGCGAGGAGGGGAAGGGGCTCCTTGCCTCCGATGCGCCGACGGGGCTCTTCGTCAAGCCTATCCTCCTCGACAACGGGGCGGTCCTTGTTGAGGCGGGCAGGCAACTTCTCTTCAAGGATGGGAAGACCGGGGAGGAGAAGGGGCAGTTCATCCTCGCCCAGCAGGGGGGAGTCCCCTCCCGGTTCAGTCCCGCGCAGCACCTGTTCTACAAAGAGCTGAAAGAGGCGCACGGGTTTTCGGGCGATCTTATCATCCAGAAGTATGGCGGGCGGGAGTTTGCCCATCTGAATGAGAAGGCGGTTCTAGAAATTGCGCATGGAAACGGTTCCTACGCCTGTTTCGTGTCGGCCGGCGACTACCTGATCTATGAAGGGGAGGAGTGGCGGATCTGCCCTCGCACGGAGCTGAAAAGGGAGTGCCCCATCGCCTACATCAGAAAGGCCACCCCCTCCGATCTGGAGATCGAGGCCTGGGATGAGACGGGTTTCAGCCCCGTGCAGGTCCGGATCGCGATCGAAAGGCCGGGGCGCTTTCAGCCGAAGCCCGAAATGATGCCCTCCCGGATCCGCCTCCGCAGCAGCTCCCAGGTCAGCTGCGCCTTTGGTAAGCGGCGGGTGATCCTTAGGCAGGGGGACTGGCTGCTGAAGACCTCAAACGGCTGGCGGAATTTGCGCCGCTCCGATGAGATCGAGCAGTATCTCGCCCGACGGCTGAAGGGGGAATTATTTATCTTTGATTCGATTGAGAAAGAGCAGGGGAGATCTGTCATCAAGGGGAATCTCTTCGATGAAACCCGCACCCAGGTGCAGCCCCTCATGCTTCCGATCGAAGCGGAAAAGCCTGAAGGGAAAACGACGCGCAAGCGCAAACCCTTCCTTCAAAATGCGACGAGGAAAGCGGCATGAAAAAATTTGTAATACTGACAACGCTATTATGCCTTACGGGCGCAACCTCCTTTTCCCAGACGATCGCGGAAAAGCTCGCCAGCGGCTCTTCCCGCTCCCCTGACGGCGGTGGGTTCGATCTAATGCTCCGAGAGGTCAACCAGGAGCTGACCACCCTGCGCTCCGATTTGAGCGTCTGCTACAAGAAAGCTAATGGCCTGCTCGCGCAGGAGGCAAAAGAAGAGTCCTTTCAGGAGCTGCTGAAAGAGGCGAGCGATATCCGGCAGAAGATCCAGTCCCTCGAAACCGCGTGGCACGACTCGGCCGTCGGAGAGTCGAAGCGCGATGAAGAGGGATACGCCCTCTGGGACCAGGAGGAGACCACGCTTGCCCAGCTCGTAATGGAATATGGCGCCCTCGACTACCTCTTCATCGTGCCCACCGAGATGGCCGCCCTCAAACTCAACATGCATTCCAATATCCCTATCCCTAGGGAGTCGTGGGGCGAGATGCTCGAGATCATTCTTTCCCACAATGGTGTCGGCATCAAAAAGATCAACAACTATGTAAGGCAGCTTTACATCCTGAAGCAGGACCCCTCCGCCATCCAGGCGATCGCCTCTTCGAGCGTGAGCTGCAGTGGATCCCCGACCGCTCCCGCCTGTTTTATGTCTTTACCCCTCCCGTCGAGCAGGTCAAGAGCTCCTTTCAGTTTTTCGAGCGGTTCGCGGATGCCAAACAGACCTTCATTTACCAGATAGGCCCCAAGATCGCGATCATCTCCTCCAAAGAGGAGGTCCGCAAGCTCATCGACCTTTACAATACCGTTTGGGAGAATGCTCAAGGGAAAGTCTCCCGCGTCGTCCCCGTCGGCAAGATGGCAGTCAAAGAGATGGAAAAAATTTTCCACTCTTTCTTTGGCGAGGCGATCGAAAAGAACCGCCCCCCCTTCGGCAAGCCGGAGCAGGAGGGGCTCAATATTTTTCTCCCTCGGCCAGGGAAACGCCCTCGATCCTGATTGGTCAGGAGGAAGTCGTCGCATAGCGCCGAAAAGATCATCCACGAGACGGAAGAGCAGCTCCAGGACCCCGCCGAAATGACCGTCTATCTCTACCAGTGCCGCCACAGCAACCCCGAAGACCTCTCGAAAGTCCTGGAAAAAGTCTACAACTCCCTCCTCGTCTCCTCTACGGAGGCGAACAAAGAGATCGATGCCAACGTACAATCTCAAGGCCCTCTCTTTAAATCCCCTCCCGACGGCTACCCGCCGACCGCCCCTCTTGTCGTCGCGCCCCCGCCTCTCAAAACGGGCAATTCCGCCTCCTTCGAGGTCGAGCAGGGGACCGACCACTTCATCGCCGACCCCAAGACAGGCAACCTCCTCATGGTCGTCCGCCGCGATGCTCTCATCAAGATCAAAGACCTCCTCCGCAAGCTCGACGTCCCCAAGAAGATGGTCCAGATCGAAGTGATGCTCTTTGAGAAGCGGATCAAGAATGAGAACAGCTACGGGATGAACCTCCTCAAGCTCGGATCGAAGAAAAACGGCGTCAGATTCACCTCCGACCTCGCTCCGACGGCCCCGGCGTCCTCCAGTTCCTCCTCCACGGCCACAGCTCCAAGCATTTCCCTGCCTACGACCTGGCCCTCAACTTCCTGATGACCCAGGAAGATATCCAGCTCAACGCCGCTCCCTCCGTCGTCACCGTCAACCAGACCCCCTCCACGATCTCGATCGTCGAGGAGATCTCGATCAATAACGGCGCCGCCCCCGTCGACACGAACAAAGGCACCACCTTTGAGAAATCGTTCTCCCGGGCCCAGTACGGGATCACCATGATCATGACTCCCACCATCCACCTTCCCGATACGGAAGAGATGATCAACGAGGGGAAAGGCTCTGTGACTCTCCAGACCAACATCACCTTCGATACCCCGCAGCACCACTCCCAGGACGACCGCCCAATGGTCCACCGCCGCCACATCGAAAATGAAGTGCGCGTCCTCGACGGACAGACGATCATCCTCGGCGGCCTGCGCCGCAAAGCCACCATCGACAACGAAGAGAAAGTCCCCTTCCTCGGAGATATCCCCGGGATCGGCAAGCTCTTCGGCTCGATGAAGCTCAGCACCAACAACACGGAGATGTTCATCTTCATCACCCCCACCCTCGTTCTCGATCCTGAAGAGCAGCTCATCAAGATCAGAAACGAAGAGGTGATGAAACGCCCCGGCGACATCCCCGAATACCTCCATCGCGTCGTCGAAGCGCAGGAGAAAGAGCGCAAGAAGTACTTCCGCAACAGCTTTAAAGCCCTCTTTGGGAACAGCAATGTCTGAGATGCCGACACAAACCAGCAAAGTCCGGGAGCTGCTCCAGAACCTCCTCAACGCCGTCAAAGCGTCAGGAGAGGAGCCTCCCGCTCCCGCGCCCAGGGCCGCCCCGCAAAAGAGCCCTGGCGACCCCCAGGAGATCGCCCAGCGCCTGCGCTTACCCTACTTTACCGACCTCTCCACGTTCCCCTTCGTCAAGGAGAAGATCACCCCCCTCCCTTACACCTTTGCCAGGAGCCATCTTCTTTTGCCCCTTGAGGAGAAAGAAGGGGCCCTCCTCGTCGCGATGGTCCACCCCTTCGACCTCGAACTTCTCGAAGAGGTGCGCTGCATAACCGGCGCCAAAATCCGCGAGGTCCTCGCCCCCAAAGCCTCCCTCGAAGAGGCGATCGAACTCTGCTACCACCAGAAAGACAACGAAGCCTCCGACTACATCGCCAGCCTCCAGCACGACCCTGCAAGCGCGCAGGATGACCAGGAGGAGGGGTACGACCTCCTCGAAAAGAACGCCGAGTCCCCCGTCATCCGGATGCTCAACGTCATGCTCGCTGAAGCGATCCAACAGGGAGCCTCCGACATCCATTTCGAGCCCATGGAAAATGGCCTTGGCGTCCGCTACCGGATCGACGGCGTCCTCCAGCCCCGCCACGCCCCCCCCAAAGAGTTCCAGTCCCAGCTCATCACCCGCATCAAAGTCATGGCCCGCCTCGACATCGCCGAACACCGCCTCCCCCAGGATGGCAGGATCAAGCTCAACATGGGCGGCCGCCAGATCGACTTCCGCGTCAGCACCGTCCCTGTCGTCTTCGGCGAGCGGATCGTGTTGCGCATCCTCGATAAAGGCAATGTCCTGCTCGGCCTCAACCAGATCGGCATGCGCCCCCCTACTCTTGCCGCCTTCTCCAAACTCACCCGTTTGAGCGAAGGGATCCTCCTCGTCACAGGCCCCACGGGAAGCGGTAAGACCACCACCCTCTACAGCGCGCTCTCCGAGATCAACAGCTCTGAGATGAACATCATGACCATCGAGGACCCCGTCGAGTTCAAGCTCCAGGGGATGGCCCAGATCGGCGTCAACCCCAAGATCCATCTCACCTTTGCCACAGGCCTGCGCCATATCCTCCGCCAAGATCCCGATGTGATCATGATCGGAGAGATCCGCGACAAAGAGACGGCCGAGATCGCCATCCAAGCATCGCTCACCGGCCACCTTGTTTTAAGCACCCTGCACACCAACGATGCCCCCTCCGCGCTCACCCGCCTTGTCGATATGGGGATCGAACCCTACCTGCTCACCTCCTCTGTCGTCGGCGTCCTCGCCCAGCGCCTTGTCCGCCTGATCTGCCCCTTCTGCAAAATCAGCTATACCCCCTCCGACCAGGAGCTCAAAGAGCTCGGCATCGACCGCGAAGACCTCATTGATGGACAAACTCTGCAAAGGGGCAGGGTGCTCCCACTGCTTCGGATCCGGCTTCAAAGGGCGCCACGGCATCTATGAGCTCATGCCTGTCACCTCCGCCATCAAACGCCAGCTTCTACAAAGCCCTGATGCCCTCGAACTGCAGAGAGTTGCCCTTTGCTGGCGGAATGACCGGCCTGCGCCAGGAGGGCGCGCTGCTCGCCATCGAAGGTATGACCGCCACCAGCGAAGTGCTGCGCGTCACCCGCGGCATGCGAGGAGTTATAGATCTATGCCCCTCTTTCGCTACCAGGCCGTCACACCCCGAGGAAAAACGATCAAAGGCGTCATCGACGCCGATTCCCTCCCCGTCGCCAAAGAGCGCCTCCGCAAACAGCAGGTCCTCGTCACCGCCGTCACCCCCCTGCAAAGCAAACAGGACCAGTCTTCGTCCTCCCCCCTCTTCTTCTCTCCTTCACACGCGAGCTCGTCCCAGCTTTTTAAAGCCGGGCTTCCCCTCTACGAGAGCCTTCTCACCATCGAAGAAAAATACCGCCGCCACAAAGCCCATCCCCTTTTTCTGGACCTCTGCGACCATCTCAAAGAGGGGCCCTCCCTTTCCAGCGCGCTCAAACGCTATCCCGCGACCTTCGACAGGATCTACCTCTCGATGGTCCAGGTCGCCGAAGAGAGCGGCAACCTCGCCGCCGTTTTTCGAACAGCTCGCCCAATTGATCACCCGCCAGCAGAAGTTAAAAAACAGCTCGTCTCCGCCCTCGCCTATCCCTCCTTTCTCGCCCTCTTCTGCTTTTTTATCATCTGCGGGCTCCTGTTCTTCGTCGTCCCCTCGATGAAAGAACTGTTCGAGGGAAGAGCTCTCCACCCCATCACAGCCACTGTCCTCGCCGATCAGCAACTGGGCCAACGCCCATGCGATCTTCCTCGTCATCACTCTGCTCCTGCGCTCTGTCTCTGGAGCCTCTTTTGCGTCCGCGCAGCCGCGCGGAAAAGTCTTTCTCTACAACTCTCCCTCAAACTGCCCTTTGTAAAAACGCTTCTCCTCCACTCCGCCCTCGTCCGCTTTTGCAGGTCCCTCTGCATGCTCCTCACCGGAGGAGTTCCTCTTCTGGAAGCGCTCGCCCTTTCCCGCAACGTCGTCAAAAGCCCCCTGATGGAAGACTCGATCCTCGAAGCGGAAAAACGGGTCGTTCAAGGAGAGCGCCTGAGCGCCGCCTTTAAAGGCGCCCCGCTGATTCCCCCCGCTTGTGCTCCGCATGCTGGCGCTTGCCGAAGAGACCGGGAAAATGGGAGAGGCGTTTTTCAACCTCGCGGAGATTTATGATGAAGAGATGGAAAAGCACCTCGCCCAGCTCTCCACCTTATCTTCAGCCCGCACTGCTTATCACATTAGGAGCCATCGTCGGCCTTGTCGTCCTTTCGATCTTGCTTCCTCTGACCGACGTCAGCTCATTCATCAGCCAATTAAAAAAAGGAGACTCCATGAAAATAGAAAGAAAAAAAGAGTCCCTTGACCCTTCTCGAGATCATGATCGTGATCGTTCTGATCGGTCTGATCGGAAGCGTCATCGGCTTCAATATGAAAGGGAGCCTCGATGAAGGCAGAGCCTTCAAAACCCGCCAGGCCCAGGAGCAGATCCAGGACATCCTCATGCTCGAGGTCGCCCGCGGCATCCGATGGACGATGTCATCAAAGAAGGCGAGAAATACCTCGAAAATTCAGGACTCGTCAAAAAACCCAAAGACTTTTTAAAGGATGGATGGGGCGTGCCTTCGACATCAAAGCTAACGGCCATGGAAACAACATCATCGTCAAATCTTAAGCTCGTCGCCTATGACCGCAAAAAAAACGAACCAAGCTCGGCAAACCGATCGTGGAAGACGAAGAAAATGAGCAGTGAAAAGAGCCTTCACTCTTTTGGAAATGATGGTGGCCCTGGCGATCCTGACCCTTATCGGCGGACTCATGACGGTCCAGGTCAAAAAGCTGATCGATACCCATCGGTTCGAAGGGGAAGTGGCCACCCTCTTCATCGCGCTTCAGGAGGCCCAGGTTTTTGCGGCGACCTACCAGACAGACCTTGCCCTGGAACTTTCTTTAAAATCCGGCACTCTGTCCTATCGTTTTTCCACCGATGAGCCCTTTCCCCTCATCAGCTCAAACAGGGTTTCGTTCCCTTGCCCCATGTCGCTTCGATCAGGTTTCAGGAGAGTAAAGCTGCCGCGCTGCACTTGGACATCTATTCGGGCGGGCGCATTGAGCCCAGAGGAACGCTTGGTTTTTATCAAACGAACAACGAGGACAAGTCCCTCTGGTTCGATCTGCAGTACGGCCCCCCAGCTGCTCCCAAATTCCACTCGCGGAAACCTCTCCCCTCCAGCCAAACAAATGCCAGTCACGATTTCCCGACCCAATTACCGGTGTGAATTGGTATATCTCCCTCTCAAAGACTCAGGTGGCCCTTCATGAAATTCACCAGCCCCGCCTTTTTTTGTTTGGCAAAGACGTTGCAAAGTTCCTAGCACTCTTCTTGGACTCGCTTGCATCGCCAATTCCTATTTTTGACTACCCATCCTCTGTGAAAATGGTATATCTCTCATCAAAACCTAGGAGGCAATCTCATGAAACTGACCAGTCCCGCATTTACCGAAGGTGGGAAGATCCCTTCGAAATTCACCTGCGAAGGGGAGAATATCAACCCCGAGCTGAATATCAGCGGCGTGCCCGCTGGTGCAAAGGCCCTCGTCCTGATCATCGACGACCCCGACGTCCCGGAATTCGTCCGCAAAGACAGGATGTACGATCATTGGGTCGTCTTCAACATTCCCCCTTCGACAGTAAAGATCCCGGAAAAATCCAATCCCTCCGGCACCCCCGGAAAAATACCGCTGGAACGCTGATTTATGTAGGTCCCTGCCCGCCCGATCGGGAGCACCGCTACTTTTTCAAACTCTACGCTCTGGACTCGAGAGCTGCACCTGCCCAAGGGAGCATCCAAGACAGAAGTGTCGAAAAGGCCATCCATGGACATGTCATTGCAGAGGCTCAATTCATGGGCCGGTACGAAAAACGTAAAAAGTAATAATAATAGTCTGTAACTTGACAAAATAATAATCTTTACTCCTTAAGGTGACAATTAGTGTTTGATCTAACCTTTTTGGAGGCAAGTATGCAGAACGCAATGTGGTTGGCCAGTATATTTGGCCCATTCTTGATGATCGTCGGGATCTGGATGTTATTTTATCATGATAACATGATGAAAGTAGTGCACATCCATGAAGAACACCCCAGGCATCATTTATTTGTCGGGATTATCAACTTGATGGTCGGTCTTACCGTCGTCAGCGAATTTACAATGTGTGCACTGGGAACTTTCCGTGCTGGTGACACTTTTTGGATGGGCACTGCTCGTCCGCGGACTGATGGTATTCTTCCTGCCACAGTTCCTGCTTAAAAAGACAATGGCCCACGCAGATACCCTCAAAGTCAAGGGAGTCATCGTCCTCGTTTGGGGCTTTGGCATGTGCTGGTTCGCATTCTGGATGTAATCCATCCCTAACCGCAAACAGGCCTGAAGCAGCGATGCTCCAGGCCTGTTTCTTTTTCATCAGATGTCAGAAATATTCATCGTCTATCAGTCAATATAGGATTCGATCGGCCTTTTTCAAAAGGTCGGAATTGAGCATTGACTCAATCCAGGAGTCTATACGATCCCGTTCTTTGCCCTCAAATGCCTTTTCGATGTTCTTTTTCGTGAGGACCGTTTTCAGGTTTTCGTGGGTGAATTCCAAATCACGCGCATTAGAATCACTAAAAGTTTTTAATAGGGTTTCCCGAAACCAAATCCGATAAAGAATAACCCCAAGGGCCCAAGCATCCATAGCAGCACCGGCTTTGGAAAGATGGTGATGCTCTCTTACATTTCTGTGGATCAAAACGGGCTCGTATATATCTTTGCTCTTATTGTACATGACGATAATGTTATATCAGTACTTAGTTGCAATAGGTATCTCCGCGTTTATGGATATTATTAAAAATGCCAAATAGAACATATAAAATAAATCATGCTCTTTCTGCTTTTCACTTCATGCTTTGAAGATTCAGCTATACTTTACTTCGATCCATGAATGTATCAAGAATTTCCCAGGGGACATAAATCGAGATATTGAAAGCAAAAATCAATCCCCTTAATGTTTACAATAGCCCATTCCGTGCGTTTTATATTGTCCCCATTTTCCTTTCAGTTATTGAAACTTGATGATGTTCCCTTTTGCATAGCTTGATTGTATTGTGGAATATCTTTGGGATTCTGACCAGCAGCGATCTAACTTATCAAAGTCGTTCTATTGGAACTGTAGTTCACATAATCGCAATATCTTTCGGATCTTTTTTTTCTTCAGAGTGCAGTTGTCCTTTTTGAAGAAGACAGTATGCCTTGATTTCCCGAGACCAACACAATTGGCGGTGTCCCAGGATGTAGAAAATAAGTAATATAACATGCCCCATTAGGCCTGGCGATGAGGATTTTTTTCTTGTCAGCCTCCCGGACTGAGTACAATGTGCTAAAAAGTCTGGCCAGTAGTAGCTTGCCCACCATCTTGCAATTTTAACATGATCCGCTTTTGCCTCTGTGACTAGCTTACTTACGTTTATTGGATTTTTTTCCAGTCGCATTTGGAACTTAGTCAAAACTCTTATTTGCCTTATCCAGGGCTGTTTCATACCCCAGCAATCCGAATAAACTTCTACATATATTGTGAAGGGCTTTAGACCCCTGGCCTGCATCGGAGTAATAGGCGTTCTTGGCTTCTATTCCTATCTTCAATACGACCCATTTTTTAAAAAGTTTTTTACAACATGATAGAGAGTCAGTGTTTGAATCTTGGGTTGGGAGTGTAGATTCAAATAGTCGCGCCAGCTCCTTGAGACGCACTTTGCCTTCGCCGTGGTGCATCATGGAGACGGCATCGATGTGGGGTTTAAAATTTAGTAATATTTATATCACTCATGCGAAAACCTCTCATGTTATGTGTTATATTTTAACATATTAATCATAATTTAGCTCTGTTTTAAAAAATTGAATTCTTCAATTATTTATCATTTTTAAGCTTTTTAATATGAGTCACTTGAGTCTTTAATATTAATTCACTAACTAATTGAAGGTCAGCGCATTATGAGTTTTTGTTTATCAGTCCCGACTGTAAGGGGCATGCACTAAACTTTGCCAAGAATTTAGATGTGGTCCTGGGACTTGGCCGCCCTCGCGACACTTCTTGGATAGGCATGCCGTCTGCGGAGTGATGGTGTTCTTCCTGCCCGAGATCCTGCTTAAAAGACAATGGCTCATGGCAGATATGCCTCTCAGAGTCAAAACCGCAGATCGTCCCGATCTGGGGCTTTGGCATGCGCTGGGCTCACATTCTGGATGTAATTCATCTCTAACGCAAAACAGGCCTGAAGCAGCAATGCTCAGGCTGTTTCCCTTCACTAGATGTCCGAAATATTCATTGGCTATCAGCAAAAATAGGAACTGGATGGGCCTGCTCTAGAGGGGCGGGGATTGAGCATGACTTGATGAGGAGTGCTATAGGGTCCCGTTCATTGAGCGGAAATGCCTTTTCGATGTCTCTTTTTGAGGACCTCTTTAGCATTGTGGAAATCTCTTCCAGTGACCATTTAGGGTAACCTATTCTGTTAACAGGTCTTTATTAAACCAGGATCCATACAGATAACCCCAAGGGCCGCAGATCCATTGCAGGAGTGGTAACTTTAGCCGGTCCCTGGAAAAATGGGGATGCTCTTTTGGATTTTTAGTGTTGTTGAATTCTTCCTGGTGTAATAGATGTACCTTGAATGTTTTCAGGCGGCCAAAAATACTAAGGTGTCCGGCTACCTCCTTTTTTCTTTCCTTATCCTTCTTGACGAAATCCAGGTTTCAAAGCTCGATCAAAATAGGTTCATATGAATCGTTGCTTGCATTGAACATGACGAAAATATTGTTATACGATACATCGCGATCGATCTCTCCACGAGCATGGATTTTATTTAAAAATGCCAACGAGAGATTGGATAAAATCAGTTTCTGCTTAGACGTCATCAGTTTTCCTGAATCCATAAATTTCATCAGATCGCCCTCAGGACATAAATCGAGATATTGAAAGCCAAAATCATCTCCTCTCTCGATGTTTAGGATTATCATTCCGTGCGTTTGGATTATCCCCTTTTCTCCTTTTGAGCTTTTGAAGTTTACGCTATGTTCCTTCAGCATGTCTTGATTATTTTGCGGAATATTTAGCTCGGCTAGCAAGAGATAACGTCAATCCTGATCCAAGTGAGTTCTTGGAACTGTAGTTACAATCGCAATATCTTTCGCTGCTTTTCCTTTTGAGTGCAGTTGCCCTCTGAAGACTGTGCGCCCCTTTCCGCTACCAACAAAATTAGATTCATTAGGAGTATAGGAGATAGTGCTAGAATAATAACATACAAGATCCATCTAGGAAATAAGAA
>CAVWEK010000015.1:0-19088 GCA_963753945.1 uncultured Acidobacteriota bacterium | reverse complement strand
CTACTTACCCAGCATATGAAGTAGGTTTGCATGACTTTTTTAACGAATGGACTAAGAAAAATTGTCCTTTATTTGTTTGTTTTTCGCTAACGTGGGAATGGTAAGGGAAAAAGCGTCTCAGATATGATGATCTTGGCAACTGGGGATGAAAATGGCTTCTCCCTAAGCGGCTCGCAGATTCAGCTTTCAAGGGAGTATGTCGCCTTCTTAGAAGATTTTATGCTCCGAAATCAGATCCATTCCGTAGTCGATGTTGGTTGTGGGGATTGGGCTTTTTCCCGTATATCGACTGGAGCGGAATTCATATACGGGTATCGATATTGTGAAATTCGTCATCGAAAGGAATTAGGGGAATGATACGGCCGCCCATCCATTGCCTTTGTTTATGGATATGCCCTCTACATAGAATTGCCCGAAGCGGATCTCATGATTTGTAAGGATGTGTTCCAGCATCTTCCAATTCTGCCATTATGCAAATACTTAAACAGACGCATAAATTTAAGCATTGTCTAATCACTGACTTTGTTGATTTTGTGACCCTATCAAGTTCTAATAAGGATATAGAATCGGACAGTACCACTCTATTGACCTCACCAAACCCCCTTTTAACGTGAAGGGGAGAAAAATCCTCAACTTTGTTACAGTTGCTCCAAAACAAACACTGCATATTCAGCAACAAGACAGTTCCGCTATCTCCCCTGGACATTGATGGGTTAGAAGGCGAACGCAACGCCTCCTGTAAATCCGCTCAAGACCAAATTTCCACCATCGGTGAAGTAATTGGGGCCATTTCCACTACCCTGAGGATTACTGGTTGAATTAAATTACTGCTATTAAGGTGAAGTCATTTTGGAAATTCATGAATTGGTTTTGACCAAAGAAAACATTCTGCTCATATCGCTCCCCAAATACTAAAAAAATAATGCTCATTGGAGAAGGCTTTTTCCCAGCGTAGACCCAAGGCCAAATTTGCGATGGGCGTAATGGTATGGATATGTTTTTTATTCTCAAACGAGTCGTCATAGGGAACTGTTGTGTTAGTTGTGACAATGTCAACTGGTCCAACGCCACTGGATGTTCCAGTTACAGTAACTTTTGATACAGGCGATTGATCATGCAGTTTATAGCGAATATGGTAGTGTCCGTCCAGCAGAGAGAAAGCCCCATTGCCATAAACACTAAACCCTTTTCCCAGAAACCAGAGGGAATTCAGCCCCGCTTTGCCTCCAATGCCCCAGAAGTCATTCTTCATTCTTATGGAAATTTTTCGGCCAACGACAGAGGGCTGGCTGGGGAAGTTGAATCCAAGGAACGATAAATGGTAATTCTGGTCGATCCACCCGCTCCTCACACCAATATAGGGCCTGAGAGAAAGGAATTTGGTAATCAGAAAATTCCTTCCCAGTTCCAGGTCAACGAGGTCGAGGTGAAGATTCCACTGGGCTTTTGCTCTATTCATCAAACCGGGGTGGTGAAAAGAGTTGAGCTGTCCAAAATGGACTGATGTAATCTCCTGATCCACCTGTTGTTACAAAATCTGCTGCGTTGGGATCACCCTGTTTGTGAATGTGATCTTTTGCGCTGTGATGGTAGCGGGTCCAATTGGAATAGAGATCCCAGCCATCATGATGTGTATCATATCCCGCTCCAACCCGGAAGCCCCAATCCCAATCAAATTTAGGCTTATGTGTTTTCCCATCTTCAAGATCCAGATTGTAGAAAGTAGACGGTACGGACTTAAGGTCAAAGGACCCAGATATTGCGTAGTCTAAACCTTGCTCAGTAGCTCTCCAATACAGAGGTTCGGCTGTAGGAAAATGCCAACGCCATTTTTTGTATAGGGGCGGGGAGGAAGCGTGTTGCGACTCTTTTCCAGAGTTGCGACGCGCTGTTGAAGATCACAAATTTGTGAGTCGGAATCAGCAATTAAACCAGAGGTGTACAGAGTGAGCGAGAGGAAAAAACAGCACTTTTTTTCATAGAAGTCCTATGTGAGGTGGAGTGAAAATTCAACTTTAACGGATTATGGGGCAGTGCAATTATTCGCCAAACAAAGTTTTTTCTGTCTCTATTTGTGCTGGTCTTCTTCGATTTCCTGGTTGATGTCTTCCTCTTGTTCAGAAAGAGGCTCTTCCCTGCTTTCTAAGTACTCGCGGAAGAGAACGTAGATCCCGCCGAGGGCAAAGAGGACGGGCAGCAGAATTTCCCAGGAGATGTTGAACTGGACGGTGACGAAGACGCCGACAAAAACAAAGAGAGTGACTCCCATGTCGTAATGGCGCCCCAGCATATACTGCCTCAGCGCTAGCGGGATGCCGACGACGAGCATGATCCCGGGCCACCAGGCCCGCAGATAGGATACGATGGCAAGACCGATGAGGAAAAGCGCCACGCTTAAGGCCTTCGCACGTTTTTTCGATGCCATCCTGCTCATAGAGTACCCCTTTTTCTGCACTCTATGACAATCGTTTCTTTTGATCAATAGCCTTTGCCCGATCCCGAATTCTTTGTCTTAAATCAAGCCCGTATTTATACTCCCCCTTCTTTTTAAAAATTTAGAGGTTCAAATGTGCACGCCATCCGTATCTGCCTTAGGAAAATTGGGGAATGAAACCTACTTTTCTCCTCTTAGTGTCCCCCTGGCAAATGGAAAAATTGGGGATATGATTAAATCGGTTACTGAAGAACAAATGCAATTTATTTCTAAAAAAATGCGCGATATTCTGTCGGGATCGCTAGTATTGGATCAAAACGCTTTAGTTCGAACTGGAACTACCGGGATTCTTATGGGCAATCAGGGGTTGTATGTACCGATGCTAAATCGGAGTTTTTAAGTAGAACTCCTTTTTGGCAGGATATGAAGAACGACTTCCAGTTCGGGGCGGGATCAAAAATCGCTTGTGGAGATATTTATGAGTATTCTTTTGAAAACATTCTTAAATATTCCGTTAAAACGGAACACACTCTTCGCGAAATCATGGGGGACCAGTTAACTCAGTGGCCACATTATAGGATCAGTCTAGGTCTCGATCTAAGTAGAACAGAAATATTGGGAGAACTCTTTTTTAAGATCACTGAACATATTGGGAACATGGTGAAGACTACAATTTCTTTCTCGTTAGAGAAAGAAATTATTCGAATGAAAGAGAACGGTCAGATAGAAAATCCACCGGAACCACCGGAATACTACGCAACCAAATCGGAACAATACGCAACAAAAATTACTAAAGCGCAGAGAGATATTGAAGAAATAACAAAAGAGATGGAACGTTGTAATTTAGCATTACAGTCTGATACATCTAATAAGGGTTTCTATCAAAAACAATTGTCCGATCTGCAGGGAAAGCTTGACTTTGCAGAAGACAAGTTGGGATTTTACTCCAGACAACTAAGACGACTGACGTCAGAACTCCTGGACCTGGCCTATGATGAGTATAAAGAAATGATGAGGGTTTAGTGCATGAAGAGACTTGCATTTCCAGGGAACCTACCAGGTTCTCTTTGCGTCTTGGCGTCGCCGCGACTTTGCGTTCAAATCCCTCACTTCAAAAATTTCAGGTGCTTAAGAAGGTAGGGTGCGGTCATCGAGCCTTTGACCTTGGCGACCGCTTCGGGGGTGCCTGTCGCGAGGATCTTGCCGCCTTTGGCGCCGCTGCCGGGGCCCATGTCGATGAGATGGTCGGCGCAGGCGATCACGTCGAGGTTGTGCTCGATGATGATGACGGTGTTGCCGATGTTCGACCAGCTGCTGGAAGATGTGCAGGAGTTTGACGATGTCGTCGGCGTGCAGGCCGACGGTGGGCTCGTCGAGAAGGTAGAGGGTGCTGCCGGTCGAGCGCTTGGCGAGCTCGCGGGAGAGGCGCATGCGCTGGGCTTCGCCGCCGGAGAGGGTGGCGATCTCCTGGCCGAGCTGCAGGTAGCCGAGGCCGACGGAGATCAGGGTTTCGAGGATGCGCACCGCTTTGGGGATGGGGGGAGAAATGCGAGCGCCTCGTCGACGGTCATCTGGAGGATTTGGCCGAGGTGTTTTCCTTTGGTGAAGACTTTGAGGCTTAAGGGATTTAGGCGGTATCCTTGGCACGACTTCGCAGACGACTTTCACGGGCGGAAGGAACTGCATCGAGATGAGTGCGGGTTCCGTGGCCCCAGCAGGTGGTGCACATCCCTTTGCGGTGGTTGAAGCTGAAATTCTTGGGGCTCAAAGCCCCGCGCTCTGGCTTCGGGAAGAGAGGCGAAGAAATAGCGGAGCGGGGAGAGCAGATCGACGTAGGTGCTGACGTCGGCGCGGTTGGTCTGTCCGATGGGATTTTGGTCGAGGACGAGGAGCTTGTCGAAATGGTTCATCCCGCTAAGCGTAGCGCCGAGGTAGGTCACTTCTTTGGATCCTTTTGCGCGGCCCCGTTTGCCGCGGAGGGCAGCTTCTGCGGCGGGCTTGACGAGATCGCTTAGGAGGGTCGATTTGCCGGAGCCGGAGACGCCCGTGATGCAGGTGATGGCCGAGTGGGAATCGTCGGATGATATTTTTCAGGTTGTGCAATGAGGCGCCTTGCAGACGTTAGAGAACTCTTTGCTCTTGCGGCGTGATTCGGGAAGGGGGATTTTTTTCTCGCCGCTGAGGTAAGCGCCGGTGAGAGAGTCGGGGTTGGCTAGGATCTCCTCCAGCGTGCCGGAGCGCGGTGATCGATCGCCCCGCTTTGCCGGCCTTCGGGCCGAAGTCGATGATCTTGTCGGCGAGCTCGATGGTCAGGGGATCGTGCTCGACGAGAAGAAGCGTATTGCCGAGTGCGCAGAGCTGTTTTAAAGCGCAGGTTGAGCCGCTTGTTGTCGTGGGGGTGCAGGCCGATCGTGGGTTCGTCGAGGACGTAGAGGCATCCTGTGAGGCCGCTGCCGAGCTGGCGCGCGAGGCGGATCCGCTGCGTTTCTCCGCCGCGAGAGGGTGGGCGCGCTGCGCTCGAGGGAGAGATAGCCGAGGCCGATTGTTTGGAGGAAGTGGAGGCGGCGCTTGAGCTGGCGGAGGGTTTCTTCGAGGAAGGCGAGGTCGTCTTTGCAGTTGGATCTGCTCGATGAAGGCGGCGGCCTCTTCGATGCGAAAGGCGGCAGAGGTCGGCAATCGAGAGTTTTCCGATTTTGACATTGCGAGCCAGGGGATTGAGGCGGGCTCCTTCGCAGGAGAGGCACTCGTTCTGATCGAGGAGAGGCAGGAGCGGTTCGCGGATCTCAGGATCGGAGCTTTTGGCGAGCGTGCGAAGCACGGTGTTGAATCCCGCGCCATTTGAAGAGCATCCCTTTGTGTTCGATCGTTGCTCTTCTTTGGTGCCGTTAAAGAGCATCTGGAGTTGATCGGAGTCGAGTTCGGAGATTGGCTATCGGCAGTTCGATTTCGTTTTTTCAAGGAAGCGGAGGAAAACAGTCGAGGCCCTCTTTGGTGATATTTTCTTTCCAGAGAAGGCGCAGGAGCGCGAGCGGGGCTCATCTTCATGATCTCGGCTGATGGCGGGTGAGGTCGGCGCCGTACTGGAAGCCGAGGCCCTGGCAGTCGGGGCACATCCCCGACTCGGTGTTGAAAGAAAAGGTGTGGGGTGTGATCGGGGGATACGATTTGCCGGTGCTGAGACGGCAAACGCGAGATTGAAGAAGAGATCTTTGTCCTCGCAGTGCGACGACGAGGGTCCCGCCGGAAAGGGTTGCGGCCTGGTCGATCGCATCGAAGAGTCCGCTTTCTATTCTCAGGAGAGACCATCAATCGGTCGATGACGAGGAAGAGGGTCGTTTTTACGCTGTTTGTCGAAGGGGATTTCCTGATCGAGCTCGTAGTAGGTGTTGTTGAGGCGGATGCGCAAAAATCCTTGGCGCTGCAGTTTCTCTTTGAGGTCCTCGAACGTCTCCTGCCGCTTCAGGATGCAGCGGAGAGAGGATGTGCAGGCGGGTGCTGTCGGGGAGTTCGAGCAGTCGTCTCGACGACGTAGTCTTTACTGATCGTGCGGATCTCCTCGCCGGTTTCGGGGCAATAGGCGGTGCCGAGGTGGGCGAAGAGCAGGCGCAGGAAATCGTACGCTCTCCGTCATCGTGCCGATCGTGCTGCGCGGGTTGCCGGCGTGGCTCTTTTGCTCGATGGCAATCGCAGGGGAGAGCCCGTCGACCTGCTCGACTTTGGGTTTGGGCATTTGTTTGACGAACTGGCGCGCGTAGGCGGACATCGACTCGATGTAGCGGCGCTGCCCTTCGGCATAGACGGTCTCGAAAGCAAAGGAGGACTTGCCTGATCCCGAGGGCCCTGTGCAGAGGGTGATTTTTCCGCGGGGTATCGTCGCGTCGATCCTCTTTGAGGTTGTTCTGCGCCGCGCCGTCGACCACGATGTTTTGCATCGGTTCGACTTTGGTCTATGCGCGGCTTTTGGAGGGAGGGCGATGGGCTGGGGCTTGAGGTAGGAGCGGATCGCCTGCCCGTCGGCGTGTCCAGCTTCGCGATCTTTTCAGGCGTTCCCACCGCGATCAAGCTCGCCGCCGAACTTGCCCCCTTCGGGGCCCAGATCGATGATCCAGTCGGCGGTCTTGACCAGGTCCATGTTGTGCTCGATGACGAGCACCGTGTTGCCCTTTTTCGACCAGCTTTTGCAGCACGTCGATCAGTTTTTTGATGTCGTGGAAATGCAGCCCCGTCGTCGGCTCATCGAGGATGTAGAACGTCTTGCCGCTGGAGGGGCGGGAGAGTTCTTTGGCCAGCTTGATCCGCTGCGCTTCCCCGCCGGAAAGTGTAGGGGAAGGCTGCCCGAGCCTGATGTAGTCGAGGCCGACTTGCATCAGCGTTTCGAGCTTCGACCCGGATGTGGGGGACCGCAGAGAAGAACTCGAGCGCTTCCACCACCGTCATCTCGAGCACTTCGTAGATGTTTTTGCCCTTGTAGAGGATCGACAGCGTATTGGGATCGAACCGCTGCCCTTTGCAATGCTCGCAGGCGACCCACTCATCTTCCATGAAGTCCATGTCGATCTTGATCATCCCCATCCCCGTGCAGTGGGGGCAGGAGCCCTCCTTCACGTTGAAGCTGAACCGGCCCGCCCTGTACCCTTGCGCTACGCTCTCGGGGAGCTGGCTGAAGAGGTCGCGGATGTCGTCGAAGAGTTTGATGAAGGTCGCAGGGTTCGAGCGGGGAGTGCGCCCGATCGGCGTCTGGTCGATCGCGATCACCTTGTCGATCTGATCGAGCCCCTTGATCGCTTTGTGCTTGCCGACGGAAGCTGGGCATTGTGCAAATGGTTGGACAGCGCAGGGTAGAGCGTATCGCTGATGAGCGAAGATTTTCCCGATCCCGAGACCCCTGTCACGGCGACGAAAGTCTCCAGCGGGATCTCGACGGTGACATCTTTCAGGTTGTGGTGGGAGGCCTTCTCGATCGTCGAGCGCCTTTTCGATTTGCGGCGCTTCTTCGGGATGGGGATCTTCCTCTTCCCGAGAGATAGGCTCCGGTGATCGAGTCGGGGGAGGCGAGCAGGTCTGGCAATCCCGCCGTGGACGATGATCTTGCCCGCCCAGTTCTGCCCTGCCAGCGGCCCCACATCGACGATCGTGTCGGCAGCGCAGATCGTCTCTTCGTCGTGCTCGACGACGATGACCGTGTTTCCCTTGTCGCGCAGGCTCTTGAGCGTCAGCAGCAGCTTGTTGTTGTCGCGCGGATGCAGGCCGATCGACGGCTCGTCGAGCACGTAGGTCGCGCCGACGAGCCCCGACCCGATCTGCGAGGCCAGGCGCACCCGCTGCGACTCGCCGCCCGAAAGCGTGGGCGCCGTGCGCTCGAGCGAGAGGTAATGCAGTCCCACGCCGATTAAAAATTGCAGCCTCTGCACGATCTCTTTGAGCAGCTCTTCGCCGATCATCCGCTCCTGTGGAGTCAGCTTAAGCTTCTGAAAGAACTCGCAGCGCGTCCTCGATCGCCATCGCCGTCACCTCAGCGATCCTCTTTCCGCCAACCGGCGTTGCCGCCGGGTAGGGGCGGATCTTCTCCCCCTGGCAGGCGGGGCAGATCGATTCACGCATCAGCTCTTTCATATTGGAGCGGTACAAATCGCTCTGCGCCTGGTTGAACCGCTCCTTCGCCTCGTAGAGCACCCCGCGCCAGTGCACAAACTCGGTCCAGCGGCTCTTCTTCGACGGATGCACGAAGCGCATCCGCGTCCATTTCTTCTCCGTGCCGTAGAGAAAGACCTTTTTTGCCTTTCGGAAAGCTTTTTCCAGGGGGTCGTCACATCGAAGTCGTAGAGGCTGCGCCAGGTTGTTGTAGATATTGCCGTAGCGCACCGTCTTGTAAGAGCTGGCGATCGAGCAGCAGTCTTCTGCGATGGATAGGTTGGGGTCGATCACCCTCTCCAGATCGAACTCCTGGATGATCCCCAGCCCCTGGCACTCGGGGCACATCCCCGTCGGGTGGTTGAACGAAAAATCGGACGGCTCCAGCGGCCCGTACGAGAGGCCCGACTTGGGGGAGTAGGCGTGCTGCGAAAAGAGGGCTCCTCCTTCGTGTCGGCTGTTCAGCACGCTCATCAGCCCCTTGCCCGCCTCCAGCGCCTGCGAGACCGCCTCCGCCAGCCGGTTGTCATCCTCGGCGCGCAGCACCAGACGGTCGATTACGATGTCGATGTCGTGCGCCACTTTTCCGTCGACCTGGATCTCTTCGCTCAAATCGACGATGTTGCCGTCGAGCCGGACCCGCGTGTACCCCTTGCGCACAAATTCCGCAAAATCATCTTTAAATTCCCCCTTTTTATTTTTGGCAAAGGGAGCCAGAAGAATCAGGCGCGTCTCAGGTGGAATAAGCCGGATGCGCCCGCAGAATGTGCTGGGCGCTCTGCGGGGTCACCACCTCGCCGCTCACCGGGCAATGGGCGATCCCGACGCGGGCGAAGAGCACCCGCATGAAATCGTAGATCCCCGTCATCGTCCCCACCGTCGAGCGGGGGTTGCGCCCCGCCGTCTTCTGCTCGATCGCAATCGTCGGCGAGATCCCGCTGATCAGCTCCGCGTCCGGCTTGCGAGGTCCCCCAGGTGGCGCCGCGCGTAGGTCGAGAGCGACTCGACGTAGCGCCTCTGCCCCTCGATGTAGATCGTGTCGAAGGCAAGCGACGACTTTCCCGACCCGGAGACCCCCGTAAAGACGATTAACTCGTTGTGGTTCAGGGTCAGGTCGACGCTCTTGAGGTTATGGACCTTGACTTTCTTGAGGATGATTTGGGGTTCTTGCATATTTTGGGGGATTATATAACGGAGGGTTTGCATTTTCCAGTATTTAGTACATTTTCCCCCATAACCGATACAGGGCGCAGCCCGGCTGCCTCAGTATTGCTCCATGCAAGTTGGTTGTACCCAGCGGGGCTGTGCCCCCGTTGCCCCCCGGTAGCGGATATCTGGCAAGCTGTTTAGCCTCAGCCAACTCTGGAAGTATTGTAAAGAAATAACTTTAATTATTAGCCATTGAAAATAATGAAATAAATGTTTATAATTAAAGTAAATTAATTAAGCTTAAAACAATTAAAAAAGGATTCATTTTATGGTATTAGCTATTCCTTCCTTCCTGCCAGATTTCACGACTTTCCGCCTGATGGCGGTGAACCATTTGGACCTGGTGGATATTCTCCAATTGTCTCAGGTAAGTAGAGCTACGCAGAACGTAATGGGGCAACTGCGCAAGGACAGTGGGTTTTGGTCTGAGATTTTCATCCGAGATGGGATCCCTCGCGTCCAGAATTTTAACGGTGAGGTGCGCAACCTGGAAGAGGACTATAAGAATCTCTACCGAAGCACCCTCAGCGGTAGAATGATTGGCCAGTTTATAGGAAAAATGGTAGGTCCAGCCGGTGAAATCAAAGCCGATGTTTATAAAAGGTTCCTGAGAGAAGGTGGTGAGTTCGTGGTAGTTCCACCTAAAGTCGAAAGAACCGTTGGTAAGGACTTTCCCTTCGAGTTGAATGAACAGGGAACTCTGGTTAAAATTGAAGATCCAGCTCCTATTGAGCATGGGAAGGTTTTGACGATCCCTTTTGATGATTTTTATAATTTAAACGTTTTATGCGAACACCCCCTGAGCATGGGGAAAAGACAAGGTCCTTTCCTGACTCCGGGAGATTGGAATTCGTCTTGTTTTAGGGAAATTGGGGAAATTAAGAATGTCCGGAGAAATATCGCTGCTGCTGCTGCTGACAAAGCGAAGATCTATTATCTGCAGAAAGGGGTAGTGCTGCTGTTTCGCAAGTTGACTCGGAGCTATGACGACTACGTCATACACTTCAAAGAACGTGGATTGAAAGCGATGCCTATATTACCTGTCGCTCTGAGGAGTGCTATGGAGATGTTTAATACGGGAAATTGTTCCTTGGGCGATGATGCATTTGCCGCAGCTTCCTATGGACTAGAGTTTCCTCAGATCTCACAGCTTCGAGCGAATATTGGGTGTTACAATGTAGGCGGGGGCTTGAATCTCAACCTCAACACCTGTATCGGAGACGACAACACCGGTGCTGTTGCAGGCCTCCCCGCAGAAGTTTAAGCTATTTAAAAAAGGATTATTGTTATGGGATCAGCTATTCCTTCCTCTCACGCCAGATTTTGATGTCCTTCGCATCATTGTGTGGCTACTCGTATGCAAAGGAGACTTATCACATTGTCGCAGGTAAGTAAAGTCTTTCAAGATGCAATCCGGCAATTATCCGATGAGAATGGATACTTGGGCCGAAGCTTTTCATGCAAGAGGGGATCCCACTTATAGAGAGCTTAGACGGTGAGGTGCGCAATTTGGAAGAGGATTTTAAGAATCTCTACCCAAAAACTCTCAGCGGCAGAATGATTGCTCAATTTATAGGAAAAGTAGTAGGGCCGGTCGGTGAAATTAAATCCGATGAGTATGCATATGTTCGACTTCAGCACGATCTACGGCTAGATTAATGGCCAGCAGGAGGGATCTTGATTGTGATGATCATAGTAGTTCCATCTAAAGTCGAAAGAACTGTTGGTAAGGACTTTCCCGTTCGTGCTGAACGAAGAGGGGAAACTGGTTAGAACTGAAGATCCAGCTCCTATTGACAACGGAAGGGTTCTGACCATCCCCTTTGATTTCTTCAATTTCATGGTTTTATGCGAACACCCCCTGAGCATGGGGAAAAGACAAGGTCCGCTCTTTGACGAATTGGCGTTAAAGTCTACTGTTTTTAATGTAGGTATCCCTGCTGCTCACAAAACGAAGCACTATTATATGGAGAAAGGGGTTATGGATTTCTGTTATAACAGGAGCTCGTGTGGTTTATGATGATTACGTCAGATTCGTCAGGCTGGATGGACACGAACCGATGCCCATATTAGCTGTCGCCATGAGGAGTGCTTTGGAGATATTTAATACGGGAAATTGTTCCTTGGGTAAAGATACACTTGCTACCGCTTCCTTTGGAGAAGGGTTTCCTGAGGTTGCAGAAAACCGAGCGAATATTGGGATGTACGAAGTTGATAAGGGCTTGAAGATCAATCCCAACGGTTTAACCGAAAATGACATCATCGGCTATATTGCTGGCTTCCCGATAAAAGGTTAGGCCTTCGTTTTATTGGGTTTCCAGGATTGGCTCGCTTGCTGACCTACCTGACTTGTGCGTTACAAATTCCTTTGCCCGAAGTAAAAAATCTGCCATAATGATCCCTCATAATTGGGGCAATTTCATGGACAGAAGAATTGCGGCTATCATTACAGCTATAACAGGTGACCGAATCATTATCGGGGAAGAGGAGCTTGCACATGCAATGAAAGAGCATTTTTCTATGCTTCCCAGGGATATTCTCTTGGAGCTTATAGAAAGAATTCTCAAGGACCCCTCTAAAATCTTCGAGCAGCAGAAGCTGAGTCAATATCACCTTTTTTATCAGCTTGACAACCAAAAGTATCTAGTTGTAATTGTTAAGAAGACTCAGACAGGAAATTATTTTTCGTCCATGTACAGTACTGGAAGTTCCATTCGAAACAGCCACAAAGGCTTAAAAGAAATAAGGCCATGAAAAAGGGAAAAGTGTTTTTTCATCCGATTGATGGGTCGGGGTCCCTTACGATCTCCTGGAGTTCGGGGCCTAAAGGGGATGCCGTAGAACCCATAGCAGGGGATGGAGTCGGTTTTTTTTCTGAAAAGGGCGACCTGCTTTGCGTCATTTTTGATGAGGTTCAGGCTGCACAGGACCACCAGATCCTAAAATTCACCCGCGACCATGTTGAACTCACCGTAAAAAGTGGTCAAGTTACATTCACCGTTTCTCAAGTCAAACTAAGACCTGCCACTAAGAAAAAACGCGCCAAATAGTAACCGGAACACGAATCCAAAATCAGGATCCCGTCATCTATAGCGCCCGGACCTTTTCCATACCCAGATCCGGGCTTCACGTGAAGAAAACTCAGTCGTAGCCGCACCAGTCGCACTCGGGGGCGTGCCAGGGACTGCAGCCGCCGCAGGTGCCGCATTCCCAGTAATCCTCAGGGCATCGTCCCTGGCGCTTTTTGGTCAGCACGAAGATCCCCTTGTCGTCGGAGTAGAGGGCAAGCGTGCGCTTGGGCGTGTTTTCAATATTGACGAGGATCTGGTTATCCAGAAACTGGATGTCGGAGGGATTGAGGTAGATTTTTTCGACGCACGGAGCCGGCTTGCGATTTGGGCTGGAGGAGGCGGGCGATTTTGCGAAGGCGTGCGATGCTGTCACAAGCAGCAATGTCAGGAACATCAGTCCAAAAAACGTTCTTAAGGAAGCTTTCATACATACCATCCTTTGAAACCTTGGCAGGGAAGGTGGTGTCCGAATCTTTTGCCAACCTCGTGCCTGGCCTCAATTTTTTTGACCCCAACGGATTGTTGGAAGTTCGTTAACGTTTGTTTGTATGCCTGCAAAGAATATAGCGCAATAAAAACTCCACCCCTGCCCGGGAGGAACCCCACATGGGTAACACCATCAAGTTGTAAAGAAGGCATTTTTCGGGCACGGGATGCATGTCAAACAGAGCCAACTAATTGTGTTTGCCGGCGCCGGCAAGCCAATAATAAATGAAAAAGGTTAAACTGGAGACCGTGGAGAACTTTTGGGATATTTTCAATGGCAACGCTTGAAAATGCGATTAAATAAGGCTGAGGAGTCTTGCAGGCAATGACTCAAACCATCACTTTGCCGGCGCCGGCAAACAGATCAATCTTGGAAATTGCGTTCAATTTACACGGATAGACGGATATGCACGGAAAAATTTTTCCTGTACATCCGCTTATCCGTTCTATCCGTGTAAATTGGTTTATACCCCGCGCGCGATCTAACCAAAAGTGTAACCCATGTGGGTGATCTATCTGTTACCTATGTGCCTTGGTCATACCCGGGCAGGGGCAAGGGATGTTGCAAAATTGGGCAAGCCGCATTACACTGTCGATTGTAGGGGGGCAACACACAGCCTCTCCCCTTGGAGGAAAACAGAGTTATGCAGACGCGGACGAAGATCATTTGCACCATTGGCCCAGCAGTCGCCAGCTACGAGAAGATCCTCGAGCTGATCGATGCGGGGATGAACGTCGCCAGGCTCAATTTCTCCCATGGGACCCACGCCGACCACCTCAAGACGATCGAGTTGCTCAAAAAAGCCCGCGAGGAGAAAAAAGTTCCCCTCGCGATCATGCTCGACACGAAGGGCCCCGAGATCCGGCTCGGCAATGTTCAGAACAACCAGTTTCCGGTTCAAGCGGGACAGCGCCTTCTCCTCGTCAAAGAAGAGACGTCCCAGGCGATGAGAAAAGTCCAGATCACTCCTCCCATCGTGATCGACACCCTGGAGTCGGGATGCGGGTGCTGATCGACGATGGCTACATCATCACACATGTCGTCGAGAAGAACGCAAAGAGGGGTCCATGATCGAAATCGAGAATCCCGGATTCATCAAGAGCCAAAAAGGGGTCAATGTCCCCGGTGTCGACATCGCGCCTCCCGCCATGACAGCAGCAGGATATCGAGGACATCACTTTTGGCTGCAAGCACGATGTCGATATCATCGCCGCCTCTTTTATCCGCTCCGCCGACCATGTCCTCGAGATCAAAACCTCTTCTCGCAAGCAGAAAAAACCGGAGATCCTCGTCATCGCCAAAATCGAAAATAGCCTCGGCGTTCATAATTTCGACAGCATCATTCAAGTTGCCGATGGGATCATGGTGGCACGGGGCGATCTCGGGGTCGAGCTGCCGCTTAAGGAAGTGCCCCGCCTGCAAAAGATGATGATCCGCAAATGCTACCAGGCCGCAAAGCCTGTGATCACCGCGACCCAGATGCTCGAGTCGATGATCAAAAACCCCCGCCCGACGCGCGCGGAAGTCTCCGATGTGGCCAATGCGATCTACGACAGCACCTCCGCAGTGATGCTCTCAGGAGAGACAGCTGTCGGGCAATACCCGATTGAAACTGTCAAGATGATGAAGAGCATCGTCGAAGAGGCGGAAAAGGATTTCAACTACCGCGAATTCTTCAACCGCAACGCGCGCACCGATTACAACGATGTCTCGAATTCTGTTGCGCTGGCCTCCGTCAAAACGGCCTATAGCGCGCAGGCCAAGCGGGATCTTTTGTTTTACCAATAGCGGGTTTACCGCGCGTCTCGTCTCCCGGTTCCGCCCTGAGATGCCGATCGTCGCTCTGACCCCCCATTGCAAGATCTACAACCAGATGCGCCTTAACTGGGGAGTGATCCCTGTCGATCCCGCGCCTGCAAAAAACGCCCAGGAAGCCTTTGCGATCGTCGAGCTGCTTTGCCTTGAAAAAAGGGATTGTCCGCTATGGAGATCTCGTCGTCGTGACCTGCCGGAGCGCCCTTTGGCGTCAGCGGCACGACGAATATGATGCTCGTCGAAAGTATTGGCGATGTCCTCGTCCGCGGCCAGTGCGGCCGGGCGCAGTCCATGGGAAAGTCACCCTTCTGCATGCCCCGACGAAAAGCGCCATGCAGAGATCGCGGGACAGGATCGTTGTCATTTCCCGCTGCGACGACTCTTATTTGCCCTTGCTTGAAGCATGCTTTGGGAATTGTGCTGCAGAACCATCCGGACGATACCGATTCTGAGCAGTACGCCCTTCAGGTCGCCAAAATGCTCGACATTCCGATCCTGACGCGCGCAGACGGCGCGATGAGCCTGCTTACAGATGGGCAGATCGTCACCCTCGATCCCCAGAAAGGGATCGTCTATAAAGGATCGATCACGACGACGAGGAGATGATCCCGACGATCTGTCTCCCCTGTAGAAATCAGAGCAGCTTAAAAAGTAATCGAGTTCTTTCGAGAGGCGTCTTTAAGCGCAGTCAAAAAAGAGATCCGCTGCATTTGGGGGGACATCTCGGGAACCTCTGTCAGGTCGATGATCGCTGCTTTCAGATGAGACTCATGGGGAGCGGTTTTCGAGTGGTTGTTGTTGATGAAGTCGATAATCTCTTCAGCATCTCATCCAGGTTATCGCGGGTCGGGGTGAATTTATGCTCTTTTTGCATTTTCGAGATAAAGCATCGACATGACCTTTGATCTTTATGATCTCTCTTGACAGAGGGGAAGTTTTTGGAGCTGGTAGGGCGCCCATGGGATTCTCCCTTATTTAGAGTTTCTTTCTTATCTTTATTATTTTGTTTTATAATTTAAATTACAAACAAATTAATTTAATTAGATTACTAGCCAGTAATCTAAATGGTTAGTAATTACAGTATTGCTGAAGAATAGTAAGAGCGGCCAACGGAGCGGTCTCTGCGCGGAGGATATTGGGGTGGAGGCGCACCCCTTTGGCCCCGAGGGTTCGAGGAGGTGGGTCCTCTCCTTCGGGTCGAACCCCTTTTCAGGTCCCACAAAAAAGAGGATGGGCTTTTCAGAGGGGGCGCCGAGGGGAGGTCCCACAGGAAAGGGCGCTCCCCAACTGTATCCCCAAAGAGCAGAGTGCCCTCCATCCCTTTCCGAGAGGAGAGGAGGCTTGATGTGGATGCGGGGAGATCGAGCCGTCCGCACTGCTTCATGGCGGCAATCCTAAGTGCTTGAGCCGTTCCGCCTGGGAGGGGCTTAAAGTGTCCTTTTCGCTTAACATCCCGGGGAATAGCCAAAACTCGGTCGCATTGAGCTCGGTTCCCTTCTCGATGATCCACTCGAGGTGGTTCATGCGCGGCATCGCCTGGGCGAGGATCAGGGGAGAGGGGGGAGGTAGGTGCTTTACGCTTAGAACAGTGAGGCCGGCATTTGTTTCTGGGTGGAGGAGAGCGACGCTTCGGCCAGCGCTCCTCTGCCGTTGACCAGCTCGACGATGTCCCCCTCTTTGGCCCGCAGGACGCGGACGAGGTGGCGGCACTCTTCCCCTGAGAGGGACACTGTCGCGCCCTCTTCGAGAGGGGCATCGCAGTAGAACCGGTTATGAGGCATACGCTCTAAGGGTTGTACGTTTGAGGGCCTCGGCAAAAGACCCCGACCCTCTCTGCAGCTCTTTCAGAGAGACCGCATGGAAGGCAGCGAGGTTGAGGAAGTGGCGCTCGAGCCCTTCTACCTGAGTCAGGTTGAAGACGAGCTTAAACCTAAGGTCCCGCTTGAACAGCTCCTCATCCTGCGCGTAAGGGACAACCTCCGCATCCTTGATCTGCACCCTCTCCGCCACCCCCTCAGGTGCATAAACCGTGATAAATTCCCGGGGGTAGATCTCCCGGAAAACTCCCAAATGGGGGAGGAGTTTTTCCAGCTCTTCTTCCTCCCTCGGGAGGACGATCAGGATCGACTCGTGCCGGTAGGCCTTTTTGAGCTTTTCCGGGGTCTGCTGCTTCCAGCGGTTGTGCGACCAGAGCCACTGGCCCGGCTCGGCGGAGATCTTTTCTTCCAGAAGGGCAAGCGAAGCCTTCATCAGCCGGTCGACCTCCTGCTCGGAGGGGGCCTCTTTGTCCGGCCAAATCGGGTCGGAGTAGTGGATACCAGTACTTCCCACCCTTCCTCTGCGTGGTCGCGACAATGATCGGGGAGCCCGTCCGGTGGGAGAGGATCGCGGCCATCGGGGAGGTCCAGGCCGTCCTTCCAAAGAAAGGGCTCGCATAGCCGCTGTCGGGCATCCCCTGGTCCCCGACGATGCCGAGGAAGGACCCCTTTTTCAGGCCCCGGAGCCCCTCGCGGATCGCGTTCTTTGGAGCGATTATCTTCCCCCGAACTTCTCCCGGATCTTGAGGACCCAGTCGTAGAGGTAGGTGTTTTTGATCGGCCGCCCGATGGCTACGCCCGGCATCCTGCTCGTCCCTTCCAAGAACAACACTTCCCAGTTCGACTGGTGGCCACAGAAGAAGATGACCGGCTTGCCCTCCTGCATCAGCCTGGCCGCCCCTTCCGGGTTGACGCAGACGATGGCCCCGTCGATCGTTTTGACCGAGGCGAACTTGGCGTACTCGAGGCAGGTGATAAAAAGATTTTGAATTGACGCTTTGGCGTACTTGCGGATCTGCTCTTCACTCAGAGCCCAGGGAGGTGGCAAGGGCCAGGTTGCTCAGGGCCCTTTTGCGGAACTTGGGCAAAAGGGTGTAGGCGAGCGACCCCAAAACCGCCCCCAGCCTGTGGATAGAGGGGTGGGAGAGCCATCGGAGGGGCCATGTGAAAACGAGGATAAGCAGGAAGGAAAACCTGTGCGCCATAAGCAGCCATCCTACCACATTCAGCGTATTTTATGAACGGCCCCTTTGTGAAAAAAAGAATTTACACTACGGAGGGGGGAAAAGGGAAGAATTTTTATGCTCCTGCCCTCTAACACGAAGAAAAAGGGCCGTTCCCACAGCGGCCTCATCCAGAAACCCCACAGGGAACGGCCCTAACTTTCCCTACTTGACGGTGACGCTCACAGGGGTGCCCACATTGCCGAACGCATCAAAGGGCGCAACGGCATAGACTGTTGACCCCTTCTTCACATTCTGGTCCACATAGGAGAAGGTGGAAGCAGACACCGTCGCGATTTTCACCCCATTGCGGTAGATGAAGTACCCCGCGGGTGTGGGCAAGGAGTCCCTACCCTGCCTGCCATTTAAGCGTATTGGAAAGCGCATACTCCACCCCAAAATCGTTCTTTGCCTGCTTGCCGGTGAGGTTCTGGACCTTGGAGGGGCTAGGCGTGATTGCGATGCCGAAAGGGCCATGGAAGCCCGTAATTGTGATAAGGGGGTTTAGGTTGGCGCAGCGGTGTCGATGATGGAGACGGTGCCGTTGCCAAAATTTATCACATAGGCGGATTTTCCGTCGGGGTGATCGCAATGCCGTGCAGGGTCACTGAAGCCCGTAATTGTGACCAGGGGGTGGTAGTTGGGGAAGAGGTGTCGATGACGGAGACGGTGTTGTTGCCATTATTTGTCACATAGGCGAATCTTCCGTCGGGGGTGATCGCGACGCTGAGGGGTCAGTGAAGCCGTAACGTGCGACCAGGGGCGGTCGTATGGGTGAAGCCGTGTCGATGATGGAGACGGTGCTGTTGCCAGCATTTGTCACATAGGCTTCTTCCCGTCGGGGTGATCGCAACGCTGAAAGGGCGCATGCGAAGCCCGTAATGTGTGAGCAGGGGGGCGGTCATGGGGAAGAGCGTGTCGATGATGGAGACGGTGCTGTTGCCAGACTCATTTGTCACATAGGCGTTTTTTCCGTCGGGGTGATCGCGATGCTGATATGGGAAAGTGAAGCCGCTAATTGTGACCAGGGGGGCGTTGTTGGGGAAGAGGTGTCGATGATGGAGACGGTGCTGTTGCTCTGATTTGCCACATAGGCGTTTGTTCCCGTCTGGGGTGATCGCGACGCCGACAGGGCCACTGAAGCCCGTAATGGTCGACCAGGGGGGTGGTAGTGGGGAAGAGGTGTCGATGATGGAGACGGTGCTGTTGCCACTATTTGTCACATAGGCGATCTTCCGTCGGGGGTGATCGCGACGCCGAGAGGGACATGAAGCCGGTAATTGTGACAGGGGGGTGCCATTGGGCGAAGCGGTGTCGATGATGGAGACGGTGTTGTCGCCAAGATTTGTCACATAGGCGAAGTTGGCAAACCCTTCAGCCAAACCGGTCATGAGGAACAGG
>CAVWEK010000014.1:0-9589 GCA_963753945.1 uncultured Acidobacteriota bacterium | reverse complement strand
TTTTTTTGTCGTACCTGGTTCAGTTGGTGTTGCTCTTCTGCTGGCGACTCGATGGCGGTATCCTCGAGGAAATCCCCAAACTGGCTCTCGCCGCCGTCTCCCACTTCTGCCTGGAGCGAGATCGGATGCTGGGCGATCTTGTAGATCTCGCGGACCCGCTCCGGCGTCAGCCCGAGCTCGCTTGCGAGCTCTTCCGGGGTCGGCTCGCGGCCGGTTTCCATCATCAGTTTTTTCGCGCCGCGCAGAACTTTGTTGATCGTTTCGATCATGTGGACGGGGATCCGGATCGTCCTCGCCTGGTCGGCGATCGCGCGCGTTACAGCCTGTCGGATCCACCAGGTTGCGTAGGTAGAGAACTTGTAGCCGCGCCGGTATTCGAACTTCTCGACGGCCTTCATCAGGCCCATGTTCCCTTCCTGGATCAGGTCGAGGAAGGAGAGACCCCGGTTGGTGTATTTTTTTGCGATCGAGATAACGAGGCGCAAGTTGGACTCGACCATCTCCCGTTTGGCTTCCTGGCTCTTGTCCATCCAGCGCTGGAGCATGCGGACATCTTTTTTGAACTCATCGATCGACCTGCCGGCAGCGAGCTCCCTCTTGGCAAGCTTGCGCCTGACGGCGGAGAGTTTTGCGGCGGCGAATTTGTTCTTCTCAGCTCTTGGGATCAGCTCCTGCATCTCCTTTTCCAGGGTCAGGAACCGGTCGTAGCGCGGTCTGGATCACTTCGCCGAAGTCTTCGATGATATTATGGCGGCAGTGCATCCGGCGCAGGTAGGCCTGGGTGCGGATCCGGCACTTTTCGATCTCTTCCGAGATCTTCACCTTGTCGATCTTTTTGGTCTCGGGATTGAAGAGGTCGACGAGCAGCTTTTCAAGAAAACGGTCCTCTTCTCGAAGCAGTTGGGCAGAGCCTGGGGAGCATCGCGAAATACAGCGTTTTATCCGCGACTTCTTTTTCGGCGATGATCTTGTCGAACCGCTCTTTGCTCGTGATCAGGTAGTTAGCCGATCGAGATCGCCTCGCGTGTGGAGTAGCGGAAGCGCATAATGATCTTTTCGATCTGGATCTGGGCCTTTTCGATCCGCTTGGAGATCTCGACCTCTTCCTCGCGCGTGAGGAGGGGAACGGAGCCCATCTCCTTGAGGTACATGCGGACCGGGTCGTCGGAGGTCCCTTCGGGGCGCTTTACGACCCCCTCGAGCTCCTTGGCCTCTTTCTTTCGCTCTTTTTGCCGTTCGACTTCAGCCTGGTTCAGGACCTGAATGTCCATACCGCTCAAGAAGATCAACACCTGGTCGATCTGCTCGGCGGAATCGAAGGTCATCGGCAAAATTTCGTTGATCTCTTCGTAGGTGATGAACCCTTGCTCCTTCGCGATCGCGACGAGCTCCTCAACTTTTTGCTGATGCTGCTGACTGAATGGAGTGCTGAAAGAACCTTTTGCCATTTTTTCCCAACTTTTAGGCCTTGTTACATAAAGCTGTTTTTTTACCACCGAGCACACCGAGGACACCGAGAAGACAATTGTTCCATCACTGATGAATTTTGATTCAGGGCATCCGCATTTGACTTTCTTCTCTCGGTGCTCTCCGTGTGCTCGGTGGTTTAATTTAACGATTAATGGAACAACGCCGACTTTTGCTCAAACTCGCCAATATTGAGCGGAATCTTTCTTATTGTCAAGCCGATCCGTTGATATGTATCATACAGCGTATAATATATTCAAAATTTAATGACCATGCAGTTGTACGCGCTTGAGGGAGATTCTCCCATTTTAGCTTCCAGGGCAGAGAAGAGCAAAGACTACCTTTGCCCCGAATGCCAGGGCAGGCTCCGGGTGCGGGGCGGCCATGGACGCCAGATCCATTTCTACCATCTGGCGACACCCCGCCTGTGCCGTCAGCACCAGAAGGGAGCCGACCACCTTCACCTCCAGCTCAGGCTTTTGGAGCTCATTGGGGAGGGTGCCGCGCAGATCGAGTCCCCTTTCCCCGCGATCGGCCGGATCGCCGATGTCGCCTGGCCCGCGCAAAAGATCGTCTACGAGGTGCAGTGCTCCCCTATTTCCCTTGAAGAGGCCAGGCAGCGCACCGCCGACTACCGAACCCTGGGCTACGAGGTCGTCTGGATCCTGCATGACAAGCGATTCAACCAGAAAAAACTCTCCCCCGCAGAAAAATTCCTTCGGGAGACCTCCTGCTACTTCACCAACATCGACAGGCTCGGGCAGGGGATCGTCTACGACCAGTTCGACCATGTGCGCTCTTACAAACGCTTTTTCAAGGGGGAAAAGCTGGTCGTCTCCCCCACCCGCCTTTTCCCCATCCAGCGTAGTGATCTGGCCACCACCCTCCCCAAAGCGGTCGCAGATCGCCTGGCTGCCTGGAAATACTTTGCGGCAGGAGACCTTCTCGACCGGCTGATGCGGGAGGGCAACCTTTCCGGCGCAGCGCGGCAAATGCTTTTTATTGAGGGAAGAGGGAAGGGGGAGGCGAAAAAGGAGCGGCTTCCCCTCAAAACGCTCCTGTCCAGGGCTTACCGCTCGGCCATCGATTTACTTATAGGGAAAATTTAGCGAGCATCGACCGGGCGAAGTAGAAGTAGGCAAAGACCCCGACCGTCATAAGCGCCTGCAGGAGGTCTTTTTGGGGAAATTCCTTTTCCAGGCTGGAGAGCTGGGGCCTGCTTTCTTTGTACCAGACCTGCCAGCGCTGCGTTTCAACGAATTTTCCGAAGTTCTCCGCAGCGTACTGATTGAGGAACTGCCGATATTCAAATAATGTCTTCCCAGACAGCTCTTTTCCGTTCACTTCGTAGGTGTATTTCGCAAGGACGGTGAAGCGGGAGGAGGGGAGGGCGCGCACCTCCCAATGCGTGACTTTGGCGGGGGCCTGGGCATTTAGGCTTAAGAACTTCCATATGCCCCCCAGGGCCGCCCAGGAGAACCACAGAGCAATCGCCCCTGAGACGATCAGGAGGACCACCCATACCCGATAAAGATTTTTAGCCATGTTGCCCATTCTGAAAATACAGAAAATTCCGTTTTGACGAATTATGGCAAGACAGCTATATTACTTTCCATCTCAAATTGAGAACCTTTAGGCCCATCAAAGCCTGAGTTCTCTGAATTCGCAAGGAAATGCTCATATGGCAGAAGTTAAAAAAGAAAATGATAAGCCTAAGGCCAAAAAGCCGACAGCTTTAAAAAGAGATGAACAGAGCATCAAGCGCAACCTGCGCAACCGCTCTTTCAAATCCAAAGTGACGACAGCCGTGCGCGCTTTTGAAGAGTCCCTCTCCAAAAAAGACGGCGCTTCAGCCAAGACAAAGCTGAACGATGTCTACAGCCTGATGGACAAAGGGGTCAAGAAAGGGATCTACAAAATGAACAAAGCCGGCAGGGTTAAGTCACGCCTCGATGCACGGGTAAAGCAAGTTACCGCTTAGTCATTTTTTTGCAGGTTCACCAGAAGAGAGCAAATCTGATCTTCGATCAGTGTTTTGTATTTGCTCTCTTTTCCCGTAAATCCATTCTGCAGAATAGAGAAAGCCAGCGTCTCCCCCTCTTTGGTCGTCACATAACCGCACAGAGAAGAGAGTCCGGTCATCGTTCCCGTTTTGGCCCGGATCCGTCCGATCAGATCTTCTTCCGTCATCCTATCTTTAAGTGTTCCGTTCACTCCTGAGATCGGCAGAGCCGCAGCGAACTCGCTGTTGCAGTCGAATTGCCCGTGCATCCAGGTGAGGAAGCTCGTGAAGTGGTGGGGCGAGATCAGGTTGTAGCGGGAGAGGCCGCTTCCATCCAGGACCACCAGCTTTTCCACATTCAACCCAACGGTTACCGCCAGAAAATCGCGGATCGCCTTCGACCCTTTTTGCCAGGTGCCCGGCGCGCCGAAACGCGATTGTCCCACTTTTTTAAAGAGGCAGTCGGCAAAGAGATTATCGGAGATTTCATCATCGTCTCGACGATGAGGGAAAGAGGACGCGACTCATGCGTCGCAAGGACGCGCGCCCCTTCGGGCGTTCCTTTGGCCGCAATAGCTCCTTTGAGAACAAGCCCTGCCCTGGTGAGAATCGAGTGAAAGACGTGCGCGGTATACATGTGGGGATCTTCCACCGGGACCTTAAAGTGGGCAGGCTCACTGCCGGAGACGACCTCTCCGGAGATCTCGATCACGTTTTCTTTCTGCAGCCACCGGCGCTCCACCAACAAATTGTTCACCTCAGCCGTCGTTACAGCTGTATTGCTTAGTTTGACATAATCGGTTTTCGGATGGAGGTAGACCGTGGGAGCCCTTCCCGCTTTTTCTGCCGGCCTGACCCAGACGTCGGTGCAGCTGTGGCCAACTGTCAGCGCGTCCATCGGCGAGTTCCAGTAGTTGGCGCCCTCGTCCCACATCCAACCCGGTCCCTGCGACACCCCATCGAACAGCGTGTTGTCGGCGTAGAGGTCTCCTTCGATCTGCTGGATGTCGAGGAGTTTGAGCTGAAAAGTGAGCTCCTCCAGATCCTCAAAGGCCAGCTCCGGATCGCCCGAGCCCTGCAGATAGAGGTTTCCCTTCAGGACCTTATTTTCAATCTTCCCATCAGTCAAGAGCTTTGTCTCAAAGCGGAAGTCGACCCCAAGCTCATGCAGTGCGGCGGCGCCCGTGATCATTTTCAGCGCGCTGCACGGAACAAACAGGTGCTGGGGATCCTTTGATAGAGCAGCTTCCCGGTTTTCAGCGAGACCACCTCCACGCCCACGTGCACATCGGGAGCGCTCTCTGCGACCAGCTTATCGATGCTGGTTTTAAGAGAGGAGTCGTTCGCTCTTTTCTCTTTTGCATCCAGAGAAGGGAGGAGGGAGATAAACAGAGCCAAGACTAATAGATTGCGAAAGAGCGTCTTCATGCAGGGGCCTTTGAATGGGTGGAGTTCAAAACCCAAGAATAGGCAATGAAGCTCTTAAATCTCAACCTGCGAAATCACTTTGTTTTTTTTATCCTGCATATCCGTTTAATCCGGCCTATCCGTGTAAATTGCTGGAGGGCTTGCATTCTAAACCCATTACACGGATAGGCCGGATTAAACGGATATGCAGGATAGAAAAATATGTCCGGGCGAATACCTGTTTTTTTACAAGTGGGTTTGATGCAATGGCCCGGCCCAGATCTTTACCCATAAATCAAAACCTAAAGGTTGAATGAGTTCTTATTCAACTAGAGGCGCCAAGCCGCGAAGGCGCAAAGGGAAATTCCGAAGCGCATCTATGAAAACAGATCATTTTCCCCATCCGATTATTTCTTTGGTTTTCATAAATGCGCCTCGGAATTTCCTTTGATTTTTAGGAGAAGAAAAGAGCCTCCTCGTAAATGCTTTCAAGAAGACCGGGGCCACCTAGTACATGACCATTAAGTTTTTGGTGTTATTTTTAGCGTGAAAGCTCCCGCGGTTGAAGTCCCGCAAGTGGGTCCTATGTTTCAAATATGGACCCACTTGCGGAATCTAGAGCCCCGGGGCTTTGACGCAAAAATAACTGCAAAAACTTTAATCGTCATGTACTAGGGTGCGATGGGTCTCGATGGCTGCTCCAATGATTTTTCGTGTAAGTTCAGCTTCCATGGATCAAAAACTATACAGAAAAAATATTTTTGTGAAAACTATTTGAGATTCTCTTTTCTTCCTTCCAAAAGTGAAGTGATTCGAGGCGCACCTATGAAAACAAAGGAAACAACCGGATAGGGAAAATAATCTGTTTTCATAGATGCGCCTCGGAATTTACCTTTGCGGCTCCGCGGCTCTGCGCCTCTGCGTTGAATAAAAACTCATTCAACCTTTAGGTTTTGACTTATGGGTAAAGATCGGGGACCTGCCCCCTGAGACAAATACCAGGTAAGCGGTATTTGCCTGGAAGGGAAACCACAGAGAGGCAATTTTCAAAATCTATGCCTCACTGTACAAATAGCGACTTCATAGGCTCAGGATTTTAAGCGAGCGGTCGAGCTGGAAGGTCTGGCTAGGATCGACAGGGACCGGCTTGATGGCAAGCGGGGCCCAGTAGCTCTTCTCTCCATCTTCGTAGCAGACGAGAAGCTGCTCGCCGGGAAGGATCTTTTTTTCAGCGGAGTAGACCACCTGCAGGGGAGAGGGAGGGACGCCGAGCTCATTGGGTGGGGTCCTCATTAGATGCGCGACGATATTGGGCTTTTCCGAGTGGTTGATGAACCGGGTAAAATTCCCCTCTTCGAGCGCATCGAGGTTGATGGAGTAGTGGCGGCGGGAGTGGTAGGGAAGCTGTTTGCTGAAGAGGACCTGCTCCTTCCAGCTCAGTGGAAATTTTCCGATCAGCTCGAAAATGTAGTCCGATTCATCGGTGTCCTGCTGGGGGCTGATCGAGACGATCCCTGCATAGGGGGCGATCACAGCGCCTTTGGGGATCGGCTTTGCCTCCTGGGTGCAGGAAGATCCCCTGTCCCATCTTGCCGGGGAGCTTGCAGCAGACCAGGTAGTCGGGAAGTCCTTTATTTTCAATCTCACTTGCAACGGCGGCAAGCTGTTTCATCTGCTTTTGGGTGGCGCGCAGAATTACAATCTTTTGATTTTTTATTTCCCTCAAAATAATGGGGGAGATGCTCTGATCTCCAGTTTGGGAGGGCAATTTAAATTTCATATTAAGTCCTTGGTGTTTTTTATTTTATTTTTCGAACTTGAGGCGAAGGTTTTCCGCCTGCTCCAGGGCGTAAGGAATCTTTGTCATGGCAAGGATTCTGACGTTTGTTCTCCAATCACTGCTGCTCTCTGTATCTGAGTACTCTTTGGTCGCTTCATCCTGTTTGTAAGAGCTCTTAACAAGCGGTTGGATGACCACCTCAATGAGAAGTTGGTCCAGTTCCGGGCAGATCCCATAGCATTTTTCCAAGAGCCCCTCGTAGAATTCTTTCAGCCGGCGCTGGTTCCTTGAATCTAAATACCTGCCTAAAAATGCCTTTGTCGATCTGAAGAGGGGACCTGCCACATCTTTATCACGCAGTAAGGTCAAAATGGCCTCAAAGATGACAGGGCTCTTATTTAAATGGGGGTTTTTCTATAAAACCCCTTCCCTCTATTTTTTCAGGGAAGCCTGTCTCTATCAGTTGTTGCCCCAGGATGGGGACCAACTCCTCTGGATGCGCACGTTGGATCAGGTTGTCAAGCGTATGCATAGTATTTCTTAATATCTCTACAATTTGGGAAACGGGTGTTTTTTTATCGATTGTCAATCGGTAGCTGGATGCGTACATCGTTTTTAGAAGAGCGGATGGGAGTTCAGGGATCTGCATCAGTGTTTGGACGATCTGCTCCTTAAGTTCATGATCGGTGACCTCTTGGATGGCTTCGATCATCTTTTCAATGGGCCTGTATTCACCGCATGGGCATAGCCCTGCAAAAGGGGAAGGATCCTCTGGAGCATCTGGACAGCCCATTTGACTTCATGCACAGGTTCGGCGAGGTCCCGGCTTGCGCTTCTTGCGATATCAGACACAGTGCAGAGCTCTTCGGGGCGGTCCTTTCCAAGGGAGTTGAAATGCCTTTCCACCGTTTCTTTGCATTTCATCCGGTGTCCGCCGCTTTAAGCCAAAAAATGCAGTCTTAAGCTCCAGGATGACAGGATTAGCAGTGGAAACAGTGTTGGATGGCGCATTCAGGAGCTGTTTTACTCTGCTGTGCTCGTACTCCTGGAGCTTTTTGGACGAAGGAGCACGGTCTCAAAAATATCCCGTTTTGTTGCGCGGTCCAGGGCAAAATAACGGCTCAATCCCTCTTCCCATTTCTGCTCTTCAAGCTGAGAAAGCCTGCCTGAGAAAAAGAGCATCTGGATGATCAACGGCTCGACTTCAGGGTGGGTGAAATCGATGGGAGCCCCCGCTCTAAAGCTGCCATCGGCATTCAGAAGGCTTAAAGGGAATTCCCCCCAACTTACGGAGCACATCAAAGAAGCCTTTGGCCTCTTTTGTGCCTAGAAGGAGGAGATGGTACTTTCCGTTTGGGCCCTGGAACAGCAGGGTTTCATAGGGGGGTCTTTTGGAGGGATTCGAAGAGATTCGTCTGTTCTGAAACTGTTTGAATAAAATTCCTGCTTACCAAAAATTCGGGGGTAAAGGCATCGGAAAAGGGGCGTAATCCCCTTTTGCCACCATCACTTCGGACACTCTTTGGAACATCGGTTCCAGGTTCCCGTCCACCAGGGGGGAATAGAGCTGCATCAGCAGGGTAGTTAGAGAATCGAATTTCCAGGGGATTTCTTGAGCCTTTTGCAGTTTTCTGTTTTTTTCCAGGTCTTCCTGGCTTTCGAGCTCGTTTAGGGTATCGACCCTTTTATCAATGTCCACGATCTTTTCAACGGTGTTGTTGTCTGCAAGCGACCGGGTGTCGATGCGGGAAGAGAGATAGTTTTTTGCAACGGATGCGATCCCCTGAAGCTCTGCCGCGAGCGCCTTAGCCATCTCGTCTGGTAATAGAGGTTTGATCTGGGCGATCCGGGAGGTGAAGTGCTGAATCTGTGCGGCGATGTACGCTTCCCTCTCGATCGATGCGGGAGCGCCCCCGTAGCGGGAGAAGAACTCCTCTGTCATCGGCTTAATAAAGAAGCTGCGCGCTGCAGCGTAGAGGGCTTCTTCCTCTTCGATAGTACTGCTGTAGAGTTTATCGAGCACATGTTTTCTGACTGCCGCGCCCAGTTTGAGCGAAAATGCCTTCAGGTTGTCCTCTGTGTCTTTGAGCAGGCCGCTCACTTCGCCAAAGAGCAAAATCTGTTCGACGGAGGGTTTCTCCACAATCTTTTCCTCGATCCGATGCGCGATCAGCGGGATCAGGTCTTCGGGGATCAGCCCCTCGATTTCCTGTTCTTCGAGAAGCCCGCGCATCCTCATGTCCCCCTGAAGCTCGTCGCGAAGCACCGTCTGGTCGCCAATCGTGTAAAAAGCCTTTGCACGGGGATCCTGGATGATGTTCGATCCGACGGTATGGAACTGATCGTAGAAAGTGAACAGCTGCTGTTTCTTCAGGCCGGTCATGGTGAAAATTGTTTTGGTGTCCGTGGAATCGAGAGGAATAGGCGTCCTGTCTTTTTTCAGGCAGGCCAGCTGATTGTTCGCGTCGTCGTAGTAGAGGACCCCTTCGATCGGGGTTCCCTCGAGCTGTGAAAAATAGGCCAGGAGGAGGAGGCTACTTCGGCATTGGTATGCTCTTTGAAATAGGCGCCGATGTCGATGAACGCATGAAAGACGTTTCTCTCTTCGGCAGATTTTGGCAGGTGGACCGCCTGCATCAGATCTTTTGGCGACTTGAGATGGGGGCTGACCGTATGCACAGTGCGGTTGGAGCAGCACAGCGTATTGATCACCCTTCCATAAGCTCCCTTGTCCGTGATGATCCTCTTTTCGGGATCTTGCAGGTAGTCGTAAGAGAAGATAAAGGCGTTGGCAGTTGTTCCCGAATAGCCCTGTTCCGAGCTTACGGCGCCGCTTAAGTTCGCGCTGTTGTTGTGGATCTGGTCCAAGGTGGAATTCCAGCTGCGGGAACACCTGCTCCCTCAGGAGGCCCCCTCCTGGAACAAATCAGGAG
>CAVWEK010000013.1:0-128495 GCA_963753945.1 uncultured Acidobacteriota bacterium | reverse complement strand
CCAGGTGCTGCTCGGCATCACCGGCTCGGGCAAGACCTTTACGATGGCCAACATCATCCAGCAGGTTCAAAGCCGACCTTGATCATTGCGCACAACAAAACGCTCGCCGCACAGCTCTACCAGGAGTTTAAAGCCTTTTTCCCCGACAACGCTGTCGAGTACTTTGTCTCCTACTACGACTACTACCAGCCCGAAGCCTACATTGCCCGCACCGACACCTATATCGAAAAAGACCTTGCCATCAACGACCAGATCGACAAGATGCGCCTGAGCGCCACCCGCTCCTTGATCGAAAGGGAAGACGTGATCATCGTCTCCTCCATTTCCTGCATCTATGGCTTAGGTACTCCCGAATACTACAGCCAAATGCTGCTCACCTCGCAGTTAAGAGACAAGGCGCCGCGACGATATCCTTTGCATCTTGTCGAGATGCACTATAAGCGGAATGATTTCGATCTATGCGCGCCACCTTCCGCGCACGGGGAGATGTTCTGGAAATCATGCCCGCCTACGAAGAGATCTCGCCTACCGCATCGAATTCTTTGGAGACGAGGTCGAGCGGATCAGCGAGATCGATCCTCTGACCGGCAAAGTGCGGAAGCGACTCGATAAGATCACCATCTATCCCGGTTCGCACCACGTCACGCCCGAAGTCAGTCCGCTTTACCGCCATCGAAACCATTCAGGCGCAGAGCTCAAAGAGCGGATCGCCTATTTTCGAGAAGGAAAAACGGCTTGTCGAGATGCAGCGCATCCACCAGCGGACGACCTACGATCTTGAAATGATCAGAGAAATCGGCTTTTGTAAAGGGATTGAAAACTACTCGCGCCATTTCAGCGAAGATCCGCTGGCGATCCGCCTCCCTGCCTTCTCGATTACTTTCCCAAAGATTTTCTTTTCTTCATCGATGAGTCCCATCAAACACTGCCGCAGATGCATGCTATGTATAATGGCGACCGCGCTCGTAAACAGTCGCTTGTCGAATTTGGCTTTCGCCTCCCTTCCGCCTTTGACAACCGCCCGTTAAAATTTGAAGAGACCTATCGGCGAATTCATCAAGTGATCTTTGTCTTCGCAACGCCCGGCCTTGGGAAATGCAGGAAGCACAAGGCGATGTCGTCCAGCAGATCATCCGTCCCACCGGCCTTCTCGATCCCGCGATCGAGATCAAGCCTGCCATGGCCAAGTCGACGATTGCCTGGAAGAGATCCGCAAAGAGACAGAAAAGGCAGGCCGAGTCCTTGTCACCACACTCACCAAAAAACTCTCGGAAGATCTTACCAAATACCTCACAGACATCGGCGTTAAGGCCAAATACCTCCATTCGGATATCGATACACTCGAGCGGGTGCAGATCATCAATGACCTGCGCAGAGGCGTATTCGATGTGCTTGTCGGGATCAACCTCTTCGCGAAGGGCTCGATATCCCCGAAGTCTCCCTCGTCTGTATCCTCGATGCCGACAAAGAAGGGTTTTTACGCAGCGAAACCTCCCTAATTCAAACCTGCGGAAGGGCAGCGCGCAACGTCCGACGGCCGCGTCATCATGTACGCCGATAAAATGACCAAATCGATCCAAAATACCCTTGAGATCACAAAGAGCGCAGGCAGTTGCAGGAAGACTACAATAAGCAACATGGATAACGCCCCGCTCTGTGCGCCGCGGGATGATCCAGGACCTGGCACAAACTTTTGGCGAAGTTGTACGAACGCTTCAAGAAGAAGAGCACACGTCTCATCGCATCTTTCAGCAGATGAGGTTGAAGAAAAGATCAAAGAATACGAAATTGAAATGCGACAGGCGGCAAAGAGCTACGTTTTGAAGACGCGTGCCCATTTCCGCGACCTTCTGCAGCATTGTCAGCAACTCCGCATTTTGGAAGATAATCTTTAAGGGGACAAATATATGACAGCTATAAAAATGGGAACGATCGAAGCGCTTCCCTCAATAAAAATAAAATTGTCTCTTTCCTGGTGCTCCTGCTTTTTGCGCTAGTGCCTTTTCAGCGCAGGTTCCACGGCTTTCTCGACTCTCTGTCCAGGCGGCTCACCCTCCCGACTTCCCTCTGCCTCAATACTTTTCCACGAAGATCCACCTGTTTGTTTCAGATTTTTTGATTGTTGGGTGCGTGGGCCTGATCTTGTGCTTATTTAGGGGGGCGTGGCGGACCTTTTTCTGGGAGGGCCCATCCAAATATTTGACCCGGTTGTTCTTCGTTTTTTGGTTTCGACAAAATTCTCGATCACGGGAAACTATGGGCTTCAATATTAAAACTCTTTGGAGTTTTCCTCGTCTTTCTTTTTTTCAATGCGATCTATTTTTTGCGGCAGAGGATAGACGGCGTCCAGTTTGTGAACAGGGTGGCCTGGCTTTTTTTATGCATCGCCCTTTGCCAGTGCGCCATCAGCTTTGTGCAGTATTTTTCCCAGGACAGCGTGGGCCTCGAGTTTTTGGGGGAGAGGAATATTAAAAAATTCCGGTTCCCCAGCACGGGGAAGCTCCTCTGGTTCATTGGGTCGAAGCCGGATGAGCCCTTCCTTTATCGGGCCGCCGGCACGTTTTTCCACCCCGACATCCTGGCGGGATTTCTTTTTACCTCGATCATGGCCACCTGCTACCTGGCGGTCCGGGAGGTTCGCGCCCGATTAAGGATCCTTCTGTTCGCGGCCCTTTTGGTGCAGGTCTTTACCCTCTACCTCACCTTCTCCCGGGCGGCGGGCCTCGCCCTCGGCGTTTCGCTGTTATTCTGGCTGTTTCTCCAGATACGGCATAGCATGCAGAGCGGCGGGATCCGGTCGCAGACGTTCCGCAGGGTCGCTCTCCTTGCAGGAGTGATCGTGTGCAGCGGCCTCGTCGGCTTCAGCCTCCTTTACTCCCAGCTCAGCGCAAGGGGGGGGATCGTCAATTACAACCACGTGACAAAGTATGCCGATAGCGAGCGGGTCATCTACATGAAGTTGGCTGCCGGCATGGTGAAGGAGCATCCACTGCTTGGGGCGGGGTACAACAATTTCGAGGTCCTTGCCCATGCGCAGCAGGGGAGATTCCCTGACCATTACCTCTACTCCAAAGTCCATAACATCTACCTTCTGATCGCCGCAGAATCGGGACTGCTCGGAGGGGGGCTTTTCCTTTTGTTCCTTCTTTCCATCGGGCGCGCGGCGTGGAAGGGGCTTCGCCTCCCTGCCCCCTCTTTCCAGGCGGCAGCTTTTCTCTCCTCTGTCTTTCTGGGCTACCTCCTCATCGGGGGGTGCGACTTCTATTTTCTCGAATCCCCCCAGGGGAGCTTTCCCTTCTTTGGGATCGCTGCGCTGCTGTATGCGATCAGTAATCCACTGGACACTTAAGGGGCACGGATTTAAAATCTGCCCCGTATCATTGGAGCGGAATGAAGATTGCAGTCATTGATCATATTTTAAATCCGGGCGGGGGAACGCGCGTCGCGCGCTCATTGCTCCCTGCGATGAAAAAACTGCGACCCGACCTAGAGATCACTTTCTTTGCCAATGAACACGGGATGCGCAGGGACAGTTTGCGGGAAGTGCTCGAGCAGCATGCTATCCAGATTTCCCCCCTTCGCTCCGTGAAATTTTCTGGAAGGGATATCTGGGGATTGAGGGGGAGCCGCCATGTGATCAGCCTCATGCAGCGCAAATTGAGCAGGATAAGCGCCCTTCTTCCCCTTGCCATTTCCGGAGAACTGCAAAAGGAGCTCGAGCAGGCCGTCGTCGGCTTTGACTTCGCCTTTTTCACCTGGCCCTTCCATCTTAAATGTCCGAACCTGGCATGTCCCATGGCTGGATCTTCCACGATTTCAATTTTAAATATTATTTCTCCGGCAACGCAATGCACCCTTCGCTGGAGAATTTTCTCAATACCCATATGCCCATCTGGCTTGAAAAAGCCACGCCGATCGTTTCGACGCAATTTATGAAAACGGAAGTAGAAAAATTCTACCCCGGCGTAGGCAGCAGGGTCCAGGTCGTTCCCATCGCGCCCATGAGCCACGTCTCTTCGATCCAGGAGGAGAAAGTTGTAGAAATTTTAAAGAAACACAAGATCCCCAGAGAGTACATTTTGTGCCCCACGCAAACGATCGGCCATAAAAATGCCGGCCCCCTCATCGCCGCCCAGGCGATCCTGCGGAAAAAAGGATACTCCGTTGCCCTCGTCTTTACAGGCTCGGAACGGAAGGGATCCGTGGACGGGCCTGCGCCATCGGGGTCGAGAGGAACCTCTCTCCCCAGGACACGTACGGTCTGGGGTATGTCTCCAACGAAGAGATCGACGCCCTGATCCAGGGCGCAGCTGTCGTCGTAAACCCCTCCCTCTATGAAGGGGGAAACGGTCCCGGCTTCGACGCCTGGGGGCGCGGCGTGCCCGTGGCGATGTCCAACATCCCTCCCTTTCTGGAACATATCCAGCACCATGACGTGCGCGCGGAGATCTTCGATCCGAGATCACCGCAGGATATCGCTGACAAACTAGAGAGGATCCTGGCGCATCCCCAAAAAGCCGCAGCCGATGCGGCCCATTCCAAAGAAGCGATCAGCCGCTTCACCTGGGAGGGGACTGCCGAGGGCTACCTGCAAATTTTTGATCAAGTGATGGGACTGCAAAATTGAAAAGCCCGCTCAAAGGAAAGTACCTCGTTCAAAATCCTCTGGCCAATTTTTTCCTGCGCTGTCTGGACAGGATCCTTTCCCTTTTCCCTGCTTCGCCGGAAAGCACAGGAAGACCCAAAAAAATCCTCGTCGCCAATCTGGCCCATATGGGGGATGCCCTCATGATGACCTCGCTTCTTGCCGCCCTAAAAAGTGCGGATCCCGAGGTTAAGCTGGGGGTCGTTGTGGGAAGCTGGTCCAGGCCGATCGTGGAGGGCCATCCTCTGATCGATGTTGTGCATACGGTCGACCACTGGAAGTTGAACCGTTCCCCCTTGCCCCTCTGGAAGAAGATCGTGCAGTACTACGCGACAAAAAGAAGAGCGGTCAGAGAAATCCGGGCGCAATCCTATGATGCGGCGATCGATTTTTACCCCTTTTTCCCTAACGCGATCCCCCTGCTCTGGCAGGCAAAGGTTCCGATGCGGATCGGGTTCACGAGCGGAGGGTTCGGCCCTGTGCTGACCATCCCGTAGACTGGACCGCTTCGGGCCGCCACATGATTTACTCCTACGGCCCCCTGCTTCAAAAGGCGGGCTCCCTCCCGGAGGCGTTCTATACTCCTCCACGCCCCTCCTTGCCTCCCGTCCGGGAAAAACACGCCCTCCCCTCCAAAGGGCACATCGTCGTCCACATGGGCACCGGGAACCCCATCAAAGAGTGGCCGCTGGAAAAGTGGAGGGAGTTTGCGCAAAAGATGGAGGGCATCCCCCTTGTTTTCACCGGAAAAGGAGAGAAAGAGAGAGAGAATGCGGCGAAGGTCTCAGCTTCCCTCTCCGGATGTACCAATCTGGTCGACCAGCTCTCCTGGGATGCGTATCTCGCGCTGATCAAAGAGGGGAGGTGCCTCGTCGGCGTCGATTCCCTCGCAGGACATGTGGCCGCGGCTCTCGAAACACCCTCTGTCCTCATCTATAGCGGGATGACCGATCCTGCACAGTGGGCGCCTTCTGGCAATTTCAGCACAGTGCTTTCCCACCCTGTTCCCTGCGCACCCTGCTATCGGAGCCAGGGATGCCGCTCGATGGACTGCGTGAGAGGGGTAACTGTAGAGAATGTCGTTGCTCAGGTGAAAAAGATCCTCACACAGACGGAGGTGCCGTGAAAATTGCCGTCCACGCCCAAGTTTTAACGGCCCCCAGACTGTTTGGGATCGGCTACTACCTGTACAACCTTTTGCAGGCGATTGGAAACATCTCCCCATCCGACACCTTTTACCTGTTTTCCGGCGGGCCTCTTCAATTCGCTCCAGGTTGTCCAACGCTTGTGCCCGTCATTAAAACCAAAAACATCCCCAACCGGTGCTTTTCCTACATCGGCTTTCCCTGGATGGCATCTAAAACAGGTGCGATCTCGCCTTCCTGCCCAAGGAAGTCGTCCCTTTCGGACAGTCGATCCCCTCCGTGATTACCGCCTTCGACCTCTATTCCCTGAAGATGCCCAAAGAACTGAAGAAGCAGTTCCCGGGAAGCTCCACTCTCCACTACCAACTGGCAAAGCTTTTGCATTTTAAAAGGGCCTCCCGGATCCTGGCGATCTCCGAGGACACAAAAAAGGACCTGATCGAGATCTGCAACATCCCCGAAGAGAGGATCGTTGTCACGCCTCTCGGAGCGGATCCCGCCTTTTTTGAGCAGGGCGTCTGCCCGAAAAAAAAGAGGCGGTGTTGCGGAAATGGGGCATCCAATCCCCCTTTTTCCTTAATACGAGCTCCTACTGGTGGGGGAGGAAAAACCTCGTCCGGCTGATCCATGCCTTTGCTCAAGTAAAGCGGAAGCACTCCCTTCCCCATCAGCTCGTGATCACAGGAAAACCGGGCCCCTCGCTCCAGGAGATGCAGGAGACGATCCTCAAAGAGAATCTCACCTCCCACGTCAAACTGCTAAGCTATATCGAAAGGGACGAGCTCGTGGCGATCATGCAGGCGGCTGACGCGCTCGTATTCCCTTCCCTGCATGAGGGGTTTGGCCTGCCGATCGTCGAGGCGATGGCCGCCGGCTGCCCTGTCGTCACCTCCGGCGGATCCGCCATGGCGGAGGCGGGAGGGGATGCCGCTTTGCTCGTCGACCCGCTCGAGGTCGAGTCGATCGCCGCAGGGATGGAAAAGATCGTCTGTAGTCCGCATAGCAGAGACGGGCTCATCCAAAAAGGAAGGGAGAGAAGCTCCCGCTTCACCTGGGAGAATACGGCGAGAGCTACGCTCGAGGCATTTGCAGCTGCGGTCAGGGAGAGCTCCTGATGTCGATCTCAAAAAATATCCTCCTCTCCCTCTTTTCCAGAGGCTGGTCTGTCGTCCTTAACCTCCTCCTCACCCCTTTTTATCTGAAAATGATCGGCGTCGAAGCGTTTGCCCTCATCGGCATCACCCTGTCGATCCATGCGATCTCCACCCTTTTTGATCTGGGGCTCGGCAGCGCGATCACGATGGAGACCGCAACGCTGCGGGCGCAGGGGCGCGACGCCTCTCTTTTGGACCTGTTTCGGACAGGAGAGATCGTCTATTGGATCGCGACTTTCCTTCTTTTTTTTCTGTTTCTGGCACTCTCTCCCTGGATCGGGAAAATCTGGTTTCGCAGGCTGGCTCCTCCCTCATCCCTTTAAACTGGATCCTCCCTCTGATGGGAGGAGCCGTCCTCTGCCACTGGCCCTACACCTTTTATTCCGGCGCCCTGCTCGGGCTTGAGAGGCAGGATCTCGTCAACCTCATCAGCCTCCTCTCCGCAACCGTGCGCGCGTCCCTATCGATCATCCTGCTCCTTTGGGTCAGCCAGACCGTCGCTGCCTTTCTGATCTCCTCCCTCGTTGCCGGCCTCTTCCAGGTCTTTCTTTCCGCCGCAATGCTCTGGTGGGTGATGCCGGGAGGATTCTGGAAGGGGCGTTTCACCCCCACCCTGCTGAAAAAAGTGGGCAAAAGGGGGCTCCAGCTAAGCGCAGTTGCGGCGCTTGCGATCCTCATTTTAAATATCGACAAAGCCCTCCTGGGCCACTTTCTCAATTTGACCGAGCTCGGCTACTACTGTTTTTCCTGGGCCTTTTTTACCGGGATCCTCAATCTCGCCTCCATCCCCCTGATGGTTTTCGGCCCCAAGTTTTCCCACCTCATTGCGCTTGGCGACAAAGAGGAGCTGGCCGCGACCTATCACCAGGCGAGCCAGTGGATGAGCACCCTCATCATTCCGGTCGCAGCGGTCCTTCTCTATTTTTTGAAGGATATCCTCCTTCTGTGGACCGGGGATGAGGGGCTGGCCGCCCAAACCTGCTTGCCCGCCTCCCTGCTCATTCTGGGAGCTGGCTTTGTGGCCGTTTTGCTCCCTCCTCCAGAGCTTCCAGCTGGCCAACCATTGGGTCGGATTGACACTGACCATGCAGGCCTCCGCGCTCATTCTCCTTCCCCTTCTTCTGATCTTCGCCGTTTCCCATGCCGGCCTTACAGGCGCCGCGCTCGTCTGGCCCCTGCTCTTAGCAGCGTACCTGGCGATCTACTCGAGCCTGATGCACCGCCGCCTGCTTGTCAAAGAGAAGCGGAAGTGGTGGATCCAGGATCTTACTTTACCTGCCTCGGCGCTCTTCTCGTGTGCGGCCTCGCCAGGCTGTTTATCTCTTCCCCCGTGCGCGGACCTGCGGGGATCGGCATCCTGCTTGCGATCTGGCTACTCGCCGTCTGCGCCAGCGCTCTTGCTCAGCAGCGCGCTCCTCGTCAGAGTGAAAACTGGAATGCTTCGACTTGCGAAATTAAAAGTTGATTGATTACCCCCCTCCAAAGTAAGATCTGAAAGTTAAATTTTTCATAGAGAGAAGGGGGTTTGAATGAGAAAAAAGACTTTGCTTTCATGGGATCCAAAGGCGCGCTGCTTCCCTGCTGCTTGTCCTTTGTTGACAATCGGCCTTAACCTGGCTTTTGCCAATTCTGCCTATGTGACCAACTTCAGCGACGGCGTCTACGTGATCGACACCGCGACTAACAAGGTCACTTCTACCATTACGATCGGCACCGACACCAACCCCTTCGCCCTCGCCATCACGCCCGACGGGAAGTCTGCCTATGTGGTTAATTACGGCAGCGGCACCGTCTCTGTCATCGACACCGCGACAAATACGATCGCCGCCACCATCACCGGCTTTAACCGCCCGCAGGGGATTGCGATCACTCCCGATGGGAAGCTTGCCTATGTTTCCAATGTCAGCGACAGGATCTACGCCATCGATACGGCGACAAACACCATCATCGCGACCATTACCGGCTTCACTGCCCCCGCTGGTATCGCGATCACCCCTGATGGGAAGACGGCCTATGTGGCAAACTACGGCGGCGGAAACATCATGGCCATCGATACGGCCACAAACACCGTCGTTGCCACCATCAAGGGCTTTTACAATCCGGCCGGCATCGCCGTCACCCCCGACGGGAAGTTTGTCTATGCAGCGGACCACGGCGGCTACGACGTCGTCGCCATCGACACCGCGACAAACAAAGTGGCAGCGACCATTTCAGGCTTTTCCACCCTGCCGGGATCGCCATCACGCCCGACGGAACGAGCGTCTACGTGGCCAATGGCGGCGGCAGAGATGTCTTTGTCATCGACATCGAGACAAATAAGATCACTTCGATCATCTCCGGCTTCACCAACCCCCATGACATCGCCATCACCCCCGACGGAAAATTCGTCTACGCGGCCGATAGCGGAGGCATGGACGTTTTCGTCATCAACACAGAGACCAATACCGTTGTTGAGACGATCTCCGGCTTCTCGAACCCCTTCGACATCGCCATCACGCCCAACGGAAAACTCGTTGCACTGATAATGGGCGCCGTTCCGCCCGATGAGGAACCCGCCCCCGTGTTGCCTGACGCCAGTACGCCTGCCGATAATCCAGCGCCCGTGTTGCCAGATGCCGTCACGCCGGTCGAAGATCCCACTCCCCCGGTGATAGACCCCGGCATGCCGGTCGAAGATCCCATCCCGGTCATGATGGATGTGCAGGTAAGCCGGGCGACGGCGATCATTAGAAGCTTCAGCAGCCCCTACGCCATCGCCTTCATCCCAGGCCCCTCCAGAGTAAAAAACCTCGCTGTCAAACAGAAGAAGAACCACTTTGGCCACGGGTATGAGCTCAGCAACTCGATTCGTTGGACTGCGGGACAGGCCCCTCCTCCACAGCCATCGGGTATTACGTCTACCGCAACAGGGCCAGAATTGCGACCCTGCCAGCCGCCACCTTTACCTATGTGGACCACAACAGGCCCAAAGGGGGCAAGACAGTGTATGGAGTGACCGCCTTCGATGCCAAAGGCAATGAAGGCACCCTCACCACCGTCGTCATCAAGTAGGCTGCTGCAGAGAAAAGTAACAGGATGGTCAGGGTGGGAAAAATTGCTGCGTTGCAGCAAAAAAATATCCTGACCATCCTTTCATCCTGTTATTTTTTTAATGATCCCTGTTGTTCTCCGGAGTGACAAATTATCCCGGGTGGCTTAAGATGGTTATTTTGAAAACCTAAGAGATGAGGAATGCTGTGAAAAAGGCTCTTATTACCGGGATCACCGGCCAGGATGGATCCTATCTTGCTGAACTGCTTCTTGAAAAAGGGTACGCTATCCATGGGTTTGTCAGGCGCTCTTCGACCTCGAACCTCCACCGGATCTCCCACCTCGTCCAGGATGAGTCTATAAGCGACCGGTTCTTTCTGCACGAAGGGGATTTAAGCGACTCCTCGAGCATCAAACGGATCGTCGACCAGGTGCAGCCCGATGAGATTTACAATTTGGCAGCGATGAGCCACGTCAAGGTTTCTTTCGATATCCCCGAGTACACCGCCGATATCGATGGTCTCGGCACCCTCCGCTTCCTCGAAGCGATCCGGGGGAACTGCCCCAAAGCGCGCTTCTACCAGGCTTCCACCTCCGAACTCTACGGCAAAGTCCTCGAAATCCCCCAGTCGGAAACCACCCCTTTCTACCCCCGCTCCCCCTACGGCGTCGCCAAGCTCTACGCTTACTGGGCCGTCATCAACTACCGGGAAGCTTACGGCATCTATGCCTGCAACGGGATCCTCTTCAACCATGAGAGCCCAAGAAGGGGTGAGACCTTCGTCTCCCGCAAAATCACCATAGCCGTTTCAAGGATCAAAAACGGTCTGCAGGAAAGGCTCGTCCTGGGCAACCTCGACGCCAGAAGAGACTGGGGCTACGCGAAAGATTTTGTCGAAGGGATGTGGACCATGCTCCAACAGGACACCCCGCAGGACTACGTCCTTGCGACAGGTGAGACGACCACAGTGAGAGAGTTTGTCGAACTCGCATTCCGCGAGGCAGGCACCGAGATCCAGTGGGAAGGAAAAGGGATCGAAGAGAAAGGGTTCGACAGGGCCACCGGCAAGCTCCTCGTGGAGATCTCCCCTGAGTTTTTCCGCCCCGCAGAGGTCGACCTTTTGATCGGCAATCCCGCTAAAGCCAAAAAAAAACTCGGATGGGAGTCGAAGACCCCCCTTCAAGAGCTCGTACGCATCATGATGAAGGAAGACCTGGAAGCGGCGCAAAAAGCAGTCCTCATCAAACCCCAGGCCAACCCGATCTATTTCTCCGGCGCTGTGAAGGACAAGGCGGCAGCTTCCCCATGAAGACAGGGATTGTCTACGACTGGCTTGTGACGATGGGAGGAGGGGGAAAAGACGCTCAGTGCGATCCATGAGGCTTATCCCTCCCCCATTTATACCCTCGTCCACGATCGTAGACGGCTCAAAGGCACGTTTTTTGACGGGAAAGAGATCCACACCTCTTTCCTCCAAAAGTTCCCCTTTTCCACCCGCCTTTACCGCAATTACCTCCCCTTTTTTCCCCTTGCCATCGAGCAGTTTGATGTGAGCGGCTGCGATCTTGTGCTCTCCACCTCCCACGCCGTTGCCAAAGGGGTCCTGACCCATTCAGACCAGCTCCACCTCTGCTATTGCCTCACTCCCATGCGCTACGCGTGGGACCTGACCCACCAATACCTTGAAGGGGTCGGCGCGATCCCCGGAGCCATTGCCCGGGCTTCCCTGCACTACCTGAGAAACTGGGATATCGCCTCCCTCGGCAGGGTCGACCATTTCGCTTCCATCTCCCATTACATCGCCCGGCGCATCAAAAAAGTCTACGGCAGAGAATCGGACGTGATCTACCCCCCCGTCGACGTAGAGAGGATCCCTTTTAGCGCAGCAAAAGAGGAGTATTACCTTACCGTCTCGCGCATGGTCCCTTACAAACGGATCGACCTCATCGTAGAGGCCTTCTCCCGCCTTCCCGACAAACGCCTTCTTGTCGTCGGAGATGGCCCCGAGATGAAAAAAATAAAGTCCCTGGCGAAAAAAAATGTCGAGATTCTCGGTTGGCAGTCAGATGAAAAAATCGGCGAGCTGATGAGCCGCGCCAAAGGGTTCGTCTTCGCCGCCGAAGAGGATTTCGGGATTGTCGCCGTCGAGGCGCAGGCCGCAGGCACGCCGGTCCTGGCCTTTGGCAGGGGAGCTACGCTCGAAACCGTCGCCGCCGGATCGACCGGCCACTTTTTCCCTGAGCAGACCCCGGCGAGCCTGATCGAAGCCCTCTCTGCCTTCGAAAGGATGCCATTCGACCCCCACGCCATCCGGCAGCGCGCCATGGGCTTTGGCAAAGACCGGTTCATTAAAGAATTTAAGCAGTTTGTCCAAAAGAAATACGAGGCGCATCATGAAATACGTCATTCTGGCCGGCGGTAGTGGAACCCGCCTGTGGCCCTTCTCCCGCAACGCTTTCCCCAAGCAGTTTCTGCACTTTGGCGACAAAGAGTCGATGCTCCAAAAGACAGTGAAACGGTTCTACCCCGCTGTAGACCCCAAAGATATCCTCATCGTTACTAACCAGGCCTACTACCATTTGGTGAGAAGCCAGCTGTGCGCTCTCGACAAACGGTTCGAAGGCCAGATCCTTGTCGAGCCGGAGAGAAAAAATACTGCCCCCGCCATCTGTCTCGCTGTAAAATACCTTCAGGACGTGCTGGGAGCTGAAGACAATGAATCGATCCTGGTCTCCTCCTCCGACCACATCATCTCCCCTGAGACTGTCTTCCTGGCGGCCGTGCAGGCCGGCGAGAGGATCTCCAGCCAGGGACAGCATGTGATCTTCGGGATCCGGCCCCACAAACCGGAAACAGGATACGGCTACATCAAAACCCGGGGGTTCCGTGGCAATGAGGCCGTCCCTGTTGAAGAATTTGTCGAAAAGCCCGATTACAAAACGGCCCAGGCTTACCTGCTTTCCGGTGAGTATTTATGGAACTCGGGGATCTTCCTTTTCCAGATCGGGACCTTCCTCAAAGAAATGGCCGCTTTATTGCCCCGATGCCTCCAGGTTCTCCTCCGGGACCTTCAAAGAGATGGTCTCCCATTTTTCTGAAATGCCCGATATCTCCATCGACTGCGCCCTCATGGAACACTCCCGCAGCATCCACGTGATCCCCCTCGATGTCACCTGGTCAGACGTCGGCTCCTGGGACAGCGTTTATGATCTTCTCGAGAAGGACCAAAATCAAAACGTCAAAGTCGGCAACGTCCTCGATATCGACACGAAGAACTGCCTCATCATGGGGGGCAAGCGCCTCATTTCGACAGTGGGCCTCGAAGATCTCCTCGTGATTGAAACTCAGGACGCCCTCTTCATCGGAAAGAAAGGGGAATCGCAAAAAGTCAAGCTCCTCGTCGAAGAGCTCAAGAAAAGAAACTCGAAAGAGCCCTTCGAGCATCTGACCTCCCATCGCCCCTGGGGAAGTTTCACCATCCTCGAAGAAGGGGAGCGGTACAAGATCAAACGGATCGTTGTAGACCCCCAGCAGCGCTTAAGCCTCCAGATGCACTACCACCGCAGCGAACACTGGATCGTCGTCAAGGGCACTGCCAAGGTGACCATCGGAGAAACAGAGCAGCTCGTCCATGAAAATGAAAGCGTCTACGTGCCCAAGTCCCAGGTCCACCGCCTCGAAAATCCCGGCAAGGTGCCGCTCGAGCTCATCGAAGTCCAAGTCGGAGAGTATGTCGGGGAAGATGATATCGTCCGCTTCGAGGATATCTATGGACGCGCCGGGGAAGACCGGGAACTTGCTGACAAAAAATAATGTCTGAACAGGTCGCATTTTTTTCTCATGCCGTGAGCTTCACCCCCCTTTTGGGGGTGTTGGACCTTTTGCTCGCGCTCCATTTCTTCGCGGCCTGGTATTTCTCAGCAAAAAAAACGGGATGGAAGCTCGATTTTTGGTACCTGTGCCTTGGCCTTACCTTCGTTCCCTCCCTCTTCCTCCTTTACCCCTTCAGCGCTTCCCTCTACAATTTTCCCGGCACGCTGGGCCAGATCGACAAAATCGCTCCCTTTGTCGATCAGGCATTCCTCGTCACCGCTTTCGGCTATCTCTTCGTCTGGGCCGGGCGCCTCTCCTGCAATAGCTACCGCGGAAGAGCCTGGATGGCGCCGCTGCTCCTTCTCGCACGACCTTTTAGCCGCATGGTGGAAAGAAACGTGAAAAGCGCCCGCGTTTTCCGGTGGCTCTCCGCCCTCTCCCTGCTCCTCGGAGCCGCAGTCCTTGCGATCCAGTTTTCCCAAGGGTGTTTTTTTAACGGCCGTCAGTTCTTTTTGGGTAGCCCGACTTTCCGCCCCTTTTTTAATAGCGTCATCTCGATCATTCCCATCGCCTTCACCTACATCGCCCTCCGCTACGCCCAATACAGGGAAAAAAAGGGGCTGATCGTTTTTTGCACCCTCGCGCTCTTTTCCCTCTTTTGGGGCGTGCGCGGCGTGCTGCTAAGCGGCCTGCTTTCCCTATTTACCCAGCAGGTGTTCCACAAAGAGGGGAAGGTCACCCTGAAGAAGATCGTCGCCCTTTTTTTGCTGTTTTTTCTCATCGCCCTGCTACTTGCCAACCTCAGAGAAGGAAGTTTTGGGGTAGGAAATGTCGTGGAAATGGCTGCAAGGGGATTTTTCTATGGGAACAACTTCTCCGATACCCGCGACTTCGCCTGGATCCTCTCCTGCTGGGATGGAGAGTACCTCTACGGGAAGACCTACCTCGCTGCTCTCCTCTCCTTCATCCCCAGGGAACTTCTCTCCTTCAGACAGGAGTGGGCCATCTCGATGTACACCAACTCCCTGATAGGGTTCCTCTCAGAGGAGATGCCCGGTTTACGGCCGGGGATGTTCGGGGAATCTTTCCTGAATTTTGGATGGGCCGGAGTGGCCTTTTTTGGATGGCTCTACGGGTTCGCTTTAAGATTTGCCGATGTCAGGATCAAGGAAGCGGTGAAAAATGGCCAAGATGTCATCCGGGGATATTCCCACACACTTCTCTTTTCTTTTTTGAGTGCGCTTGCCGTCTCAGCCGCCTTCTGGATGTTTTACCTCTTCCTTTTCCTCAACCTCGCCATGATCCCCTTCCGCGGGCGTCTGGCTGGGGGAAAAAGAAATGGTAAATTGTACCACCGAGCACACCGAGAAGAGAAAATTCAACAATGAAGAAAAAACTCTCTTCTCGGTGCTCTCGGTGTGCTCGGTGGTTAAAAAAACGCTTTACTTAACAATCTCGTTAGGAAAGGTGCTTGCCTAAGACGCCGGAGAGCTTCATCATGTCGATGGGCTCTTTGCTTCCAAAGACTTTGGCGAGTTTGGCGTCGGGGACGATCAGGCGCTTGTTCTTTGGATCCTGAAGGTTGTGGGCTTTGATGTAGTCCCAGACTTTTTTGATCACTTCGGGACGGGAGAGCTCTGAGGCGCCGGTGACGGCTTCGAGCTCTTTGGAGAGGGTATAGGCGGCCTGTTTTCTGGTTGAGGCTTTCTTTTTTTTCTCTGGGGAAGCTTTCTTTTTTGTCTTCGCCGCGGTCTTTTTCTCAGGAGGAGCCTTTTCTTTAGCCCCTTTTTTGTTGCCGAATTTCCCTTTCTTCGCCTTGGAGACATAGGCGGTTTTAGGGTGGTCCTGGTATTTTTGCTCGAGGTCGTCGAGGTTATTGACGATCACGTCGCAGTCGGGGAAGTTGGAGCAGGAGAAAAAGGGTTTGCCGAAGCGGGACCTGCGCTGGACCATTTTTCCATCGCATCCAAGGGCCGCGCAGGTGGGCATATCTTTCGAGGGCATCTCATCCTTTTTCGGGATGTTTACGATGCCGCGGCATTCGGGATATTTCGTGCAGCCGAGGAAAGGGCCGAACTTTCCAAAGCGCATCTTCATGGGGCTGTCGCATTTAGGGCAGTTCTGGTCCCAGTCGAAAGAGGGATCGTATTCGGCTTTGTCGAAGGTGAGCGACTCAAGCGGCGCGGTGAACTTGCAGTTCGGATAGTCGGAGCACCCGTAGAAATATTTTTTGCGCGACCAGATCTTTTGCAGGGGGCGTCCGCAGTCGGGACATTTGATATCGGTCTCCACTTTGGGGACGTGCGCCTCTTTTTCCGCTGATTTAACGAAGGGGATGAACTTTTCCCAGAACTCGCGGATGAGGGCCTTCCAGTCGAGTTTTTTCTCCGCGATATTTTCCAGCTCGTCTTCCATGGCGGCGGTGAACCCGATGTCCATGATCATCGCAAAGTTGTCTTCCAGCATTTTCGCAATGACGAACCCCAGCTCGGTCGGCTTGAGCGCGCCTTTCTCTTTGACCGTGTAGTCGCGGCTCTGGATCTTGTTCATGATCGCCGTGTAGGTCGAGGGACGGCCGATGCCTGATTTTTCGAGTTCCTTGATGAGCGAGGCCTCTGTGAAACGGGGAGGGGGCCGCGTAAATGACTGCTGCGATTGGACCTCGAGCAGAAGAAGCGGCTGCCCTTCGAAGAGCGGAGGGAGGATTTTATCCTGGTCTTCTTTTTCTTTCTCTTCTGGATCTTTGTCCTGCTTCTCTTCGTAGACGGCAAGAAAGCCGGAAAATTTGATGACAGAGCCGGTTGCCCGCATCAGAATATTTTTGTCGGTCGCGATGTCGCAGGAGACAGTATCGTAGACGGCGGGGTTCATCTGGGAGGCGAGGAACCGGCGCCAGATCAGCTGGTAGAGTTTAAACTGGTCGGCGGTCAGGTGGGATTTGATCTTTTCGGGGGAGTGGGCGAGGTTGGTGGGCCGAACCGCTTCGTGCGCATCCTGGGCGCTCTTTTTCGTGCTGTACTGGCGCCCTTCGGGAGGCAGGTACTGCTTTCCGTAGGTCTCTCCGATGAATTTACGCGCGGCATCGATCGCCTCCGGGGCAAGTCGGACCGAGTCGGTACGCATGTAGGTGATGAGACCTTCGGTACCCTCGTTGCCGAGGTCGATCCCTTCGTAGAGCCCTTGCGCGATGTTCATCGTGCGCGATGCGGAAAATCCATAGTGGCGGCTCGCTTCCTGCTGGAGCGTCGACGTGATGAAGGGGGCGACGGGGTTTCTGCGCTTCTCTTTTTTCTCTACAGACTCGACCTTGTAGGTCGCCGTCTGTAATTTGGCGACGATAGCGCGCGCCGTCTCCTCATTTGAAATCAGATAATAGTCTTTCCCTTGAACTGCTTCCTTTTCGACCCTTTTTCCATCCACCGAGTATAGAAAGGTCCGGAAGGGGGCTTCGGTCTTTTTCGCCTGGAGCATCGAGTCGATGTTCCAGTATTCGACCGGGATGAAGGCCAGGATCTCTTTTTCCCGATCGACGACGAGCTTCAAGGCAACCGACTGGACCCGGCCGGCCGAGAGCCCTCCGTCCCTTGCGCCCTGTACCCTTCGCGTCAGCAGAGGGGAGATCTTGTAGCCGACGATCCTGTCGAGAAGGCGTCTTGCCTGCTGCGCGTCGACGAGGGCCTGATCGATGCTGCGGGGGGTCTTCAGCGCCTCAAGAACGGCATCTTTTGTGATCGAGTTGAAAGTGATCCGCTTCGATTTGGTCCCTTTGGGCAGGATCGAATCGATGTGCCAGGCGATCGCTTCCCCTTCTCTATCGGGGTCGGGCGCGAGATAGACGACATCGACCTCTTTTGCGGCCTTCTTAAGACGATCGATCACTTCTTTCTTGTCGGGAAGGATGGCGTATTCGGGCTCAAAGTCGTTCTCCACGTCGATCCCGAACCCCTTTTGAGGCAGATCGCGGACGTGTCCGAGCGAGGACTCAAACAAATAGTTTGCGCCCAAGAATTTTCTTAACGACTTGATCTTCGTCGGGGACTCAACAATGATGAGAGCTTTCGCCATTAACCAACCTACTCTTCAGGGAAGTACATGAACAAGAGGATATAAAACAAGCTATAAGGGTAGCAAAGTGGGTGAGATTAGATCTATCCCGTGAGAAAATCAAGAGAATTTTAATTTTAAAGTTATGTTTAGTGTATTTATTTATGTTTTACCGGAGTTTGGGAAAGGAATAAAATTCCCTTAAGCGTAGAGGTCGTGGAGATTTTTTTTAATTTTTCTCTGCGCTGATGGAATTTATAGTCCCAGCTACCCCAATAGGCAAACAGGTTACAAATGGCTCGCTGCTGCTTTATAGAATCGATTTTTCTTTGCCTAGCCATTGCCATTTGTCACCTGTTCGCCTATTGGGGTAGCAGTTGGAGCCGCTGCTTGACGGGAATGAACCGGGCCATTACGATCTTGGGAAAAAGAATTTATTTCGGGTGTTTTATGTACAAATGGTTCCTGTTCGTAGGGGCAATCCTCCTTTCTACACTGGGCTTTGCGCAGGAAGCGGAGGAGAAGGTCGCCGAGCCTGAAAAGAAAAACAAGGTCGCTCTCCTCGTGATGGCAACCGGCAAGTACGACGCGATGGGCGTTAAGATGATAGAGACTGCGCGCGAGCACTTTCTGCCGGGATGCGAGCGGACCTTCTTCATTTTTACCGATGGGATTGTTCCCGAGGCCTCCGATGTAGTGAGGATCGAGCAGAAAAGACTGGGATGGCCCCACGATACCCTGAAAAGGTTCCACGTCTACTACGCCCAGAAAGATCTCCTTAAGGAGTTTGACTACCTGTATGCCATCGATGCCGACATGGAGTTCCTCGCTGATGTAGGCGAGGAGATCCTTGGCGACCTCGTGGCTACGCGCCACTGGGGGTTCCTCGAGAAGCCGGGGACCTACTGCGGCAACAAGAGGTCGATGGCCTACGTGACCCGCAAAGACCGCAAGCACTACTGCTGCGGGGCCTTTTATGGAGGGAAGCTCTCTGAGGTGATGAAGTTGCTAGAGACGGCTATCCGCAATGTCGACACCGACCTTGCCAAAAACATTATCCCGAAGTGGCACGACGAAGCCTACATCAACCGCTATTTCATCGACCACACGCCGACGGTTTTTCTCTCCCCTTCCTACTGCTTTCCTCAGGGGTGGGATTTGCCTTTCGAGCCCAAACTGGTGACCCTGGTCAATAAACCCCTGGATGAGCTGCGCAAATGAGACGATCGGGAAAGAGGCTGCTTAAAAACTTTGCCATCCTCGCAGCCATCGCGGGGAGTTTTATCTGGGGAGCGATGACGACTCCTCTGCAAAAGTGGTCGGCCAAACTTGCCGACCTGTTTGAAAAAAAACCGCAGGAGCGTTTCTTCGCCGTCACTGAGCACCATCCTTTTGTCATCATCGTCCCCTCCTATAATAATACGGAGTGGGTGGAAAAAAACCTCTCCTCGATCTTCTCCCAGAAGTACGATAACTACCGGGTGATCTACATCAATGACGCCTCGACGGACGGCACTCTGCAATGGGCGCAGGATTACATTTCCACCCATCGGATGGACCATCGGGTCGAGGTGATCGACAATGAGCAGAACAGGGGAGCTTGTGAAAATATCTACCGCGCAGTGCAGTCTTGCCGCGACGATGAGATCGCGATGATCCTCGATGGCGACGACTGGTTCGCCCACGACCGGGTCCTGCCTAGACTCAATGAGATCTACGCTGATCCACAGGTGTGGATGACGTATGGGAGTTACATCGAGTACCCATCGTACGGCTACACGGTCGCCAATTTTGCAAGGCCCCTTCCCGATGAGGTCGTTCAAAAAAACGGCGTCAGGGAGTACACCCGGAAGCACTGGTGCCTCTCCCACCTCCGCACGTTTTACGCTTCCCTGTTCAAGCAGATCAAGGGTAGCGATATGCAATGGGACGGGAAGTTTTTCGATGCGACCTACGATCTCGCCCTGATGCTGCCCATGGCTGAGATGGCAGGGGAGCATGCGAAGTATGTGGGCGAAGTTCTCTACATCTACAACAGAGCCAATCCTTTCAACGACGACAAAGTGAGGGCCCAGAGGCAAAAAGCGGTCGCCGGGCACATCCTCGATCTCCCCGTCTATCCGCGCCTCTCTGAGCTGCCAGCTGACAGCTCCCTGGAGGTGCGATGAACTATTTATTGATAGTTCTTTTTCTCCCCTGCGTTTTGATGGGGAGCGAGTTCAAAGTGCATCTGGAAAAGGGGGGAGAGGATCTCTCCTACGTGCAGACGCCCGAGGACCACAAACGGCTCGGCCTCTACGCCGGCCTCTACGACATGGCAGAGAAAAGGGAGTCCCCCTCCGGAGAGATCCCCAGGACCCTCCACGTCATCTGGCTGGGGCCCGACTCCTTCCCGGCAGGCTCAGTGGCCAACGTCAAAAGCTGGATAGACTACCACCCCGGGTGGAAGGTCAAGTTCTGGACTGATCTTGGCCAGGTCGCCCCTGACGACAGGATGGACGTGAGGGCGTTCGATCAGTTCCCCCTCGAAGAGTTAAAAGAGTGTTACTACCGGTGCGATAATTTCGGCGAGCGTTCCGAGCTGCTCCGCTATGCGGTCCTTCTCCATGAGGGAGGCGTCTACGTCGATCACGACCTGCTTTGCCTAAAACCGATCGATCCCCTGCAAAAGACGCACGACTTTTTTTGCGGAATGGAGCCGTTTGGGCCCGCGGTCCTCAGTTCTTCTGTCAACCCCTCTCCCCACCTGATCGCCTCGACGGCCCAGCACCCGATCCTGAAGGCGGCCAAAAATTGGCTCCTCGCCGAGTGGGACCGCCTCGAAATGCAGTATGGCGGCACGGAGTCGGCTGCAGTTTACAACCGCGTGCTGCACCGGGGATTTTCCGCCCTCTCCGTCGGCATTAAGGAGGCGCACGCGCGGGCCAGCCGCAAAGATGTCGTCCTCCCTCCCAATTTCTTCAGCCTTCCCGATCAGAAAAAGGCCCTCTATGCCGTCCACGCGCACAGCGGAACCTGGTTTGATAAGGGCAAAAGCTTCGGGCTGAAGACGGAGAGGCTTTTCCTCGAGATCAAAGAGGAGTTTGGCCGCACCTGGCTGCTGTGCATCGCCCTTGCAGCGATCAACCTTGCCTTCGGAGCAGCTTTTCTGCTGAACCGTTTCCGCCAAACGAAGGGGAGAGCGTCATGAGATTCTTCCTGTTTTTGTGCCTTATTCTCGGCTCCTCTCTCTCTGCCGGCCAGCAGGACCCGACCTGGCCGACTTCGATACCCTGATGGGCAAAGAGACCTCTCATTGGCATTTCGTCGCCAAAGCGGACGACTTTCAGACACTGGAACTGGCCAAAGGGATCTACAACAAAAACCGGGATAGGCAGTTCACTCAGCAGGGGCACTATAAAATCCCTCCCGTTATCCACTTCATCTGGCTTGGCCCCCGCCCCTTTCCTCCTGAGTCGGTTGAGAATGTGCGTACCTGGATCGCCAAAAACCCCGGCTGGAAGGTCAAGTTCTGGACAGACCGGGAGCGCTCTCCCCCCTGCGAAGGGATGGAGACCGTCCGGGTCGAAGATTTCACCTTCCTCAGGCTCGGCAAATGTTATGAGCAGTCGCAGAACTGGGGGGAGAAGTCGGATCTTTTGCGCTACGAGGTCCTCTACCGGGAAGGGGGGGTCTACGTCGACCACGACGCCAATTGCCTCAAACCCTTTAACGGGATGCTCCGCGGCTACGATTTCTTTTGCTGCCTCGAGACCCCACACCGTGCCTTTGTAGGGCGCAACGTCACCTGTGGCAATGGGGTCATCGGCTCGCGCAGAGCCCATCCCACCGTGGCCAAGGTGATCGACATCATTGCCGAGCGCTGGGAGCCTCTTGCGGAAAAATTCCGCGGTAATGATCCCTATTCCCGCGTAGAGATCGTGATGCAGCGCACCTACATCGCGCTCACCAATGCGATCGCGGAGACGATCGACCGCGACGGAAACAGCGATGTTATCCTTCCGGCGGCCTACTTCTTCTCCAAGCCCGGCATCCCTTCCCTTTATTCCCAGCACTTTTATGCAGGCGCCTGGGATGAGTTTAAAGGACGCAAGACCGCGTCAGAACGCACCGATGAACAGACCCTGGGTAAGATCCGCCGTCAAAACCGCAACCTGTCTCTGATGCTCGGAGGACTTATCGCCTTTAATGCCCTTCTCCTGGGGATGGCGCTCCGTAAAAAACAAAAGAATCACCCTTAAAACAGGGAAAATTATGAAACATGCCCTTCGCTCCCTCTTCTGCCTCCTTGCCTGCGCCCTCTGCATCATTGCGGTGGGATGCAATAAGAAAAAGGCTGTAGAGCGCCCTACAGCCGACGATTTTGAAAGCCTGACGGGAAAAGACCTACCCACCTGGAGCTACATCCAAACTAAGGAGGATGTGGAGCACCTCAACCTCTTCAAAAGGATGTACGATTTGCGCAAAGGACTCCTGGCAGCTGCCAGCAACCCCGATCGCGTTCCCAAAGTCGTCCACTTCATCTGGATCGGCCCCCGCCCCTTCCCCCGCGAGTCTGTGGAGAACGTTCGCACCTGGATGGCCAAAAACCCCGACTGGACCTTCTACTTCTGGACAGATCGGAGCCGCCCCGTCCCCGTGCCCGGCATGCAGACCCGGATGGTCCAGGATCTCAATTTCCTCAAACTTAAAGAGTGCTTCTCCAAATCGGACAACCCTGGAGAAAAATCGGATGTCCTGCGCTATGAGATCCTCTATCAGGAAGGGGGCGTTTACGTCGACCACGACGTGAAGTGTTTTAAATCTTTTGATCCTCTCAATAAGGCCTACGATTTCTACTGCGGCATCGATATGCCCTACACCAGCAGCCTTCCCTCCTGCGTCTTCACTACCAATAATCTGATCGGAGTAAAAGCGGGGCACCCTATCCTCATGCGCTGCATGGAATTGCTCCAGGAGAACTGGGACAGGATCGAAAACGACTACCCCGGCGCCGACCGGGATGCGATGCTCAACCGCGTCCTCCACCGCACCTTCTGGTACTTCGGTGAGGCGGTCAAACAGGCTGGAAACCAGGGAGACAACCACGACATCGTCTTTCCCGCCTACTATTTCGATGCCCCCAAAGAAGAGCTGGCCATCTTCGCCCGTCACCAGTACGCCGGTGTCTGGCATGAGAAGGAATCGGCCTTTGAAAAAATGGTCCGCCAGCGGCTCATGACCCTCACCAAAAAGAGCAACAGGATGCTGCTCGTCTTTGGCGGTCTCTCAGCCCTTAACCTGATCGGCTTTGCCCTTCTCTTTGTCTCGATCCGGCGCAAACGGACAGAAAATGCCTGAACAAAGCAGCATTCAGCTTGCAGCAAAGAGGGTCCGGGAGCTCTTCGGCCTCTCCCCTGACTGGGTTGAAATCACACGGGGTCGAAAAGGACTGATGCCCTGGGAGGGAGCTGCGACCTGGATCGAAGAGGGGCCGAAGGGTTGCATCTGTTCCATCCAGATCAACACCTCCTGGGCCTCCCGCCTCTATCCCCAGGAGGAACTCATCGCCCATGAGATGGTCCATGCGCTCCGCTGCACCCTCGATGAGAACCGCTTTGAGGAGATTTTAGCCTACCGCACGTCCAGAAACCGGTTTCGAAGATATTTCGGGCCTCTCTTCTCCCATCCCGGCGAGTCGAAAACCTTTATGCTCCTGCTTCTTGGCTCCTGGGTACTCACATCTCTCGAATTGCTCTTCGATCTGCCGCTTGGGGGGAGTCTTATCTTCCTGCTGCCCCTGACCTCTCTGGTCTGGAGCCTCTGCCGTCTCATCCGCTCCCAATTCCTCTTCTCTTCGGCCCTGCGCAACATCGAGGGCCTCTTTCCCGGCAAAGGGCTGGAAGTTGCTTTAGGGCTCACCGATGCGGAAATTGAACTCTTTGCCCGCAGCAGCCTGGATGAAATCCGCACTTTAGATCCACTTGCGGCGCTTGTGGGCCGGAGGAATCCTGAGGGATAAACGGTACTTGGTGATCGTCCTGCGTGCGCACACGATCCCCAGCTTCTGAAAATGACGGGCCAACTGCTCGTCTGAGAGCGGCTCCAACTTGTCTTCTTCTTTGATGACCTTCAGCAGAATCTCCCGCAAACTCTGGTTGGAGACCTCTTGCCCGCTGCGGGTCGCGACCCCCTGTTTGAAGAAAGACTTTAGAGAGAATAGCCCCAGAGGGCAGGCGACAAATTTACCCGCCACCGATCGGGCAACGGTCGATTCATGGACCCCAAGCTCAACAGCCGCTTCTCTCATCGTCAAAGGGACCAGCCCCCCCCTGTCTCCATTGAAAAAAGCATTCTGTTTCTTCAGGATAAACTCTCCGATTTTGCGGAGCGTCTCATTCCTTCTGTTCACAATCCTCTTCAGCCACCTGCCGCCGGCAAGTTTTCTCCGCAGATAGAAATACTCTTCATTTTCCAGTTCGTGCCCCTGCAAGACCTCGACGTAGATCGGCGTCACCCGGAAATGGGGAAGAAAGGAGGTGTTCACCTCGATCTGCCATTTCCCTTCAAAGCAGAGCAGAAACAGATCGGGGAGGATCGCCGCCGTGGGCTGTGGGCAGTACTTGTACCCCGGGTGCAGATCGAGCGGAGCGATCTCCTTCTCAACAATCCGCACCACCTCTGCAATCGGTAGACGCAACCTTTCAGCGATATAGGGAAGGCGGTTGTGGATGAGGTCCTCAAAGTGCTCAGCGAGGATCCGGTAGGCGACCGACCCCTCCCTCCCTTTCAGGCGGAGCTGCAATAGCAGACAGTCCTGCAGGTTGGCCGCTCCGACCCCGGGCGGGTCGAACGTTTGAATTGTTTCTAAAATAGTGTTCATCTTTTCGAGAGGCGCCGAAGGAGCGATCTCATGGAGCGGCGTGTCGAGGTACCCCTTTTCATTGAAGTGCCCGATAATGAGCCCGGCCAGTTGCAGATCTGCCGCTCCTTCAAAAATCAAGGGGGCCTGCTGCATCAGATGCTCATACAGCGAGACCGAGGCCGTCATCAGGCTCTCCTGCTGCTGCTGCCTCCTCTTCTCCAGCTCCTCCTGCGCCCGGTTGCGCACGACGTAGCTCTCCCTGCGCGGGGGATCGAGCCCCTCCTTAAATTCTTCCCTCGCATGGTCGATCTCCAGCACCGGGTTGTTCTCGATCTCCGTGTTCAACCATTCAGCCAGTTCCAGCATCGGCAGCTGCAGAACGTGGAATGCCTGCTGCATCGCCAAATTAATTAGCAGTTGCTGGTTTTGTTTTAGAGATGTTTGAGGCTGTTGAACAATTGAAATTGGATCCATAAATCATTCTTTTTATACTAAACCAACAAATACAAGTTATTTATTAACTTGTCAATTTAATAGAAGAAATTTTCATAGGTTTTTTATGGAGAGATTCTGAAGGGCGTTCACTTTTTCTGGATTTGGAGTATATTCCAGTTTATAGACTAAAAAACTGGAGTACACTCCCAATGTTCCGGCAAGGGGGGATCCCCCTTTTTCTTTGCGGAACACTCCCTAAACCAAATTAACCTTGCCGGCCATACCAATTAGTTTATTGCGTGCGGCAAAGTCTGTTGAGATGAACAAGCTTTCGCTATAGAAGCTGCCAAGTGCGATATTTACTTCTTCTCGGCCAAATCCAAAAAGGTGTTGGATGGTTTCCTTGTCGAAAACGGGGTTGAAGGGTTGCGTGCAATAGGTCATAGTTGGGGATACTTCATCGTCTGGAAACAGATAGGTTCGCTTTTCTGGCGGGGAGGACAGGTAAGTAAAAAGAGTGAGGCTCAAAGCATCTGCAACTTTAAGTTCTCTCATCTTAAATTTTTGTAATTGATAGCGCTGATGATGGTAGTCTTTTTCTCTCGTGCCTTTCATTACACCGCATGACATGGCATACAAGCCTGGTTCACCTTCAACCCTATATGAAGAGCGAACAATTGCAAAGCCGTTATCACATTCTATTCTGGGAAATTCCTCCTTCTGCGCAATCTCAAGAAGGTTGTCAAAGGTGACCTTTTCTAATGTCGATAGGATTGCGACCCCACCTTCTTCAGTTTCATCAACCAGACGGGCGATCTTGCCTAAACGAAGGGGAAAATCAAGATGTTTTTGAGGGACTGTGATGTTGTATTTGGCTAAAATTTTGCTCTGCTGTTGCCTGAGATCTTTAATCCCCAATGCGTCCCAAAGCTGTGGTGTATTGGGGAGATGGAGGAATTTCTTGCAAGTTTTGCCCATCTGAATCGAGCCTTGCGCTCCCACGAATTTAAAAATGCGCAGAAGAAGGTGTTCTTCCAATCTTTCGTCTTCGAGGGGAAAGGGCGCTGCAGCAGCATCGAGGCTTTGGAGCAAGAACTTGGGGTGTTCTTTGAGATACACACTTATTTCATAGGAATTGGAGAATGTTCTCGCCAATTTTCTAACCCGATCGGCTGGCACTTCTTTAAACTCGTTTGGCTTTTCTTCAGACAGCTTGTCGAAAGCATCCTTTGCCAACTCTTCAATGGCTCTTTTTATATTGTGTACAGCATTAGAAGCATGTTCTGTGGCCAGGGCGCTGATTTTTTTCTGGATGAGTTTTTGTGCTTCGTCGGGCAAGGCAAGAAGATTTTTAGCAATGGCTTTTGGATCGTTTAGAGTGTGGATATAGAGAAGCTGACCAAAAGGTAAGTTGGTAATTGACTGTGAAGACATATTTTTAATATCCTTTATTTTTTTTGTTTATTGTGTTTTGCTGGGATAATTTTATATAATTATGTAATTATTTTCAATTTAAATCCGCTTAACTCTATTTTTGTTTAATTTCATAAGTTGTTGATTTTAAGTGAGAAAAAGACTGTTTAATTGGCGTCTGTTGTTTGGAATGCAGTAATGTTCAATAAATTACTTTACTTTCGTTATTTAAGGTGTTTTTATTGTTTTTATATGAAAATATTGCTATTATTAATTCTTATTATAATAGTTAAATGGATGGTAGTATGAGCTTTGTGGTAAGAGAAAAATTGAATTTGGAACTGGCGTTTTTACAAGAGGCGAAAACGCAACGATTTTCGCATGTTCCTTACGCAAGGGTCGAACAGATTTTTAGGGACGCTTGCCGCATGCGGAAAAGCGCTTTCGACACCTGAAGAAAGGGAGCTCTATGCTTCCGTGAAAGGGGGGCTTAGGGAAGCTTGCCAGGCCAAGATGCCCTTTAGAGTTTTTTTCCTTATAAAAGGATGCACAAAGGGAGAGCTGAAGATTCCCACTGTCCTGGAGAATGCCCTCAGAAGATTAGAGGTTTCTGTGCCCGATAAGGCGTTAGGTAAGCAGGAGAGGAAAGAGGCCTTTGCCAGGCTCAAGCAGCAATTGATCGATCTTAGCCATCCCCATGAAAAGGCCCTCAGCACCCTGGAACGGGTCTTATGGTTGCATGGGACCAACAGCGCCCTATTGCCCCTTCTTCCCTACAATAACTACACGCTCACCAGTACCGGAGTCCTGCTCGATGAAGGCATTGCTCCCATGTGCGGCGAGCTGTCTGGAGGGGGGATGGCAACGAGTGGGGTTAATCAGTGCTCCATTTCTGCTGAAACAGTGCGCGATCTTAAGCGGGGGTGGGACTATGCGGCCACAACGAGTCGTTCTTTTGATTCTAAAAAATGTAATAATGGCGAGATGCTGTTTTCAGCAAACCTTAATATTCTTGAGCGGCTTTCGCCGAATGAACCTTCCTGGGATCAATGCATCATTGCTCTGTTGCAGCTAAAACAGTGGTCTCCCGAGTTGTTTGCACAGTTAAAGGAGAAATATGCTGAAAAAATTCAGGAAGTGATCCAGGGATCCACACGCAAGCTGTTTTACCGGGAGGCGATGATTCTGGAAGCTCTGCAACTTCCGGAAGCGACGTTGCAACGGGCGAAAGAGGATGCGTCCATAAGAAAGAGCCTTGAAGAAAAATTCCAGGGAATTTTTACTAACTATTTCAGCGATGCTCTGGACCTGGAAAGCAATTACAACGATCCTTTTCGCTATTTCTGTTATAATGCAAATTACGGCGACAGTTTATTTATTAACGGAGATTATTGGGGACAAATTCTTGCAAATGCTCTCGCTTTGCGCCTTTATCCTCAGGAATATTTGCGCCGTTTGGAAGATGCAGAGGATGATCTGGGGCCAAATTCTTTTGGCGCGACTGAAGAAGAATTTTGGAGATCCTGTGAATGTGGAGCTCTTTCTTCAAAAGTACGTGAGGGAGAAAGTAGAAAAACGGATTGAGTCGAAACGCCATTCTTCAGCGAGCCGCCTGTTGCGCCTGAAGAATGTCTTCGAGAAGGATCGGGGAGTGAAGATCTCTGAAGAGGAGAAGGAATGGATGACTTCCCCCTTTCCGATTTTGCTGGGATCGACGACTGTGAAGGGCTTCTTTTTGCTAAGAGAAAGCGAGGCAAACCTTGTTTCGGCAAAATGGGGAGAGGAGATCGATCTCGTTTTTGTCAGGGAAGAGGACCTCCAAAAAATGACTGGTTGGCTCCAAAGGCATGGTTTGGAAAATAAGGTTCAGGTCCATAGCAAAGAGATCCTTTCTCCCCTGTTTGATGTTCCCTTGTACCATGCACACGGCGATGTGGTCGGGGAGAGAACAGCCCTCTCTTCAATGGACTATCGCTACATTAATGCGCACATCCAGGACTGTGTTCCTCTGTATCAGAAGCCGTTTCCAGGTGGCTCGCCAAGAGTACATCATGGAGTGGTGCATGCGACAAGGGCAGCGCTTTTCACCGCCGTCATCGCGGAGATGTACTTGGCTCAAGGGCACACCCTTTCCGCCAGCGCGAAGAATCTTCCATCGCAGGATTTTTGCACGAAACCGGTCGGGAATCCGACTTCGGAGAGGATCTGTGGGATCGGGAAAGTGCGCAAATTTGCGAGGAGTTCATGAAGCGCGTGCTGAACCTCCCCGAAGAGGAGGTACAAATCCTTTCAAGGGGCATTGCGGAAAAAGATGCAGAGCCTGCCTTTTCTTTGGAGCAGAAGATCATCCACGATGCGGATTGCATCGAGATCTTCCGGTGCTTTTTGAGCACCCCGGATGCGTTTGATCAGGAGAGGTTATGGCTGTTTAAAGATCAGCTTCCCAAGCCCCTCCTGGATTTATTTGTAAGCGAGGCAAAATCCTTGATCGCACTCACAGAAAAGCCAGAGATCAAGAAATTTCTGCAAACCTCTTCCGACCCCTTTAACGCGCTTGTGCAGATCGTTGACTTCGGGAAAAAATTCCTGTTTCTCGGAGCGCATATCCGCGGCGCGTCTGAGCGCTTTTGCATGCCTTCCGAGTATTTATTGACCCGTGAAGTGGAAGCAGCCATTCAGGGGCAGTAGTCTCTTACCGATTGCGCCAATAAACACCTTCCTGCGCCAGGGGGAGGTCTCGGGTGAATTCATCGGCTGGAGGTGTACTGCCGGGGACCTCTACATACAGGTCTTTTTTTGTGGAATGCATCTGCTGTACACGCACGGATTGTCCATCTATGCCGATTGGAGAAAAGCCAGCTGCCATCCTCTCACCATTTGTCCAACCATAGGTTGGATTGGGCTCCCCGCTCAGCAAAGGGCGGCGATCTACTCTTCCACGATCAATCAATGCATCTGACTGAAATACCGTATTTTTTTCAAATTCGAGCTTATGCCAGCTTTTTGGCAGTGTGATATCATCTCCTGGACGGGCATCCTCTACTTGCAGAGCGAGCTCAGGGCGTGCAACCAAATCTGCTCTCAGGGCGTGAGAGGCTTTCCCGACCTCTGCTTTTGGTGTCCTTTCCGGGTCTGTTCCTTCGCATAGCGGTGCTGTTATTCCTGAGACAATTTTAACCAGTTCTTTAGCAGTGGATCGAGGGATGAGCTTCATGATTGCGGCCAAAGCCAAAGCGTCGCCAGCTAGCTCGACTGCCGCGTGCCCGCGATTTTGCGCATCACCGTAAACAAGATCGTGTTCCGCGTCAGAGATGCTGGTTCCCAGCAATTCCGCGCTCTGGAGTGCGGCTTTGCTGCCATGGCCGCTTGCGGCAATAGCGAGCACGTCCTGTTGTCAATCCCCTTAAGAGCGCCAAGGGGGTCGTGGCGCCCCTCGCAGACCGCCTCCTTGGCGCCTTGCGCAAACTCGCGCACTGCTGTAGCCACATCATCCGCTACCCTGTCGAGCTGAAAGGGGGCCTCTGCCGCCTGGCGGCGGCGCAAACGTTCTAAACTTTTCTGATAACCTCCCAGCGCGGGATCCTGCGCCTCTGCGGAAGAGGGGAGCCCTTTTCTGTGAGAGGGTTGCAGTCTCTCTACGGCTGTCCTCATCTCAGATGTTGGGGGTAGAGGTGCACGTGTGGACGGCAGCGGTAAAATGCGAGCCCTGAGCGGGCTTGAAATAACCGGTAAAGAAATGGCAGGATTTCCAACCGGCGCAGTTGGTAGCGGCGCTGCCTTTGCTGCAACAGGCGCGGCATTGGATCTGATGAGCGGGTTGATCATGAAGGCTGCGAGCCCAGGATGAACCTGGCTTACATCCACATTTTTTGCGCTCAGCGCAGGAGGTGTCGATGAGCTGCCCGATCTCGCATGGTCTGGGGCATAGCCCACGAAGGCCCCGAAATATTCAGGATGATGATTGGGCGGGCAGGGTCCTAACACGGCGCGTATTTGATTATCACTCCAGGATGTACTCATCGTTTCTTCGCTTGCGTATTGACATACGCCATAAAATCAGCAAGAGCCGGGCTTGCAGCCAGTCTCTCGTTGATGCGGATCCCTATTTGTTCTGCCGCTCCAGGAGCTCTGGCAATACGGTTTGCCATAAAATGCGAGAGACTGGTCGCATTAACATATATAGTTCCCTTGACGGGGTCTGGAAATATCTTTCGTACGGAGTAATATTCCGTTTTAGGCGTGGCCTTTGGCGCCAGAATCTCTCCAACGCGGATGGCATGCAACAAACCTGTTGCAAGAGAACTGTAAGCTTGAGCTCTCTGTTCAATATTGGCGTCCAATGAAGCTATCGTAAACTCAAGTATTTGTTGTGCTATGCGGGGGGCAATATTGGAGTCATACATCGTATCAAGCTGCAACAGAGAAACGTTATCCCGTAGCACTTCAGGAATGCGTGCATGAACATATTCCCACGCGCATTCCCTTCCTATAGGAGATATCAGCGTGGGCACCAGAATCTCCATCAGATGGTCTACGAGATTGTTTACAAGTGGTTCCCTGCCGTAAATGGCATCGTACGATTGCTCCGCATTCAATGGTTGCCAGGCGTTGCCCTGCTGCAACAATGCTTCCATGGATTCAAGCGCATCTAAACAGAAATCACTGCACAAATCCATCATCGCCGGAGTAGCGGGAACCTTAACAGCATTTATCAACGTGTATGCAGGTAAGGGTACAAGCCCCACTGAAAGAAAGTCATGCTCTGTTTTGTGTCGAGCCATGATCCAGGCATCGATACATGCATGGTCTTTATGCGCATCATCAAGCGCCTGCCTGATCACAGGCCAGGCGCCGTTTTGGGGGAATTCTGCAGACAAGGCATTGAGGCGTTGCAAGGCTCTTGCGTGTGCTGGGATAAATTGCTGTGCAACTGCATGGACTAAAGTCACACGGTCCTTAGCCAGCTGGATCTCTCTTAATTCCGCACAGAGCCTCTCAAAATGAAAAGTGTAATAATGCATTATGCTATCTTCTGCCTTCGTGCGAAAGCGCCCTTTTGTATGCGCTTTGAATCCCGTTTCGCCAGTCAGGAAATTTTCGGCCTGCAACATTTTATAGGCTTCGTACTGGGCCCAATCAAGCTGGTCGCTCCCCGTAAGTACACGCAGCGCGGTTTGCGGTGCAGCTTTCTCGATAAGTATCTGCGCCAGCGCTGAAACGAGATGACGCTTGTGCTCTGTAACCGGCATGTCTTTACCCGCGATGACGAGTTGTGCAATAAGCTCATCCGTACCACCCCGGGCTTGCTGACTTTTCTGCTCTACCGCAATTGCATAACGTCTGGATGCATTGTAGGTGGCCGAAGGGGTCTTTGGGATGGGATGCGAAACACAGTAGGGCTTCCAGTGGCTGTTAGCATAAATTAGATGCAATTCCAAATAGGAAAACAGAAGGTCTTCCTGAGGTGGAGTCAAAGGTTGACTTTCGGGAACCAGTTCTGCCAATTGAATAGGATTTCTTCTTTCTGCCTGCACAACCACTTGTGGAATCACAAATTCCAATGGCAGGGGAGGCACTTCTACGGGAGGCGTCGCAATAAGACCAAACATCGTAAGATACTCACGGCAGTTCGTATGAGAACCTTCTGCAACTAACTTCAGCGCCTCTGAAACCCAACGGGATTCTACAATCCGAAACCCTTCCGACATATAAGCAACCCCGACGGTTTGTGCTGCGCGTTCTGCCAGCGCGCGGTACTCACCGGGGATGTTGGAGGGTTTTCCACCGCCCAATTCACCGTATTTTCCTATATGCAAAAGTGTTAATTCGACGCAGCTAAAAGACGTGTGCTTGCGTGTGAGATCCTCTGCTTTCTTCCACTCAGGCTTCCAATGCTGGGTTGCAACCCAGCTATGACTAATGCCATGCAGATAGTTGCTTAAGGGAGAATGAATACGAACCTGACCGGACATAGATGCCTCTTTGTTTGAGAGGGGAAGATTTTTTGCTCATTCCCCTTTCTGATCAAGCGAAATCAGTATGTATGCCCATTTTTACTAATACAGTCTGATGTACCCGTCAGCCAAACCGTTGGCGGATCCCCACGATGGCTCTCCTCTAAAGAAGACAGCGTCGCCGTGGTGGAAGACGCGATAGTCTCCTTAGCTCAGAACAAAGGACCATCTGCTGGCCTTTTGTATAGAAGAAAAATGTGATCTTTGGATTGTCTCTGGCAATCCTTTTTGTACATTTTTGTACCCAGGTTGCTGGAAAGGGATGCCTCCAGGCACAGCCGGAATGGCTACTATTAGGAAGGGGTTGGGGAGAAAAGCTGCAAGTTGCTATTCTTAAGCTTACAATCAAAGCCTGGAAGATCCCATGGAACGTTGCGCAGTATTCAGTTGTTTGGGGCTGGGGGATGGGCTAATCGCCCTTGTCCTCTCCAACAATCTTCATCTCAATGGAAAGGCGGTGGAAACGTTCCACCCTTCCCTCTCGGGCCTTCAGGCATGGTTTCCCCATCTGCCCATCCGCCCGTTTCCCTCTGAGCAAGAGAGGAAGAGCCTTCTTGCCTCCTTCGACAAGTTTTATATCATCTATGAAAAGACCCCCTGGATGCAGGGGATTTTGGAGGAGTGCCAGCGCCTCTATCCCGACAGGACGGTGGTCTTGAATCCGATCGCTACCTCGCGCTCTGATTACCCCTACTGGGAAGGGGGGAAGTTTGATGGCAACCGGCCTTTTGTCGAAAACCTTTACGCCTACTGCAAGAACCATCTGGGATTTACCGTTGTGACGAAATCCAATGGGATCGCCGTGCCTGAAAATCTATGCCAGCGGCAGTTTGAGAAGCGGGTGATTTTTCATCCAGGCAGCTCGCGGCCCGGCAAGAACTGGTCCCAGGAAAAATTCCTTCAGCTCGCAGGGCATCTTAAGGATCGGGGATTTCTTCCGGCCATGATTTTGACGCCGGCGGAAAGGGAAGGGTGGGACCTGAGGGGCGTCGAGTCGCCAGAATTTACAAGCCTTTCAGAACTTGCGGCCTATGTCTGCGAGTCGGGCTATATGATTGGGAATGATTCGGGGATTGGGCACCTGGCTTCCTGCCTGGGGCTTCCGACGCTGACTGTTTGCAGAAGCGTTCAGGCCTCCCGGTTCTGGCGTCCGGCCTGGGCCCATGGAAAGGTCGTCACCCCTTCGACATGGATCCCCAACATCAAGGGGCTCCGCTTGAGGGATCAGCACTGGAAGAAGTGGATCTCCGTGAGGAGAGTCCTGAGGACTTTCTCCTCGCTCTTCTCCTACAAAGAATAGTGGCTATTTCCCGGCGGGAGTGAGCTTGGCGAAGCGGGCGACGAGCGAGCGTGTCGTCTTCGCCTGGGGGAAGTAGACGTCATAGGTGAGGCCCAGCGAGGTGTGGTAGCACCTTTGGATGAGGCCCATGCCGAAGTCGCGATGGTGGACGCTGGCTCCCTCTTCGAACTGCTCTTCCTCTGCATCATAGACGATGTTATCCCTCTCCCTTGTCTGGGCGGAGAGGTGGTGGGAGTGGAGGAAATGCTGGGGGATCTCCTTGAGGAAGCGGCTGGGGCGCATCATGCGGGGCATTCCCCAGAGGTAGCGGTAGCGGGAGGCGGTGAGGTAGAGGTACTCCTTGGCGCGGGTCATGCCGACGTAGCAGAGGCGCCGCTCCTCTTCGAGGGCGTCGTCGCTCTCCAGCGCGTTGGCGTGGGGGAAGAGCTCCTCTTCCATCCCGACCAGGAAGACGCCTGCGAACTCGAGCCCTTTGCCGCTGTGCAGGGTCATCATCCGGACGTGGTCCAGGGAGAGGTCCTTCTCGTCCGCGCTGGATTTGAGGGTGAGCTCCTCCAGGAAGGCGGCGAGGGAGGGGTACTCGACTTCGTTCTCCCATTCGGCGGCTTTGGTCACAAGTTCCTCGATGTTGCCCCTACGCTCTTCGTAGCTCTCCGGATCTTCCCTGAGGTAGTTGAGGTAGTGGGTCCTCTCGAGGGCTTCGGTGATGATCTCGTGCAGAGGGCGCTCGATGCGGAGCATCTCTCTTAGGGCTGAGATGATCTGGACGTAGTCCCTGACCCCTTCGAGCTGTTTTTGGGAGAGCTTGAAGGGAGCGGCACCTGTTGCGATCTGGGCGCAGGTGTCGAAGATGCTGGTCCCTCTCTCCTGGGCAAAACTTTTAAGCTTTTCGAGGGTCGCCTCGCCCAGCCCGCGCTTGGGGAGGTTGATCGTGCGGGCAAACGCGAGGAAGTCGGTGCCGGCCTGGACGATCCGGAGCCAGGCCAGGACGTCCTTGATCTCTTTTCTTTGGTAGAAGGAGAGCCCTCCGATGATCACGTAGGGGATCCTCTCCCGGAGGAGGTGGTCCTCGAAAATGCGCGACTGGAAGTTGGTCCGGTAGAAGATGACGCACTCGGAGAGGGGCACCCCTTTGTCCCGGTGGAGTTTGTAAAGCTGTTTTACAACGAAGTCGGCCTCGGCGTGGTCATTTTCGGCGATGTAGATGCCGATCTTTTCCCCTTCCCCCTTGTCGCTCCAGAGGTTCTTTTCGTAGCGGCTCTGGTTCTGCCGGATGAGGGCGTTAGCGGCCTCGAGGATGTTGCTGCGGCTTCTGTAGTTCTGCTCGAGGGGGATCACTTTGGCCCCGGGGAAGTCCTTCTCGAAGTTCAGAATGTTGTGGATATTCGCTCCGCGCCAGGAGTAGATCGACTGGTCGGGGTCTCCGACGGCGAAGACGTTTTTGTGCTTTTCGGCCAGGAGGCGGGCTATCGTGTACTGGGCGGCGTTGGTGTCCTGGTACTCGTCGATCAGGATGAACGACCAGCGCCTCTGGTATTGTTCGAGGACTTCGGGGGAGTGCTGGAAGAGTCTGACCGTCAGAAAGAGGAGGTCGTCGAAGTCGAGGGCCTGGTACTCCTTGAGGGTCCTCTGGTAGAGCGCGTAGACCTCCTGAAACTCTTTCTCCTCCGGGTCGACTTTGTCCGGGTCGATGAGGGCATTTTTCGCCTGGGAGATCTGGGAGCGAAAAGCTCTGAGCTGCCCCTTCTCCTCTTTGATGTTCAGAGTTGCAAAGCACCCCTTGAGCACCTTTTCGCTGTCCTCCTCATCGTAGATGGTGAAGTCGCGCGAGTAGCCGAGGGCTGCAATCGACTCGCGCAAAATGCGGGCGCAGAGGCTATGGAAGGTGCAGGTCAGCACAGATTTGTGGGTGAGGTGGAGGATCCGGTGGCGCATCTCCTCGGCGGCCCTGTTGGTAAAGGTGACAGCGAGGATCTCGTGGGAGGGGACTCCCAGCTCCAAAAGATGAGCGACCCGGTAGGTCACGATCCGCGTCTTGCCAGAACCTGCTCCCGCGAGGACAAGGAGGGGGCCTTCGACATGGTCGACGGCGATCTGTTGCTGGGGGTTAAGCTTTTCCATACTATGCTAATAGAGAGATAATTCCCGCCGATAGTACTTCTTTCACGGATAAAAACCCAAGCTCGACTTTGCACATTTTTGCACCCTGCCAGCAGGCGGGGTGCAAAAATGTACAAAGTCGAGCCAAGAGGAACCTGTGGGGTTCCTCTCGGTTGGAAGGATCAGAAGTCGAACTGGACTGAGCCGATGGCACCCTGGAAGGCCAGGTCGCCGCCGAGGGGAGTGAACAGCTCGTTCATATCATTGCCGTTGGTGATGACGAACTGGTTCTGATTAAAGAAGAGGTGGTATTCATAGCCAGCCTTAAGCGTAATGCCGAAGCTGTCCCTGCAGAAGCGTCGGAACCATTTGAAGCCCAGTCCCAGGTCGGCGATCGCCTTTGCTGAGCGGAAGTTCTTGTCCTGGCTCCAGATTTTGAGGTCGTTCTGTGTCCCTTTCTGGTCGATGTCGAAAAAGCCCATCAGAATCGAAAAATCGGCATCGCCGTAGATGCTGAATCCGCATCCCAGTCTCCAGTCTGTGTTAAAGCCTCCGGCAAAACCAAAGCCCCAGAAACGGTTGGTGAATTTGGTCTCCTGTTCAAGGGGGGCTCCCGTAATGAATTCCGCGCCTTTTACTTCGACTTTGTACTTCTGGAAGATCCAATCGCTTCTTAAGCCTGCAAAGGGGCGGAAGGTCAGATGCTTGCCGACGAAGAATTCCCGTCCAAGGGTCAAGTCGACCTGTTCGAGGTTGACCTGCCAGTCGCCTTTAGCAAAATTGATCGATCCGTTAAAGGGAAACGCTCCAACATTCCAGACTTGCGTGAGCAGGGTGCTTGAATTGGAGTGCTCGTCGTCAGACGCTGTGTTGCGGATGTGGGTCCAGTAGAGGTCGATATCCCAGCCGTCGCGGGGAATGTCGTAGCCGGCTCCCACGCGGAATCCCCAATCCCAATCGAAATCGGGGTTTTTTAGGTCCCGGTTGCGTTGGCCATTGTTGTTGTTTCCGGTATAGATATAAGTGAGGTTGTCTTCGACTGCCTGCCAGAGGAGGGCCTCTCCCTCAACCCATACGTTAATCCCTCTCTTCACCATAGGGCGCGTTGCCGTGTTGTAGTTCATTGTGTGCATGGTGCCGGGCTGCTGCATGGAAACCTGCGGCTGCATCGGAGCGGGCGCCTGGGAGATGACCGTTTCCTGCTTTTGGGCGGGGGCTTTGGCCTGGACCCTGGCTTGAGGAGCTTTCGCAGGAGCGGATGCCTGCGCCTTGTTCTGGGAGGCGGCGGGCTTGGAAACCTGGGCTTTTGCCTGGGGAGCCTTTGCAGGGGACTGGGCTTGCGCCTTCGCCTGGGGGGCTTTCGCAGGAGCGGGAGCCTGGGCCCGCGCCTTTAACTGGGGAGCCTTTGCAGGAGCGGCCGCTTGGGCTTGCGCTTTGCCCTCTGCAGCTGCCGGGAGGGAAGCCTGCGCTTTCACCTGGGGAGCCTTTGCAGGAGCTGTCACCTGGGACTGGACTTTGTTTTGCGAAGGAGGGGGGCAGGTGGGGGAGGACTGATAGGAGGGGGAAGGGGTAAAAGCCGGGGCCTGGACTGCAGACTCGGCGACTTTTTCTTTAGAGGCTTGGGATTGAACCGACGGCTGGGTCTCGTACCGTCTTACGTTGGATGGGGGGGCTTTTTCATCTGCCTGTTGTTCTTCGTTCTGCTCTGACGCTGCCATTTCCTTCTGGTAGGAGGTATCTTCTTCTTCGTTCATCTCTTCGAAGGTGGATAGCGCGGCCGTCTGTTCGGAGAAATCGAACACTTCCTCTTCAGGTTTCGCAGAGTTTTTCTCGAGCATCGAGGCGATTTCCGCATGGATCTCGTCGAGCAGGCCGGGGTCGATCTCGACGGCAAGCCCTTCATCTCTAGCTGACGGGGTGCTCGCAAGGGGGAAAGTAGCCCGGAAGATCTCCTGCGCTATGGCAGCCGGAGGCGTGGAAACCAGATTGCTCTCCAGCTCTTCAGCGTAGCCGGGGTTTAACAAGACGAGCGAAATCGGGAGTAAGTAAATGTTCTTCATTCTGGTCCTCACAGATTTTACAGAGCCTCAAAAGCAGCTCATTTCTATTTGGACAGTACAGAAAGAAGGGATTATTTAAAAATATTTTTCAGCGCCAGCGTTGTAAAGTTCCATCCTGATGCCATTCCCATTTTCACGGATAGAAGGTTTATGCCCTCCCGGGCCTTGGCGTTTTGACTTTTGCCCTGTCTTAATGCAGCGGCTTTCTGGGCTCCCTTTCCCGCTCGCCGAGGTTGCCGTAGCGATGGTAGTCGATGCTGAAACTGATCTCTCTCAGGTAGTGGAGCATCTCGAAGCGCCCGTTGGAATGGACGGGAGCGGCATCGAGGAAGGCAGCTGATGCGCTGGCGGCGAGATGGTGCTCTGCCGACGGCTTGCCGATGAGGCGGACCCGTTTAAACTCTCCGTTCTTGAGCCGCTCGGTGAATTTTTCATCCGTCTCTTCCACAATGTGGAAGAATTTGAACAGAGGTCTCAAATGATCGCGGACGTGCAGGAAGGAGCGCCCGTCGGTCCAGCTGATCTCCATGTGGGCCCCGCAGCTGAGCGCGGCGGCGAGCACGCGCAGGATGTCGAGCGGGGAGTCGCTCTCCTGGATTCTAAAGCACAGGCGTTTGTGGGGGCGGTAGCGCAGGATGTTGTCCTGGCCGATGATCTGGGAGGGGTCGTGGTCCTCGGCAAAGCGTTTAGCAAAGTGGGCGTAGCTTGGCTGCTGACGTACCAGATCCCGAGCTCTTCGGGGAGAGGTTGTATCTTTTTGCGGAACGGAGGTGAGGTGGTTGACCTCGTCGTTCACGGGGGCCTTTTCCTGGGGGAGGGAGACCTCGTGGGGCCTTGCGAACTGCATCAGGTAATTGGGGCCGCCCGCTTTGGCTCCGTGGCCAAAACTGCTGGCCTTTGTCCCGCCGAAGGGCTGTCTGCGCACGATCGCTCCGGTGATTCCCCGATTGATGTAGCAGTTGCCAGCTTCGATCTTTTCCATCCAGATCTTTTTCTCCCTCTCATCGAGGCTCTGCAGGCCCGAGGTCAGTCCATAGGGAGTGCCGTTGGCAAGCTGCGATGGCGTGTTCGAGATTTTTTGCGCGCATGACGCCCAGCACGGGACCAAAGAGTTCGGTGTGGTGCATGAAGCTTTCCTCTTTGACGCCGAATTTGACGCCGGGCGACCAGAGGTTGGGATTGTCGGGGTCCTGTTTCGGCTCGACGAGCCACTCTTCTCCAGGCTCCAAGTGTCGTCAGTCCTGCGGAGCAGCGCATCGTGGCTCTCGGATGAGGGGAGTCACCTTGTGAGGAGAGGTCCCAGCACGCGCCCACTTTGAAGCTCTCACCGCGTCTTTGAGCTGTTTTAGAAGTGGGGATCGTCGTAGACCTCCGCTTCGAGGATCAGCAAGGCTGCATGCGCTGCATTTTTGTCCGGAGTGGCCAAAAGCTGAATGGACGAGTATCCTTGATCGCGAGGTCCCGATCGGCAAGCGCCGTGACGATCATCGCATTTTTGCCGCCTGTTTCCGCAGAGAGATCGACGCCAGGTCTCAGCTTCATGAAAAGTCTGGCCGTCGATGTCGCTCCCGTCAAAATGATGCAGTTGACTCGGGGATCTGCGATGAGTTTGGCTGCCGACAGGTTCATCGGCGCAATTGATGAATTGCAGCACCTCTTTGGGAATGCCCGCTTCCCAGAGCGTATTGACAAGCTCCCAGCCGCTAAGACCGCTTCCGGAGCGGGTTTGAAAAGCACGCAGTTGCCAGCCGCAGAGCAGCCAAAATTCCTCCTGCGGGAATCGAGATCGGGAAAGTTCCAGGGAGGAGTGACGAGCAGGTTCCTTTGGGTTTCCACTCAATATCCTTGCAGGCTCCATCTTCTTCAAGCTGCGCAGGTAATATTCGGCAAAATCGATCGCCTCAGAGACTTCTGGATCCCCCTCGAAAATCGTTTTTCCTCCGTCGGCCATCATCACGCCGATCAGATCGCCCGCGCTTTTCGCGCATTTTTTGCTGCGGCTTTGACAGAAGATGCGCGCGTTCTTCGACAGCTGGTCTTGCCCATTTTTCTCGTGCTCTTTCGCGCAGCGATTAGCGCTTCATCGATCTGGTCCCAGTCTGCCATGGCATAGCGATAGAGCGACTCTCTCAGGATAGGCAGGGATCGATCCCGTTCCCTTCTGCTTGTTCCTGGACATCTCTTTTCCGCCGATCACAAGGGGAATCGGTTCGAGCTTGCATTGTTTCCATTTTTGCAGGATTGCTTCTGCCCAGTCGCGGTTTTGCGGCAGGGAAAAATCGGTGTCCGCCTCATTTTCAAAAGGCGCGTTCGAGGGAAGGTGGTGCCGGCGGTTCATTGCTGTCCTGCGTGCGGCGCGGCTCGGTTTAGATCGCTGTCCATCTCCCGGCACGCATTCGAGAAGAGGCAGCACTTGATCTTCCCATTCTGTCGTGCCGGGTTTCAGCCCAAATGTATGCCGCAAAAAGTTGTCCGGGCCCGTATTTTCATCGAGGCGGCGGATCAGATAGGCGATCGCGCTTTGAAAATCCTCTTTTGTGGCAACAGGGCAGTAGAGCAAGATGTCTGTGAGCAGTTTTTGCACGACGCGGCGGATATGATCGGCCATGCCCTCGAGCATCTCAAAGTTGACCTCGTTTTCCACTCCTTTTCCGCGCGCAAGAGCAGCGCATAGGCGATATCGAAGAGATTGTGGCTGGCGATCCCTAAATGCACAGCTTGGGCATGCTCGGGCATCGCATCCGTAGGTCACCATCCGTTTGTAGTTGGCATCGACATCCGATTTTTTCGTGTAAGGAGCTTGGGGCCAGTCGCGCAGTGCTGGCCTCGAATTGCTCCATCGCCAGGTTGGCCCCTTTGACGATGCGGATCTTGATCGGAGCGCCCCCTTTTTTGCACCCTCTGCATCGCCCATTCGGTGAGCTCTTTTTGGATCTCGTGGGAATCGGGAAGATAGGCCTGCAGAACGATCCCTGCGGAAAAATTGTGAAATTCCGGTTCATCGAGCACTTTTTTAAAGAGTTCTTTTGTCAGATGCAGGTCGCGGTATTCTTCCATGTCGAGATTGACGAATTTGGGCACTTTGGTGCCGTCTGCGCGGGTAAAAGTGTGGTTCATGCGCCGCTCGGTACAGCTGCCTTAAGCGCTCTGAGAGCACTTCGAAGCGTCTTTCCCATGCCAGCAGATTGATCTGGCTATAAGATCGTCGAGATTTTGACCGAGATGTATTCGATGTCATCCTGTTCCAAGTCCTTGAGATAGACGTTCAGGCGCCGTTTGGCCTCTTCTTCTCCCAGGATCGCTTCTCCCAGATGGTTGAAATTCAGCCGGACCCCTTCTGGCGCCGCTTGGCCATGTGGTGTTTCAAAGCGCCTCTTCTCCCGGGGAGGATGACGCGCGCTGTCGCTTTGCGCAAGGTAAAGGTCGCCATCGGAACGAAAAGCCAGGAGAACGTTTTGCCAAAGAGTTGGAAGATCGCCCAGTGCAAACCGTTTTGTCCATCCCTAGATAGCGCGGGATCCCGAATTGGTTGAGAAGATAGACGAGCTGATTGGCGACCCGCGCGCTTTGATGGCTGCGGAAGCATTGGTCGGTCATGCTACGTCGTGAACACTTTTCCTATCGGGTCCCGCATCATGCGCGAGAGCTCCGCCTGGATCTGCTTTTCGAACGTCATGTCCGGTTCGCCTCATTCAGCATGTTTGCCGCAAGCTCGACCGCCAGCTTTTCCCTCTGTTCAAGAGTCAGAGGTCTTCCCTGGCCGAAGAGGCAGATGTCTCGTGGGCTCTTTTCATGAAATTCAGATTCCGGTTCTTGATGGTCATGGTCCTCTCCTTGGCAATGCAGCTTATCCCCTATTATAGCACAAAATATTTGACTTTGACAATTTTTTATTTAATTTTGACTATTTACATTTAAACCCATAAAGCTAAGTTAGAAATCAACAAAGGATGACCCGAATGCGCCTTTTCAGACTTCTTTTCCTCTTTCTGGCAACCCTGTCGTTCTCCTCCCCTTCGCCGTCATTCTGCTGCCAACGTCGAACTCGGCGTCGATGTGTTTTTCAAGGAAGGGCACTGTCGACGAGCTCAAAGGCAAGCGGGTCGGCCTCGTCACCAACCATACCGGCGTCGACAGCGCGATGCGCTCGACCATCGATCTCTTCCTCGTCCCACGCCCGAGGTCAAGCTCGTCGCCCTCTTTGCGCCCGAGCATGGGTTGACCGGACTGGCCTACGCCTTTGAAGAGGTCATGCGACAAAAAAGGCCCCGGCTGGAATCCCCGTCTACAGCCTTCATGGCAAGACGCGCCGGCCCACCCCTCAGATGCTCCAGGGGATCGACGTCCTCGTCTACGACATTCAGGATATCGGCTGCAGGTCTTACACCTACACCACCACCCTGTTCTACGTGATGGAGGAGGCCGCCAAACTCAATATCCCCGTCATCGTTCTCGACCGCCCCAACCCGATCAACGGCCTCGATCGTCGACGGGCCCATGCTCCAAGAGAAATGGCGCTCCTTCATCGGCTACGCCAACGTCCCCTATTGCCATGGCATGACCATCGGAGAGCTCGCCGGTTTTTTCAACGACAAATACGAGATCGGCTGCAAACTCAAAGTGATCAGCATGAAAGGGTGGAACGCGCCATGAGCTATTGCCGACACGGGGCTGACCTGGGTTCCCACCAGCCCCTACATTCCCGAAGCGGACACCCCCCACTTTTACGCCTCGACCGGCCTGCTCGGAGAGCTGTCCCTTGTCAATATCGGCATCGGCTATACCCTCCCCTTCAAAGTGTCGGCGCCCCCTGGATCAAGGCCCGCGCCTTCGCCGACAAGCTCAACGAACAGAAGCTCCCCGGCGTCAACTTCATGCCCTTCCACTACCGCCCCTTCTACGGCGTCCATAAAGGAAAGGACTGTCAGGGGGTGATGATCGTCGTGACCGACCCCAAGACCTACCGCCCCGTCAGCCACCCAGTACATGATCCTCGGCATCCTCAAAAACCTCTACCCCAAGCAGGTCCTTGCCCGGTCAACGCTCTCGAACCCTCAAAAAAAGAGTTATTCTGCAAGGCCAGCGGCAACGATGAGATGCTCGCCCTCGCTGCGGAGGAGCAATACGTCGCCTGGAAGCTCATCCTCTTCCAAAAAGAGGAGCGGGAGCAGTTCCTGAAAGAGCGCATAAAATATCTGCTTTATTAGGGAAGAGATGCATATGGCACAAATTCCTGATGTCAGGGATTTGTTAGGTCAGCGTCACCTGATTTTACGTCGGGAGCGAATGAGTGGTCGAATGTTTGTTTTCCTGGATCTTAAATTCCACAGGTCTACAGCCATCTGGGCATTTAGCCAGAAATCAGGCGTGGTTTTGAAGGCAGCTGCAAGCTTGATAGCAATTTCAGGGCTTACACTGGCCCTTTCATTGACAATGCGATCGATAACTTTGTAGTCACACCCAAGATGCTCCGAAAGGTCTTTTTGGGTTAATTCGAGAGGCTTTAGAAATTCCTCCTCAAAATCTCTCCGGGGGAGGTGGGTTTTCTTCTCCTTAAACACTATTCCTCAATGATAATCGTACTATCCGCACATCATAGGGCTGCATATCCCATTTGAAAATAATCCGCCATTGGTCGTTGATCCGAATGCTGTAGAAGCCTTTCAGATTTCCGCTGAGGGCTTCCAGGCGATTTCCCGGAGGGCATCGCAGGTCATCCAGTTCGGCTGCATAATGGAGCATGTCCAGCTTTCTTCGTGCTACAGTTCGCGCGTTTGCCCACCCTTTCCGTTGCGGTGCCTTGCCGGTTTTAAAAAAAACTGAGGCATCGTCATCAGAAAACGAACGTATAACCATTGTAATTGTCCGTCAAAACAACATATACCTTACCAAGGTATACTCAACAACCTAAAAATTGGAAGAGGAATATTGACCGCTCTCTGAAAAAAAAAAGAATTTACGACTGCAGAGGGGAGAGAGGACACAGAGGCGGCATGCGCCGCAGCGGAAGAATCGGATCCCTCTCTGCCCCTCTGGGTTGTAAATTGTTTTTCAATAGATTGTCGATGGCAGGGGATTCGCTGGATAGGAACAAAAACAGCCTCCCTGTTAGCACTCCTGCCGTATCTTTGCTAAAAAAATTCCTCCTCCCCTTGACAAAAATCGGTTTTCAACATACGCTCTCTTCTTCTATTGTAGTTGGTTAAAAGGAGATTTTACCATGTCAGCAAAGCAACACATTAAGCCCTTGGGCAACCGCGTCCTCGTTAAACGCTCTGAGAGCAAACTGAGCAAAGGGGGCATCCTTCTGCCTGAAACCGCTCAAGAAAAACCCCGCCAGGGAGAAGTCGTCGCCGTAGGCCCTGGCAAAATCGATGAAAAAGGGAACATCAAAGCCCTTGAGCTGCATGTGGGCGACACCGTCCTTTTTTCCTCCTATGCCGGCACCGAAGTCAAGACCGGAAGACGATCAAGCGAGATTTCTCGATCATGTCGGAAGACGATATTTTCGGCGTTCTCGTTTAAAAACAATTAATTCAGGAGATAAAAGACTATGGCAAAAATGCTGCAATTCAATGAAGAAGCCCTCAAGTCGATCCTCAAGGGCGTCAAAACCCTCGCGAAGGCCGTCATCGTCACGCTGGGCCCAAAGGGACGCAACGTCGTGATCAACAAAGGATTTGGCGCCCCCCTTTCCACAAAAGACGGCGTCACTGTCGCCAAAGAGATCGCCCTCAAAGACAAATTCGAGAACATGGGCGCCCAGCTCGTCAAAGAAGCCTCCTCCAAAACCTCCGATGTCGCAGGAGATGGGACGACCACAGCGATCGTGCTTGCCGAAGCGATCTACAGCCTGGCGTGAAGAATGTGATCGCCGGCGCCAATCCGATGAGCATCAAGCGCGGCATCGACAAAGCGGTCGAAAAAATGAACGAGGCCCTCGACAAGCTTGCCACCAACATCAGCAACCCGGAAGAAATCAAGCAGATCGCCACCATCTCCGCCAATAACGACCCAGAGATCGGCGCTATCATCGCCGAAGCGATGGAAAAAGTCGGCAAAGACGGGACCATCACGATTGCAGAAGCGAAAGGGATCGACACGACTCTCGATGTCGTCGAAGGGATGCAGTTCGACAAAGGCTATCTCTCTCCCTACTTTATCACCAATGCAGAGAAGATGACTGTTGAGTATGAGAACGCCCTCATCCTCATCACCGACAAAAAACTCTCCAATGCGCGCGACCTCGTTCCCATCCTTGAAAAAGTGATGGAAAAAACGCAGCGCCCCCTGCTCATCATTGCCGATGATGTCGATGGAGAAGCTCTTGCGACCCTCGTCGTCAATAAGCTCAAAGCCGGCCTGCCCCTGTGCGCCGTCAAAGCCCCCGCCTTTGGCGACCGCCGCAAAGCCATGCTCGAAGACATCGCTGTCCTCACCGGCGGTATCGTCGTCACTGAAGAAGTGGGCCTCTGCCCTCGAAGATGTCGGCCTCGAAGTTCTCGGCAGCGCCAAAAAGATCAAGATCTCCAAAGAAGAGACCACCATCGTCGATGGCGCCGGCGACCCAAAAAGATCCAAGAGCGCATCTGCTCATCTCCGCGCCGAGATCGCCAATTGCACCTCCGACTACGATCGCGAAAAGCTCGAAGAGCGCCTCGCCAAACTGGCAGGCGGCGTCGCCGTCATCAATGTGGGCGCAGCTACAGAAGCCGAGCTCAAAGAGAAGAAAGCGCGCGTCGAAGATGCCCTGCACGCCACAAGAGCCGCAGTCGCAGAAGGGATCGTCCCCGGCGGCGGCGTCGCGCTGCTGCGCGCCGTTAAATGCCTCGACAAGCTCAAGCCTCGAAGGGGATGAGCAGATCGGCGTCGACATCATCCGCGAAGCCGCTTATGCCCCCGCCACCGCGATTGCCAACAACTGCGGTAAACAGGGCAATATGATCGCCGAGAAGATCTTCGAGAAAGAAGGCGGCTGGGGCTACAACGGACTCACCGACACCTTCGGCGACCTGCTCAAAGAAGGCGTCATCGACCCCGTCCTCGTGACCAGAGCGCGCTCCTCAACGCCGCTTCCGTCTCCGGCCTTCTCATCACCATCGCCGCCATGATCACCGACAAGCCCGAGCCAAAATCCAAAGCCGCAATGCCGATGGACGGCATGGGTGGAATGGGAGGCATGGGCGGTATGGGAGGAATGGGTGGCATGGGCATGGATATGATGTAAGAAGAGCCCGGTTAAGCTACGAGCCCCTAAATGCGAACGCCCTCTCAGGGTTCCCTGAGAGGGCGTTCTTGTTTTGTGCGCGGTTGAGAACTTCAGGTTCTCAAGGGAGGATTAGGCGTAAAGCTGATCTTGTATCATAGCTTATTGACCGATCGGGGAATATGGATCTTGAGCATATACCACGACCCCTCCTGCGAGGAGATCAACGGTGTTCATATCACCTACTAATAACCCTTGCTCTTTTTTAATTTTCTGGATTTCATCATCAACGGCTCTATCAGGAGGATTTTTAAGTAATCGTTCAAGCTGTGGCTCAACGGGATTGCAATCAGAGTCATTCAAAGTTCTTGCTTTATGGGCAATAACTCTAGCGATCATTTGTATCCGGACGTAGTCAATATGGAGATGACCTTTTTTAACCATTTCAACTATCCGGGCAGGGGCGTTCCCTTTCTTAACCTCATCCGAGAAAAGTAACATAATAACAGTATTCAGATCTGTGAAATTTTCCTGAATCAAACTTAGTTGTTCAAGGTTGTTTGATTTCATTTTTTCCATTTTAGAATTAACTTTTTTTAAAAAGTCGGCTGGCTTATAAATTGGATCGATTCTGTACTCCTTTATATATTCAGAATTGGTAGACAATAGATTCACAATTCCAAAGCATTCAACGACGTCATTTTTAAATTTTTCCGCAAGGGCAGGCAATGCATTATGAAAAGCCTTCTCATAATTAGATGTATTAAATTGCGCTCGCGTGCGCTCCAGTTCTTGTTGCATTTGCTCAGCCATCATGAGCCTCTCAGCATTCTCATTTTCCCGTTGTACCATTGAAGCTGTTTGAAGAGGTGCCGCGATCGAATCAAAGATAGAACCATCCAAGTCTGCAGCGATTGCATCATTGTTTGCTCTAAGTTCTTCATTAATTTCTTGTGGAATTTTAACTCGTGCTTTTACCGGGAGTTGGCATCCAATCTCTTCTACTAAATACGCTCTTGCATTCTTGGCTGAAGTCTGCACATCAAGATGTTTATCTGCCAATGTTCTTAACCTTTCCATTTTCTCATTAAGTTCCTTGGATTGTACTTGGAATGCATTAAGTTGCTTTTCATAATGCCCTTTCTGGCTATCCAAAATACTCTGAAAGGTGGAAGGAAGTGCTTTCTTCAGCTCCCAAATTCGATTATCAATGATCTTTACAGCTCTAGTTTCTGGTTCGTTTAATGTATCTTTATCTACTAGTTCTTTTTCCCAATCGTTGAATAAGAAAATTCCCATATCATCAGGTTCTAATTTCCATTTATCTTTGAGTGTGGGTAATTTAATATCGGCACTGTTGCCCTTTTCACCGTTAGGAAGTTTACTCCTGTTTTTTTCAAGATCGGTAAGATAGTTTTCATACTTCTCTTTAGTTTCTTCTCCTATAGTGAGGGTCGGTTTGAATATTTTTTTCAGTATTTTTTTGACAAATGCCGTATTAAGGATAGGAAAGAGCCATTTGATTCCCTCTTTGAGAATTCCGCAAGTTTTGCTAGGTTTACGTCCTTTTTCTATCTCTATAAGTAAATCAATGGCCATTAGGTTACCAGATAATGTTCCGGCTAATTTGCGTGTGGTGCGTTTGCCTGAATTAACATCTAATTTGAATTGTTCAAGTTCTCGATCGCAACGTTTGAATATTTCCCTAACTCGCATGTTTGTTCCGCTCTTAAATAACATTTCTTTGAGCCCTGCTTTGTCTAGGACGACATCCCAGAATGGATCTGTAGATATTCTGCCTGCTACAAGTATGCTCATAAAGACCTCTTTTATTCGGATATTATTATGTAATTTATTTCTTCTTACTTATATTTTACCATTTATTTAACATTATTGTAATTATTATTTTTATGTTTTTTTAAGTCACGTAAGTTGTTAAAGGTTGCAGTGTTATAGTTCTATTGCCTCCGTTGATTGAAAATATGGGTTGCGCCTCAACCTCATGAATTTACCGTAGCTCGTGCGAGTCTGCGTCTTTAGTTGTTGGTAGTCAATGAGATGTGGGTGCATTAGTGGTTCGCTTCAGATCATATGGACAAATGGAAGTTCCATAACCTATTGTAAATTAGCATCTTACTTTTTTTGTAATAAATGCTCTCCTGGTGTCTGAGGTGGTAGATTTACTTTAGGCCCGAGCCTAATTCCAGGGCTGCCATGCTCACGAACGGCATCGGTGGAATGGAGGGGGTCAAGGGCATGGATATGATGTAACCTGTGCCCTCCAGGAAGGCCGGCAAAAGCGAACGCCCTCTCAGGGGTTCCCTGAGAGGGCGTTCTGAATGAAAAAACCTTTTCCTTATTTTGTGGCTTCAGGTCTAACAAAAACTGTTCGGCCATCTCCGTGTTCTGCTGGTTGCCGTCTAGTTTCTTTTAGGGCTGCTGGGTCCAGGCCGCCTCTTGGCAATGGTCCGAATAGATTTGCCAGTTTGGGATTGCCCTTTTTCTTCTTTGAAGATCGGACATGGGGTTGAGAACCGCTAGCTTCCGGCATGGGGTTTGAGACTGGTTTAGTGGGTGATGAGTCAACTGCTACATTGCCTTGTCGAGAAGGGGCAACATGAGTTGGATTTGCTGAAGCGCGAGGGAAGGTAGCAGGTACCAGAATTTGAGTTTGTGTTGGCGCAGGAAGGTGTGTAGGGCTTGAGGATCTAGTTTTGCTGGATGCTGGGGCTGGAATACTCTTTGGTGCTGGAAATTTCTCATCTAATGCTTTGATGATAGCCTTATAGGCAGCTTGAATTGCTGGAGCCTTTTCCGCGTTGTGGGAGAATTTATCTTTCATTGCAATCAGGTTTCTTATCAATTGTCCCTTATCGGTATTCGGTTCTGTCTTGAAATTTCGTTCAAATGCAGTCTGAATGTTTTCGAAAATCTTTACGCTGTCCAATTCACTTTGGCGAAACAGGCAGTATACCGTCTTAGATAAACCTGTTTTGATTTCCAACTTTGCTGTGATGACTTTGCCCTCAGCAAGAGCTTGGGCAAAATTTGATCCAGAGAGGATCTGAATTGTTTGTGCATTGATGATAGTCATAATTATTACCTTGTTTTATTTAACTATTATTAAGCTTATTTGTAGGCTTATTGTTAATTGTGCCACATAAGTAATTCCAGTTCAATATATTAGACATAATTTTAGTTTACGAACTTTATGGTTTGGATTTTAAACTTTAAGCATTTGCCATTTAGCAGGTTAAGTTGTAATTTTACGGCCATGTGGAACAGGCTTAATGCTTTGCGTCTAAGCAATTGCATTTTTGCATGGCAGCCCACGTGGTGATGCCAATTAACCAAACAACTAAAAGTAAACAGGATAAGTCCAGTGTCAACTAAAGGATTTGTGACTGAGAATGAAACTTTAAATCGCTAGGAAAGGCCGAAAAAAAAGAAAGTCTTGATGTGGTTGGCGTCCGTGTTTCCTACCCCTTTTTCTGGGTAAAAACGAACCCCATCCACCCCTCTTCCTCCCTCTCTTCAACCTGCACCCACCCTCGGCTGCCCGCCTCCTCCATATAAGCCTCGCGCTGGGAGGCGAGGACGCCTGAGGTGATCACGGTCGCCTTGCGGCCGTGGAGTAAGGGGAGGGAGCCCCATGCCTGGATCTGCTCGGAGGTGATCATGTTCATGAGGATGAGCAGGGAGCCCGGAGGAAGCTGGGAGGAAGTGAGGTGGGTGGAGAAGTGGGCATTTTCCTCGAGGTGGTTGAGGGTAGCGTTGGCGAGGGAGTGGACGACGGCCCGCTCGTCGATGTCGATGCCGTAGGATTGGGAGGCGCCGAGGAGGAGTCCGGCGAGGGAGAGGATGCCGCTGCCGGAGCCGATGTCGATGAGGGTCTGGTTTTTGACGCGGGGGGCCATGAGGGAGAGGACGAGGCGGGTGGTGGGATGGGAGAGGTCGCCGAAGCCGGCGCCGGGTTTGAGGAGGAGGGTGGGGCCGCCGAAGGGGTGGAGGTCGATGTGGGCGACCCCTTCGTGGAAGGCAGGGGCGTAGGATTCCCACTGTTTCTCCCAGTCGATGTCATCGACGGGGGAGAAGGCTTCGAGGGTGGCGTGGGTCAGAGGTGGGGGATGGGGGAGGTCGGAGTAGCCGGCAATTTGAATGGTGTTTGTCTGCGGGTCGTCCATCTCGTAGATGTCAGAGAGGAAGGAGTAGAGTTCCAAGATTGCTTTTTCTGCTGTGGAGTCTTTGTTTACGAGGAAGATGTAGTGATATTTCATTAGACCTCTTGCATAACCTGCTTTATCTGAAAAAATCGATGATTTTCACGGCCTTTTGATCCTCTGCTGCGAGACATACTTGAAAAGTAGGCGAGGCAGCAGAGGATCAAAAGGCCGTGAAAAGGGCGATTTTAGCAGATTAATGAGGTTATGCAAGAGGTCTATTTGCCCTTCCAGAATGCGGGGACGAGGAGGACAAGGAGGATGAAGAACTCGAGGCGGCCGAGCGCCATCCAGAGGATGGAGAGGATTTTGGAGAAGGGGGAGAGGAAGGCGCACGACTCGGTGGGGCCGGCTCCGTTGAAGGAGAGGCCGCCGTTGTTAATCATGGAAGAGACGAGGCCCATGGCGGTCTGGGGGTCGACGCCGTCGGTAACGAGGAGGAAGGTGCCGATGGCAGCGAAGGCGATGAGGATGGCGAAGAAGATGAAGACGGTGATGGCGGTCTTGTCGGTGATCTCGCGCTGGCCGATCTTGAGGCAGCGGACGGCATCGGGGCGGAAGATCGATTCGACTTTGTGTTTGATGACGCGGAAGAGGATGAGGTGGCGGATGATCTTGATCCCGCCGGCGGTGGAGCCGGACATGCCGCCGAAGAACATGAGGCTGAGGAGGAGGACCTGGGAGGCGGCGGGCCAGAGGTCGTAGTTGGCGATCGCAAAGCCGGTGGAGGTCTGGGCGGAGACGGCCTGGAAGGTCCCGTAGCGGAGGGCTTCAGCAAAGGAGAAGATCCCTTCTTTGGCGGTGATGAGGATTTTTGGAGTACCGTAGAGGAGGAAGGTCATGAGGAGGGAGCCGAAGAGAAGGGTGGCGAGGAAGGTGAAGAACTCGGGTTCGTAGATCCGGTAGATTTTCCCCCGGATGCAGTGGAAGTAGAGGGTGAAGTTGATGCTGCCGAGGACCATGAAGAGGAGGACGATCCCTTCGACGCTGCCCGAGTGGTAGGCGGCGATCCCTTCGTTGCGTATGGAGAAGCCTCCGGTGGAGAGGGTGGAGAGGGAGATGTTGAGGGCGTCGAAGAGGGGGAGGGAGGGGTTGGTGAGGAGGAGCAGGGCGATCTGCAGGACGGTGAGGCCGAGGTAGATGCGCCAGAGGAGGCCGGCGGTCTCTTTGATGCGGGGGGTCATCCCTTCTTTGGAGGGGCCGGAGACCTCCGCTTCGAAGAGGAACCTTCCTCCCATCGAGAGGGCGGGAAGGATGGTGATGAAGAGGACGACGATCCCCATGCCGCCGATCCATTGCATGAAGCTGCGCCAGAAGAGGAGGCCTTTGCCGACGGCTTCGACGCCTGTGAAAGGCACCGCCCCTGCCAGGGGAGCGATGGTGCCGTAGAAGGTGTAGGTGGTGTCGGGGTCGGTGCGGCTGGGAACGTGGAGGGGGATCTCCTGGCCGGTGCCCGGGTCGTAGGCTTTTGCGTGGAAGATGGTGGCGCCGGTCGTGGTGAGGCCCGACATCGCCTCGAAGTAGGCGTCGATCGGTTTTTCGAGGGTGTGGGAGAAGTAGAAGGGCAGCGCGGAGACGGCGGGGGTGAGGAGCCAGATGAGGGCGACGATGAGGATGCTCTCTCTGCGGTGGAAGTTGCCTGTTGCGTGCTTGCCAAAGTAGAGGAGCGCGGAGGAGAGGAGGAGGGAGGCGCCGATGGTGAGGGCGAAGGCGAGGGTGCTGTGGGGCTGGGGATGCAACGCCTGGGGCAGGATAAATTCGTAGAGGGCGGCGATGGCAAGGGGGATGCAGAGAATGAGGGAGAAGTAGATCAGGTAGCGGCCGAGAAAGTGGCTGATTTCTCTAAATAGCATGGGCGCATTCTAAAAGATGTGCTGGAGCTGTGCAACATGTTTTGGATCGCAGATGACGATGACGGTGTCGCCGGGCGCTAAAATATTATTGCCTTTGGCGATGATGATCCGTCCCCGGTTTTCAATGAGGGCGATCAGAAAATCTTCGGGCAGGTACTGGCTTAAGTCGGCGATCGGGATGCCGACGATCTCCGAGTCGGAGGAGACCTTGACCTCCATGATCTTGGCCTGATTGTGGTAGAGGGAGGCGACGGAGATGACCGACTCTTCCTGGATGATGGCGTGGATCCGGTTGGCGACGCTGACCTTCTCGGAGATGGTGAAGAAGATCCCTAAGCGGCGGAGGAGCGGGGAGTAGCTCTCGTCGGAAACCTGGGCGATCACTTCCGTGCAGCCCGCCTGTTTAGCGAGGGCGGCGGCGAGGATGTTCTTCTCATTGGACGCGGTGCAGGCGACGAAGGCGTCGCAGAGGTGGATCTTTTCGGCGATGAGGAGGTTGATATCGGTGGGGTCGAGGTTGAGGATGGTGATGTTGGGCAGGTGGTCGGCGAGATAGCGGCATCGCTCCTCATCGGGTTCGATGAGGCGCACCTGGATCCCCTCTTCTTCCAGAATGCGGCAGACCTGCATGGCAACGGGCGTGCCTCCGACAAGGACGACGGAGCGGACCTGTTTGGTGGCGGGGCCGACGAGTGGGCCGAGCCGGGTCATCACCTGGGTCTCTCCGATCAGGGTCGCTTCGTCGCCGGGAAGCAAAAAGTCCTGCCCTCTGGGGAAGATGATCCTCTCTTTGCTCATCTCTTCCCCGAGGCCGCTCTTTCTGCGGATGAGCCCGACGAGGAGGTTGTCGGGGAGTTTGAGGGAGGAGAGGGGCTCTCTGCCAAGGGGGCTTCCCTCGGGGATGATCACGGAGCGCATCTGGACGGCGCCGTGGGCGAAATTCTCAACAGCGACGTTGCCGGGGTTGATGATGCACTTGAAGATGTCGTGGGCCAGGATCATCTCGGTGCCGATGAAATGGTCGACGAAGAAAAGCCTGGCGAAGTCGAGGCGGGAGCGGTGCAGAAAGGAGGCGTGGTGGACTCTTCCGACCGTTTTGGGGTACCCCAGGTTTTTGGCGATCGAGCAGGCGACGAGGTTGGTCTCGTCATCGCTGCTTAAGCCGATGAAGAGGTCGGGCGATTGCTCGAGGAGCTCTTCGAGCAGCTGCCAGTCGGTCCCTGAGCCCAACCGTGTGGCCACATCGGCGCTGCGAGCGATTTTTTCCAGCGGCTTGGGGTCGCGGTCGATCACGATCACATTGTGTTCTTCTTTGGAGAGGGTCTGCGCGAGGTAGGTGCCGATCTCCCCGGCTCCCCAAAATGATGATGTTCATAGTATTTTCTCAAGCGGAGGTTTATTTTTACTGCTTTAAAGAAGCATTCTGAAACATGGCATCTTCTAAAATTTTTACGATCTCGTCCATTCCCAATTTGGCAGCCAATTCTACAGATCTATGACTGTCCCATGAAGCAGTATTTCGATTTTGTTCGCTTTTCAGCAATGCTCTGATCAGGGAGGGTCCTTGATTTTTCCCTAAGTAGGGGAGATAAAACCTGTTCCCAAGTATGTCTTCGATTTTTGGATCGGTTGCGCCAAATTTTCTCATAAAATCAACCAGGGGGCCATAATCACCGGAATCCGCATTTTTCAGTGTCTTAATATAATCCTTGCGTGTCACTCCTTCCTGATTTAAATCGTTTGGCCATTTCGGATGAATGCATCGGAATGCAAGAAGAAAACGGTCTGCGATCAGGCGCGAAAAACGGCCGTTGCCATTTTCAAAAGGATGAATAAAAACGAGGCGGTGATGGATTCTGGCTGCCATTTCAATAAATGTAAGTTCCACGGGGTTTTCCAGCCAGGAAATAACCTCAAAACAAAGTTCAGCGAGTTGAGAAGGAACTAAGCTGGGCTTAATTCCAACAGAAGTAATGGATTTTCTATATAGTCCCGCCCATTCCCATACCTCTCCAAACATGGCTTTATGGATGGCCGTTAGCTTTTTGACCTGAAACCACTGTTTTGGATCTTTTACTGCGCCTCGAAGGTATTTCTGTTGGGCCTTCAGGATGTTTTCAGCTTCTATCCGGTTCAAGTCGTTTAGATGGTGCACCCAGATGGGGATGAGACCACTGCAATCATCTATTGGAGTGGCTCCTTCAGGGCATTCGAAATGTCTAATCATAAATTATTCTTCCCACAATTTTGTGTCGGGACCCTGTAAAAGTTGTTCCTCTTCCTGCTTGAGCAGTTCGTTAATGAATCGTGGATCGGGCTGTTGATCTTCAAGGTTCATGGTTCCCTTCAGATACTCGATATGCTTTTCGGCAATTTTTCTGGCCTGGGCGCGTCGAATCGTATCAATAGATTTCCCCAAAAGGGGGACGATCAGGAGGTCGCACGAAATGGCCCTAAGGATTTTGTGTAAGGTTGAGAGATTTGCCTCACTTTTATCTGACTCAATCCTGGCAACTGTAGATTGCGGAACTCCAGCGCGTTTTGCCAGTACCCTTTGAGACATCCCCAGTTGGAGGCGAATCAATTTGATCATGGATCCGATGGGGAGGCCCCTTGACGCAGTTTTGAGCTTTTGAGCAGCCTGCGTAACCTCCTCAATGAGAATCCGTTCCGAACTGGAGCGTCTTTTTTTCATTTTGCCTCTTTTCTTCATTATAGCATGAGTGCTATCAAAATCAATAGATTTGATGCTTCTTATGCTTTCAAAAAGTAAAAATTTGATAGCACAAATGCTGTCAGAATGGACCCGTGGAATGAGTCATAAGAGTCGAAATGGATGGGGAATATGACTCATATGACTCATTTTTTGGCTTGTGAGTCATAAAATGAGTCATATTGTCTCTCCCCTCCGTGCTCTCCAGCGAAGCGGGTGGTAGAAAAATTTTTCCGGTTCCACTATCTGTTCCAAAGTTCTTGCCGAAAATAGGGGAATCAGGGATGATAGCCCGCCTATGCACTGGTAGCTCAGCTGGATAGAGCACACGGCTACGAACCGTGAGGTCAGAGGTTCGAATCCTCTCCGGTGCAATTCCTTTTTTGGTAGGCAGATGATCTTAGAAGTCTTTCCTTCAGGCCCTGCAGAGACAAATGCCTACCTTATCGCCTGCCCGCGAGACAAAGCAGGCAGCCGTCATCGATGTCCCCTTTGAAAGTCTGAAGATCCTGAAGCGCTGCGCAAGAACTCTCCCTCACCATCGACATGATTCTGCTGACCCATTCCCACTGGGACCATATCGCGCGAGGCGGCTCTTTCAAGGAAAAATTAAATGTCCCCGTCTATGTCCATAGGGAAGATGCGGGCAATTTCAGAAGCCCGGGTCGGACAAGCTTCCCTCTTTTTTCCTGTGCAGGGGGTCAAGCCCGATGGGTATCTGACGGATGGGCAGATTTTGACTGTGGGGAACCTGCGGATCGAGGTGATCCATACGCCGGGCCATACGCCAGGCGGGGTCTGTTTTTACTTTCCCGACGAAAAGGTGCTTTTTTCGGGGGATACCCTCTTTCGGGGGACGATCGGAAATTTAAGTTTTCCGACCGGCCGCCCCCACCTGATGTGGGATTCGCTGAAAAAATTGGCGCCCTTCCACCCGATACAAAAGTGTACCCTGGGCATGGGGGGCCGACCACGATCGGCGCGGAAAAGTGGATCGCCAATGCCCAGGCAAAATTTTTAACAGGGAGATTTTATGAACAGCTGTTCTCGTGGGAAAGACCGCCCCGCATTTTAAGGCCAAAGCCGTTGTGAAAGGAAAGATCGTCGACGAATTTTCGCTGCGCGATCATTTGGGAAATATGTTCTCTTTTTCTTCTATCCGCTCGATTTCACCTTTGTCTGCCCGACGGAGCTGCACGCCTTTCAGGAGAAGCTTCACGAATTTGAAAAACGCAATGCGATAGTCGTCGGCTGTTCGATCGACAGCTGGTTTTCCCACTGGCCTGGCTGAACACGCCGAAGGCAAAGGGGGGATCGAAGGGGTCGAATACCCTCTCGTGTCCGATATCCACAAGCACATCGCTCTCAACTACCATGTCCTCAAGGAAGATGACGGGATCGCCTACCGGGGTCTTTTCCTGATCGACGAGCAGGGATCATCCGCCACCAGCTCGTCAACGACCTGCCGCTGGGGCGCTCCGTCGATGAAGCGATCCGGATGCTCGACGCGCTGATCTTCTTTGAGAAGCATGGGGAAGTTTGCCCTGCCAACTGGAAGACGGGTGCCAAGGGGATGAAGCCGACCGCCGAAGGGCTTGTCAGCTACTTTACCTGATTATCCTAAAAACTGCCGTTTTTAGGATTTTTTTCCTGTGTGGGTGAGGAAGTCGTAGAGGTCTTTTTCCGTTGTGATGAGCAGGGTGCGGCGCTGGGAGCAGATGGGAGTTGTCGCCTCGATGATCTCCGCATCGCCGACACCCGGCATACAGATGGCGGTGAGGGTGTCGAAGGCTTCTTTGTTTTCAAGCAGGTGGAGTCCCCGCATGTAGTCCCCGACGCTGAAACCCTCTTCCCTCACGCGGTAGTAGATCAGCTCCCGTTCGAAGAGGAGGGCCTGTACGGCGTAGATGAGGCCGAGGCTCTCTTCGGGGGGATTGCCGAAAGTCTCGCAGAGCTGGGGGAGGTTTTTGCAAAAAAACGGTGTGCAAAAATCCCCTTTTTCCGCTTCTCCAAAAAGAAAGATCCTGTGGCGCATCTTCACCTTAGGGGTTCACTCTGTTTTCCCTATCCTAGCATAAATAAATTTTTTTAAACCCAGTCTGTTTTTTTTAAGTTATGCGCTTGGCGTCCAAATTTTTCTTCAAGTTGCTTGTTTTCAGGTATTTGGTTTGTCGTCGCCCACTTTGCTAAAAAGAAAGAGGTTGATTGGAATAAAAGTATTTTACTATATATACCCAAACAATCTCGAAATTTGGTTTTTGAGCTGCGTGAAAGCTCCCGCGGTTGAGCTCCCGCAAGTGGGTCCATATTAATAACATAGGACCCACTTGCGGGAGCTCAACCGCGGGGCTTTGACGCGCTCAAAAACCAAATTTCGAGGTTGTTTGGGTATAGAACTGCTGTTTTTAACCCCTGACCAACACGGAGGATGGGATGATTCCTTTTCTGTTTATCCTGGGCCTGTGCGCCCTCCCCTATTCTGCCGGGGCGGAGCCGGTGCAGATGGATGAAGCAATTCCCAGAGGAACCGGGCGTCCAGGTTTTGCATCTTGGCAACGGCATCCAGACCTACATGCAGGAAAGTGCCACGCCTTCGGAGTGCGGGTCTTTTCGGGTTGTTCTGAAAAGGGCTCCCGGCGAGACGGTTCAGTACGCCTTTGATGGGAAGCTGGATGAGGTCGAGGTTTTTTTTCTGTATTGCAGAGAAAAACTGGCGGGAGCTGTGGAAGAGAAGCTGCCTGGCGAGCGGCGCTACGCTTCTTCCGATCTTCCTCTCATTTCCGGGGGCAGTCCCCGGGAAATGGCGGTGATTGCCGTAGGGGATTTTTCTCGCGAGGCGATGCAGGGGCTTATCCAGAAGCATTTTGGGGATATCGCTCTTGCGCAGGGGGACGAATTCTCCTCCTATGAGAATATCCAGGTTGGGCAGGATGAGGAGATCTCCAAAGTCGCCCTGCTGATCTCCTTCCGGCACGCGCGCCGTCCCATCGCAACCTACCGGGATCTGGGCGAGGTGTGGAAAAACATTTTTCTCCAGGAGCTGTTTCAGCAGCGGATGGAGCAGTGCGCCCGCGGGCTCAAAGAGGTCTGGGTCCACCCCCATCCCAGGTTTTTCTATCCGGTGAACGGCTTCGCCTTTGCCCCGGCCGAAAATGCGGAAAATATCCTCTCCTTCCTTATCTGGCAGGTCGAATCGATGCGAAACGGGGGATTTTATGAAGATGAGTTCCACTTCACCAAGCAGAGAATGCTCAGCCGGATCCAGTTCCTCGCTTCCCGGTCGGTAGAGCCCGACGCAGCCTTCCTGGCCTCTTACTACGCCGACCAGTTTTTACTCGGAGGAAGCTGCCCGGACTTTCGGTATTTTCTCGATGCGTCGGAGGAGCTTGTCCAAGGGATCGCCTCGAAGGACCTCGTTCCCCATCTCGAGGATTTTTTCCTGGATGGGAACAGGCAGATCCAGGTGGTCTATCCCAAGTCGACCCGCAGTAATCTGTTGACGCGGGGTGAGATCGAGGAGCTGATCGATCGGGTCGCTTCTTTGGCGTCGTTTTATCGGGACGGGGAGCTCTCCGATGAGGAGACATGGAACCTTGAGACACGCGATGCTACCGCCTCTTCTCTACCGTCCAAAAGAGTTTCAAATGAAGGTGAGGGGGGCTTCCGGCTGGCTGATAGTTCCTCTTCCCCATTTATTTTTGCAAATGCGGGGCCGACTGAGCCATTTTATACGCTCCCGTTGAACGATAGGGAAAAGCGGTTCATCAAGGTGATCGTTTCGACGATGGCGGACAAGAACATTTTCCAGCTCGCCCTGGAAAAACGCACGCTGGAAAAGAAGGGCAAAAAGGTCCATCATGTCCACCCTTTGCGCTTTGTGGGGTTCATCCTTGCAGATCCCGATTTAAAGGATGACCTGAGAACGATCAAGAAAAGTTCCTTCAAATGGGACGCTTTTGTCGATGGCTTTGGCAAAAGGATGAAGGAAGAATATGGGAAAGGGAACCTCTATCAGCACGTTCCGGGATTTGCCCAGCAGGTAGGAGCGAACCCTGAGAACGTCTACCCCTACCTCGACAAAAAAGATTGGGAGGGCCTCGTCAGGTCGTTACTTTAGGAGATCCCTTTTCCCCCTCTTCTTTCCTGTTGATAAGATTTCCCTGTTGCCCCATAAAACAATTTTTAAATGAGGAGTCGGGGGGCTATGGACAGCGACAGAGGAGGGGTTAGAGTTTCCAAAAGCTTCTATCAACTACCTCTTTTTTGGTCTTTACTTCTTCATCATTGCGCTCATCCATGTCTTTCACGTCTTTTTGATCGAACCGACATTCACTCTCTCCACCTGGTTTTTTGCCGCCTACGCCTTGGCGCAGTGCGTTCTGGAGACACTCATCCTGGTCCTGTTTGCTGGCGTCATCGCGCTCTATCTTCCCCGGATGATCAATTTTTACGCTGTGGTCGTCTTTTTCCTCTTCCTGGCGCATATCATCGATTTCCCCCTCGTCCGCCTGATGGATATGTCCTTCTGGTACGCGCTCCACTTTATCTCCCAGGAGAGCTATGAGAACTTCATCGAGCTTCTTTTGGCCAGCAACGTATCGATCTTTGTCTGGGCGATGGCGGGGCTGGCGGGACTCGCCCTCCTCATGTCGGGGATTTTTGTCTACCGCGGCACCTGGCGGCTTGCCCGCAGGCGCCCTCTTGTCGTTTCGCTGCCTCTCATTTCGGCGATGGCCTGCTGCGTCTGTTTCTTTCTGCTGAGCTGGGACTGGGGGATCAAAACGAGGATTTCCACCCTCTATTTCGACCGTTTTGAAAAGACCCTCCCCTGGAAAAGCACGTTCTTCCCTCCCCGGACCGATTTTTTATCCTTGAAAAGGGGTTTGAAGGATTTCGAGGGGGAAGAGGAGCTCATGCACAAACTCGACTCGCGGGTCTTTGCATTGAGCCACAAGCCCGACATCTACCTGTTCATCGTCGAGTCGCTGCGGGAAGATTTCATCACGGAAGAAAACTCCCCCCGCCTGCACGCCTTCAAGCAGGAAAATGTCTCCTTCGACCTCGCCCTCTCCAACGCCAATGCGACCCACATCTCCTGGTTTTCCCTCTTCCATTCGAAGTTCCCCTATTACTGGGGGAAGATGGACCCGGAAGAGTGGAAGGGGGGCAGCATCCCTTTGCGCCTTCTTAAAAAGATGGGATACAAGGTCTACGTCTCCACCTCGGCCCGTTTGACCTACTACCAAATGAACCGGCTGATCTTTGGCGACGGGGAGCACCTTGCTGACAGGATGTTCATCCCCGATGAGCAGGAGTGTGGAGAGCCCTATCTTAGGGACGTGAGCGCCATCGACAACCTCATTGAAGAGATGCAGAACGAAGGATCGGGCAGGATGTTCATCGTTTTCCTCGACGCGACACACCTCGACTATAGTTGGCCGCGCGAATCCTCCCCCTTCGGCCCTTATGAGGAGAAGATCAACTACTTCAAAGCCGCCCTTTCGCGCGGCGGGCTCGACGGGATCATCAACCGCTACCGCAACGCCCTGTATTTTGTCGACGGCCAGTTCTCAAGGTTCCTGACAGCACTGGAAAAAACCCCGGGAGGCAGGGAGGCGGTCGTGGTTCTGACCGGCGATCACGGAGAAGAATTCTACGAACACGGCAACCTCTTCCACGCCTCGAGCCTGAGCCACCCCCAGACCAATCCGCCTCTTTACTACAGATTCGGGGAGAAGGGCCCCCTAAAAGAGCTGATCGATTGCAAAATGACCTGCCACATGGATATTTTCCCCACCCTTTTTCACTATCTGACCGGAGAGGATCTGTTGGGAGAGGTGCTGCAGGGGCAGTCGATATTCAGCCGCGACCGCTGGCCTTACACCGTGATTGGCCGCTTCAACGCCAGCCGGACCCCTTACGAGTACTGCATCCACAACGGCGCAGAAAAGATCATTGCCGAGTTCAGCGATGAGAGAGACATCTTCTCTTCGCAAGGACTCAAGATTCTCTCGACGAAAAACTGCAAAGATGAAAACCTGTGTAAAGAGCTGGGCCAGATTCACGAAGTGTTCGATCCGGCCCTCGACCGCATTTTTTCCTCTACGAGACCATGAAGGTGAAACAGTATTTTTTTCTTCTCGCCCTTGTATTCCCTTTCCTGCCTCTTCCTGCAGTGAGCGATGACACCTGCCCCTTACCCCCCGAAGACAGCGTCTCCTGGAAAGGGAAAGTGCGCGTCAACGCCCTAAAAAAATTCGATGAGTTTTTATTCTGGAGCCTGGGCGACAAGCTCAAGCCGTACCCCCTCGTCCAGCCTCTACAGCAGGAGACCTTTGGGGGAGAGATCCTTGCTTTGCGGGAATTCGAGACAAAGTATGGCTACTTTTCCTCCCTGCGCCCCATCGTTGCCAAGGTTACTACCGATCAGGAGGACCTCCGGCTCGCCTCCTGCCTCCTTAAAACCCTCTATGAACAGGGATTGAACGGGGATTATTTGGAGTTTGCCATCGTCGAGGTCCTGACCAAAGTCGTAGCCTACCGCGACCTGCAGCAGGGAGAAGTGCTCCACATCCCCGTCGCAACGGGCCGCAGATTGACCCTCGAGCCTTTTGTCGTCGATCGGGTCTTTGACATCTGGAAGGGGATGCCTGCCTTCGGCCTTATCCCCGAGAAGGCGGGCCTCGCGTCGATCCTCCTTTTCCGGGGCACCGACCTCTCCCTTCTCTCCCAGCGGGGATGGGCCTCCATCATGAGCGATCTGGATAGCGATGGGCCAGGTCTTGGCGCATTCCAGCATGCGAGGAAAAAGCTGAGGAGCTGGCTCCAGAAGGTGCGCGAGCAGAGAAAAGAGGCCAGGACCATGGGCTTTAGCCTTGGAGGGGCTCTCGCCGCGTACCTCTTCATTTATGAAAACGCTCTTCTCTCTACCGAAAGGTCGGTCGCCCTTTGCTCTCCAGGTGTTGCGGATAAAGTCATCGAAGCCTGGCACGCCCTTCCTCTCGAGCGACAGGGAGGGCTGGTCAGCTACGTCAATGCAGGAGACATCATCCCCAAGGTGGGCAAGATGTTCGGGACCGTTTACTGCCTGGCTCCCCGTCGGACGCTGAGACCCCTTCGGGCCCATACGGTGCTTATGTCAGGCCTCATGCCCATCACAGAGTCCCTCGTCGATGTCGCCCAAGTCAAGCAGGAGAAGAATGTCTCCAATCTCTAATTAGAACGCGTAGCCGAGTCCAACGCCGAACGTAAAGCCTCCCACCTGGGCTGTCTCACCGACGACGTTCTTCTTGTGAGCGTGGAAGTGCAGACGCTTGTAGGAGTACTCCCCAAAAATATCGACCACGAAATTCTTCATGGGGAAGAAGTTGAACCCTGTGTTCACAAAACCGCCGCAGCCGTTCTCACTGATGTTCTTGTCGACATAGTTAGAGTGGTTGTGGACATGCACAAAAAAGTAGCGGGGGCCGATGGTGGCGTAGTATTGGATCTTCGGGGTGATCTTGTAAACCGGCTTCAGCCCGAGGCTAAGCGGTACTTCCCAAATGCTCGTCCTCTCGTGGCCGTGCAGTGAGTGGCCGTGTCTTTGCAGGTACTCGACGCTGCCGTAGATCTGCAGCCATCTCCACACAGGGTAGGAGCCGCTGAGCTGCAGGTCGATGCCGCCCGAGTTGTAGACCTTCTGCATTTTGGAATCGGAGAAGAAGAAATATCCCGCCTTGGCTTCGATGAGCGGCTGAATATCGTATTTTGGTTTCGGAGGGGTTGCCGTCGAGCTTGCCTGCCCGTTGCAAAATCCCGGCACGCCTAAAAGTAGAAACAAAGCGAAGAGCGATCCTTTTCTTAACATATAACTTCCTAGTTACAAAGTGTAATCAAAAACTATTTACGTCGTTAATATAAATAATTAACACTTTTTAAAAAGAAAAGTCAAGCCCTTTTAATAAAAAAGAGCCGTTCCCGCTGTGATTTCATTCAGAAATCACAGAAGGAACGGCCCTGAAAAACTCCTTCTATTTGACGGAGACGCTCACAGGGGTGCCCACATTGCCGAACGCATCAAATGGCACGACTGCGTAGACTGCTGTCTTGCATCCCCCGCCCCAGCTCATCCTCGATCTCGAGGAGGCGGTTGTACTTGGCGACGCGTTCGGAGCGGGAGAGCGACCCCGTTTTGATCTGGCCGGCGGAGGTGGCGACGCAGAGATCGGCGATCGTCGTGTCCTCCGTTTCGCCGGAGCGGTGGGAGAAGACGGTGGCGTAGCCATGTTTTTTGGCCAGCGCGATCGTTTCGCAGGTTTCGGTCAGGGTGCCGATCTGGTTGACCTTGATCGAGATCGCATTGGCGGCTTTCTGGTCGATCCCTTTTTGCAGGAATTTGGCGTTGGTGACGAAGAGGTCGTCGCCGACGATCTGGAGCTTGTCCCCTCGCTGTGCGGTGAAGGACTTGCCAGCCCTTCCAGTCGTTCTGGTCGAGGCCGTCTTCGATCGAATCGATCGGGTACTTCTCAGAGAGCTGCTCGAGGTAATGGATCTGTTCAGCGTGGAGCGCTTCGCAAAGGGGAGTCCCTTCTCCTGTTTTTTCTTTTCGACGTAGCTATGAGAGGAGGGGTCGTAGAACTCGGAGGCGGCCGGATCGAGGGCGATCGTGATCTCTTTGCCAGGTTTGTAGCCCGCTTTCTCGATGGCCTGGAGGATCAGGTCGAGGGCGGCTTCGTTGGAGGGGAGAGCGGGAGCGAAGCCTCCTTCGTCGCCGACGGCTGTGGAGTAACCCTCTTTTTTGAGGAGGCCTTTCAAGGTGTGGAACACCTCGGCTCCCCAGCGGATGGCTTCGCGGAAGGTGGGGGCTCCGATCGGGCGGACCATGAACTCCTGGAAGTCGAGGAGGTTGTCGGCGTGGGCGCCGCCATTGAGGATGTTCATCATGGGGATCGGAAGGAGAGTGGCTGTGGGCCCGCCGAGATAGCGGTAGAGGGGAAGTTTTTGGGAGGCGGCGGCCGCTTTGGCAGCGGCAAGGGAGATGCCGAGGATCGCGTTGGCGCCAAAATGGGATTTGTTCGGAGTGCCGTCCGCTTTGATCATCAAATCATCGATCTTTTCCTGATCCAACAGACCCTTACCGATGAGAAGCTCCGCAAGGGGACCGTTGACATGGGAAACAGCTTTTAGCACGCCTTTGCCGAAGTACCGTTTGGGGTCCTGATCGCGGAGCTCGACCGCTTCGTGCTCTCCGGTGGAGGCGCCGGAGGGGACGGCGGCTTTGCCGAGGGAGCCGTCGCTTGCGGTCACGAAGACTTCCACAGTGGGGTTTCCACGGGAATCGAGGATTTCGAGGGCGTGGACAGATTGGATTGTGAGCATAATCACCTCTGGCGGTGGTCTTCGGAAATGGAGGCCATTAAAGCGGAATAGGAGGCAAAGCGCAAGGGGGAAATCTGGTTTTCTTCCACAGCTTTTTGGACGGCGCAGCCGGGCTCTCCAAGGTGGGAGCAGTCGGGGTATTTGCACCCTGAGCTTAAGGAAAAGATCTCGGGGAAGTAGGCGGAGAGCTCCTCTTTTGCCAAGTCCCACACCCCAAAGCTTTTGATCCCGGGGGTGTCGATGCAAAAGCCCCCCTCTTCGAGCGGGATAAGGTGGGTGGTCGAGGTAGTGTGGGAGCCTTTGCGGGTGCGGAGGACGACCTCGCCGATGGCAAGCGTGGAGCCGGTGACCAGGTTGATGAGCGACGACTTGCCGACCCCCGACTGTCCGGAAAAGACGGAGGTCTTCCCTTGCATCGCCCCATTCAGGGCCTCTATCCCTTCGCCGGTTTCGACGCTGATGGGGATCACCTTGAAATGGAGGTTGCGGTAGGTCTGCAAAAATTCCCTGTAGAGGGCTTTTTCCTGCTCGAGCTCGAGGGGGTCGATGTGGGGAGGGGGAGAGGAAAAGAGATCGACCTTGTTGATCAGGATCACCGGCTCCATGTTCCCCTTTTGCGCGGCGATGATGTAGCGGTCGATGAGAAAGGGTTTGAGGGGAGGGAAGACGACGGAGGCGGTGATAAGGACCTGGTCGATGTTGACAGCGATGAGCTGCTCTTTGTTGCGGGAGAGGTTGTCCGCTCGTGACAGGATGGACCTGCGCTCTTCGATTTTTGCGATGCAGGCCTGCTCACCCCCTTTGTGCTCGACGCGGACGCTATCGCCGACGGCGATCAGGTTCTTCATCCGGGTTTTTTTCTGCTTGAGCGCGCCTTTGAGGCTGCAGAAAAATTCCTTCCCGCCGCAGGAGACGAGGATCCCTTCGGGGAGGATGGCGAGGACCTTTCCTAAATCGAGGTGCTCCATCTCCCGGGGGGCCTGCTCCGTCTGCTTTTTGAGCTGGTCCTGGTCCGATTTTTTGTACTTGGAGCGGTCTTTGGCTGAGATCCGCTTTCTCTCTTTGCGTGAGGCCTTTTTGTCCTTCGAGAAGAACTCCTCTTCATAATTCCACAGGTTGTCATCGCGGCTCATGGGCGCCCCCGGAGCAGGTACATCAGGATCGCTCCCGCGGAGGCGACATTCGAGCGACTCCATCCTGCCGTGCAGAGGAATGGCCACCTGTTGAGAAGAGTTTTTAAGTGCGGCGCATAGTCCGTGCGCTTCATTGCCCAAAGCCAGGGCGAGGGAGGGAGGGAATGTGCACTCGGCGATCTCTTTGCCTTGGGCGTCCGCCGCGATGAGGGGGAGTTTGTTGTGCTCGAGAAGGGAGAAAAGCTCTTCCCTCGTCCCGCTCCTCCAGGGGAGGGTGAAGGTGGCGCCCTTTGCCGCGCGCAGCGCCTTCTCGTTGTAAGGGTCGGTACTCCCCTCAGTGAGGAAAGCTCCATCCCATCCAAGGCCGCGCGCCGTCCTGAGCAGCGTCCCGAGGTTCCCGGGATCGGAGACACCGTCGAGGATGAGGAGGTGCTTAACGGCCAAAAGGTCGGCCTGGTGGGGCATGTCGATCTCTGCGGCGGCAGGTTCAGGATGCTCGAGCCCGGTCACTTTTTTCAGGATCTGGGCAGGGACGTGGAAGGTCTCGTCGGCAGAGGCATCGGCAAACAGAGAGGAGCCTTCCTGTACGAGGAGGGCCCTGAAGCGGAGGTGGGAGGAGAGTTCGTGGAGGAGTTTCAGCCCGGTGACCACGACCCGGCGGGAGGCATAGCGGTAGTCCCTGCTTTCGCGCAGCTTGACCCAGTGCTTGACACTGGGGTGCTGAAGACTGGATATCTCACGGACTGACATAGATATAATTTAATTTTCACAGGATGTTTTCATGGATAGATCATCGCAGATTTCCGATTCCACATCAAGATTTCATGAAAATTTGCTTGAAGGGCGTGGGGAAGCTCTGCTATTGTATCGCAAATTTATTAGCTGTTATTCTTTTTTATAATTGATGGCGGATCCCTGATGAAAAGAAAAAAAGTTGACCTCTTTTTCCTGTTTTTCCTTTCGGGGCTTCCCCTTCTGGTGATGGCCGGAGGGCTTTTTTTCTGCTGTCGGACCACCGGTTTCAGCCTGGACAAGATCACTTCGAGGCTCTCCTACAATCCTGAATGGGAAGTGGAGTCGATCACTGAGTCGCAGCGAGAGCTGCTCATGCAAAAAGTCTTTCCACAGACGTTTTACTACCTGGCGTCGGGGAACCAGAGCTACGCTTTTGTCAGCGAGGACCGGCGGTATGTTCTAAAATTTTTTAAGATGCAGAGCCTGTTCCCCAAAGGGTGGCTGAGCAGTTTCCCTCTTTCTCTCATCCGGCTTCTGGGATTCACGAATGAAACGGGCAATCAGCTTTTCTCCGAGAGGATCTTTGCGAGCTACAGGGATGCCTACGAGAATTTGAGAAAAGAGACGGGGCTGATCTACATCCATTTCAACAAAAACCGGGAGTTCAGGACGAAGGTCAACCTAATCGACGCGAAAGGGCAAAAGTACCTTGTCGACCTCGATATGGTGGAGTTTATCGTCCAGCATCGCGCCCAAAAGGTCTACGACCATCTCAATACGCTTGTGAAGGAGTCCCGCTTCGATGACCTCAGGGCATCGATCCGCTCTTTTTTGCAGCTGATAGCCGTGCGCTGTGAAAAAGGGTTTGTCGAGCACGACCTGAGCATCCGAAGCAATTTTGGATTCATCGACAATACGGCGGTTCAGTTCGATTGTGCGACCCTCACCCGGGACAGCTCAATGAAGTTCCCTCTCAACTTCCGTCAGGAGATCTTCGAGGCGGCAGAGAGGCTTGACGACTGGGCCCATCAATACTCACCCGAGAGCACGCTCTACATCCAGCAGGAAGCGCAGCGGATCATCAACGAATCTTTCTAGGCCGCGCCAGTAGTCTGTCACAAAAGTTTTTGGTGTTATTTTTAGCGTGAAAGCTCCCGCGGTTGAGTTCCCGCAAGTGGGTCCTATGTTTTAAAATATGGACCCACTTGCGGGAATCTCAACCCCGGGGCTTTGACGCAAAAATAACTGCAAAAACTTTTGTGACAGACTACTAAACTTTGTCGCATAAATCGGTAAATTAAACCACCGAGCACACCGAGAGCACCGAGAGAAGAAAATCAAGTAATGATACGGCGGATACCCTGCAAAGAAGTAAAACTCTCTTCTCGGTGATCTCGGAGGTCTCGGTGGTTTAATTTACCGCTAGCGCGTAACCTCTTGGAGGCACTGCTGGAAGTGGTCGGTGAGATCGGGGTAGTTGATCTCCAGCCAGATGCGGAAGCTGTTTGTGATGCTTGCGACTTCCTGTCTGTAGGCGAGGTTCTGCTGGCGGATCGGGTCGATACGGAGCTTGCCCACATCGATCTGGACGGCGATATCGTCGATGAGGCCGAAATTTTTGCGCAGGATCGGATCGTTGTCGACGACCCCTTTTTTGCCGAGGAAGTCGATGAGGGAGAAGACAGAGGTGATGATCTTTCTGGCGCCTTCGACATCCTGGTTGTGCATCAGCTCGGAGATGCGCGAGTAGATCAGCTGGGCGCGCTTTTGCACGAAATAGGTGGTCTTGTCGATGTCGACGATGTGTTTGATCCCGTTTTTGTCGAAGATGGTGACTTTTTTATTGAGATCGCGGGCGTTGTTGATGTGGGTGTAGATCAGCCCGGCTTCTTTTTTCAGCTCGACGAAGGCGGTCTTGCAGGCTGTGAAGGTGGCCCGGCATTTTTTTTCTTTGAACTGGTATTCCTGATAATAGGGATTGAAGGAGAGGGGGATGCGGGAGAACCAGCTTCTGGGACGGAGCTTCTGCTGCTTGAGGAATTTCAGGATATATTTTTTGTCTTCAGAAATAAAGACGTAGGCCTGGGAGCCTTTGCTGTAGTAGGTGAACTTCTGGTTTAAGATCTGGTCGAGAGCTTTTAGCTCTTCCGCGGGCAGAGGGGGGATGTCCCACTGCGAATCCGCTGTATGGGTGGTGGTGATCTTCTCAACGGAAAAATGGCTCGAGTGGCGATGGGCGAAACGGTCCAGGCCCAGAAAAAGGGAGACGGCGAACAGGAAAAAAGCGAGTCCGATGTAGAGGTTTTTCAACATAGTTCATCGAGTATTCCACAGCGGGGAATTTTTGAGTAGCGCGATTATCGCAGCGGGATCTTCGATCTTCTGGTTGACGCTGATCCGCTCCGCTTCCCTGAGGAGGGCGCCCATTTGGGTACCGGGCTGGATCCCGGCTTTGAGCAGGTGGTCGGCGCGGACGATGGGTTTCCGGGAGGCGACCCGCTCTACAAAGGGTTCGAGCTGGCGGCGGCGCGCTGCATGGGCTTCCCAAAAGGGCCCCCTCTGGTCAGCCGGGAGGTGGGCGGCTGCGATCCCGAGGCCGGTCTCTGCATGGGGGTCTGCATAGAACTGGGCCCACTCGATCGGCTCGAGCTTCTCCTGCCAGGCGGCGGGCATGTGGAGCATTTGCCCTGCGTGATGGAGGAAGCTGACGGAGTCGCGCTCGGCGCGGGAGAGCTTTAAGGTGTCGCAGAGGGCGAAGAGGTCTTCCAGTGATGAATCTGGAAACAGTTCGATCAGCTCGGCGATGGGGGGCGTCTCCTTTGGAAAATGGGCCAATGCGGAGAGCCTCTTTTCGATCTCGCCGATCGGGATCTCCTTAAGGGAGGGAAAGATCGTGGGCAGCAGGTTGAGTTTATGGAGGAGGGCGAGGCTTTTGTCGAAGTGGCCGAAGGAGGACATTTTCTTAAACTCCTGCCAGACCCGCTCCATTGCAACGGCGGGGAGAAGGGACCCGGCGTGGGAGAGGATCGCCTGGAGGGTGTCGGGTTCGATCGCAAAATCAAAGCGGGTAGAGTAGCGGACGGCGCGCATCATGCGGAGCCGGTCTTCAAGGAACCGTTCGTGGGGGTCTCCGATGGCGCGGATCACTTTTTTCTTTATGTCGACCTGCCCTTCGACAAAATCGAAGAGCTTCCCTTCGATCGGGTCCCAGAACATCCCGTTGATGGTGAAGTCTCGGCGCCGGGCATCCTCTTCGGGGGAGGCGCGCTCGATGGAAGTGGGACGCCTGCCGTCGAGATATCCGCTCTCTTTGCGGAAGGTGGCGACCTCGAAGGGGTGCCCCTCTTCCACGACGATTAGGATGCCGAAGGCGATCCCGACGGGGACCGTTCTGGGGAAGAGGGCCTGCATCTCTTCGACGGTTGCGGAAGTGGCGATGTCGATGTCGTCGGAGGGGTGCTGCATGAGGTAGTCGCGAACCCACCCCCCTGCAAAATAGGCGGTATGTCCGGCTTCTTTCAGCTTTCTGACGACAGAGGTTGCTTGATTTTGTGCTTTCATACGTTTATTATTAACTTTAGCTTACTCATGGATTTTTTTTCCGTACCGGACAAAATTTATTCCCGGAAACCCTCTGGAAAAAAAAGAATTTCTACCACAGAGAGCACAGAGGCGGCTCGCGCCGCATCGGGCAATGACAGCCCCTCCCACTCTTAAGTTCTCTGTGATGGAAATTTTTATCCTGTACAATGTGGATTTTTCTCTCGAAGAGGATGTTTGATGACTTGCAGAATTCAGGTGCTCTCCGATCAGACGATCAATCAGATCGCTGCGGGTGAGGTGATCGAGAACCCCGCTTCGGTGATCAAGGAGCTGGTGGAGAACGCTGTTGACGCTGGGGCCCGGCACGTGACGATTGAAACGCTAGGAGGTGGATTCCAGCTGATCAAAGTGTCGGACGACGGCTCGGGGATGTCTCCCGAAGATGCGTTGCTCAGCCTACAGAGGCACGCGACCTCCAAACTTCTTTCCGCCGATGATCTGTTCACCCTTTCGACACTGGGATTTCGCGGGGAGGCGCTCGCTTCGATCGCCTCGATTTCAAAGATGTGCCTGCTGACAGCCGAAGAGGATGCCCCGGCAGTTGGGATCGAGGTGGAAGGGGGGCATGTCGTCCACTCGGCTCCCGCAGCGCGCTCCAGAGGGACGACGATTGAGGTCCGCTCGCTATTTTACAACGTGCCGGCTAGAAAGAAGTTCCAGAAGAGCCCCTCTGCCAGCAGCGCTGAAATTACGAAGGCGGTGACCCATCTCGCTCTCGCTCATCCGGAAGTGGGTTTTGAGCTCGTGCAGCAAAACCGCACCCTCTTCGCGTTGCCTTCTAGCCGCGGAGATCCGTTCCTGCCTGTGCTCCAAAGGCGGGCGGAGGCGCTGCTTGGCGCTGCTTTTTTCGGCGAGGGGAAGCCTCTCGTTTTCGGGGAGCAGAATTACGCTGGAGTGGGGTTTGTCGCCGACCCTCTTGCGTCGCGCCACAACCGTTCGGGGCAGTACCTCTTTGTGAACCGGCGCCCCGTCTCCTGCCCTCCTATCAGCTACACGGTGCGCGACGCTTTTGGCACGCGCATAGGTAGCGACCGCCACCCGGTCTATCTGCTGCATCTGACCCTTCCGGCCGACCGGGTCGATGTGAACGTCCATCCCCAGAAAAAAGAGGTCCGCCTGCGCGAAGAGGGGATTGTCAAAGCGATCCTCCACGCGGCAGTGAACGGGGCTCTCTCCAGGGGGGCGTCCGCTCCTGCCGCGGCGGTCAGAGAAAACCCTTTCGACGGTTTTTTTACCTCTACGGCTCCCGTCGACTTCACGGCTCCTCTTCTGCTTCGGGAGGAGAGGGGGGAAATCCTCCCTCCCGCGCTCGATCTGTCCTGTCCTGTCCATGTAGTTGGAACGCACGGGCCGTATGCGATCGTGCAGGCGGAAAGCCTTCCTCCCGCTCTGTTCCCCAACCAGGGCAAGGGGGTGGTGTGGGTCGATCTGCCCGCAGCGGAGTCCCGTCTTGAATTTGAAAACCTGGTCCGGTATGCAGAGTCTATACGCTCAAGCCAGGGGCTCCTCCTCCCTCTTTCGGTCAGTTTTTCCAGAGCGGAAGCGGAGCTGCTGAGGCAAAATCTCGAGCTGGTGGCAAAGATGGGCCTTGAAGTGAGAGAGGGGGGAGAGGCGGCGTTCATCGTCGACGCGATCCCTCCCTTTGTCAAAGCGAGCGAGGTCCCTGAGATCCTCCATGAGCTGATCGCAGAGCTGGAGAGGCCGGGATCGGCAGGCGATGCGCTGAAACTGCGGCGCCTGGCGGCTCTCGTCTGTAGGCGAGGGCGTTTTCGCAAGAGCTTTTATACCAATGAAGAGGCCCGGCAGATCATCGAGCGGCTGATCCGGGCGGAGGACCCTTTGCACTGCCCGCAGGGGTTTAGGACATTATTTCACATCAGGGAGGAAGAGATTGAACGGTATTTCTCAGGAAAAACAGGGGCTCCTTCTTCGCCTTAAGCGATTACAGGGCGAGCTGGCAAAGGCCGGAATCGACGGCTGCCTTATCGAGAGGCCTGTCGATCTTTATTATTTCACGGGGCTCAAGCTCTCCGCGGGAAAACTGCTCGTCCACGCCCAGGGAACCCGGCTGCTTGTCGACGGCAGGTACCTGCAGATCGCAAAAGAGAGGGCTCCCTTCCCCACCCATCCTGACAAACAGGAGGAGCTCTCCGCATTTTGCCGCGAGCACGCCGTAAAAAGTCTAGGCTTCGATGAGAAGAACACCTCTTACGAGCGCTATACCCGTTTACAAAAGGGGGCGCCGGCGGAGCTCATCTTTTGCGCCGCCATCTTAAATTCCGTCCGCTGCGTCAAAGATCCCCTCGAGATCGCCAAAATGCGAAGAAGCGCAGAGTTGCTCTGGCAGGGATTTACATTTATCAAAGGGGAACTGAAGACGGGGATCGCGGAGAGAGAGGTGGCCAAACGTTTTGAGATCTTCTGTCTCGAAAGGGGAGCGGAGGGCCTTGCGTTCGAGCCGATCATCGCCTTCGGCGCAAATAGTGCGATGCCCCATCACAGATCCGGAAAGGCCTGCCTGAAAGAGAGGGAGATCGCATTGATCGATATCGGCGTCGTTCTCGACAGCTACTGCTCCGATATGACCCGGGTCGTCTTCCATGGACAGGAAGAGCCCCGTCTGAAGCAGCTCTATGAGATCACGCGGCGCGCCCAGAAAAGTGCCCTCTCCCTTTGCCGCCCCGGCTCCCTGTTTAAAGAGCTCGACGAAGCCGTCAGGGCCGTTTTCCGGGAGGAGAAGGTCGAAGAACTTTTTGTTCACAGCCTCGGCCACGGGATCGGCCTGGAGACCCACGAGTTCCCCCGGATTAAATACGATGGGGAGGATGGGAATGTCGTTTTGGCGCCCGGAATGGTCTTCACCGTCGAGCCCGGGCTCTACGTTCCGGGCCTTGGCGGCGTGCGCTATGAAGACACAATAGTGATCACAGAAAAGGGTTACGAAAATTTCTATAGGGATTGATCTATGAGCCTGCGGTACCGGTTGTTCCTTTGGGTGAGTGGCGTCTTTGTCGTCGTCGCCACCCTCTCCTATTTTCTGGAAAATTACATCACCCGCCGGGAACTTAGCGCCGCACAGGGAGAGGTCAGAAAGGAGATCCTGCAGATCAGCGAAAAACGCAGAGTCGATATCCAGAACTTTGTCGCGGGCGCCGTCGTCGAAAATCAGGTGCGGATCGATGCGATCCTGCAGAACATCGCCGGCTTTTCGACCCAGGCCCTGCGTTTTGGGCCCACAGCTTTCAATGAAAAGAACGGGACCTGGGGCGATGCCTCCGACCTGATCCTCGAGTACCAGTGGATCGACTTTCTGCAAAATACCAGTCAGGGAAAGACGACGGCGGAGATTATCCCCCAGCATAAAGCGATCGATCCCTCCTACCGGATTGCGATCGATGAGGATCTAAGCTGGGTTTACGTCGGCGACATGGAAAGCCATCCCGAGCCCTATCTTGGGATCCGGATCCCCTATTCTTCGACGGAAAAGGGGCAAAATACCCAGGATGAGCTCAAACAGATCGAAGGGGCTGTCCCGGAGGGCTATCTGCTTTTCGATCCGGGTAAAATGGCTGGCAGCGGCAGCGCGCCCCTCTTTCAGAGCGGGGATAGCGATGCGTATCCCCCGATCCTGGTTAAGTGGGTGGAGGGCTACCAGCTCGACATCGCCCCCTTTATGCGCGCCTTTCAGCGCGCAAGCTCCCTGGCCCGGCAAAATGCCCTCCACCCACCCCAACTTTCCCCGGATCAAGTGAAAGAGAAACTGGCCCAGGCGTTAGCTGCCCGCGGAGGGAAGCTGAACCCGATCCCCGACCAGCCTGTGATCTCTTCCGTCGTCGCCAACACGGAGCTCAGACAGCGGATGGAGCTCGTTGCGCTTCGGTACACCCAGTTCAATCTGATCTGGGTGATGATCGCCATGTACGACAGCGGGATCTTCGGAGACGAGCTCTTCTCTTTCCCCTCTCCCGCCGCGTCCGCCGTCTTTGCTGATGGCACCCCTTCCGGGATTGGGATCCTCACCGATGAGATCCTCTTTCCCCAAAAGATCTTTGACGATGCCAAATACTATCAGAACAACCCCCCAAAAGATCCCGATTCCACCCTCGCCACCTCCCTTGCCGTCATCCCCTCCACCAGTACGGGACAGCTTTTTTTGGGCAACACGGCAGAGTTTACCGTCACCACCCCTTCAGGCTCCAGGACGGGCTACCTGACCCTCGGTGTCGACACCCATTTGATCCTGCAAAAGCTGATGATGGCCATGGGACAGACGGCTCTGCTCGTCCATAACGGCGCGATCGTGAGTGCCTTAGGGGAGGACGCCAAAACCGTCCCATCCGCCGAGCTGCAAAGCCTACCGATTGCCGCGATGCTGGAACAATCCTCCGGGATCATCCCATGGGAAAATCAGAGCTACTACTACATGCACCTGATTCCCTTCCCCTCGATCGACCTGCATTTTTTCCTTTTGGTGCCCGAAGCCAAAGAATTTGCACTGCTGCAAGACCTCGTTACGGGAAGCCAAAAGGTCGTAGACGCCATCCTCTTCAACCTCCACACCCTGGGGATTGCAGCCCTGCTCATCGTGATCCTGCTCGTGAACAATATCTCCCGCAGGATCACAAAGCCGATCATTCAGCTGGCCAAAGCGACGGAGGATGTCGTGGCCGGCCGCCTGGACGAGATCCATCTCTCCCTCCCCAAAAAAAACCATCAGGATGAGATCGCGGTCCTCTGCCACTCTTTCGAGGAGATGGTGAAGGGGCTGCAGGAGAAAGAAAAGGTCAAAGGGGTCCTCAACAAGGTTGTCTCCAGGGAGATCGCCCAGGAGATTCTGAAGGGCGCCGTCCACCTCGGTGGAGAGGAGAAGAAGGTCACCATCCTTTTTGCCGACATCCGCGATTTCACAAAAATGACCCAAAACATGCCCCCCGCGGAGGTGATCGAGCTGCTCAACGTCTGCATGACGCGGGTTTCCCAGGCCGTCGATCAAAACAGGGGAGTTATCGACAAATACGTCGGCGACGAGGCGATGGCCCTCTTCGGTGCCCCCGTCGCCGGGACGGAGGACGCGTTCCATGCGGTCTCAAGCGCCGTCGAAATGATCGACGCCCTGAAAAATTGGAATAGAGAGCGCGCGGCAAAAGCGCTTCCTCCCATCGAGATCGGGATCGGCATCCATACCGACACCGTCCTGGCCGGGAACATGGGAGCGGAAAACAGGCTCAATTATACCGTCATCGGCAGCGGCGTGAACCTCGCTGCAAGGCTCTGCAGCGCGGCAAAAAGAATGGAAATTTTAATCACGAAAGAGACCCTCGACGAACCGAACCTGAAGGAGAAGATCATCTTTGAAGAACTGCCCCCCGCGCTCTTCAAAGGGTTCGAACAGGCGGTGGCTCTCTTTCGGGTTCTGGGAATCAAAAAATGAGACTGGACAGCGTAGTTTTTTTTCTTTCAGCCCTTTTCGGAGCGATCGCGGTCTTCCTCCTCTTCCGTGTCCGCGCATCCGTTCGGCGGATCGCCCGGGGGATTGAGCTGTATCAAAGCGGTAAAGCGGAAGTGATCCCGCGCATCGCGCCCCGGCTGCTCTTTGGCGACCTACACAGGCTGGCCGAGACCCTGCACTTTCTGTCCGACCGCCTTCGCTTCGAAAGTCAAAGCGTCACCGAAGAGAGGAATGAAAAAGAGGTGATCCTCAAGGCCCTATCAGAGGGAGTCATCGCCGTCGACGGGCAGATGAAAGTGCGCACCATCAACTCGACCGGCGCTCAAATGCTCAAGGTGCCCCGCTACGAGGCGATCGGCAGGCAGCTCCCTCCCGATGACCCCAAAACCCCCCGCGAGCTCCTTGCGAAATGCATCGAGATGCTCCAGGTCTGCCAGGAGAGGCGCAAGATCGTCGCCGATTTTCTCTGTATGGGGGAAGCTAAAAAAGTGTACATCGAGCTGGTTGCCATCCCGAGGGCTCAAAACCGCGGAGCGGTTCTCGTCCTTCGGGACAACTCGAGCCACCACAAAGTCCTCGAGATGGGTAAAGACTTTGTCGCCAACGCCTCCCATGAGCTCAGAACGCCCATTACGATCATCAAGGGGTTCACCGAGACCCTGCAGGACTTGCCCGAGCTGCCTCGCGATATGGTTGCCGATATCACGGAAAAAATCGTCCGCAACTGCCAGCGGATGGACACGCTCGTCAAAAACCTGCTCACCCTCGCCGACCTGGAGAACCTCCCCGATTCGAGGTTCCAAAGCTGCGACCTCGTCGCCCTCGCCGAAACCTGCAGCCAGGTCACCGGCGCCGTTTACCAGACCGCGCAAATCTCCATTGAGAAGAGCAATGAATCGATCTGCGTTGCCGCCGACCCCGATATTTTAGAGTTGGCTATCCTCAATCTCCTCGATAACGCCGCTAAGTACTCCAATCCCCCCGCCCAGATCGGGATCCATCTCAAAGAGACGCGCGAAGAGGCCCGCATCGTCATCAGCGATAAGGGGATCGGGATCCCGCCCGCCGACCTAGAACAGATCTTCGAGAGGTTCTACACCGTGGACAAAGCAAGATCCCGCCGCCTGGGCGGCGCAGGCCTCGGCCTCTCTATCGTCCGGACCATCATCGAAAAGCACCACGGGAGCATCTCGGTCACCTCCGCCGTTGGTAGAGGGACCTCCTTCGAAATCAAACTCCCGCGGGCATGATCCCTATTTCCCCCAATCCCTATCCGGGCCCGAGCCCGGATTTTTCTCATTTCCAGATTATTTTTATGTAACAAAATTCCTGGGCAAAAAAAATCATCTCGGGCACGGGGTGTTAATTCAGGTTCTTTTCTATCGCGATCCCGGTTGTTTTATCCCTTCCGCCGATGATGGCGCGGGCGGGGGCTTTCCGGGAGGGGTTGAGGAAGGGCTCGACGGATGTGAGAAGGGAAGCTTTGCCGGGGTGGTTCATGAAGAGGGTCGCGAGGTCCTCTTTGGAGATCGTGTAGGGATTGCCCGATTTTTCCGATTCAGTCTGCTCGAATGCGAGGATCGCGGCGGCCATCTCTTCATCGAAGAGCGCCTCGAGCAGAAGGGGAGAGGCGAACCCTGTCCAGACAGCTTTCCCCTCCTTGTCGAGGTAGAAAAAGTCTGTCAGGGGCGGGATCCCCCTTTCGTTCCCGTACTGATTTGTCCCTTTGAGCATCCTGTAGTACATTTTTTTCAGCTTCGGGTCGTCGGGATAGAGCTCCGCCAAATCCGCATCGGGCTTTGCGCGCGCTTTTTTGAGGAGCTCTCCCAGCAGCTGGTATTCGCTCTTCTCCTCGGACAGGATCTTTTTCCCATAGAGGGCGCGAAGCAGCCTCGCGCAGGGCTCGTACAGCGGATGGAGGCTGGGGTTCCCCTCCTCTTTTGCGAGGGGCTCCAGATTGAGTTTGGAGACCTCCATGGGAGGGAACAGAGTCCTGCGCGACGCGGTCGACACCGGTTTTTTGGCAGGAGAGGACTCCCCCTTTTTGTTGAGCGATTCCCCTTTGGTTTTTTTGTACTCCCGCTGGACGGCGGTGTTCGAGACGACCCGCTCGGCCCGGTTGTACCCCGCAAGAGAGGTCTCGACGAGGAAATAGCTTTTGATCTCGCGCAAAAACGAGACCCCGAGGCAGGAGAATATGATGATAAAGGCCAGAACGAGGGGCAGGATGTTCATGGGGCTCCCGGGTAGGTGATCTGTTCCTTTGGATCGGCAAAAAAGTAGGCAAAACGGATCTCTTTGGGGATCTCCTTCTCTTTCCATGTAAGAACGATCTCGGCCATGGCGGGGGACTCTTCCTTTTTCTTTGGCCAGGTGTCGCTCCACCCCTTTTTTTTCTGATCGAAGAGGCTGCAATGGAAGAGGTCGATCTTCTCGAGCAGGGTCTCCACCCGGCCGCTTCCCTTGTCCGGCCAGGTTGCCAGGCAGAGCTGTTTTTTCCCTGTCAGATAGAGCATGCCTGTGAGCTGAACGGCCCCCTCAAAGTCGGGATCGGCCCCGGTTTCATATTTGAACAGAAGGGCCGTGCCGGCAGCTTCCGGGTGGGTGTCGAGCCAGACCCGGGTCTCAGTAGCGAGCAGGGACTTCAATTTTTGCTGGAAGAGTTCCAGCTGAAGCACTTTCTGTTTGACCGTTTTGGCCGTCATATTTCTCTGGATGGCGTGCCGAAAGGTGCCGAAGAGCCCAAGGAGCAGGGCTCCCAAAAGGACCATGGCGATCATGATTTCGATGAGGGTGAGCGCGCGTTTTCTCTTCATGCCGATCCTTCCGGAGTGGGAGCTAAAGCGGCTGGAAGGGGAGGTTTATTCAGCAGGACCTGGTAGGTGAAGGTCCGGGTCGTTTTAGACCCTTTTTTTGTGCGGAAGGGTTTGAACTTCCCGTCGCTGGATATGACCTGGACTTTGATCGTCGCGAGGCGCAGCTCCTCCCCGTTTTGCTTTTTCTTGCCCGTCGAAGAAGGGTAGAGCGACGGATGAACTTCTTTACATTCTGTGATTCAATGTCCACGGAGACCGTATCCTCGAAGACCTGGGCCCCTTTCCCCCTGGGGCTGCAGATCTCCTCCCAGGAGATCTCCTGGCCGTAAAGTTTTTCCTTCACCTTTGCGAAGGCCAGGTCGGCCAGCCGCTCCGCGTGCATCCTGTAGGCGCAGTTGAACTCCTCCTGAGCGGCCTTAATGGGGAGCTGGGCCAGGGGGAGGGCGCAGGCGGCTACAAGGAAGAGAGCGATCAACAGTTCGAGCATCAGAAAGCTCCGCTGTTGACGGGATATTCTTTTAAAGCTACTCTTTTGGTTTATTAAGTTTGGGAATTCTTTATTTATGGAATTTAAGGGCAAAGCTCTCTTTAACCTTTTGAGAATGAGTTGGCTGGAAGATCGCCACAGCGATGTGAAGCCCTGGCAGGTGGAAGATTTGCGGGATTTGGGCATCGATGAATTGTTTTCCCGGTTAAAAAAGCTTGGCATCATTTTAGACGAGCAGAGTTTTTACCTCTACGCGGAAAACTGCGACAGCCCCGAAGAGCTCGCCGAATGCGTCTGGTTCGAGGAGGAAAACCTCGAAGGACACGATATGGCCTTCCTGCTCCTTTTTGAGCTCTGGCGCAGACTCCTTCCCGGCAAACTTTCCCTCTCCGTCTTCTGCGATGAGCTCGATCAGCTGATCGACCTGTACGATGCGGGCGGGCTGGAAGAGGAAGAGCCCCTCCAAAAAGCCTTGACCATTCTGGAAGATATCCTTGACGACCTCTTCGATGCCGACGGGGAGGGCCCCGAGGTGTTTGCCGATGTGGCCGGCTACTGCGCCCACGATCTCGAGCGGTTCCTTTTCGACTACATTTCCGACCAGCTGGCAGAGGAAAACGGGACATATGCCTCTGAACTGATCGACGCCTTTTACGACTATGCCTCCGACCGCAGGCGGTTCAACCTGCTGCGGGCGCGCCTCTTCGCCCTGTCTGATCTCGAAGAGTCGAACATCATCTATGGCCGGGTCCTCGAGGATCTGGCTGACCGCCCCGATCTGGAGCTGGTCCTGCTCGTGGCAGAAAGCCTGATCCACCACGGCCACGTCCTGCTCTTCATGCAGGCGGTGCACCAGGCCCTCCCCCTCATCAAAACCGAGGAGGAGTTTCAGAACCTGCTCGCCCTTGTCGCCGAGTACTTCCGCTGCCTCGATCGGGACGCGGAGGAAAAAACCGTGAAGGCCCTCCTCGACGAGCGTTCTTCCCATCCGCTCGAGAGGCAGATCGACCCCCTCCGATCACGCCCTGGCGCGCGTGACCCAAATGATCGAGATTCATCTTAATAAATAATTTTATATTGATAATTAAATTTTTAATTGATTAATATGAATTTATATAACGATCGGGGATTCACCCGGTCTATTAAGGCGGTCACTCTATGCAATCCATTTTAAAAAATATCTTCGTAAGTTCTTTCTTTGTGATGTTGGTCGTTGCAGGCCTTTCTGTATCCGGCTGCAAAAGCTCAAGAAATGCTCCTGCCAGCTCACAGTCTGATGACAACGGCGATAACAATAACGATAACAATTCAGGGAATGGTTCCAACGATTCAGACAGCAATGACGATGTATCGGAAGCTGTGATCGAGTGCTACCGACCTGCAGCCCGCTAACAGACTTTTAGCGGAACAAAATCGAGATAGTCGCAAGAGGTGAACAGGTACCTGATGCCTCTTGCTTCTCCAAAGGGGAAGGCTCCCTTTTCTGACGTTGTGCAGATGGCCAAAGACGCAAGCGTCGATCCCGTGCTCTTCCAGGATTTTGGAAGCGCGCGAAGGGGCGAGATCGGCTCCGATCGGCGGGTAATGGGTCATGGCGATTTTGTATTTGGCCTCTTTGGGAAGTTGGCTCAGGCTCAGTTTTAGCCGCTCGAGCTCCCGCACAAAGATCCGTTCCTCCTCCTCTTTCTCCTTCATCCGTTCTTCAGCCGTCTTGACCTTTGCCCGGGGATTTTCCTGAAAGACGACAAACTCATTAAAGCTATATTCCGGGGTGTCCCAGAGCCGGCTGCCGCCGATGGCGACGCCGTTCCATAAAAAGGTGTTATTGTGGATGAAGTGGATCGAGGGAGGCATGATTTTGGCGAGTTTGGCGGCAGAACTCCACCAGTAGTCGTGGTTGCCGCGCAGGATCACCTTGGTGCCGGGGAGGGCATCGATCCAGGCAAGGTCGACGGCGGCCTCTTCCATACGCATTGCCCAGGAGATGTCGCCGGGAAGGAGCACGAGGTCCTCTTTGGCAATGCACTTTTTCCAGTTGGCAGCGATTTTTTCCGCGTAAAGCTCCCACGCGGGGCCAAAGGCCTCCATCGTTTTTTCAGGGACGCCAAACGCCAGGTGGGGATCGGACAGGGCCCAGACAGTCATAGGGTACAATGGGGTTACAGGATGAAGCCGTCAGGGATCCGTGTCCCTGAAGCGACAATGATAATCCCGTCGCGGATAAAAATACCATCCCCATCAAAGGTCTTCAGATTATTTTTATTGATCAGCTGGACATTGTTGCCGATGACCGCATGCTCATCGACGATCGTTTTTTCGAGCCGGCAGTTCTCCCCAATGGTGTACGGGGCCTGAGCGAGAGGATCGGGAGCTTCGCCGCGCTCGTTGGCGAGCGTCCCGAGGATGATCGAATCGCGCACCGTTGTCCCCTTATCGATCCTGATCCGGATCCCCAGGATGCTGTTGGTGATCTCTTTGGCCTCGATAACGCCCCCCTGGCCGATGATCGAGCGGTTCACGATCGTCCCCTTGATGAGGGGGCTGGGAAGGTTGTGGGGGTGGGTGAAGATCGGATTGTGCTCATCGTAGGTATCGAGGCAGTTCGTCTGCTCCGTCAGCGCCAGGTTGGCGTTGTAGTAGGAGCCGATCGTTCCGATATCTTCCCAGTACCCCTTGTAGACATAGGATGCGGCCTTCCCTCTTTTCACTTCAAGGGGGATCAGATCCTTGCCGAAATCATCTCCCGACTCCTTCAGGAGGTCGAAGAGGGCCTGTCGCTTGAAAATGTAGATCCCCATCGAGGCCAGATAGTGGGTCTCATCGGGATGCTGAATGGGATGCCCATTTAAAAATTCATGGGGGAGCGCGTACTGCTTCAGGATCTCTGGATCGGTGGGTTTTTCATGAAACCCCCCGATGCGGCAGTCGTAAGTCGATCTTCAGAAGGCCCATCCTTTTGGCCTCGCTTCTTCCACGGGGATCGAAGCGATGATCAGGTCGGCGTCCTGCTTTTTTGCGAAGTTCAGCATCTCGGTGAAGTTGATATTGTAGAGCTGGTCCCCGGACAGGATCAGGAAGTAGTCGACATGGGCGACCGAGAGGTGTTCGATGTTTTGCCTCACAGCATCGGCGGTTCCCTTGAACCAGTGCTTTCGGGTCGGGGTCTCTTCCGGGCAGAGCATCTGGATCTTTAATTCGCGGAAGTAATCAAGGTGGTAGGTCTCCAGGATATGCTGGTGCAGCGAAGAGGCGAAGTACTGGGAGATCACGAAGATCCGGTTGATGTGGGCATTGAGGGAGTTGGAGATGGGGATGTCGATCAGCCTGTAGCGCCCGCCAAAACAGACGGAGGGTTTGCAGCGGGTCTGGGTGAGGGGGTATAGCCGGGTGCCTTGCCCGCCGGCAAGGACAATGCTGGCGACCCTGCTCATGATCTCTTTTTTCTTTTTGTCTTTTTGGGACATGAAACCCTCTCACACGCGCTTATTATAATTATTAACAAGATTTGTAATTAAAAGTCAAATAATGTTTATAATAAACGCGTTAAAAATGCGTGGAGTAATTTTTGTTATAGAATTGAAGTTGAGGTCGTTGTGCGCATGATTCTGTTTCAGGAAATTAATCTGGAAAAATTAACAGTCTCTTAGTAAAAGCGGCGAATCAGATAGTCGCGCACTCCTTTGAGAGCAGAAAGGTGGAGCCTTCTCTGTGCCCGGGGGGTTTTGGGATGGAGGGCCCTGAACAGCATTTGCCCCAGTTCCTGGGCAAAGCGCCCAAAATAGAAAGAGAGCCTCTGTTTCCAGGGGATATGCCGCTCGATGAAGAGGAGGCGGCCCCGGAAGTAGTAGTACTGCCAGGAGGGCCCCCGATTCCCTCCTTCAAACGCCTGGGAGACTTTGTGCCAGACCTTCGCTTCGGGGAGGTAGAGGCACCGGAAGCCTGAGGCGCGGATGTTCCAGCACCAGTCGATCTCTTCCCAGAGAAGGAAGTCGGGGGCTGCATCAGGCCCGCTTTTCTATGCACCTCCTTGTCACCAACAGAGCGCAGCCGCACGCATAGCCAATCTCCTCGACCTCTTCCCACTTTTTCTCCAGGTCATAGTCGCCGCATCCCCGGTGGTAGCAGCGCAAGGTTTGGGGGTGGACCTCTCCCCCCGCATGCCATAGCAAAGTCGGCTCGTCGTAGAAGAGGATTTTTGCCCCGAACACGCCTGCTTCGGGATGGCCTGCGCAGCCCTGGCAAAGGTGTTCAGCAGGCTCGGTGCTGCCGTCGCATCGTTGTTGAGCAGGAGGATGGCATCGGCTCCCCGCTTCAGGGCAGACCGGATGCCGACGTTGCTCCCTTCTGCAAAGCCGAGGTTTTTCAGGTTTTGTATGAGGTGGAGGTTTGTAAATTTTGCGATCTGCTCTGCCGGCAGCTTCTCTTTCGATCCATTGTCGACGAGGATGATCTCAAAATCAGGGTAATCCTGGACGGCTAGAGACTCAAGGCATTCGAGGGTGTCGCCGGGGTTGCCATAATGCGAGCACGACGACGGCTATCATAGATGCGCTGCAGCCAGGTTTTTGACTTCGTGGGCGTTGTAGCTGGAGCGGACGAAGGGGCCGCAGTACATTTGTTTGACGCCGAGAGAGTAGCCGAACGTCTCGTATGCCTTAAACTGCTCGGGGGTGACGAACTCTTTCACGAGGAGTTTGCGCTGGTCGGCCTGGAGGTACTGGCCGATCGTGATGATGTCGCAGCCGGCCGTGTAGAGATCTGCGATCGTCTGCTTCGACCTGGGAGGGGTTTCTCCGAGGCCCACCATCATCCCCGACTTGACGTGGCCGGCTTTGCCCGAGCCTTTCGACATAGCTGAGGACGGACAGGGTGCGGTCGTAGGTCGCTTTGTGCCTGACGCGCGGAGAGAGGGCGCGGACCGTTTCGATGTTGTGGTTAAAGACGTCGGGCTGCTCTTCAAGAACGGTATCGAGGGAGGAGAAGGCTCCAGAAAAATCGGAGGTGAGCACTTCGATCGAGACCTCTTTGCATTCGAGGCGGATGGCGCGGATGATAGCGGCGATGTGGGAAGCGCCCCCATCGGGGAGGTCGTCCCGTGCGACCATGGTGATGACGACATGCTGGAGCCCCAGTTCCTTGACCGAACAGGCGATGCGCATCGGCTCATCCGCCTCGGGAGGTTTGGGAGCTTTGGTGAAGTCGATATCGCAAAAGCCGCAGTTGCGGGTGCACGCCTTGCCGAGGGCCAGGAAAGTGGCCGTTTTATTCGAGTAGCACTCGAAGCGGTTGGGGCATTTTGCCTCTTCGCAGACGGTATTGAGCCGGTATTTGGAGAGGATCGCATTTGTCTTGAAAAGATTGGCCCCTTGGGGGAGGTTCCGGTGGAGCCAGGAGGGGAACCTTCCGCGCGCGGGGGCATTTCGATCTGATAGGATTCGGGGTTGATGGGGAGCTTATTTAATTTTACCTTCGCAATGGCGATCCTCAGCGGGGGTCTTTTAGACCTTGGGCGATTGTCAAACAGCTCTTCCATGTTCATTTCTTCACTTTGGGAGGAAAGTGGATCGGGGTATCGTTTGCCAGCAGCGCCGCTTCGAGCCATGCCTCTGCGACGGTGGGATGGGCGTGGATCGTGTCCGTTAAGCAATCGATCGTCAGCTCATTGGCGATCGCGAGCCCATCTCCGCAATGAGGGTCGAAGCTTCGCGCCGACCACCTGGGCGCCGAGGATCTGCCCGTTTTTGCTGTCGACGATCATCTGTGCAAACCCTTCCGTTTCGATGGAGGCGCATCGATTTGCCGAGCGCCTGGAAGGGGAATTTCCCGATGCGCGGCATTGTAGCCCGCTTCCTGGGCCTGCTCGAGGGTCATTCCGACGGTGGCGATTTCCGGATTGGTGAAGATGACGGCGGGCACGGCATTGTAGTGCATGCTCGCGGGTTGTCCGCCGGCATTGGCTGCCGCGACGATCCCTTGGTGGGAGGCGACGTGGGCGAGCATGTATTTGCCCGTGACATCGCCGATCGCGTAGATGCCCGGAACGCTCGTCTCCATCTTTTCGTTGACGGGGATCATCCCTTTGTCGCCCAACGCTATCCCCGCTTTTTCCACACTGAGGCCGGAGGAAACGATTTTTCTGCCGATCGAGACGAGGGCCATATCGCAAGCGACGGGGGGCTTGTCTTTGAGCCGGACGCTTAAACCCTCGCGACGTGATCGATCCCTTCCACCATGACATGCGGTCTGGATCTCTATCCCTTTCTTGACAAAGGCGCGGGTCAGGGCTTCAGCGACCGTCTTGCCCTGCAGCATCACAATCGAGGGGAGCGCTTCGAGGATCACCACCTTGACGCCGAGATCAGCGAAGAGGGAGGCAAACTCGCAGCCGATGTAGCCCCCGCCGATGATCGCAAGCGTTTTGGGAAGGGAGGTGAGTTCGAGGATCGATGTGGAGTTGAAGACCTGTTTGTGGTCGCAGGGGAAAGCCGGGATGTCGAGCGGTTCGGATCCGGTCGCAATGATCGTCTTTGTCCGCCTTGACGACGAGGTTGTCCTGGCCGCGGACTTTGATTTCGTTAGGAGAGAGGAATTCGGCCTGCCCGCGCAGAATCGTGATCCCGTTGGATAGGATCAGCCCCTCGAGGCTTTTTCGCATTTTTTCGATGACGCCATCTTTGCGCATCTTCATCTTGCCGTAGTCGAAAGAAACGGGGCCCGTTATGATCCCATATTCGGCTGCGTGCTGGATCTTGTGCATCACATGTGCATTGGAGAGGAGAGTCTTGGTGGGGATGCAGCCGACGTTGAGGCAGGTGCCTCCCATAAAGTTTTTTTCAATGAGGCAGACCTTTAGACCCAATTGGGAGGCCTTGATCGCAGCCACATAGCCGCCTGGCCCCGAACCAATGACCGCCAGGTCAAAATGTTTTTTCCATGAATCGGGACACTCCTTTTTTAAACCAATTTTACTCGATTCTGGTAAAAGCCGCCAAGGTAAATCATGGGCTTGAAGGATAAACCATTTACACGGATAGAGCGGATAAACGGATAGGCACGATTCTTTTTTTATCCGTGCCTATCCGTCCATCCTCCCTATCCGTGAAACACCGCTCCCAAGAAAATGCTAGATAATTTTAAGATTGCTGTGAAAACATGGGGATATACCCCGCGCGGGGTATAAATTTACATCGCAACCCCCTTTCGCTATGCACCCTAATGACCGTCAAAAAATGTGTTCGAATTGCGACGGGCGGATCCCCTACGATGCGACCGCCTGCCCCTACTGCGCGGCCGACCAGGCCGCAGCTGTCGCGTCCCTGGGGAGCGCCAAAGAACTTCACCACCGGTCCCTGCAGGAGAGCCTGACAGGTCTGTACTCTCCACCCTATTCGGGGAAGAAGCGCAAGCCTCACCCCTCCCGGCGAGAAAAAAGAAGCTTTAAACTATTTTCAAACCTGAACCCCTGAAAGAACCTATGGCAGAAAAAAGATTCAATCCCTCCTCTATTGCCCTTCGGCGTCCCCACCATCCCCCAGAACTCCCTGGAAGAACAATCTGCACGACGAGCAGCGGAGCAGTTTTTGGCCGATCCTTCTCCTGTCGATCGGGTCCAACGTGCTCACAATTGGGCTTTTGCAGCTTCTGTTCTCAGACCGGGGCTACCTGCGGCTCGAGTGGGACAGCAGCTACTGGTTCGTCTACTGCCTCGGAGCCCTTCCCCTCTTCTACTTCGGCTTTAAAAAGGCCAACAGTCTCAAGGGGTAGATTAAAGACTTCATCAGCGAGAGAGAAACGACAAGAGGCGCTGAGAGCGCAGAGAATATGTCTCTGCGCTCTCAGCGCCTCTTGTGTTTCTCTCTCCGCTGATAGAATCTTATATCCTGTTCCTATCGCTACCTATCTGATGACAGGGTCGGTATCGGCCTCATTCTGCTCGACAGGTTCGAGCTTCTCCAGCTCGGGCATGAGGGAGAGGTCGACCAAGGGGCGGCGGCGGAGCTGTGGTTGCGGGGCTTGAGGCGGCAGCTTCTGGGCACGACGCATCTCAAACTTGAAGAGGGCATGGGCGATCTCCTGCTTCATCCTGAGTGTGAGGGAGTCAAAGAGGGCGAAGGCCTCGTGTTTGAATTCGAGGAGGGGATCTTTCTGGCCGACGGAGCGGAGGTGAACCTCGGTGCGCAGGTGGTCGATCTGAAGCAGGTGCTCCTGCCAGAGGCGGTCGATGTTGCGGATCAGGAGGCTGCGGACAACTTCGCGCAGCACTTCCTCAGGGCCCATTTTGGACGTGCGGCTGATTGGCAAAGAAGGCTTTGGCCTTGCCGATCTTTTCCGCTTCGTGGGACATCTTGTTGTCGAAGGCGGTGAGGACCTTCGTTGCCGGCCATCTTCTCGATATCTTCGAGCTTTAAGTAGTCATCGTCGAACTCTGTCGGTTCGAAGGAGAGCGGGAAATGGGAGATCAGCCACTGCTGGTATCCTTGGGATTCCAACCTCCTTCGACGCTGCGGGAGGTGAAGAACTGATGGCTCATCTGGATGCAAATCTCTTCGAGGATCTCGCGGGCAAGGGCGAGGGTGTCTTCGATGTGGAGCACTTCGTTGCGGAAGGCGTAGATCTCTGCGCGCTGTTTGTTCATCACGTCGTCGTATTCGAGGGTGTGCTTGCGGATCATGTAGTTGCGCTGTTCGACCCGTTTTTGCGCCGTTTCGATCGATTTGTTGAGGACGTTGGCGGAGATCGGCTTCCCCTTCGGGAGGTCGGAAGCGCTGGAGGAAGGCGGTGATGCGCGGAGAGGTGAAGAGGCGCATGAGGGAGTCTTCGAAGGAGACAAAGAATTTTGAGGTTCCGGGATCGCCCTGGCGCGCGCAGCGGCCGCGCAGCTGGCGGTCGATGCGGCGCGACTGGTGGCGCGTGGTGCCGATCACGTGCAGGCCGCCGCATCTGGGCGACGCCGGCTTTCAGTTTGATGTCGGTGCCGCGGCCGGCCATGTTGGTCGCGACGGTGATGGCCCCGCGCTGCCCGCTTCGGCGATGATCTCCGCTTCTTGGGCGTGGTTTTTGGCGTTGAGGACGGTGTGTTCGAGTTTGTTCTGCTTGAGGATGCGGGAGAGTTTTTCAGAGACTTCGACCGATTCGGTGCCGATGAGGATGGGGCGCCCTTTGCCGTGGGTCTCCTGGATCTCTTTGAGGATCGCGTTGTATTTTTCCCGCTCGGTCATGTAGATCTCGTCGTCGGCAGTCTTTGCGCATGCCATTTGCGGTGGGTGGGGATCGCGAGGACTTCGAGTTTGTAGATCTCTTTGAACTCGTTGGCCTCGGTCATCGCTGTACCGGTCATTCCGGCGAGCTTGGTGTACATGCCGGAAGTAATTCTGCAGCGTGATCGTCGCGTAGGTCTGGGTCTCGCCCTGGATCGCGACTCCCTCTTTCGCTTCGATCGCTTGGTGGAGCCCGTCGGAGAAGCGGCGGCCCGGCTGCGGGCGGCCTGTGTTCTCATCGATGATGACGATCTTGCTCTTCGGCGATGATGTAGTCGACATCTTTTTCCATCAGGAGGTGGGCGCGGAGCAGCTGGCGCAAGTTGTGGGCGCGCTCTTTGCGCTGCGCATCCTCTTCGCGGAGGCGACTTTCTGCTGGATTTTGTCTTGTTCGGAGAGGTCGGGTTCTCGATCGATCTTGGCGTACTCGTGGCCGAGGTCGAGCATGACGAAATCGTCGAGGTCGCCTTCTCTTTGTTGTCTTCGACCCAGCGGTGGATCCCTTTGTCGGTGAGTTCATATTCATTTTCCCGCTCATCGACGATGATGTAGAGCTCGGAGAGGGCTTTAGCTCGCTCTTCTTTGTTCTGTCGCCGTAGAAGTAGATGTCCCATTTTTCGATCTGCGCGCGCAGAGTCGGGATTTTCGCGCACGCGCTTGAGAATTTTGTTGTGCGGCAGTCCCTTTGCCGACGAGCCACATCTTGCGCAGGGCCTCTTTCTCTTCGTCCTCTTCTTCTTTGGAGAGTTTGCGCTCGGCTGGCGTTCTCCTCGAGGCAGCCCAGCTTTTCCAAGACTTTGCGGGCTTCGGTTGCCAGCTTGTTGCAGAGGTCGCGCTGATGGCGGACGAGGTTCGCGACATCGTCTTTGAGCTCGTCGTACATCTGGCGGGATACGGCGATGGGCCGGAGATGATCAGCGGCGTGCGCGCTTCGTCGATCAGGATCGAGTCGATCTCGTCGATGATGGCGAAATAGTGGCCGCGCTGGCACTGGTCCATCTTTGCTCTGGGCCATCGAGTTGTCGCGCAGGTAGTCGAAGCCGAATTCGGAGGCGGTGCCGTAGACGATGTCTGCTGGCGTAGACCGTCTTTACGCAGGTGGTGGGGAGTTGCATTGGTCAGAGAGGCTGACGGTGAGCCCGAGCCAGCGGAAGATCGTGCCGATCCACTCGCAGTCGCGCTGGGCCAGGTAGTCGTTGACTGTGACGAGGTGGACGGGCTTTCCGGTCAGGGCATTGAGGTAGAGGGGCATTGAGGCGGTGAGGGTTTTCCCTTCTCCGGTCTGCATTTCAGAGATCGCGCCGTGGTGCATGGCGATCGCGCCGAGGATCTGCACATCGTAGGGGATCATGTCCCATTTCTGGTCGTAGCCGGAGACGTGGATATCCGTTCCACACAGGCGGCGGCAGGCGTTCTTGACGGCGGCATAGGCCTCGGGAAGCAGCTGGTCGAGGGATTCCCCCTGTTGAATACGTTCGCGGAATTCCGCCGTTTTGCTGCGCAGCTCTTCTTCAGAGAGGGATTGGAATTTCTCCTCCCACCGGTTGACCTCTGCGACGATTCTAGCGTATTTCTTAATCAGGCGGCCTTGGGCTGTACCAAAAATTTTCTTTATAAATCCGAACATGGCGGCTTCCCTTAGTATTCAATAAGACTTTGATTATATTGCGTTTGTAATTTTTAGAACAGCGCGGAAGTGCATAAAAAAATATTTTTATGCAGGCGAAAACCGGGGGTGGTTCTGAAGGTCCAAAACCACAAAGAGTTATACCACAATCGGGCATGAATTATTTGAGCGCGACTCCCACTCAGAAATTCCCCTTGTGCTTTTGCGTGGAAAACGTCGGTTGCGTCATCTTCCGAATCGCTCTACCGGAAAGTCTGTTGATTTCCGGAGTCCAGGTTCTTTGAGCAGCAAGCTCCTGCATGTGGGTGAAAATAGGAAGAAAGCTCTCGTCTCCGCACGCCTGGGGATCCAATCTATCCAAGATCCAACGTTGAATTCTCAGGTCCTCCTCAGAACCCTCGCAATACATGCGCAGCTGGACCAATTGAAACCGAAGCCAGCTTCCCTGATCAGAGATGTCCCGAGGGATAAACTCCAGATCCTCCGCTGTATAGAAATGGTCGCGAGTTTGTGGGAGGGGAGGGGTAAAGCTATGAATAGGTGGAGTAGGGCTGCCTTTTAAAGGAGGGGTAAAGCTATGGGGGATACTCATAATTATTTCCTCGCTGCTAAAGTGGTATTAAAACGCTCTGTAATAGCTTGATCCATTGCTGGATAATTGTCTTTCAGGAAAGTGCGGATAGGCACTCCTTCCTGGCCGTGCCACCTGGGAACGATTGTCTGTTTCATTGAAGCATACATTTCCCTCAGCCCCTGTTTGATGGCAGTAGGTCCTATCGCTTCCAGGTCATCGCAAAAAAGGTCGACGTGCTCCCGGAGTGAATCTATATCTTCTCCGGGTTCCAAATCCTCTCCGAGTAAGTCCTCTATGGAATTTTTCATTGCGCCCATGACAGCGCTCGTAAGACGGTGAATCATCGTGGGATCTTTTTGCAGCGCAACCAGGTACTCGAGATACTTCCCTCGGTATTCAGGGTTGTCGATGAGGACCCCGTCAAGACCGTTATCGATGGTATATACCGCGGGCGGTTCTTTAGAGCCCTCAGCCCATACGATCACGATATTGGCAAGATTGGATGCATAGTCCTCCAGTTCATAACATTTCTTCGATTGATCGTATAAACTTAGGAGCAATCTGTCATTATTTCCGAGGAATAGATCGAGTAGGGCCAATCTTCCCAGGCGCGTAAAAAGTTTTTCTTTAAATGCGGGCGGAAGAAATTTATACTTTGATTTTACAAAGTCGAAAAAGTTCGCTCCTTTAATCTTTTCCATGATCAAAATATCTTTGCCTTTTGCCCTTCGGGAGTCGGGAGTTGAAGACAGGATCCTTCCGAAAGCATTTTCCAAATCGCCAACAATTATCGCGCCCAGCTCTGTCGTCTGTCTATCCATTTCCTGATAGATCTTCTTTTCAAAACTTAAGCCAATAGCGCGCGGAGTAATGAAGTTAAAGTATTGATCTCCTGGACCAAACAGGCGCGAGATTGTTTCATAAATCCTGTGGCTGCAGATCTCATTCCAAGGCGCCCATTTCATGACGTAGTTGGGGAGCTTGGGTTGGCCGGGGGATTTAATACTGGGACGGGGATACGAGACGAGCAGGGCAGGTCCCTCTGCGCTGCGACTGGAACAGGAATAGGCCGGTGCCACCAGGGCATAGGCATCTTTGCCGATCCGCCTCGCGCATTTTTGCAGGTCTTCAATCGAGGCAGGGTTGTCGAATTGCGCCGCATAAATGGCAATAACCTTGGTTGGATAGCCGACAAGGGGCAATCCTGTTGGGGTGGTTCCATTGAGGAGGGCAAGGATTTTCTCCTTTAATTCCCCAATGTCCGGGGCGTCTTCACGGCCGAGAGTTCCTATGGATGCCAGTGTTTCAATAAATCTTTGCCGTCTTTCCAGTATAATTGGAGACGGGGATGTGATAGGGCAAGCTTTGTCCAGCTCGAGGATGCGGACGAGAGTGCTTGCCTGCTTTAGAGTTTGTGCCGGTCCCTGAAAAATCTTCGGGGTCCGGGGAGTGGATACGAGTCCTGTTGTCATAATGCTTTTTTTTCTTTATTAAAAATGTTATTAAAATCTTTTTATGCGGTCGATTATACTAAAATTTATAATTTACAATCAACGTATAACTCCATCAGGAGCTCAGCTTGCCCCAGATGTGTGTGGTCCTGTCTGCAAAGGTCAAAGCTACCATGTCCGTCTCGGGGTCTAACAGGAAAGAGGCAAGAAGGGGTTTCGTGCTATTTTGCTTTTCCACGGAATCCAGACAATCTCTAACGGATCGCTCGATGTCCCCCGGACCTCGCAAATAATCGATGGGATAATCTCTGTGTGGATGGGCATCCCGAGGATTTTGAGCTGCGAGTCTGCCCACATAGGGTTGAATATACCCCACAAAACGGGAAGGTAGGAATCCATCAGAATTGGGGTCCCGTTCCAGCTTATCAATGTATAAGGATTGAAGTTTATGAGGGTTTGTTGGAACGGTTGAAATTGCTTTGATTTGTCGGTCAAAAAAGGCAATACTTATCATCTCCAGTTTTTGCTTCCAGACATCATAGTTAACAGGGGGGCTTACTCTTCCTGTTATCGCCATATCCATTTCTCTTGCTATTTCTGAAGGTTCATAGGGGGCCTCCGAAACCAAAATTTGTGGTGCTGTCGAGCATACCCTTTCATCGAAGACAAAGGTGCTTCTATCATTATATACACTGTATCTGAACCCATTATCTGGCCTCAAGATGGAGGGGTTGGCGTTATCCTGCAGACAATTCGGTATGGGTTGTTCAAGGGGAATATCACATTGTCCCTTCACGATATAAAGCCCTATAGTTGTTGACATTTTTAACTCCTTTTTAAAATAATGGTTTATTTGTAAAATTATTATACACTATAAAGACAAAATGTTAAATAATATTAATTATTTTATTTTACAAATGATCATGTTTTTAATTTTATGGTGCAAGTAGGCTTATTATTAGTTATTTAAGTTTATATGAGAAAGGCGCCCCCTGGATTTCTGTGGGGTTAGGCATGTCCGTATTCAACGCAAAACTTTACAGTATTCTGAAAAATGTGGAGATTTGCTAGGGTGAAAACAGGGGGGCAAGCACATTAACCTGCCTCGCCTGGGAGGGGGGAGTGTCTTTAAGCCTGATCCTGATACTGATAAAGAAGTCGCTGACTGAAAAAAAGTCGGCGACCGAAAAGCCCAAAAAGAGCGAAACTACAGCTTCCGCCAAGTAGTGGGCTTTGACAACAATATCCGCTTTTCGTATGGTTCGAGATAAAGCAAAACCCGTCTATGCATAAATATTACTTCACTTTTTTCGCAGCTCCTGTACTTGCCCTGGCAATCACACCCCTTTCCCATGCCGAAAACCCTACCCTCCTGGTTCCCCAGTCCCCCCTGATCCAGGCGTCATTGCCCCTGGGCGAGGAGGATGAGGTCAAGGTGGTGGACGAGCTGATCGCTTCGACCGCCTCCCAGCTGGAAATGGAGAAGCACCTGAAGCAGATGATGCTTCAATTTAAAAAGCTGAGGGAGGAGTTCGTCCAGGGCAACCAGACCAAGGCCCATGCAGGGAAAATGGTGAGGACGGCGCGGCAGATCTATGAGTCGATTTCGGCGAACCATCTCGAACATCTCTTTGCGAAAGATTATCTTGATGAGTTATCCTTCTTTTCCTCGATTGCAGGAAAAACCGCTGTAACAAGACCATGACAGAAATCACTTATTATGACAGACAGACCCAAAAAGAGGTGAGGGAGAAGGTCTATGGCCTTTTTTTTCTCAAACTGCTTTATGGAAAAAATCTCCTCTACCGGGCTCTCTCTTTTGTTTTCCTTCCCCTCTTTTCAAAAGTTCCCCTCCTCTCCCATCTTTATGGGGCGTTTCAGAAGAGCCGTTTGAGTCGCTCGAAGGTGAAACCCTTCATTAAGGCTTTCGATGTCGATGCCTCGGAATTTTTGGAGCCGGTCGAATCCTATCGCTCTTTTAACGACTTTTTTATCCGGCGGTTAAAGCCGCAGGTCCGCCCGATTGTCCCCGGTGAAGAGCATGCTGTGCTGCCGGCGGATGCGCGCTATCTGGTTTTTCCGAGGATTGACACGGCCGACGGATTTTGGGTGAAGGGGAAGAAGTTTTCCCTCGAGGCACTGCTTCAGGACAGAAAGCTCGCCGGCCGTTATGAGGCGGGGGCGATGGTGATTGCTCGCCTATGTCCGGTCGATTACCACAGGTTCCATTTTCCTCTCGCCTGCGTTCCCGGGGCTGCCCGGCTGATCAATGGACCTCTCTACTCCGTCAATCCGATGGCGCTGCGGCGCAATATTGAGATTTTGAGTGAGAACAAGCGGATGGTGACGGAGCTGCAGACGAAGCATTTTGGCAGGGTCCTCTTCATCGAGGTGGGGGCGACCTACGTCGGGAGCATCCATCAGACCTACACGCCGCATGTGGCTCATGCCAAAGGGGAGGAGAAGGGGTACTTTTCGTTTGGGGGTTCCTGTCTCATCCTTTTGTTCGAGCCTGAGACGATCGTTTTCGACCGGGACCTGATCGAGGTTTCTTCGAGGAAACGGGAAGTGCGGGCGCTCCTTGGGCAATCTCTGGGAGTTTGCAAATAGGGCACTTTTCTATCTTATGCCCCATCGCGGGGCAGTATTTTCTGGCAAAATAGATGATCTGCAGGTGGAGCGTATTCCACGTCTTTTTGGGGAAGAGGCGTTTCAAGTCCTTTTCTGTCTGGACGACATTTTTCCCGGAGCTCAGGCCCCACCGTTTTGCGCAGCGGTGGATGTGGGTGTCTACGGGGAAGGCGGGCTTGTGGAAGGCTTGCGACATCACGACGGATGCGGTCTTATGTCCCACTCCGGGGAGTTTTTCGAGCGCGGCAAAGGAGGCGGGGACTTCTCCCCGGTGTTTGTCGATGAGGATTTTCGGAGAGGTTCCAGATCGCTTTGGCTTTGGTGTTGCTCAGGCCGCAGGAGCGGATGATCTCTGCGATCTCCTCTATTGGAGAGAGTGATCATCTCTTGCGGGGTGGCGGCTTTGGCGAAGAGCCTGGGGGTGACCTGGTTGACCCGCGCGTCGGTGCACTGGGCTGATAAAAGAACAGCGATGAGGAGGGTGTAGGCATCTGTGTGAGCGAGGGGGATTGTGGGATGGGGGAAGAGTTCGCCCAAGATCTTTTGAATTTCTTTTGCTCTCTTTTTCACTTGCCGATACAAAATTTGGAGAAGATCGCCGAGAGGATATCTTCTGTGATGTTGGTCCCGATGATGGTGCCCAGCTCGCTTAAGGATCCCCGCATATCGGCGGAGAGGAACTCGGGAGAGACGCCGCTTTGCAGACCGTCGATGAGAGTTTGCAGCGAGCGGATCGCGTTTGTCAATGCCTGGCTGTGGCGTAGCGAGGTGATGACGACTTCGTTCTTGTCGGGAGGTCCCTTGCGCCAGATGAGGCGGTCGATCTCTTTCGTGCAGCGCATCGAGCCCGATCCCTTCCCGGGCAGAGATGCGCGCTGCGTGGGGGAATTCCAAAGGCTCTGGACCCGCGTTCGGCAGGTCGATCTTGTTCCAGACGAGCAGGGTTTTTTCTTGGGGAGCCGCTTAAAAGGGTGAGCGATTGGCTGCACAGAGGGCGGGAGGCGTCGAGGACAAGGAGGATCAGGTCGGCTTTTTGCATGGCGTCTTTCGACCTGCGGATCCCTTCCCGCTCAATCACTTCATCGGTGTCGCGGATCCCTGCCGTATCGATGAGGCGGAAATGCAGGCCGCCGAGCTTGAGCTCCTCTTCGAGCAGATCGCGGGTCGTGCCGGGGATGTCGGTGACGATTGCCCGCTCTTTGCCCAGCAGGGCGTTCATGAGGGAGGATTTGCCGACGTTGGGCGGGCCGGCAAGGCAGAGGGAGATCCCGAGGCTGGCGACCTTGCCGTCTTCGAAGGTGGAGGCGAGATGTTGCATGCGGCGCAGCACAGCGGAGAGCGCGATGACGACCTCTTCCATCGTGGCGAACTCGAGGTCTTCCTCGGGAAAATCGACCCAGGCCTCGAGGATCGCGGCCATGTCTACAAGATCCTTCTGGAAGGAGAGGACTTGTCTGGAGACCTTCCCTTGGAGCTGCTGCTCTGCCATCTCGAGGGCCAGGTCATTCTTTGCTCCGATCAGCTGCTGGACCGCTTCTGCCTGGGCGAGGTCGAGCTTGCCGTTGATGAAGGCCTTGAAGGTGAACTCTCCCGGCTGCGCGGCTCTCGCTCCTGCTTTGAGGATCGCGTCGAGAACGCGCCGGGTGACGAGGGAGCCTCCGTGGCAGTGGATCTCGACGGTGTCCTCTCCGGTGTAGCAGCGTGGGGCGAGCATCACGAGGGCAAGCCCTTCGTCGATCACTTCCCCGTTTTCGCCGAGGATCTTGCCGAAATGGGCGGTGTGGCTCTTGTAGGCGCGGACCGGGCCGGAGAAAATCTTTTCGGCGACAGAGAGGGCATCGTTTCCTGAAATGCGGACGACAGCGACCCCTCCCTCTCCCGGGGGCGTGGCGATCGCGGCGATGGTCTCTCCCGGCTGGTAGGCCCGGTGGACAAAATCCATAAAATTTCCTTCAAAATGGAGCGGTGTAGGCGGAGAGTATACCCGATTTCCGATCCAGGGACAAGGATCTATATGGTTCTGAGGGCGGCGGTGATGAGCTTGGCCAGCTCGGGCTCCCCCTGCGTTTTGGAGAGGGCGCCTCTGATCGCTTTTTCTGCCTGGGCGGTGTTGTAACCGAGATTGACCAGGGCGGAAATGGCGTCTGCGACGACTCCCTGCTCTCCGTTTCCGTCGATCAGGGGGTGGAGAGAGGAGGAGTTATCAAGTCCTTTTTTGATTTTATCGCGCATTTCGAGGATGAGCCTCTCTGCGGTCTTCTTGCCGATCCCGGGAATTTTGCAGATTCGGGAGGTATTTGCCTGGCTGATGGCGGTTTGCAGTTCGCCGATCTCCATGTGGCCGATCAGGCATAGCGCCGTCTTGGGGCCGATGCCTGAGATTTCGGTAAGGGCTTCGAAGAGGTCCCTTTCGTGGCGGGTCAAAAATCCAAATAGTTTTTGCGAATCTTCCCTGACAACAAAGGAGGTGAACAGAGTGATGGGGGAGCCGGGGGAGGGGAGCTTGGCGAAATTGTTGAAGGGGATGTGCAGAAAGAAACCTACGCCATGCGTTTCGACGACGGCTTTTAGGGGGGTGGCTTCTGTCAACGTGCCTTTGATGTACTCGTACATGATGAAATCCTCTCGTTAAAGCTGATTGCGTTGGCGTGGCAGACGGCGAGGGCGAGCGCATCGGCTGCGTCCTCGGGTTCGGGCAAAATGGGGAGTTTGAGCAGGAGCTGGATCATCTTCTGGACCTGCTCCTTGCTGGCAGAGCCATGGCCGACGACGGCAAGTTTGGCTTTTTTGGGTGCGTACTCGAAAATCGGGATCCCCCGTTTGGCTGCGGCCACCAGAAGGACGCCTCTGGCCATCCCCAGTTTCATTGCGCTCTGGATATTTTTATAGACGAACTGGGTTTCGACCGCAACGGCGTCAGGTTTATATTGGTCGAGGATTTTTTCCAGGCCGTTGAAGAGGGCGAGGTACCGTTCGGGGAGGGGAAGGCCGGCAGGAGGGCGGATGCAGCCGAAGTCGATCGGTTCGAGGTGGGGATGGCGCCGCCGGATCACCCCGTACCCCGTGATGCGCGTGCCGGGGTCGATGCCCAAAATGAGTTGAGAGGAGTCGGGGTACATAGGGGCCCTGGTGTTGGGTGGGTTCTCTCTGCCCACAATACAAGATTTAAGGCTTTGGAGGAAGTTGCAAACCACCGCTTAAAATAATGAATACCGAACTTTCTCTCACGTTAGAGTATACAAAATTCCTGCTCCCTTGGTATTTTTCTACTTTGAGGAATTGCTTTCGCAAATATTTTCCTCCATTATTTGTTGACATCGCCTGGCAAGGAAGCTAGTTTAAAGTCGGCTGGGAAGAATGTAAATTTATTTTTGAGAATAATTGCAATTCTCTTGAATACACCTGAGAGTGTGAATGGAATCTCTTCGTAGGCTCGAGCCGCGGAATATCATTGTGCGCATGCCCAACTGGATTGGGGATCTCGTCATGGCGACGCCGATCCTCTCCGATCTTAGAAAGGCGTACCCCAAAGCGCGCATTACGGCGATGTGCCGTTCCCCGCTGTGCGACCTGCTCAAAGAACATCCTACGATCGATGAGCTCTTCTGCTTCAGCAGGGCGAGCGGTTTTGGGCGCAGGGCGGAGAGGCGCAATATCATCGAAAAACTGCGCAAGGGCAAATACGATCTGGGGATCCTTCTCACCCACTCCTTCTCTTCCGCCTGGTGGTTTTGGCTCGGCAAGGTCCAAAATCGGCTCGGCTATGAGTGCAATGGAAGAAAGCTCCTTTTGAACTGCAGCCTCCCGTTCCCGCAAAATATCCAAAACCAGCACCTCGTTGGCACGTATAAATCGCTTCTCGAACCTCTTGGACTCCCCATTTCAGACACCCCTCCCCGCCTCTACCTCAATCAGAAAGAGATCGATACGGCCAGGGTGTTGCTCCGCCAGCAAGGCATCCCCGACGGGGCGCTGATCGTTGGGATCAATCCTGGCGCGACCTACGGATCGGCCAAGTGCTGGCTGCCTGAGCGGTTCCGCGAGGTAACAGAGCGGCTTTTGCGGGATAAAGATATTTATATCGTGTATTTCGGGGACCTCGCCACGGCTCCTCTCGTGAAAGAGATCTGCGCCGGTCTCCCTTCCCGGGTTGTCAACCTGGCGGGGCTGACGACGCTGCGCGAGCTGACGGGCCTTATCAACCATTGCGATGTCCTCCTGACCAACGACAGCGGGCCGATGCATGTTGCCGATGCGATTGGAACCCCGATCGTCGCTCTCTTCGGCTCTACGAGCGAAGTGGTCACCGGGCCCTATCGCGCCGGCGCCGTCATCCATAAACACGTCGAGTGCTCTCCCTGCTACCAGAGGACCTGCCCGATCGATTTCCGGTGCATGAAGAAGATCGAGGCGGACGAGGTCTACGAGGCGATCATCAAAATCCTGGGCGCCAAGCGCTCTAAACTCCATGTCATAGCCTGATGTCTATTTTTAGGAAGCTCTTCAGACGGTTCAGGAGGAATCCCTTCGACGCCCTGCTCAGGCGCGCCCAAAAAAATGGGCAGAGCCGCTTTCTGATCTGCTGGAACCGGGGCCTTGGCGATATCCCTCTTGGGCTTTATGCCCTCACCTACAGGATCCGCCAGTTTATTCCTGGGGCTGAGATCACCTTCCTCACTCGCAGCGATCTTGCAGACGGATTTAAAATGCTCCAGGGTGTCGATGTCGCCGTCGATCCCGAGTGGAAGCGGGGCGTCCCTTTTGACCTTGATAAGAGTCTGCTCAATACGGGGCTTCACCGCTCTGATTTCGATTGCATTCTGGAGAAGCCCGACCCGACCCACTGGCTGCTGTGGCAGCTCGGGACCCTGGTTCCAAAATTACAATGGGATGCCGGGTGGGACCTTTTGTCTGAGCGGTTTGGTTTGGATAAGAACAAACGGTACATCGGCGTCCACGTCCAGACGGAGACCCAATACGCCTACGAGAAAAACTGGCCCATCGCCTACTGGCGGGAGTTTTTTCAGCAGGTGCAAACGATGCCGGGCGTTGGCATTTTGCTGTTTGGTTTTGGCGCCGATCCCCACTTTGAAGGGGAGGGGATTGTCGACCTGCGCGGAAAAACCTCGCTCTTCGAGATGCTCTCCCTCATCAAAAACCATTGTAGCTACCTCCTCGTTCCCGATTCGGGGGTCCTCTCGATCGCGTATTACATCGATGCTGCCTTCCCGATCGAGATTGTTTCTCTTTGGGCCGACCCCAGACAGGGGATCCTCAGACAGAACGTCCCCTCTCCCAATGCGGAACTTCGCCACCGCCCATTGATCGCAAAGAAAAAAGACCTGCGCTCCGTTGGCGTTCAGTCCGCCTTCGATACCCTTTTTGCCGGAGGGGAAGATGGCCGTAGATGAAGTGCGGAACGTGCTGGAGAAACTCGGTAAGCCACATCTTTTTGAAGGGGTCAAAAGCATCTCCGCAGAGGAGAGCCGCTCCTTTCTTGCCCAGCTGAAATCCTATCCCCCCTCTTTGCCCCGGCAGCAAAAAGAACTTCTCTCTTCGGGGAAGAAGCCTATGGTAGAAGGGATTATTCCCTGCACACACTTTGACAGGGTGGGCAATTCTGACGATGCACAGCGCGGACAAGAGCTTGTCCGCCAGGGCAAGGTCGGATGCCTTGTGCTCGCAGGAGGACAGGGCACCCGTCTGGGACACGAAGGCCCCAAGGGCGCTGTCTGCGTCAGCGCCATCCAAAAAAAAAGCCTCTTCCAGCTGATCTGTGAAAAGACCAAAGGGGCAAGCGCAAAACCTCTACCGCTTTGTTTCATGACCTCGCCCCTTAACCACAAACAGACGGTTGCTTTCTTTGAAGCCCACCATTTTTTTGGGCTGGCCTCCTCCCAACTCTCCTTTTTTCAGCAGCAGATGCTCCCCTTTACCGATGACAGGGGGGAGTGGCTTTTGGAAAAGCCGGGCGTCATCGCCGAGGGCCCCGACGGCAATGGCCACGCCCTCCGCCTTTTTTTCGAAACGGGGCTCTGGAAACAGTGGAAGAGCGCAGGTATCGAATACCTCAACGTGATCTTCGTCGACAATGCGCTCGCCGATCCCTTCGACGCGGAGTTTGTCGGGTTTACAGCGCGCAAGCAGGTCGATGCCGCCCTGAAGGCGATCGAGCGTCAGGGCGGGGAAAAAATGGGCGTCCTCGCTCAGCATGAGGAGACACTCCAAGTGATTGAGTACTCGGAGCTCCCCGCGGACAATGCCCGGTACGCTCTTTCAAGCACCGGCATGTTTTGCCTCTCGATGGAATTTATCGGCCGCCTGTGCGGAGAAGGTGCGAGAGATTTTCCCTGCACCTCGCCCGCAAAGCGGCAAAAGTTCTTACCGGCACGCAGGAGGTCTGGAAGTACGAGCGCTTCCTTTTCGACCTTCTCGATGAGACCGCCTCCAGCGCCGTTCTGGTGTGTCCTCGCGAGAGGATTTACGCCCCGCTAAAAAATGCGTCCGGGGACAAGAGCGTACATACTGTTAAAGAGGCATTGCAGCGGTACGACAGGGAGGTTTACCGCACTGTGACAGGGAGGGAGCCTGCGGTCCGCCATTTCGAGCTCGACCCCGCCTTTTATTATCCCACAAAGGCTTTGAAAGAGCAGCTGCGCGCTACCACCCTTTGCGAAGGGGAGTACGTCGCAGCCCAGGGGATCGGGCAACAAAATGAAATTAAAAGTTGATTGCTTGCGCTGCTTTGGGGTAACATGCCCGGCTAAAATCTCTTGAGAAGAGGAAGGAGCGTATCAATGAAAACATCAATGAAAAAAAGGCTGGGTATTTTGAAAATCCGTGGCATCCTTGTGGCTACCCAATCGCGTGCGGGGGCTCTGCTGCTCGCCCTGTTTCTGATGACCGGTTTGGCTGAAGGGTTTGCCAACTTTGCCTATGTGGAAAATACCATAAGCAACACCGTCTCCGTCATCGACACGGCGACAAATACGGTCGTCGGCTCACCCATTCCGGTCGGCATGGGCCCTCTCGTCGCCGCGATCACCCCCAACGGGGAATTCGCCTATGTGACGAATTTTGACGGCTTTAGCGGCACCACCGTCTCCGTCATCAACACGATGACTAACACGGTCGTCGCGACCATTACGGTCGGGACTGGCCCTGACGGCATTGCGATCACCCCCAACGGGAGAACGGCCTATGTGGCAAACCAGGCCGACAACACCGTCTCCGTTATCGACACGATGACAAACACGGTTGTCGGCTCACCCATTCCCATCGGCATGGGCCCTTCCCGCATTGCGATCACCCCCGACGGGGGATTCGTCTATGTGACAAACCAGAACGACGACACCGTCTCCGTCATCGACACGATGACAAACACGGTCATCGACTCAATTCCGGTCGGCATGGGCCCTTTCGGCATCGCGATCACGCCCGACGGAAAACACGCCTATGTGACAAATAGTACCATCAGCACCGTCTCCGTCATCGACACGATGACAAACACGGTCGTCGACTCAATTCCGGTCGGCACTGACCCTTACGGCATTGCGATCACGCCCGACGGGACAAAAGTCTATGTGACAAATGCTGGCGGCGGTTCAGGAACTACAGTCTCCGTCATCGATACGATGACAAACACGGTCATCGACTCAATTCCGGTCGGCATGGGCCCTTTCGGCATTGCGATCACGCCCGACGGGAAACACGCCTATGTGACAATCGGGGGCTTCGGCGCCGGAACTACCGTCTCCGTCATCGATACGATGACAAACATGGTCGTCGGCGCACCCATTACGGTCGGCATGGGCCCTTTCGGCATTGCGATCACCCCGAATCCCACCAAGGTTCAGAACCTCACCGGCAAGCAGGCAAAGAACGATTTTGGGGTGGAGTATGCGCTTTCCAATACGCTTAAATGGCAGGCAGGCATGACTCCTTCGCCCACACCCGCGGGGTACTTCATCTATCGCAATGGAGTCAAAATCGCGACGGTGTCTGCTTCCACCTTTTCCTATGTGGATCAGAATGTGAAGAAGGGGACAGCGGTCTATTCGGTTGCGCCCTTTGATGCGTTCGGCAATGTGGGCACCCCTGTGAGCGTCACCGTCAAGTAGGGATAGTCAGGGCCGTTCCCGCTGTGATTTCTGAATGAAATCACAGCGGGAACGGCTCTTTTTTATTTAATGTGCTTGACTTTTCTTTTTAAAAGTGTTAATTAGTTATATTAACGATGTAAATAGTTTTTGATTGCACTTTGTAACTGGGAAGTTATATGTTAAAGAAAGGATCGCTCTTCGCTTTGTTTCTACTTTTAGGCGTGCCGGGATTTTGCGACGGGCAGGCAAGCTCGACGGCAACCCCTCCGCAAACCAAAATACGACGTCCAGCCGCTCATCGAAGCCAAGGCGGGGTATTTCTTCTTCTCCGATTCCAAAATGCAGAAGGTCTACAACTCGGGCGGCATCGACCTGCAACTCAGCGGCTCCTACCCTGTGTGGAGATGGCTGCAGATCTACGGCAGTGTCGAGTACCTGCAAAGACACGGCCACTCGCTGCACGGCCACGAGAGGACGAGCATTTGGGAAGTGCCGCTTAGCCTCGGGCTGAAGCCGGTTTACAAGATCACCCCGAAGATCCAGTACTACGCCACCATCGGCCCCCGCTACTTTTTTGTGCATGTCCACAACCACTCTAACTATGTCGATAAGAACCTCAGTGAAAACGGCTGCGGCGGTTTTGTGAACACAGGGTTTAACTTCTTCCCCATGAAAAATTTCGTGGTCGATGTTTTTGGAGAGTACTCCTACAAGCGTCTGCACTTCCACGCCCACAAGAAGAACGTCGTCGGGGAGACAGCCCAGGTAGGCGGCTTTACGTTCGGCGTTGGGCTCGGCTACGCGTTCTAAATCTGGGAGGCGCTAGTACACCTTTCAAAAGTTTTTGGTGTTATTTTTAGCGTGAAAGCCCCGTGGGTCACATTCCCGCAAGTGGGTCCTATGTTTCAAATATGGAACCACTTGCGGGATATCTCAACCCCGGGGCTTTGACGCAAAAAATAGCTGCAAAAACTTTATTGACTATGTACTTGGACCGCCTCCTTCCCCTTCCAGGGGAGCCGTTGCAAAGCGGCATTTCTCCTCCATTCTATTAAATTTTTTCTGAAATCCTGTCTGCTGCAAAAGTCGCATCTGGGCCATTGTAAATCCACCCTGAATCTGGTAAGCTTAAAATTTGGATATCCAGACAACCAAATTCTCAAATTACGGAAGACTTATGAAGATAGCCTATTTGGGTGCGGGCACGTGGGGTTTCTGTCTGGCTTCCCTGCTTGCATCAAAAGGGAACCAGGTTGTCCTTTGGACGGCTAATCCCGACTTTGCCCGGATCTTGCGCGAACAGCGGAAACATCCCAAGCTCCCCAAGGTTGAGGCGGATGCGCGGGTCTCCTTCACATCCGATCTTCGGGAGGCACTCGACGGCTGCGAATTTCTCGCCGAGTCGGTGACGTCGAAGGGGATCCGCCCTGTGTTTGAAAAAGTGAAGGCCTTGGGCGGCGTCGACTGCCCCATCGTGATCACCTCGAAAGGGATCGAGCAGAACAGCGGGCTTTTGCTCCCCGAGGTGGTCATTCAGGTGCTTGGCGAAAAGATGCGCAAAATATCTGCTGTCTAAGCGGCCCGAGCCATGCAGAAGAGGTGATCCAGGAGCTTCCCACATCCGTCGTTGCTGCTTCTTACGATCCCCACCTGATGCTAAAAGTCGTCGATGCCTTTTCCGACGCCGTTTTTCCGCGTTTATCCCAATGCTGATATGAATGGGGTCGCGTTTGGCGGGGCCATGAAAAATATCATCGCGATCGCCTGCGGCATCTCCGATGGGCTCGGCTTTGGCGACAATACGAAAGCCGCCCTCATGACCCGCGGCTGCATGAGATCCGCAAACTCTCCTCGACAAAAGGGTGCAAGGCGGAAACCTTAAACGGCCTTTCAGGAATGGGCGATTTGTGCGTCACCTGTCTTTCAAAACTGAGCCGCAACTACATGTTCGGCCGCCTGATCGCCGAAGGGCTCGACCCTCTGACCGCGCAGGAAAATATCGGGATGGTCGTTGAAGGGGCCTACACCTGCGTCTCCGCCCTGCAGCTGGCGCAAAAAGCACCACATCGAGCGTCCCCATCACGGAGGCGATCTGCGCCATCCTCTACGAAAACCTCAATCCCCGCGACGCCGTTAAAGCGCTTTTGCAGCGCGCCATCAAAGAAGAGCACCTTTAACATTTACAAAAGGGATCGCGTATGCCCGACTTACCCCTCGAAGGACACAAGGTGATCACCGCCTCTGAGATGGCCCGGGTCGAGGCGATAGCCTACCGCGACGGGTTTTCCGATCGGACCTTCATGGAAAATGCGGGTAAAGCAATTGCTGAGCGGGTCCAAGATTTCATTGAAGAAAATGCCCTCCCAAAAGTCGTCACCCTGTTTGTGGGCAAGGGGAACAATGGGGGAGATGCCCTGGCCGCCGGCGCCCGATTGCTCGAGCGCGGCTTCACAATCGTTGCCTGGATGCTCTATCCCGTTGAAGAGTGCAGCCCTCTGTGCCGGGAGATGCATGAGCAGTTCTGCGCACACGGGGGAAAAGTTGCTCCGATGCGCGAGCTGTCCACCCTTCCTTCCGAGGGGATCCTCCTCGTCGGTCTGGTCGGAACGGGCTTCAAGGGCAGAGCGGAAGGGGTCCTCGCCCAGGCGATCGAGCGCGCCAACGCATCCCATCTTCCGATCCTCGCGATCGACATCCCCTCCGGACTCAATGGGAACACGGGAGAAGTAGAGACGGTCGCCATCAAAGCGACGGAGACGATCTATCTTGGCCTCCCGAAAATCGGCTTTTATCTGGGCCAAGGGTGGGACCACGTCGGTGAGCTCCATTTTGCAAGCTTTGGCCTCCCTAAAAAGTACAGCGATCAGGCAAAGGCTCTGGCCTGCCTGTTTGATGAAGAGAGGATTTCCACTCTGCTCCCTCCCATCGTGCGGACGCGCCACAAGTACCAGGCGGGCTACGTCCTCGCCGTGGCCGGCTCTCCCGGGATGCCCGGCGCCGCCCTCCTCTCCTGTTTGGCCGCCCTCCGTTCGGGAGCGGGGATCGTCCGCCTCTTCCATCCCGAAGGGATGGTGGAGCAGTTGAGCGGAGCCCCTTACGAATTGATCCACCAGGGATGGGATGGGAAAGAGTGCACCCCCCTGCAACAAGAGGCGCACCGCGCCAAAGCTCTCCTCATCGGTCCCGGTATGGGAAGGGATGCGCGCGCCAAAGAAAGGTTGAAGAATGTCCTCAAAGGGATCGCGCTGCCCATGGTCATCGACGCCGACGCCCTCTATTTCCTTGCGGAAGACCCAGCACTCAAGCCTCCCGCCGGCTCCGTGCTGACCCCCCATCGCGCCGAGATGGAGCGGCTTCTACACAAACCGCTCGACAAGGATCCCGAGGAGTTCCTCGCCACCTGCCAGGCTTACGCGGAAACCCATCAGATCACCCTTGTGCTTAAGGGGGCGCCGACCTTTATCTTCCATCCCAAAGAACCACCGCTTATCCTCACTCGGGGAGATCCTGGCATGGCGACAGCGGGCTCTGGCGATGTCCTCACGGGGATGATCGCTGCGATGATCTCCCAGGGGCTGAACCCTCGGAGCGCAGCGGCAGTCGCCGTCTACCTGCACGGCCTCTCGGGCGAGCTCGCAGCGCTCGAACTCACCTCCTACTGCATGACCGCATCCGATCTGATCGACTTCCTGCCGGAGGCCTTTGGGCTTTGTTTGCCTGAGTAGATGGAAATTTAACCTCTCTCGCTGATAGATGAGAGAGGAATAAAAACTGCAGTGCAATATTGCCGGTTTAAGACAGGGTATGGTTCCAGGCAACCTTGAATGGAAGAGGATCGCTACCCTGCATCCCCGTAGAAAACCCTTTTTCTCCCCAGGACTTCCCAAGACCAAAACTCACAGATCCTCCTATCGCAGTATCACTGTTAAGTTTTTGTAGAATGTCAAGTGCAAGCCTGGAAAAATCCCTATTTATCCCTTCTATCTGTAAAGTTACTTCCGTATCTCCCAGTTTATTGGGCATGGTGATACCAGCAAACCAGGAAATAGTTGATGAATTATTCCCGGAATGAACGGTAAAACCTACGCAGGGACGTAATGACATAATCACCTCATTATTTATTTACTGGTTATAAGTTCATTGGATCTCAAAGCTCCATGCTCTTTTAGCACGCCCTCTATTACAACATGTCGTTCTCTAATCGCATCGTCAAGTGGTGTATTGCCCTTACTGTTAATCATATTAACATCGGCGCCTTCTTGAATAAGTCGTTTAACATCCTTTTCCCATCCCTGTGTAACGGCCACATGAAGATCGCTGTGACCCATTACTTCGCCCGCTTTATAAACAAATCCTCTCCCAAAAAAAGCAGCGGCACCGCCACCCCAGGTTTTTGGAGAAAACATCCCTCCCAGTAACCTGGTGTCGAACCGTAGGGAATAATCGTTTTCATATTTACGCACGCTTAAGTAGCCAACCTGTAACATTTTCTGCAGGGTTTCGCGTGAGATCCCTCTTAATTCACTGGAAAGGTTGGCTCTCTGAATCGCAGACTCTAAGCCTTCTGAATCTATTACAGAAAACTCACGGCCATCATGTGTCAGCTTAATGGATCCCAACGTATGAGGTGCAAACAGATTTCCACCTGGAATTATTGTGCTTTGATTCGAAACTGCAGACATAAATCCTCCCTTTGTTCATGCCCAAATAACCTGAAAGTTCTCCAACTTGTCTCAAGTTGTCCAAACAGGCTCAGCACTGTAACAATTTGCACGCATAATATGCAAAAAAAAATTAGGGAGTGTTCCGTAAAGATTGCTTCGTCGATTCTTAGCATATCTCAATCGACTTCCTGCCGGAAGCTTTTGGGTTGTGCCTTCCTTAAGGGGATACGAGTTCTTCGCAGTAAAACATTATTTTTTTACTTACTTTTAAATTATAATGATTATTTTCCATATGTCACTTATGTTATAATATAATAATAAATTAATTTACGCTTATAGTAATTAACGATTTCTGTTATTGTAGACTATCTTAATTTTTATGGAGGATGATTATGTCAGGTTCTGTACATGTGCGTGGGAACATCGATCGATACCGACCTTTTCGAGATTCGCGACTTGATGAGCAAGAGCAAAAGAGAGGGGACTGCCGACATTATGGAGCCGTGGGGAACAAAACTATATACGACTCCCAATCCCCACAAATGGCAGAACTTGAATACTGTGTTTACAGATTATGATCTGCGCGCAATTTCCGATCGGATCCTGTCTCTTGTCCGCTCATCTGTCTCAAACATGGATGTAAATACATGTGATGCGGCACTTACAGCAGTACATAGAATGAGAGAGTCCTATTCCTATTCTGATAAGCTTATTGAAAAATTGAAGCTTCCTACGCGCATTTGTTATGCCGTGCGTCGATTTTTTGCATATATCGCGAGCTTTTTTTTCTATAATTCTGAAGATTCCATCCGAATTCATGCGACCAGTGAAGCAGGTCCTTACAATATTGAGCGGGAATTGTTAAAGCGCAGATGGGCACTCGATTCATCGAGCCATTTTTTCCTTCAGCCCAGGCCTGTGCATCAATTTGCCCCCTGCTGACACAGTGCTTTAAAGTGAACCTTGCCCCCAGTTTACAGCTTATTCGGGGGCATCTGACGCAATCATTCGAGCTTTGTCTGCATGGATGGACTATTTGGAATGGCCCGAAATGAAATTTTCAATTCTTCCAGCTAGATAAATTGGCGTTTCCTGCGTCGGAAAATGCCCGGCTCCTTCACAGCATTCCATTTGAGCATTGGGATACCATTTCAGAAACGTGCTCCCGATGGCTTCCTCTGCTCCTCTACCTTCGAAATCATATTCTCCATAGATGACCAGCATGGGAGTTTGTAAGCCATTTACCTCATCAGAGAAATCGGTATTCGAAAACATGTGCAAATACTGGGTGCGCGCCTCAGCTTTAGAACAGCTGCGCCAATCGGTTACCATTTTTTTTACAGCACAATCTGAAAGACGGCGGCCTGTGAGTAAATGCATACACAGCGCGGCATTATCATCGTTATCAAGCGCCGCTTTTTCTAAAAAATCCATGAGTTCTGCCGGTTTTGGAGAACCAGAGGCGGGTACCGGTGTGATTGCCACAACACTTTTCACACGCGAAGAATTATCCACAGCGATTTTTTGAGCAATCATTCCTGACATGGAATGGCCGACGATATGAAATTGATCCCAGGACAGGGAATCGACAAGGGCTATAGCATCTCGACTTGCTTCCCTCACAGAATACTCGCCTGCCAATTCTTTTGAACTCCCATATCCCCGCAGGTCCATCAGCAAATAGGTGAATTTTTCCGTGTCGAGATAAGGGAGCAGGGGATCGTAGCTGCTGGAATCGCAAAACCAATTGTGCAAAACGAGAACCTTTTCCTTTCCTGTTCCGAATAATTTATAGCCCGGGCATTTCCATATTTTTATTCCCTTTTTTAAGTCCGACTTCACCGGAAAATGAGCTGTTGGAAAACAGAATAGTCATTGCAACGACGATGAGACCAACAATTCCTAAAGATTTTAGTGGGTGCATAACTTTGGTGGTCCTTTTGCTGTGTGCAGGATAGAATTTATACTCAAAGGACCTTAAGAAAAAAAGTAAAAAAAAGTTCACCGCAGGCGGAGCCCCGCGCGCGGTATAACATTACCGGAAGGTGGTTTGAAGGAATCACTTTGAAGACCAGGCGGGCAATGACACTTCGAGAAAATCCCTGTTCCTATACCGCCTAATAATATCACGGTATTGAGGTATTTGGTACCTTACCAATAATTGTTTTGTTTCTGGATTGTCTGGGTCTGCAACGAAGGAGGGCAGTTGATTAACAAAGGGTTAAAATCGAGAATCCCCCGATCGTCGAATGGTTGTAGTCTGCTTTCGAGTGTTTGAGCTCTCCATTGGATAGGCTTCTGGAGCGACGGGTAATGGAAAAGGGTTTCCTCGTAAGTAACGGGCTTGTTCCGTGGGAAAAATAGCATTCCTCTCTTTTGTGGAATAACCAGGCATTGTCTCTGCCGTATCCTAGTAATGTTCCAATTAAACCCTGGTGATTTTTTAAGATATCTCCAAAAGGATCATCACTGTTTAAAATCTTTTCCAACAATGATTCTGGAGTAGTCTGATTGCCCAGTATCGCTTTGAAATCTCTTAAATTGTTGGCGACTGTTTTTCTGAATGAAGATGTGTTGATGAACAACACGCAACGAAATCCATTTTTATGAAATTTTTACAATCGACAATTTTAATGGGATCCTGAAAAAAACAGATCTCTGTACTTAATTAGTGTCTGGTGTCCTTTACCCAATTTCAAAAGTTCTGGACAAGGATAGAAAAGGTCAATGTCGGTCGGAGTGTTGCACGATGGTGTACAGGGATCGTAATAAATTGTTGCAGTAACCGGCTTGTCTCCAAACAGGGTATAGCCAAGGCCGTCATTCGCATAGGCAGCTCTGAAAAAAAAATTCTAAAAATCCACGATCCTCTTGGGAAATGTTGTTTAAGAGCTCTTCAGTAGAATTTTTGTGGATAGAGTAGAAAAAAACAAATTAGAGTGCAGCTAGAAGGAAAACGAGCAGTTTAAAATTTTTATTTCAGATCCAACAGAAAACTCCACTTCTTTGTATAAACGATGTGGAGGTTTTCATCAATTTATCTGGCTGGACGATATCCGCAATTGTAACAGGTATTTCTCCAGGCGGAATTCTCATGTCCGCATCGTGGGCAAGTCCAATGCAATGACCACTCGTTACTCATGCTGTTAATGAACAGCCCCGTAGCATCATAGTGGATTGCCGAGGTTGTTATCCATTCGTTATCAAGAAGAAGAAATATCCCCTGATCGGTAATTGAGACTTGATCCGGCTGGAGGTAGATTTTTTCACAAGTTGTGAATTTTTCTCCGGAGACTGAAGGCTTTTCATTGTCCGCGTGGGCTATTGCGGCAAATAAAAATAATATAACGCAAGGTTCCTAAATGCATTTTTCATAAGTACACCAGTGTGTGTTGTGGATGAGAAATTTTCTCATCTCAAAAAGCGTATAACTAAAATGTTTTTTGGTCGATAGGAATGTTTTGAGAGTTGGTGGATCAAAAGATCCAGCTACTGCATTTTCTTGTGGGCGCGGTGGGCGAGAACGATCAGGGCCACGGCAGCAAGCAGGGTCAGCGGCAGGAGGATGTTGTAGAGGTACTCCTTGACAAAGGCGATCGAGGCGGCAAATCCGCCGAGCAGGATCCCGATCACCAGGAAGGAGGTTTTGAATACACGCCAGCCAGATATGTCGCGAGGGCAAGAAGGAGCAGGGTCAGCAGGCTCGCTTCGAACCGTCCGATCATGCCAATGCGCACAAAGTAGGCGGCGATGAAGATCGAAGCGATGAGTCCAGCCCAGTGGGCGGCCTCATGCCAGAGGGTGACGAGCGTTGTCCTCCACCCTTTCTTTTTCACATGCCAGCTTAAGGTTGAGGCTGAGCAGTGCATAGACGATAGCTGTCCCGCGCCACCAGGTCCATGCGCCATCCTTCTCTGATATCGGTTACAATCACTCCTACAAATCCCATGGCCAGCATAAGCAACGCAACGAACAGGCGCAGTCGAGCGCTCTTTTGCCGTTTTCTAGAGTTTCCATCAGGCTGATCCTCCTTTTTTCTTTTGGGGGGAAGGGGATCGCGTAGAAGATGAAGAGGGAGTTGGCTCCGGGGTTCTTGTGGAACATATGCGCGTTGGAGATGTGGTTGAACTGGGCTCCGAAACGTCCCTTGTTGTGGAAAATGTAGGAGAGCTCGAGCGCGGAGCGGAAGTTGATGGGGAATCCCAATTTTTTTCCATTGCCGTGGTAGTAGACTCCGGGGCAAAACTTGGCGAGAAGACAATTTTTTTTCCGATGAAGATGTCGTAGGCGATCCCTCCGCAGAGAAAGAAGTTGGTATCGGTGGTGATGAAAAAAGCGGCGAGGGGACGAATGCGATGGTAGTTGATTTCCCAGCGGTATTCAATTTGGCCCATCAGCTTGGGTTGGGTTCTGTCGACGTCGAAAAGGCCGGGGCCCACCATGAGGTGGGAGGGCTCCTAAAATCTTCTCTCCGCCCCATGTCGCACTGAGGATAAGGAGGGAGAGGAGGAATGTAGAGCGTTTGATGAAACGCATGAAGGTAGCCTGTGATGAGGGGTCAGATTTGATCTACAAACTGCTCAAAAAAAAATATTCTTTCAAGCTTTTTTTTGAGCTGCTAGGCAGTGTGCGTGGCTTTAAATTCTATGAAATGGTAGACTTTTCGGCTGTCACCAGGGGTGCCCTCCATGGGCTGAAAGGATATATATCCAACCCTTTAATACCTGATCTGGGTCGTACCAGCGGAGGGAGAGTGATGCTTTTGCTCTTGTGGGCATGGGCATCCTCTTTTGATTTTTTTCTGGAGGAGTGCCGCATGCCAATCCTTTTTCGCCACCGCCTTGCCGCCATGATCGGCAATATTCTGGAGCATTACGACAACGTTCTGTTCGGTCTGCTGGTGCCCTTTATCGCTCCTCTATTTTTTCCTCACAGCGACCCTCTCACGGCCCTCATCCTGACTTACGGTATGCTGCCGCTGGGGATTCTCATGCGCCCTCTGGGGTCGCTGTTTTTTGGGTGGATGGGGGATCGGTGGGGGCGGACGCGGGCCCTCTTTTTTTGATGCTCGGCATGGCGCTGGCGACGGTTGCGATGGGATCTCTTCCGACGTATCTGGAGGCGGGGATTTTGGCACCGGTGCTGCTGGCCCTATGCAGGTTGCTGCAAAGTTTTTGCGCTGCGGGCGAGTCGGCCGGGGGGGCGATTTTTATCCTCGAGCACACGGAATCTTCGCGCAGGAGCCTGATGAGCGGCGTCTACGACGCCTCGTCGGTCGGAGGGATTTTGATCGCCTCGGCCGTGATTACTGGGCTTTCTTTTTGGGGGGAGATTGAGCAGAGTTGGCGCTATCTGTTTTGGTGCGGGGCGTTAACGGCCGCTATTGCCATCCTCATGAGGATGAAGGCGCGGGAGGGGGAGGAGTATGCGGCGGCGCACCTTCCGGGGGTTGAGCGCCCGGCGCCGCTGTGGAGTGTGATCCGGGAGCATCGACAGGCTCTGCTTGCGGTCGTTTTTGCTGCGGGGTTTGCCTACACCACCTACTCGCTGGCATTTACTTTGATGAACGGCTACATTCCCCTTGTGACCTCTTTGAGCAAAACTGAGGTGATGGCAGCCAATACGGGGTTGCTGGTGCTGGACATGGCATTGCTCCCGTTTTTTGGGTATCTCGCCGGGAAGTGGGGGAAGGTGAGGGTGATGGGGTTGGCGGCGGCGGCATCGGTGGTATCTGCACTTCCTTTATTCTACCTGCTGCAGGATGCCCGTTTGGGCACGGTGATCGCAGCGAGGCTGATCATTGTGACGCTGGGCGTTGCGTTCTCCGCATCCTATCACGCCTGGTGCCAGGAGAGGGTTCCCCCTCTTGCGCGCTACACGATCCTCTCTTTGGGGTACGCCCTGGGGTCGCAGCTGATCGGGGCCCCTTCGGTGACGGTGAGTCTCTGGCTTTTCAAAAAGACGGGGTGGTTCGGCGCGCCGGCGCTCTACATCATGGCGACGGCGGCTGCAGCGGGGTATTTCGTCATACGGATGAGCCTTCAAAAGTCTCGCTTCGCGCAAAGAACCTATCCCAGTAAAAAGTTTCTGTCGATTTTTTGAGTTCTTTTGAGCCAAATTTCGCTTCAAATTGGGGGTAATATACGCAGTTGATATAACCCCCCGAATTTGAAGCGAAATTTGGCCAAAATAATCTCAAAAATCGACGAAAAATTTTACTGGGATAGGTTCAAATACCACTCTGTAAATCTTTTTAACCCCTCTTCGAGGGAGACTTTGGGGTGGAAGCCGAGGAGCTTCTGGCTCTTTGTGATGTCGGCGTAGGTCATGGGGATGTCGCCCGCTGGCATAGGTTTGAACTCGATGAGGGCTTTTTTGCCCAGATGGTTTTCGAGGATGTGCACAAAATCGAGGATGCTGACGGGGGCATTGTTCCCGAGGTTGAAAATTTCATTTTCAGCTCCCAGGTCGACGGCCGCAATGATCCCGTCCACGATGTCGTCGATGTAGGTAAAATCGCGCATCAGTTTGCCCTCCCCAAAAACGGGGATCGGTTTGCCATCGAGAATGGACCTGGAGAAAAAGTAGTAAGCCATATCGGGTCTTCCCCAGGGGCCGTAGACGGTGAAGAAGCGCAGTCCCGTGCAGCAGATTTTATGGATGTGGTTGTAGCAGCTGGCGATGATCTCGTTGCACCGTTTCGTTGCGCCGTAAAAACTGGCAGGGAGGTCGACGGGTCGGTTTCGCTGAAGGGGATTTTTGTGTTGAGGCCGTAGACGGAGGAGGAGGAAGCGTAGGACGAGTTTCATTGCGGGGTTGGATTTCATCGCTTCCAGGATCTGCACAAAGCCGTCGAGGTTGCTGTGCACGTAGCTTTCAGGGTGTTCGATCGAGTGGCGCACCCCGGCCTGGGCGGCCAGGTGGACGACGTGGGTGATCCCGTGGCGGAGGAGTTCCTCTGCGATCGTCTCTTTTTCCGTGACGTCGCAGGCGAGAACATCGATGCCGGCATTCTGCAGCAGGCGACTCCGCTCCTGTTTGAGCGCCGGATCGTAGTAGGCGTTGAAATTGTCGCAGCCGAAGACGGCATCGCCCCGGTTTTTCAGTGCGAGGGCCAGGTGGAAACCGATGAAGCCGGCGATTCCGGTGATATAGATCCGTTTCATGTTGACATCTAATGGGTGTTATTAAAAAAATGCATGTCTTATTCTAGTTGGGAACATGCTCTCATGCGCACAGTGAAGTTTAAGCTTACCATTTCCTGCCTTTTGCATCCTCTGCAAAAATTCTTCCTTTTTTTCTTTATCCTCTCCCTTATCGCCCTGTCCGGCTGCACCAATCCCCCCTACCGGGGCAACGATGTGCTGGGCGCCGAGGACTTTGTGATGGATTCTTACCGGATCCGGGAAGGAAAGCTGTCGATCCTCTCGATGGAGGGCAGGGAGTATGAAGAGATCTCCCCCTCCTTTCTCGAGGAGTATCAGGATGTGATCAACAACGGGGATGTCCTCCAGATCGCCGTCTATCACCCCTCCAGGTCCGACCTTGTCGAATCGGTGCAGCGGATTGGGCAGACGGTCGGCTTCCGGGTGGCGGAAGGGAAGATTTCCCTGCCCGATCTTCCGGGGATCCCGGTGGAAGGGCTGACGCTCAAGCAGGCGCAGGAAGAGATCGAGGCGCTCTACTGCCAACATATCAAAGATGTCAATGTCTTCATCTCCTACAAGGACCGCGTCTTGCGAAAAGTGGAACTGGCGGGGCTCGTCCAGGTGCCCAGCATCCCTGTCGATGGGCGGCTGAGGTTATTTGAAACCCTATCGATCGCCCGGGTTCCCACGAATGCCAACCTCTTTAAAAGTTATATGGTGAGGGACAACGCTCTGCTTCCCGTCGACCTCTACAAGCTGCTCAAAGAGGGGGATATGAGCCAGAATGTCGTGATGCGCGGCGGAGACAAGGTGTATATTGCCGATCCTTCCGCATCGACGCTGATGGTGCTGGGCGAGGTCTGCAAGGAGCGTGTCGTCGATCTTCCCGATGGGTTCATGACCCTGCGCAAGGCGATCGGCGAGGCGGGAGGGATCCTTCCTTCCGGGGACAGGTCTTACATCCAGATCATTCGGGGGAACATCCTGCATCCCAAAATTTATACGTTAAACTGGGAACATGTGGTGCGTCTTCCGAGCGATAGCATGCTCCTTATGCCAGGTGACATCGTCTACGTCGCGGCAAGGCCTCTTTCCGAATGGAACCGCTTTGTCAACGACCTGCTTCCGACGTTCATTGCGCTGGACCTGATTACGAAAGGGATCAATTCAATTGGAATAGAGGTGCCATGAGCTATTTTGAAGACGAGGATCTGGGTTTGACGCTCACCGATCTAAAACGGGTCTACGCCAGGCACCGTGTGCGGATCAAAAAGACGGCCCTTTTCTCTGGGCTTGCCGTGTTCCTCTTTCTCCTTTTCTCTGCGCCCCAGTATGAGGCGGAGGCGACGTTTAAGCTCGCGGGCAATCGCGCCGAGGCCTCCCTCAACATGAAGGAGATCTTCCAACGGTACATGGCATTGCCGGCAGAAAGTGCGACGGCGGCCGTGATGCAGTCGGGCGAGGTCTTAAGGCCTGCTCTGGAAGCGCAGGGGATGCAGGTCGATTGCCGGGAGGATTTTTTTCTTTCCCGCGCTCTAAAAAAAGCGTGGCGCAATGCGGCTCTGGAGCTGGGATTTTCTCCGTCCAGCAGGGAAAAGTTCTCCTTTCGCAATGTTACATATGCGGGCGAGAAGCCCCTGAAACTCTATGTCCGCCTCACTGAATCGGGGATGTACGAGCTTTGCGACCGGGAGGAGAAGACTTCTGGGACAGGCGAAGCTGGGCGAGAGCATCGATCTCCCAATGGGAAAACTGACCCTCGCCGCTGTCCCTTCAGACGCCAAAGTTGGCCGGGTCTACCCGCTCGTAGTCAACCCCTGGGTGGACACCGTCCGGCAGCTGCGCAAAAAACTGAAAATTTTCCCTCATAAACTGGACAAAAGCATTCTGCAGCTCCGGTTCCAGTGCCCAGACCGGTTTGCGGGAGCTGCCTTTCTCAATCGTTTGATGGGGGTCTACCAGGATTTTCTAAAAAAAGAAAATGATGAGCTCTGCCAAAAGCAGCTCGATTATCTGCAGTCGAGGCAGGAGGAGCTCACAACCCACTACGACGAGGCGCTGGCCGACCATGCTTCCTATCTCAAGCAGAACCTCGATGAAAATGGTTTCATCGGCTTTGCCCAGGAGATCGAGACCCTTTCCGCCCCAAGGAATCTCTACACATCGAGGCTTTTTGATGTTGACCTTGAGCTGCATCGTCTCGCGAAGGAAAAAAGGGAGTCCTCTTTTGCCAAACAGGGCGCGCAAAAAATGGCTGCAAATAAAAAGAAACAGAACGCTGGGAAAAAAGTCGGCGTCGACCATGCCCTCCTCGCGGAAACGAGTGCCGCCCTGCAGGCCCGTCTGGACAGCTGTGAACTCGAGCAGCTGCGGTGCCTCTCCTCTGCCGTTTTGCCGATCAACCTGGAAATTGTGTCCCTGGAGGAGCAGATCAGCGAGGCGACGTCCCTCTTGGAAAGTGTGGAAAAGCAGAGTCCCCTCCCCGAAACCCCTTCTCTGCTCAAGGAGCCCAAAAGCGCCGTCGCCCTCCTGGCCCGGCAGATTGCGGCAGCCCTCGGTGGAGAGAAAGAGCAAGCCGACCGGAACGCTCTTTTGCCACGCGATCAGTACGCTGCCTATTTGCAGGCCATGATCGGGCAGCTCGGTAAAAAACGGCAGGCGCTGCTTGAAGACCTTCAATTGCAGGAGAGCGGACTCGAGGAGTTCTCCGGATTAAATCTCCCCACTGCCCAGGGGCTGCTCGTCGAGTACACGCGCCAGCGGGACAATTTGCAGGCGCAGATGCGCGAACTTGTCTTCTTGAGAGATCAGGTCGGCATGCCCGACTTTGAGCTCAGCTCTTTGGGAGGTGTTTTCGATGATGGGGTCACGCGCGACCTCGTGAACCGGGCCAGCCAGGTAGCCCTTCTGCTCAGAGATGAAAACAACCGGAGCCCAAGAGAGCAGCAAAGGCTTGCGGAAGCCCTCGAGACACAGAAGAATTTTCTTTCGGGGTACCTTCTCCAGACCGTCGAGTTGAAGAAGCTCCATGTTCGAATGATGACCGACAAGATCGCCTCGCTGCAAAAAGGCGCACTCTCCCTGCTGGAAACGGAGAAAGGCCTATTAAAAGATAAACTCCAGGAACTCAATGTCAAGATGAGTGTCCTTCCCGATAAGTGGCGCCGCGAGTCCCTTCTGTCGCTCAAAAAAGAACTGGGCGCGATGATGCTCGAAGGGATCTTCCAGCTTACCGAATCAAAGTATCTCGATCAGAATATTTTCCAGGCGGCGTCCAGACCCCTCGACCGCGCGCTTGCACCCGTTAAGGCGAAGCTGCCCCGGTTGTTCCTGTTCTCTCTTGGGGCAACTCTCCTTGCTGGAATGGTTGCTTTCCTCATGATTTTCTCCAAAACGGTAGTCCAGGGGCTGCCCGTCTCCGACCAGACGCTCAAAAAAATAGGCCTTCCTGTCAGCGGGAGGTTCTCTCCCCATTGCCATGTCAGTCTCGCCCAGTTTCATGGGGAGGATTTGGAGACGCTCCGCCACCTGGCAAAATTCATCGCGTCCCATAAAAAAGAGGGCGGGGGCGCCTCGGTCCTGTGCCTCGGCGGAAAGTACCCCGACTTCTCGACTCCGCTCGCGGAGCTGCTCGGGATGCAGGGACTCCGCTCTGTTGTTGTCCACTCCGTTTTTGACAGGGCCGTTCGCCCCGATGATGTTCCTGGGCTCTGGCAGTATTTGCACCAGCCTACATCTGAAATCCCCCGCCGATGCTTCCTGACCCATGATTTTATCCCCAGCGGCGGAACCTCCCGGCATGGCTTGGAAGCGATGTTGACACCCCGCTTCGACGAGCTGCTTTCCCGCCTCAAACAAAAATATGATGTTGTTCTTTTGTACAGCAGCGCCGATGCGGCGGCAGCCGAGGGGACCTCACTCCTTAGGCTCGCCGATGCTGCGATCGTGACCGCCCAGATGGAGACCAAAGAACACCTGGCCCCTTACCAGGAATGGATGCAGATAAAGGGAGCGGGCACGACTACATTCGTCTACGCGGTGGAATCGCCCACTTGAATTGGGCGCGGCGCTATGGTAACCTTCTATCAAAAGCAGTTGGATATGTCGGAACAGGTAAAAACAGTTTTAGTCACCGGCGGAGCCGGATTTCTGGGGTCTCATCTATGTGAACGCCTGCTCGCGGATGGGCATAAAGTGATTTGTTTAGACAACTTCTTCACCGGAAGCCGGGAAAATATCCTTCCTTTCCTGGATCATCCCCATTTTACACTGGTTGAACACGACGTCTGCCAAGGCATCGATATCGAGGCGGATGAGATCTATAACCTCGCCTGCCCCGCTTCTCCCATCCACTATCAGTTCGACCCGGTCAAAACCATTAAGACCAATGTCCACGGCGCGCTCAATATGCTCGAACTGGCAGCAAAAAGAGGGGCAAAGATCCTTCAGGCTTCGACGAGCGAGGTCTATGGAGATCCCCACGTCCACCCTCAGAGGGAAGACTATTGGGGCAATGTCAACCCGATCGGGATCCGCTCCTGCTACGATGAGGGGAAGCGGTGCGCCGAAACGCTCTTTTTCGATTTTCACCGCCAGCTTGGCGTGCCCATCAAGGTCGCCCGGATTTTCAATACCTACGGCCCCCGCATGCACCCCAACGACGGCCGCGTGGTGTCCAACTTCATCGTCCAGGCCTTAAAAAATGCCCCCATCACGATTTACGGCCAGGGGAGTCAAACCCGCTCCTTCTGCTTTTATGAAGACCTCATCGAAGGGCTCATCCGGCTGATGAACGCCCCCGCTGAAATCACAGGCCCGATCAACCTCGGCAACCCGGTGGAGTTTACCATTCTGGAATTGGCCTCCCTGGTCATCACACTCACGGGCTCCCGCTCTGAGATCGTCTTCCATCCGCTGCCCGGCGACGACCCCAAACAGCGCAAACCGGACATTGCGCTTGCCAGGGAGAAACTCTCCTGGGAGCCGAAGGTCCCCCTCAAGGAAGGGCTCATGGCTACTATTGAGTACTTCGACAAATTGCTTTCACCCGTGCCCGATTAATTCCCTTCCCTAAAATCCAGCTTTGAAAAAAAATTCGGGCACGGGATTATTCCTGGGCGTTTTCGTTTGGCAGGATGTGGGAGCTCCGCCCGTGTTCCTGACGGATCTCTTTCCACTTCTTGACAATTTCCGCGGCGAGGGGAGCGGCCTCCTTACCTCCCGCTTCGCTGAAGCGCAGGTAGACCACTACGACGAGGTCGGGATTTTCCCACGACTGCAGCTCCTCGCGCTCAAAGGCGACCCCGCCAAACCAGATGTGGTTCTGGATTTTCGCTTCCGACTCGGAATCGATCGTCTGTTTGTACAGGATCTCCGCTGTGCCCGTCTTGCCGATCAGCTCTTTTTTTATCTCCTGGAAATCCCGCATCCACTCGGGATTGTACGCGAGGGCCCGGATGATCGAGGGGCGCGCTGTGCCCTTGGGGCCTGTGATCACGCGGTGCATCCCTTTGATGAGGGGATCGCGCAGGATGTCCGGCATGAACAGCTCTCGTTTGACTTCGGGGGCGCTGTACCAGATGTATGGGTTGGTTATTTCCGACTGGGTCGAGGTGAAAAGGGGGAAGTGGATCCCGATCGAGGACAGCTGATCCTTGAAGGGGTAGACGGCCTGGGAAAAAGGGTCGCGGTACTCGCGCAGAGGCTCTTGTCCTGCGATCACCTGGACGATCCTGGGCTTGAGGACATGTCCCTGGTTGGCGATCGTCCCTAACATCACGGTCGTCTGCAGCGGGGTCACGACGAGGGAGTGCTGCCCGATCGCAAACGCATAGAGCCCCGTGCGGTTGTGGGTCACATCGTCGGGAAGGGAGCCTGCGATTTCCCCTGGGAGTTCGATCCCCGTTTTTTCCCCGAATCCAAACTGCCTCGCCGCTTCGACAAGATTTAAAGGGTCCGCCAGCTGGTCGGCCGCAAGGATCGAGAAATAGATGTTGCTCGACTGCTCGATCGCCCCTTCGATCCCAATCTTTCCGATGTTGGGGTGGCTTCGGGGGAGCTTGCCCCCTTTGTACATCCTCGTGATCGGTTGCCCGTCGAGGCTGTAGCCCAGAATCTGGTCGAGGCTTCCCGCTTTCGCATGCCATTTGAGATCATCGGTCAACGTGAGGGGATTGAGAGCGTCGATCTCGCGCTCGAGCTCTTTGAGTTTTTGGAACCGCTCCAAAAGCCCTTGGTAGGCAACCACGATCTTAAAGACAGATCCCTGCGGCGTCGACTGGCGAAAGGCCTGCGACCGCCCGTAGCCGTAGCCCGACAGAGGGTAGAAGGCCGCGGCCAGATGCCTCTCGAACTGGACCCCTTTGACATGGCGCAGGCTCCGGTACCTTCCATAGAGAGGCCGGTCCAGTTCTTCAAAGGAGCGCAGCGTTTTCAGGAACCGGTTCTGCAGAGGGATCGGGAGCGCCCCGATGGCATTGCGCACAGTCTCCGCATGGGCTGTCAGCTCTGCGTTCTCTTTCCTCAGGCGCAAGGTTTCGGCGAAATAAGGGACGAGGGATGGGTCCGCTTCAAAATCGGCTGATTGACCCAGAATAAAGAGATGGAAGAGCTGCTCGCCGTGGGCATCCCAAAAGGTAGTGAACATCTTCTTTTCGATCTGCTCCAGATAGTCGGTGTAGGGTTTGGCATACCGTTTGCTTTCCCTCTCCTCTTTTCTCTTCTCCCGCAAATACTCCTTGAAGCTTTTCTCCCTCCACACCTGAAAGTCGAGGCGGTGGAACCACCCTTTCGCTTTGGCCCGGAGGTGATTTTTGATCTGCGACGCGGACTGGTTCAGCAGGCGGTAACCTGCAAGGGAAAGAGGCGAGACAGTCTCATACAGCTCAGGAACAAAAAGGGAGCGGTCGGCAAGCAGGCGGCACAGATCGGCTACTAAAAGTTTGTCGTCATTGTATTTGAGTTGACCAAGACAAGCGTCAACTTTGTTTTTAAGCGGCAGGACCTCCGCTGCGTTTTGGCGCAGATGCTGCTGCGCCCCGATTTCCTCTTCCGGTTCGCGCTTGACCCTCGATGGGCGATGGGATTCTCCCGCATAGAGAGCGTCGACAAGAGTGCTCATTTTCGACTGGCCGGAAAGTTCCAGGAGTTTCAGGAGGTCCTCCTGAAGAGAGAGAGCCATCCCCACGGTAGAGATTTTTTGTATCGCAGCGAATGCTCCGCTGCCGGCGGAGAGGATCGCCTCGAAGTACTTTTCCAGCGTCAGTTTGAGCGTTTCCGTGTAAACGCCACCGTTCTTTGCATTGAACCGCTCCCTTTCCAGCGGTCTCTTTCCATCCCAGATCTCCCCAATGTACGCCTCGTTTTCCAGCCATTTGATGACGGCGGCATCCTTGTCCGCCTTGATGTCGGGGATCCGGGAAGGGATGAAATCGTTGGGATCGATCCGTGGGTAGGAGGCCAGCGCCAGGACCTCCCCCGTTTTTGGATCGAGGGCGACGATCGCCCCCCTTTGATCCAGGGGGTGCTCATGTCGGGATCGCCGCCGGGGCGGCGCATCTCCCGGACCCTCTCGTTGTGGATAAGTAGCTTCTCCGCGTATTCCTGCAGCTCCGAGGAGATTGAAAGGAGAAGGCGCTGTCCCGATACTCCCTTTCTCCCCCCAGGAAGCTCCCGGAGGAAATTCCCCTTCGTGTCGACCTCGTAGGTTTTTTTCGCGGCGTAGCCCCTCAGGTCGGCATCGAACGCCCCTTCCACACCCGCCTTTCCAACGAGATCGTTGATCCTGTAGGCTTTTTCCTGCAGTTCCTTCAGCCGCTCCCTTACCTCGAGAGGGTTGTGAAACCCTTTCGGCAGGACCGCAATCTCCCCGGCTTCCCGCTCGGCCAGGTAGGCCTGCAGGATTTTAAGCTCCTGGGCGATAGCGAAATATTCCTTTGAACTGATTGCCCCCATGTAGCCGATCGCATCGCAGCCGATCTTTCCCAGCGGGTAGTAGCGCCTGGAGCCCCGCTCCGTCCGGACCCCCACCCAGTCCTTCTCTATCAGTTTGAGCCGGTAGTACTCCTCCTCCGTGAGATCCTCCTTCAGAATGAAGGGGGTATGGGGAAAGAGGGAGGCCTTCCCGTGGATCGTATCCTCGATCTTCTGGGCATCCAGCTGGAGATCTTCCGCCAGTTTCTCCGCGAGCTGTTTGATGTAGGCCGATCTCGCAGGGATGCGGACCCTTTTGCCCTCACTATTCACCTCCCATTTGGCAGCGGGGATCTGGCGGATATCGGCGTAGCAAACGGCAGCGTTGTATTGGATCTTGTTCAGCGCCAGGGGGATGTTGAACCTGTCGCGGACCGTTGCCCTCTCCATCCTCTCGATGACGGTGCGCCGCCTGGGCTTGCGCGCCTTTTCCTGGTGCTCCTCATTCTGAATGACCGCGAGGTACCAGACCCTCACCAGGATGAGCAGCAGGCCCAGAATGATCACGTTCAGCACGCGGTTGGCTTTGTCGGGGATATTGTGGTCCATCGCCCTCTACCAGGAGAATTTCTTTTAGAGAGGGAATTGCAAAACTCGCTTAGCGGCACAAATTCGCGCTCGCTGCGCCGATTCGGATTTTTTGCAAATCCCTCTCCACTCTATTCAAATGCCCCGTTGTCGGCAACAGGCGTTTACCATGGAGAACACAGAGCACGCAGAAGCGGCTTTGCCGCAATTAGCGACCGCAAGGGAATAAAATTATAATTTTAGTTTAAGTTAGAATAAACAACTTATTTCATATTGATTTAAAAATGCATGTAGTCGTAAAATAGAACATGTTTTTAAATTATTTTTTTTTCGGAGTGAATGTACATGACAGTTACAAATATTAACGGCCTTGGTGTAGATGCCACAGCGCCAGCTGTAAACAACCTTAAAAATCCTGCCAACGCAGCTTCTGCAGGACTTTCCAATGTTGCAGACTCTATGGAGTCAGCTCAAAAACCTGATGCAGAAAAACCAGCAGCACCTGCTTCTTCTTTCGTTGATAAGGTTCTGAGTCCCTTTAAAGCTGTTGGCAGTTTCATCGGCAACACAGTTTCCAGCATCATGGAATTCATTGCCTCCTTCTTTGATCCTGATTACGAAAAGGTTTCCTTTATCCGCAAGAACATGGATTCCCTTTCTGGCGAAAACAATAGCCAAGTTTTGAATGATGCTTTGAACAAGTTCAGCCACCTTTCCGGCCCTAAGAGCCAGCTAGAAGCCTTCAAAATGATCCAGAATGCAAAAACCGTAGATGCAGCTGACGCTCGCCTCTTCTACGACCTCGTTCCCGTAGACGCCCAGAACCACCTTGAGCGCCACATCTGGGAAGAAAACGATAAGAACGACAACGGTCTGGGCCTCGGCTTCGGCAGACTGGTGATTGCAAATGAGATCAAGGGTGACCTCGTTAACAAGGCCCTTGTAGCGCACCTGAAAGAGATCAGATAAGTCTTTTTTTAAACCATTCCCCGGTTCCGGGGAATGGTCTTTCCAATTTTTATTTCATGCAGTTTCCCCATTGGCAATAAATGGAAGATTTGTTAAAACATAGGTCTGTTTTTTTTGTGCGCCTGTAGTTCAATGGTAGAACCGTAGCCTTCCAAGCTACTTGTGTCAGTTCGATTCTGATCAGGCGCTTATTTTAAACCCAGGTTTCTCTGAGGGCAAGTCCTCGAAAGAACACCTGAATAACGTAATCCAAGACCGAAATCTCCTCGCAAATAGAAGGAGGGGATGCCGTCGTCAAAACTAAAAAGGGACAAGGCTTGGCTACTACAGATAAAGAAGTAACCATTAAAGATTTACTTGAAAGCGGTGCGCATTTTGGGCACCAAAGACACCGTTGGAACCCGAAAATGAAGCGCTTCATTTTCGAAGAACGCAATGGCATTTATATCATCGACCTGGCAAAAACGATGCAGCAGATCCGCAATGCGGTCGAAGTTGTCAAAGAGATGGTCTCCAAACGCAAATCGATCCTTTTTGTCGGGACAAAGAAACAGGCGAAAAGCGTCATCAGAGAATGTGCTGAAGAGTGCGGCGAATTTTACGTTTCCGAGCGCTGGCTCGGCGGAACTCTGACCAACCTCACCACGATCCGCCATTCCGTTAAAACCCTTGAGCGCATTGAGAAGAAAATCACGACCGGCGGCGAAGGGCTCACGAAGAAAGAACTTTCCGTTCTCAGCAAAGATCAGATCAAGCTCGACCGCAACCTCTCTGGCATCCGCGCGATGAGAAAGCCTCCCGGCCTTTTGATCGTCGTCGATCCAAGCCGCGAGCATATCGCTGTTGCTGAAGCGAAAAAACTTGGCATCCCTGTCATGGCGCTCGTCGACACCAATTGCGATCCAGATCCGATCGATTACGTGATCGCTTGCAACGACGATGCTCTAAAGAGCATCAAGCTGATCCTTCAAGCTCTGACCCAAGCGATCATCGACCGTAAAAATGAGCTCAATGTCGGCGTTGCGAAAGGCGATCGAAAGAAGAGCAGGAGAAGCGCTGAAGAGGTTCGATTCGAATGAAAGATAAAGATGATAGAGAAGGAGAAAGGTAACATGAGCGGGAAAGTCACAGCAGACATGGTTAAAGAACTGCGCGAGCGCACAGGCGTGGGCATGGGCAAGTGCAAAGAAGCGCTTGACCAGGCCGGCGGAGACATGGACGAAGCGATCGACATCCTCCGCAAATCAGGAATGGCATCCGCTGTTAAAAAAGAAGGGCGCGAGACCAATGAAGGTCTTATCGGCGCAGCTGAGGGCAAAAGCATCGTCGCTCTGTCGAAGTCAATGCAGAAACCGACTTTGTCACGCAAAACGAGAAATTTAAGCAATTCCTGAGCGATGTCGCCCAGGAAGCAGCAGATACAAAACCTGCTTCTTTAGAAGCGTTTGTTGAGCAGCCATATCAGAAAGATCCTTCTATCACGATCGATCAACACCGTGCCCTTGTCGTTCAGAGCCTCGGAGAAAATATCCAGGTGAAGCGATTGACCGTCGTGCCTAAAGCCTCTGATATCTCGATCGGCGTTTATTCCCACATGGGCGGAAAAATCGTTCGCTGTCGATCTTGACAGGCGGATCAGGTCAAGAAGTCTTGCCCGCGATATCGCGATGCACGTTGCCGCTGAATCGCCAGAGTATCTGGACCTGATGAGTTCCAGCAGACAGTCAAAGCTAAAGAAGAAGAGATTGCACGCAGCCAAGTTCAAGGCAAGCCAGCTAACATCATCGAAAAAATCGTTGAAGGGAAAATCAAGGCTTTTTGCGATGAAGTCTGTTTTCTGCCAAAAATATGTAAAAGACAATACCATCACAGTTGCGGAGCTTGTAGAAAAAGAAGGCAAGCGTCTCAATAAACAGATCGCCATCAAAGCTTTCCATCGCTGGAAAGTCGGAGGGTAAGCCGTGCGCAACCTCAAAGCAGCCTATAAGAGAATTTTGCTGAAGCTTTCGGGGGAGGCTTTGATGGGGGATCAGAAGTTTGGGATCGAGCATCAGGCCTGCCAGCAGATCGCACAATCGATCAAAGATGTTTATGAGCTTGGGGTGCAGATCGGCATCGTCGTGGGCGGTGGCAATATCTTCCGCGGCAACAAGCAGAAGATTTGGCTTCGCTCGTACGCCTGCCGATCATATCGGCATGCTCGCTACAACGATCAATGGCCTTGTTCTGCAGCAATCCCTCTCTACCCTAGGTGTCGAAAGCCGCGTGATGAGCGCGCTCAATACCGATTCGATCGTCGAAAAATACCATTGGAGCCATGCCATCCATAGCTTGCAGAAGGGGATCATTTTCATCTTTGTCGGCGGGACCGGCAATCCTTACTTCACGACAGATTCAGCAGCAGCTCTACGCGCCAGCGAGATCAATGCCGACATTCTGCTTAAAGCCACCAAAGTAGATGGGATCTTGAGCGAAGATCCTAAAAAAAATCCTGACGCGGAAAAATACGATCGGCTCACCTACTCCGAAGCCCTGGCCAAAAAACTCAATGTCATGGATGCGACAGCGATTGCCCTTTGCCGGGAAAATCAAATCCCTATTTGTGTCTTTAATCTATTTGAAAAAGGGGCGATGCTCAAAGCTGTCTGCGGACAGGAGACAGGTATCGCTCGTGACGGGAGGATAAAATGAGCAGCATTACCGAACAAACGAAATGTAAAAATGCAAGCTACGCTTGAGCACTTTAAAACAGGAACTCAAAACTTACGTACAAACCGCGCCAATCCCGGCATGTTCGACGGGGTGGTTGTCGAAGTCTATGGCGCCCAGATGCGGATCAAGGAGCTTGCCAACGTCACAGTCCCTGAGTCGCGCCAGCTGCTGATCTCCCCTTTCGATCCCCAGACAGCAGGAGCGATCGCCAAAGGGATCGAAAAAGCCAATCTTAACCTACAGCCCGTTGTCGAAGGCCAAGCGATCCGGATCAATGTTCCTCCGATGGACGAATCGATGCGCAAACAGATCGTCAAGCAGGGCAAGCAGAAAGCGGAAGACACAAAAATCACCATCCGGGAAATCCGCCGCAAAAATAATGAACTTGTCCGCAAGCAGAAGACAGACGGCATGATCACAGAAGATGTGATGAAAAAAGAAGAAAAAGGGATCCAGGAGCTTACAGATAAGTTTTGTAAAGAAATCGACGATCTTTTTACTGCGAAAGAAAAAGAGATCATGACGGTTTAGTGCTTGAAAAAAATCGAAGGGGTCGCTCTATAATTACGGGTTGATTTTGATAAAATGGCCCCATCGTCTAGCCTGGCCTAGGACACCAGATTTTCATTCTGATAACAGGGGTTCGAATCCCCTTGGGGTCAGATATGTAAGTGTTCTATCTAGAACGCTTGCGTTTTACGAGACTTTAGCTCAGTCGGTAGAGCATCTCACTTTTAATGAGAGGGTCGATGGTTCGAGTCCATCAAGTCTCAATGTTCCTTTCTTGTGTCACAAATAAAACTGTGACTTGAGCAAGCCATAGTGAGGCTTGCTCGTATGGCACGAGAAGTGAGCAGCCTTGCGCTGCTGAAGACCCCCGGCAGGAGTCCATCAAGTCTCAAATTTTTTCTCGAAATTTAATTGAGCAATCCACCTGCGTGGATTGCGCATTGTACCCAGTCTATATTGCTTCGCTATTCAAATCTTGACTCCAAGAACAGTAAAAAATTCAGTGATCATATCTCAGAGAGAATTCTCAAAGGAAATACACATGAGTAAACAAGAGCTATCCAACACATTTCGCAGCCTGCTGCGACAATTTTGCCCCACAGGGGTTTATCAATGAACTCCGAGCTTTAATAGACCAGACCAAGAGAATCCATGGCTGTAGCCGTAAACTCCAAGTTAACGATGCTCTACTGGCATATCGGGTTTTCTAATCGAGTGCGCAAATAAATTCTTCAGAATGAACAAAGAGCTGAATACGGAGCTAGGAAATTGTCTCAACGGTGTCGAGACAATTGATGTCCTGCGGTCTATGGTAAGGGGTTCTCTGACAAGAACTTACGGAGAATGATTCACTTCGAGAGAGGCGTTTCCGGATGAACAGATTGTCTCGACGCTGTTGATTAGACAGTTGAGCTGGTCTCACTTTACGATCCTGATGCCTCCATCAAAGACTCTCTAAAGCGCGATTTTTATGCGGAGATGTGCCGTGTTGAGAGGTGGAACGTGCGCACTTTAGCTAAAAAAATTGACTCTATGCTCTTTGAGCGTACGGCTCTTTCCAAAAAGCCCGACGCTCTCGCCTAGAATCGAATTGGATGCTTTGCGCAAAGAAGATAAACTCACACCCGATCTTGTTTTCCGTGAACCCTCACGTCCTCGAATTTCTCAATCTTGACGACCATTACATAGAAAAAGACCTCGAAGACGCCATCATGCGCGAATTGGAGCAATTCCTTCTCGAATTCGGTGTGGGTTTTAGCTTCTTAGCTCGCCAAAAACGAATTGTGGTCGATAATCTTGACTACCACCTCGATCTTCTCTTTTTCCACAGACGTCTTCGGCGTCTTGTAGCGATCGAACTCAAGATTGGCGATTTCAAGCCCGAATACAAAGGACAAATGGAACTTTACCTTCGTTGGCTCGATAAGCATGAGCGCCAGCCTAATGAAGAGTCTCCCATTGGGCTGATTCTCTGCACGGGGAAAAACCACGAATGCATTGAAGCTTATTGGAATTAGGCAAAGTCCGGCATCCATGTCGCCGAGTATCTTACGGCACTTCCATCTAAAGAAGCACTGCGTCAACAGTTGCAGCAGGCCAGCAAACGTGCACGTCGTCGTCTAGAGGAGGAGGCACATGAGCAACTCTCTTGATGAAGTCTGTGCAATTCCTGATGATCTTGAAAAGGGGATTGTCGGTGTAAAAGAGATCGGAGACTAGCTTGCGCTGGGCAATCCAGATTTTGAACAAGCTGATTCAAAGCATTGTCAATCCTCTCT
>CAVWEK010000012.1:0-31585 GCA_963753945.1 uncultured Acidobacteriota bacterium | reverse complement strand
GCTTGAGGGGTTTATCTCCCGCCTTGAACTGCCGTTTTTTCTCATGGTTGGAGGAGGATTTGGCGGGCTTGCCGATCTCCCAGGGGAAGGGGTGCTTGGGAGGGGGGACCTTCGCATTGGCGTCGGGAAGGGTCGCAATTTTTCCCAGGAGGTCGCCGACGATGGCGCCGCCGGGCCCCTTGCCGATCGCGCCGGCGAGGTCTTTATTCTGCCAGGCGAGGAGGAGGGCGACCTTGGCGGTGGCTTTTCCTGTGTTGATCTGCACGTTGTCGAGCCGGACCTTTCATGGGGATGGTCAGCACATATTTTTCGGGGAGATTTTTGATCCCGAACGCTTTGTTCAAGGTCTGGGCGGTCAGTCCAAGCACCATATCGACGTAATTTTTAGCCAGGTCCACCTGTCCCCAGATGCAGATGTCGAAGGTATCGGCGAGCAGGATCTCTGTCCTGTCGATAGTGGTGACTCCCTGTTTGATGCTCAGGTCGATCGGCGCAAACCAGAGGGTCAGATCGTTGTTCTTGTCGAACTGGCGGGTTTTGAGGAGGCCGAGGGTGATGTTGACGTTCCCTTCGTTGCGGCAGACGATCTTGCCCAGTTCGATCGTGGCATCGGGGATGGCGATCTTGCCGGCATTATAGGGGTAGAGGGGGAGGTAGAATCCCTCGGAGGGGATCTGGAGAGTGACGGGGGCCTGGGAGTAGAGGTAGGAGAGGTTGAGGGGGTTGACCTCTTTGAGGAAGAGGCGGCTGAGTTCGGGTGTGATGTTGATCTGGGCGTACAGCTCGTCGTTGAGGAGAAGGGCCCCGTTGACAAGATGCCCCGAGAGGTCGGCGCGGGTTGTCGGGGTGTTGAGGTTGAGGGTGACCGGCCCGGCAAAGTTCTTAAGGTCGAGGCTTGCCGCGGCATTGATCATACTCCCAAAGGCGGATGTGAAAGGGAAATCGGTCCTTCCTTTGGCACGGGCCAGGATATCGAGGGCGCGGGAGGGGAGCTGCTGGGCCTTGATTTGGAGGCTTGTCGTGAGCCGGGAGATGTCAAAGGCCCCTTTAGCATCGTAGGTGGGCAGAAGCTGCCCTGAGATAGAGAGGGAGCCGTTTTTGGTCGCTTGGGGGGTGGACGAGGTCGTCTCCTGGGTCACCACTCCGCTGTCGAGGGAGAGGGAGAGCGGCGTGCCCTCCACCCCTTTGCTCAAGGAAAAGGAGAGGTTGGTCAGCTGGATCGCCTCTTTCGAGCTTTTGTCGAAGAAGGCAGCTTTAGGGTTGCGGCCGGTGAAGCCGAGCTGGAGCTGTTTCAGGTCGAAGGCGATGGCGGGGAACCTGTCGGCAAAGGAGGCGATCTGTGCCTTAGGGGTCACGGGGAGGGTCAGTTTCGACAGGGAGAGGGTAAAGATGCTCGCCTCGCTTAAGCTAAAGGGGACCTGCCCGTTTGTAGGGCCTGTGACCATTTGATCCAGGGCCTTGTAAGCATCGGGGGTCAGGGTCCAGATCACCTGGTTGGTCGATCCCTGGAGCTGAACCCCTCCCTGATCGATGCGCAAATGCCGTATCGATCTTCAGGTTGGGGCTTACCCACTGCAGAGCGAGGTTTTGTCTTGTCGGGGGTGCTTTGGAGCTTGCCTTTTCCGCTGAAGGTGGGGCCGGCGATCGCGCTCCATGTCGCAGATCCCGCAAAAGCATCGAGTAGCGAAGTGGAGATGTTTTGGATGTCGAGTGTCCCTTGGACGGCAGCCCGGTTAAAATCGAGCCCCTTGTCTGTAGAGAACTGGGTCAGGTTAAACTGCCCCTGCATCGAGCCGGCGGCTCCGCCGGGGTTCTGCACATCGGAGGAGAGCTGGATCGCCGCCGTTTTCCCTTTGCCGTCCCACTGGAAGGGCAGGGAGGTCTTTTGCAGGGTGATCTGTTTTCCTGCCTCCCCGAAAGTCGCCTGGGACAGGGAGAGCTGCCCCTGCAATTTCGCCGCCGCCACGGAGAAGCCGGAAAGGGGAAGGACGAATGGATCGACCGAGAGTTGGACAAGCGCCGGCTGGGCCAGGAGAGGCGCGCCTTTGGCAAAGGACTGGAGCAGGGCATTGTCGACGAGGTATTGGACGGTTAGCGGCTTTTGCAGCGTAAATTCCGAGGCGGCCAGGTTGTAGGAGCCTATAAGCGAGGCTTTGAGCGGCGCGCCATCGATGGTGAAGGCGATCTGGCTTAACGTGTTCACAGAAAGGGTTGCCTGGCTCGGGGCGATCTTTAGGGGCAGCTCGCCTGTAAGCGCGATTTTGCCTGGTTCTCAGCGCAGCCTCCAGATGGGTAGCCTGGGGGTTGTCGGTGGGGATGACGAGGGTTTGCAGCGTCCCCTGGATGGGGTCGGCTGCTCCCAGCTGGGGGTTCAGGGTTAAGGTCAAAGAGGCGGGGCTGGCAAGGGTCCACGGGTTGTCCAGGGAGAGATCGAGGGAGGGGAGGGTCAGGTAGGCCGACTGCCAGGAGAGGTGCAGGCTGGAGGGGGCAGTGCCCAGCGACAGGTCGGCGCTCAGGTCGGCCGTTGGGCCGAGCAGAGGGGAGAGGGGAGTGGAGAGGCCCGCTGCAACCCCAATCAGGTCGACGGGGAGCTTGGCGGCATTGAGGGTCAGGCTGCCGCCTGGCGAGGGGGAAAAGGGCGCCGTGAGGACCCCATTTAAGGTGATTGCCCCCGGCTGGCTGGCTGTCTGCAAAGAGGCGGAGAGGGCGAGCGAGATCCTCTCGTCGATCCTGTCGCTGCCGGCCTGCAGAGCGAACTGGTTAAAGGTGAGCGGCGTCCCCCGCAGGGAGAGCAGCAGCGGCTGGGGAGCTGTGATTTGTGCGGCGAAGGAGGCCTTGTGCACGTCGGCACCTGCGGCGGGAAGAGGGCAGGAAAACTCCGATAGGGTCGCCTGGAGCGAAGCTGGCCGGGCCAGCTGCAAACCTGCGAGAGCCGGGGAGAGTTTCCCCCACTTCTCCACAAAAGCCGGCGTGACGCTGATCGTAAAGGTCGCAGGAGTTTTTAAGACGATCATCCCATCGGCTGTCTGGGTCACGATCTGGGCACTTATCAGGGGAGAATTGGCCTTCAGACTCAGGGCGAAATTCCCTTCCCCTGCTAAAAACTGGCAATTGACGTCAATTGTAGGACCGATCGCGCCATAAATGAGCCCATTTAGCTCCGGAGAAAAAATCGAGACGAGCTGGTCGATCCCCAAAACCGGCAGCTGGGTGATCTCTGTCGAAAGGGCCACTTTGGGAAAAGAGGAGTGGATGTCAGAGGCTGTTCCCTTGATCGCGATCTGTCCCTGCAGGTCCTGACGGGTCGTCGTGCATGTTAGATCGAGGGAGAGTTGGTCGTTTGCCCGAAGGGCCAGAAGCAGAGCTACCTGGTTAAAAACGATCGGGCTCAGCTCCGGAGGCGTGAAGCTCAATCTCCCATCCGTCACCTCGATCTCGCCCGTCACGGGAAGAGAAAAAGCGGGCATCGCGAGCTGCATGCCCGGATCCGCCGTGAAGGCCGCCCCCTGCATCTTCGCCCTTCTCACATGGGCAACCGACTGAAAAGGCTTCGCAACCTGAAGGCTGGGCGCGCTCAACTTTAAATGCCCCAGATCGTTCCTTAACGCCATTTTCCACAGAGGAGAATCGGACGCCGCCTCTTTGCAGGTCACCATCAGCTGATCCTCGGGCTTTTGCAGGCGGATCCCCTGCGCGCTCTGCCCTCCAAACCAGCTCAAAGAGAGCACATCGATCTCCAGTTTTACCCCGCTGCGGCTTTCGATCTTCCGCAGCAGGAGCTTTTTCCCCGCTGTACTCGAAAAGAAGGTCGGAAGAAAAAGGGCGCAAAGAAGGACTAAAAGAGCAAAGCCCCCCAGTAAAGAGGCGATGATCTTCCCTGAGGAAGCTTTAGGATTTGACAGACCATTGGACATAGCGTTGGATCCCGGCTAAGGTTTTTGCATCACAGATTTCCCCTGAAACAATCATCGCCTCCACTTGGGGAAGCGGCAGGCAAAGCAGATCGATCTTCTCATCCTCATCCCCAGCGAGAGGATCCCTGACCAGCCCCCTGGCCAAAAACAGGTGGAGGTACTCAGTACAAAACCCCGGTGCGCTGTAAAATCCCCCCATCGGGATCAGCTCCTCCGCCCGAAAGCCCGTCTCTTCCCGCAGCTCCCTCTGGGCGCACTCCGCCACCGGCTCCCCCTCTTCCAGGGTACCCGCCGGTAGCTCGATCAGCCGCTTTTGCACAGCCCTGCGCCACTGCTTGACGAAGAGGATCTCATTGGTATCTGTAACAGGTAGGATAACGACGGCACCCGGATGGACCACGACGTCCCAGGTTTTGACCCGGCCGTCCGGCAGCTGCACCGTGTCGCAGCAGAGCGCGATCGTCCTGCCGGCATAGACCTGCCGACGCTTTGTGGGGGCATTCTTTTCGAGATGTTCCTGCTGGGCCGACCTTTCGTGCATGCCATATCCGGTTTGAACTGGAGCTTGAACTGATTATTTCAGTAAACCGGTTCTTATGTCAACGGCATTACATAGACGGAATTATATTGACCAGGTCGATAGCCTGTTGTTTGAGGACTTCAAAGTGTGTTCTCGCCTTCGCAAGATTTGCTTCGGCCTGATGAAGATTTGCTCGGGTTTGCTGACCCTTTTCCGTTGCCGATTTCCCTGAAACAAGGACTCCGGGAATTCCATTATAATGATTAGCCAGGGACTGCCGAAGTTCTTCCGCGGCCTGGTGAAGTTCTTCTTTTGATTTGTTGAATTCGCTTTCAGCCTTTATTCGTTCGTTGAGGGCTTTAGGAAGTTCACACTCGACTAAATTGGTCGCGCACTGGTTAAACACTGAACTTTGGGCGTACTGAAGGACCTGTCTATAATCGTAGACTTTTTCCTTGTATGTCCACCTGGTGTTCTCGGTTCCCATGCCCAGGTGACCTGGATTAGATTGAGCATAGTCCCTTTTGGCTATTTCCATTTCATTATTCGCTTTTGACAGCTTATGACCGTATTTGTGGGCTACCGGATAGATCTTTGCAAACCCGGATACGGGGATGCTCTGAATACGCTCCGGGAGGGACGGGATGCCCCAAGCAGTAATCTTAAAAATGAGGCAGGGCTTCCATAATTCATCATTGTCGGCATAATGGAGCCTTGCATAACGGCAGGTGGATATAAAGGCGACGGTATCTTTTATGGGTATAAGCGTTAGCATGCTTGAAAGGACGGTTCTAGGCACATGGACCAACTGTGCATTGTCCTGAGAATCGATTGAGGGATATACTGGATTATAGGGTTGAACTGTCATGTTTTTTAATCCATGTTTAATTGTTTTTTAATATGTTAGTTTATTGTTAATTAAACTATTTATTTAGTACAATTGTAATTTAAAATCACTCATAATGTCAATTTATTTCTAATACTAATAGGATGTAGCAAATTTATTTAATGTTGAAATATTTACTAAATCATTGATTATAAGATAGATAGATGAATAGGCCGTTGCCTAAAGACCCTTAAGCTCTGCCAGAGGCAGAGCTTGCAGCACCCTCATCCCAAGGTGATCCTTTACAAGCGTTCGAAGATCCCCATAGGGGGATGGTCTCTGTCGTCTGCCAGCCAGCGATAAAATCTACTGAACCTCTCCAACTCTGCTTTTGTAGCCGCTATTAGGGCCCCATCGGATAGCCTCACGAGGAGTAGTGGATGTTGATTGAGCAGGTAATTCTTCTTGTCAGTCAGATCCTCCCAATAGAGGTGGCGATTGGTATCATCGACATAGGACGGGGCAGACCCTGGATCATTAAATTTGGCCTCAAGGACGATAAGCTCGCTTTCAACCTCGTGTATTTGCTTGAGAATTTTGTCCCTAATGGCTTCTTTGATCTGTCCAAAACGAAAAGTAGAGCCACTAGATGCAGGTTCGTTATGTCCGACTCGCGCTTCGCGGGCCAGACGATATAACATGTTAGATAAAGACCTCAAGAAGGGACCCCCAAGGCTGTCAAGTTCGCTTCCTTCAGGTTCGTATTCTCTAGCCAGCGTTTCAAGGTCTTGACGGGATTCTCTGATAGCTGTACGCACTAACTGGGGGGTATCATATCCAAATCTATCAGGCGTGATATCTTCCGTTGGCAGACTTGCATAACCGAGCTTAAGTAATTGTGTTCCTATTTCACGCAAACACTCGGGATCACCTCCCAGTTTGCTCGCCGTATAAGAAGCATAACAATAATCGCTGATATCATATGCACATGTAGTTAATTTTTTAAAAAAATGATCGCTTGCTATTTGAATGTTGTTTTGTATGCATACCATTAAAAAAGCATGATAACACATTTGGATTCGTGAATATATTTCATCATTTTTTTGCGTTGAGGGAGGTTTGCTTCCCATAAAGTCAATGATGGCCTCGGAGAGTTTTTCGCGCATTCTAGCGGGCCGGATTTGCAATATATATAGCCTTTGGCATCTAGGATAGTTTGGGAATGGGTTGTCCAAGGAAGGAGCGATTGGCTCGAAGCGGGGAGAGAAGGTTCTGGTTAAAATTGTTTGCCAAAATGTGTCCCTGTAAAAGAGACCAGTGGGATCCAGGCGTGAGAACTTGTTAGTAGACAGGAGAGCCACTGAGGCTTCGATGGGCAAACAGGAAAAAATCTTCTCAATGATATGCGGGGGGAGGGTAAAAATTGCCAGTTCTTGCCCCCCTGGGCTTGGCTGGACGGCTGGGTTAGGTGCTGTGTCTGTGGATAGTTTTACTGTCATAGTTTTATATCTCCTGAGGCCTATGTTTTATTAACAACTAGAAATGGCACTGTATAAATTGCCGATATCTGCAACTGTCTTGTCAACCGCATTGCCAATTTTATATATTTCTTTTATGAATTGTGTGATTTCAAATAACTCGCTATTGAGATCAGTATATGCAGCATGCTTGTCCATGAGTTCTCTTCTTGCCTGAACGTATGTGTGGAATTGCGTTGCATGATCATTTTCTACAGGTATTTGATCATCTACAGGCATCTCTTCATCTACCTCTATGCCTGCCCTGTGCAAATCTTCCAGTGCTCGATAATACGTTGTTTCGGCTAACGTTTTTTCATTCCAGGCTCCAGCTACGATTCCATTGAAATGATTGGATCCATCAAGAATTGCACGCCTCGCTCTTAGTTCAGTCAACAGTGCCACAAATTTCCGGGTTAGGACTGCCCTGGTTTCTCTAGTAAGTTCGATATGCTCAGGGTTTAAGTACTTATCTGCAAGCTGAGTAAAGGTGCCCCGGCCATGCTCTGCGAGGAGGGATCTGCGGATTACATCCTTGGCGATTTCCTCGTTGTAAGAACCTTGAGGGAAGCAGGATTGTATGTTGACGGCCTGCTTTTCGAAGTTGCCTGGTGTGATCCTTTCAGGAGATTGCCCGGCGTACCGATAGAGCATTTTAAAAGCTTCTGTGAGGACAGGGGTTGTGGACGCAGGATTGAGGTCAATTATATTAAGTGGGAAGATGATTCTGTGAGAGAAAATTTCTCTCAGCATGTCGTTATTGTCAAAATAATTAATCTTAAACAGGCGGCACGATGTCAATAAGGCCAACGCCTGGTTCATATTTAATCGGGAAGCGATGTTTATTAAGACTGGCTCTGACCAAATTATCTGAGCTTCAGAGTCGAGTTCTCTGGCTGGACATAGTTCTATTGCCATGTGTTTATGTTCCTTAATTATCATTATTTATATATTAATTATAATTAAATCATTGATATATATCAATATTAACAACTAAGAAAACATAATAAATTCTATTTGAATTCTTGGCGTAGATTGACAGCAAGTGAATTAGGAGAGGATGGCCGGGAAAATTAAAAAAAATACTTGTTCAGCCTGCCAGACCCTGCTACTCGACGGTAACCGACTTGGCCAGGTTGCGGGGTTGGTCGATGTCGGTGTCGCGCTCGACGGCGATGTAGTAGGCGAGGAGCTGGCTGGCGACAGAGTAGAGGATGCTGGCGAGCTCATCGCAGACGGGGGGGAGGTAGAGGACGTCGGTAGCCACGAGATCGATCTCGGGGGTACCTTCGGGGGCGAAGGCGAGGATGGGGCCGCCGCGGGCCTTGATCTCCATGAGGTTGCTGAGCATTTTTTCAAGGGTGTGGTGGTTGCCGCACATGCCGATGACGGCGAGCTCGGGGTCGACGAGCGCGATCGGGCCGTGCTTCATTTCGCCGGCAGGATAGCCCTGGGCATTGATGTAGCTGATCTCTTTGAGCTTGAGGGCGGCCTCGAGGCTGGTGGTGTACATGTAATGGCGGCCGAGGAAGAAGAAGCTCTGATAGTGGGCGTATTTTTTGGCGAGGGCCTGGATCGCTGCGTGGTTGTGGAGGACCTGCTCGACTTTTTCGGGGAGGGTCTGGATCTCGTGGAGGAAGGCCTGCCCTTCTTCTTTGCTCATATGGCGGAGGCGGGCCATGAGGAGGGTGAAGAGGGAGAGGACGGTGATCTGGCTGGTGAAGGCTTTGGTGGAGCAGACGCTGATTTCGGGGCCGGCGCGCAGGAAGAGGGTGCAGTCGGCCTCGCGGGTGAGGGTCGAGTTGCGGACGTTGCAGATGCCGAGGACTTTGGCGCCTTTGCTTTTAACTTCGCGCACGGCGGCGATGGTGTCGAGGGTCTCGCCGGATTGGCTGATGGCGATGACGAGGGTGCCGTCGGAGATGATGGGGTTTTTGTAGCGGAACTCGGAGGCGATCTCGGCCTGGGTGGGGATGCGGGCTTTGTCTTCGAGGAGGGAGGCGGCGATCTGTCCGGCATGCCAGGAGGTGCCGCAGGCGAGGATGACGATGCGGCGGACGGCGAGGAGGTCGGAGGGGGAGAAGGTGAGGTTCTCAAACTCTGCGGTGCCGAACTCGGGGATGAGGCGGTTGTGGAAGGCCTGCTGGATGGTTTGTGGCTGCTCGAAGATCTCTTTGAGCATGTAGTGGGGGTAGCCGTTTTTGGAGATGGCTGACGGCTCCGTTTTCGAGGCGCTCGGTGGTTTTGTGGACGGGGGAGGAGCTCTGATCGAAGACTTCGATTTTATCGGGGGTGATGACGGCGATCTCGTCGCTGCGGAGGAACATCACGTCGAGGTTGGGCTCGCCAAAGGCGTTGGCATCGGAGGAGATGAAGGCTTCGGAGCGGCGCTCGTTGATGCCGATGGCGATGGTGTTTTCTTGTGGCGGCGGCGATGATCTGGTTGGGGTGGTCTTTGTGGATGAGGGCGATCCCCCAGAATCCGCGCAGGAGGGAGAGGGTTTTTTGTACAGCAGGGAGGAGATCTCCTTCATAAAAGTGGGAGACGAGCTGGGCGATCACTTCCGTGTCGGTGTCGGAGTAGAAGGTCCTGCCGGCGGATTTGAGCATGTCGCGAAGGGCGGTGTGGTTTTCGATGATCCCGTTGTGGACGACGGCGACGGATTCGTTCTGGTCGAAATGGGGGTGGGCATTTTCTTTCGAGGGTTTGCCGTGGGTGGCCCAGCGGGAATGCGCAATGGCGAGATCGAAGCGCAAGGGGTCTTTGCTGAGGGCGTTTTCGAGGGAGTGGAGCTTTCCCACCTCTTTACAGGCGATGATCTTCCCTTCGAGGATGCCGGCGAGGCCGGCGGAATCGTACCCGCGGTACTCGAGGTGTTTGAGGCCGGTCAGGCAGATGTTTGCCGGGTTGCGGGGTCCGATGTATCCGAATATGCCACACATAGAGAAGCGTCCGTTGCGATTTTGAACCTGAATATAACAAAAGGGGGGGATAAATGGATAGAGCTGGAATGTCTCTAAATGTGAGATGTGTCAATTTAATTCAAAAAATTGTACATTTAAATTATAAGATTGATAGCGGGGCGGCATGTCTGAATTGAAGGCGAAGAAGGTGTCAGAGTCGGCAGTCCACGACCAGACCTATAAAGTTTTCCCTAACGACCTGAATTCCAACGACACGATCTTCGGGGGACTGGTGATGTCGATCCTGGACCGGGTCGCGCTGGTCGTTGCTGAGCGGCATTCGGAGCGGATCTGTGTGACGGCCTCGGTCGACTCGATGCACTTTTTAGCCCCTGCCAGAAGAGGCGACATTCTCATTTTCAAGGCGGCGATCAACCGGAGCTGGAGGACCTCGATGGAGATTGGGATTAAAGTCACCGCGGAACACTACCGGACGGGGGAGAAAAAACATATTCTTTCCGCCTATTTTACCTTTGTGGCGGTCGATGAGTACATGAAGCCGGTCGAGGTTCCGGGGGTGATCCCGGAGACGCCGATCGAAAAGCGGCGCTATGAGGAGGCGGAGATCCGCCGGCAGAGGAGGCGCCAGGAGAAGGAAGAGCGGCAGGAGCGCCGCAAATCTGATCCTCTATAATTTTCTGGCGACAAGCGTCATGAAGAGGGGGAATTCCTGCCGGCTGCGATTTTCCATGGCGGCTGTTTTACCGATACTTTTTTTATCAGAGCACCACTCCTCGATCAGATCGATGATGAATCCCGCCTGTTTCAAGTGGGCGGAGATAGATGGAGAGGGGATGGTGGAACGACCAGGTCTCTTCGGAGGCTCCCTGTCTGCCGGGCTGGGTCTGGATGGGGATTTTGAGATCGGTCATGTAGCGGTCGATCCGCCGGTACTGGAGTTTTTTCGGTTCGTCGATTCCCCAGCTGGACTGGCGGGGGATGCGGAAGCTTGGGTGGTTGAGGACGAGGATGAGGGGGGAACTTTGGGCAGCAGGTGGGCGTAGGCGGTGCGGAAGAGGGGAAAGGGGTTGGGCGAGGTTTTGCAGGGCGAGGATGCACGTGGCATGGGTAAATTCTTTACTGGGAAGGTCGAGGGGTTGGGAGAGGTCGTGGAGAGGAACTGGTGGTGGGCTTCGGGGCGTATTTTTTGGCGGCCTGGATGAGCGAGGCGGATCCGTCGATCCCGAGGTACTTCATCCCTTTGGGGAGATGGCGGGCGAGGATCCCCTGTCCGCAGGCGAGGTCGAGGAGATGGGTTTTGGGCGTTTTTTCCTTCTCGAGGATTTTGAGGACGCCGGGGAGGATTACCTGCTGGTGGTAGTAGTGCCCTTTGGCGCCGACGATCCTGTCGTACCAGCTGAAGATGTTTCCCAGGTTGTGTCGTGTCCATATTTTTCCCTTGTCAAAGAATATTGAAAATAAATACTACACGTTTTTTCCATTCTTGGCGAGGAAGAGATGCCCCAGAAAGATCTATCAAAAAAAGTTAAAGACTGCGCCCATCCGGTCCACACGGTCCTGCATATCGATCAGACGATTGAGGAGGCCTTGACCTCGCTTAGGCGGCGGAAGATCGATGAGAAGATCATCTATTTCTATGTCATTGACGATGAGGGGCGTCTGGAAGGGATTGTACCGACCCGCCAGCTTCTGCTCAAGGAGAGGCACTGCACGATCAAAGAGATTATGGTTCACCCTGTCTTCCGAATTAGGGAGGACCAGACCCTGGAGGAGGGGATGGAGCTGCTCTCCACCCATCAGCTCCTGCAGATGCCCGTCGTCGATGGGAAGCAGAAGCTCATTGGGGTGATCGATGTGCAGATGTATCTGGATGGCTCCTTCGATATCGCCAACGCCCGGCACAGCAGCGACGTCTTTCAGATTTTAGGTCTTACCCTTGAAATGGGAAAAAGAAGAGCCCCTGGAAGAGCTACCGGATCCGGATGCCCTGGATTTTGTGCAACATGGCGGGGGGGATTGCGTGTGCGGCGATCTCTTCCTTTTTCAGGCGGTGCTGAGCCAAAGTCATCTCTCTCTGGCGATGTTTATCCCTCTGATCCTGACATTGAGCGAATCGATCTCGATGCAATCGATGACGCAGAGCTTTCACCTTGTTCGCCAGAGCGGCAGTGCACGCCGCGGCGTCTGCTCCACCGTATTCTTTCAGAAGGGAAGATGGTGATCCTGGCTCGCTACGACCTGCGGGGTTGCCGTTGGCTTCATCTCTTTGCTTATGGGGAGGAGGGGTTGCGCCTGCAGTGACGATTGCTGCATCCCTGTTTATCACGATCAGCCTCTCCGCTTCAGCGGGAGCGTCGGTCCCTCTGATCCTCTACTCCAGGTCTCTCGACCCTAAAGTGGCATCGGGCCCCGTCGTTCTGATGATCGTCGATGTGATCACTACCACGATCTATCTGGCTTTGGCTACCTGGCTTCTTCTCTAGACAACCTGTTCTAATCTTTCTCATGCTGGAGCTGCTTTTTCCAGCTGGGTTTTTGGAACAGGAGGATGATTGAAGGTGCGAAGCAGGCCAGGATGACCCCGAGGATAAAAACAGCACGTAGAAAAAGACGTTGCCTGTTCTGTTTGCGAGGGGGGGAAGAAGCCGATGATGAAGGTGAAGATCGAGCTTACGATCCCGATGCTGGCGACGGTCCACTTCGACTTTTCCGCCGGGGACTTTGTAGGCGCGCTCGACATGGGGTTTTTTATAGCGGAGGCGGATGGCGGCAGCGAAGAGGAGGACGTACATCAAGAGGTAGAGCTGGGTGACGATGGCGGAGAGGATCCAGAAGGCGCTGCTCACGGTCGGCATGAAGACGAAGATGAGGGAGAGGGCCGACACAAAGATCGCCTGGGCGATGAGGAGGCGTTGTGGCATTCCTTCCCGTTGACGGCGCGGAAGTAGGGGGAAGGTCGCGTCCCTTGCGGCGGCGAGCAGACCCTGGGGGCCCGATGACCCAAGTGCTTAAGGAACCGAAGGCGCCCAGGACAATGAGAATGGCGATGTAGGGGGTGAGCCAGGTTAGGCCGTAGGCGTTCACGAAATAGGAGAAGGCCTGCATCGAGCCGGGCGACGAGGCTGATCTGTTTTCTGGGGGATGACGTGGCGATTGCCAGAACGCCGAGGATCGACATTCCAACGATGAGGATCACGGAGAGGAGGATCGAGCGGGGGTATCTTTCTGTGGATTGCGGACTTCCCTGGGCGTGGGATTGCGGACATCTCCATGCCCATGAGGGAGAGGAGGACGCCGGCAAAGAAGACGAGCTGTTCGACAGAGCCCATGTTGGGGATCAGGTTGTCCCAGGTGAAGGCGACCTCGAGAGGGCGGCCGGTGAAGACCAGACCATGCCGAGGATGATGATGAGCCCGCCTGGGATGAAGGTCCCGAAGATGACGCCGAAGGTGCTGATCCAGCTCGGGGATCTCGATGCCGAAGAGGTTGGCCAGCGTCGCAGCCCAGAAGGAGACGAGGACGATGGTCAGGGTAAAGGGTAGCTGTCGTTCAAGCGAGGGATCGAGAGTAGGCGACCGTGGCGGCAATGAAGGAGAGGATGGTGGGATACCAGGATGAGTTTCGATCGGAGGAGCCAGATGGTCAGGAAGCCTGCGCGGTGGCCGAAGGCCTCTTTGACCCAGACGAAGACCCCGCCGGTCATCGGCCAGCCGGTAGCGAGCCTCCGAGCGATCAGGGAGACGGGAATAAAGAAAATGAGAGTTGCAAGAAGGAGGTAGAAGATCGATGAAAAACCGTATTCGGCCGTGACGGGCCAGTTCTTTACGCTCCCAATCGCCGCCAGGTTGATCATCGCAAGGGCGAAAACGCTGAGCGAGCGGGGGATGTTTTTCTTCAGTACCTGCATACACACTCCTGTCGGGGGATCTGTTTTATAAACTCACATATACAGTTTGAATGGGCAAGGATCAATTTCTTTTTCTTTTGCCAAAAAAAACAGGAATCACGAGACTCAAATTTTAAGGTATTCCTCCCGTTATGATCAACGCCAAATCTTTATCCGCGCTGAAAAAGGCGCAGTGGACCTCCCATTTTAACCGTCCTCTCTACGAGGATTACGCCTTTTCGTGCATTCCGGCGACGATCTCAAAACTTTTGACGGGAAGGGGGGAAGGGGCGATGGCGCCGGATACGGTCGGGGGGAGCTATGAACGCTACGACTGCGCGATCCTCTTTCTGATCGATGGGTTTGGATGGGAGTTTTTTGAGAGGTACGCTTCGAAGTACCCTTTCCTGCAGCGGTTTCAGAAGGAGGGGACGGCTTCCAAAATTTCCTCCGAGTTCCCCTCGACGACCGCCGCGCACATCACGAGCCTAAATACAGGCAAAGAGGTTGCAGAGACGGGGATCTACGAGTGGTTCTACTATGAGCCGCTGGTGGGCAGAATGATCGCTCCTCTGCTTTTTTCCTATGCCGGGGACCACGAGAGCGGCACCCTTCTTGAGGATGGGTACAGGCCCGAGGCGATCTTCCCTTTCGAAACAGTCTATCAAAAGCTCGCTAAAAAGGGTGTCAGGAGCATCGTGATGCAGCAGGAGGGGATCGCCCATTCTCCCTACTCAAAGGTGATGCTGGCCGGCGCGAGATTGTCCCCTATGGGCATTTCACCCAGGCGCTTGACCGGCTCGCGGAGCTGACGCAAACCCGGTTCAAGGAGCCGACCTACATCTTTGTCTACCATGGGGATATCGATTCCGCAGGGCATCGCCACGGGGTGGACTCTCCCAGTTTGACGACGCGGTCGACTTCTGCTGGACGACGATAGAGAACCGCTTTTGGCAGAAGGTTCCCTCCTCTCCCAATAAAACGGCGGTGCTATTCACGGCAGACCATGGGATGACGCCGGTCGACCCGAAAAAAACCTTCCTGCTTAACAAGATCTGTCCCGAGCTTACGGGGATGGTCAAAAAGAACCGCAACGGACTGCCTCTTGTGCCAGCAGGCTCCTGCCGCGACTTTTTCCTCCATATCGAAGAGGAGAAGTTGGGGGAGGCGCAGGGGCTTATTCAGGAGGCGCTGAAGGGGGTAGCGGATGTTGTTCCCGTCAGGACGCTGCTCGATGGAGGATTTTTTGGAAAAAAAGCTGCTGGCAAGCGTCTAAAGGACAGAATCGGGAACCTTGTGGTGCTTCCCTGGCGGGGAGAGGGTGTCTTCTGGTGGTTCGAGAAGCACCGCCTCGAACAGCATTTCTATGCTGCGCATGGGGGGCTTACCCCTGCCGAGATGGAGTCGATCTTCCTCTTCACAGAAATACACCACACTCGGCCATAAACCTGGATTTGGGCCCGCGCGATAGCTCCCGCAAATGGGTCTATATTAACAACATAAGACCCATTTGCAGGAGCTTTCGCGCGGTCCAAATTCCAAGTTTCTGGCCGAGTGTGGTATAAATGGGCCCAAACGTTGACGTTTGGGCCGGGACACTACTATTTGCTCTTCTTTTTTTCCTGCTTGGCCAGGCGTTTTTCTTTCAGCGACTTGGCAGGTTTTTTGCGATCTTCTTTTTTTACTTCTTTAGCTTTAGTCATAGACGGGCTCCTTACCAAAGGGGTTTAGTTGGAGAAACAAACACTACACACACACTGCTGGGTGCAAACGCGCCATGCTCCTTGCGAAGAGGGCGTGTCACAAACAGGTATACCATTCATGCATTTTTGGAATAAACAAAAAATTGGGAAGGGAGTGGGGTTCACCAGACTCCCTTCCCCGATCTTACTTCCGATTACGACCGCTGCCAACTCCAACGTGGCCGCCCTGAGCCTGAGGTGGGGGAGTATGTCCTCCGCCTACAGGGATGTGGCCGCCGGAGGGAGCGGGATTACCCCTTGGAGCTGGAGGTGGGATTGTATGCCCTCCGCCTTTGGCAACGTGTCCGCCGGTGGAAAGGGGATTATTCCTTGTAGCTGGAGGTGGAGCAGTATGTCCTCCGCCTACGGGGATGTGGCCGCCGGATGGAGGGGAATTACTCCTTGGAGCTGGAGAGGGGGGGGTATGTCCTCCGCCTACGGGGACGTGGCCGCCGGATGGAGGGGGACTTCCGCTTCGATAAGGAGATGGATTAGGATGTCCTCTGCCTACAGGGACGTGGCCGCCACCGACTGGCACATGATCCCTACCTGGGGAGTAGAGGGGTTTGCCAGGGGATATCAGGGATCCAGGAAAAGATCCTCTGGTGCCAGGGGACGTGAGACGGGAGCGGTGTGGATGTGCACCGTTGAACTTCCCTGTCCTCCGAGAATGGAATTAAATAGGTAGAGCATGAAAGGAACAGTGAAGAGGGAAACGACGATGCCGCCAATGGGCCCCAGGGTAGCGAAGCTTCCGACAGTGGCGATCAGCGTGGCCGCGAGGACGGTGACTTTAAGGGCTGTAGCAAAGAAGCCTCCTGTAGAATCGGCATGGACAGAGAGGCGGGGATCTTCCGCACGGGCAATCCCGGCAGTGGATGCCGGTGTGGGGGCAAATGATACTGGTTGCATAGATCAAACCTGGTGAAAGGATTAGGCCAGGCGCTTTAAGCGCCTGGCGGTAAAGACTCAGGAAACCTTAAATCCGTATTGGACTAGTATTGTTTAACGCGGAGGTGGTCGTCCATGTTGACGTTGATCAGGATATGGTCAAAGGGGGAAAACCATGTGGAGTAGTTCCCGAAGATGACGTGGTCGTTGACGGCCCAGTCATTGAGGATGTACATGTCCTGGGGATTGACGCACCAGACCACCTGGTTTTCGAGGAAGATGTGGCCATTTTTGTAATCGACTTCGACGATCCAGTGGGAATAGGGTCCGTGGTTGAGAGGCCCAACGACCAGGTTGGCTTTTACAAAGGTGCCTGAGTTCCTGTTGGTGATGTAATAGTCGTAGGAGCTGAACCAGCTGTAATTGGGCTGGATGACGAGGGCATCTTCCCTTCTCCAGTTGCGTAAGATGTCGGCGTGGGTAGGGGAGACTTCCCAATGGGAGCCATATTCCATCTCGAAAGAGCGGAAGCTGTCCGTCATGTTCATGAGGAAGTGGTAGTCAATGGGCATGGAGTAGGAGGCGAGGGAATATTGGGGTTGAGCTACAGCACCGGGGTCGAGCATGAACTGGTTGTCAAGGCCTGGATCTTATTGCTGGCGCGACGGATTGTTAAGCTTAGAGACGGGCTGGCTCTCAGCGCTGCTTGGCTTCCAGTTCTTTGGCGCCAACTGTTGCATCAGCTCGCGCTTGGCGGGATCCAGCTCGCGGCTGCCCACGGCTGCATGTTCTTCAATGGATGCATCGGATAGAGCTCGGGAGCTTCCTCTGCCATCAGGGGGCTGCCGGCAAAAAGGACGAGGGAGGTCAATGCGTTCAGGGTATTTTTCATGGAGAGCATAGGGTTGCCTTCAGATTTAAAGGTTAAGGGACGTGGGAAAAAGTGTCTTTTTCCGCTTCCCTTCCGGGAAGGAAGAGGAAAAAGCTAAACAAAACCCCGGATTTTTAACCAAGAAAACCCAAATTTTTTTTAGCCTTTCCTTGAGTTCGATAAATAAATTTTCTCCTATGAGAGCCTTATTTCATCCCCACCCGTTTTTACATCTAATTGTCTGGTAATTACAGAGATTGATTATTAACTGTAATTAACTAGCCGATTTGACAAATTAACTGATTTAATAATATTATTAAAATATAGAAACAGAATTAACCAGTTTCAGAAAATTCATCAAAAGTGTCCCCCTCCAAGGAGTATACATATGCAAGCCCAGAACCAAACAGCCAATCAGGCAGGCAAAGTGGCCGAAGCCATTAAAATCCAAGAGGCGCAACCCTCTCTCATCGTTAACCCCGCCAGCACGATTTTCTCCATGAAGATGACCGCGCTGAATTCTATCAGGCAAAGAGCGCATGAGCCTGCAGATGAGTGCGGTAAAGCGCGTTAGAGAATTGCAGGAATCCAACGACAACCTGCAGCGCCAGGTCGCCCGCAACGAAAAAGAGGTTTTAAACGCGGAAGATCCCCTTGCCATTTTGGCTGAGATCGAACATTGCAAGATCATTATCGCCAGGAACACGGGCGAAATCGTCAATATTTACACAAACAACGAAAACCGTCTTGAACGCATTGCTGCACTTGAAGCTCAAAATATTAATCTTCAGCAAGATATGAGCGATATGCAAGGGAAGTTCATCACTTGCCACGATATGGCTCAACGCACGAAGTTTGCTGCAGAATTCTTCCTGACGAAGACCAGGCTGGAAAAGAACATCGCTGAAATCAATGACTTAAGCCAGCAATAAGGGACTCAAACGCCATCCCTCCGCAAGGAGGGGTGGTGTTGAATAGTTGCCCAGAATAGGACTCGAACCTACATACCTTACGGCACCAGAACCTAAATCTGGCGTGTCTACCAATTCCACCATCTGGGCAGGAAATGCAAAGGGAGTGGAATGTGGCGAATCCACCCCCTTTTGTCAAGCCCAGATCAGTATTTAAGACGCGTAAGTATTCCATGGTGGTCGGTTAGGGCCACGTGAGGCTTTTCCTCATGCAGGCGTACGCGCTCGACTTGGGACGTATACGAAGGGTGGGATTTTGCCCAGGGAGCCCAAACCAGGGAACGGTCTACGGTCCAGGGCATGGGGTTGGGATTCAGGAATTCTGACGCATTTTCCGGGTGCCATGCTTTGCACCAATAGTTCCCGAAATCATACCAGTGTAGGGCCGTCCTCTTTATTGTAGTGGTCGGCAAAATGTTGTCTAAGGAGACGTTCGCCCCCTTCATTCAAGTCGTGCTGCTCAATGTTCAAATCTCCGCATAAGATCGCGGGGATTTCAGGGTGGCTTTCTGCTTCCTTTTCAAAGGACTCCACGATTTGTTTCGTCTGTTTTTCCCGGATGTCTGCGTAAAAGGGGTTCTCGTGGGTTGTAGCAAAGTGAGCCAGGGTCTCTTTGCCATTCATGGCATCGCAGTGGAATACTCCGTAATTTCTATCGAACCCAAAAACCCTCAGTCTATCGAATCCAGAGGGCTTATCTTCATGTGTCATCGAGGTGTAGGGTTCAAAGCGGACATTTTCGAGCTTGAATTTTGAAATGACAGCCAACCCGCTTGAGGAAAACAGGGATTCGTGGCTAAAACCCTGAAGTCTGGAGGGGACATTTCCGTAAAAATGGGAGTAGGAGGAGCCCAGGCGCACCTGCAAAGCGGAAAGTGCTCGAACGTCATAAACCTCCTGCAAAAACATCACATCGGGATCGAGCTCCTTTAACCTGACGGCAATGGCATCTATCCTTACGGGCCACGGAAGCAGTCCTCCGTAGATCATCGAATTGGCCTCTGGCATGACGCAGAGGTTCGCGGTAAGAAAGGATATTTCTCGGGTTTCTCCTGTGAGCGCCTTCGAGCCGCATGAGCCCTGGAGGTAAGTATAGGGCATTCCGCCCCGTTGTTCGATGGCTTGCCGGACCCGGTTCAATGTCGCCGCAAATTCTTGAGGAAAGCCGTTTTCTTTAATACTGTGGAGGATTCCATTCAAACAGGTCCATTCAACAGGGGATAAGAGACTCTCCTGATTCATTCTGTCGGCGTAGTCAAGGAAGGCGCCCAATAAGTCTTGATCGGCGAACGTGGCATCGTTTCTTCGCATGCACAGCTCAATGAGTTCCGCTTTATTTGGGGTCTTATCATGGATCAGCCGTTCGCTTCGAATCAGGCGTTCAACAGCATCAAATTGGGTCATCAAGTCATGATAGGCCATGACCGTGTTGTCGAAGGTCCGTTTTTCCTTAGGCGTCCCGACCAGTGCGCGGATTCCCTGCCTTCAATGCACTGTGAGTTCGATTGACGAGATCCTGACCCTCTTCGAGGGTGCAGGGGAAGTTCTGCGGGCTAAGGACTCTATCAAAATCATAGGAAAAAATATTAGCTGTCATGATTGACTTATAAAAACGAGATGGCCCAATTGACATAAAACCTCAAAAATAAAATGCTTAATTGTGTAATTTGTGAGAATTATACCATTTTACAGCTTATTTGAGGAAATTCTATGCAATCATTTGATCTACAATGCTTTGTAAGATGTATCAAAAACTTTTGTAGTAGACTACCAGGTTCATAGCTCCGCGTGGACCCTTCTGGCTTCGCGGGTGTCTGGCTCGGCCTGCGCCCTCGCGAGCATCTCTCCAAGGATCCGGGGGATCTCCTTTTCGACGTTCTTTACTTCGACAGTTTAAGTGGACAGGGAGTCCGTCGTTAGTGAGCATCTGCTCCAGTTTGGGGAGAAAGTCTCTTTCTTCTCTAAACATCTCGGCCAGGCCGTGTTTTTTGGCGAATTCCATATTCACTTTTTCCAGGGGAGCTGTCTGGCAACCCAATTTCCTTAAAATCATCTCGCCGATGGCCGTGAAGAAGTGGCTAATGCCATTGGTGAGCAGGAAGGGTCGCACGTTATCGACAAGGACCCGGGTTCCTCGGGTAAATGTCTAGAAGATGGTCCCTCCGCCGGCTTTTCCGACGAGCGCTCCGCCGTAGGAGGCCATGGCCATCAGCTCTTCCATCTTTTCTTTCTGTATAGGTAAGTTCAAAGGACATGGGGAGTTTGGTTCTGGGGGCGACGCTTTGTTCCAGGTGGCGTTTGTAATCGGTATTCCCTCCTCCGCAAATGACAACGACATGAATGGGGATATATCTCCGGTTTGGCTTCGGCATACTTTTTGGCCGGGATTACTCCGCATAAGGGGAAATGGAGCCATTTTTTCCATTGGTGACCACGACCACCCTTTTGTTGCTTTCAATCCCCCATTTCTCCTTGAACTTGCGGATATCATCGGGGGTGCGCTTAAGGGTGAAGGCATGGCGGACGGGAGGGCCCAGACGACCCGCTGCTCTGGAGTCGTCTTGTTCAGGGACTGGATCTTTTGTTTCAGGGGCGTCAAAGGGAGATCGCCATTTTAAAGTGGGAGTACTCGGGTGGTTTTGTCCCGGGTCTCTATTGTGGTGTCGACATTACCAGTGCAGACATGAGGATGCAGGGGATGCCCAGGAGTCTTTGCAAGCCTGGATGATGGTTTCGTTGTCCGCGCTGTAGGTGGTGATCACAGAGTTCGGGGTTAAGCTTTAGAAGGTGTTCCCCGTGGCACCGAGTTTAAGGCCAGGTTCTTGAATAGCCTTTGGAGGAAGAGAACTATTTACAGTTATCCATCTTAAAAAGTTGATGAATCCGAAAGGCTTTTTGTTTCAAAAATCCTTCAATGAGTTAGTTTTGACCATTTTTTGCCCATCCAGCGGGTAATGAAAAGATTGCGGACGGGATCCTCTGAAATGCAGGATCTCAGGCAGGTCTACAGTGATCGGGTGGTAGCCAGGGAGGAGAGGTTATTGGCTATCCCGCGGGAGACCTCCATGTGGCCTCCACCCCATTTACAGCCGATGATCGCAACGGTTTTCCCCCGGTTTTCTTCAAAAGCGGCTGGGGAGATCCCCTGCTGCTGAAGCTGGTCCCGCGTAAGGGGTTGCGCAGGTTTCAGATCGATCAGGGGATGGCTGTTGAAGGGCCAGGTCGCCAGTTCGATCTGGTTGGGGGGCGTTTGCACATGGCAGGAGCAGAGGGTGTGGACGGATTGATCCCTGGCTTTGCTGAAGAGGTTATCGATCCCTTGCCATTCCGTTCGCATTTTACCTGTCAGGGCAGCAAAGCGGATGGGGGAGATGGCTGCCATATTCTTACTGTCTCCGAGGAGATAGACGCAGCCGTTGTAGGCTTTTTTGCATTTTTCACTTAAGACAATGAGGTCATTCTGCGGTTCGCCTTCCAGACTCTGCCGCAGCGTTGCGACTCTGGAGACGCATCCTCTGTAGTAGCTTTCTGTTTTCAGGCGCAGGCATGCCTGGCTATAGAATTCGTCGCCTTGAAAGGGCGAAATGCCGTCTGAGAACTCCTTCCAGCAGATCTTTTCGAGATCGGGGCAATGATCCAGCTTGTTTAAAAGGGTGAGGAACTGGGTGTGGAAAAGGGGCTTATCATCCTGTTCGATCGTCCTTGACAGAGCGAAAATGAGCTGCTGCACTTCCTTGGGGCACATCGGGCGGGCACCCAAATCGGAGAGCCATTCATTGAGGAACTGCTTTCGCACCTGCGTCTGCAACTGCTTCTCTTCGTTATTGACTGTGTGGGGCTGGGCCTTCACGAGCTTATCAGAATAGACAGCGGGGGCTTCGAAGCTGAAGGCCGGATCGCTCTCGTTGGCATTGTGGGTGCGAGCGATCTCTGAATAGAGCATCAGAATATGCAGGTACCTAAAGACGGAAACGAAATCCTGGGCGTTTACTTTTTCATGCAGAAAATTAAAACAGCCATTCCCGATTTTACCGCTTTGCTTCAGGTCGTAGAGGACCGACCGGGTGGTTTGTACCGTGAAGGGGAGATCATGGAGGTTGTTTTTGAGGAGAAGAGCAATGCGAGCCGGAATGAAACCATCCATCTGGAGCTGATTGAGATAGACGATCTCTTCCGATGTGACCCGTTTGTGGGACTTGATCCGGTCATAGCGGGAAAGATCGCTTTGCGCCCCGAACTCCTTATTGAAATCAGTCAGATACGGGTGTTGAACGACCTGGAGATTGCGCGATTGGGATAAGGGGTTTGCCATGCGTCCTCAAAAAAAATGGTAAAATCGGTAAAAAAGGTTACAGGATATAACACACGATGGGATTTCAGAAAATGAGATGAATTTCTTGATGATAATAAAATTTTTTATTAACAGGCGCTGTCACCGTCGCTCTGGCAGATTTTGCATTGTTTTTTTTAGGGCACTAATTTACTATTGACCCACTTAAAAAACAGGGATTAACTAAATTATGGTTTCTCCAAGCATAAATAATGGGCTATCCGGGTACGTCACAGCTGTGCGTTCTCCCTCTACAGCAGCGGAAACTCTTCCTACCTCCTCATCTCTGAAGCTGGAAAATGGAAAGCTGGTCCCCCAAACCTGGACCGATTCCCTAAAACGGTTTTTTATCCCTTACCATGCCTCTTCCCAGGACAGCAAAGTCACCGGGTATTTCCTCAGCTACTTCAAGGAGCTTTTTTCGGGGAAAAAGCCCCAGGAAGAGGGGGCGCAGATCCGGTCGATGATCCTTTTGGCAGAGCGTTACGCCGCCGCCGGAAAAGGGAACTATTCTGAGCAGTTTCCTGGAGCCTGCCGGTTGGAGCATTACACGCTTGCCGCAAGAGCGCGCATGGACTTTTTTTCTGAAGGGCAGACGCGCACATCGATCCGGGAAAAATGCCTAAAAGAGAAGAAAGCGCTGCCTGTCGAATGGATCAAGCATGGCTTTCCCGAAGAGATTTTTTGGAACTCCCCGGACCTGGTCGATTTCATTTCTGCAGCGTACTTGCACAGGTTCATTCGGCACGCCGATTACCAGCACACGATCCAGATGCTCCCGTCTATATCCCCCGGCAACGGTGGTATTCCCCGAGTCATGGAACCCCATTTGAAAATGGAGGGAAAGATGACCCCCTGGTCGGAAATCTCCCGGAAGATCTCTGTGGATGAGGAGGGGAGGATGTTTTCCCTTGGGACCGATGGGAAAAAGAGCTACTGGATGTACCTCGAAGAGGGGTTTGTCCAAAATGACAGGCATGACTTCGAGAAACTCACCCCCTTTAAATCGCTCCCCAAAGCTTTAGATGCCAATCAGGTTCAAATTGTCACTTCCCATATCCCTAGGAGCAGATGGTCATTTTTGCATCACCTGACAAAGGGCAATGTCCATACGCATTTCCGCATCATTCCCCGCAACGGCTTTGCCCAGACGCACCAGGGATCGAAATTGCTGGATGGGAAAGTCTACAGCATTGGCTATGGGGCCCGTTGGGACGACGTCGCTCACAAGCAGCCCTTAAAGACGATTCCCGGGATGTTTTACTCTCCCGACAGCACGGAATTTTTCAAGGAAGATCTGCGCATCACAACCCTGGATCAGATCACCGATGCACAGCTCCTCAAGCTGGTTGAAGTCACTAAAAAACGCTCGAATGAACTCCGCCCCTTCAATATTGCCAGCCACAATTGCTCCTCCGAAACGTCAGAGATCCTCAGCGAAGCAGGGGTAGCCGATCTGAAAAGTGGGGTCAGAAGCGATCATGTGCTCTATACCGCCTTTGTCCCCAAGTTCCTAAGAAGGGGATGCGCCACCCTTTCCACGCAGCTCTCGAAGTTTATTCCCGCCAGGGTCTCCAGTGCCTTGAGCTATGCCGTTTTTTGTACAGTAACCGTGATGATTTCTCCGATATTTTTGATCCTCGGAGCCTGGAGAGTCAAACGGCCGGGTCCCGAAGACAAGAGAAAAGGGGAGTTGAAACCCCTGATCTCCAGCCCATTCGACCTTTTCGATGCCGAGCACTTCACGATTAATATGACGAGAAGTGTCTCAAAATGGCAGAAGAAGCAGCTGAATACAGTTTATGTTGAACAGAAGTAGTTTTTTGAAACACAATATTAGGTAATTTTTATGCCATGCCCAAGCTTGAAACTGAGTTGCCCTCCTTTTTTCTTTTCCAAGCCAGCTGTTCCCCCACCCCCAAAGGTTCAACCTATTGAGCCGGGCAAGGTTGCTGCGTGGATCAGGAATGTCGATTCCGCCTTTCCCCAATTTAACCGGATTGCGGACCATGGGGCCTACTCGCTGCTGGAAAAACAGATCGAAATCCTCACTCCGCTCCTTGGCGAGGGTCAGTTCATCGCTAAAGCGCCAACTGATAATGAGCTCACTGCCAGGATGATCAATGAAAGTGTTAAACCCCGTCTTGATCAGTTGCAGCAGAGATACACGCAAGCCCAAAAACAGCTTGCCGATCACCCTGATTTCAAGGAACAGGACGCCAAGATCGAAAAAAAATGGAAAGAGTTGGGGCTTCCCCCTTCCATTCTGGAAGACCATATCGATTGCGCCAGATTCCTCTTTGAAAGCTCCCTCATTTATAAAATCATTGCCTACAAGGCAACCTGCAATGATCCCGACATGCACGACGTGAAATTGGACAACGATGGACACCCCATGATCAAACACGTTGGGGAGTTTAAGCGTTGGGAAGTGATTCGAGAGAAGCTGGAATATGATCCTAAAACCTACGACATCCGTTCCAAGGATTGTTCTGGAACTCTCGTCGGGAACTGGAGCTACCTGCATCCCAAAGGTCTTGTGCCAATTGATCGCCTTTACAACGATAAATTAGAGGTGTTTTACAAGATCACTCCTGAAGAGCGCCAGCGCGTCGTCGACTGTGCCCATAAATTCTATGATACGAACAAAGAGATCGATGCAAACATCCCCAAGGACTGGGTTGTACAGTTCCATACCTCCCCAAGACGGCAATTTGTGACCTCCATCCCACCCTTTTCTGATGACCCTATTAACGACAACCTTGTGAAGAACCTCAATACCCACATTGTGATGCGACTTGTTGCGCCAAATGGGGATGTGTATTCCTTCGGTGTCGAGATGCCCGCAGAATCCCAGGAGTTCCTTTGGAAAGACGGTATTACAAGCTTCCTGGGAACTGTGACTGCACGCATTAACAAAACGGGGGACTACGAAGAGTTTAAACCGCATGAAGGGCGTCTTGTCACGAGCATCCCTCTCACTACGCAAAGAGCGGAAAACATTATCAACATGGTCAACAATCCCGTCGACAAAAACGGGCGCCCTAGTAACGGAGATATCCGCTTTAACTTCCTGAGGCAGAATTGCTCGCAGCTAGCGACAATGGTCCTCAAACAGGCGGGATACGAGGTCCCCATGCAGACGACCACCAAGGAGTTCCTGACGGGCATCCTCCCCGATCTGAAATACATTCCCTATGTGGGGTATCCGTTGGACAAGATCAATCAGGTCTTCCAAAAGATCTCTCAGGGCATCCAGTGGATCACACCAGGACCGATCCAAACCCTGTTTTCCTATGGGAAGAGCCTGGTTTTTTACATCCCCGGAAAGATCGCAACGGTGGCCATCAACCTGCTCGTTCGCTACTTAGGCGGCGGCACGATGCTTCATGCGCTCCCTAAAGGCGTAGAAGAGGATGAGTTCTACCCTGCAACTAACAGGTTCCTCAATTTCTCACATATTCTCCGCAGTTGGTCGGATATCACTAGCGATCGGACGCTGGAAGTGTATCATTCCAAATACTTTATCGATTGGCAGAAGAAACAGAATTCTACCGTTCTGTATCCAAAGAGCGCAGGACCTGCCTTCACCATCGTCCCGCCGGCCCCATAATTTTAAAAGGGACAAATGACTATGATTAGAGTTGATGCAACACAAACCCATCAAGTTTTAGCAGGGCAGCCTGCAGGGGCTGTCAGCCAGGCGGCAGGCCGGTTCTTTCAGTCTAACCTTCTCGATGGCCCCGGCCAGTGTTTAAGGAAGGTGTTCGATTGTCTGAAACGCGCATGGGAAGCGGTTGTCAATTTCTTTAAGTCTCTGTTTTCCGGATCTACCCCTCTTACTCCCCATCAAAGGGAATGGCGCCTGCCTGCGGCGGATACGGTCAAAGACCGATTAACCCGGCAGATGCAGCGCACGATGGAGCAGATGGCGCAGGAGCCTGCGAAACTATTCCAGTATCAGGACGCTCCGGTCCAATGGGATGCTCATCTGGAGAGGGTCGGCGGTTTGGAGGTCGGCGTCAGCCACATCCAGGGACGCAGAGCTTCCATGGAAGATGAACACCTTGCAACCTTTTTTAATGTGAAGGTTGCCGGAAAGGAGTATCCCCTCCATTTATTTGGGATTTTTGATGGGCATGGTGGCGCAGAGGCCGCACAATTCGTCCGGGATCATCTTCAAACAAAGCTCCAGGAGTCCCTGATCGAATTCAACCCGCAGGGGTTAAACGATGCCGGAATCTGGAATGCTCTGAAAATGACCTGTGTCCGATTAAACCAGGATTTAAGAAATCACAATCAGGAAATTGCAGAGGATCAGGGGACCACGGCGACCATCACGATGATTCTGGATCAGAAGCTGTGGACTGCCAATGTGGGCGATTCCCGCGTTGTCCTCGACAATGGGGGAACGCCGGTCCAGTGCACCGAAGACGCCAAACCGGGCGATGCGCGCTACAAACAGGGAATCGAACACCGGGGTGGAAAAGTTGTGGTTAATGGAATTCCCCGGGTATGTGGAGACCTTGGGGTCGCAAGGGCCATTGGCGACCAGCGTCTGAATGGAGCGGTCAGTGCGCGGCCCAAAATCACGATGAAACCCCTCTCTGAGATTCAGCAGGGAAGTCATCTGGTTTTAGCCTGCGACGGGATCTACGACGTGTCGACCACCAAGGACATCGTCGATGCGACCCATCAGCACGCAAACCGTACCGCTCGTGGATTGGCTCGAAATATTACTTTTTCCGCCTATCAGGCGGGATCGGGAGACAATCTTTCTGCAATGGTCGTAAAAATTAAGTAAGCCGGTAAAGATTCAACGCAAAGCTGCTAAGACGCAAAGAGAATTTTTGAATTTTCTTTGCGTCTTTGCGTTAATCTTATCCACCTCAGATCTGGCCGGCGGGATCTTCGTTGTAATCGTAGACGGGATGGATCTCAAACCCTGACTGTCTGACGGAGAAGATCACCTGGGAGATGGGCTCCCACTTCGCATTGCGGTCGATATGCAGGAGGACTTTGGTCTTCTCCTTTTCTTTGGGAAGAAGGCCAAGGTCCTGCTGTTTTTTCAGTTCAGACTGGACCCCTTTCACTCCATCGATCAGGTACTCGTTGAACTCGGTGATCCACTTGTACTGTCCCTGCTCGTTTACGCTCAAATTGATGATGTAATAGTCGTTATGCCCGATGAAGGGGGATTTCTCCGAGGAGGGCTGCACCTTGACGAGTTTGATCTCGCTATCGTAAAGGGCAGCTTTCGTAACCGCGAGCGTCGCAAAGACGGCGACGACAAGAAAGAGGAAGTCGACCATGGGAGCCAGGTTCAGACCCCCAAAACTTTTCAGTTCTTCTTCTGGAATGATGCTCATATTACCCTTTGGAGATGGAGGTTCTGTCATCGATCAGAGCCGCGACGGCATGGGCTTCGTTTTCGACCTGGGCAAGCGTCCTGACCAGGCGGTATTTGGCGGTGGAGTGGAGGATCAGGGCGAGGATCGCAACGACCAGGCCCGCGACGGTTGTCCCCACGGAGATCCCGAGGCCATCGAATAGGGTCGAAATGCTCTCAATGGAGCGGTTGACGTCGTAGAAGGCGTAGAACATCCCCATCACGGTTCCCAGGAGGCCGAGCATGGGTGCGATGATGGCGATATCGTTTAAGAGGCCGATCTTTTGCCAGAAGGAGATCGAAGAGCGCTTCCCTTCCGCTTTCATCGCTTCGATCATCACGGGAAGACCGTGGCGGCGGGACTGGATGCCGCAGCGGACCATTTTGCTGAAGAGGTTGTTGCTCTCCTGGCAGAGGGTGAGGGCTTCGTCGAACTGGTTGCTGTTGAGTCTGTTTTCCACGTTTTTGGCGAGGGCCCCCGGGACTTTTGCCGAGGTGCGGATGGCGGCGATCGCGTAGAGCCAGATACCGACAGAAAATACCGACATCCCGAAGAGGAGGGAGTAGATGAGCGGGGAGCCCGCGAAGGCCTGCTGCAGGTCGACGGAGATCGTCTCATCGTGCAGGGGGGCCGGCTCGCCGATCAGGGAGGTGTTCTCGACCACGAGAGTAGCGGGGGCTTCCTGCCGCGCAATGGAGGAGAAGGCGGGAAGGGGAGCTTCCGTTGCAGGTTCGTTGACAGGGGCTGCCGGCTGCGCGGCGACGACTGCAGGGATTTCCTCGACGAGCTGAACCTGGACTTGGCTCTGGACGACGGGGGAAGGCTCCTCCAGGAGGGCTTCGAAGGGGAGGGGCTCCACTTCCAGGGTGATGGGGTCGATCAGCACTTCGTTGGCTACGATCTCTGTATCCTGCTGCTGCAGGGTCGTTTCCAATTCCGCGATCTCCTCCTTAAATTCCTGAAACTCTTCGTCTAAAAGGGAGAGCTCCTCATCGAGAGAGGTCAGGGCGGCCTCCTCATTATCAGCAACCATGTCGGTTGGAGCCAGGAACTCCTCTATATCTGCGCTCTCTGCGTTCAGGGGGAGAAAATGGATCATGAGTCCTGTCAGGACCAAATTGTGAATGTGTTTCATTGGGTTCATAACTCCATGCTGGTAAAAGAAGTTTAATTTTTAGGTTACCAAGAGTCGGGAGAATAGATCAAGAGATCAATAGAAAACAATCCCTCTTTTGGGTAAAATTCCCCCCATGAAACCGAAAAATTTGAAATGTCCTTTCACCTGGGAAGGGCGCCGTCCGATGATCTGCGATCATGTTCTCTACGTGCCGGAATACTACGACCGGCACCAGGAATATACCTTCCCGGGATGGGAGAGCCCCGAGGTTTTTGGCAGAGAGGCGCCCATCGAAGTGGAATACTGCACCGGGAATGGCGCGTGGATTGCGGAGAGGGCCTTGGCCCATCCCGATCGGAACTGGGTTGCCGTCGAGATCCAGTTCGACAGGGTGAGGAAGATCTGGTCGAAGATCCACAACCTGAACCTGAAGAATCTCTTCATCGTCTGCGGGGATGGGCTCGCCTTCACGAAATACTATGCGCCCTCGGAGAGTTTTTCTTCCCTCTACGTCAATTTTCCCGACCCCTGGCCGAAAGAAAAGCACGCCAAAAACCGTTTGCTCCGGGAACCTTTCCTCACTGAAATGGCGCGCGCCTCCAAACTGGGCGCGATTGCGACGATTGTGACCGATCACGCCGATTACATGACGCAGGTGGTGAGCGGTATGCAGGCAAGTCCTGCATGGCAGCCCTGTTTTCCGGAGCCCCATTACGTCACCGAGTTTGAAGGGTATGGAACCTCCTACTTCGACGCACTGTGGCGCGAGCAGGGGATCAAAATCCACTACATGCAATTTAAAAATGGGAAGATGCAATGACCAGCTCCTGCCCCTACTCAGCCGACCATCAGGGATTTTACTGCAATCAGGCCCCGTTCTATCCGCTCGTGCAGGAAGTGGCTGATCTAAATGCAGAGTGGGCCAACACCGTTCTTGTGCGCCTCCCCGGGCATTTGAGCGACGATCTGGGGTGGGAGGAGCAGAAGATGCTGGCCGAGGCGATCGCCTCGCAGGGAAAAGCGATCCTGTGGGAGATCGATCTTGGGTTACCTTCGTTCACATTTAAACCTGAAGATACGGCCTCCTTCTATTCTTTTTCTCTGGCCCTCGAGGAGTTCACAAAAACACTCTGGCCCCTCTTTCAGCAGCAGACGCTAGGCGTAAGCCTCTACCGGGGAGCATTTTCCCCATCGGAGAGGTTTCCCAGGGCTTACTGGGAACCCGGTTTCCTGGAGCTGTGCCCGGATGGAGAAGGGGACTACGCACTCTACTGCGTCCAGAATTTTGCGGAGTATATGCACCGGCTGGTTTCCTTTCTGCCCGATGCGGCGCTTCCCTTTGCGTTTATCGATGTTTCTGCAATCCCCTCGGCAGCGCGCACCACACAGCTCTTTTCGCGGGAGCGGTTTGAACACCTCCACCTTGCCCTCAAAGGGAGCCAGGCCCCCTTCCCCGGCCTTTGCTGGGAAAGCGGAGAACCTGCGCAGGGATGGGTTGGGCAGGTGGCGTGCGAGAGTCGTGTGGCTCCATCCTGCGAGGTTGCCGTTCTGCTGCCTAAAGATGAGTACTTCGATCCGCCCCTTCTTCAGGGACTCGATACCCTGATCCTGGAGCTAAAGCAAAAGGGGGGCTCTTTCCGGATTGTCTGTGAAGAGAAGTTGACGGAGCAGTGGGATGGGCTCGACGCGCTGATCGTCTTTTCCGGGGCGGTCAGCCCGCAGGGAAAGCGCAAGCTCCAGGGGTTCCTTGCAGCGGGGGGATCTGTCCAACCGGCTGATCTCGTTAAACCTTCTTGATTTCGAGGAGCTTCCGGAACAGGGGGCGCCCGGGTTTTGCATCCTGATGGAAATGTTGGACAAGATGTTTTATCAGGGAGTTCACAATGGAGGGCTCGAAAGTCCATCCCGTTCTGAGCGGGGAGTCCAAGCAGGGAGACCGCTTCCGAGAGTCTCATCGACTGGAGCTGGTTCTGATCGTCCTGGTAGCGGACCATCGTGTTTTCCAGATACTCTTTAAAATCGCAAAGGGGATAGTAAATGTTCGTCGGGGCGGACCTTCAAGGCGAACTGGTGCAGATCGTACATTCTGCCCACGATATGCCCGGCATCGTGCTCTGAGCCCGTCTCTGGATTCTGGCTGATCTCCAGAAGGTGATCGGCGCAGGCGCGAATCTCGTGATGGAGCAGGTTGTAAATGGGGGAATGGTTTTTCATGCAGCCGCCTCTGTTGAATCGTTCTATGACAGAGGGGACTTAATTAAGCAAAGGAAAAGCTATCGGAGCAGAGGGATTCGAACCCCCGACCCACTGCTCCCAAAGCAGTTGCGCTAGCCAAACTGCGCTATGCTCCGATTAGAGATTTGAGATCTTAAACAAGACTCGATTTTATCACAAGAATTCAAAATAATTTTACATCTATTAATTTTCGCAAAGGCGAGGAGCAGAGCGGAGACCTCATCAGGTTTCTCAAGCGGGCTTTGATGCCCTGAGCCTTTGATGAGAGCGGATTGGGAATGGGAGATCCTGGAAGAGAGAAGGGCATGCTGATCGGAAAAGAGTGTATCGTGGTCGCTCGCCACGACAAGCGTGGGTGTCCTGATCAAAGGGTGCAGGGGAAGAGAGGAGGGATCTGCAAGCATCGCTTCAAGCTGGTCGATCAGTGTTTGAGAGGAAAACCGGAGGAGC
>CAVWEK010000011.1:0-53405 GCA_963753945.1 uncultured Acidobacteriota bacterium | reverse complement strand
TCCGACGAGATTATTCAATTGTCCCGGGTTGTTATTTTAGATGCGGATGATCCTGTGGTTTCTTTCTTGCAGGATTCTTACACCGTGCCTAATGGCACTTTTAAGGACATTGAAAATTGCGAACCCTTTTCACAGAGATTTAATTTCACGATCAGAAGAGCTTATTTGCTTCGCTGCATCCATGATCTACCTCAGAAAACAAAGTCGCCCTGATCGGAGATATCCGGGGGCTTTTCGTTTTTTTTTTGCAAAAACTATACAGATCCCTTTCTATAGGTAAAATTCGACAGTGAGTATCGCTGCCCAGGAGTAGAGGCTTGGAAATGGGCAATCTCGTTAAGATTTATTTTTAATGGATTCTGCATTGACCCTCACGTTACGTCATTCCCTATTATGGGGCCATCCTTTAAAATCAAAGGGATATTGAAGGAGAAAGCCGATGGTTTACACAGTTGCGAAACTAGCAAAAATTTCAGGCGTCAGCATCCGGACGCTCCACTGGTATGATGAAATAGGGCTCTTGAAGCCGGCTTACCATGGAGCAGGCGGGTATAGATACTACGGAGAAGAGCAGCTGCTTACGCTGCAGCAGATCCTATTCTTCCGAGAGCTTGGATTCGAGTTGAAGCAGATAGCATCGATCCTGAAAAGAGGCGATTTCGACAGAATGGCAGCCTTAAGTTCGCACCGCAAAGTTCTGCAGAAGAATGTAGAGCGGACGAAGAAGCTGATCAAGACCATCGATGTGACAATCGAACACTTAAAAGGAACCAAAAAAATGAAAGATGAAGAAATGTACTATGGCTTCAGCAAAGAGAAGCAGGCGGAATATGAAAAACAAATCATAGAACGCTTCGGTGAGCAAGGCAAAGCTCTTACTGAGGAAAGCAGGAGAAATGTTAAAAACTGGTCCAAAGCAGACTGGGAAGATTCAAAAAAAGAATTTGATTCAATCTGCGAAGAGTTGACTGCCCTGCTGCAGAAAAAATGCGCATCCGATTCCAGGGAGGTCCTATCCGTTATCCGCCGCCATTACAAGTGGCTCAAGCGGTTCTGGACGCCGACAAAGGAATCCTATGCAGGACATGGCCAGTTTATTGAAGACAGCGAATTTAGCAAGGCTTATGAGGCATACCATCCTCAGCTGCCCCGCTACATCTCCGAGGCAATTCAATTTTTTGTTAAAAAAGAATTGTCGTAATTCTCTAGCAGCCGGTCTTCCCGGCTGCTTTTTTTCAAATCCTCTTGACCCTCACGCATACGTCATTCCTTATTATGGGGCCATCCTTTAAAATCAAAGGGATATTGAAGGAGAAAGTCGATGGCTTACACAGTTAAACAATTAAGCGAAATCTCCGGCGTAACGGTCCGCACTCTTCATTTCTATGAGGAGGCCGGTCTTTTGAAGCCGAGCTATTACGGCTCCAACGGATACAGATACTACGAAGAAAAGGAGCTTCTGCAGCTGCAGCAGATTCTATTCTTCAAGGAACTGGGACTTACGCTGAAGCAGATCCGCAAGGTTCTGGGCAAAAACGATTTCGACCAGATTGCAGCCCTCCATTCCCATAGGCAGGCTTTAAGCCGCGAATGGGAGAAGATCGGCTGCCTGCTGAAAACCATCGATAGGACAATCAAACATTTAAAAGGAAAAAAGAAAATGAAAGACAGAGAGTTTTTCGATGGATTTAGCCTTGTGAAAAAGGCCCGTGGAGGCGAGTCCTGGTTCGCTGCAGAAGAAACCATGCTGCAAAGTCTTAAAGTCAAGCCTTCCGAAACAATGGAAGAATCTGAAAGGCTGCAGATCGCAAAAGCGGCGAATCAATTTTACGGCCGTATCGCAGACTGCCTTGAAAAAGGGATGGCTCCCTCTTCCAGGGAAGTTCAGAGACTGATCAGGGAGCACTGCGAATTTGCAGGCAGGTTCCATGAGATGTCAAAAGATGTCTATAAAGCTTTGGCAAAGATGTATTCCGAGCATCCGGAATATAGAAAACAGCTGGATCCAATCCATCCGGATTTAGCGGTTTTCATGGCCGAAGCCATGGATTTGTTCGCGGATAAAGTTCTTTCTTAATCCTGGCCGGCTTTCTGCAAAGAAGGCCGGTTATTCCGCGCAGGATAAGTTTTTAGAGAGAGTTGATGCACTTTGCGATCATGCGGGCAGTGCGTTCGCCCGATTCGCAAGCCGCCTCCATCGTTCCCGGAACTTCCATCAAAATAGAAGCGTGCTCTCCGGCAAAATAGAGCGTTTCGTCAATGGGAGCAAAAAGCGTTTTTACTGTTTCTCCATTTTCATTTTGCAGGGAAGTCAGCAAAGCCTCCTGTCCTGCAGCGATGTAGGAGTAGGTTCCTTTTGCATAGGGATCGTTTGGCCAACTATAGCCGACGGGCCCCGTATAGGTGACATAGGCTTCGTCTCGGGCATACGTTGGAGTTGCCAGGGGAGGGCATAGGGCCCCAAAGCCCACTTCAAGCATGGACCGTTCCCGCTTATAGACATCAAAAATAGTGTTTTCTGAAAATTTTCCCGATTCACCAGTGAAGTAGAGAGTTATCACATTCTGGTCGGCAAAAAAGCATCCCATGTGGTCGTTGATAAAAGAGATGTTTTTGGGAGGTAATTGAGCGAATGGGACCAATATTTTTGCATTTGTTCCGTATTGCACATTTCTAATCGATGCGAGCCTTTCTTTGGGGATGAGATTTTCTTCGAAGCGAATGGCATCATACACAGAGCAGGGGATCGCCAGCACAAGGATGTCCGCCTTTACTTTTTGTCCATTTTGGAAGAGGAGTTCATAACTTTGGTCGGGAGCCTTTGCAATGGCTGTAAGCGGCCTATTCAGATGTAATCTTGTGCCAAGGGATTGCGCCAGCTTTTCTGATAGCAGGTTATTTCCCCCCTTGATGCTTACAATGTTGACAAGAAACTCTGCCTCTTCGATGCCCTGGTGAACGGAGCAAAGTCCACCTAGAAGCATGTAATAGAGCGTGACTGTATACAGAGTCGACAGTTTTTCAATGGGGCCTCCCTCATAGCCTGCCAATCGCATGGTCAATACCTTAAAAAGGGGGTCCTCTTCGGAAACAAATTGTAGGATCACATCCCGGATATTGTGGGCCTTTTGCGCAGCGAGGTCAAGCTGGGCTTTGAGGGTTTCAGGAGTGAATTTTTTCTTGTAGATATCCGATTCGGGAATGCATTTTTCCCCATCAAAATACTGATGGTTACGTGTGACTTTCGTTTCTGTCGTCTCAAGACGGAACTCTTCAATCAGAGCGCCTATATTTTCAGCATCTCCTCCATCCGTGATGTTTTGCCCACCAAGTTCAACGACATCGCTCCCAATTTTTGCCGTGAAGATGCGCCCGCCAGTCCGTCCTCTTGCTTCATAGACGTCAGCTACTATCCCTTTTTGCTGTAGGCGGTAGGCGGTTGTTAAACCTGCAAGGCCGGCGCCGATGATGACAACGGTGGGTTGTTTCTGATTTGCAAAACCTGGTGTAGTCATAAGCGTTAGGGAGGTTAGGAGAAAAATTTTTAAGAGGAGCATTTGTTCTCGGTTTTTGCCACGCGGGGTATGCGCAAACAGATTCATGACAGTACATATATATTTTCTGTCATTTTATCTCAAGGCGATCAGTCTGCCAGGATGGTACTCATGGTGCGGGCGATTTTATTTAGAGCCAGCATATTGATGTAGAGCTTATCGAGTTCCATTTCCGATCTACCGGGCTGCTTCCACTTCAGGTACAGCCTGGGGCTGCGGACATCGGTAGCATCGAGGAGATGGGCTTTAACCTCGGACCAGAAGATCCTGGAATTTTGGAAGATGGTGAGGATCTTTCCCCGCGCCGTAATGACCTGTTGCAGGGCTTCGATCTTTGCGTTCAGTTCAATGGCTACGAATACATTTTCATTAGGGCATGTGAGACTGTCAAACGTTCTCGAGCTCTCTTCTTTTTCTGCGTAGAGAGGGAGGCCCTCGCGAATTGCCGCCTGATAGGCCTGCTCCGCCATGCCGCATAGGAAGTCCGCCTGGCTGATCAGGACTTCACACCTTTTTGCAAGAGGTCTCGCAGTGTTTTCGATATTCTGCAGTTGTTTGGAGGCCAACATCCAGCTGCCGTTTTGGAGGAGCCTGATGGCTCTCCCATGGAATTTGAACAGAGATAGGGACTGTGCTGCAAAGCCGATGCATTGAGTAGAAATGTTTGTCAGCGCGAATTTGGGGAGGAGGATGACCCCTTCTGTTGGATTATTGGTTGCATTTGGGCCGCATTTGGCAGTGTTAACCAACTCGCCAAGTTGCTTTAGGTTGCCCAGTTCCTGATCCATGCCTACGGTGTAACGGTTCTCGAGGACGCGTGCAACCAGGATTTTTTCCTCCCTGATGCAATTCAGGGTTAATTGAATATTGTTCAGAGATGTTGCGGATGGGATGTAATAAATTGACATGAAACCATTCTTTTTGTTTGTGTATAATATTAATTCTATTTCTGTTGTTAAATAGTGTCATTAAATAGGCGCTTGCAGTTTGGGCTAGCGGAGGCGCCCATGGTGAAGGCGATTTTGTTCAGGGCCAGCATGTTGATAAAGAACTTATCGAGGTCTTTTTCTGCCTCGGTGACATAATGCTGTTGGTCTCTTGATTCCGGCGCGTAAACCAGGAAAGTTAATGCACATTGGACATCGGTAGCGGCCTGGAGATGGCTATGAACCTGGGACCAGAACTTGTTGGAATTCTGGAAAATAGGAAGGATTTTTCCCTGCGCCGTAATGATCCGTTGCAAAGCATCGATTCTTTCTTCAAGAGCTGGAAAATCAGGGAGGCTGATGCACTCTTGCTGCTCCCTTATTCGGATTTTCTCTCTCTCTGCGTAGAGAGAAGGGAGGCCCTGATTGATTGTCGCTTCATAGGGGTGCTTCATTTTTTCGTACAGGGAGCCTGCCAGTTTGGCCAGGGCTTCACAGCTTTTTACAAGGGGCATCCTCTTGTCCAGAATTTCCTTTACCGGTTCGAAGGCCGCGCTCTTAAAGCTGCCGTTTCTGATGAGCTCCATGGCTAACGCATGGGACTTAAACAGGGGTAGGGATTGGGTTGCAAAGTTGTCGCAAAAAGTAGCGATGTCAGTCAGCGTTTTTCTGGACAGGAGGATGATCTCCCAGGTAGAACGGGCGATCTCTTTTGGTACGGGCTGAGGAGTTTGCACCCACTCACTGAGTTGTCTGAGGTTAGCCAGTTCCTCATCCATGCTTATGGTGTAACGTTTCTCGAGGATTTTTGAGACTTGCGTTTCTATCTGCGGAATAGCATTCAGGTCTGTTATGTGTGAGATGCAAGAAATGGTCATCAATCCCTCTGTTTTTGTTTGTATATTATATAAATTATATTGTTTTAAATCACGTTGAATTTTTATTTATTGTTTATACCCAAACAACCCTCGAAATTTGGTTTTTGAGCGCGTCAAAGCCCGGGGTTGAGCTCCCGCAAGTGGGTCCTATGTTATTAATATGGACCCACTTGCGGGAGCTCAACCGCGGGGAGCTTTCACGCAGCTCAAAAACTAAATTTCGAGGTTGTTTGGGTATATTTAAAAAAACACCCCCTGGCGGGGCCAGGGGGTGTTGTGGGGAAGGATTTAAAAGAAATTTCTTACTTCTTTTCTTCATCGAGGATTTCGACTTCTGCTTCCTCGATGTCGCTATTCTGGCTGGACTGGGAGCCGGCTCCCGGCGGGGGTGTCTGGGCCTGGGCGCCTTCCTGGCTGCCTTGGGCTTGCATCGCTTCGCCGATCTTCTGCATATGGGTGCTCAGCTCGTCGTGCGCAGCTTTGATCGCGATCGGATCGTTCAGCTCAAGCGCCTTCTTGACAGCATCGATTTTGCTTTGGACGTCATCGACGACATTTTTAGGGAGCTTGTCTTTGTATTCGCTAAGCGCTTTCTGGGCGCGGAAGGCCATCGAGTCGGCTTCGTTGCGGGTCTCGATCTCCTCTTTGCGTTTTTTATCTTCTTCCATGTGCTCCTCAGCGTCTTGCAGCATCCGCTTGACTTCCGCTTCAGAGAGGCCCGATTTGGCTTCGATCCGGATCTTCTGCTCTTTGCCGCTCTGCTTGTCTTTGGCGGAGACATGCAGGATACCGTCCGCATCGATGTCGAAGGCGACCTCGATCTGGGGCATGCCGCGGGGAGCGGGAGGGATGTCGGTGAGGTCGAAACGGCCGATCTCTTTGTTGTCTTTGGCCATTTTGCGCTCGCCCTGCAGGACGACGATGGTCACGGCCGGCTGGTTGTCAGCGGCGGTGGAGAAGACCTGCTTCTTCTGGGTCGGGATCGTGGTATTGCGCTCGACGATCGGGGTCAGCACGCCGCCCAAGGTCTCGATGCCGAGGGTAAGGGGGATGACATCGAGGAGGAGGACGTCTTTGACGTCGCCTGTCAGGACGGCGCCCTGGATGGCGGCGCCGACGGCGACGACTTCGTCGGGGTTAACGCCTTTATGGGGCTCTTTGCCGAAGATGTCTTTGACTTTCTTCTCGACGGAGGGCATGCGGGTCATCCCGCCGACGAGGATCACTTCGTCGATCTTTTCTTTGGAGAGGCCAGAGTCTTTCAGGGCTTTAAGGCAAGGCTCTACGGTTCTTTCGATCAGTTCGTGGCAGAGGCTCTCCAGCTTGGCGCGGGAGAGGGTCAGGGCCAGGTGTTTGGGACCGGTCGCGTCCATGGTGATGAACGGCTGGTTGATCTCTGTGGTCTGTGTGCCGGAGAGTTCGATCTTGGCTTTTTCGGCCGCGTCGCGGAGGCGCTGGAGGGCCATTTTATCTTTGCCAAGGTCGATCCCGTGCTCTTTTTTGAACTCATCGAGCAACCAGTGGAGGATGGCGTTGTCGAAGTCGTCTCCGCCGAGGCGAGTGTCGCCGTTGGTGGAGAGTACTTCGAAGACGCCGTCGCCGATCTCGAGGATCGAGATATCGAACGTTCCGCCGCCGAGGTCAAAGACGGCGATTTTTTTATCTTGCTGTTTGTCGAGGCCGTAGGCGAGGGCCGCAGCGGTCGGCTCGGGGATGATCCGCTTGACGTCGAGTCCTGCGATCCTTCCCGCGTCTTTTGTCGACTGGCGCTGGGAGTCGTTGAAGTAGGCGGGAACGGTGATGACCGCTTCGGTGATCTTCTCGCCGAGGTAGGCTTCGGCGGTCTCTTTCATTTTGATAAGGACCTGCGCTGCGACCTCTTCGGGGGTGACCACTTTGCCTTCGATCTCAAAGGCGGCGTCTCCGTTGCTTCCCTGGACAACTTTATAGGGAACGGTCTTCGTCTCAGCGAGCACTTCCGCATACTTGCGGCCGATGAAGCGCTTAGACGAGAAGATGGTGCGTTCGGGGTTGGTGACAGCCTGGCGTTTGGCGGAGATCCCGACGAGGCGCTCTCCTCCCTTATAACCGACGACAGAGGGGGTTGTGCGTCCCCCTTCTGCGTTCGCGATCACTTTCGGGGTGCCCCCTTCCATGATGGCGACGCATGAATTGGTGGTCCCCAGGTCGATACCGATGATTCTACTCTTTTTTTGTTGGCTCATACTGTGTTCTCCTTACGTTTATGATTCTATAGAGGGGGCGGCCGCATCTTGCGGCTGAGGCTCTCCCTCGGTATTTTTTGTTTGGGGTGCAACAGCGACTTTGACTTTGGCGTGGCGCACGGTGCGTTCGCCGCTGCGGTACCCTTTGACGTACTCTTTTAATATGGTCCCTTCTGGCTTTCTCCGTGGTCTCTTCCGTCTCGATCGCATAGTGCAGGTTGGGATCGAATTTGGCGCCGTTCGGATGCAAAGGGGGTGACGCCGTGGTTCGCGAGGACTTCTTTAAATTGGCCGAGGATCATGGTGAACCCCTGCGCCCAGTTGCGCACCTCATCCGACATGTGCTGCGTAAACTGCAGGGCGTTCTCGAGATTGTCGATGGGGAGAAGAATTCTCGGAGATCACATTCTCCACGGCAAAGCGGGTCATTTCCTGCTTTTCTTTCTGCATCCGTTTGCGGGTGTTATCGACGTCGGCCAGAAGGCGGAGGTACTTGTCTTTGTACCCGTTTTGCTCTTCGTTCTGTTCGGTAGGATTTAAGGGCATTTCTTCTTCTGTCATGTGTTCTCCTGAAAAGAGTTTTTATCCTCGAGCAGCAGTGTTTGACTCCGGTCAACGTATCCTGGACGGACGTTTTTGACAGCTCTGGATTTGAGGGAGTCGGGCTGCGGAAAGAGATTTTAAATTTATAGACGCTTTTAGTCAGGGAATCGGAAAGGGTGTCTGCGATCTGCTGGAGTTGTCCGAATAGCTCGCGGTAGGCGATCCGGTTGGGCCCCAGGATCCCAAAGGCGCCGCAGACGCTCTGATTGATCCGGTAGGGGATCGCGATCACCGAGCAGGCAGCTGCGCTGGGAGAATAGGAGAGGAGGTCTTCGCCGATTAAGCAGCGCATCTGTCCTCCCTTCGCAGGTAGAGGAGAGGAGTTTGCGCAGCATCTGTTTGTTCTCAAAGAGGGCAAGTCCGCTCGCAAGGGCGGCGGCATCGTTGAAATCGGGGTAGGCGAGAAGTCTCGAGAAGCCGGCCTGAATGATCTCTTCCGCGGTGAAGTGGGTGTGGCTGACGATGTGGCGGAGCATCAGTTCTTTATAGAAGCGGGCCCCCAGGGTTTCTTCTTCGGGATGGAGGGAGGGCTTGTCGAGTCCGCTTAAGCGCCAGTTGAAGTAGCTCTCCAGCCGTTTTACGATCCCGGGAGAGAGTTTTTTGTCTGTGTAGAGGACCTCGGTGCGGATGATCCCGAAATCGGTCATCAGGACGCAGAGGAGGCGGTTCTCATCGATCGAGACGAGTTTGATCTCGAGGATGAAATCCTGGTCGAAGCGGGGTGCGGAGAGGAAGGTGGCGCAGTGGGTGATTTCGCTGATCTTTTCTGCGGCTTGAAGGAGGTAGGTGGCGACCTCGCGGGTCTCTTTCTTTAGGAGGCGCTCGATCTCTTTTTTCTCTTCGGGGGTGATCCGGGGCTGGTCTGTATGGGCTTCGGCGTAGGCCCTGAAGGCGGCGGCGGTGGGGATCCGGCCTCCGGAGGAGTGCTGCTGCTTGACGAGCCCCTCTTCTTCGAGCTTCACGAAATAGTTGCGGATCGTGGCCGAGCTGAGTGCCTCGAACCCGTTCTCCCTCAATGTGTTGGAGCCAATCGGCTTGCCCGATTGGAGGTAGAGGTCGACGAGGCCGAACAGGATCAGCTTTTCCCGTTTGTCTCTGGCTGGCTTTTTGGGGGTCAGTGTTTTCATATAAGTTTCTTTTTCTTTTAACTTACACTATATCAAAAAGGCGGGGAGGATGGCAAGAAAAAATTAGCAGTCTTTGATCAAGACTGCTTATTTTTATTGTAAATGCCTTAAAATGAGTTTGTTATTGAATCAGATGCAGGCCTTGACCTTTTGTTTTTTTATCCTGCATATCCCTTTAATCCGGCCTATCCGTGTAAATTACTGGAGGGCTTGCATGCTAAACCCATTACACGGATAGGCAGGATTAAACGGATATGCAGGATAGAAAAATTCGTCCGGATGAATCCCTGTGTTTCCTACTCTTTTCCGACGATGAGGGGGTCGCGGGTGATCAGGGGCAGGACGTCGACAAGGGAGGGGGACCAGTCGAGGCCCCGGTAGTAGACGATCCGGGAGGCGATGTGGCAGGCGATGATCGCCTTCTTATGGACATCGGGGACCTCGTGCAGCAGCTTCGTTTGGTACTTGTCCCGCAGCAGGCGGGGGGCAGTAGCTCAGCAGGCAGCGGACGAAGGGGTCTTTGGGGTCGTTGGACAGGGGGACGGTCTGCAGGTAGGCGAGAAGTTGGTCTTTGTAGAGGTTGATCCTCTCGGAGACCCAATCGGAGATATCGGTTAGAAAAGTCTGGGTCTTCTGGTGGGTTTTCAGCATGAGGATGGCCTCTTCGCGCGACCTGGCTTTGATGATCTCGAGGATCTCTTCCACGATCTGGGGTTTATGCTTCAGGAACTCCTCTTCGGAGAGGCAGAGGCTGAAGAGAACCTCGAAGGAGGAGCAGGTGACCCCTCCCTTATTTGCGGAGCTGTCTTTGATGATGAGGACGCCGAGCTTCTCCAGAGAGCGGCGGGCCCAGGGGGTCAGGTAGAGGTTGGCCCCCTCGATGATCGCTTTGGCTGTCGGCTTCCCTGTCCCATCGAGGAAGTCTTTGTAGTTGTTTTCATTCAGCGTCCGGGGTCTTCCTCCGCCGGGGATGAAGATGTCCGCCTTGACTTGGTGGACGTTGTGGCGGAGCAGGTGGTTCATCTCGTTGCCGGAGAGCCACTCTTCGACGAGTTTTCCGTCGACTTTTTTGAGGCAGAGGGTCTGGTGGGCGTAGGCGGTCTGTTCCCGCCTGGTGGCGGTGTCGAGAAGGAATCCTCCGTCATGGAGTTTTTCCGCAGGGTAATACCGGATCGGTTTGCTGTCTTTGAAGAGCTGGTAGACGATCTCGAGGTCGAGCCCTTTGGGATCGAAGATCGTGCCTGAGACATCGATCGTGGCCAGCAGCTTGGCGGTTTTGGGGTAGAAGCGGTAGAGGTTGTACATCTGGTTGCCGGCGACGTCTCCGTCGGGGCCGCCCGGTCATTTTAATGGTGAAGGGGTCTTTTGTCGGGATCGATCCCCAAATACTTGAGGACCTCTTCCATGTAGACGTTGACGCCAAGCGAGGTGACCCCGAATTCTTTGTGGTTGATCCCGGCTCCCGGTTTGCTGGAGATGAAGGCGCCGCCGGGTTTGTACTTGTAGTATTTGCTGAAGGCGGCGATCCACTCGATCATCACGTTGTGCATGTTCTCGTCGGGGCCGAGGTAGATGTACTCTGGTTTTTTCCAGTAGTCGACGATATCTTTGGCTTTGAGCTTTCCATCCGCCTCGCAGTTGATCGAGGACGAGGAAACTTTCGATGTAGGAGCGCTGGGTCTGGTAGAGGTACTCGAGCTTTTGCTCTTTGTAGAAGGCGCTCAGGCGGTCTTTGATCTCGTCGGGGGAATTTCCCGCCTCTTCGAGTTCCCGCTGATAGATCTCCTCTTCAGAAATGAGCCTTTCGTAGGGCTCGAGGAAGATGACCCCTTTGGCGCCCCCTTCGGGGATGTCCTTGTTCTTTTTGTTCTGGGTGAAGGCGAGGTTGTAGCATTCGGAGAAGACGTTGTTGCGCTCGGAGATCATCTGTTCCATTTTTTCGGGAAAGACGGTGCGCAGGCCGCCGCGCGAGAGGTCGCGGAAGCGGATGTGGAAGCCGATGAAGTAGAGCCCTTTCATGAAGAAGACGGCGTAGGGGAGTTCGGGGAATTTCTCTTTCCTGTCGAAGGGAAGGGCATCGAGGTAGGCGGGGTCGAGGCGGAAGGAGAAGGCGGTCTTGTTCTTGCGGTAGTAGTTGGTCTTTAAAATGTTGTCGACCATGTTCATCCCCTGCTTGAGGATGTTCTTTCTGCGCGTGTCGTTCAGGAGATTGCCCGTATCGAGGTTGTCGATGAGCCGGTTGAACTCTTCGCGGATCTGCTGGAACTTCTTTAGGTCTGCGGATTGGGGATTGCACTTTGCGTCAAAGGCCTGCACGAGTTTAACCGTCAGTTCGGGATGGCGGCACATCCCTTCTTCGATATGGCTTAAGGAATACATGTTGATGTCGGCGTGCACGAGGGCCTGGTGGATGAAATGGATCATCGTCTTGACCAGGTTGCCCTGGTTCCCTGTCAGCAGCTCCGTGTCGATAAAGGCGGTTTCCATCGTCTCCATCCCCTCGAAATATTTCAGGGTGACAAGTTCTTTAAAGAAGTCGGGAAGGTCGGCCTCGTCCCAGGCGGCGCCCCCTTTCATCCCGTGAAGGCCGAGCGACATGACCAGGATGTTCTGGCGGCTGTAGGGATCGATGTAGGTTGCGTTGACCCGCTTCATCGATAGCCCGTGCCGGTGGATCACTTTGGCCAGACGGTAGAGGAAGTTGTATTTGGGGACATTCCTCCAGGCGAAGACGATCTGCAGGGAGGGGGTTTCTTTTTTTTCTTTCCAGTGTTCATTGCGGCGCACTTCGTACTGGCAGTTGTCGCGCGATTTGGCGCGGAAAAACATGTCGAGGGCTGTGACGAGGCGCTCCTCGGTCATCGCTTTCAGGAAGAGGGGGCTAAGCGAGCCGATGAGCTTCAGCACATCCTCTTCGGTCACTACCGGGTTGCGCGCTTTGACCTGGGAGGCGACCTCTTTTTCTTTTCCGGGAGGAAAGAGGTTGTCCACCTTTTTTTCGATAAAATCGCTGAACTGGATCCGCGCGATCCGCAAGGGGGCTTTGAGCCCGGGGAAGGGAGGGGGCTCATTGGAAACGAAGGAGCGGTAGTTCTTAATCCCATAGCTTCTGTAGTGCCGGAGGACCCGCAGATCGGCGTCGGGGCTGTCGAGGCTGAGGGTGAAGGCCATCCCCTTCAGATGGATGTGGGAGAAGTAGTCGTTGAGGTTGAACCCCATCAGGCTGTAGACGATCAGGAGGATGCTCTCCTGGTCGACCTCTTTGAAGAAGCCGGACGGCATGTGCTTTTCTATCCACTGGTAGTGCTCTTCGAACCGTTTGCTCTCCCGCTCGATGGCAGCCTGGAGCTGCTCTTTGGAGAGTCTTTGCACTTCAGGGGGTGGCTTCATAAGGGTTCTCCTTGGGGCGCGGGCATTTTTCTCATGTAATAACATTTTTGAATTTAAGAGGGAATTGCAAAAACCTATCCGAATTAAATATTTTTTTATTAGTTTATTTGTTTTTTTAAATGACAGGATGTTGCAATGTGCTTTTTTTTAAAGTAAAAATGTTGTAAAATTATTGATAATATTGAGTTTGTTGTTCAGTTTGTGCGATAATAGTTTTTTGATTTTGAGGATGTGATGGCCATTAGGATCGACCTGATTCTCCCGCCCGCCCAGTTAAGAGAGGAGGTTTCACGCCTCTGTCCGGATGATCTTGGAAAGCTCCAGAAAAAGGTGCATCAGCTCGCGCTCAGACAGGGGGTAAGGATCGAGTATTGGGATCATCAGTGGGGGGCTTATCATCTTTATGAGGATGTGCCGCGGCTTTATGAAGCGTTGATCGATCTCAATGGGGGGGCAAAAGCCCGCCTGGTCTTCCGATTGCGTCTACTCAAGGACCACTACAATGAGAAGTTCTCTTCGCCCCGGATGGAGATCGATGCGACAGGGCCGGGATGGAAGGGGATCGAGCTGTTCGCAGAGTATTTCCCAGAGCCCTTGCCGGAGAAGGAAATTGAGCGCCTCAACCGTTTTTGCGATGTCGTCGAGGAGCTTGTCCGCGGTGAGTACGACGCAGACGCTGCCCGGATCCTGCTCGACCGCCTGCTTCAAAGGGAATCTTTTCATCCCACGTCGTCCGACTTGGAAACGGCACTGCGCCTGAGAGAAATTGAGAGGATGGCGAGGGAACAGGTTTATACGCGAACCTTGCAGAAAGCAGATGAGAGTTACATTAAGAACATTTATGTGGTGCCCTCGCCTCGGGAAAAGATGGGAAAGGTAAAACCCCTGATGCCTGCTGAAGCGGCGAAGGAGTCTTTGCCTACCTGTCCGACCGCGCGCTGGGATTTGGCATGACGGCTCCGACAATGCGCTTCAGGTTGGTAAAAATCTCCGATAAGTTGAAAACCATTCAGGGTTATATCCAATCTGCCGAGGCCTTTAAACGGCAAAAAAATGAGGAGAGGGCAGGCTATTTCCTCAATCAGGCGTTCACTCTGCTTTGCAGCTCTTCCCTCCCCGATGAAGTGAGGTTTGAAATCTACTCTGAGATGTATAAGTTATACGGGAATGGGAGGGAGATCGATTCTTTGGGTGAGAAGCTGTTTCACGATCTGGATTCTTTCACGACATCGGGGCAGCAAAAGAGAGCGGCTATCGGTAACTTTTTGAATTCAGAGGCTTATCGCTCTCTTATCGCTCTTGAAGAAATGCAGGGGTCTGTCCAGGTCTGGATCGACGGATGCGTGCGGGGTTATGATTTGATTGTGAGAGATCCTGAAGGGGGGAGTAAATTAAAGTCTGCCCCCAAAATTCTTGTTCATCTCTACGCAATGCTTGGGTTGCTCAAGGGGTCGATGGATTGCTCCTCCGGTAATTCTCTGGTGCAGTTTGATCCTGAGTCGAAGAGAATGATCAGCTTTTGGGATATGGACGATGAGAGGTCGATGCCCTTGATCCGGGACTGGTGGAGCTTCCGCCTTTGGCAAATGGGACTGCCCCAGTGTGCGCAGCCGTTCGATAGAGCGACCCTTTTGTTATTTTCCGATCCGGCCCTGGTAGAGAGGCTGAAGAAATTTCAATTTTCTCCACAGCTCTCTTTAGAGGCTTATAATGCGCAAAATAGTCGTCTGGAAGCGATGATAGACTGTTTTAATGAAGAGCTGAAAAAAGAGCAGATTTCGTTAACGCCCAGAGAGTTGTTCTTCCGGTTGTTTGAAGGGAAGGGGCATTATGAGTACTTACAGCGGGAAGGAAAGAAAACCCCCATTGAACTTTTTGAGTTCCACCTTGCGGAAATGGGCAGGGACTGCTGGTATGAGAAGTCTCCCGGGGTGGAGGATGTCGATGCTTCGGTGATGGAGACGGTGCATCGGAATATGGAAGAGCTCTTTGCTTTAACCTAAAAACGGCAGTTGAGGCGAGCAAAGAAGTGCAAGATTTTGCGCCGCAGGCTCTTATTTGCCGCATTCAACTACCGTTTTTAGGTTTAACTGATGAGACTTTGTAGTACGCGGTAACAGAACGCGTACTGCTCTGGCGACTGCATCATGCTATGGCATCTCCCATCGGTTGGACTCCGCTGCTGCTTCAGACACTGCTTTATATCTACCTCAATCTCTTCTGAGAGGTTTCTATATTCATGAAGAAGGGTCGTCATGACGCTCGTTCTTCCCACCCCCGCATGGCAGTGGATCAGGACGGGCCCTTCTGTGCGCTCTTTCCGGAGGGTATCGACCTTTTTCATCAGGTGGGTGACGGCCCGCTCATTCCCTGCTGAGAAATCATGCCAGTTGACGTATTGGAAATGGTGGATGTGTCTGGGGTTCTCATCCTGGAATGAGAGCTTTATTTCGCGGTGGACCACAGCGTGGGGCTCTTCTTCGTAGGGCGTGTGGCGCCAGGTGGGATCGGTGATGAAGGTGGGAGGGTCGAGCAGTTCAAGGGTCATCCTCCCATAGTGCCTGGTGTCGTTCATGGCGAAGGGAAAATAGATATCATCCCCTGGATCTCCGAGGCGGTTTAGCATGATCACAATGGGGACATGCTGCTCCCACGCCATCTTCCAAAAATCTTCATAGGTATGCGGCATCGGAGATTGGGTGCCGATGAACTGTCTGTCCAGGAGGAAGTTGGCATTGATGAAACGCCCTGAAGCGAGGGGGACGCGGGTTCTGTCGTAGGGGAAATTATTCGTTTTAAAGCGTGTGAAGGGGAGATTTGCGGGATCGCGCGCCTCTTTTGTCTCCCTGGCATACTCCTCTTCGTTCATATTTTGGTTCAATTCTTCGACCTCTTTTGAGATTTCATCCGAAGGCTTGTTGAGAGAGGAGGGGAGCGCGGCATGGAGTTTGGGAGGCAGGAATATGTCGTAGTGTGCAGGTTGCCCTACTTTGCTTTTCCCACCAAACTCCTCTCGGATCCCCATCAGATACTGGCCTATCAGGTTCTGTCCCGATCCATCCGAGTCGTCCGTCCAGAAAGGATCCATATTCTTATGTTCTGCATGATGGGAGAGATAAGCGTCGCCCGTTGCCAGGAGCTTCTGTTTCAGATCGGAAGATTCGCCGAATTTGGCCTTCAGTACATGGAACATCCGGTCTTGCCGGCGCGTCAACCAATCGGGATCTTTTTCCTGGTGTTTTTCCGCGGAGAGGTTAAATGCTTGCCGTGCGTTAAGCTGAGTGAACCGGTGCATGATGTCAGGGCGCCCCTGGAATTTTTGGGCCTCGTAGGCTGCCGTTGGCACGAGTAGATTTCCCCTCCAAATTCGATGCGGGAGGGGAAGTCGTTGTTGAGAAATGCTAATCTGGGACCCGATCGATCGCCAAAGAGAACGGCCTGGTTTGGAACGATCTCTTGAGCATAGGTTCCCTGTGGAGAAAGCTCTTCGTGCTGGATGCAGGCCGGGGTATGCAGGTCCAGCGTCTGGTTGCCGCGATAAGGTGGAAAAGATGTCACCACAAATCCCTCCTGATTCAAATAAACATTCGCTCTTTGTCCCCCAAATTTTATCACTTATGAAATTAGTTTGTTATTTTTTTCTGAGGAGGCGGAGTGAATTGAGGCCGACGAGGACGGTGCCTCCTTCATGCAGGATCACAGCGAGCCATAGGGGCACCAAGCCGAGAGGGCAGGGGTGGTGGCAAAGACGATGACGCCGAGGGCCAGGAAGATATTTTGTTTCACGATGGAAAGTGTCTGTCTCGCTTTTGGATGAGCCAGTCGAGCAGGGAAAGATCGTCATTGAGGAAGACGACGTCGGAGGCGTCGATGGCAGTCGCGCTGCCGATTTTTCCCATGGAGATACCGACGGTGGCGCGGGCAAGGGCGGGAGCGTCGTTGATCCCATCGCCGACCATCATCAGCCCTTCTGTCTTTTGAAAATTCGGCGACTTTTGCCAGTTTGTCCTCAGGCCGTAAATTGGCATGGACCTCTTCGATGCCCACTTGTTCAGCGACTGTTTGGGCGATATCGTGTGATCGCCTGTGAGCATCATGGGATTTCAGTTGCATTCTTTTTTTAAGCGGCTTGATCATCGCGATCGATTCGGGGCGTACGGTGTCGATGAAATGGAAGAGGAATAGCGTCTCTTCGACAAGAAGCAGGGTGTTCATATGCCCTTTCCGCTGAATACTTGGATTGCTCTGCCATTTTTCTTGAAGCGCAGGGGAATTTTTTGGCCGATGAATTCTGCATGTCCGATAAAGACGGGGAATGGGTGTGCCGTCGAAGGGTGACAATTCCTTCTAGGCCTGAGCCATGGATGGCTTTGAAGTCGCTGAGCTCGTTTTGAGCCGACTTTCTTCTCTGAGCCGATGGAGTGATGGCTTCGGCGATGGGGTGCACGGCATTGCGCTCGAGAGCATAGGCGATGCGCAAGGCCTCATCGTGCTGCAGAGGGGAGGGGTCTTTGCTGATCGGTTCGATGCAACGCAGGTGAGCTTTCCGGTGGTGAGAGTGCCTGTCTTGTCAAAGGCGATGCGCTTGCAGCTGGCGAGCGCATCGAGGATGATGCCTCCCTTGAGGAGGATTCCTTTGCGCGCGCAGCAGCTGATGGCGCTTAAGTAGGCGGTAGGCGTGGCGATGATGAGGGCGCAAGGCGAGGCTGCGATGAGAAAGGCGAGCGCGCGGTAAATGCCTCCTTCATGCCGAAAAAGGGCATGGAAAAGAGAAGGGGAAGCGAGGGCGAAGAGGAAAAAAAGGCCGATGATGGTCATCGCATACCATTTGCCGAAGCGGTCGAGAAATCGCTGCAGCTTGGGCTTTGCCTCTTGCGCCTCGGTGATGAGCTGGATGATGCGGGTCAGTGTCGAATCGGCGCTTGTGCGCGTGACCTCGATGGTGAGCGTTCCGTCGAGGTTGCGCGCTCCGGCCTGGACTTCATCGCCCGTTTTTTTTGGGGACGGGATGGCTTTCTCCTGTCAGATGGAATAAGTTGACAAAGGAGCTTCCCTCGATCACGTTGCCATCTAAGGGGACGATCTCTCCGGCTTTGATGAAGAAGCTGGGCGCCGAGGGGGATTTCTTTGACGGCTCGCTCGAAGAAAGTGCCGTCGTTCATCGATCATGCAGGCAAAGCGGGGGGAGAGCCGGTGTAGGTTGAGAAGAGCGGTGCCCTTGGTCTTTTGGGAGACCATGTCCTCTATAGCGCCGGAGAGCTCGAAGAGGACGAGCAGCAGAGCGCCTTCCATCTCGCTGCCGATGACGACGGAAAGAAGAGCGGCGAAGGTCATGAGCACATCGATGTTGATCTCGAAATTTTTGAGGTCCTCAGAGCGAGCCAAGCAGCGCAGGTGTGCCCGCGAAAAAATAGACGAAGAGCAAAAAGAGGAAGAGGGGAGCGGAGGAGAAAAGGAAGTGATAAAGGCAAAGAGGAGAAGGACGGCAGAGAAAATAGCGGCCTTTAGAGAGAGGTTTTTTCCCCATATGGCGCGAGAGGGAGTGAGGAAAGGGCTGATGCTCTCTTCTTTGCCCGAGGCGAAGAACTCATCGAAGATGAGAGGGCAGGCAGGTGTCATTTAGTCTATCATCAGAGAGGGATTAAGAAATAGACGCTGCCGGCAACCAGTCGCGGCGATGGCGAGATTCCAGACGAAGGAATGCAGGATGCGGTTCTTTTCCAGTTTGGCGAGAGGTGCAGAAAGGATGATCGACGAGGGCGGCAGCAATAGGGGGAGTCCGAAAGAGGGGAAGGCCCAAAAGCCCAAGCAGGCAAAAGAGAGCGGCAGCACAAGTGCGCCGCATGAGGGCGCCGAAGGCCTGTTTGTAACGGGATGTTCGTAGGCTTCTAGGGTGAGGCCGAGTTCTTCTTCGAGCATGACTTGAAGCAGGCGGTTATCATCGGCCATGAGCACATCGAGCACCTCTTCGAGCAGTTTTCCCTCAGAGCCCTTGCGGTACATCTCGGCCAGCTCTTCTCTTTCTTGCGGGCGGTGGTGCTCGATCTCCCAGCGCTCTTCTTCGATCACGCGATGGAGCCTTTCCATCGCGCCCAGCCGAGCAGGGCGCTGCGCCCTGTTTTCCACAGGATCCATCCAGCAGAGAAAAGAAAAGAGGCAGAGTACCAGATGAGGTTAAGGGAGAAAAAATGAGAAGAGAGTACCCACAGGATGAGAAGAGCGATCGCTGTCTCCTTGGCCGCATCGGCTCCGGCGGCGAAGTGCCCGGGCATTTCCGTGCCGTGGATCTCTGGGACGCCTGCATGCCGCTCGTGCGCGCCTCTTTCAGATGTTCGACGACCGATTTGCCTCGAAATGTCGAGGGCGGGGGAAGGCATCATCACCCCTCCTGCAGCAGGTGAGAGAGGAGGCGGACCATATCGAGGTAGTCTTGGCAGGCCATGACTTCGCGGATCGAATGCATGGAGAGCTGCGGGCATCCCGATATCGACGGTCGTGATCCCGTGTTCGCGCAGCGACGATAGGGCCAACCGTGCTGCCGGAAGGGATATCGGAGCGGTCAGACGTAGGACTGGAAGGGGATGTTTGAGCATATGCAGGCGCTGGATGATCACAGAGGCGGCATAGGCGCTGGAGGCGTACTTTTGATCGGCGTTTTGTTTGATGAGCGATGCCCTTTCCCAAGAAGTGGCGTTGGTGCTGCGGGTCGTGTTTTTTCGGGTAATTGGGGTTTAACGCATGGGCGACGTCGATCGAGACGCAGAAGGAGTTGTGTTTGAGCAGGTAGAATTCTTCGAGATCGCATCTTAAGCTGAGCGATGCGTTTCAGTACCTCTTCGAGTAAAAGGGAGAGGCGGCACCCTCTTTACTGCGCGAGCCGATCTCTTCGTTGTCCCAGAATATTGCCATCTGGACGGCATTGTTTGGTGGGCTCTGGCATCGCGAGAGCGGAGAGTGCGGCATGCGCGCTCGCGAGGTTGTCGAGGCGATAAGAGCGAGCATTTCGTTTTCAGGGCCCACAAAGCCGGGGGTTCACGCGGAACTAAGAAAAGCTCGAAAGAGAGAAGGGTGTGAAAGGAGATGATGGCGGCGGAGAATTGTCCAGCAGCAATCTGTGCGTCGATCGTTAAAGACCGACGATGGGGTTACAGGTGGTCCTGCTTGTTCAAGTGAGGCCCTTCTCGTTCACTTCCCGATCGAGGTGGATGGCGAGCTGGGGGATGAAGCAGGAGGGCGTCGTCGAGATAGACGAGGCGCTCTTCGGCGTCTGCCATTGCTCTCATCGGTGATGACGCGTCCTGCGAACGCGAGATCCCGGTTGAGCCAGGAGGTAGAGCAGGGAGCGCCGTAGACCTCGACGCCAAATTGGACCATGTTCGCCGTCGGAGGAGTTCGGCGTGGGCTTTAATTTTAAAGCGGGCTATCGGTGTGGGGAGGCGAGAATGATGGCTTGTGCACTTCTCCGGGGAGAGGAAGGAAAAGCGCACAGGGCCCCGCCCCGGGGAGACAAAATACTTCTTTCCCGGCTCGAGGCGCCACTTCTCCTCTTCAGGGAGGGGAGGAAGTCGCGGAACGCCAGGCGGTTTCCGATCTCTTTGACGGCGTGCCACGATGTCGGCGAGCCATCCAAGAATGCCTTGAGGTCTGTTAAGATATGCGACATCCTCCGTAATGCTACATGACGCATTCTTCGTTCAAATATTTATGTAATACCACAGGAGAGCGACAGAGCCATCTTCATTTTGGTTGTTTTCGAGCAGCGCGACCATCAGGCGGGAGGTCGCAAGGCCAGATCCGTTGAGTGTATGGACCAATTCCGGTTTCTCCTCTTTTGTCTGTAGCGGATCTGGGATCGCGCGCCTGGTAGTCGGTGCAGTTGGAGACGGAAGAGACCTCGTAGTAGCGGTTTTGGCCGGGGAGGTAGCACTTCGATATCGATCGTCTTTGCAGCGGCAAACGACATGTCCCCGGTGACGAGGAGCATGTTGCGGTAGTGCATGTTGAGCCCCTGCAGGATCTCTTCGGCGCTGGCCATCATCTGCTCGAACACCTCTTCGGCTCTGTTCCGGCTTTGTGAAGGCGAACATTTCGACTTTGTTGAACTGGTGCATGCGGATGAGCCCGCGCTCTGAGAGCCGGCAGCGCCCGCTTCTCTGCGGAAGCAGGGCGTGTAGGCGATGCATTTTACCGGGAGCTCTTCCTCTTTGAGGATCTCATCGTAGTGCAGACCGTTGATGGCGACCTCGGAAGTGGGAATCAGGTAGAGATGGTAGTCCTCATCGGTGATTTTGAACAGCTGCTTTTCAAATTTGGGGAGCTGGCCCGAGCCGTACATGATCTCGGGCGGACGAGATAGGGAGGCATCACCTCTGGAAGCCGTTTTCGAGGTGGATGTCGATCATGTAGTTGATAAGCGCCCATTCCAGCTGGCTCCCATATCGCGGTAGATGGGCCAGCCGCTCCCGGAGATTTTGGCGCCGCGCTTAAAGTCGAAAAGCCCGAGCCTTTCATTGAGCTCGACGTGGTTTTTGAAAGGGAAACGAAATTCCCGTTTTTCTCCGAAGGTCTTGATGCAGACATTATCTTTGGGATCGGAGAGACTTTGATCTCATCGCGGGGGAGGTTGGGCAAGGCAGGCGATCTTATGGTTCAGCTCCTCTTCGAGGGCGCAAGTTCATGGTCGAGGATGGCGATTTTGTCTCCTAGCCCGGAAACTTCTTTCATCAGTTCAGACGTATCCTGCTTCTCTCTTTTCTTTTCTCCGATCTCCTTGGAGAGGTGGTTGCGAGAGGCCTTCAGCTCTTCAACGCCCATTTTGATCACGCGGATCCTCTCGTCGAGGGCGACGATAGGGGAGAGGTCGATCTCGGGGTCTTTGGTTTCGAGTTTTTTTTCGACAGCATCGCGGTTTGTGCGGATGAGCTTGATGTCGATCATCGGATGGCTCCTTAAAAAATGAAGATTGAAGAGGTATGACTATTTTGGATGGGTATGACTATGGGAAAGGCCCTCTGCAAAAAGTCAATGTAAAATATTTTATTAACGCACCCCTTTTGTCCTTGAATTCAGGGGCGATGCTGTGGTAACCTCACCTTTAAAAAATAGGACGCTCTATGGCTAAATTTCCTGTCGCGCAGAACCCCCTTCTACTTCGCTACCACCGCCTGATGGACGCTTTTGCCAAATCGGACGATGAAAGAGATTTTTATCTCGATAAAGTGGAAGGATTTATCGTCTATGTCGACCTGGATAAAGGGCAAAAAGAGATCGAAGAACTCGAACAAGAGCTGGCGTCGAACGCTGAGCGTTATTGCCTCCTTCCCAAAATGACTTTCTATGAAACGAAAAAATTCATGGAAGGGTTTGTGAATGAAAAAGTTTACGACATCGATACGAAAGGAAAAGCTGCTCGATATCATCCAGTCGAAAGAAGCGCGGGAAAATTTTCTCGAATTCATCTACGACCATTTGACAGAGCTTGAAAAATGGCAGCAGTATTACCATGGAGCGCTCCCGCATTCGCATCATCGAGTGGCTCCGCTCGCAGAACATCCAGTTTGTCTTTGAAGAAGACCTCGATCTGCAACAAGAACATGATGGAAAAGCTCAAACGCCATCTCTTCGATGCCAAGGTTCCCAAAGATATTGCGCCAGGTGCGCGAAACGCTCGTCAGCTAAAGCAAAAACCTATTACTCCAATGAAGCGCTCAATCCCCGTCCTAAACGGGGACGTCCGCCTAAGCAAGTTGCTAAAGTCGAAATGGAGCCGCAAGTCACCGTCGATATGTACACGACAGTGCCCGCCGTCTGCCGCCTTTTCTCTATCTTCCCGAGATCACAAGCGGCTGCCAGTGTCACCTTCTCTGCGAAATTTGATACAGAAGCCCAACTGCTCGCCAACCTGCGCGGAAGCACGCGCGTTAAAGTCGATACCAAGCTTGCAGGCTCTTTCTGAGCGGCTCGAATCGCTCCGCCATCTTTCCAGCCGTCTTGCTGGAATCGAAGAGAGTGACGACGGGAGCTGAAGGGCGCTTGATCAAGGCTGTTAGCAAGAAAGCCGCAGAAACTGTGAGAAGAAGAAGAGGAGACGGAGGCGCCTAAAAAGCGTCGCGATTATGGAATGTTGTCAAAGGATTTCTGCCGGGGCAAAAAGAAAGAAAAACCTTCAGCAAAGCCGGAACTGCGGAAGTTAAAAAGCCCGGCATTAAGATGGTCACCCAGATCCAGTCTAAAAAACCTAAAGAAGAAATAATCATGATATACCGCAGATCTGAAGTCGTTCAAGATCCACAGCCAAGCGGAAAACAAGCACTTGCCTTAAAGTCGCTTGAAGTCGATGTATCTGACCCGTTTTACCGATGAAAAGATGCAAAAGCTCGTCCGGCAGAATAAAGGGGGGACGTTTCATCTTTGCGTCAACGGCCATGAAATGGTCGGCGCTGTCTGCGCTCTCTCTTTGATTCCCGGAAAAGATTGGGGACTTCCCTATTACCGCGACCGCGCTTTTGCCATCGGCCTCGGCTGTTCGCTTAAGAGATATCATCGGCGCGTGTCTTGCCAGAGCCGTTCCCCACCATTCCGGCGGAAGGATGATGCCTGAGCATTTTTCCCATAAAGAGTCTGCGCATTCCTTGCCAATCCAGCTGCGTCGGATCCCAATTTCTTACAGGCGGTAGGCGTTGCCAAAGGTGTTCAGCTCGCAGGCAAGGATGAGGTTGTCTATGTCTCTGCTGGCGATGGAGCGACATCGCAGGGGGATTTCCATGAAGCGCTCAATTTTGCCTGCCTGCATCGCTTCAGCGTCATTTTTGTCATCCAGGATAATGGCTGGGCGATCTCCGTTCCTGTCGAAGATCAAACAGCCGGCGGCACCATCGCCAAGATGGCCCGCGGCTATGAAGGACTTTCTGTTTTTGATGTCGATGGATGCGATTATGAAGAACTCTCCCGAGCGCATGGCCGCAGCTGTTGCCAAAGGACGCGCACAGGCAGGGCCCCAGTCTGATCGTCGCCAAAGTTCCCCGCATTGGAGCTCATAGCAGCAGCGACGATCCCTCCAAATACAAAGACAAAGCATGCCTCGAAGAAGAGAAAGATCGCGATCCGATTCCCCGCTTTGAATCGTGGCTTCTCGACATGGGCCTGATCACAAGGGAAGAGCTCGAAGCGATGAGAGAGCGCTGCTTCCAGCAGGTCGAAGCAGCATCCCTCGAAGCGGAGCAGATCCCCTTTCCCGAAAAATCAACGGCAGCGACAGGCGTCTTTAAAGAGGTCGACCCCTCCCAGTTCACTCCCTTTGCAGAAGATGACTCTCCCTCCGCGGCAGACAGCATCGTGATGATGGACGCGCTTAACCATGCCATCGATGAAGAGATGGAGCGCGATCCAGAGCGTCGTCGTCTTTGGACAAGATGTCGCGCATGGGAAAGGGGGAGTCTTTGGCATCACGCGCAATCTGACCGCCAAACATGGCGCCGAGCGCTGCTTCAATTCTCCTCTTGCTGAATCGAGCATCATCGGCATTGCGATGGGAATGTCGATGGCCGGATGATAAGCCTGTCGCCGAAATTCAGTTTGCCGACTACATGTGGACCGGCGTCAATCAGCTTTTCAATGAGCTCGCCAGCCTCTATTACCGCTCCAACGGAGAATTTAATTGTCCCGTCGTTCTCCGCATGCCTTACGGCGGCTATATTCAAGGCGGTCCCTACCATTCGCAGAGCATCGAAGCGTTTCTTGCCCACTGCCCCCGGCCTCAAAGTCGTCGTGCCGAGCAACGCAGCAGATGCCAAACGCCTTTTGAAAGCTGCTATCCGCGATCCCAACCCTGTCATCTTCCTCGAGCATAAAGCTCTCTACCGCCAGCGCGTCTTCTGCGCGCGCAAAGAGCCCGAGCGAAGAGGAGCTGCAGCCCTTTGGCAAAGCCAAAATTGTCCGCCAGGGAACAGATGTCACCGTTGTGTGCTGGGGAATGATGGTCTTCATGGCCTCCCAAGTCGCCGAAACCCTCTCCCAAGAAGGGATCTCTGTTGAAGTGATCGACCTTAGAACGATCGTTCCTCTCGATACACAGACGATCGTCGACTCTGTTCGCAAGACCGGCAAACTGCTCGTCGCCCACGAAGCGCCCCGCACCTGCGGATTTGGCGCCGAAATTTCCGCCCGCATCGTCGAAGAAGCTTTCTACTTCCTCGATGCCCCCGTCAAGCGGGTCACAGGAAAAGACTGCCCCGTCCCTTATTGCAAAGATCTCGAAGATGAGGTGTTGCCTCAGCTGAAAGACCTGGAGAAGGGGATTCGCGAGCTCGCCGGCTTTTAGTTTTCAGAGCACTAGTACATGACGATCAAAGTTTTTGGTGTTATTTTTAGCGTGAAAGCTCCCGCGGTTGAGTTCCCGCAAGTGGGTCCTATGTTTCAAATATGGGCCCACTTGCGGGAATCTCAACCCCGGGGCTTTGACGCAAAAATAACTGCAAAAACTTTAATCGTCATGTACTAGGTGATCTGTTCGATCGTGTAGCCCTTTTTCTGCAGTAGACTCAAGAGTCCCTCTGAACCCTTGTAATCGATCAAATGGCCCGCCCCTAAGACGATAAAGGCCTGTTCCAAGGGATGTCTCTCGAAAAAATTGACGATTTCTTTGCACTCCAGAAGATTTCTCTGGGTGATGAGCTTCTCCAGGACTTCATCCCGATATTCAGCTTTAAACTGGGCAAGAAACTTCGGTAGCACCTGTTCTTTGACCAGGTCAAGGGTTCCCTGCCTGATGGTTCGACTTGAAAGGCTGTCCATCTGTTCCTGGACGTCGGCATTTTTTTCAAAATAGGACGGCCGATCATAAATCTCCATAGGGTTTCCGTTTTTTTCTTCCTCTTGATCTTCAAGTCCAATGACCCATTTATCCCTTTCGAGACCTTCATAGAGAAAAAGACCATCCATGAAGGCATAATATTGACCTGTCTCGGAATCCAGCGAGTATTCCGCATGAGCAATATGGGAACTGGAAAGAGGTTTATTCCGTGTCATATCGCGCTCGACCAGAACCGCTGTTGCTACATGATACGCCTGCCGAATGACCCTTCTAAACCGCAGAAGATCCACGTTGAGACTGTGGAAAGAGCCCAGTAGATGGGCCCGAACCTTTCCTTGTGCATCAGATACCTTAAAAAAGAGGTGTTTGACGGTCTCATCGCATAGAAGATCTAGATTCGGGTGAAGCGTTGATAGGCATTGATGATAGACTCTAGCTGCATGAATAAACTTTTCAAGGTTTGCATTCTCCTCATCGAAGATTTCTTCAACCTCATCCAGCTCCAGGGAACCTGACAACCCCATGTGATACTGATAGATTCTTGGCATCCAGTTATAAATCTCCCTGACGCACGCCATGCTCTCTTTTGAACCTGACTGGTAGTCGATGGAATACCAGATGAGATTTTCCAGAAATAGAAGGATTAACTCCTCTTCGATAGCTTTATTTATAATGATATGGTTTGGGTATTTTTCTAGTAGTTGTGAGCCCGTTTCATTTAATTTCTCTGCGCTAGAATGGGTCCATAATTTTTCAATCCTTGAAAAAAAAGATGGGGCATTTTCAGGCTTTAGGATGTCTCGGAAAAACAGAGAAGTGATTTCCCCTCTTTCTCGGGATGCCTCTTCCAGGTTGGTGGAGAGATCCTGGAGCGTTTTTTTCCCTTTAAGAACTGCTTCTCTTAACCCAGGCAATACGACAGACGACGCTTCCAATCCCGACACCCCCTGTATCACCTCCAAAAAAGAGACGTATTCGCGCGTGTCTGTAACTTTGCCTTCAATATCCCGGATGGCACTGCGAATGGTTATGGATTGCTCAATTCCCGCGCGTGAAAGTTCATTGATAGACTTTGCGATTTTAAGATGCCCTGGAGCGATCTTCGCCCCATGGTAGACACAGACGGGGAATGACTGTACACTTGAAATTTGAGTTTTTATTAACATAATGATCCTATCATTTTATTATTCAACTGATTGTATCATAAATTCTTTTATTTATAAATGGAAATTTGAAACAAGTGTCAATTTAACTAAGTTGTTAATATTAAGTGCATTTAGTTAGTCTACTCCTATCGGGCTGGAGTGGAATTTACCTGGAATTTCTAAAACCAACTTGGTAAAAGTGTCGCTTAGCTCGACTTTGTGCATTTTTGCACCCAGATTGCTGGAAAGGGGGGCCTTCAGGCGCAATTTTAATTCGCAGGATCGGCTTGAACACGCCTTCCTGCGAATTAAAATTGAGCATCAAGGCCTCCCTGCCAGCAGGCTGGGTGCAAAAATGTACAAAGTCGAGCTTCACACTTCTACCAAGTGATCAAAGATGTTTGGATTTTGTCCGCTCGCTTCCGGTTCGAAAGGAAATTGCCTCTATTTTGGAACGCCCACCACAAAGATCCTCATCGATGCGGGACTCTCCGCCAAAGCGATCCGCGAAAGGCTCTCCATCATTGGAGTAGCCCTCGAAGAGATCGATGCGATCCTGATCACCCATGAACACACAGACCATATCCGGGGCCTCGATGTATTGGGATGCAGAATGGGAATACCCGTTTTTACCAACAGCGACACAGCCAAAGCGATCTACAGCATCCTGGACGAGTGCCCAAAATTCAAGATCTTTTCGACGGGGGAACCGTTTGAGTTCGGGGATCTGGAGATCCTCCCTTTTTCCATTCAGCACGATGCAGTCGACCCTGTTGCCTTTACGATTAAGACGGGCGGCATCAAAGTGGGAATCTGCGCCGACCTGGGCTTTGCGACGACGCTTGTCGCAAGCCATCTCAAGGGATGCGACTACCTCTACCTCGAAGCCAATCATGAGCCGTCGATGGTTCACGCGTCAGCGCGCCCCATGGTCTACAAGAAACGGGTGTTAAGCCGGCAGGGGCATCTCTCCAACGCGGAGTGCGCCCAGCTGATCGAAGAGGTCTACCACGAGGGGCTCAAGCACGTGCATCTCGCCCACCTGTCCAGCGAATGCAACGCTCCCGACCTCGCCGCAAAGATCATCGCGGAAAAATTGCAATCCCTGAAGGCAAGGACGGAGGTTTCCATCGCTCACCAGGACATCGTCAGCAGGAAAATCCCCTTTCCCGAGGCGCCCAAATGCGTGTAAAAACGCTCCTTCTCTTCCTCCTCGTCTCAGGGATATTTGCAGCATACTGGGCGACAAACTCTAACACACCCTCCTCCCACACCGCCGCCTCCACAGGAAAAAAAACAAAGAAAAAGCCGATCCCTTTTCCCCACTCTGAACTCACCCTTGGCGGGTATTTGCAAACGATCCCTCCGCCCCAGTGGATGTACGACCAGATCCACGCTGACCTGGCGAAATACTCTGCTTCTGGAATCGATGTGCGAGCGCTCGATCGGGAAATGGAGCGCGAGCAGGAAACCGGCTTCGAGCGCCAGCTGGTCCGCTATAAAATTAGAGGAAACCAGATTGCCGTTTCAGACTATCTGAATCCACCTCCCGCCACCTCTCTGCGCATCCAGTGGGTGACAGAGGCCATCGAACGATTGGCTAAAGAGGTTTCTCTGCCGGACACCGATTTTATTGTGACGATGCATGACGCGCTCGACAACCAGCCGCTCGAAGCCCCCGTCTTTGCTTTTGCCAAAGATCCTGCGACCTCTCCGATGGTCGTCCTCATCCCCGATTTCGAGGCCCTGCACGGCAGGCCCTCGACCTTAAGACACGTCATGGCGGCCAATGCGCGCTTCCCCTGGGAAACCAAATGGGAAAAAAGCGTATGGCGGGGCTCCAGGACGGGATCTGTCGCCGGAGCCGCATTCACCCCCGAATCTTTCCTGCAGTATCCCCGCAGCAAAACGGTCCATCTCTCTTTGGAGAACCCTGAGCTGATTGATGCCAGGTTTACGACCCACGCCCAGGAGGGAGGGGAACTCCACGCCCGTTTCCCCGACTATTTTGGTAATTTTCTCTCTGAGCAGGACCAGATCCCCTACAAGTACCAGCTATTGATCGATGGAAATTCGTGCGCCTATGCAGGAGCCTACTGGCGATGGTTCTCCAACTGTGTCGTCCTGAAGCAGTCCTCAACCAACATCCAATGGTACTACGAAGCCCTCTCCCCCTTCGTCCACTACATTCCGGTCGATCACGACATGGGCAACCTGGTGGAAAGGCTCAGGTGGGCCAGGGATCACGACGCAGAAGCCAAAAGTATCAGTATGCAAGCCCAAGGCTTCGCCCTTGAAAACCTCAATGACTACCGCATCATGCAGTACCTGTACCTCACCCTCACCGAGTACTCCAGGCTGTTAAATAATTGTCTTTGAATTATGCAAGACATTTACTTAAAAATAGTTGCAAAAAGTGGCAAGTTGGTGGTTGTTTTTTAGGAGAGTCTTAATAGGAAGGAAAAGCGGCTCTGGAAGAGCGTCGCAGGGAAACCACTGCCAGGTCCGGCACTTGTCCTTTTCCATTACCTCCGGTTCACCGCCTTCGTAGCGGCCCACCATAAGGAGAGTAATGTATTGGCGGTTGTTCTCGGGAAAGTGGTCGTTGAGCCAGGGACCGCGCTTGACTTCAGAGATGAGAAGGCCGGTTTCTTCCCGGGTCTCCCGAATCGCACATTCTTCGGGTGTTTCGCCAAATTCCAAATGTCCGCCTGGAAAACACCAGGTGTCTTTGCCATGAGCGCCTGCACGCAGGCCCAATAAAACAGTCGTCCCTTTGATAAGGATTGTGCCAACACCTACTCGAACGACTTTATTTTCCATAGATCCTCTATATGGGGATGGTCATCCCGTCGAAGGCCATGCGTGGGCGGCAGGCGTACTTCATGTCGTCGAAGACATCATACTGGATCTGGATTTTTTTGAGCATTTCCAGGTCATCGTGCTTCGGGTCGTGGTGGGTGATGATCCATTCGCGCATCTCAGCGAGGAGGATGAGGGCCGTCGCATTGGTCACGGAGGAGTGGCCCCAGCCGACTTTTTTCTGGTATTCGATCGGGGTGTATTGGGCTTCATGGACCAGGAAGTCGCAGCCTTTAAAGAACTCGATCATCCTTTTGTAGGGGGTGACGAGCGGGTGTTTTTTATCGACCAGCTTGGGGTTGCCGTGGTACCCCATCAGGAACTCATTGTCGGTCGCATAGCCGAAGGTGGTGTTTTTGATGTCGAATTTGAAGCAGACGGTCGCTCCGGGGTGGTAGGCGTAGTGGGTGTTGACTTGGATGGATCCAATCTCAAAGGGGATCCCTTCGTGGATGTCCTTGAAGACCAGGGTGGCCTGGATGTCGTCGAGCCTCACCGGAAAGTAGGCGTGGGCGAGCATCTCAGTGAAAAGCTCCCGTGTCGTCTTCTCATAACCGATCGGCGTCCAGATGGTGATGTGGCACTCGGGATCGTAAAGGGGGGCAAAAAAGGGGAAGCCAGCGAGGTGGTCCCAGTGGGTATGGCTGATTAAAAGGTGGATGTTTTTTGTGTTTGTGTCCTGGAGGGCGGTGCCAAGGGGGCGGATCCCGGTCCCGGCATCGACGATGATGAGATCGTTGCCGTGGCGGATCTCCAGGCAGCTCGTGTTGCCTCCGAATCTAGCGTATTCGGGGCCGGAGACGGGGTTGGAGCCGCGCGTTCCCCAAAACTTGATGTAGGATTTGGGGGAGTGCATTTTGGGGAGGTAGCAGTGCTTCCCTTCCATGAAGGAATCTTTTCCCGAGAAGGGAGTTGGGCTGAGCTTGTCCTCAAAGAACCGCTTGAAGAGGGTGTAGGCCTTGAGAGGAGCGAAGGGTTTCTCCAGGAAGTAGGCGCACTCCTGTTGGATGGCGATCTTGTAGTTTTGGATCATGACGTGGGCGGATGTGAGGATCACGCCGATCTCTTTTGTGCGGGGGTCGCTTTTGACTTTGCGCAGGATCTCCATCCCATGGATCTCGGGGAGCATGAGCTCCATGAGGATCAGGTCGGGCTGGAACGTTTCGATTTTGGACAGGCATTCAAATCCCCCTTTCGCCGTTTCAAAATGGTAGAGGGACGCATTCTTGTTTTTTCGGATCGTTCTTACGATCTCCTCATCGGGATCGGCGATCAGGATCTTTTTTTTTGTCTTGGGCATGCGCGTATAGGGGGATAGCCGGTTTACTTTTCCTCATCCTAGCATGAGGGCGTCAAATTAGTGCAAATATTTTTATACCCAAACAACCTCGAAATTTGGTTTTTGAGCGCGTCAAAGCCTCGGGGTTGAGCTCCCGCAAGTGGGTCCTATGTTATTAATATGGACCCACTTGCGGGAGCTCAACCGCGGGAGCTTTCACGCAGCTCAAAAACCAAATTTCGAGGTTGTTTGGGAATAATCCGTGCTTTGCGAGTTACTTTTATGTCGTAGTTGTTTGCTTTGTGTATTTTACATAAGATTATAATTTAATTTTTAATTAATACTGTTGAGTGTTAAATTAAAAACAATTATAATTAAATGTAAATTAATCAAATAAGGTCAAATCATATGACATCCGGTATTCCTTCGTCCCTCTCTAATGCCCCAATCCCCAAAAGGCCCAACGAGGAGCTGTGTCCGCAACCCCCCAAGAAACAGAAGGTAGAAAGAGAGTTGATAGAGAGATTCATGGATCGTTCCACCCCAGTAACAATCGTCCAGTTTTTAGACGTGGAAGATATTTTCCAGTTATCCCGGATCTGCCGCTCTTTTAGAGAAGTCATGGGTCAAATTGGCCGGCCGGAGGAGTTTTGGGCCTATTTATTCAAGCGTGAAGGGATTCCCCGTGTGGAGCAGTTGGGGGACCAGAAACGCGACCTGAAGGAAGATTTCATCCATCTCTATCAAAAAACCGCCGTCAGTGGGAAAAGGATTGGCCGTTTTTTGGGGAATGTGGTCGGTAAGATCCCTGAGATTACGGAAGAGGTTTTTGAAAGGTCGAAAGGGGAGCCGCATATGGGGTTTTACGTGCGTCCGGACGCGGTCCAGAGGACCATTGGCCCCGACTTTCCTATGCAGCTTGTAAAGATGCGCGTGTTATCTCCAGATCCGCAGAAGCCCGTTCGTTACGAATCTTTGCTCTACCCGAACAGAGATCTTATGGGTGAGGGAGAAGTTCTGACCATCCCCCTGGGGATATTCAACCTTCGCGCTTTATCGGACTACCCCAGAAGCGGAAGGGAGCATGCGCCCTGTCTGAAGGTCGATAAGGGGGATGAGAGATTTTTCACCGAGGAATATTTGGATGGATTGGCTGAGGGTCATTGCTGGAACCCTTATCATCTATTTAACCGGGCATCTGACCATGTGAAGGTCGACTATATGTTGAAATGGGGCGTTTTGGAGGAGAGCAGATGGGTGGACGATTATGAGGAAAGGCATTATTTGGGAAACGATGAAAATGTGGAAGGGGCCTTTGTAGGACTCAGAGAACACCAACAGCTGTTAGAACAGCAGGGATTTAAATTGGCAGGCGCCTTACCTATCGCATTGAGGGAAGTTATTAAAAAACTTGAAATGGGCGTGGGTTCTCTTGCCGATTTTAGTAACGAATTTTATTTCCATAATAGAAAGTTGCGTTCTGATTGCGGAATATGGAATTTTCCGCAGCGGCAATTGCCGAACGGTGAATGGCAGCCTAATGACCGTTTTCTTGATGTTGAGCCCCTTCTTTCTGATTTTCCGCCAGGGACTGAGCGAGAACATGGACTTATCGATGCCCTCTATTATCGGACACATGGGCACGCCATAAAGACCCGTGCGCATACTTACGAAAGCATTCAGGTAAGGATGGGGAAGTTTGCAGGGTTTACTGAGAATTGGGATGGGGGCCTGGTTATAGGTCCCGACCGCCAGGGCAAGGGGCTGTCTATCGACACGGATGTCCAGGCTTTCTATTGGGGGGATGTCGGCGTCGTTCCCCGCCTTCGGGCAGAGGTCAGGGCCCCGTTTGAATCAGCGGAATAGGTGTTTCTTCTTTTTCCAGGCGGTGAGGAAGCAGGTGGCTCCCACGGAGGCGAAGATCAGTCCGATGGCGTAGAAGTTGAGGACCTCGGTGGGGGAGAGCTCCAGCAGGTCTTCATCGCCATCCAGGGGGAGTCCTGCTGCGTAGACGAGGGGATACTCTGCCAGGTCGGGGCCCGTTTCCTGTTCTTTGGGAGCAAAAATCGCGTAGGCGATGGAAGCTGCGCAGCAGGTGAACATCACATACCCCATGAACTTCAGGCGGGGCAGGAGTTTTTTTTCTGTAGCAAGCCCGGCGGGGATGCCGGGTTTCAGGTTTTCCATATTATTCAAAGAGGTCTTGTTCTTCATAGGAGCTTCCGTGTTTCGAGGGGGGCAGTCCGTTTTTGGAGTCGATCAGGATCCGTCTGGGCTTGGCGCCTTCCTGGGAGCTGATCACCCCTTTGTTTTCAAGTTCGTCCATGAGGGAGGCTGCCCGGGCGTAGCCGATCTTGAGTTTTCTCTGCAGGTAGGTGGTTGAGGCGGTGCGCGTATCGACGACGAGGGAGAGAGCCTGGTCGTAGAGGGTGTCGCGGGAATTTTCCTCCGGACTCTCTGCTGCTGCGGACTCTTCGAAGCGCATCGTATCGAACGACTCGATGAGGTAGTTCGGAGGGGCCTGGTCGCAGATGAACGAGACGACGCGGTTGATCTCCTCGTCGCTGATATAGGCGCCCTGGGAGCGGATGAGGGTCGAGGTGCCGGGGGGGAGGAAGAGCATGTCGCCATTGCCGAGGAGGCTCTCGCCGCCGACGTCATCGAGGATGATCTGGGAGTTAACGCGGCTGGCGACTTTGAAGGCGATCCGGGTGGGGAAGTTGGCCTTGATGAGGCCTGTGATCACTTCGCGCGAGGGGCGCTGGGTGGCGAGGATCAGGTGGATGCCGACGGCTCGTGCCATCTGGGCGATGCGGGCGATGGGGGTTTCGAGATCGGAGCTGGAGGCCATCATCAGGTCGGCGAACTCGTCGATGATGGCGACGATCGCGTGCATCTTGATCGGGGATGGGCATGCTGAGGGAGGCTTCGAGCTCCTGGTTGATCTGCCGGTTGTTGAAGGAGGTGATGTTGCGTACGCCGAGCTGCTTTAAGATCTCATAGCGGGTCTGCATCTCTTTGACGAGCCAGCTGAGGGCGGCGTAGGCGCCGTGCGCCTCGGTGATGACGGGGGCGATCATGTGGGGGAGGTTGGTGTAGGGGGTCAGCTCAACTTTCTTGGGATCGACCATCATGAGCTTGATCTCGTCGGGGCGCGCGTTCATCAGGATCGACATGATGACGGTGTTGATACAGACCGATTTTCCCGAACCGGTCGCGCCGGCGATGAGGCAGTGGGGCATTTTTGCCATGTCGCTGATGACGTTTTCGCCGGTGACGGTCTTTCCCAGCAGAAGGGGGATCATCATCTTGCGCGGGTTTTGCACGTAGTTCTGGTGCAGTTCCTTGAAGCTGACCTCCTGCGGATAAAGAGAGGGGATCTCGACGCCGACGGCGGCTTTGCCGGGAATCGGAGCGATGATCCGGATCGATTTGGCCTGGAGGTTGAGCGCGATGTCATTTTCGAGCGTTTTGATCTTTTGCACTTTGACGCCGATGGCGGGGTGGACCTCAAAAGAGGTGATGGTAGGCCCGCAGTTGATCTCTCCGACTTTCGCTTCGATCCCAAAACTTAAAAGAGTCTCTTCGAGGATTTCCGCCTGCCGCTTGAGGTCTTTTTTCAAAGACGGCTGGTCGACCTTCTTTGCATTGTTAAGAAGAGAGGCCGGGGGCAGCTGGTAGGTGGTGAAATCGCCGTTCACAACTTTTTGGGCACTGATCGCAGCGGCCCGTTTATTCTGGGGAGGAGTTTTGAGCTCGGAGGGGATTTTTTTTTCAGGCTCGGTTTTGTCGCCCATGGTGCGGATCTTCAGCTCTCCCTCTTTTTCTTTGCGGGGCTGATAGATGGGCTGGGGGAGGCGTTTGGAGAGGGCCTGCTCGATCTCTTCGGGGCTTTTGGTTGCGACAAAGGGGAGTTCCTCTTCTTTACTCACTTCGGCTTTTTTAAAAGCGCCTGCGAAGCCAGCAGCTTTTGTTTGACCGAGGCGAGCAGAGGGATGAGGCGGATTTGGGTGAGGAGAAGAAAGGAAACTGCGGCTGCAATCGAAAACGTGAGCGCGATCCCGACGTCGCTTAGCATCCTCTGCAAATTGATGGTGGGGAGGTCGCGGTAGAGGTAGTAGAGGGGAACGCCGCCCAGATTGCAGCGGGTCGCGCGGTGGGGATAGGGGAGGTCGAAGAGGGTCGACTCTGTGTAGACGCGCGTTTCAAAGAGGGAAGCAAAGGAGGGAGCGATCTCTGCACAGAGATTGAGCAACAGGCAGGCTGAGACCAGAAAGAGGGTGAAGTAGAGGGCTTTGGCCGTCAAGCCCGGGATCTCCCGATTGAGCAGGTATTGCCAGCCGAGCCATCCCAGAAAGAGGGGGATAAGGAAGCTGCACAGCCCGAATAGGAAGCTAAATCCATAGGCGAGGCCCCAGCCCGCGAGGCCCAGCCAGTTTTTGCCGCTCTCATCCGCATGGAAGCTGAGGAGAGTCAAAATCAGGATGAGGGAAAATCCGAGGAGGATGAGCCCTTTGGCCTCAGAGGGAAACCCGGAGGGTTTTTTTGGAGGGGGGAGGTCTTTGGCCATGAGGGGGATCCCTTTTTAAAATAGATTAAGGTAAATGGTGGCAATCGCTCCGCATCCGAGGCAATACCAGGCAAAAGGTCTCAGGTTGCCTTTTTCCAGGTAGGAGAGGGCAAAGCGGATGACGAGCAGACCGATGCCAAGCGATGTAACGAGGCCCACGGCACAGGAAGAGAGGGACAGCGGCGGCGGGCTCTCATGGGAGAGGTAAATCTTTAATAATTCGAGGCAGTTGCCGCCGATGATGGTGGGGATCGAAAGCAGAAACGAGAAGCGGACGGCTTCTTTGGCGTCCCAGCCGAGGACTTTGGCGCAGGAGATGGTCGAGGCGCTGCGGGAGATCCCGGGGATAAGGGCTGCAGACTGCATCGCCCCGATCCAGAGCACATCTTTGATCTGGTGTTTGAGCCCGGGAGTCTGAGCCCTGCGCACCCGCAATTTTTGTCCTGAAAAGAGGATGAGGGAAGTCAGGATGAGGCAGAGGCCGAGGTAGTGGGGATCGGAGGCGAAGTCGCGCAGCGGTTTGAGGAGGAAATAGCAGGGGATGAGGGGGAGTGTGGCGAGAAAGAGGAGCAGGAGTTTTTTCCGGTCGCTCTGCAATAGGCCAAGGATCTCTTTGCGTAAAAAATAAAGGAGGGCAAGGAGCGTTCCCAGGTGGCAGACCAGATCGAAGATCACCTGGCTCTCCGAGCTTTCGACACCGAAAAAGAGTTTGGCGAGCTTGAGGTGGGCAGAGGAACTGACGGGAAGGAATTCGGTTAGCCCCTGGAGGAATCCAAAGATAAAAGCCTCGATGATGGACATGGGTAAGCGCCTCGGTCATTCACAATAGTACATATCACATCTGGGCATTATACCCAAATAACCAGAAAAATCAGCATTTGGGCCGCGTGAAAGCTCCCGCGGTTGAGTTCCCGCAAGTGGGTCTATATTAAACAACATGGGACCCACTTGCGGGAACTCAACCGCGGGGCTTTGACGCAGCCGAAATGCCAATTTTCCAGGTTACTTGGGTATATCCGAGAAGATGGGCGATCGACGGGATTCGAACCCGCGACATTTGGAACCACAATCCAACGCTCTAACCAACTGAGCTACGATCGCCGCGAAGAAGTTTTCTTCCCTTTGGGAGGAAGAACCATTGAGTCGCAGAGTTTATCCCATCAAACAATTTTGGGTCAAATCAGAAATCGAACCTGCCCCCAACCACAAGGCCTTGTGTCGACAGGTTACTATTTTCTTTAAAGAAGCGGCCCTGTTGGAGCTGGTTGACGAAGTGGTTCATCTGATTGACTCCGAACCAAATATTTTGTTCCCAGCCGGCATGGAATTCGATGTGTAAGCGGTCTTTGGCAATGTGGGAGTCCCATCCGAGTCCAAGCCCGAGCTGCAGGGAGGAGTTCCCCCTCCAGGAGGAGTCCTTTGTGCGGGCGATCTCGAAGGCGTTCTCTTTCACTTTCAGGTTGCTATGGCACCGCCCGTAAAGCAGGGAGCCGGAGGCGATCCCATAGAGGGAGAAGCCGTGGGAGAAGACAAAGCGGGTGTCGGCGCCGGCGCGCAGGCCGCCGCTCCGGAAATCGGAGGTGGCGCGCAGCGACTCAAAGACGGCGGGGTGGGTGGCGAGTGTGAAATGATTTTTTAACGCCTGATCGAGCCAAAGCCCGCGCAGGCCAAAGAAGGGGCGCAGGGAAAAGTGGCCGCCGAACCAGGAGGATCTCCCCCATTCCAGATCGAAGACGTTGAGATTGAGGTGCCATTCTCCTTTGGCCTGTGTGGCATTTGCAAAGGGGGTAAGGGAAGGTTCTGCCCATAGGGGAATGAGGGGGTGCTCTCCGGCGTGGGCCGACCCATGCCCCTCTGTTGCAAGCCAGGTCCAGGTGGCAATCGTGTCGTAGCCGGCTTTGGGGAAATTGATGCCCGCGCTCAGGCGCAGCCCATTATCCCATTCGGGGTGGATCCTGTGGACCTTCCCGTCGAAATTTTTGCTCCCGTCGGGGGGGATGAGCCCCGTTTGATTTCCAGCGCCCGACTGCGCGAAATAGAGGCCGTCCTCATTGGCCAGCCAATAGAGGTATTCCCCGGCGATAAAGAGGTTTGCGCCCCCTTCGACCTGAAAATTGCTCGGGAAGTTCACCCGGCCGTGGGGCTTTTCGCTGGCGGGTATTTTTGCCTGTGCGAGAAGAGAGGGGGAGGAGCAGAGGAGAAGTCCGGTGAGAAGGTGGTTCTTGTTTAACATTTCTGTCCATTCATCTGAGGTTAGAAATCAAAGCGCACGCCGAAAGTGCCGCCGGAGAGCGACAGGTCGCCGTTCATCTGTTCGAGGTTGCCGTTGCTCAGGTTGCCGAAGAAGTGGTTCATCTTGTTCAGACCGAACCAGATGTTTTGCTCCCATCCTGCATAAAGGCCGAAATGGTAGCGGTCTCTATGGACGTAGGTGTCCCAGCGCACGCCGAGGGCAAGTTGCCCGGTGGATGCCGCATTGTGGAACCCATCGCCCGTCTCAGCGACTCTAACGGAATCCCAGTGCTCGTGGAAATCGCAGTTGTAGTATCCGTAGAGCATCGACGCTGAGGCGATCCCATAGAAGCTCCATCCCCCAAGAAGGGCAAAGCGGGTGTCGATCCCTGCGCGGACTCCCGCCCCCTTCGAAATCGGATTCGGCGCGGATTTTCCCTTCCGTGATCGGTGTCGTCGTGTAATCGTAATGGATGTCGAAGTGCTGATCGATCCAGGCCCCGCGGATGCCGAAAAAGGGTCGTAGAGAAAAATGTCTTGCCTACCCAGAAGGAGCGTCCCATCTCGAGGTCGAGGATGTTGAGGTGCAGGTCCCATTTGGCTTTGGCGGAAAGGGCGCCGGTGAGGTTGTTGCCAAAGAATGCCCACCTCAGGATGGCCCCACAGCGTCAGAAGGAGTCCTTGGCTATGGTCCCGCGCATGGGATTGGAACCAGGTCCAGTTGAGGAGGATGTCCCATTCGTCGTAGCCCATGTTCCCGCCGAAGCCGATGCGGAATCCCGGACGGAAGTGGGGTTTCACCTTTTCCAGATGGCCATCAAAATTCGTTCGTCCCATCAGGAGGCACGGTGCTGACCTGCGATCCGGTGTAGCCGCTCTGCGCATAGTAGAGGCCGTCCTCTTTGGCGACCCACCAGAGAAATTCCGTGTTGAGGAAGAAGTTCCACCCATTGTCGACTTGAAAGCGGCTGGAAGGATTCACGAGTCCTGCCGATTCCTGTCCCTGTGTCGAGGAGGGGAGATCATTTGCGCAAAGTGATGCGGCTGTCGCGAGGAGCAATCCGGTGATTCCAAATGTGCGTTTTTCCATAGCAGTTCCTTGGCTGTTTCCTGTCGATCATCAAGTTACAGATATTTTTTTTCAAGTTATTAGTCCGCAACAGGGAAAATAGAAATTTCCAACTCAGGTCTTACTCTCTGAGCGGAAGTGGTGGGTAGCTGCGACGGCGCCCACAAATGCGGCAAAGAGGAAGCAGATCACAAACGAAAAGGAGATCTGCTTGGTGCGCAGGGAGAAGTCGAGCAGCGCGGGAGGGCTTGCGATGAGGTTCAATATGAAAGAGGTCCACGCGCTATTGAGTTGGTCGATGGCATGGCTGAGGAAGGGGGCTAAAGGGGCAAGCAGGAATCCAGTAAAAAGCAGTAGGAGCGACAGAGAGACCGCCACAGGAAAGAGAAGGTTGTAGGCGATGCTCAGCAGGGGGAATTTGTGGAAGAGATGCAGAAGCACGGGCAGGGAGATGAGGTGCACCGCGAAGTTGAGGGCGAGTGCCTTCCTCAGGAACTGGGAGAGGATGTAGCCGTGCTTGTCGAAGAGGGAGAGCTGCAGAGCGTCCGACTTCTTCAGGATGGGCAGAAGGCCGTTCATGAGCGTGTTGACCACGGGATAACAGAGGAGGATCGCCAGGGTGCACAGAAAGGTGAGCTGGAAGCTGAGGTAGGTGACGACGAGGGGGTCGAGCAAAATCTCTACGAGCATGGCAGCGCCGAGTGCATTGAGTCCGGACGTCCTGAGGGAAAAGAGGGATCCGGCTGTCACCACGGTAATGGCGATGTACGCTCTTTGGATCGAGGGGGCATTCCCAAGAAACAGGTAATAAAAAGAAAGGGAGGCGATGAGAAGCAGGGCGCTGACTCTGTCTGGAAAAATCCGACGGAAGAGAAAATTGAGAAAGAGCGCGGCGAGGGCGAAATGGAATCCGGAGATCGCGAGGATATGCTGCAGTCCCACTTTTCCAAATTCCATGGTCATGATCCTCTCGTCGATCTCGCCGGTTGCGAGCGCGTGAAGAAAGGTCCTGGCGTGGGGGTCGGGGACCTCGTTTTTGATATGCTTAAAGACGGCCTGTTTGGCTGTGAAGCGCCACTCGGCGAGGTTGAAGCCGGAATCCACCGGGAGGAGGGGCTGCCCCTTTTGGGTTTTCAGCAAAAAAGAGTAGTCCCCCTTTTGAGAAAGGGTGCCGGCGATCTCATAGTCTGTGCTGGCGGGCGGGCGTTTACCATACAAAGGGAAAAAGAGGTTGCAGGGGAGGCCGGCGTAGGCAGTCCCGTCCTCTGCGACGAATTTTTTCAGGGTGCCCCGGTACAGAATGGAGCGGTTGAAGGGGGAGGAGTGGACCTTGACCTGTTCGATATGGAAGGTTCCCGTTCCCTGCACTTTTTCCTGCGATAATACGGTAGGGGGGTAGCGCCAGGCGGTCAAGCTAAAAGCAGCAATAAAACAGACGAGAGAAATAAGCAGTGTGCGCCTGTTCCTTGCGGTGGAGCAAAGCAGTAAGAAGACCAGCGCGAGCAGGGGTTCCCTCCTGAAAAAGAGGGCTGTTCCCAGAAGGGTAGAGAGCGCGAGGAAGAGGGCGGGATGCTTTCCCCAGAACAGGGAAAATGCCTCTCTTAGCTCAAGAGAAAATCCCCGATTCAGGATCATTGCGCTTTAGGCGGAGCACCGGGCAGCTCCCTGTCGATGGGCCGGGTGATGAGGCGGACCCCTCTCTCTCCCGTTAGCAGCGTGGCTCCCCATTCGAGCATGACGCTGAGGCGGTTGCGGAAGCCGATCAAGAACATGATGTGGACAAAGGCCCACATGAGCCAGGCAAAATAGCCGGAAACTGGAGTTTGCCGAACTGGGCAATCGCTTTGGCTTTGCCGATGGTGGCCAAACTTCCCTTGTCAAAGTAGGAGAAGGGCGGCCGTTTTTCTTTGGGGTCACCTTTCTTGAGGATGCTTGCGACGTAGCGCCCCTGCTGCATGGCTACGGGTGCGACGCCGGGGAGAGGTTTGCCCTCTTTTCCAGCGGAGCTGGCGGCATCGCCGATCACGAAGATCTCTGGGTGGCCCGGGAGGCTTAAGTCGGGGCCGACGATGGCGCGCCCCGCTCTGTCGAGAGGGATAGCGAGGGTTTTGAGCAGGGGGGAGACCTGGTTCCCTGCGGCCCAGATGATATTTTTTGACTCGATGAACAGCTCTTCCATGTGGACGCCGCGCTCATTGATATCTGTGACCTTTTTACCGGTAAGGACTTTGACGCCCATCTTTTCGAGGTCGCGCGTTGCGCTCTTGGCCAGTTTGTCGGGGTACATGGGGAGGATCTGGGGGAGGGCTTCGACGAGGTAGATCTTCGCCTCTTCCGGTTTGATGTTGCGGAAGTTTTTAAACAGCGTTTTATTCGCAATCTCGGCGATCGCCCCGGCCATTTCAACGCCGGTAGGTCCGCCCCCGATGACGACGAAGTTCATAAATTTTGCCGCTTCCGCAACGTTGCCCAGCCGCTCCGCCTTTTCAAAGGAGATCAGGATCTGCTCGCGGATCTTGAGCGCGTCGCTGACCGTTTTGAGGCCGGGGGCAAAGGTTTCCCACTGCTCGTTTCCAAAGTAGGAATGGCGCGCGCCGATGGAGACGATGAGGAAGTCGTAGCCGATGATATCGCCGTTGGCGATGGTGATCTGTTTTGCCTCTTTGTCGATCTTCACCACTTCGCCCATGATCACCGAGGTGTTCATCTGGTTGCGCAAAACCTCTCGCAGCGGCGTTGCGATCTCCCCCGGAGAGAGAGCGGCCGTTGCCACTTCGTAGAGCAGAGGCTGGAAGAGGTGGTGGTTCGTCTTATCGATGAGGAGGATTTCAAATTTCGTGTTTTTGAGCGATCGTGCGGCCGTAAGCCCGCCGAACCCGCCTCCGATGATAACGACTTTGGTATTTGACATAACCTTTTCTCTTTAACGGCATTATTGCATAAATCGGTGAATTAAACCACCGAGCACACAGAGAGCACCGAGAGAAGAAAAGCAAATAAGGGCACAGGGATGCCCTGTAAAATTTATCAGTGAAGGAAAAATTGTCTTCTCGGTGCTCTCGGTGTGCTCGGTGGTAAGCAAGACTTTATGCAACAACGCTCTCTTTGTCTCGAATTTTTTCCATCCCTGAATAAAATGCAACAGATGTTTTTTGACTTCCAAAAAAGGGGGAGCTGTTAAAATCTTCCCACTTTATTAGCGCAGCGTGATCAATGTATCTGGTTCAAGACCTGTTCGACAAGTATGGAGAGGGCCTCGGCCTTAAGTTGCTGGCCGGGGAAAAGGGGATGAAGCGGCCCATCAGGATCCCCGAGGTCCACCGCCCGGGTTTAAGCCTTTCCGGCTATCTCAAAAATTATGCCAAAGAGCGGATGCTGATCTTCGGCAACGTCGAGACCCTTTACCTCAAAGACCTCTCGAAAGATCTGCGCCTCGAGCGGCTGCGCCACATCCTCACCGCCCAAACGCCGGCCGTAATCGTCGCCGGCAGGTATCCGCCCCCGCGCGAGATGGTCCGGTTCTGCGAAGAGGATGGGATCCCCCTCTTTCGGACGGAGATGACCACGATGAACCTGCTGAGCAGGCTGACCCTGCTGCTCAACGAGGAGTTCTCTCCCACCATGACATGCCATGGAACCCTCGTCGAAGCGTTCGGCGTCGGCGTCCTCATCCAGGGAGATTCTTCCGTGGGGAAAAGCGAGGCGGCCCTTGGGCTGATTGAAAGGGGGCACCGCCTCATCTCCGACGACGTGGTGAGGATCCGCCTGCGCGAAGGGACCTACCTCGATGGCGCGGGACCGGAGCTGACCCGCCACTTGATGGAGATCCGGGGGATCGGGATCATCAATGTGGCCCACCTCTACGGCGCGGTCTGCGTGCGAGACGACAAGACTGTCGAACTGATCGTCAGGCTGGAAGAGTGGGACGACCAGCGTTTTTACGACCGGATCGGACTCGATGAGCAATACTGCGACATCCTGGGGATCAACGTCCCCTACCACGTCCTTCCCGTTAAACCCGGGCGCGATGTCGTTCTTCTGATCGAAACGATCGTCCTCAACCACCGCCTCAAAGAGATGGGTTATAACTCGGCGAAAGAGTTCAATACAAAATTGCTGGAAACGATTTCCAAAAAACAGAACGAAAGGAAAAAAATCCGTGAAACTCGTGCGCAAACTGCGCGTTAAAAATCCTCTCGGCCTGCATGCCCGGCCCGCAACAGTGATCGCAAAGCTCCTCCAGGGATCCACCTCATCTGTCTCTTTCGTGTACCGCAAGGAGACGATCAATGCCCGGAGCATCATGTCGATTTTAATGTTGGCAGCGACAAAGAATTCCTTTATTACTGTGGTTATCGAAGGGGATGATGCGACCGAGACCATGGATAGGCTCGTTGGCGCCTTTGAAAACCAGTTCGGGGAATAAGCGATGCAAAGAGCGGAAGAAATAGTGGTTCGGGGTTTTCCTGTCAGCGACGGGATCGCCATAGGCGTCCCTTTTTTCTTAAGCCCCGTCAAAGAGGAGATCCCCGAGTTCTCCATCACCCTGAAAGAGGTGGACGGCGAGATTGAGAGGTACCGCACGGCCATCTATTCCAGCCGTGAGGATTTACAGGTGCTCAGACGGAACCTGGCTGAAGAGTCTGCTGACGCCGCGGCGGTCATTATCGACACCCATATCCAGATGCTCGAGGATCCCCTGATCACCGACCACATGGAGGATAAAATCCGACAGACCCTCCAGAACTCGGAAGCGGTCTTTCATTCCGTCATCACAGATTACGAAAAACGGTTCACCCAGAAGACCAACGCCTTTTTTCAGGACCGGATGATCGATGTGATGGACCTGGCGAACCGCGTCCTTGGGCATCTCTGCCCCTCGAAGGGTCACTCTCTTTTGAACATCCCCTTCAATTCCGTCGTCTTTGCCAAAGAGCTGATCCCCTCCCACACCGCTTCCGCCGAATCGACCCGCGTTTGCGCCTTCGTCACCCAGTCGGGGGGCGGCAACTCCCATGCGGCTCTGATCGCACGCGCCAAAGGGATCCCCTACGTCGCCTGCATCGATGTCAACGCCTACCAGAACATCCCCTCCCGCTGCGTGATCGTCGACGGCCAGTCGGGCGAGGTGATCTTCAATCCGACCCTTAAGACCCTCGAAAAATACAAGCTCCGCAAGACCCGCCTCAAGACCTCGCAGCAGCTCCTCCAAAAGGAGATGCAGTACGATGCAGAGACGATCGACGGGTGCGCCATCCAGGTCTATGCCAACATCGGCAACATGGCCGACCTCGAGAACATCCATCAGTTCAACCCCGAGGGGATCGGACTTTTCCGCACCGAGTATCTGTTTTTTGAAAATCGCCATCTGATCACTTCGGAAGAAGAGCAATATAGCGCCTACGTAAAACTGATCCACTCCGCAAGCGGGATGCCCGTCGTCATGCGCGTCTTCGATGTCGGGGGAGATAAGAACCCCGAGCTATTTCCCGAGGGAGAAAAAGAGCCCAACCCCGTCCTCGGGTGCCGCGGCATCCGCTTCTTACTGCGCCACAAAGAAATTTTCAGGATCCAGCTGCGCGCCATCCTGCGCGCCGCCGTGCATGGCGATGTGCGCATCCTGCTCCCGCTCATCTCCGATATCGGCGAGCTCGAAGCGTCGCAACTTCTCATTCAGGAGATCGAAGAGAGCTTGAAAAAAGAGGGAGTGCCCTTCAAAGCGCATATCCCTGTGGGCTGTATGATTGAGGTGCCGTCGGCTGTGCTGATCTGCGATGCACTCGCGAAGAAGAGCGACTTCCTTTCGATTGGGACGAACGACCTCGTCCAGTATACGCTCGGGATCGATCGGAGCAACCCGGCGATGAGCGACCTTTGTTACCCCGCCCATCCAAGCGTTTTGCGGATGATCAAGATGGTCAATGCCGAAGCGCGGCGCCACAACAAATCAGTGACGATCTGCGGGGAGATCGCCTCCAATCCGCTCTTCGTCCCGCTTCTTTTGGGACTGGGCGTCGATCAGCTCTCCTGCTCCCCGCGCTACATCCCCATTGTGAGGCGCGCAATCCGCCAGACGACGCTCCTTGGCGCCTACGAGCTCGCCCAGCGCGTCCTGCAGCTCAACTCGACTGTCGAGGTCTCCCAGCTTCTCCTCGAAGCCTACAACCGCAATTCGGGAGCGTCTTAAGCCTTTGCGACGAAGGGGGTTTTCAGTTTCTGCTCAAACTCGCCCTCAATCAAACTCAATCCGCCGCCGGTCTGAGAAACTCCATTATGAAGATCGATCCGGTAGATGCTATACATTTGATAATTTCGGCCCTCGAATTTTTTAGGGTCGTAGGCTTCGCCCAGCATCAAACGCGCCAAATTATTTTTTTGAAGGTAGGGTGCAGCGGGTTCTTCCCCAGAGAAGAAAAGAACTTCAAATCTGTCCTGATCTAAATACTTTTGAGGGAGTTTAAGATTTTGAAGAAACTGATAAATGGGCAGCGCTTTCTTCATTTCATTTTTGTATTCTCCATAAGTGTTCCAGCGGGAAGGCAAAGAGAATAGATCAGTGAAAAAACTTTTTACAACCTCGATAAATCGCGAGGCAACGGATTCAACCTTGAAAGCTTGCTTTGTAAGTGGAAAATAAAAAGATTTCCTCTTAACCTTTTCATCTCCATTAATCAGTTGATCTTTCAACCTGTTAACTTCCGCCTCTGAATTGAAAGGCTGTAAGTAAATGGAATTTCCAGGATTTCCGTTTTTTTCCAGTGACCTAATTGAAGCTGCGTACATTTTGAATCCTTTTGTTTAATCACTCGTGTTTTTTCCGCGAACACGCGAAGTAGTTACGCCCTGGCAACGAAAGGTCGTTGTAATTCTTTTCTGAGTGCCTCTGCTTTCTCTTCATCTCCTCCGCGTCGCTGATCTGTCACGCCTCTATAGATGTCGATGAGGTAGGAGTTATACCTGTTTCCCTGGATGGTATCTTTGATGTAGGCCTTTTCGGTTGTCTGGGGATCGAAGTAGAAGGTCACTTCAAATCTGTCCTGATCCAAATATTTTTGTGCGACGTTTTGCTCTTTAAGATATTTGTAGATAGGCAGGGTCTCTTTAAGCTCGGTTTTATATTGCTGAATCTGGAATGCGCGATAAGGAAAAGTAATCACGTCGACCACAGATCCCACAATGACGGCCAGGCAGCTCAGGAAAACGGATTCAACCTTCATGGCCTGTTGTGCATAAGGGAAATAAAAAGATTTTCTTTCCGCAAGCGAGTTTCCAAAAACTAATTTACCAATTAACGCTTCAACATTTGTTTTAGAATCAACTTGTTGTTTCAGAATATATTCACCAGGAAGGCAGTTTTTATCTGATTCTCTAATTAAAACACCATGCATATTGACTCCTTTTGTTAATTTAGATGAGGCATTATAGCAGTATTCGGCAATTATTTGCAATTGCTTCTTTAGAAGAATTTCTACTACGGAGGGGGCGCCACAAAAAAAATCTTTGTGGCGGGAGTAAGAATAGATTAGAGACCGAAGGGCAATGACATGCCACCGGGAAGGGAGAGCCCTTCCATCGGGTCGTTGGAGGCTTTGCTGTAGGCGTCGTCGCAGGCAGCCTTGATCAGGTCCTGCAGCCCTTCCAGGTCATTGGGATCGACGCACTCGGGCTTGATCTTGATGGACTGGAGTTCCTTTTCGCCGTTTAGTGTGACCGTGACGAGCCCATTGCCGCTGACGCCCACGAGCTGTTTGCTCTTCATTTCTGAACGCATCGCCTCAAGCTGCTGCTCCATGAGCTTCGCCTGTTTTTTCATTTTTGAGAAACCGCTACCCATGAGAGTGCTCCTTTTTTAGTGTTCCTTCGAGCTCCACAGCGGCAAAACGGATCAGCGTGTCGTAGCGGCTCTGGTTTGCCGGACTGGGCGGCGTTTCAGCTGCCCTGGGTTCTGCTTCGACCGGCTTTGCAGCCGCTTCGCTGCCTTCCATAGAGGGTGAAGGGGGGGGTGTTTGATTAGAACTTGCCATCGCTTCCCATTTTGCTTTGGAAAGGAGGATAGAAGGGGATGTTGCCGGCGCCTCGGCGCTCGGAGAGGGATCTGATTGCTCCAGAGGGGGCTCTCGAGCGGGAAGGGGCGTCGCTTCGATTTTTAAGCGGATTTTGTTCATGAGGGTCTCTTCGAGGGAGGGGGCCTCTTCTTTCTGCGCTTCCGCGGCAAGGAGGGGAGCTGGAGCGGGGTTTTCCTGAGGGAGTTCGGATAGGACGAGCGGCGCTTCTGGCGCGCGCACTTTCGGCTCTTCTGCCGCGGGGAGGGGAGCGGGGAGCGGCGAGGCTTCTTTTGGCTCAGCTGCAAGCTTCTGCTCCAGTTCCTGCAGCCGTCTGACAAGAGCGGGCAGCGTCAGCCGCTGCTTGGAGCGGACGATGTGCAGCAGGATCATTTCCAGGCTGACCCGCTTGAAGGGGGTCTTGCCGATCTGCTGCTGCCAGTGGATGAGGAAATCGAGGATGTAGAGGCATTGCTCTTCGGTGTAGAGAGCAGATGGAGGCGGCGTACTGCTCTTTGAGGCGGGCCGTGGGAAAGCGACGGCAGCGCCGAGTTTGAATTTGAGAAGGGAGCGGTAGTGCTCGATCGAGCTTATCGATGAAGTAGGAGAGGTCTTTGCCGGAGGAGAAAATATCGCAGGCAAGTTCGAAGGCAAAAGAGAGGTTCTGCTGTCAAAAGCGCTGTCCAGGGAGAAAAAGAGGAGCGGGGCATCATTCCGAGCGTCGCAGAGACTTTGGCAGCGGTGATCGGGTGCTCGGCATAGCAGATGATCTGGTCGAGCAGCGACTCGGCATCGCGGAGGGAGCCTTCTGAGAGGTTGGCGATCAGGGAGAAGACTTCCTCTTCGCATGGGACGTTCGAGTCCTCTGCGATCCAGGCAAGTTTTTTCTTGAGGGCGTCTAAGGGGATCCGGCCCAGGTCGAAGCGCTGGCAGCGGCTGATGATGGTGGGGAGGACCTTGTGGGGCTCTGTCGTCGCGAAGAAAAATTTTACGTTGGGAGGGGGCTCTTCGAGCGTCTTGAGCAGGGCGTTGAAGGCCTCTTTGGTGAGCATGTGCACTTCGTCGATGATGTAGATCTTGTATTTGCCCGAGGCGGGAGCGTAGCCGATCGTCTCGTTGATCTGGCGGATGTCGTCGATGCCGCGGTTGGAGGCGCCGTCGATCTCCAGGACGTCGAGAGATCTTCCGGCGATGATGTCGAGGCAGGAGGGGCAGGCGTTGCAGGGTTCGAGATCCGCCGTGGGATGGCTGCAGTTGAGCGCTTTGGCGAAGACGCGGGCAAGCGTGGTCTTTCCCGTGCCGCGGCATCCGCAGAAAAGATAGGCGTGGGCGAGCCGGTTGAAACGCAGCGCGTTTTTCAGTGTGGTGACAATCGCTTCCTGGCCGACACGCTTGCAAACGTTTGCGGCCGGTACTTCCGGGCGATCACTTGATAATTTCCAGGTTTGGACTCCACGATCTACCTCATCTCTAAAAATTAATTATAAGCGATCGGCCCTTAGAAGACAATTCAGAAAAAGCAGAGAAAAGACTCTCCTGGATGGAAAAAATTTGAACTCTAATTCCAATTTTTTGTTATGGTCGGATCAGATGGCGAACATGTGTGAAATATTTTTTTTGGTTGGAATGCAATTGCCACTTCAGTGCATTATTTCCGCTTGTCAAGTTGATCGCTATAAATTTTAGGCGCATTCATGCAAGAACAGCACATTGACGAAAGTCGATCGGTGCTCCCGAAAGAAACGCTGGAAGGAGATCCTGGGCGGAAACCAGATCGCCAAGAGGATCGCGCTGGCTTTATGCTTTCTCGTCGTCCTGACGTTTTTTCTGCATTTCAGGGAAGTGCGCATGGAGGTCCTCGAGGTGGGGACGAAGGCGCCCCGCTATGTGATCTCCCAGACCGACTTTTTCTTCTGGGACGAGCAGGCGACCCAGACCCTCAAACAGGAAGCTGTGCGGGATATTGGCGCGATCTACCAGGTCGATGAGGACCAGGTCAAAACCTTCCGCAGGGATTTTGAGAGCTCCCTGATTGAAAATCAGCAGTGGCGCCGGGAGCTTACCAGAACGACCTTTGAGGAGATCTATACCCTTCTCGACGCAATCGAAGAGTCCCTTTTTGATGCGCGGCTGACCGATGATCGGACTTATAACAAGATGCGGTCGCTCGATCTTTCTGTCTCCCATTTTTCTGTTATCCCTTCCATGAGCTCTCAACCTGAGAGAACGCTTTTGCCAAAGTCCCTATGGGTCGGTATCCGCGAGGCCCTTGAGAAGCAAAAGGATTTCCATGCGGAGACCGCTGATTTCCTTCTGGCCGCATTCTCCCGCCACACCTGGATCCTGCAGGAGGATTTTGCGACCGAGCGCAGCGTGCGCCAGGAAGTGCAGATGGATGTTCCCGACCGGTACACCCACGTCGAAGCGGGGACGCAGATCATCAAGAGGGGAGAAAGGGTAGCCCCCCGCCACATCGCGATGGTTCAGGCGATGAAGAATGCCCTCGCCGACGCGCGCAATCTTTGGACCCCCCTTACCCTCTTAAGCAGCGCCCTGATCGCTCTCTCCATCATCGTCGTCTCCCTGCTCTACCTCCATTTTTTCCAGCGCGAGCTGCTCAAGTCGCTCCAGAAGATGGTCCTGCTCGTCACGATCCTGGTCATGAGCCTTATCCTCGCCAAAGCGACCGAGCATTTCCTCCTCTACCACGATGCGAATTTGATCGAGGTGGCCAGCTACCCCCTCCTTTTGCCCTTTGCCGCCCTGCTGATCTGCGTGCTCATCAGCAGCGAGGTCGCCATCGTCGCTTCCTTCTTCCTGCTGATCCTCTTTGCCGTGGCCCTCGCTGTCGACTACATCCCTTTTCTGATCCTGAACTTCTACGCGTCGATCGTCACCGTCCTCTTCGCAAGGCGTCTGCATAAGCGGAAAAAAGTCTTTGCCGTCCTGGGCAAGGTGTGGATTTGCCTGATCCCGCTGATCGCTGCCATCAACCTTGCCGGTAACGGTCCCTTCAATGTCAGGTTCGCCACCGATCTGCTCAGCTCCTTTGCCTTTCTGTCCATCACAGCCATCCTCGTCGTCGGCCTCCTCCCCATCCTCGAGGCCCTCTTCCACGTCATGACCGATATGACGCTCATGGAATATATGGACCCCGACCACGAGCTGCTCCGCCGCCTGAGCCTCGAGGCGCCCGGCACCTATCAACACTGCCTCGTCGTCGGCAACATCTCTGAAGCGGCAGCGCGGGCCATTGGGGCGAACGGCCTCTTCTGCAGAGTAGCTACCCTCTACCACGACATCGGAAAGCTCTTCAACCCCCACTACTTTACCGAAAACCAGCTCGGAGGATTCAACATCCACCAGCTCCTTACCCCCGCCGAGTCGACCCATGTGATCGTCGCCCACGTCCAGGAAGGGGAGGCGCTCGCGAGCAAATACCACCTGCCCCAAAGCTTTATCGACGTCATCCGCGAGCACCACGGAACGACGATGGTTTACTATTTCTACTGCAAGCAGGTCGAGCAGATGAGCGGGGATGCGACGAAGGTCAATGAGAAGGTCTTCCGCTACCCCGGCCCTAAACCCCGCTCCAAAGAATCGGCCATCATTATGATCGCCGATACCGTCGAGGCGGCTTCCCGCTCGATGGATGAGGTCACGGAAGAGGCCGTCTCGGAAATGGTCGACAAGCTCGTTGCCGAGAAAGCCAGCGATGGGCAGTTCGACGAATGCCAGCTCACCTTCGAAGAGCTCGGCAGGGTGAAGAGAGCGATCGTCAAAGCGATCATGGTCACCCGCCACCTCCGCATCAAATACCCCAACCGGGATTAGCCGCAAAAAATTTAACCACCGAGCCCACTGAGGACACCGAGAGGGCAATTCTCTTTTCACAGTATTTGATTTTCTTTTCTCGGTGCTCTCGGTGTGCTCGGTGGTTTAATAACCCTTCATCCTGTTAATGCTACTTGAACTGATGCCGATCGGCGATCCCTTTGGCCAGCAGCCTGTTTAAAAGAGAGTAGGGGACAAGCCGGCTCAAGCCAACAGCCAGAAGGTACCGCCAGTTGACGATCGAGAGGCTTTTCCCTTTGTCTGCCTGCCTCAGGATTAGCTCTGCAGCCATTTCTGAAGTCATCGTGATCCCGTCAGCCTTCTGTGGGAAATTCCCCGAGGCTCTTTTTCGAAAACCCGTATCGATCTGACCTGGGCACACAGTGATGATGCGGATTCCATGGGGCTTCATCTCCTCGTCGAATGCTCGGGAGAAGCTGTTTACAAACGCCTTTGTGGCAGCGTAGACGCTGAACCCCGGATAGGCGAAAAAAGCCGCCGCGGAGGAGATGTTCAACACCATCCCTTTTTTCTGATGTTTTAATAGAGTGCCGGCCCCCTCCAGGGAGAGCTCCATCAGAGCTTCCACGTTGACCTCGACCATCTCCTGCAGCTCTGAGGTTTTGTGGGCAAGGGCGGGGCCATAGAGGCCAAAGCCGGCGTTGTTCACGATCAGATCAGGCTGTTCTGCGTGAATGATCTCCACGACTTTCCTGCGCCCTTCCGGATCCGCCAGATCCGCTACGCAGAGCAGCGGAGAGCCCGGCAGCTCGGAGGCAGCCGCTTCAAGCTTCTCCCGGTTTCTGGCGATAAGGATCAGAGGGATTCCACGCCTGGCCAATTGATGAGAGAGCTCCTTTCCCAGCCCCGAGGAAGCCCCTGTAACAAGAGCGAGCTGAACTTCCTGTAAATACCCTTTCACGCAGTATCCTTTTTCAACGCATCCATCGTCTGGCCAAGCCTGCTGTCGCAAGCGGCGATCCCCCCTTCGATCGTATCAAACTTCTCCATCGTCGCACAGCCGTAGAGCTTGATCTTGGGCTCGGTGCCCGACGGCGCAGACGACGAGGCGGGTCTTATCCTCCAGCCGAAAGAGCAGCACATCGGAAGTAGGGGGTGTTCAGCTTTTCCGTCTTCCCCGTATCGAGGTGCTTCCTCGTGTGCCGCTGGTAGTCCTCGATGTAGAGGACTTTTTGACCGTTGATCGCCGGCGGTTTGCGCGCAGCTGTTTCATCACCTCTGCCATCTTCTCCATCCCTTCCTGGCCGGGACTATAGTTCAGCGAGATCTGTTTCTCCCGGAAGATTCCGTAGGTGCGGTAGATGTGGTGGAGCCGGTCGATGAGGACTTGCCCCTGGAGCTTGGCATAGAGGGCCATCTCGGCGATCAGACAGGAAGCGATGATCGCGTCCTTGTCCCGCGCGTGGGTGCCGAGCAGGTAGCCGTACGATTCCTCCGCGCCGAAGAGAAAGGTATACCCATCCGGTTCCGTTTCCCACTCATGGATCTTCTCGCCGATGTATTTGAATCCCGTCAGCACTTCGAAAAATGCCGTATGCTGAGTCTCAGCAATTTTCTTCAGCAGCTCCGTCGTCACGATCGTTGTGACAAAAGCCCCCTTGGGAGGCATCCTGTGCTTCTTCTTGAGCACCTCGCAGAGATAATCGACGCAGAGCGCTGCCATCTCATTGCCGTTGATGAGTACAGATTTACCCTTGTGGCGAACAACGACGCCGATCCGGTCGGCATCGGGATCGGTGGCCAGGACAATGTCGGAGCCGGTCTTTTCGAGATATTCGATCCCCAGCTTCAACGTTTCCGGGTATTCGGGATTGGGAAATTTAACCGTCGGAAAATCCCCGTCGACGGTGACCTTAATTGACGAGATGGATCGTTAGGTGAACCCCCAGGCTTTCAACGCCTGCGGCACGATCGATAATCCCCGTTCCATGCAGGCTCGTGTAGACGATCTAAGCTGCGCACCCGATTTCCGGTTCTCTTCGGGAAAACGCCTGCAGTGGAGCGATCGCTTCCAGGTACCGGGCGTCCAATGCCGTTGGACGCTTTCGATCAGCGGATCCTTCACAGTAGAGCGCTTCACGGAAGAGAGGTCCTTGAGCGCATCGGCCTCTTTGATGATCCCCTCGTCGTGCGGGGCAACCACCTGCGCGCCGTCGCTCCAATACACTTTGTACCCGTTGTACTCCTTCGGATTGTGGGAGGCGGTGATCATGATCGCCGCATGCGCTTTTTTATAACGGCACGCAAAGGAGATGTAGGGGGTCGGCCTCAGCTCCTCGAGCAGATAGACGCGGATCCCATTTCCGGCCAGCACACAGGAAGCTTCCCGCGCGAACTCCTGCGAGTGGTGGCGCGAGTCAAACCCGATCAGCACCGAGAGCTTTTCTCCCTGGTACCTCCTTCTTCAGATAGTTCGCCAGCCCCTGCGTGGCCAGGCGGATGGTGTAGATGTTCATCCGGGTGGTCCCCGGTCCCATGATCCCGCGCAGGCCCCCGTCCCAAAGGAGAGGTCGCTAAAGAAAGCATCGATCAGCCCGGCGGATCGCTCTTTTGCAGCGCGCGCACCTGCTCTTTGGTCTTCTCATCAAAGGGTCCGTTGAGCCAGTAATCGACCCGGCGCTTAATGTCGGCTGTAAGCGTTTGTTCTGTAGACATGGCTCCTCCTCGATCTCGATTTTGTACATTTTTCGGCACCTCGCCGGCTGGCAGGGAGGCCTTGATGCCTAACTTCAAATTCCGCAGGAAGGCATGTTCAAGCCGATCCTGCGAATTAAAATTGCGCCTGAAGGCCTCCCTTTCCAGCAATCGGGGTACAAAAATGTACAAGTCGAGATTAT
>CAVWEK010000010.1:0-12016 GCA_963753945.1 uncultured Acidobacteriota bacterium | reverse complement strand
CTTAAATTCTTCCAACGTCGTCTGGCCAAACATCACTCCCCCATTTTTTTCTTAAGTTCATCTTTTAACTGCCGGCTGATGATCTTCAGGGCATTCGAGCCGCGCGTGATTTTGGAGATGCTGATCTTCATCTTCTCAGCGATCTCCCTCTGGGTCATCTTTTGTTCCAGAAGAGACTTCACCAAAAGGTGCCTGGTCGATAACGCCTCTTTCTCTTCATGGGTCAAAAACAGATCAAAAAGCTCTTCGAGGACTTTTGGGTCCTGAAACTTACAGCAAAGCTCTATAAAGGCTTTCCAGCCTATTTCCGATGTCTTATTGCGCATACATTGTCTCTTCCACTTCGGCAGATGTAATGTTACACCATTACATCGTTATTTGTCAAATCTGAAGTTGAGCGGGAGGGAGAGGCGTGATGTAAAATACTTTAATTTAGCGACTTACGGAGAATCGTCTTGCAGGGCATTTTTCCCAGGTTGAGATTCTGGATTGGGGGTGTTATCCCCTCGGGTAGTCGGTAAAGTCGAGGACAGAAATCACTTCTTCGTAATTTTGCATGAGTCCAGATATAAGGATAGGCGGGATTAAAAAACAAAGTAATTTCATGAAAATAGCCCTAATCTATCGCGAACTTAGAGAGCCAGATCTTTATAATCCAATATCTTGGAGAACAGCTCGGGGATGGGAGCGGAGAACACCATCGGCCGCCGGGTGGCGGGATGGGTGAAGCAGATCTTCTGAGCGTGGAGGCAGACCCGCTTGATCGGGTTGGTATTGGCCCCGGACTTCTTGTCGCCGACGATCGGATGGCCCGCCTCGCTGCAATGGACGCGGAGCTGGTTCTTTCGGCCGGTCTGGGGTTTTAGACGGAGCAGGGAGCGGTTGCGGTGGGCTTTGAGGACCTCGTAATGGGTGATGGCCCGTTTGCCATTTTGAGAATCATTGGTGCTCTTCACATAGTAGAAGTCGTCTTCTTCAAGATAACTCTCCCACATCCCCTTCCCCAGGGGCATCTCTTTCTCGACGATGGCGTAGTAGGTCTTGTCGACGTTGTGCTGCTCGAACTGGGTCTTCATCTCGTTGCGGGACTCCTCGTCATAGACAAAAAGCATCACGCCCGAGGTCTCTCTGTCGAGACGGTGGACGGGATAGACCCGGCGGTTGTGGAATTGGCGCTTGAGCATGCTGTGGACGGTGTTTTTCGACTCGAAGTCGGTCGCAACGCTGAGGAGGCCTTCCGGCTTCTCCAGAACGACGACCTGGTTGTCGTCGTGCAGGATCCTGAGGGTGCCCCGGATGAAGGTGACCTTATGGCCGATGGCCACCTCCTGCCCGGACAGAATGGGGGTGTTGGCCCTCTCCTTCTGCTCCCGGTCGACGGTTATCCGACCCGACTGGAGCCAGGACCGCAGGGTGTTTTTAGAGCTGTCGGGGGCCATCTCATGGAGGATATCGAGCAGCGTGGCATTTTTGTCAGCAATATGTTTCATGAGAGAGCACCCTTTAAATGGGTAAGAGTCTACCACAGGGCGGCAAAGAGATAAAAATGTATTTTATGTTGTTGATATTCAGGTTTTTATGTGAAATTTTTCTCTATTGGGTCCCCCCAAATCTCCCATTTGTGGTATAAACATTTTTTCAAGCACCGAAAATGCCTGGGAGGGCTCTATGGACAGAGAACGGGGAACAGTAAAATGGTACAACGAAACCAAAAACTTCGGGTTCATCACTCCGGACAACGGCGGGAAGGACCTCTTTTTCCACCGCTCCGACCTTGAGTCGATGGAAAAGAGCCTCGAACAGGGCGAAAGGGTCGAGTATGAGATCGGCAGTGGGCCCAAAGGTCCCCAGGCCAAAGCGGTCCGCTCTCTTCCTATGGGATAGGAAAGTGTGATAAATATTTTTAAAATTAATCTACTGCTGCTATACTCAGGTAAAAGAGGGGGCCCCAATGATCCAGTCCTTTGATGATGGAGTAGCAGAAGAGATCTTCCATGGGATCCACACTCATGCGGTGCGGAAAAAATTCTCCTCTCAGCTCGTTAAAGAGATAGAGAGGAAGCTTGACCTTCTCAATGCCGCACAGAGCCTGGAGAGCCTCCACTGGATCCCCTCGATCAAAGCGGAAGCCGGCGTGCGCGACGCCCACGGCAAATACAGCATCCCCATCGACCAGAACTGGCGCCTTGCCTTCGGCTGGAACGGCGGCCCTGAATACATTGAGATCAAACCGACACTTAATCCTTAAGGAGACAGCCATGCTTCCAAAAAGACGCAGACCCACCCACCCCGGCAAGATCCTTGAGGAAGAATTTTTGAAACCCCTCTCCATGACGCCGAGGAAGCTCGCTGAAACGCTTGGCGGCAACTGGAACGAAGTCAAAGTCGAGGCGATCATCCACGGGAAAGAGAACATCAACGAGAGCGCGGCCCTTGCCCTCTCCAAAGCCCTAGGCACTTCCTTAGAGTTTTGGACCCACCTTCAGGGGATGTACAACCAGTGGGAGAAGACCCACCGCGCCAACGAAAAAGGCTCTCCCAAGCCCTGGAAAAAGGCTCAGTAGACCTCTCAGGCCAAAAAAAATGAATAGAGCTGGCGTCAGGAACTACAGATGGGTCGTCGTCAGCCTCATCTTTCTCATTACCTTGATCAATTACATCGACCGCTCTTCGGTATCCTTTGTCATTGGACCTTTAAAAGAGCAATTTCATTTCTCCAACACCCAGTTCGGCATGATCCTCTCCGCCTTTGGGGCCGGCTACATCTCGATGGCCGTCTTGGGCGGATGGTGCCTTGACCGTTTTGGACCTCGCATCGTATGGTCGCTTGCGGTGCTTGGGTGGTCGCTCTGTGTTGTCCTCTTCGGATTTGCCGGCGGTTTGGGGGAATTTATCGCTCTGCGGTTTTTGCTGGGCGTTGCGGAAGGCCCTCATTTCCCTGCGCTAGCCAAGGCAACTGGCAGCTGGCTTCCCCCTGGGGAGCGTGCGCGAGCTCTTTCAATCGGCCTTGTGGCCATTCCCCTTTCGTCGGTCATTGGTGCGCCCATCTGCTCCTACCTCGTCGCTGACCTTGGATGGAGGGCGATGTTCGTTGTGATCGGCGCCGCGAGCAGCGTCTGGGCCCTCATTTGGTACTTCCTGTTTACCGACAGGCCAAAAGACAGCCGCTTTGTTGGAAAAGACGAAAAAAAGCTGCTGGAAAATTGCAGCGCCAGTAAGTCCGATCAGAAAAAGCCCCCTATAAGTCTGCGCTACCTTCTGACCCACCCCGCCCTGATAGCGAACAACGTCGCCTTTTTTGCCAGTGTCTACCTGATCAACTTTGCGACCCTCTGGCTCCCTGGCTACTTTCTGTCGCAGCACGGTCTTGACCTCAAGAGCGTGGGCTGGTGTTTAACAATCCCCTGGCTTACCAGCGCCCTTTTTCTTAAGGCAGGGGGAATCCTGTCAGACTGGCTCCTGCGCAAGACCGGCTCCTCCCGCTCCTCGCGCGTCCACCTCCTTTGGAGCAGCCAGCTTCTCTGTGCGCTTTTTTTTCTACTGCTCAGCTTTACACACACCCTCGGAAGCTCCCTCCTTTTTATGAGCCTGGGAATCGGTTTTGGGATGATCCCCTTGTCGATTTTCTTCAATACCAATATTGAATTTGCAAAAGAGCGGACCGGAGTGGCCCATGGGATTTCGACTGTCTGTTCTTCTATGGCCTGGATCATTACCCCCCTTCTCACGGGGTGGACCATCGATCTGACCGGCAATTACCAGGGGGCTTTCCTCCTGCTTGCCGGCGTGACGGGAGCCGCCGTGATCACGGTCCTCTTCTGTAAAAAGTTTACTTAACTCAAAAACCCTTGTCCCCCAATTCCCCTATCGGCTATATATCTTTTCGTCCATAACTTGGAGGAAATACGGATGAATTCGACAAAGGAAAAAGTAAGCTATTGCATCGGCCTTGAGACGGGGCGCAATTTGAGGAACCAGTTCGGCGACATGGACGTGAGTTGTCTGATGGATGGGTTCAACGACGCCCTCTCCGAGAGCAACCCCAAACTCAAGCAGGATGAGATCCAGTCGATTTTGGTGGCCCTGAAAAACCAGATCGAGTCCCAGCAGCGCCAACATTTTTCCAGGGTGGCAGAGGAGAACAAAAAACGGAGCGAGGCATTCCTAGTCGAGAACAAGGGCAAAGCCGGCGTTACGACGCTCACAAGCGGGCTGCAGTACAAGGTCCTCTCTTCCGGATCCGCTTCGGGCATGCATCCGACTCCCCTCGATTTCGTCAAGATCCACTACCGCGGCAGTTTCCCAGACGGTCGGGTATTCGACAGCTCCTACCAGCGTGGTGAGCCTGCCGTATTTCCTCTTAACCGCGTGATCGCAGGATGGACAGAGATTCTGCAGCTCATGCGCATGGGCGACAAGTGGGAAGTTTTCATTCCCCCTTATCTCGCCTACGGCGAAATGGGTTTTGGCCAGGAGATCGGGCCCAATGTGGCGCTGATCTTCGAGATCGAGCTCCTCGGCATTAACGAGAAGTAATCTTTGCAGGGCTGGAAGCAAATGCGACTGGCCCGCTTCGCTTCATCCAATACTCCTCCCCATAGTCGTAGAGCAGCTGGGTTCCGGCTGGAATTTTCGCTTTGGCATAGAACACGACGAAGATCTGCCCTTCGAAATGGACGGAGACGGGTTCGACATTGGGCGCAAAGCTATGATTGATAAAGCGCGTATGGTTGCCATGCCGCTCCGCATCGATCACATGGAAGGTGCTCTTTTTCTCCCCGACGGTATAGTCAAAGCAGTAGAGGTTGCTCCATCGCTTCCACAGGCGGCGACGCCTGAGCAGTCCCGCGTACTCTCCGATGTAGGCATGGGCGGGGATCTCCCGATTCGTCCAGACCCCATAGCCCACCTTTTCGTCGATCCAGGCGATGGTGAGGTCGAGGGGCGGCTCTTTGCCTAGTGCATCCGCGTAGTAGTGGCCCAGCCACTTTTGCCGCGCGGTGATCCACCCTTTGGAAAGGGCCCTTTTGCATTTCTTGGCCATCCTTTCCCGGATCCTGGTATCGCAGAATTTCAGGGAAGGGCAGTACTCCACCTGAAAAATCTGTTCAAATTCCCCGGGGGAATGTATCGGCAGGGTCTCCCCCGTTGCAGTCACGACGTTGAGTGGCATTGATGAGTCCTTCTCAATTTATAGCCAAAGCATAAGAAATAGGCAGAAAATTGGCAAATATTGAGTAAAAGGGGTATAGAACAGGAATGACAAAGAAGTGAGGAAAGATGGGATTTCCAGGACAGAAAATCTACCTTGTGCGCCATGGGGAAACGGAGTGGACATTGAGCGGGCAGCATACGGGACTGACGGATATCCCCCTCACAAAAAATGGGGAGCTGGAAGCGGCCCTCGTCGGCAAAAGATTACAGGGGCATAAATTCAAAAAAATACTTGTCAGTCCCCTCCAGCGCGCTGTGATGACCTGCCGGATTGCAGGGTTTATGGGATCGGCGGAAAAGGATGGGGATCTTGTCGAGTGGAACTATGGGCAATTCGAAGGGCTGAAAAGAGAGGAGATCTGGAAACGCTCCCGGGATTGGAACATCTTTACTGACGGGGCTCCTGGCGGAGAGACCCCTTCAGACATCGCAGTCCGGGCTGCCCGCGTGATTTCAAAAATTAAGTTGATAGATGGCGACGTCGCCCTTTTCTCCCACGGCCACTTCTTAAGGGCCCTCGCGGCCTTATGGATGGAGCTTCCCGTCGCAGAAGGACGTCACCTCCTGCTATCCCCCTCTTCCCTATCCATCCTTGGGTATGAACGGGATACGCCCGTCATCAGGCTGTGGAACGACACCTCTCATCTGTTAAACAAAATTTGAATTTATTTTTAAGTCGCCTTCCGTCATAATCTTTACTCAAAATTAATTTTACTGACTTTTTAAGTATAATTTAATTGATTCTATAGCTTAAAAACGTTATAATTAGTTCATAAAATCTTAAATCATATATAAAAAAGAGGGGCTTATGTCGTCGATACCTCCGAGACTGCCAAAACTGCCAATAGGCGGACCGTATACTAACCGAAATACAATGGTGCCCGGCGGCACCACGCCTACGGCTAAATTAAAACAACTCAATGAGCTCTCCAGGCTGGCCTATGTCCAGGTCGACGAGTGGAGCAAAAAAGCAGGCAGTTTTGCACAACTGGTCCAGGATTTTCATAACCCCTCCATCGAAACCCGCTTCATTGACAGTTCATTTAAACAGCTGCGCGATCCAGCTGTTTTTGATCGCGTTTATGAATTCATCTCCTTTGCTTTAACCGGGAAGGTAAACAGGGAGGGTGGGGAAAAAATAGTAGACCGTGGGTTCTCTCTGTTGTTCCTGATGAGGGATCGGAATGGCAGGTATCTGCCCGATCTGATCCTGGGGTATTACCAGCAGCAGCACGATGCGCAGCGGGCCAAAGCGGAAATCGCCAACCTCGCGGGCCTATGGTATACGCTGAAGGAAGCGGAACAAAAAAGACCTCCCTCCGCTTATGAGGTGGACACTCGCAAGGGTCAAGTCACTAAAGCTTTTAATGAACTTTCTCAGAAAGCAAAAGGGATGCTGTGTGGAAAGATTTGGGAGCTGGCTGATAAGCCGCCGGTTTGGGATTTCGGACTACATACGATCCGCGAAGACTTTTCCCGACTGATCGACTTTCGCGGCGCAAACCCTACCGATCTGTGCATTGCCGAGCTCAATAACGAGATAGACCGCCCCTTTTCCTTAAGCGCGCCCGAGGGGTTGAGACTTTCCATTAGGCAGGAGGACTCCTCGGCAACCTTTGAGGAGCTCCTGAAGATCTGTTATCTCCACACCTTAAACCAGCTCTTAAATGATGGGATCCCGAACAATGGCGCGCTCTTCGCCAAATTTGAGAGGATCCATCCCGATCTCAAGAGGATAATTTACGAGATCATCTGGATGGCGCGCTATAAACCGGAGGAATGGGAATTTTCCAAACACCGTCTGGGTGAGGAGATGCGCCTGCTGCAACGGATACATAATGCAAATGGGGAAGGGATCCTCCTCCAGCTGATGTCCCATCATGAGAATAAACTGGCCTTAAGACGCCAGGACAGAGAACTGGAGACTTTTCAGATCGAGGGGGGCAAACTGGCAAACACGCCTCATGCCGTATTCCAGAAATTCAACACATTGTGTCCTGAGGCAAAAAATGCTCTGGCAGGTAAAATCTGGTACCGCGATGGAGGACACTCCAATCCGAACTTTGGGGGATTGGGCTACGGGGACACCATCATATGGAAAGATCCTCTCTCCCTGTTTTCAACCCGGGGCAATTACCCGGATTCCGTCCTGAAAGAGTACCGCAATGAGCTGCAGAACAGCTTCCAGCAGGCAGACAGTCGCCTTCTGGGCGACCTGAGTGGTAAAATGACCCTCTCTAACGAGCCCTACGATTGCGATGCTTCCCGGCTTGAAGCAGAGTATGAAATCACAACCTTGCGCGTAATTTTCGTCACAGCGGAATTTTCTGGCATTGCCGGTGTCGGTGGCCTGGCCCCTGCCGTGGATGGGATGGTCCGCGGGTTTGGAGTAGAAAATGCGTGCGTCATCATGCCGCTCTACCGCGGCGGCCCGATCGCCCAGGAGAGTATTCGAGGCATGCAGGAAGCAAATAATAAATATAAAGTGTATGGAGTCGGCGTACAGCTCCGCATCATGAAGCAGAATCTCAAAGGAGTCCGCTGCTATTTTATCGACGCTCCCGAGCTTTTTGGAATGAGCAGTATTTACGAGGATAAGCCCTACTCCATGAAGCAGCGCAGGTGGGCCGTCTTCCAAAAGGCCGCCGCAGAGCTCAGCTACCAGTTCAGCCATAAGCAGAACCCTTTCAATGTTGTCCATGTGCATGACGGGCAGACGGCCCTCGTTCCCAAATATATCGCCGCGCAGCACCCAAAAGAATATATGGAAGCAGCGACCCCCGCCGTCGTCTACACATTCCACAACACCCTGGAACCGATGTGGTATAACGATCACGATTCCATGCAGATTTTTAGAGAAACGGGACTACCCGATAAGCCGGTGAACTCCTTCATAGAGGCGCTCTCCCTGGCAGAGATGATCACTACCGTCTCCAGGACATACGCGAAGGAAACCCAAACGGACAATCCCGATTTCGCAAACGGTCTTCACCGCCCCATCAAGCAGGCCGCAGCAGACGGCAAACTCGTCGGGATCGTGAATGGAAACAGCAACGGATGGAACCCTGCGGAAGATATGCAGCTTGCGAAATGGAATCTCCAGATCCCCACAGACACCCTGCCCCTTGCATTAGCCGAAATCAAGATGAAAGCGCAGCATGAAATATGCCAACTCCTGAAGTCAAGGCCCACGGACGCTGACGACTACGCCAACCTCGATCCTACGCGCCCCATTATCATTTATCTTGGCCGTTATGACTCCAGTCAAAAAGGAGTCAACAAGCTCCCCATGATCATGGACCAGGTACTTCAAAGCGGCGCACAGTTTGTCTGCGTCGGAACCGTTCCAGACGAGGAAGCCAAAGGGATTTTGGCTGGGATGAAAAATAGAGCCAGGGAGCGCAACAACAAAGGGGTCCTTATCCTGGTTGACTACAAGGAAAATAACAATTACAAGTACCAAGGGGAATACGGAAGCCTGCTTCGCCTGGCATCCTCCCTTGTCATCATGCCCTCCAAGTACGAGCCGTGTGGCCTTGTTCAGGGAGAGTTCAACCGTTTTGGGGTCCATGTTCTCGCAACAAAAACAGGTGGATTCCCCGATACGCTCAAGACGGATGGAGAAGGCAAAAACGGCTACCTGTTCATGCGCACGCAGACTTGGAACTCCGCAGAACAGGACGCGGAAATTCAGAAGACCCTGGCCGTAGCGCTTAACGAAGCAAGGGATAGACAGCGCATCCTTTACAGCAACGATGAAGCTCGGCTCATCGAGCAGATGACAGCGATGCAGACGATCATGCGGAATGCGATCCATTCCTCATGGACAGAGACCCCGGATGGCTCCCCTTCCGCAAGCGGGCTCTACAGACGCGTTTATAATCGGGCCCTTAAGAATCGCCAACAGCGCGGCAAGGTCAGAGCTGATTTGAAAATCGTTCAAGTCCAGTAATATTCTCATGGCAAGCTCGACTTTGTACATTTTTGCACCCTGCCTGCTGGCAGGGATGCTAAAATGTACAAAGTCGAGCTTGCCATTTTCCTATAAATCCTTATGCTTGAGGTTTTGCTCTGTCACTCAAACAGGTATTTCCTCATGTCGATTGCTTGGATTTTTCTTTTGCTCGCCGGGTTCTTTGAAATCTGTTTTACAATCGCTTTAAAGTTCAGCCAGGGTTTCTCGAAGCTGGTCCCGAGCATCATCACGGTGATCTTTATCGTGCTCAGCTTCTTTTCCGTCTCTCAGGCGATGAAGAGCATCCCTATCGGCACGGCGTACGCCGTTTGGGCGGGGATCGGGGCTGCGGGGACTGTCGTATGCGGGATCCTGTTTTTCGGGGACTCCTACCACATCATCCGCCTCATCTCGATCTTTCTGATCATCATCGGGATCATCGGGCTGAAGCTGGCGCATGTCGACTAAAACACGAGCCCACACCTTTAGATCGCTCTTCTTTGGTCTGCTCTTTCTTCTGGTTGGGATCCTGTTTTTGGGGATCAACGCCCTGGACAATCTCTCTTCTGACAAGCCGATCCTCAAAATTTGTGTCACGGGGAACTTCCGCAGTGAGGAGATGGAGTGGAAGCAGCCGGACGGTCCTCTGACCCTGGCAAAGGTCGTTTGCCGCGAGGTGATCCTCAAAACACTTAGCGGTGAGGAGGTTGCCCATCTCTTTCTTCCCGGAGATCTCGTTGCCATCCGTGCCAAAACATTCCTCTTTCCTCCCCTGCTTGCCGCCATGGGGGTTAAAACGAAATACCGGCTCGATCTGGTCTACTCCGGATACCGGAAGGCAGAGGATTACGCCCGGTTCCCGATGCGCGCGCAGCCGCTCGACTCCCCTGTTTCCGGATTGACGGGGCTGCTCTTTAAGTACTGGGAGTCCTTCTTTGTGAAAAACACCCATCTTTTTTTCGTGAAGACTGCGACCCTCGAGTCGCAGTATTTTCCGCTGACCGATGAAGGGGGGAACCTCCTGGTCAGGGAATTTATGCTGACCCTCTCCCCTTTTGGCCTTTCCAGCTCATAATGTAGTGCCCAAAATAGGGCTGATAGGCTAAAAGATAAATTTAGCCGGCAAGACCCTTGGAGGCAACTATGCACATTGTACGCACTTTTGGACACCTGGTGGGGGGAGCGCTGCTTGTGGCTGGCACCAGCATCGGGGTTGGCATGCTCGCCCTTCCGATTGCAACAGCCGGGGGCGGTTTTATCCCCTCCCTCGCTATCTACCTGATCTGCTGGCTGTTTATGCTGTGCACGGGGCTTCTCATTTTGGAGGCCTGCATCTGGATGCCCAAGGGGGCCAACCTGATCACCCTTTCCTCCCGGCTGCTGGGCAAGTGGGGAAAGCGGTTCTGCTGGGTCCTCTACCTCTTCCTCTTCTCCTGCCTGATGATCGCCCACATAGCGGGCGGCGGCGGCGTCGTGTCCGACTTAAGCGGCGGGATCCTCTCCTCGTCGCTCGGCACTCTCATCTATGTCCTGATCTTCTCGCCTGTCGTCTACTTCGGGGCGCTGTGGGTCGACCGGTTCAACTTAGGGCTTATGGCGGGCATTCTGATCACTTATGTCCTCTTCGTTACCTCGACAGTCTCCTACGTGACCCCGAGCCTGCTGACAAGGATGGACTTTGGCAAGGTCTGGTGGGCGCTCCCCGTCGTGTTCACCGCCTTCGGGTATCAGAGCCTGATCCCGACCCTCTTCAACTACATGAACCGCAACGTATCCAAGGTGCGCCTTGCGCTTATCCTGGGGACGACGCTCCCTCTTTTGATCTATATCGTATGGGAGTTTTTAATTCTGGGGATCGTCCCGCTGGAAGGGGAAGGAGGGCTGGCGCAGGCGCTGCAAAAAGGGCAAAGCGCGATCAACCCGCTGGGACAATACATTCACAACCCGACCCTGCTGACGCTGGGACGCTTTTTTGCTTTCTTTGCGATGACGACCTCCTACCTGGGGATCTCGATCGCTTTTGTCGATTTCCTTCTCGACGGCCTGAAACTCTCGAGGAAAGGAGCCTCCAAGGCGATGACCTGCGCGGCGATCTTCGGGATCCCTCTGCTGATCACTTTGATCAACCCCCACCTCTTCATCAGCGCGCTCACCATCGCCGGAGGGATCGGCGTGGCCCTTCTGCTCGGCGCGATGCCGATCCTGATGGTCTGGGCGGGCAGGTATTACGAAGGGCACTCCCTCATGCATCAGCAGCTGCCCGGCGGCAAGATCACCCTTAGCATCATGATGGCCTTTGTCGCCTTCGAGCTGATCATCACGCTATTCTCATAAAGGTACAGCTTAACAGCGGCTTTTGAATAATTTGACCCATCTTTTAACGCATCTCGCGCTCTCGAAAAACCTGCCTACATTCTCATGTATGTCTGGTTTTTCGAGAGCGCGATCTGCGATAAAATCTGGGTCAAATTTTCAAAAGCCGCTGTTAAGCTGTACCAGTTTGCCCTTGACCTTGCCCTCTTCGAGCAGGCGATGGGCCTCTCTGACCGTCTCGGCAGAAAGGCTTCCCACGACTTTGACGGGAGGAGCGGAGAGCCTTCCCTGTTCAATAAGTTGGGTAATATGCCCCAGGTGGTCCCGGTAGATCTTCCAGGCGGAGCGGGGCGCAGAGAACGCCTCTGAACCGACGAAGACAAAATGCAGGGAGAGGTTTTTCCCAAAAGGCAAGCTCTTCCCCCTTTCCCAAACCGGCAGAGGGAGCGGAGAGCTCTCCGGAACGATGGTTGCAAAATGGCCGGAATGGCGGGTCACCATGAGACAGAGCCGCTTCCTATACCACCCACAAAA
>CAVWEK010000009.1:0-144162 GCA_963753945.1 uncultured Acidobacteriota bacterium | reverse complement strand
GGCCAGGGATTCTTCCTGGGCCGCCTTCAGGTCGCGGTGCAGCGCCCAGACCTCCTCTCCGCTCTCCCTCCCCTTCTCCTCCAAAACCCTCTGAAGAGCCATGTGCTCGTTCTCGAGGGCGGAAGAGCTCTTTTCGGGCAGCGTCGAGCTTCTCCGACTTCTCTTCGAACTGTTCTCTGAGCGCCGCAGTACTGATGGTGGATCAGGTCGAATGGAGGAGACTCCTCCTCTTCTGCTATGACCTCTCGCTCCGCAACAGATCCCCTCTCCATCTCTCCCTGGAGCCTCGCCAATTCATTCTGCAAAGCTTCCAGCGCCATCTGCCATCCCCTCTCCTGATTCTGCCAGGAAAGGATCTGGGAAGAGAGCAGGTTTCTCTTTTCTTCCGAAGCTGCGCTCTCGGATTGCAAAGTCTCGATCGTATCTCTTGCCTGCGTTAAAGCCGCAGATACTTCGGCATTCAGGGATTTAAAATGCTGCAGTTCCGCCGCGCCACTTTTGACCTGTTCTGCATGGAAGTTTTTTTGGCGGCGGAGCTCTTTTTCCAGCTCTGCTCCCTTTGCTTTGAGAGCAATAAACTTCTGCTGGGCCCCTCGGGTCAAACTATCTGCCTCCCGTCCCTCCCAATAGATGAGGAACCAGGAAAGCGCAATCGACAGAGAAAAAATGGCAGCCCAAAGTCCATCGGCAGAAGATCTGACAAGGAAAAATCCCACAGAGAGGAGCGTTGCCAAAGAGAGATAAAATCCCCCTTTTGCAAAAATGCGGATCGCCCCATAACCCAGAAAAGCGGTCAGAATGAGCGGCCAGTAGCCCGGGACGGTTTTGAAAAGCAGGATGGCAAACGCGCCGAGGAGCAGAGAGGGTCCCGCTCTATTCAAGACAGAAATCCTGAAGTTATCGACCGATTCCTCTTGCGAAGCTGTCACAACTTCTTCTTGGGGATGCTGCACAATCCACCTCCGTTTTCCCTGCATATAACCGATCCCCGCATACTATGCAATGGAGGGATTCGAGAGACGGCTCAAAATTCTTCCAATGGTCAAATACCCCAGTTCGAAACGGTCGAGTCCAAAGTGTTCATTCGGAGCGTGGATATCATCTTCCGGAAGGCCGACACCGATCATGGCCACCTCCGCCTCCGATGCGCGGGCGAGGTCGACGACGATGGGCACGGAGGCCCCGCAGAAAAGGTATTTGCACTTCTTCCCAAACGCTTCCTCATAGGCCAAAGAAGCTGTCTTGACGATCGCAGAGTCGAATGCGCTCCTGTAGGCTGGCGCCCCGTGGTGGGTCTCAACCTTAAGCTCAATCCCTTTTGGTGTGAGAGATTTGAGATATTCGGAAATCGCCTGTGCGACCTTTTCTGGATCCTGGTCGGGAACGAGGCGGCACGAGATCTTGGCGTAGGCTTTGGCCGGGATCACCGTCTTGAAGCCGATCCCCGTGTAGCCGCCCCACATGCCGTTGATCTCGAGCGTGGGCCTCAGCCAGTTCGACTCTTTGATCGAGCATCCCTTCTCGGGGCAAAAGGCCTTGACCCCAAAGCTGCGCCGGTAAGCCTCTTCGTCGAACGACATATCGACCAACTCAATGTGCTCCCTGGAGAGCGTGCGGACATCGTCGTAGAAGTGGGGGATCGCCACTTTGCCGTCCTCATCCCAAAGGGCTGCGAGCAGCGTGCTCAGGGCGCGGTTGGGATTCAGGGCGATCCCTCCGTGCACTCCCGAGTGGAGGTCGATCGAAGAATTAGAGCACTCGAGGTTCAACGCGACCAGCCCGCGCATCCCCAGCGTAATGCCGGGTGTCGCTGCGCCGGGCATATCAAAATCGATCACCAAAAGATGGTCAGCCTTTAACTCCGCTTCCCTCTGCTTCAGAATCGCAGCCGTTCCGCGCCCACCCGACTCCTCCTCCCCTTCGATGAAGACCTTCAGGTTGAAGCCGAGCCGATGGGCAAGCTGCAAATACGCCTTGAGCGCGGTGAGCGAATAAAAACACTGCCCCTTGTTGTCGACCGCGCCTCGCGCGATAAACCTGGTTGTTTCTAATCACCGGTTTGAAAGGATCGCTGCGCCACAGATCGAGCGGGTCGACCGGCTGCACGTCGTAATGGTGGTAGATCAGGAGGGTCGGTTTGTCCTTCCCCGCCTTCAGGTCCGATCCGAAAACGACAGGAAGCCCGGGCGTTTCCCAGAGCTCAGCCTCGAGCCCAATCCCCTTGAGGTAGTCGACGAGCCAATCGGCAGTGCGCCGGGAGTCCGCCTCGTATTTGGGATCGGTGCTGATGCTCGGAAAGCTTAAAAACGTGAAGAAGTCCTTCAAAACCTCTTCACGATGCTCTTTAAACCATTTTTGCAATTGTTCAAGAGTGGGAGTATTCATTCTACTTCGCTCTGATTTTCAATTAGACCGTGTGCGCTTTCGATTAGATAGGCTGCGAGGGCATCATCCCCCTCATAGGTCAATTCGACCTCCATCTTGCCCTCTTCCGTCGGTTCGCCGCATGTGATAAGCACAAAGCAGGCGTTTCTTTCCGCCAGAAGCTGGCGCAAATCCTGTTTCGATAGTTTCTTTTTCCAATCCGCTGTTTCATCCATCTCAATGACCATGTGCGATCAAGACCTCTTGGCTAAAACTGTTTCCACTGGAAGTTTGGAATGACCTACATGACACATTTTTCAATTATTATGCAAAGAAAAACAAAGGCCCAAAGTCGCGCCGACCCCCACTTTCTCTCTGCGCAAAACCCCCTGTTTTTTTCGAAGAAAAAAAAATTCCACAAAGCCATTTTTACCACCGAGTACACCGAGAGCACCGAGAAGATAATTTCTCCTCTCGGTGTACTCGGTGGTTTATTAACCGATTTATGGAACAACGCCTTTCATTGACAGAGGCGGTGCCAGGCGGGCATAATTGCATCTCTACCCTATTGGAGAGCTATGGCCATGGCAAAACGCATTTTCCTGTTCCTGGCGATCACATCCTGGTCGTCATCACCCTGTCGGTCCTCCTTAACCTTTTCCACGTGTAGCCCGTTCTTACAGGGTATGGACTTAATATCCGCTGCCTTCTCATTTTGCTGATCTGGGGCATGGCTGGGGCCTTTATTTCCCTTGCCCTCCCCCCGCGAGATGGCCAACTGGATATATGGGGGTCCGTGTCATCAACCCCGACATGGGCATCCAGACCGTCCAGCTCATCGCCACCGTCAACAACCTCTGCGGCGCGACGCCCACCTCCCCGACATGCCCGAAGTGGGGGTTTCCAGTCCTCCGAGCCCAACGCCTTCGCGACGGGGCCCACCAACGCAGATCTCTTGTCGCGGTCTCGACCGGACTGCTGCGCCGCATGTCCCAAAAGGAGCTGGAAGGGGTCTCGCACGAGATCTCCACATTTCAAATGGAGATATGGTCACCATGACCCTGATCCAGGGGATCGTCAACGCCTTCGTGATGTTTTTGGCAAGAGTTTTGGCCTACGTCTTTTCCGGCCTGGGACGCGGACGCGAACAGGGTTCCTCCGGATCCTACTTCAGCTATATGCTATTTGTTTTTCTTTTTGAAATCGTCTTCATGGTCCTCGGCTCGATCGTCGTCTGCTCCTTCTCCCGCTTCCGCGAGTTTTAGGGCCGACCGTGGAGGCGCCGATCTGGCAGGGAAGGACAGGATGGTCGCCGCCCTCGAATCCCTTTAGAGAATGAAAGAGGTTCGCGACCCGAACGTCGATAAGCCCTCGTTCCAGGCGCTAAAAATCTCTACCCGGGGAAAGACAGGTCTGATGAGGCTCTTCGCGACCCACCCTCCCTGCGAGGAGGGATCGCGCGCCTAAAGCATATGGGTTAGACAGGCTTGCCCTGCTCCCATGTCACGCAATGGATGCCTCCATGGCATACCGTCATCATTTCGTCCATCATTTCCCCATTAATAAAGTAGACTTTCGAGTTGGGCATCTGTGCGATCAATGCCTCCTCTGAAACCTCCTCAAACTGGGGACGCTTTGTGCCATTCGTTAAAAATGCGCACCATTGAGGCAGGGGAGAAAAATAACCATATAAGAAAACAGTTTCGCTCCATCCGCCTGAAAAATTCCAGGGAGCCTCTTCACGTCAAAGCCCTGTTTTTGGCAGGATTGAGCAGTTTTCTCATAGATGGCGCCGAACGCCTCCAATCGCTCTTTAGACGCTCTCAGATAGTGCTTAGTGTCGGTATTTTGAGGAGTCTCCCTCAAGACATTTGGGCCAGGTTCTCGTCGTGGACAAAAAGCGTCTTCCCATCCGGAGAGGCAAACATCTCCATGTCGATGTGGAACTTCACCTGGGGAACAATGGTCAGGTCCTCGTCGGAAATCTTCAACTCCGCTGCCATCACCTGTCTGGCCAGGGCCGTTTCGCCTCGATCTCAATCCCTTTTTGTTTAAGCTCCGGACTGGTCTCTTCCCTCTCTGTTAAGGGCGAGAGAAGCCTCTTGCGAAACCCCGTTTCACCCCTATAGACAGACAGCTCTTCATTGAGCGCCTCTCTCTCCCTCAATTTTTTAACCCGGTCCGACATATCTTTTGTAAGAGGTCTCAATTCCACCTGAACTTGCTCCAGCGCATCCTGCAGACCCTGATAATGGGCATAGATGGACAATTCCGCGCGATCCGAAGGCCCTCCCAGAAGGTTCGATATACCGGGACTGCATTTCTTTGAGCTTGACTCTTACCTCCGGCAATTCAAAGTAGCCCTGCTCCTCCAGAGCCATCAGAGTGAGAATATGGCTGTGTGCTCCGACGACCCCACGTCCCCTGCCATCCTCTCCCGGACAGGATGCAGTTGCCCCCTTCGATCGCACTTTTCCCCGAGTGAAGGGGATCTTTTGATCGGCTGCCAGTTTGGCTGTCCTTTCAACTTTTGTTTTCTTGACCCCTCTTCCAAACCCCGTTCGAGGCCCTGTAATGATATCCCATGGACGTCGGCAGGGAGCATTGCCCGATACCTTCTTTCGAATGGCGCACAATAGGCATTTGCAAACCCATAAGGGATGAGCAGCGATCCGTCCAGCCGGCAGATCCGAAGGTCTCGGCCAAAAACAACATCGGTCATATCCTTCGCATCCATGGCGGGATCCGTTTCCACAAAGATTTTGGCCTTCATCAAACTAAAGAGATCTTTCACCTTCTCTGCTACCCTCCCGTGACCTAGAAGAGGATGTGGGGGCGCCAGGCAGGTCTAACAGTTAATGACATAAGGATATACCCCACTCGGGTTTATCGATGAACAATTTGCAGCAGGCTTGGCCTTTACCGAGTTCCTCATCTACCTGCTGGGCGGCAGCGTTTAAATCCTCCTCAGTCACATTGCAGGACTTAGAGTAAAGCATCTCCTCGACATCGATGGAATGGTACTCATGACCAAATGCAATTTCTCCTCCTGGAGGAAGGCCCTCACCAAAACCCTCTGTCCTTGCCAAACACCTTCCAAAAAGCTTTAATAAATTCAGGCAATCCTCTTCATCGATATCCTCGAGCGGCGTGTTGGTCGGCAAACAAATGCTGTGGGTGGATTTACTCTGTAAAACCATGAAAGCACAAAATTTATAGTATTATTTATCATTTTATAATCGGATTATTGACGGGCTTGCCCTGCTCCCATGTCAGACAATGGATCCCCGCATAGTTATTCGTCATGATCTCTCCCATCAAATCTCCATGAACAAAATAGACTTGGGAGTTGGGCATCTGTGCGGTGAATGCCCTGGTAAATATTTCATCCAACTGGGGAGACGATTTGATGCCATTCGTTAGAAAATGCGCGCCATGGAGGCAGGGAACAAAAAGACCATTCATGAAGAAACAACTGTCCTCACCCTCCGCCTCAAAAATCCCAGGCAGCCTCTTCACCTCAAACCCCTGGTTCTGCAGGATTGAGACGGTTTTCTCATAAACGGCACCAAACTCCTTGAACCGCTCTCTGGATGCCTCTATATAGCACTGGCTCGATCTCCGTCTTTTCGGGAAGGGCTTTCAGGGCTTTTTTTGCCAACTTCTCATCATGGACAAAGAGCGTCTTCCCATCCGGAGAGGCGAACATCTCCATGTCGATATGGAACTTCACCTGGGGAACGATGGTGAGGTCTTCATCGGAGATCTTCAACTCCTCTGCCATCACCTGTCTGGCCAGAGCCAGTTTGGCCTCCATCTCGATCCCCTTTTGCTTGAGCTCTGGGCTGACAGCTTCGCTCTCTGAAAGAGGAGAAAGGAGAGCGCTGTAATAGTCCGTTGCTTTGGCATATTCATTAAACTCTTTTAGTATCTTATCCCTATCCAAAACTAACCCCAGACGCCGGAAACTATCATCCAGCGATCTCCCAGCCGAAGAGCCCTCGATCGCAGCATTAATTTCGTTCCAGCCGATCATACAGACCCTGTAAATAGGCATAGGAGGACGAATTCCTGGCGATCCGCAGACACTCCTCAGAAGGGGCATCGTAACGGGACTGCATTTCTAAAAGCTTGGGCCTTACCTCTGGCGATTCAAAGTAGCCCTGATCTTCAAGGGCCATCAGGGTAAGAACGAGGCTGTGTACCCCTACGACCCCCTTGCCCCTGCCATCCTCTCCTCGGAACAGGAAGCAGTTGCCTCCTTCGATGGCACTTTTTCCCCGGGTGAAGGGGATCTTTTGACGGATGGCCAATTGGATTGTTTTCTCGACTTTTTCTTTGACACAACCTCTTCCATGGCCCGGATCCAAAACATCCACAACTTGAGGGGAAGTTGCTGGGAGCATCGCGCGAAACCTTCTGCCAAAAGACAAGGATTTTGTATCCGAAAAACCATACGGGATCAGCAGCGATCCATCCAGACGGCAGATCCGAAGGTCTCTGCCATAAGCAATATCACTAAGATTCCGCGCATCCACGGTGGGGTCGGTGTCGACGAAGAGTTTGGAGTTCATCAAACGGAAGAGATCTTTCACCATCTTGGCCACCGCCCCATGGCCTACGACGAGGATGTGGGGGCGCCAGGCAGGTCCAACAGTTAATGACATAAACACATCCTAGTAAAGTTATTATAGCTTTATATTTCTTACAGACTACTGATTGTCGATGGATTTTCCCTGCTCCCATGTCAGGCAATGGATCCCCGCGTAGCATTTCGTCATCATCTCATCCACCAGCCCTCCCTTGAAAAAACAGACCGGGATATTTGGCATCTGTGCGATGAATGCCTCATGAAATATCTCAAGGAGCGGACGAGACGACCTTATGCCATTCGTTAAAAAAACCGTTTTCTTAAGGCAGGGGACAAAAATCCCATTCATGAAGTAAGCAGTCTTCGTCTCCATCCGCCTCAAAAATCCCTGGAAGCCTCTGCACGTCAAAGCCCTGTTCCTGAAGTATTGAGACGGTTGTATCGTAGACAGCTCCAAATGCCTGCAATCGTTCCTGGGATGCTATCAGATAGCGCTCCTTGCGGCCGGACTCCAGGGTAATGGACTCCAGGGCGATTGCGGCCAACTTCTCATCGTGGACACAGAGCATCTTCCCATCCGGAGAGACAAACATCTCCATATCTATGTGGAACTTCACCTGGGGAACGATGGTGAGGTCCTCATCTGGAAATCTGCAACTCCTCTGCCATTACCTGCCTGACCAGGTCCAGTTTGGCTCCAGCTCGATCCCCTTTTGTTTGAACTCCAGGCTCGCCTCTATCGATGTCTGAAAGAGGCGAGAGAAGAGAGCGCGATACCCCGTTTCATCATCATATGCATCCAAAATCTCACGTATAACGCGTCTTTTCATATCCAGGTTTAAACGCCGGAAATTCTCCTCCACCGATTCCTCTTTCCTAGGGCACATCAATTCAGATCCAATTTGGTCCAGCTCATTGTGAAGGCCCTGATGCTGGGCATAGTAGGATAAATTCCTGGCCATCCGCAGACACTCCTCAGAAGGGGCATCGCAACGGGCCTGTATTTCTGCAAGCTTGGACCTTACCTCTGGCACATCATAATAACCCTGCTCCTCCAGAGCTATCAATGTAAGGATCGGGCTATGAACCCCCACGATCCCCTTTGCCCTTCCACCCTCCCCACGGAATAGAAAGCAGTTCCCCCCTTCGATCACACTTTTGCCCTGGAGGAAGGAGATCCTTTGTTTTACGGCCAGTCTGGCTGACACTCCAACGTTGTCCCTTATGCAACCTTTTCCATAGCCCGGATCAAAAACATCCATAACTTGAGGGGACGTTGCTGGGAGCATCGCGCGAAACCTTCTGCCAAAAGACCCGGATTTTGCATCCGAAAAACCATACGGGATCAGCAACGATCCATCCAGGCGGCAGATCCGAAGGTCTCTTCCATAAGCAATATCACTAAGATTCCCCGCATCGACAGTAGGGTCCATTTCGACGAAGAGTTTGGCGTCCTTATCGCGGAAGAGATCGTTAAACCTCGCTGCTACCGCACCATGGCCTACGACGAGGACGCTGGGCCGCCAGTCAGTTCCAACAGTTAATGACATAAAGATATAACCAAAGTAGAGCTTATTTATATTTTAAATTAATATTAATTATAGTGGATAACAAAATTATTTTCAATTAAACAAAATTCTTTAATTTAAAAGCAATAAGCGGAACAGAAAACCGCCCCGCAATCATGTTAATTTTTTATTGAAAAACAGACTTCCGCGAAAAAAAAGGCGCCCTGCTGCGATCGACAACAGGGCGCCTTTGATAATGAATGACTTAGTACTAGTACATGACGATTAAAGTTTTTGCAGTTATTTTTGCGTCAAAGCCCCGCGGTTAGATTCCCGCAAGTGGGCCCATATTTGAAACATAGGACCCACTTGCGGGAACCCAACCGCGGGAGCTTTCACGCTAAAAATAACACCAAAAACTTTGATCGTCATGTACTAGGACTTGGAAGCCTGCTGCTTTTCCCAGTAGGCGTTAATGACCTCATCGACGGCCTCGAGGAGGGGTTCATTGACGGGGGGAAGACGGTCTACGACCGACTGGGCCCACTCGTAGTAGCGGTCGGTGCGGGCCTGGGTCCAATCGGCGGGAGGGTTGCTCAATAAGTCATTGAGGTTATAGAGCTTATCGGCGAGCTTAATCTGGGCGGCTCCGGTAGACCTGGAGGGCGCGTCGATCACCTGCAGCCGTTTGCGGGCTTCCACGGCCAGGGTGCGGTTGTCGGTCACTTCATTGACAAGGCTTGCGACCTGATCGCCGAATTTGCTTTTGAGCTCGTCGAGGGTGGTTTGGGTGTCTTCGAGGGTATCGTGAAGCAGGGCGCCGAGGATCGTATTCATATCTCTTACATTCCCCACCTTCAGGAGGTTATAGGCGACGCCGATGGGATGGCAGATGTAAGGGGTTTTTTCAGGATTTTTGCGGGTCTGGAGGCGGTGTTTGTCTGCGGCAAATGCGACGCCGGAGCAGATCTGCTGCACCTCTTCCGCTGTGACGCTCTTTTCCTTGCGGTAGGCATAGTCGAGGGCGTCTGCAAAGGCATCGTAATTCTCGAGCACAACCTGGTTGCTGCGGGCCAGCTCGGAGAGTTTAACGCGGGTTTGTTTGAGGGAAGCTGCCACGGCATCTTCCGATGCGGCCTCTTCCGAGGGAACAAGGGTAACTTTGGTGTTTCCGACATCGGCAAAGCCGAGGGATGTCGTTATAGCGGCAAGGGCCATGATAGGCAGGATAAATTTTCTCACAGTAACCTCCATAATAAACGCGTCAAGTATATATAAGTGTTAATATAAATCAAACATAATAAATAGGTCTATTTCTCAAGAAGTAATAGCAGGATTCAAACTATCCCTTACCCTGGAGAGGAGCGCTGTCGCGTGGTCGAGGGCGACGAGTTTGTCCTCTTCTATGACAAAAACCTGGTGGGGATGGATGATATCGCATAAATTTTTTAAACTCTCGCACTTGAGAACGATAAAGTCTACCTCAGCCAGGGAGGAGAGCAGAGAGACGAACTCTTCGTCGGGGTCGCTGTCCCTCACGTAGACGATCAGATTTTTTTCCTCATCGCGCGATGCAAGTTTGCGGAGCGAGCGGAAGAGGGTCGTCGACATCCCCTGGGTGCTGTCGAGGCCGAGCACGGAGTAGCGCTTGCCTTTAAGGGCATGTTGGAGGGCAAAAAGGTGCTCTTCATCAAAAATTTTATTCTCGACATCGTACTCGAGGAGGCGCACTAGCATCTCGGAGAGGTTGATCCGGGCGCAGCCGAGCCGCTCGATGGCCATTCCAGCCGCGATATTGGCGAGCTGGGCGCCGTATTTGATATCGAGCTTATTGGCAAGGGTGATGCTAATCATGGAAAGGACGGTGTCGCCGGCTCCGGTGACATCTTTGACCTCTTTAGACCTGACCGGGAAATCGAAGCGCTGTCCCGACTTGTTAAAGAGGGAGATGCCGGCTTCCGAACGGGTGATGATAAGGATCTCGGCTCCGCAGGTTTGCAGGATGACACTTGCAACCTCTTCGAGGGGGGCCTCGGCTGGAAGCTTGGCGGCGGCATAGGCCTCGGCGAGGTTGGGCTTGATGACGGTGGCGCCAAAATATTTGGTAAAATCCTCCCCTTTGGGATCGACGATGACGGGGATTCCGCTTTCGGAGGCGAGGCCGATGACTTTTTGGAGCAGGGAGCGGGAGAGGAACCCTTTTCCATAGTCGGAGATGGCAATGACCTGGACTTTTTCCATGAGAGGGGGAAGGCGCTGCAGGATCTCCTGCTCCATCTGCTCGCTCAGTTGGCTCACGGCTTCAAAATCGACGCGCAGGATCTGCTGGGCGTCGGCGATCAGCCTGTTCTTGACGGGGGTTTTGTACCCTTTCTGGAGAATGAGGTTCTCGATATCGACCCCTTCCCTCTCCAGAGAGTCGCGCAGCTCCTCGCCGGCGAGGTCGTAGCCGATCCGTCCGACGGCGACGACTTTGGCGCCGAGGGAGACAAGGTTGAGGACGACGTTGCCGGCGCCGCCGGGGCGGCTCTCTTCCTTTTGAACGTGCAGTACGGAGACAGGGGCTTCCGGAGAGATCCGCTTCACCTTGCCAGTGGTGTAGGTGTCGAGCATAAAATCTCCAATGACCAAAACACGCACTGGGCTAAAACGGCTCAGCATCCCACTCAGTTTTACCATCTCTCATCCTTGAGTAAGTAGTTTCTCACGTAGTCGCGGACGGCCTCTTCGATAGGGAAAGCACAAGGGGAAGCAATCCCCGTTTTATTTTTGTACTTGTCCATTTCGGCGCGCGTAAAATTCTGGTACTGTCCGACAAGGCCGCCTGGCATATCGATATACTCGATATGGGCAGGTTTGTCCAGCGCGCTGAATATGGCATGGGCAAGGGTGTTCCAGGTTGTGGTCTGCCCTGAGCCAATATTGTAGATCCCGCCGAGGTCATTGGATAAAAACCGGCAGCTCATCGCAACGGCATCTTTAACATAAATGAAGTCGCGGCACTGGTCTCCATCGGCAAAATTGTCCGGATCGGAGGACTTGAAAAGCTGGATCTTCCCTTCCTTCTGGACGACAGGAACCATCTTGGAGACCATCGAGGCCATCCGCCCTTTGTGATTTTCGTTGGGGCCAAAAACGTTGAAATACTTGAGGCCGACGACTTGGTCGAGGACACCCTGCTGTTTGGCCCAGAGGTCGAAATAGTACTTGGAAAACCCGTAGAGGTTGAGGGGTCTTAGCTCTTCGAGGCCAGCGTGGTCGTCGAGAAACCCCAGCGATCCATTGCCATAGGTGGCGGCAGAGGAGGCGTAGATGAATCGGATGCCGTGCTTGCAGGGCGTATTCGGCAAGGCGCACGGTGTAGCGAAAATTGTTCTCCATGAGGTAATTGCCATCGGCTCCATCGTATCGGAACAGGCGCCCAGATGGATGAAGGCCTGGATCCTGTCCTGTTTGCCCTGAAGCCACTGAAAGAGATCGCCTTTGGAAACAAAATCGACACACTTCTTATTGAGGAGATTTTTCCACTTCTCTGTCTTTTTGATGTCATCGACGAGGAGAAGATGGGTGAACCCCTGATCGTTGAGATATTTGACCGTGCAGGACCCTATGAAGCCGGCAGCCCCGGTGACGACGATGAGCTTCTGGTCAGACAAATTTTTCATGCGACCTTCAATTTAGATGGATACAAATTGAAGAAAGAGGGGAACGCCCTCTTTCCTCGGGGAACTATTCCTGGGGCGGGACTTCCTGCTGCCCTTCAGGAGGGGGAACGTACCCTTCGCAGATCACATGGAGGGTGATCTGGGCGGGAACGCCTTCTTTCAGTTTGAGCTGGATGGGGTGCGCGCCGAGGGCCTTAATAGGAAGGGCCAGGACGACATTGCGCTTCTCGAGCGTGATCCCCTCGTTTTCAAAGAGGCGGACGATGTCGGCGGCGGCAACAGAGCCGTACATGTGTCCATCGGGATCGACTTTGACCTCGATATTCAGGACCATTCCTTCGATCTTCGCTGCCTGCGTTTCCGCTTCTTTGCGGTCAACTTCCGCCTTTTGCGCGCGCTCTTCTTGGAGCCGGGCACGCATGCGCAGAGTAAACTTGTCGGCGACGACAGCTTTTTTCTGGGGGAGCAAAAAATTGCGGGAATACCCGGGCTTCACGCTCACGAGATCGCCGCTGCGGCCGAGATCTTCGACGTCTTCAACTAATAATAACTGGTTTCGCATCTGTAAATTCTCCGTTCTTATTCTTGAGCTACAAACGGCAAGAGCGCCATGTGTCTGGCTCTCTTGATCGCCTGGGCGAGTTCTCTTTGATGGTAGGAAGATACCCCGGTAATACGGCGTGGGATAATCTTGCCGCGCTCAGTGATAAATTGGGTCAGTGTATTGATATCTTTGTAGTCGATATGGCGGATGCCTGCGGCAGTAAAGGGGCACTGCTTGCGTTTTTTCACGAAAATCCCTTCCATTTGCGGAGGGGTTCTCTCTTTTTCTCTCTCTTCTTGGGGGCATGCTCATGGTTGTCCTACTCTTGCATCAATTGTTTAAATTCTATTTTCTCTGGAACGACAGGAGTGCGCAGAGTCAGAAAGCGGACGAGATCTTCATTGAGATGATACTCTTTCCACATCTCTGCGAGGTTCTTCGTCAGAGTTGAAAAATAGAGGATGAAATAGTGCCCTTCGCGGCGTCCGTTGATCTCGTACGCAAGCTTCCTGCGTCCCTGATCGAAAAATTTGTGGATCTCGCCCCCGCGGCCTGTGATGCCGGTGGTGATCTTTTCGAGCGCCTTTTGCCTTGCATCATCGCTCAGCGTTGCGCTCAAGATATACATCCCTTCGTAAAGATGCGTTCTCTGTTTAGCCATTTTTTTCTCCTTCTTCATTCTTATTCTTGACGCTATTTGCCGCCTGCATCGCTGCAGCGATCCCGACCGTGAGCCAGAGCTCGAGGACCTCGATCGCCTTGAGCGCTACATCCTGTAGGATCTTTTCCTCTTCAGAGGAAAATTTCCCCAAAACGTAGTCAACCATCTCCTGGCTGCCCGGTCCCCCGACACCTATTCTGAGGCGGGCGTAGTACTCGGTGTTCAAATGCGCCTGTAAACTTTTTAATCCATTATGTCCGCCGCTGCTCCCTTTGCTACGCATTCTAAGGGTGCCGATGGGCAGGACTACATCGTCGCAAACGACCATCACCTGAGTGATGGGCACTTTGAAATAATCGATGCAGCGCCTGGCTGCATCCCCACTTGAGTTCATAAACGTGGTGGGCAGCAGCAGCAGGACTTTTTTTCCGTGGACGGAGCCTTGAGCGACATCTCCGATCAAATGGGAAGTATGCCGAAAGGAGAGCTGATGCTTTTTCGCAAAAGCGTCCACGACATTGAACCCGGCGTTATGGCGCGTCTGCCTATACTGCGCCCCCGGGTTTCCCAATCCGATAATTAAAAACTTGTCCGCCTCGTCCACAGGTCCTTATTATCTCTTCGCAATTACAACGAGAACCTCTTCCGGCTTGGCTATCGCCCTTACACCGCTCGGCATCGCGACATCTCTAAGTCGTTTAGACTGACGGATCCCTAAATCCCTAACATCGACAACGAACTCTGAGGGGATGTGCTTGGGCAGGCATTCCACTTTGACATGGCGAACAACCTGGCGAAAAAACCTCCCAGCTTGATCCCCATGCACTCAGCGACCCCTGTGCAATTGACAGGCACTTTTACACAAACAGTTACGCCATCGACCAGCTCTTCAAAGTCGATATGCGTCACGATGTAGGAGGTGATGTGGTACTGGATGTCTTTGATGATCGCGCGGCGCTCTTTGTTTCCGTCGTGCAGGGTAAAGAGGGTCGTTGGGAGCTGGCCAGACTTCATTTCGCGCAGGATAGCCTGAAATTCCGTACCATTGACCTCTAATTTCTCTGGCTGGCCTTTGGATGAGTAGATGATCGCCGGGATATTCCCTTCACGGCGCACATCTTTCACATCTTTCTTCTTCTCGCCAACACGCTGTTTGACTGCGAGTTTCATAATTTTCTCCACGGTTTTTTAAAAAATCAATATTTAACTTTGGCGGTCACTGCAGGTCGTGTGAAAGGATAGGAGCTCTACGGTAAGAGCTCATAAAGAGAGGAGATCGATTTCGCCCCGACGATCGATTCGATCGCCTTCCCAAAGAGGGGGGCCGCAGATACAATCTCCAACTTGGCTGAATCAATCGTAGTGGGCGATGGAACAGTATTGCACATCACGATCTTTTCGATTCCGCTATCCTCTAACAGTCCTTTGCCAACGAACAAACCATGGGTGACTGCTGCTATCACCCGTTTGGCTCCCGACTGCTTGCACACGCGTGCCGCAGTTTTCAGGGTTCCACCGGTTGAGCACATATCATCGACGAGAAGGACATCTTTGCCCTGGACGTCGCCAATGATGGCAGCCATCTCCACTTGTTCCGCACTGACACGGCGCTTATCTACGATAGCGAGATCGACTTTGAGGGCCTCTGCGTAAGCTCGGGCCAGTTTGATGCTTCCGATATCGGGCGTGACAACAACGCACCCCTCTACATCTTTTCGAGACAGGGCCTCGATGATGAGTGGGCGGCCGCTCAGGTTATCGACAGGGATGTCGAAAAACCCCTGGATCTGCTCTGTATGCAGGTCCATTGTCAGCACTCTTGTCACACCTGCTCTTTCAAGCAGGTCGGCAACGAGTTTTGCCGTAATCGGCTCGCGGGCCATTCCCCTTCTATCCTGCCGGGCATACCCAAAATAGGGAATGACCGCCACGATGAGTTGGCTGAGGCACGCTTCAATGCATCGACTAAAATCAACAGTTCCATGAGATAGAAGTTGGGATGGCGTGCTATCGACTGAACGACAAACACATCCCGACCACGGACGCTCTCTTGTACTTGAACGCCTATCTCGCCATCTGGAAACTTTTCAATGAGCGATTTTCCCAAGCGGCTTCCCCAAATACTTTGCTATTTGTTCGGCAAGCTCCGGGTGGGAGGTGCCTGCAAAGAGCATATAATCGGTGTTTGAGGACATTTCCGCTCGCAATGTTACACATTAAATTGGGGCGGAAGGATTCGAACCTCCGAATGGCGGTACCAAAAACCGCTGCCTTACCACTTGGCGACGCCCCAACAGTCCTATTCGCTTATGTAGCGTTTTGCAAAAAGAGCGATCATAATCGCTCCTTGAATTTCCCGCAATCATTAATGAGTTTTTTGAGACGGCGTGAAGCCTGGTAGTGGAGGATGACCGGGTCGAGGACCTCCTTCTCATCCTTCGGGTTCCCCTCTATGGCGACATAGGCGCCGGGAAGCTTTCCAATCCGGACGCCAGGCATCTCCCTCTTGAGGGCGTCCCGGAGGGTAATCTGGTCCCACACCTCCTCGGTCCTGCCGGGGTCGTTAAACGCTTTAATGCACTCCTCTCCCCACGCCCTTAAGACCTGGGCGCCCCCATCCGTCGCGTTGACATAGACCCCGCCCGTGAGCACTTTCGAGGGGTGGCCCTCCTCCAAATCGTCATGCATCCTCACGGCAAAGTCTTCCCTGAATGTATCCAGCCACTTGGGCTTGCGGACCACAGCCGCATCGGCGTCGACCCATAAAAGAGGGCGCGTAAACTCCTGGAGCTTTTGCATTAAAAAAAAGGGTTTGTAGCAGCAGTTTCTCTCCCACGAGCCGAAGGAAGAGATCGGCTCGATGTGGTGTTCCAGGCCCCACTTCTCGCAGGAGGCGATCAGGTTCTGGACCTCCAGCTGATAGAGCGTCTCTTTGGTGTAGTAGCTGACGATGAGCGGGAATTCTTCCATGGGAGCCTGAAAATTTTTCAAGATCCTTATCTATAACACTGGCGCGAAATAGGCGTCCAAGTTTAAAAAAATAATTAGAGGTACCTGCATGTATATCGTACAGATCGCTACGGAACTGGCTCCCATCGCCAAGGTCGGCGGCCTTGGCGATGTCATCTACGGACTTTCAAAAGAACTTTCCCGACTCGGCCATACCGTCGAAATCATCCTACCCAAATACGATTGCCTCCACTATTCCGAACTTAAAAATTTGAGAGTGGAGCAAAGAGAGCTTTGGTCGTTCGATGGGCCCTACCGGTTCAACAATACTATCTGGTCAGCCCAGGTCCATGGGCTGAAAGTCCTGATGATCGAGCCTCACCATCCCCAATATTTTTTTAGCCGGGGGATGATCTACGGCTGCGAGGACGATATCGACAGGTTCACCTATTTCTCCCGGACCGCGATGGAGTACCTTTTCAAGGCGAACAAACGGCCCGACGCCATCCATGTGCACGATTGGCCGACGGCCCTGGTTCCTGTCCTCTATAGAGACATGTACCAGCCGCTCGGCTACCAGGTAGGGGGAACCGTCCTGACGATCCACAATATGGAGCATCAGGGCAGGTGCCTGCCCCAAAACCTTTCCCGCACCGGTCTCAGAGGAGAAAGCTACCTCGTCCCCGACAAAATGCGCGACCCCCAGTCTTTCAGGGATATCAACCTCCTAAAAGGGGGGATCGAGTACGCCGACAGGGTGACGACCGTCTCCCCTACCTACAAAAAAGAGATCCAGACCCCGGAAGGGGGATTTGGCCTTGAGACCGATCTCGCCCGGCACCGCCAAAAGCTCACAGGGATCCTCAACGGGATCGACGAGGATTTCTGGGATCCGGAAAGAGATCCCCACCTCGTGCAAAAGTACCCGACCCATAGGATGGAAAAGAATAGGATCGCCTCCCTGATCGAGGGGAAGCGGGAGAACAAACGCCACCTCAGGACCCATCTGGGCTTAAAAGACTCCGCTGCTCCCCTGATCGCCTCGGTCAGCCGCCTTGTCCCGCAAAAGAGCCCCGATCTGATTAAGTTCGCCCTGAACCTCTCGCTGGAAAAAGGGGCGCAATGCATCGTGCTGGGCACCTCGCCGATCCCCAAAATCCACAGAGAGTTCGAACAGCTCCAGCAGGAGCTCACGATGAATGAAAATGCAAAGATCCTAATGGACAGGGATGAGGCGCTGGCCCACCAGATCTACGCGGCAGCAGACATCTTCGTCATCCCCTCGCGGTTTGAGCCGTGCGGCCTCACCCAGCTGATTGCCTTGCGCTACGGGGCCGTGCCGGTGGCGCGGATGACGGGAGGATTGGCAGACACCGTCTTTGACATCGACACCTCCACCCGCCCTGCTGACGAGCGCAATGGATTCACCTTCGACACCCCCGACACCATGGGGATGGAACCTGCCCTCACACGGGCTATCGACTGTTTCAGGAAGGAACCGGAGAAATGGCAGCAGCTGATGCTCAATGGAGTGCGCAAAGACTTCAGCTGGCGGCACGCGGCGCCAGAGTACGTTTCCCTTTATGCAGAGATTGGCACAGTGAATTCAAGCAAAACGCAATCAGCGTGAAATCCCGAGAGCTTTTTTAATATAAGAGCGGTTGGCGATGACGTACTCTGTCCCGGAGAAGAGCGTGTAGATCGCTGCGACCAGAACGCTGTAAAAACTGACCGCCTGAAGTACTTCGACCTGCAGACAACCCATCGAGTAAGGGATCATCATGATCAGGATGAAGAAGACGACAGCAGCCTGGATCACTGCTTTGATCTTGCCCGAAAGGCGGGCTGCGAGCGCAATCCCCCTCAGGGCGCAGACGGTGCGCAGCGTGCTGATGATCGTGTCGCGGTAGAAAAAGACGCAGACGAGAAGGATGGGGATCTGGATCACCCCTTGAGTGAATGCCAGGAGGACGGAAAGGCGAAAAATGCTGTCCGCCATCGGATCGAGGAGTTTGCCAAGTTCTGTCACTTTGTTGTGTTTGCGGGCAAGCGCGCCATCGAACATATCGGAGAGCTCAGAAATTCCCGCCAGGGCAAGCAAAAAATAGGGAAGCCAAAATAACGTGATCCCCAGTTCCTGATAATAGAGATAGACGACCAGGAAGACCGGTCCAAGCAGTATGCGGGACAAAGTGAGAAGGAGTGGAAGGCTCACGTCAAGATCCTTTTTTTAGCTCGTGTATATTTATACAGGTATATGCATCTTTCTATTTTTTTGAAACCTCAAAAAACCTCAAGCCATGGCCAACGGGCTGCTGGTCGCCTTCTTTCAGGGCCAGTTGTCCGCAGGCGGCCGCAATGTCTTTTCCCTTCGTATAGCGCCAGGTCGTTACAATGCCGGCGTCGGTCAGTATTCTGCGGAACTCCTCAATCGACTCTTTCTCCGGGCGTCTAAGTTTTAAACCGTCCACCGGGTTGTAAGGGATCAAATTCACCGAGCAGGGATGCCCTCTCAGGAGAACAGCCAGCTCTTCCGCATGCTCGGGCAGGTCGTTGATCCCCTGGATCAGAGTGTATTCGTAAGTGATATCCCGCCGGCTCTCCCTTGCAAACGCCACCATCGCCCGTAAAATATCTTCCAGCGGATATTTTCGCGAGTAGGGGATGATCTTCTTGCGGATGTGCTGATTGGGCGCGTGCAGCGACAGAACCAGGTTCACGCTCAAATGCTCTTTTGTAAATCTCTTGATCCCCTCGATGACGCCGACGGTGGAAACGGTCATCCGCCGCTGGGAGATATTCAGTCTTAAGGGGTCGTTGAGCAGGTGGATAGACTGGAGGACATTGTCGTAGTTTTCAAAGGGCTCCCCCATTCCCATGAAGACCACGTGGGAAACCCGCTCCCCCTTCTCATGCAAATACTGGTCGATCTGGTAGACCTGTTCGTAAATCTCGGAGGTGCTCGAATTGCGCAGCAGCCCCTCTTTTCCAGAAGCGCAAAAAGCGCAGCGCGCGGGACATCCCACCTGCGAGGAGACGCAGACGGTGCGCCGGTCTGTGAGAGCAGATCAGCACCGATTCGACGAGTTTTCCATCGGAGAGCTCCCAAAGAAATTTTATCGTCTCCCCATCTTTCGATTCTTCGGTGCTTTTTTTCCGGATCGAGGAGAGGGAAAACTTTTCCTGGAGTCTTGTGCGCAGCTCTTTGTTGAGGTCGGTCATCCGATCCCAGTCGGCCACTTTTTTCTCATAGACCCAATGAAAAATCTGCTTGGCACGGAAGGGCTTTTCCCCCGCTGCGCCAACCAGGGCGCCAAGCTCGTCTAATGTAAGGCTGTGGATCGACTGCATGGTGTGTTTCCAGAATGATTTTAGAATAGACATTCTACAGGGAAGAGACCTTAGGGGCAACCCAATTTAAACAGCCGCGCGCCCTTTCCAGAAGGCTCCCTTGATGCTGCGGCTCCACCAGCGACAGAAGCGGAGCGCATTCTGGTAGAACCAGGGAAAAGAGGGCCTGGGTGAGGCCATAATAGATAAAAATAATTTGGATCGTTTCAAAAAGCTGCCTGACAATCCACTTCGACTGGGGCAGACGGTACTCATAGTCGGTTAAGATCCGGCGCATGAAGAGCTTGCGAAGGCTCGCTATCCTGTAAATGCGGCAAATCAACTCAAACCCCGCCTGGATGTGAAAACGGGTTTTGAACTTTCCCACCCCGACCAAAGCTTCTTTTTTAACCAGAACGACTGGAGCCCCTGGGGAAGTTTTGCCTCCCTGAGGTCCTCCTCTTCGATCTGTTTAAAAAATTGTTGGGCGGGAGCGAGGCTGTGGCGGATGATGCTTCCGGTGTAAACGAGGTCGGGAGCAGGGTTTTCATCAATAAATTCCTTCACAAATCGGAGCGCATGGCGGGAGATATAAAATTCTCCGGGGCGCAAAAAGTGCAGGTACTCCCCACAGGACAGATCGATCCCTTTGTTCAGCATGGCGCCCATATTGCGGTCGAGGGCGGTGTAAATCCGGGTGATGTGGGGGCGGTAGGCATCGAAGACCCCGAGGGAATGTTCTTTAGTCTGGGCGTCGATGACGATCACCTCGTAGGCGTCGAAGACCTGCTCCGCGATGCTGTCGAGCGTAAAGGGAAGGAGGTGGACATTCTGGTCCACGATGGGAAGAATCACAGAAAAGAAGGGGCGGGACGGCTCTTGGCTCATGGCTTCAGGATAACATGGTTGAAGGTTTATCTCCCACCCCCATAAAATGGAGAAAAAAAATTCCAGGAATCAACCATGTTGACTTTCCAGCAGATCATCCAGACACTCACAGAATTTTGGGAAAAGAAAAAGTGCATCATCCATCAAGGCCACGATCGTCGAGGTCGGTGCCGGAACGTTCAACCCCGCGACATTTTTGCGGTGCTTAGGTCCCGAGCCCTACCGCACTGCCTATGTCGAGCCCTCCCGCCGCCCCGCCGACGCGCGCTACGGAGAAAATCCCAACCGGATGCAGCTGTTCCACCAGTTCCAGGTCGTCATAAAGCCCTCCCCAGCGGATATCCAGCAGCTCTATCTCGAATCGCTCGAAGCGCTCGGCCTCGACTTAAAAAAACATGACATCCGCTTCGTCCACGACGACTGGGAAGGCCCACGCTCGGCGCCTGGGGTCTCGGTTGGGAAGTCTGGTGCGATGGAATGGAAGTAACCCAGTTCACCTACTTCCAGGCGATCGGCAGCCTTCCGCTCAAACCTGTGAGCGTGGAGATCACCTACGGCCTCGAGCGGCTGGCGATGTATCATCCAGAACAAAGACAGCTTTTACGACATGAAATGGAACGACGAGCTGACCTTCCGGGACATCGCCCACCGCAGCGAAGTGGAGTGGAGCACCTACAACTTCGAAGAGCATCGACGCGCGATGTGGCTAGCGCCACTTCGAAGATTTTGAAAAAGAAGCAAAGACGCTGATCGCGCGCCACCTTCCCATCCCCGCCTACGACTTTGTCATCAAAGCATCTCACGCGTTCAACATGCTCGACGCCAGAGGGGCCATCTCCGTCACGGAGCGCACAGGTTACATCGCCCGGATCCGCGACCTGGCGCGCCTGATCGCCATCGAATACGTCGCCTCTAGAGAGACACTTGGATTTCCTCTCCTGGCCAAGCAAAAGCCCAAACCGGCTAAAAAAGCTCCCCTCGCTCAAAACAGCACCAAAATTCAATCCGAAGAAAAAACAGGATTTTCTCCTCGAGATCGGCTCGGAGCAGCTCCCAGCGACATTCGTCCCCATCGGCTGCCAAAATCTGGAAAAGGCGATCCGCCGCCTCCTCGACGAAACACAGCCTCCCCTTTGAGGCGCTCAAAGTCTATCGGAACGCCTCAGCGCCTCGCCGTCCTCGTACAGGGACTGGCGAAGGCGCGAAAAAAAGAAACTCTGCGCCGCGGCCCCGCCATCGCCTCCGCATTCGACGCCGCAGGAAAACCCACTCCGCAGGGAGAAGGCTTCCTCAAATCGATCGGAGCGCGCCCACGCCACCCTCGACTGCCGTGCGCAAAGGAAAAGTGAAAAACCTGAAGATCGATGCGATCAAAGGACGCGGATACCTCTTTGCTACCATCTCGAACCCGGCAAGTCGACCTTCCGACTCGCTGCAGACGCACTGCCTAAACTCATCGAAACCTCGACTTCCCCAAAAAGATGCGCTGGGGCGACCTCGATGTCACCTATGCCCGCCCTCTGCACTGGATCGCGGCTCTCTTCGGCAACAAGGTCATCCCCTTCCAGGTCGGCGACATCCTCTCCGACAGATTTTCTTTTGGCCACGCCCAGCTAAGCCCAAAAAATTTGCGCCTTCAAGCTCCCCAAAGACTACGCCAAAGAGCTGAAAAAACATTACGTCCTTGCCGATATCGAGGAGCGCAAAGCAGAGCATCCTCAAGCAGCTCAAAAACTCTGGAGAAAAAAATCAAAGGCCATGCCCTCGAGTCAAAAAGTGATCCCCCAGGTCCTCAATCTTGTCGAGTGGCCCCAGCTCACCCATGCCAACTTCGATCCCGCCTTTTTAGAGCTCCCAAAGAAGTCCTCATCTCCGAAATGGTCGAACACCAAAAGTATTTCCCCGTCGCAGACAGCAAAGGCCAGCCTGAAAAACCTCTTCATCATCACTGCAGACAACAAGCCCAGCGACCTGATCCGCCACGGCAACCAGAAAGTCCTCTCCGCGCGCCTTTCCGACGGCGTCTTCCTCTACGAGCAGGATCTCAAGACCCAGCTCGAGCAGTTCAACGAAAAGCTGCGCGTGATGACCTACCAGAAAGAGCTCGGCACGATGCTCGACAAAGTCGAGCGCATCGCTCCGATTGCCGCAACGCTGAACTGCACACCTCCACCTCGCCGACCAGAAAAAAGTCGCACGTGCCGCCCTGCTCTGCAAAGCCGACCTCGCTTCCGCCCTCGTCGGAGAGTTCCCCGAACTCCAGGGCACCGATCGGCAAATACTACGCCCTGGCGCAAAAGGAAGACAAAGAAGTCGCCGAAGCGATCGAAGAGCAGTGGATGCCCCGCGCAGAAAACGCTCCCCTTCCCCAAACCGGCGACGGAATCGCTACTCAGCCTGGCCGACAAGCTCGACAACCTGATCGGCTGCTACAGCGTCGGACTCAAACCCTCCTCTTCGAGCGACCCCTACGCCCTGCGCCGCCAGTCGATCGGCATGCTCAAAATCCTCATCGAACAAAGGAAAGCATCGACCTGAAAAGAGTGCTCGAAGAGGCGTGCCCGGCCTTCCCCAAACTAAAGGCCAACCCGTGCTCATCGCAACCATCGTCCAGGAAATCCTCGCCTTCATCACAGCGCGCGCCAAATCGGTCTTTGAGGATTACGGCTTTAAAAAAGATGAGATCGATGCCTCCCTGCAAGGACTCTGCATCGACCCGTACGACCAGTTCTGCAAAACAGCAAGCCCTCCACGCCTTCCGCGCTTCCGGCTCAGAATTTGCCAAACTCTACGAAGTCTACAAAAGAGCAAAGGGACAGCTCGAAAAACCGGCGACAGCCTCCTTCAACCCCGCCCTTGCGACCGAACCTGCCGAAAAAGAGCTCGGTGCGCGCCCTCGACACTCTGCACAAAGCCTGGAAGGAAACCCTCGGCGAGAAAAAATACCTCGAGGCGTTCCGCATGATCGCCAAACTGCAGCCTCCCCTGGCCCACCTCTTCGACAAGGTCAAGATCCTCGCCGACGACCCCGGGCTCCGGGATAACAGGATCGCGCTGCTGCAGAAAGTCTTTGGCTACTTCCAGGAACTGCTCGACTTCAGCAAGATCCAGGAACTGTAATTAAATAAATGGAGGCCCCATGAAGAAAGCAGAAATCCCCGTCATCGACCTTCACTGCGACCTCCTCTCCTTTCTCAGTGAAAAGCCAGGGCGATCCCCAAGCGATCCCCTCTCCCGCTGCTCCTACCCCCAGCTAAAGAGCGGCCATGTCAAACTGCAGACCCTGGCCATCTACGCCCCCACCGGCAACGGATCGATCGAAAAGGGGCGCAGCGACGTTGACCATTTTCTCAAACTCCTCACCGACTATCCCACCCAATTCTCCCGCCTGCAACTTCCCATCAGCTCCCAATCCCCCCTCGTCCAGCTCCTCCCCGCCTTTGAGAGCGCCTCCAGCTTTGCTTCCGAGACAGAACCCCTCGATCAATCCCTTGAGCGCCTGGAAGGGTATATCCGCGCCCTCGGTCCCGTATTCTACATCAGCCTCACCTGGGATACAGAGAACCGCTTCGGAGGAGGCAACCGCACCTCGATTGGCCTCAAAGAAGACGGCAAACGCCTCCTCGACTGGATGAGCGGCAAAAGGATCGCCCTCGATTTCAGCCACACCTCCGACCACCTCGCCCACGACCTCTTCAACTACATCGACAAAAACGCCCTCGACCTTCCTGTCCTTGCCAGCCACTCCAACTTCCGCGCCATTTCCGATTTCCCCCGCAACCTCCCTGAGGATATCGCCCGCGAGATCATCCGCCGGGGCGGCCTCATCGGCCTGAATTTCTTCTCCTCCTTCATCCACCCCACCGACCCCTCGGCCATCCTCCGCCACGTCGAATACGCTCTCAGCCTCAGAGCAGAAAACACCCTTGCCTTCGGCGCCGACTTTTTCTGCGATGCCGATGCCCCCAACCTCCTGCAAAAGTACCAACGAACCGAGGCCTACTACCCCGGCCTCTCCGACGCCTCCGCCTACCCCGGCCTCCTCGGGCTCCTCTCCCAAAAACTGGGGCTAAAAGAAGAGCAGCTCCTCAAGATCTCCTGCCAGAACGCCACCCGGTTCCTAACTAATTTGATGAAGGATAAAGATTTCGCCTTTACAACATAAATATTTTTTATTACATAAAAGATAAATATGTCCCAGGAGGTCATTATGAAAACGAAGCGCATTGCAGCTATCGTCCTTATTGTCATCGGCATCATTGTCCTTTTGCTCGCGCTCTACGCGCGCAGCCGCGTTACGGAAGCCAAGCAGTCCGTCAGCAAAAGCTCAGGTCTTTTCTCAGACAACCCCGTCAACACAGAGATCACCGGCGCCCTGCAGAACAAGATCAGCGGCTACGATGCTCCGATCATGTTAGCCATGCTCGGCGGCGTGATCCTTTGCGCAGTAGGAGCCGGCACCCTCTACATCTACCGCAAAAAGAGATAAGCATTGGAATGGTCGGGGAACTCCGTTCCCCGGTTTCACCAATCCAGCTCTGGAGGCAGCAGCCCCATTTGTTTAAATTGGGACATTAAATACAAAGAATCCTTCATGTTTGAACACTGCAACGCAGACACAACGGATTTTAATGCCGATTTCTCGAAACAATCTTTAAACTCCCCAGATTTTACCAGATTTGTAAAGTACCAGTGATAGACTGCCACCACTTCAAACTTCTTGTAATCGGCAGATATGTTACGGAAAAAATCATCTTGAAACGTTTGAGCTGCCCTTTCATATTCCTCCAGTTGTTCTTGTGTAATAGAATCTTTCTCATCTATGGCATCGACTTTTTTGGACATACCAGAAAGGCTTCTAACCACATCCGCAGTGAAAGGGACAGACATCATAGAAATAGCACCCTGATTAAATAGAGCGATACAACCGGGTATAAGAACCTTGAACTCCTCTAATGTTAATCCTGATTGAGTATCCGGGTAGTATTTTTTTTCCAGGGCACGACACACAACAAGATGGCGGAGGAGTTTGACGTCCCTTTGAATATCCAGGGGAGAACAACCCTCTGACTTCCAGTTGGAGGTGGCTTGCAGAACTTGAGAAGGGGTGGAACCATTTTCCGATGTGATGCGAACGCCTCTATCAAGCAGGGTTATAATGACACCCCAATGCATACTTCTATAATCGGACATCTCTTTCAGGGCATATTCTAATGCGGTTTGAAAATTTCCACCCGATTCATCATTAATATCCTCTTTAAAGAGCTCATCAAGAAGAAGATTCAAGACATCAAGATTTGGAGCTTTTTCTTCCTCAAGATCTTCGATGTAAAAATGCACAATGTTACCCATACACCAGCTAGCTTCAGAAAACCTTGCTTCCGCCCCGAGCTGAAAAAGAGCCTTAACTGCGGCTGCATCCCCGCATTTTACCGCATATTCCAGAATGGAATAGGTGTGAAATTGTTCCTTAAAACTGTATTTGAGCACATCCTGCGGGGCTTGTTGAAGGGCCCATTTAAGATTTGCCGGGGTGCCACTCAGTTCATGGCCATAAGCGAGATAATAAGCGTAATCGCCGATATTACGGGCAGAATTGACAAGAGATGCTAACATAAATGAGGCTCCTTATTGAAAAGGCAGCAACTATATATTTACCTACGCGTTTGATGCAATGGGTATCTAAGGGATCGTAAGAAAGTAACTTTTATAGTTATCGATTTTTCCCTCGAGAACTGTGAAAGTTACTTTCTTACGGTCCCTAACTAAGCTCGGGCCATAGCCTCCAGAGCATCGACATCGAGGCTGCAGATGAGCTTTAAATGGCGGGTGATCTTTTCTATCTCCCAATCCCACCATGCAATCTGAAGAAGGCGCCGGATAGTGTTGTCATCGAAGCGCATCTTGACCACTTGCGCGGGATTGCCGGCTACAATCGAGTAAGCGGGAACATCTTTAATGACCACAGCCCCCGCGGCAATAATGGCGCCATCTCCAATTGTGACACCGTTCCTGATCAGGCAGCCGTAACCAAACCACACGTCATTACCGACGATGATATCCCCTTTTACAGGCAAATCAAACACATCAAACGCCTCCTCCCATCCCTGCTGAAAGATCGGGAAGGGATAAGTGCTGATGGCGTCCAATTTGTGATCGCCCGTCATGAGGAAGCGGGTTTCTGCTGCAATCGCGCAGAATTTTCCAATGACGAGCTTGACCTTTGAAAAGTTGTAATTGTACAGGACATTGTACTCTTCAAAGCGGTCCGGGCCATACCTGCGGTCGTCAAAATAGGTATAGTCACCAACGGTGATGTTTGAAGCCTTGATGAAATTTTTCAGAAAGACGAGCTTCGTGTCCCCTTTGATGGGATAGATGCAGTTTGGATCAGGACCGATCATTTTCATTTTTGTTTCCTCTTTTCTTGTTTCGACACTTTTTCTCTCAAAACAGAGGGATCCAAATCCATTTCATCACCCCAGGTTAAAGTATCCGTTTTGGGGTTAACATAGACTTGATTGAAGAATTCTACGGATTTCCAGGCTTCAAACACCCCCTTACCGACCAAATCGCTTAAATCAACTTCGCCTTCCAGGCCATCATCGAAACGGACCCAAATGCGATAATTGGTCTTCGGGGTACAGGCGACTATTTTAACTCTTGAAAATTTCATATCCCTAAAAACTGACAATATTTCTCTTCATAAAAAAATTACCATAAAGTGGAAATTATATCCCATGGATATTGGAATGGACAGCCGGATTCCAGGCCGACATTTCAAACCACACTTAGCTATAGCTGGTTAAATCCTGTAATTCCATGCAGCTCCTAATTTCGGCATTGTGAAGTTATTATTTTAATTATTCTGGCAGACTTAACACTTTCATTTAATATTAATATTTAATAAAATAGTATCACGAAACTAAAAAAGGATAATTATGACAATATTCCCCATTCCTCAAGATCCATTTGTTGATAAATCCATTGCATCCCGTTGCGATATCCAATCTCAGTTGAACCTGTTGCAGGTCAACAGGGCCGCCCCTGCAGCTCTTGACAATGAGGATTTTAAGAAATTGTTTGCGGCTAAGCATCCCCGTCTGGCCGGGTCGCCCTTCGTCTTTCAGGTCCTGAAAACTTTTCATCCTGATAAATGCTGGAAGGTGGCCTGCTGGGTTCTGGGAAAGCCTTACCGTCAGATGACCAACCTGAATTTTCTGAAAGAGGCACCTTTACAACTTCCCCGCCTGGCAGAGATGAAGAACCAGGAGTTCAGAAGAATCTGCGGCTCCCGTTATGAAGATCCCGAATCTCCCATCCACCTGGCCTGGATAGCCAAAGAAAACTATCGCTCTGTCTTTGAACAAAGTATGCAGATACGCGAGTTTCTTATGCATATACGGGAAAAGGTAATTCCCAGTGTCACCTACTTCGTGAATCAATTGAGCCCCGAGGATCAAATGCAGGCGCATGAAGCTCTGCAGTTGTTTCTACCCCATCTGGAAGAATTCCATCGCTTCTGGGGGCAATGTCCACTGGAAGATTTATCCGTGGAATTGCTGAAGGACAAATTAAGATCATCCGAGAGTTATACCAGACTACTGGAACATAATATAGTGGTGTATGACGATGCTGTGCTTCTATCTTTATGCGAAGCGCGGCAATTTATAGCACTCCATGAGAACTTTTTGGAAATCCATAGTAAATATTTTAAACTGGATCAGGATTATCGAGCCCTGGAAATGGAAAAAGATAGAGCACTCCGTCACCAGAGGGAAATTGCGCAAGATCTCGCCTTATTCCCCGGGCATGGAGCCGTGACTACCCTGGCCCAAAAAATATGGTTGCTGGAACAGTACGACCTCATGGTGGATGAAGTCGAATATGCAAGGGATATAGAGGCGCTCGGCTTTGACGATGTGCCCCGATTGGAGAACTGTGTACAGGTAATTAAAGGCTTCCTGGTGGGAATCGTAGCGAATCCAGATGCAGGCCTTCCAGACATTCACTCTGAGGAAATACAAGAGCTTCGCAGATCGATAAACTCTCTACCCATGAGCGGAAGAATCTGGCACAATCTCTATACTCGTTATGCAGGCGGAGTCGATGGGCCCCAGTGGTCTGAGAATCATTTTCATGAATACCTGGGAGTTCTTTGCTACATCATTGGATCCCTGGAACTCAGCTGGATCTCCAGCCGTCAAGACTTACTGAGGGAAGGAATAACTCCGCAAAACGGCTTATATTTTCAGGGTAACTATCGCCACTCCTTTTTGTTACCCAGGGGAGAGCCTGCCTTTCACAGATCCCCTCACATCCCTATCGATCCAGCTACATTGCTAAGACTGGCAACGCTTAAATGCGAGCTCCTGAATCAACTGTGCTTGCATTCGGGTCTAAATTATTTTGTGCACCTCATTCAAACTCAACCTGAATTTGGTCCCGAATTCATTGGCACTCTCGAATAGGTAAATTAACAGCTGTTTCCCATTTCACATTGGATGCCGGGTTAGTAGCTTGCGCGTGCCCTCTTTGCGCGCAACGCCTTTGAGTGTGGTCCAGTGGGCATTTAAGAATTGAACGACACGCTCAGGGTTATGCTGGCCCAACACGCGCAGCCACCAGCCTATCGCCTTTTGGATGAACCACTCGGGATCGGGGGCGTAAAGGGAAGCCCAGGAGAGCATCCTCTCGGGATCGCGGCCGGGTTTGGCAAAGGGAAGGGTGTAGACGAGGGCGGCGCGGCGCATCCAGAAATCGGGGTGTTTTGTCCACTCTTCGACCTCATCCAGGAGGGGAAGGGTCGTGGAGGAGACACTTCCAGGCGGCGTGGGCCATCTGGTCTTCGAGCGCCCATCCGTCGACCTGCCTGAGGAAGGCGAGGACCGTATCCCAGAGAGCTTGGGAAGGGCGAACTCTTGGCAGGGTGAGCATTTTAAGAGCGCAGATCATCGGGTCGAAGAGGTCGGTTTCCCAAAGGGCCTTTGCAAACGAGATCAGTTCTGCGTCGCTTAAGTCTTTAGCAAAGGCGCGCGCCACCTTGGTGGTTTCAGGGACGGGGACTCCCCAATGTTCGCGCTGGGATTTGTTGTAGCGCCTGTTGGCAAGGGCCCGCTCGGGGGTTCCGAGCTGCTGCAAGGTGTTTAAACAGTCTGTAATTTTTGGCATTTTCATCCATGTTCCGGCAGGAAGCCGCCGGCCTGCATCTGCCAGAGTATACCCAAATTTGGGTATACTCTAAGTAGATTTTTTCCCATTTCATCAGAAACTCTTCCTCAATTTGGTTCCTCCTTAATAAATTCCCTTGTGTCTGCAGAGTTGGGGCAACCCTCTTGAGCGGACTTCTTGTACAACACCCTTTTTACCACCAAGCACCGAGGACACCCGAGAAAACAATGATTTTCTTCTCGGAGCTCTCGGTGTGCTCGGTGGTTTAACTTACCGATTTATACAACAAACCATGACAACCTACCCATGTTCCGGCAGGAAGCCGCCGGCCTGCATCTGCCACATTCTGGCATAGTGTCCGTTTTTATCGAGGAGCTCGAGGTGGGAACCCTGCTCGACGACGTGCCCCTGGTCGAAGACGAGGATCCGGTCCATTTTGGCAAGCGTTGAGAGGCGGTGGGCGATGACGAGGGTGGTCCGTCCCTGCATCAGCTTCTCGAGGCTGTCCTGGATGTATTTTTCTGTGACCGAATCGAGGGCGGAGGTCGCTTCGTCGAGGATGAGGATCGGGGGCGCGGCGAGGAGGGCGCGGGCGATCGCGATCCGCTGCCGCTCGCCGCCGGAGAGCTTGGTCCCCCGCTCGCCAACGAGGGTGGCGTACCCATCGGGGCATTTTCGGATGAACTCGTCGCAGTGGGCAAGTTTTGCGGCATGGATGACCTCTTCCCTTGTGGCATCGACCCTTCCGTACTGGATGTTTTGTTCGAGGGTGCGGTGGAAGAGGAGGGGGTCCTGGGGGATGAGGGCGACCTGGTTGCGCAGGGAGTCGAGGGTGACGGCTGCGATATCCTGGCCATCGATCAGAATCCTTCCCTGTTCCAGGGGGAAAAAGCGGAGGATCAGGTTGACAAAAGTGGACTTTCCGGCGCCGGAGTAACCGACGAGGCCGACTTTCTCCCCTCCGCTAATGTGGAGGGTCTTGTTGTGGAAAAGCTTCTTCTCTCCATAGCGGAAGGTGACGTTGTCAAACTGGATCTCCCCCTGGGAAACCTTCAAAGAGGCAGCACGCGGGAGCGTCGAGGATGTCCTGGGGGTCCTGCATCACGGTGAGTGCCTGGCTGGCGATCCCGAGCGATTGAAAGAACTTGGGGAGCATATCCGTAGTGAACCACATCATCATGGTGAGGTTAAATGTCGTATTGAAAATCTGGATGATCTCGCCCGTTGTAATTATTCCCTGCATCCAATAAGAAATCATGAACCCAAATAAAACGATGGAGCCGGCAAAATAACTCAAAGAGAGCGTCGTGAACATCCAGGCGACAATGCGCTGTGCCCGTTCGTTCTTTACTATCTCATCGGCCTGGTCGGGTACGATGCGCTGTCTTTCAAATCTGAAACGGGAGAAAAGGTTGACAGCGAAATTGTTCGTGAGGCTGTCGACGACTTTTCCGGCAAGCGAGCTGCGCGCCTCGCCATGAATGTGGGAGTAGGAGACGCATTTCGGCAAGAAGAAAAAGGAGATCCCAAAATGAACGAGGACCCAGACGCTTAAAATGATCGCGAAGAGTGAGTTCACCTCGAAAAAAAAGAAGATCGAAATCATGCAGGTGAAGAAGGCGGGTAAAAAGACGAACATGCTCTGAATGAGGTCCGTCGCCTCGGTCGTCATGTCGCTGATCTTGTTGGAAAGCGCCCCTGCGAAGTGCTCGTTAAAATATTTTGGGGAGTGGTGCTGGACATGGTCGAACATCGCCATGCGGATATCCGCTTGCAACTTGGGGAAGGCCTTTGCCCGCAAAAAATCGCGCGTGCGGAAACCAACCTCGACAATGACCCACAGGGAGAGCACTGCGACGATCAGCCACTTGAGTGCCGGCCAGACGGTTTCGCGGTTAGTATCGTAGGCGGTAAAGACATCGATGATCCTTCCCAAAATGTAGGGCATAACGGCCGCATCGAGGACCCATACCAGGGAGAGGAAAAACATCAGTAAAATTCTGCCTCGCTGGAGGCTGATATATTTCCACAAAAAGCGGATAAGTTCTTTGGTGGTGGGGGAGGAATGTTGCATAATTAATCACTCTTAGAGTCTGTGTCTGCGATTGGCGATGAATGTGTAGAGCGGATCGATGCCATAGGGGATGAAGGCGATCCAGCCGAGGAGTTTCCAACCTCCGCCCAGGAGCCAGAAGATCCGCATGACGCCACGTCCGCGTATCCAAATCCGGGGCTGTTTGGAAAGGTAGTTCTCAATCAGAATGAGAGTATTTGCGTTTTTGAGTTCCTTCCACCGCTCTTTCAGGACGGCCTTTGAGAGCTCATCCCGAAGGGGGGTGAAGCGGAACCGCTTTTTTTTGTCCCAGGCGAGAACCTTGTTAACGGATCGCCAACAGAGGGAACATTTGTCGTCAAAGAGGATCATATGTTTAGCTTTCACGGGACGATGACCTCGGGAACCTGTTTTTTAATGGCATCGAACTTTTTGGCAAGTTCGAGCGCTTCCTCATCAGTTACAGTGCCGCTCTGGAGTTGCGAGCGGACCGCTTCCCTCGCCTCCATCCAGTCTCGGATGAGGATCTTGCGCACCGTCTCCTTAAATCCCTCTTCGGCTCTAGAGATGTTGATCTTGCGCTGCATGATCTCGCTGAGCAGTTTCTGGTCCTCTTCGCTCTCGAGGCACGATCCCAGCGTCAGAAGATCGCAGGGGCGGTTTTGCTCGCAAGCCTCCAAGAAGGCGCCGTAGAGAAGCGCTGCGCCGGGGATGCAGAGTTGCTCTTTGGTGATGTTGGCCTTTGCAACACCCTTAAGCCCGGGAAACTCGGGAGCGGCGAAGATCAGCCAGCGGATGAAATCCCCTTCGAGGATCCGGTTGGGATCGATCTCCTGGATTTTCAGGGAGGAGCTCTTTTTAATGAAGAGGTCGGGAAGGGAGATCTGGCCGATCCCTAAAGCGGCTTCGGGGACCTGGGAGATCTCGGCGAGTTTTTTGAGGCTCTCATGGATCATGACGGGCATTTCCCATAACTTGATCCGCTCGACGATGCTACCTACCACTTCATTTTTTTTCGAGGGGGTGGAGAGGTTCGATCCCTTCGAGAGGTGGTGGAAGAGGAAGGTGAGGTAGTCTTTGCTCGACTCAAGGAGCTGGGCAAAGGACTCGGGGCCGCGCGCGGTAAGCAGGGAGTCGGGATCGGCGCCATCGGGCAGGGGGACAACCAGAACGTCGACGCCCCGTTTTTGGAAAAAATTTCCGATTTTTGCAGCGGCTTCCTGGCCGGCGTGGTCCCCATCGAGGGCAAGGTAGACTTTTTTGACGCCCAGCTGGATGAGCTCCCTGACGTGCTCCTCTCCGAAGGCGGTCCCCTGCCCGGCGACGGCGTAATTGAAGCCGGCGTGGATCAGGCGAAGGCAGTCGATCTGCCCTTCGACGATGATCGCTTTGGCTTCCTTTGCGATCCGTGTGCGCGAGTAACTGAGTCCGAAAAGGACGCGCGATTTTTTAAAGAGGGGGGTCTCGGGGGTGTTGATGTACTTGCCGCCAAAGGTCTCCTCTTTAAATTTGCGCGCAGAAAAGCCGATCACGGCTCCCAGCGCATCCCGGATGGGAAAGGTGATCCGGTCGGAGAAAAAGTCCCGGCGCCTTCCGGTCTGAGTCACGGTGACGAGTCCCGAGGCCTCCTGGATCCGTTCGTCGACATGGTTGGCATTGAGGCAGCGCATCAGGAGGTCGCTCTGGCGGGGGGCGTATCCCACCTGAAACTGTTTGATGAAGTCGAGATCGAGGCCCCGCTCGTAGAGGTAGTGGAGAGCGATTTGCCCGTCTGCGGAGTGGAGGAGGAGGTAGTGGTAGAAGTTGGATGCCTGTTCGAGCGCCTGTTTCAGCTGAGGCTTGCTGGGCCCTTTGTCCCCTTGGGGCTCTTCACTTCTTTCCAGGGTCACCTGAAACCGTTCGGCCAGACTTTCGACCGCCTCGGAAAAGCCCATTTTGACATGGGTCATTAGAAACGAGATCGCATCGCCGTGGGCCCCGCAGCCGAAGCAGTGGTAGTGGGTGTCCCCTTTCTGCACCATGAACGAGGGGGTCTTCTCCTCATGGAAGGGGCAGAGCGCCTTGTAGGCCGACCCCGACCTCTGCAGCGTCAGATGGGAGGACAACACCTCGGGGAGGTCGATCCTCTGCCGCAAAAGTTCCAGACTCTCTTTCGTAAACATCGCCATTGAGGACCCCCTGCTTCATCAGTATAACCGTTCCGTCCCAAATCGTCCATGCCTCTTAAGAGGAAATTGCAAAACTCCATTTGCGGGGCAGGCCCGCGCTTTTTGCGCCGGATTCGGATTTCTCGCAAGTCGCCTATGGCCGATTGGATATGTCGACTTGCGAGAAACCGAACCGGCGCAAAAATCATCTAGTGGTCATAACAAAAGTTTTTGCAGTTATTTTTGCGTCAAAGCCCCGGGTTCGAGTTCCCGCAAGTGGGTCCATATTTTGAAACATAGGACCCACTTGCGGGAACTCAACCGCGGGAGCTTTCACGCTAAAAATAACACCAATAACTTTTGTTAAGGACCACTAGCCTGTCCCGCAAAGCGAGTTTGCAATTCCCTCTTCCATCTTTCTTTTTTTGAGGAAGAGTGTCATGATTAGCTTGAAAAAATTTATACTGAGAGCAACACGCCGACACCCGACTTTAGGTAAAGCCATGAACGACCACGACACCGAACCCTCAGACATGCTCCCTTTTCTGGAAGAAAAATCCAGTCAGTTCTCCCAAACCAGCTCCCTTAAAGAGCCCGCCTTAAGCCAACTGCGCGACCAGATCAAAAAAGTGATGATCCCCCTGCTCATCAAGACCTTCCAGTTCAAGCTCGAGCTCAGCCAATCGCTTTGAGCCTCCCCTCCCGCCTGCAGAGCCAAAAAAACCAGCGCTCGCCCGAAGAGATCACCGACAGCTGAAAACCCTCGACAACGACCTGAAAGTCCTTCTCCTCTGGTGTCAAAGCTGCCGCAGCCAGATCCACAAAGCCCTGGCCGTCCCGGAAGAGGAGCAGAATAGTACCGTCGCCGCCCCTCTCGGATGCCAACCCCGCCGTCGCCAAATCGTTTTCAATGAAGCCGTCTCTGCCCAGACCTCCTTTTTTCAACAGCAGGCCTCCCAGGAAAAGGGTGCGGCGACCCTCCAAAGAACTGGTGGAAGAAATGGCTGGGCCAATAAAGGTATACCGAGTTTGGGTGAGAGGTAAATATTTATGCGACGAGATTTTTCCGCCAGAAGCAGCACGTCGGCCGAGGTTAATCTATGAGAAAGACTGGTGAGGACACCAGCTTAGCTTTTGGCGGTAAATATCGAGCAGAAATGTTTACAACTCACCCATAATAATTCGATATAAATAATCATGACAATAGAAACCGACCCTAAAATTTCCCCGATGATGGCCCAGTGGCACGCGTGCAAAAAAAGCGCGCCGGATGCCATTCTGTTTTTCCGCTTGGGGGACTTTTACGAGGCGTTTTACGAAGACGCGATTCTCATTTCCAAGAGCTCGACCTGACCCTGACCAAAAGGCACGAGATCCCGATGGCGGGCGTTCCCTTCCACACCAGCGAAGCATATATCGATAAGCTTGTCGCTAAAGGATATCGGGTCGCCATCGCCGAGCAGATGGAAGACCCGCGCTTCGTCAAAGGGACTCGTCAAACGGGAGATCGTCCGCGTCGTCACTCCCGGGACCGTCGTCAATTCTTCGCTGCTCGTCCGACAAGGCGAACAACTATCCTTGCCTGCATCGCCCAAGTGGGAGAGATCGCACGGTTTAAGCATCCTCGATCTGACCACGGCCGATTTCAAGGCGATGGAGTTTGACGACCTCAAAGAATTGATCGACGAGCTGTGCCGCCTGAGCCCCAAAGAAATCCTGATCCCGGAAAAATGGCAAAAGAAACACGAGCGAGCATCGCTTGAAGAGCTGACAGCCAACTTTGCTTCTTCCGTTCAGCGTCAAGGAAGACTGGCATTTCGACCACGCCCATGCATGCGATGTGCTGCTCCGCCATTTCCGCGTCCACAATCTCGATGGATTTGGGCTCAAAGGGATGATCGCCGCGATCAACGCCTCAGGCGCCATCCTGCATTACGTCCACGAAGATTTGAACCTTGCGATCGACCACATCAAGATCGATCGCGACGAGCACTTCAACCGCTACATGCTCCTCGACCGCTCGACGCAAAAACATCTCGAGCTCTTCGAGTCGCTCAGCGACGACAAGAAAGACGCACACCCTGCTTGCACGCGCATCGACCAAACGGTCACGCCGATGGGCGGACGCCTTCTCAAAACATGGCTGGCCCATCCCCTGCTCGATCCTCGATGAGATCAAGCTCCGCCAAGACGGCGTCGCTGCCTTCTTGCATTCCTTGCAAACAGCCCGCAGAGCTCGGCGCCGCATCTGAACGAAATCCGCGACCTCGAGCGACTGATGATGCGGATCGAAACGGGCTACGCCTCTCCGCGCGACCTCTCGGGACTGCGCTTTTCCCTCGAGCACATCGCTCCCCTCTCGAGCCTCTCTGCACCTTAGCGCGGCAATTCTCGTCCGCTGCCAGAGAAAACCTCGCCGACGTCACGCGATCCTCGTAAAAAATCCGCACAATGCCCTCGTCGACGCCCCTCCTTTACGCATCAGCGACGGAGGGATCTTCCGCACCGGCTACCATCGCCGAGCTCGACGAACTGCAAGTCCCTGCAGAAGGACAGCCACGCGTGGGTCGCCGCGCTACCAGGTCCAGCTGAAAGAAGAGACCCAGATCAAAACCCTCAAAGTCGGCTACACCAAAGCATTCGGCTACTACATCGAAGTCAGCCGCGGACAGGCCGACAGAATTCCCGACATTTTCAACGACGGCAAACCCTCGTCAATGCCGAGCGGTTCATCACGCCCGAGCTCAAAGAGTTCGAACACAAAATGCTCCATGCCGAAGAAAAGATCGGCGCGCTGGAATACGAACTGTTCCATGCGCTCGCGCAAAGAGGCTGCCGCATACGCAGGCATTGTGCGCAAGATCGCCCAAGCCGATCGCCGCAGATCGACTGCCTCCTCTCCCTTGCCGATGACGCGCAGAGAAGTACGACTTACGTGCGCCCGCTCGTCGATCAAAGCGACATCTTCCACGTCGAGCAGGGACGCCATCCCGTCATCGAAGCGTCGATCTGCCGGCGAAACGTTCATCCCCAACGATGTCTTTTTAAACGGCACGATCAGCGCCTCTATCTCATCACCGGGCCGAATATGGCCGGCAAATCGACCTTCATCCGCCAAGTCGCGCTCATCGCCATCCTGGCGCAAATGGGCTCCTATGTGCCCGCCAAAAGAGCGCACATCGGCATCATCGACAAAGTCTTCAGCCGCATCGGCGCCAGCGACGATCTCTCCCGCGGCCAATCGACCTTCATGGTCGAGATGACCGAGACCGCCAACATCCTCCACAACGCCACCTCACCGCTCGCTTGTCATTCTCGATGAGATCGGCCGCGGCACGAGCACCTACGACGGCATCTCGATCGCCTGGGCTGTCGCCGAATATCTCCTCACCAGACCCGAAAACAGGCCAAAACCCTCTTTGCCACCCATTATTGGGAACTGACCGAACTGGAAAACGAGATCACAGGCGCCGTCAACTTACAACGTCGCCGTCCACGAGTCGGAGCGCGGCATTGTCTTCCTGCGCAAGATCGTCAAAGGCGGCACCGACAAAAGCTACGGCATCCACGTCGCCAAGCTCGCCGGCCTTCCCCACTGCCGTGATCAAACGCGCGGAAGAGATGCTCGCAGAACTGGAGAAAGAAGCCGGCAGACGAGCTCGACAAGCCCCCCAAAGAAAAACAGCTCTCGCTCTTTACTGCCCAAGCGAAGACGCAAAGCATACGCCATCGCCGAACTCAAAAACGTCGATCCCGACCATCTGACCCCGATCGAAGCCCTCAAAAAAATCATCGAATGGAAAGGCAAACTCACTTGACATGTTCGACGTCAAACACCTCGACCAGTTTCCCACGCAGCCCGGCGTCTATCTGATGAAAGATGCACACGACAAGGTGATCTATGTCGGCAAAGCCAAGCACCTCAAAAACCGGATCAAGCAGTATTTTGCCGCAAGCGGCGACAGCCGGCCCGATGGTCCCCTTCCTCATCCGGCAGATCGTCCATATCGATACGATCGTCGTCCCCTCAGAAAAAGAAGCGCTCCTCCTCGAAAACACCCTCATCAAAAAGCACCAGCCCAAATTCAACGCCTTCCTCAAAGACGACAAAACCTTCGTCAGCCTGATGATCAACAATCGCCACCCCTGGCCGATGATCCGCCTCATCCGCTACAAAGGAACCCCCAAAGAAGACGGCCTCTACTTCGGCCCCTACACGAGCGCCTATGCCGCCCGCCAGACCTACGAACTCCTCACCCGCCTCTTTCCCTTGAGACAATGCTCCGACGAAGAGCTCAAACGGCGCACCCGCCCCTGCCTGCTCTATGCGATCAAGCGGTGCATCGCCCCCTGCGTGGACAAATGCACAAAAGAAGAGTACGACACCTTCGTCGACGGCGCGATGAAATTTCTAAAAGGACAGGACAAAGAGATCCTCAAAGAGCTCTACGCCGAGATGCAAAAAGCCTCCAGAAGCTCGATTATGAAAAGGCCGCCGCCCTCCTGCAAACGATCCGCCAGATCGAACATGTGATCGCATTCCCAGACGGTCATCGTGAAGGTCAACGGAAAAAACAGCGACGCCCTCGCCCTCTACCGCGAAGGAGAGGAAGTGATGCTCGTCCAGCTCCTGTTCCGCGAAGGAAAACTCGTCGGCTCGGAACACTACCCCTTCACCAACATCCTCGAAGAGGACGAAGACCTCTTCGCCTCCTTCATCCTGCAGCACTACCGCCACCAGGAGGGACCTCCCGAAGAGATCCTCACTCCCCGTCCCCTCAAAGACGCCGCCTCATCGCCGAGATCCTCTCCGAGTCCCACAAGAAAAAAATCGCTCATCCTGCACCCCCAAAAAGGAGAAAAGCGCGCTCTTGTCGGCATCGCCGAACAAAATGCCAAAGCCCTCTTCGACAAAGAAAAAGACCAGCAGGAGCTCAAAGAAAAGATGCTCCTCGATCTCCAGGAGACCCTCAAGCTCAACCGCTATCCCAAACGGATCGAATGCTTCGACACCTCCAACATCTCAGGAACCGATCCCGTCGCCTCGCTCGTCGCCTTCACCGATGGAGAAAAAGACAAAAAGCGCACCCGCCTCTTCAAGATCAAAAGCGGATCCACAAGGAGATGACTACAGCGCGATGCGCGAAGTGCTCACCCGCCACCTCATCCGCGCCAAAGAAGCGGACGACCTGCCCGACCTGATCATCGTCGATGGAGGCAAAGGACAGCTCAATGTCGCCCTTGACGTCTTTAAAGAACTCGACATCGCCACCGTCGACGTCATCGCGCTCGCCAAAGAAGAGGGCAGCACACGACAAAGGAATGACAGCGGAAAGGGTCTTCCTGCCGGACAACCACGACCCCATCCACCTCAATCCCAGCTCCAGCCTCCTCTTCCTTCTGCAAAAGGTAAGAGACGAGGCCCACCGCAAAGCGATCGGCTTTCATAGAGAAACGACGAGGAAAGCGCACCCTGACCAGCGCGCTCGACACAGTCCCCGGCATCGGTCCCACCAAACGCTCGCGCCTGCTCCAGCACTTCGGCAGCGTGGAAAAGATCTCCCAGGCCTCAGACGAAGCGCTGCTTGGGGTCAAAGGGATCACCCGCAAAGATGTGGAGGCGCTGCGGAGTTATTTGACAAGAAGAGACAGCTGAAAGGGGTTTTTGTAGCCGATTTTTGACCGCAGAAGCAACTGAAGCTCCCCTTCCACCTCCCCCAAAAAACCTTCCAGGTCCCTTTTCGGAAAGGTCGGCATCTCTACAAAGATCTCCAGTTTCTGCTCTTTGGACACGGAGACATCGACCCCCAGGTCGAGCCCGGGAAATTTCTCCTTCCAGAACACATTGAGGTACCCGCGGACCAAAGAAGGATCGACCAGCACCCCTTTTTTTCCCATCGCCACGGTAAAGTAGACCCCGCGGTTCATCGCGTAAAACCCCAGCATCAGAAGGATCCCGCTCCCAAAGATCAGAAACCCCACCAACGAAAAAGGCAGGGGAGATTCCACGATGAAACGCGCGATCAGAATACGCAAATGCTCCGCGTACCCAAGCCCGATAAAAAAGGCTCCGGTGAGCATCACAAGCACAGCAAAGGCAAACTGCGCCGCGGAAGAAAGAAGGTTGCCGACTTTCATATAAACCTAAACCCGTTAGAACACTTCATTATACTGCGCAGCCGCAGCTGTAGAGGGCCTGTGTTCCGCCGTCTTCTTCTCAAGGATATCCGCGACCCCAGGCTTGGATTTGGTAGAGATCAGGTTCTTGAAGATGACATGGACGCTCCCGACGTGAAGGCTTGTCAACTGGCTGACATCGAGTAAAATTTTATTTTGGATCTCCTCCGCCTTTTCCGGAATGGCGATCCCGTAGGCGACGTTGATCTCGATCCGCACGTTGACTGAGTGGCTTTTCTGGTCCTGATCGACATGGATCCCCTTGATCCCATCGAGACTGTCGCCAAGCAGGCTGTGGAAAAAATTCCCTTCGAGCGGCTCAACCCCTTCGATCTGGCTCAAGACGTTTAGGACGATCGACTGGAAAACTTTACTTTCAATGTCGCGGATGAACACGGTTTCGGGGAGCTCGAGCTCCTTCGTATCGATTTGCTTCAGGGGGTTATGCATAGCCACTACCTCAGTATCTGGGAGTCGCTCATGAATTAAGTTCCATCGCTTTTTGGAGGATTTTTGGCCAATTTTCGATCCAGGAGCGGGGGGTAATATACACAGCTGATATAACCCCCCGCTCCTGATCGAAAATTGGCTCAAAAAGCCCCAAAAATCGACTGAAACTTAATTCATGAGCAGACTCTAATTGTACTTTTCCAAACGATCCACTACTATAGAGGGATGAGGTGAAATTATGCAAATCTTTCTCAGCATCCTGCTTAGCCTGCTCCTTGCCTGGAGCTGCGGCTACCAAGCAAAACGGCGCGGCCGCAACCCGACAACGTGGTTTGTCGCCGGCGCCCTGTTCGGCATCTTCGCTCTGATCGTGCTTTTCATCCTTCCCCAAAAAAAACCGCTCCCGCTGCTGGTGCTGCCCAGCCGGCAGCCTCCAGCCTCCCTCCCCTTTTTCCTGTCTCACTCGAACACAGCAAAAACTCTGGTACTTTCTCGATGAGGAGAAAAAACAGTTCGGTCCCATGAGCCTAAATGCCCTGGGCCAAGCCTTGCAGGAAGGAAAGGTAAGAACAGGAAACCTACGTCTGGAATGAAATGATGCAGGACTGGGAAAGGTTCAAAGCTGTCATCAAAGTCGAGCAGAATCCCGCGTAGCTCCCTTGCCCGGTGCCCGGCCCTTTTTTTCCTTTCCCTATTCATTGGAACGATAAAGCACGCGGGCACTTGGTCAAAAAAATAGGCCGTGAGGAAATCACGGCCGAATGGTCTGGAAAGTAAACAGTGGATTACCAGCTCGACTTCACAACGCCGGGAATCAGCCCGCTGTTCGCCATCTCGCGGAAGCAGAGACGGGAAAGCTTGAACTTCTTCAAAACACCGCGTGAACGGCCAGTGAGTTGGCAGCGGCTGCGAAGGCGCACAGGAGAAGAATTGCGGGACATCTTGTTCAGTGCGATTTTCGCTGCGTTGCGCTCTTCGTCGCTCTTGTTCATGTCGAGAATGATTTTCTTCAGACTCTGACGCTTGTCCCATTTGAGTTGAACGAGGCGTTCGCGCTTTTTCTGTTTTGCAATCCAGGTTTTTGTTGCCATATTCCTCTTATCTCGCTACTTTTTACGAGCAGGACCTTTTTGTCTCTGCTTGCGGTTTGGGTCCGTTTTATTGATCACATAAATGCGGCCTTTTCGGCGCACAATTTTGTCCCCTTTAGAAGGATCAGCTTTGATCGAAGCTCTGACTTTCATGATTTACCTTAGGAAAGAAAATTAAAGTTAGCCAACTTTATACGCAATCCCCCGATTTCCTGGCAAGGTTTCTCCATAACGTTCATTATAGTTAAAAATTAATTTAAATTCGGACGTTCTTTAATCCTTGAGGAATTTTAAGTCGATCGGCTATAGTGGCGCCGACAAAAATATTCTCCAAGGAAACAAACATGAAACGCACCTACCAGCCCAGCAAGAACAAGCGCCAGAAAGCCTGCGGATTCCGCAAAAGAATGAAAACCAAAGACGGCCGCAAGATCGTCAACCGCCGCCGCCCCTCCGGCCGTAAAAAACTGACCACCGCATAAATGGCACCTTTCGGCCGCAGCACCATTCCTTCCCATAGACGCTCCCGAGTCGCATGAAGCTTCATTTTCAGCGGCTTCCGGGAGTGCCAATCTCCGATCGCGCTCAAGACCAGGAAATTTCCCTAAAGTCGCGCGCGCATCTGACCAGCTCCCACTATAAATTTCTTCAAAGAAACTCCAGCCGTCTTTTCGGAGAGTGGATCGCCGTCGACATTCGGCAAGGCCGCTGCATTCCCCAAAGTTGGGGATCACGGTGTCCAAAAAATTCGGCAAGGCCCACGACCGCAACCGTTTCAAACGGATTGTCCGAGAGGCATTTCGGGAGCTCTGCTCCTTTCTTCCCAGATGACCTGGAGATCAATGTCTCTCCCCGCCAGTAGAGCGCCGACCTCACCAAAGAGGGAATCCTCGCTCGAACTGCGCTCCCTGCTCGCCAAGATCCTTACCGCTCTGAACTTTTAAGGAAGCCATTATGTCTATAAGTTCTACAAGTCAGAACAATGTTCCACAGCACACAGACACCTGGATGAATAGAGCCCTGCATCTCCTAACAGGTTCCCTTGGCATCATTGTTGAAACAAAGGTCGAAACTTTGACCGGACCTATTTCGACAGTGATTTTGCAGATATCCCAAGTTTCAAAGTGGCTTCGTAGGACACTCAAAGTAAAGAGGCCAAGAAGCGGCCTTGAAAGATGGGGAATAAAGGCGCGAAAAGCATTTTCTTGCAATTTCGATATAGGGGCTTGACCGGAGAGCCACCTTTCAGGAATAATCCCTATTACACCCATGGAAAAACATGTCCTCCGATTTCCCCACCTCAATCCTGACCAGAGCAAAGCAGTCCTCGCGGCGAAAGGGCGCGTCCTGATCCTGGCCGGCGCCGGCAGCGGCAAGACGAGCGTGCTGGCCTACCGCATGGCCCACATGCTGAAAAATCTCGATGTTCCCCCCGAGGCGATCCTGGGATTGACCTTCACGAACAAGGCCGCGCAGGAAATGCGGGAGAGGGTCTCCAAGATCGTCGGACACAAACCGCAAAGAAAGTCACCTTGAGCACCTTCCACAGCTTCTGCATGCAGATCCTGCGCAAAGAGATCCACCGATTAGGCTACACGGCAAACTTTTCTCTCTACGATGAAAAAGATGTGCGAAGATTGGGACAAAACCTCGCGCGCCATCTCCTGCAGCATGAAGGGGAACTCCCTTCGATGGAAAAAACGTTCGGCAAAATCTCCTACGCCAAGAGCCGGGGCCTGTCGTTCGAGGAGGCCGGCAAAGACAAGGCGGATTGGAACGACTCCTTTTCACTCCGATCTCTTCGGCCGGCTCAAGACCTGCATGCGCGCCTACAATGCTGTCGACTTCGACAGTCTGCTCTCGCTTGACCGTCGAGCTCTTCGAACAGCACCCTGAGAGTGCTGGAGCGCTATCAGGAGCGCTACCGCTACATCATGATCGATGAATACCAGGACACCAACCCGGTCCAATACAGACTGGCCAAGCTGCTCTCTGCCAAGCACAACAACCTGTGCGTCGTCGGAGACGACGACCAATCGATTTACGGCTGGCGGGGCGCGGAGATCAAAAACATCCTGCAATTCGAATCGGAGACGGTGATCAAGCTGGAGCAGAACTATCGCTCCACGCCGACTATTCTGCAGGGCTGCAAACGCCGTGATCTGCCAACAATGCGCAACGGCACGACAAGCAGTTCTGGAGCCAGGCGAAGCAGGGAGACCAGCTCACTCTGTTTCACGCGCCCACAGAACTGGAAGAAGCGCAATCGGTCGTCCAGCGCATGATCAAGATGCGCAAAGAAAAAAACGTTCCCTGGAAAGACATGGCGGTCCTCTACCGCTCGAACATCCTTTCCCGCTCTTTTGAGACTGGCCCTGATGCAGGCCGTCTGGGAAAAAGAGGGAAGCTGGGTCCGCGGAATTCCCTTACGAGGTCTTTGGAGGAACGGAATTTTATGAGCGCGCCGAGATCAAGGACCTGATCGCCTACCTGCGCGTCATCGCCAACCCGCTCGATCAGGAAGCGCTGCTGCGCATCATCAATCGTCCCCAGACGCGGGATCTCCGATCAACACGCTCGACCATCTCACCCAGTTCAACCGCAAGAGGAGCATCCCCCTCTGGAACATTTTGGAAGAGATCGCCTCTCCGCTCTCGTCCGATCTAAAAAACGACCTCACCGACAAGGCGCTCGCTGGGATCCGCTCCTTTGTCGAACTCATCAAGACCGCCCAGCAAAAGTTCAGCAAGCGCCCCCTTCAACGACGCCTTTGCCTGGCTCATCGATGAGATCGATTACAAAAAGGCGATCGTCGATGATGTCAAAAGCGGAAAAGATGCGCGACTTCAAATGGGAGAACGTCGCCCATTGCATCGATTCGTGGCCATTTACGAAGAAGAGCAGGCCTCCACCGGGCAGCCGGAGCAGAGATCTCCCTCACCCACTTTCTATTTCGACCATCGCTCGATCAGGATAAGATCAAGTCCAGCGCGACAAAGAGCAGAAAGAAGACAAGGTCAACCTGATGACCTTCCACAGCGCCAAGGGCTCGAGTTCACGGCCTGCTTACCTCGTCGGGCTGGAAGACCACATCATTCCCCACGAAAAGAGCCTGCATGGAAACAGGGCTGGAAGAAGAGCGCAGGCTGATGTACGTCGCCATGACGCGCGCAAAAAAATATCTGACGCTGAGCATGGCCCGCAAACGGAAAAAAATGGGCAAAGAAATCGTCGACCAACCCTTCCCGGTTCCTGTTTGAAATCCCCAAAGAGCTGGTCCGGATCACATCCTGGCAGACGATCGATTGCTGAGGGATTTATATTTTATTACCTAAATTAAAAAACAATTTAACTGTTTTTTAATTGCATGCCAGACTATAATTGTCACAAATTTTTACTAAACAATTTTAGGTGGTTATATGTCTATTACATCAGCGAGCGGCATCGCAAATAATCCCGTACAACCCATGACCCAGATTCCTTCACAAGCCCCAAGAGCGCAAAGCACAGCGGGGAGATCGAGCATCCAATCCATGCAGGAAACGGAAGATGCTACAATCCAAAGACTTCAAGATGAATATCAAGGCAATCTTGGAGAGGGCCAATTTCATCCAGTCTATTGGGAGCCCTCCGAAGAGGAGGCATTTAGAGGATTCCTGGGCCACGTCAGAAATCCCGATGCATCTTCCGAATCGGTCTTAAAACATTATGCCTGGCTCCCTTCACACATACAAAACGAGGTCAAGCTTCGTATCTGGGAAAACCTCGGCTCACCTCCGACTTATGGAGAAAATACAGGATTCTACCAGCTAAGAGCACACCCTCACTCTCCTGCTGTTTTGACAGCTGTTGGCCAGGTAGAAGCAGCTCATCCCGATCTTCTGGTCAACGAAATACTTCCAGTCTCCGAAAAAAATCGTGTTATCGGGGGAGTCGAACTCCTGGTAAAATCTACAGGAGCAGCCCTTTTGGGAGCCGTGCCCTTTGTCGTTTCTAAAACTGCTGAACATGTTCTTAAGGGATGGGCATGGATTGCTCAGGAAGGAAAAAACTTCCTCAGCAGATTTGGTATCATTGGCATTTATGCGGGAGAAGCGTTCAAAGTATCCCTCGGTGTTCCAGCGTGTGTCATCAGCTCGTATTTCTTTGTCGGAGCCTGGGCTTTTTCAAAAACCCAGCAACTCATTTGGGGTAAAGAGCTGGTCGAACATCCTCAAGAAGAGAGAGTCAATACCAAATTGGCTCGCTATGGTGCAGGGGAGAAATTATGGGATGATCTCTACACCTCCTTTGTAGCTTTCTTTTACGTGGGCAACAGACAAAAATCCGATGCACTTCTTACGGAAATCAGAAACTTTCAAATCCCTTAATACAGTTCTTTTGTTATACTGCGCCCTTATACCCAAACAACCTCGAAATTTGGTTTTTGAGCGCGTCAAAGCCCGCGGGTTGAGCTCCCGCAAGTGGGTCCTATGTTTATTAATATGGACCCACTTGCGGGAGCTCAACCGCGGGGAGCTTTCACGCAGCTCAAAAACCAAATTTCGAGGTTGTTTGGGTATATCTCAGAATAAGGGCCGAATCGCATCTATCCAACTGACCAGGGGCGGTTCCCTCAACTGAATAACTGGGGCTCTGGAGCAAAAAACTGGAAAATTTTCTATTATCATGTTAACCTCTCTGGACATGATTACTACCGGATCTGAATCGCAATCTGCAGTTTCTCCTGTTCCATTGGAAGCGCTCAAACGCTTTCTTGAGTTGAACCAGTGGCATTTAAAGCCAAATCACATAGGGAATCTATTGGTGTATGAGGGCATGGCCGATGATTTAGGACGTCCGATTATATTAACCTTGCCCATCACTGCGGAATTTGAAGATGCTCCCAAGCTTGTATCCAAAGTCCTTAACGTGTTGGCGGTTATTCGGAGCACTTCAATTCAGGCAATTTGCGAAGAAATAAATAATTCTGAGTGATTTGCATAGTCTGTTAGGGCTGATCTTTACCCATAAGTCAATACCTAAACGTTGAATGAGTTTTTATTCAACGCAGAGGCGCAGAGCCGCGGAGCCGCAAAGGTAAATTCCGAGGCGCATCTATGAAAACAGATCATTTTCCCTATCCGGTTGTTTCCTTTGTTTTCTTAGGTGCGCCTCGGAATTTACTTTCACTTTTGGAAGGAAGAAAAGAGAATCTCAAATAGCTTTCACAAAAATATTTTTTATGTATAGCTTTTGATCCATGGAAGCTGAACTTACACGAAAAATCATTGGAGCAGCCATCGAGACCCCTCGCACCCTAGTACATGACGATTAAATATTTTACTTAAATTGCCGGTTTGTTTATTCTGTTTTGTTCTAACAAGGGAAAGAGCAATGGGAAGAAAACAAATGTACGAGATCGTCCTTACAAATGAGGAGCTAGACCATCTGATTAAAAATACAAAATCCGGAGACTGGTCTCCCCGAGAGGTCAAGCGGGCGCAGATTCTTTTAATGATAAACAAGACAATGGGGCGCAAACCAGACCAGGAAATTGCCGGTGAGTTGCATTGCAATCAATACACCGTAACCAAGTTGCGGGAAAGGTTTTCAGAGCAAAGGTTGGGTGTTATTCATGATAAGGCTAGAAGTGGCAGACCAAAAATAATTGATGGCGATATTGAGGCTCAGGTGGTTGCAATTGCATGCAGCACTCCTCCTGCGGGGAGAGAAAGATGGACAATGCAGCTGATTGCTGAAAGGGTCGTAACGTTGACAGATCTTGAAGGTTGTTCTGAGTTTGCCGTGAGGCAGATTTTAAAAAAAACGAACTTAAGCCTTGGCAAAAAAAAGAATGGAAAATACCTCCCAAAGCAAATGAAGAATTCGTCTGGAGAATGGAAGCGGTCTTAGAGATTTATAAGAGGGAATGGGATCCAGAATATCCCCTACTTTGTTTTGATGAGAGCAGCAAACAGCAGATACAAGAAGTAATGGACAGTTTGCCCATGGAGCCAGGGCAGCCGGTACGTTACGACAGTGAATATAAGAGAAACGGCGTGAGTAATCTGTTCATGATTTTTGAGCCTTTTGCAGGAAAAAGACATGTGCAAGTCACAGAACAACGGACTAAAAAAGACTGGGCAGAATGCATGAAAATGATTGTGGATGAGCTCTACCCAGATGCGAAGAAAATCACAATTGTAATGGACAATTTAAACACGCATACACCGGCTTCATTATACGGGAGGTTTTCTCCTGAAGAAGCTCGAAGAATTACGGAAAAATTAGACATACAATACACTCCAAAGCATGGAAGTTGGCTTAATATGGCAGAGATTGAATTTAGTGCATTGTCAAGGCAGTGCCTAAATAGAAGAATCGGAAGCGTGGAAGAATTAGTGGAGGAAATTGGCGCTTGGGAAAAGGATAGAAACGCTGCAATAGTGAAATGTGATTGGCGCTTTAGAACCGAAAATGCCAGGATTAAGTTAAGAAAGCTGTACCCAGCAATTTAAGCAAAAACTTTAATCGTCATGTACTAGTACACCGTTTCAAAAGTTTTTGCAATAATTTGCGCCCAGATTTTAGCGCAGATTGCGCTCTCGAAAAACCAGGCATACATGAGAATGTAGACAGGTTTTTCGAGAGTGCGAGCTGCGGTAAAAGATGGGTCAAATTATTCCAAAAACTTTTGAAACGGTGTACTAGGTGGCCCCGATCTTCTTGAAAGCATTTACGAGGAGGCTCTTGACCTTCTCCCAAAAATCAAAGGAAATTCCGAGGCGCATTTATGAAAACCAAAGAAATAATCGGATGGGGAAAATGATCTGTTTTCATAGATGCGCTTCGGAATTTCCCTTTGCGCCTTCGCGGCTCGGCGCCTCTGCGTTGAATAAGAACTCATTCAGCCTTTAGGTTTTGATTTATGGGTAAAGATCAGCTGTTAGGGTTTTGTTACGTAAATGTTTGAGTTTTAACACTGAGCCCCATATCGGTCTGGCACCCTGAGACATCTACAAGTACCGCACGAATTCTTCTATCCTGCAAATCCGTTTAATCCTGCCTATCCGTGTAAATTGCTGGAGGGCTTGCATGCTAAACCCATTACACGGATAGGCAGGATTAAACGGATTTGCAGGATAAAAAAAACAAAGTAATTTCAGGCACCGATGGAAAGCTGCTGTTAACCAATCCAGTTCTTCCATCCGCGCAACACCTTTATTTTTCAAGCTGCTTTCCTCATTATTGCCCGCTTATCAATTATTTTATCATTGCCTATTTTCTCCTTTTCGCATATGTAATAAATTATGAAACGATTAATAATTATTGCATCTGTTATTGCGTCATTAATTGCAATTTCACTGATGCTTTATTTTCTCTTTCGTGAGAAGGAGAATCCAAATGAACTCGTGTTGTTCGGCAATGTCGACGTGAGGCAGGTCGACATCGGCTTCCGGGTGGCGGGAAAGGTGGCGGAGCTCTATTTCGAAGAGGGGGATTTTGTTCCCAAAGGCGCTCTGATGGCAGTGTTGGACAAATCGCCCTACGACAGCCAAATCGAGGTGGCAAGAGCGAATGCCGCATCGGTGAGGACCAGCCTGGAGAATGCCAACATTGTGTTGGGGAGGCGGCAGCGGGCGGTAGATTTTGGGGGAGTTTCCAAAGAAGATGTCGACAACGCCCATGCCTCGAGCTACGAACTTCTGGCGAATTTAAATGCTGCTGAGGCGGCATTGAATATCGCGATCGATAACATGCAGTATACAGAGGTGCATGCTCCGACCGATGGAGTCATCCTGACGCGCATCCGGGAGCCCGGCACCGTCGTCAATCCCACCGACCCGGTCTATACGCTTTCCGTTTGTTCTCCGGTGTGGATCCGCGCCTATGTGGATGAACCGGAGCTGGGATTGATCTCCTATGGGATGAAGGCAGTCATTTATACAGACAGCGGCCAGTCCTACACGGGACAGATCGGCTTTATCTCCCCTGTCGCTGAATTCACCCCCAAGACTGTCGAGACAAAGAAATTGCGCACCGACCTTGTGTACCGCTTGCGGATCTATGCGGACAATCCCGACCACTTTTTAAAACAGGGGATGCCGGTGACTGTAAAGCTGCATGTGGAACGCGGGAAAAAAAGTGAGTGAGCCGCTTGTCACAATTCAAAATCTCTGTAAGCTGTTTACCCCGGGCGCCTCTCCGGCGATCGATGGGTCGGATGTCAGCATCCCAAGAGGGCAGATCGTCGGCCTCGCCGGGCCGGATGGCGCGGGGAAGACGACGCTGATCCGTCTGATCGCGGGGCTGCTTCTGCCGACGCAAGGGTAATATCACAGTAGCAGGCTAGATACGGCCAAAGATCCGGAAGCGATCCGCTCTCTCACGGGCTATATGCCCCAAAAGTTTGGCCTCTATGAAGATCTGACAGTGATGCAAAACCTTGTCCTCTATGCCGACCTGCGCGGTGTTGTGGGGGAAGAAAGGGCGCAGACGTTTGAAAAGCTTCTGAAATTTACCGACTTAAGCTCCTTTACAGCGCGTTTAGCGGGGGACTTGTCCGGCGGGATGAAACAGAAGCTGGGCCTTGCGTGCGCGCTTGTCAAAAAGCCGCAGCTGCTTCTTCTGGACGAGCCGAGCGTCGGAGTCGATCCGATCTCGCGGCGCCAGCTTTGGCAGATGGTCCTCTCTCTTGTGGACGAGGGGATTTCAGTGCTGTGGAGCACAGCCTATTTAAATGAGGTGGAAAATTGCCACACCGCGCTTTTGCTAAGTGAAGGGAAGCTGCTCTACAGCGGCCCTCCCAGACAACTGACGGAGCGGGTCCGGGGCCGGGTTTTCAGGATTACAAACATCCAGGGAAGCCGGCGCAAACTTCTTTTCCAGCTCCTGAACCAGAAGAATGTGATCGATGGAGTGATCCAGGGGAGCGATCTGCGCATCGTCACCAGGGAGAAGGGGATCCCCTCTTTCGCAGGCGACCTGGGAGATTTTCAGATCAGGGAGCAGGAGCCGAGATTTGAAGATGCTTTCATCGACATCCTGGGAGGGGGTCCCGGCGGCCGTTCTGAGCTTGCCGATGCACGCTCCCCTGTCATGGAAGAGATCGGAGATCCCTGTCGAGGCGGAGGAGTTGACGAAAAAATTCGGGGACTTCACTGCGGCGGATAACATCTCGTTCAAAATCAGAAAAGGGGAGATCTTCGGCCTGCTGGGGCCCAACGGGGCAGGCAAACCACGACCTTTAAAATGCTCTGCGGGCTCCTCCGGCCGACACGATGGAAAGGCGCACGTGAACGACGTCGACCTGGCCGTCTCTCCCGGAAAGGCCAGGTTGCAGATCGGCTACATGGCCCAAAAGTTCTCCCTCTACGGCAGTTTAAGCGTCAAAGAGAACCTCTCCTTCTTTGCCGGCATCTACAATCTCACAGATGGAAAAAAAACAGAGGCGATGGAGGAGATGATCAAAATTTTCTCCCTTCAGGATTTTCTGGAGACAGTTTCTGCGGAACCTGCCGCTGGGGTACAAACAGCGTCTCTCGCTTGCCTGCGCAAATATGCACGATCCTCTGGTGATCTTTCTGGATGAACCGACGTCGGGGGTCGATCCGATCACGCGCAGGGAATTTTGGAACCATATCAACGGACTTGTCGAAAAAGGGGTGACCGTGATGGTCACCACCCACTTTATGGAAGAGGCGGAGTATTGCGACAGGATCGCCCTGATCTACCGGGGAAAGGTGATTCATATCGACACGCCGGACGCTCTGAAAGAGAGCGCCAGGACGGCGCAGAACGTGAGCCCGACGTTGGAAGATGCGTTTGTCCATTTGATTGAAAACTATGAGAAGTAAACTGATGGCTGATAAAGAAAAAGGCAAGCTCCGCCGAATAAGAGCCCTGGTGATCAAAGAGGGGTATCAGATCGTGCGCGATCCCAGCACGCTTATCATCAGCATCATCCTCCCTCTTTTGATCCTTTTTTTATTTGGGTATGGGGTCTCCTTGGACATGGACCGGCTGAAGATCGGCCTCGTCATGGAGGATACCGCCCCCGACGCGCAATCTCTTGCGGAGTCGTTTACCAATTCCCGCTACTTCGATGTGAAAATCACGCGCGACAGGAGGGAACTGATCCCCGACATCGAACGGGGGAGCATCCGGGGTTTTGTGGTCATCCCCTCCTACTTTTCCGAATTTCGCAATCGTCCCGACATGACCGCCCCCATTCAAGCGATTGCCGACGGAAGCGAGACCAACACGGCCAACTTTTTCCAGTATTACGTTCAGGCCACCGTTGCCAACTGGCTGGAGCAGGAGGAGGTCAGCAAAGATCTGAAGGGGCTTCCCCGGATTGAGATCGAGCCGCGGATGTGGTACAACGAACACTCGAGAGTAGCTACTTCCTTCTGTCGGGGTCGCTGGCGATCACCATGACGCTGATCGGGACCCTGCTGACCGCCCTTGTCATTTCAAGGGAATGGGAGAGGGGCACGATGGAAGCCCTCATCTCGACCCCGGTGAGTCGCGCCGAGATCATCAACGGCAAAGTCATCCCCTATTTTCTTTTAGGGATGCTCTCGATGGGGATCTGCGTCGTCTTTTCCGTCTGCGGCTTCGGCATCCCTTTCAGGGGCTCACTTTGGGTGGTAGCCCTCGTTTCCGCAGCGTTTCTGTATAGCGCCCTAGGGCTGGGTATCCTGATCTCAACGGTGACCAAAAGCCAGGCGATCGCCTACCAGATTGCCTCCGTCACGGGATTTTTGCCCGCCTTTATCCTTTCGGGATTCCTCTTTGAGATCTTCAGCATGCCCCCCTGGATCCAGTCTCTGACCTATCTCATCGCCCCCCGCTACTTTGTCAAATGCCTGCAGACCCTCTTCCTCGTCGGCAACGTCTGGCCTTTGATCCTTTGGAATACCGTGCCGTTGCTCCTCCTGGGATTTCTCTTTTTCCGCATCATCAAGCACCTTACCGTCAAACGCCTGGAGTAATCTGTGTTAAAACGCATCTTTGCCCTGGTCTGGAAAGAGCTACTCTCTATCCTGCGGGATCCCACAAGCCGCTTCTCGATCCTGGCTCCCCCCTTTATCCAAATCCTGGTCTTTGCGTCGGCTGCCACGTTGGATGTGAAAGATGTCCCGATCGGCATCCTCAACCGCGACAGCGGAGAAGAGGCGTTTGAACTCGTGCAAAGGTTCCACGGCACCCCCTTCTTCAGCAAAATCTTCTACCTGAACAGCGTCGAGGAAGTGGGTCCTTTCATGGACAATGAAAAAGGGGTGATGGTTCTTTCGATCGACCAGGATTTTTCCCGCAGGCTGGACGAAGACCTCCCCGCCAAGGTCCAACTTATCCTGGACGGAAGGAAATCCAACACCGCGCAAATCCTCTCCGGCTATACGGCCAGCATCGTCGAGCAGTTCAACCAGGATTTCACTGCGAAGGCGGAGATCCCCCAGCAGAATGTGGAGCTCGTGCCAAGATTCTGGTTCAATCCCAATGCCATCTATACCTGGTTTAATATCCCCTCTCTCGTCTGCACGCTGACGATGCTCACCTGCCTTGTCGCCACGACCCAGTCGATTGCGCGGGAAAGGGAGCTGGGAACCTTCGATCAGCTGCTCGTCTCTCCCTTGACGACACGGGAGATGCTGATCGGCAAGACGATCCCCGGCATCCTCGTGGGTATGCTCGAGGGCTCATTTTTGATGGGGGTCGGCATCCTCACCTACGATGTCCCCTTCACGGGGTCGCTGCTGCTGTTTTTCCTTTCCCAGTTCATTTTCGTCTGCGCCATCAGCGGCGTCGGGCTGTTCATCTCCTCCCTCTGCTACACGCAGCAACAGGCGATGCTCGGCACCTTTGCCTTCATGGTCCCCTCCGTCTCTGCTCTCGGGGTTCGCCACGCCGATTGAAAACATGCCCGCCTGGCTCCAGCCCGTCACCTACTTCCTTCCCATGCGCTATATGCTGGTCAATACAAAGGGGATTTTCCTCGAAGGCGCTGCCAGCCGATATTGTGCTCGCCAACGTATGGCCCATGGCCCTCATCGCGATCGGCACGCTCTCGATTGCCGCCCTCTTCTTCCGCAGGCTGCGTTGAAGGATGACCCCATTTCCCTCCGATCGCTTTATAGATGCCAACGAGGTCTCCCGCCAGAGACTGCTCGCTCTCGACAAGCTGACTCTCTGAATCAATCAGCTCTTTGCGCGCCTCAAGCACCTGGATCTGGTTCATGAGCCCGACCCGGTGCAGCCCCTCCATAATCTCCACCGTCCGCAACCGCATCCACCTTTTGCATAAGCGATACCTTCCGATCCTGCTGCTTCGAAATAGGCAGCCAGCGCACTCTCTACATCTTTAAGCGAAGTGATCACCGTTTGCTCGTAGGTCAAAAGGGCCTGCCTTTGCAAGGGACTTCTAACGTCGACCCTCCCCCTCACCTTTCCAAAATCGAGGAGGTCCCAATTGATGCCGATCCCCACGCTGAACGGGCGGCTGGCCTCCGAGAAATGCTTGGCCTTGCTGCTCTCATAGCCGCCGAAGATCCCAGCCTGTTCGCCTCCGCCCAAATTGATGCCAGTAAGTGAAAAATGGGGGAAAATCTGCGACGGCCGCCCGACTTGCTCCGTTGCGGCGGCGAGCTGTCGCTCAGCGCTCTCACATCGGGCCTGCGGCGCAGAAGATCGGAGGGAAGGCCGACCGGCACTCTTTCACTTCCTGAGGGTATCGGCACGACCTCCTTAAATACTTCGATGAGCCCTTCCGGCTCTCGCCGAGAAGATACGGCAAGCGCATAGACCGTCTGCTTAAAGAAGTCTTAAGAACCCGGAAGGGCTGCCCGTCCGATCTCGAGCGTGGAAACAGAGTCCTAATCTGCAATTCATTGTCCAGCCCGATCTGAAAAAGAGGCTCACGATCTCAAGCTCTTCTTCATCGGCCCGGATCTTCTTTTTGGCAAGTCGATTTTCTGCTGTAGAGCGCGGATATTCATGTAATTGACGGCCACCTCGCTCACCATCGAAATCATGACCTCTGGAAATCCTCTTTCGTCGCCTCCCATGTGTAGTGGGCCGCATTTCTTCCATGGCGGAATTTGCCAAAAATATCCAACTCCCAGATCGCATCGAAACCCACCTGGAACATGTTGAGGAATTCGGGAAGATGCTCGTCCCGGCAGCGGCGCACTGCTTCGCCCACGGTGGGGTTCGCGGGCGGAGAGAAGTTTCTGGCTGATCCGCGTGCGGGTCGCTGTCGCATTTAAGATCGATTTCAGGCCAAAGATGGCTCCTTTCGATCCGGAACTGGGCCCGTGTCTGCTCGATCTTTTCAAGGACGATGCGCATGTCGTAGTTTGCATGGAGGGCTTCCGCGATCAACCCATCCAACACGGGATCGTTGAACTGCTTCCACCACCTCGAGAGGTCCTCATCGTCCCGCTCACCTCTTTGCCCTCTTCAAATTCTACGGGCATGGCCATTTCAGGCGGGTGGTACTTCCGGCCGACCATGCATCCCGACAGAAGAAGTAATACTGGCAAAAAAGACTTCATGCGAATAGAGCCCTCATTGCCAAGGTATATGTCCTGAGAAATTGTCGATTAATCACTTTTTTTCATTTTGACCAACCACTCAAAATTGTGTTGATTGGAAACCTTTTTTTGAGGATACCTGATTTCATGCCCCGCGCGGGTCTCAAGCCACAACACGGATGGAATGATAATGAGAAACAAAAGCTCTTTCCCTGCATTAATTTTCTTCCTTGTTCTCTTCCATGGCGGCGCTGGCGTATAGCATCTTCACGGCGGCTGAGAGCTACAAAAGCTACTCTCTATTTGCCGTTACAGTTTTCCTCGCCTGCATCGTTTTGGCCTCCATTAATGTTGCCAATCAATGGGACAGGGCCGTTGTGTTAAGGCTGGGCCACTTTCATTCCCTGAGAGGACCCGGGCTCTTTTTTATCATCCCCATCGTCGATACAATCCCCTTCTGGATCGATATCCGGGTCATCGCTACTTCATTCAAAGCGGAAAAGACCCTAACCAAAGACACTGTTCCGGTCGATGTCGATGCCGTGCTCTTTTGGAAAGTGATCGATCCGCAAAAGGCTGCCCTGGAAGTGGCCGATTACGAGAGCGCCATTGGATGGGCATCGCAAACGGCTCTACGCGATGTGATCGGCAAGACGATGCTCTCCGACATGCTGGAAGGGCGCAACAAGATCAGCAATGAACTGCGGGTCATCATCGATGAGCGGACGGGTCTGGGGAATCCGTTGATCTGGTCGAAGGTCAAGAATGTCCTGATCCCCTCTGCCCTGGAAGATGCGATGTCGATGCAGGCGCAGGCGGAAAGGGAGCGGCAAGCCCGCGTTATCCTTGGAGATTCTGAGCGGCAGGTCGCAGAAAAATTTGGCGAAGCCGCCAAAACCTACATCAACAACCCGGTTGCCCTGCATTTAAGGGCCATGAACATGCTTTATGAAGGCCTGAAAGAGAACTCGACGATCGTCATCGTGCCCAGCTCCGCCATCGAAACGATGCAGCTGGGAGGCCTTGCAGGCATGCGGCAATGACGATGGGACTGGAGCAAAAGCCTCCAGCCGCTCCAAAGAAGGATGAATAGAGGCGACGACGCCTCTCTTCTCATTTTTTTTGAGGAAAATGCAAGGATCCCCTGATTGTTTTGAGGAACTTCTGGTGGTGGGTGCTCGCAAAGTCCAAGTGCCGATAGAGGAGGATCTTGACTCGGTCGGCGATGAACATCCAGACGAGAGTGTAGGCCCAGATAAGGCCGATGTAAGACCACGGGATCGCTGTCACAAAGATCCCCAATCCAACAAAAAGAGCCGCAAGCACCTGTGTACCAAGAATGGCTCCCAACAAAAGAGGAGAAGGATAGGGCTTTGCGTAGAAGGCGTTTTTGGTACGGGCAATAAACAAGGTCTGGTGTCCTGCGACGGAGAGCTTGAGAAAAATAAAAGTCTGGATCTGCGCAAGCTCCAAATCGAGGATGTTTTTTGCGATCATCAAGAGAATAAACGAGGAGAGGATCCCCCACCAGGCCAAGGGCTGTTGCGATGGTCAGGATCCTTTTCATTTGCCACTGAACGGGCTTCCTGTCCAGCGGAGTGTTGTCGTAGGCGATCGCCAGAATAGGAATATCATTGAGGAGGGCCAGCAATATGATCATCACCGCCGTGACAGGATAAAAATTGAAGATGAGAATGCAGGCGACCATGAAAAGCATGATCCGGATCGTCTCGGTAATGCGGTAGATGGAGTAGCTGTTCATCCTTTCGAAAATGCGCCTGGCTTCTTCTACCGCTTTGATGATGACGGACAGTCCAGGGGCAAGCAGGACCAAAGAGGCCGCGGCTCTGGCAGCATCCGTGGCCCCACTGACGGCAATCCCCACATCGGCCTGTTTTAAGGCGGGAGAGTCATTGACCCCGTCCCCCGTCATCCCGACGATGTGTTTTCGTTTCTGCAAAGCCCTGACAATTTCATATTTGTGCTCGGGGAAAATTTGCGCAAAGCCATCGCTCTCTTCTATTTCCCTGGCAGTGCCATCGCCATTGAAGTCAGCTTGCCCCTGGAGCAGTTCATCGGCGGACCGGATATGGTCTCCGATGTGAAGCTGGGAGGCGATCTCTTTGGCGATGGCGATGTTGTCACCCGTGAGCATCTTGATCCTAATCCCATGCGCCTGCGCCCGCTCGATTGTTTCCACAGAATCTTCCCTGAGAGGGTCAAACAAGGGAAGCAGGCCGAGAAGCTGCCAGGTTCTTCCATCTTTGGGACCTGGCCACTCCCAAAGTGCGATGCCCTTTTGCCGCAAATTGCTCGACAACCCCACTCACCTGCTTTTCCAGTGCGGGTCCCAGATGGCAAAGGGCGATGATGACCTGAGGAGCCCCCTTGGTCACGTAAAAAGTCTCTCCTTGAGCATCCCGGACCACGGCGTCGGCCCTCTTTCTTACCGGGTCAAAAGGGATGAACTTCTCCTGAGTGTAGGTGCTTAAGATATGTTGGTCTGCGAGCCCTTGGATGATTGCCAGATCGATCGGGTCCTGATTTTCTTTTTGGAAGCGAGGGCACCGTAGAGAATCGCCATCTGCAGATCATCGTCTCCAAAGACGACAGGCTTACCCAATGTCAATCTGTTTTGAGTTAAAGTGCCCGTTTTATCGCAGCAGAGCACATCGATCCCGGCGATCTCCTCGATCGATTCCAGTTTGGTGACGATCGCCTTCATCCTCGAGAGTTTTAAGGCCCCAAGGGCCATCGTGACGGAGAGTACGGCGGGCATGGCGACAGGGATCGATGCAATGATCAGGATCAGAACAAACTGGACCAGTTCCAAAAAAGGAGTTCCCCGGGAGAGTTGTACGACGATCAGAAGAGAGGCGAGCCCCAGGCTTAAATAAATGAGATAGTCTCCAATCTGCAGTACAGCCTTCTGGAAGTGGGATACTGGCTCCGCCTTTTCGACAAGTTTTGTAGTCCTGCCAAAGAAAGTATGCTCTCCCGTAGCCGTCACCAGGGCGGCCATCTCCCCCTGCCTGGCAATGGAACCTGAAAAGACCACATCATTTATATTTTTTGTAACGGGAAGCGACTCCCCCGTGAGTGCTGACTGGTCGATGCTCAAGTAGTCTCCTTCGACCAGTTTGGCATCGGCAGGGATGATATTTCCCAGTCTTATTCGAATGGCATCTCCAGGGACAAGCTGCGAGGCATCCGTCTCGATCCACCTGCCATCCCGTTTGACGAGACATTTGGGCGCGAGTTTTTCCTTTAGCGCCTCTACGGCATTGCCCGCCTGAAACTCCTCCCAAAACCCGACGAGCCCATTGACAAGCAGTAAAGTAAGGATGATATAAAAATCCTCATGATGCCCGACGACCAGAGACAAAATGCCCGCAATCTCGATCATCCAGGGGATCGGCCCCCAAAAGTAGCGCAGAAATGTGAGGATGAAAGACTTCTTTTTTTCCTCAATGCTGTTGGGGCCATACCGCGTGAGGCGCGCCTCTGCTTCTGGGGAAGTGAGACCTTCGCTGGAACATTGCAGACGTTTGTACAGCGCATCGATGGGGGTGTTCTTTGCCTCGTCGGTACTGATAATATCCAGGTCCATACTACCTATCTTTCCTTCTGGATATACCAGCATTCCCGCGCGATCTCAAAGGCTTCCCGGGTGTGGACCAAAACGGCTTTGACCTTTGAAGCGGAAGTGGAGAGGACCCTGTCTTCCCCGGAAGAGCTCTCATTTTGCAGAGGGTCGAGGTTAAGGCCCAGAAAGGAGAACGTAGAAGCAACCCGTTTTCTCAAGAGGTGGGCGTTTTCTCCAATCCCGCCGGTAAAGACGATGGCGTCTACCCCTCCGAGGGAGGCGGCCATTGCCCCGATAGAGGCGCTCAATCTGTGGATGTAGACGTCGAAGGCAAGCGCTGCGCGCGCATCCCCTTCCCCGCTTTTCTTCAGGATATCCCGCATATCGCTGGAACTCCCTGAGATCCCCAGCAGCCCAGAGTGCCTGTACAGTTCATCAGAAATCTGCTTGCCGCTCATCTTCTTTTTCTCGAGCAGATGGAGGAGGATGCCCGGATCGATCGTTCCCGAGCGGGTATCCATCATGAGCCCCTCCAAAGGGGTGAATCCCATCGTGGTATCGACGCTCTTCCCCTCTTTAATCGCGCAAAGGGAGGCCCCCGATCCCAGGTGGCAGACGACCATTTTCAACTGCCTGATATCGCTGCCCAAAATTTGTGCCGCGCGCCTCGAGCAATACTGGTAGCTGATCCCGTGGAACCCGTAGCGTTGGATCCCCTCCTCATACCATCTGTAGGGCCCGGGGTAAATCTGCGCGGCCTTTGGCAGGGTATGGTGGAAAGCCGTGTCAAACACCGCGACCTGCGGGGTATTTTTCAGCAGGGATCCGAGGATCTCAATTCCTTCGAGCTCGGGGAGATTGTGCAGGGGGGCCAGGTCGATCAGGGCGCGGATTTTTTTCTTCACGCCGGCATCGATAAGGACGCTCTGATGGAAGTCTCTGCCTCCGTGGACGATCCGGTGGCCTGCGATGTCGATTTCGTCAAGGGAACTTAGGACCGCCGTTTCCCCCTGGTAGAGGTAGGAGAGGAGCTGCCCTAATGCCTCGCCGGCCGTTTTGACCTTTATCTCTCCCGAGAGGCTTTTTCCGTTCGCATTTTTCACTATGAAGCGGGGGCTCTCGAAGCTGTTTTTCCACTCGAGCTGCGCCTCCCAGAGCGGATGGACAGGGTCGGAGGGAAGAGTGGAATAAACATACAAAAAGCATTTGATGCTGCTCGATCCGCGGTTGAGGACGAAAATCTTCATTTATTCTTCAGCCCCCATTTCCAGTTGCGGATCTCGGGTATGTCTTCCCCATACTTGTGGATGTACTCCTTATGCTCGAGGAGTTTGTCCCGCAAAAACTGCTTCACATGGGCTGCCCTGGCCTGCAGCTGGGGAAGGCGGTCGATCACATCCCCTGCCAAATGAAACCGGTCGAGGTCGTTCCTCACGACCATATCGAAGGGGGTCGTCGTCGTTCCTTCCTCTTTATAGCCGCGCACATGCATGTAGGGATAGCTCGTCCTGCGGTAGGTCAGGCGATGGATCACGGTAGGGTAGCCATGGAAGGCAAAGATGATCTGTTTGTTCTTCGGGAAGATGCTGTCGAAGTCTTTGTCGCTTAAGCCATGGGGGTGCTCGGTTTGGGGCTGAAGGGTCATGAGGTCGACGACGTTGACTACGCGGATTTTAAGCTCGGGAAAGTGCTCCCGCAAAATCTGAACAGCCGCAAGCGTCTCCATCGTAGGGACATCCCCCGCGCAGGCCATGATCACATCCGGTTCAGAGCCCTCATCATTGCTGGCCCATTCCCAAATCCCCAGTCCTGCCGTGCAGTGGTTGGTCGCCGCCTGCATGTCCAGCCATTGCAGCTCCGGCTGCTTGCCTGCGACGATCAGGTTGATGTAGTTGCGGCTGCGCAGACAGTGGTCCATCACGGACAGCAGCGTATTGGCGTCGGGAGGTAAATAGACGCGGACGATATCCGCCTTTTTATTCATCACATGGTCGATGAAGCCGGGATCCTGATGGCTAAACCCATTGTGGTCCTGCCGCCAGACGTGCGAGGTGAGCAGGTAGTTGAGCGAGGCGATCGGGCGGCGCCAGGGGATGTTGCGGCAGACTTTGAGCCACTTGGCATGCTGGTTGAACATCGAATCGACGATATGGATAAACGCCTCGTAACAGGAAAAGAGCCCATGCCTGCCTGTGAGGAGATACCCTTCCAACCACCCCTCGCAGAGGTGCTCGCTCAACACTTCCATGACCCTGCCGTCGGGGGACACATGGTCATCGGTCTTTAAAATTTCCGCCGTCGAGGTCCTGTCTGTGATATCGAAGAGGGAAGTGAGGCGGTTCGAGGCGGTCTCATCGGGCCCAAAGATGCGGAAATTGCGCCTGTCCCAGTTCAGCTTCATCACATCCCGCAAGAAGTCTGCCGGCAATGCGCGTTGACTCCGCCATCGCCACTCCCGGCTCGGTCACGGCTACAGCGTACTCCCTAAAATCGGGCATCTTCAGGTCATGAAGCAGCAATCCCCCGTTGGCGTGGGGATTCGCCCCCATCCTCCTCTCCTTCTGCGGGGCCAGAGCGCCAAGTTCAAGGAGCAGTTTTCCCTCTGCATCGAACAGCTCTTCCGGTTTGTAACTTCGCATCCACTCTTCCAGAAGTTTCAGGTGCTCCGGCTTAGTGGCAAGCTCTGAGAGGGGGACCTGATGGGAGCGCCACGTGTTCTCTATCGGCAGGCCATCGACCACTTTGGGGCCCGTCCACCCTTTGGGAGTGCGGAAAATAATCATCGGCCAGATGGGGCGCTTATGAAAACCTTCAGTGCGCACTTTTTTCTGGATCTCCGCGATCTCGTCAGTGACAACATCCAATGTGGCGGCCAAAAGTTGATGGACCACCGTTGGATCATCCCCCTCCACGAAGTAAGGCTTGTATCCATAACCGTAGAAAAGCTGCTCCAGCTCCCCGCGGCTGATGCGCGCAAGGACGGTCGGCTCTGCGATCTTGTAGCCGTTGAGATGAAGAATGGGAAGCACCGCGCCGTCGTGCACGGGATTGAGGAACTTGTTCGAGTGCCAGCTGGCGGCAAGCGGGCCCGTCTCGGCCTCTCCATCCCCAACGACGCAGACCGCCAGAAGATCGGGATTGTCGTAGACGGCTCCATAGGCGTGGGCCAGGGAATAGCCGAGCTCACCCCCCTCGTTGATCGATCCGGGCGTTTCCGGAGCCACATGGCTCGGGATTCCCCCCGGAAAAGAAAACTGCTTGAAGAGGCGCCTTCATCCCGATTTCATCCTGGGTGATATTCGGGTACATCTCGCTGTAGGTCCCCTCGAGATACGTTTGGGCCACAAGCGCCGGACCGCCGTGGCCTGGCCCTGTGACAAAGATCATGTTCAGATCCTTCTTCTTAATGATCCTGTTGAGGTGGACGTAGAGGAAATTGAGTCCCGGCGTCGTTCCCCAATGGCCGAGCAAGCGCGGCTTAACATCTTCGAGGCGCAGAGGCTTCTTTAAAAGCGGATTGTCATACAGATAGATCTGGCCCACCGACAAATAGTTGGCCGCATGCCAGTACGCATGCATCTTCCGCACTTTATCCCTGGACAGAGGTTCCGTTTGCATTTTCCGCCTCATTGCGCGCTCTTAGCCCATGTATAGAGCCGTCAAACATTTTATTCAAATGGAGAGACCCCGTTTCCCCAATTTAACTTTACAAGCCTGCCTTTAGGTGTTAAAACCACATTAAAAAACAAAAAAGATGGAAAGGGAATATGTCTAAGAATCTCTCGCCGGAACACTTCCAAAACCTGGACCAGACAACTGCGAAGACTGGTCAAGGAGATGATCGACCAGATTCAGGCCGAGATAAAACGGCTGGATGAAAACCCCTCCGCCTCGAGCGGCAACGCTGCCCTTTACACTGAACTTGGCAAAAAAGCTGCCTTCATCAAAGACCAGGCTGTAAGCCCCGATTTCACAATCGCATTGGAAGAAGCGATGCAAAGATTAAAGAAAGTTGAAGATCTCGCCTCGCGCCTTGCGAAGAATGAGGAGATCCTGGTGATTCTTAAAAAGATCCACGCCGATCTGCATGAGTGCAGGAACATCAGAGGGTAATATTTGCTCACAATCCATCTCAGCTTTATTTCACTGATCCTGCTTTTTCTGCTATCGATCGTCGTCGTCACCCTCGCAAGCCTGCTTTTATACCATGCCATTGTGAGGGTAGGCTCCTATTTTCACTGCTCAGACAGGTTTCTGGGCCTCTTGGCCGCCCTCGCTGCGGATTCCGCTGAAATCGCCTCATCCTTTACCGCCTTTCATTTTAACCAGCAGGATCTGGGTTTTGGAATTATTCTCGGTTCGAACATTTTTAACCTTGCCGCTCTGCTAGGGCTGAGCGCCCTGCTCACAGGAACCCTTCGATTCAATCACAAAGAGATGCTATTCAACGGAACAATCTCTAGTCTGACGACTGTAATTTGCGCTTTATTGATTCTGGGCTGGATTCTGCCCTGGCTTGCCACCCTGCTTTGTGTTGTTATCCTGGTCCCCTACTTTATCCTCCTCAGCTCCCCCTTAAAGGCCATTGAAACCTGGAACATCCCCCCGGCTGGAAAAAGATTCCTTGCTGAAGCATTAAAAGACGATCTCGGCCACAAGCGCTTGCCGAACGCGGAAGGCAGGCTTTTCCGCAACCTCCTTCTTCCCTGGTCGCTCTATTTTTTATCTTCGCAGGATGCGTCGCCCTCATCCACTCCTCGCTGTATTTAGGGAGGTACTGGAATATCCATCCCATTATCACCGGAACTGTCGTCATTGCCATTTTGACAAGCCTGCCAAACATGCTGACCACGCTCCCCCTGGCCCTTCGCAAGCACGAGATGGCTGTTGTCATTGAATCCCTGAACAGCAACACATTGAATATCCTCTTCGGAATCTGCCTGCCAGCGATCATTTACGGCTTGGGGAAGATCTCTACGCCGATCACCTTTTCCGTAGCGTGGCTCCTTTGTCTTACAGCTATCACTTTATATTGGGGATATATCCGAAAAGGACTCTTTCGAAAAGAAGGGATTGCCATCATAGGATTGTCCCTCCTCTTCTTTGCTATCCTGCTCTTCTGGAAATTATAGAACCTTGGAAGGAATTGCAAAACTCCATTCGGGCACAAATTTGCACTCGCTGCGCCGATTCAGGTTTTTCGCAAATCGCCTAAGGCCCATCAGGTTATGTCGATTTGCGAAAAACCGAATCGACTTTGCGATCATCGAATTTGTGCCGCGAAGCGAGTTTTGCAATTCCCCTCTTAAACTTTCAGCAATTTGTTATAGAGCCAGGCCAGAAAAAAAAAGCCGAAAAAGGCGTCAAGAAAACCGTAGACCAGTCCCAGCAAACAGCCCCACCCCGAAATGGCATACCCTGGGTAGATGCTGCTCATCATAACAAGAAACGGTTTGGCATAGCCGGTATAGATGCAAATGATCGTAGTGACGAACATGCATAGACCCCAGATTACTCCGCCGGCCACGCCTAATTTAATTGGATGCAACATATCCACCTCCTTAAAAAGCCTATAATTCTACAATTATATTATTTCATAATTAAAATAAATATTAATAACACAGAAATTACAACTGCCCCTTGCAGGACTGGTAGAAGGCATCCAGCGAGGGTTTGAGCCCCCCATGCTTGCGGATGTAGGCCTTGCCTCCCCTCCCAACCCAGTGGAGCACCACCGCGCCCAGGTTGAATCCCCTCGCCATCCTCCAGTTGTAAATCTCGGGAAGCTCGTGGACCTTTAGCCTGTGCTCTGCGATCAAATGGGAGAGCAGAGGATCGTCTCCGCCAAAAAGATGGTTTTTTGTAGCTGCGCCCCTGGCCCACTCTTCCACGATGGGAGAGCCGTGCCTGAAAACCACCACGCCGCCATTATAGCGCACAGCGGGATCGAGGCGGGGCAGATGCTGGCTGTAATACTCCCGCACGAGGGCTAGCTGGCCTGCGGGCTTGCAGCAGCGGATCAGAGGCTTTAAGGGACCGAGCACCTCGCAGTCCAGGTCGATCCAGATCCCTACTTCATAAGCAGATTCCAAAAAGGCAAAAGGCTTCTTAAACCAGGTGCGCCGGGAATTCCAGACGCTCCATCCGTGGTGCTTCTCCCACTCTTTGGCCAGGCGATCGTCGATTGAGCTGCGCGGGGTGATATAGTCAGCGTCGTGGTCGAAGGCGATCACCTCTCCGCGCTCCTCGCAAAAGGCGCGCATCTCAACGCTCATTCCAAAATCAAAAAAAGTGACCGGCAGGTCGTTGTGCTCCCGGTAACGGGACCACCACCAGGGAAGCAGCCACTCCTGCGAGCGCTCCGCTCCGCAGAGCACGCCATATTTTTTAGAAGGGGATCTTTTCCATTCGATCATCCGCTTCCTTTCATATAGGAGATCGCATCGAGGACTTGAGGCTTATGGGAGTCAGGGGATAATTCCAGGCTCTTTTCCGCATGTTCGATCGCAAGCGGGATCCGTTGCTTTGCGTAGAAGAATTCAGCGATCATCATCTCGATCTTCCAGAGGTTCTCTTTATCCTTGTCCTTGAATTTTTTCATGTAGTCAAAAAGGGGAACAAGCGCTTTCTCGATCCGCCCTTTCAATTTTTTAGGAGAAGAGCGCTTTTGGAATTCCAGAACGGCCACTTTAAAATGGGTCCCCTGACTATTATCGGGGTCCCTTTTCAGCAGCTGGTTTTTGAATTTAAGAGTCTCGGGATTCTTTAACTTGTTTCTCTCGAGCATCACAGCGTACTTCTCCACATGAAAGAAGTTCCCCTTTTCCCGCTTTAACCCCTGTTCGAGAAGAAGCTGTTTAAAAAAAGGTACGGAGAACTTTTTTGCCGAGACATAAAGCTCTTTCCATTCCTCTTCGTCGAAGGCGTCCGTTTTCGCATCGAGCGCAAGGCACACCCGCTGAAAATCGTCGAACAGGCTGAGGATGGCAAGCGCATACTCTCCGGGAGAAATGGGAAGATAGCCCATCCTCGCAAACTCTTTGCCTTTCGGGTCGAGAAGCACGATCTGGGGACATTCCTTCACCCCATACTTTTGGCGCAGGGCGGTGTCCTCATCCTCTTTACCCAAAGAGATCTCCCAGAGGATCACCTCGTAGGCTATCGGGGTGATAAATGGGGCTGCCCTAAGGACATCCTCTTTTAATTTGTACGACCAGGGGCACTCATCCGCCCGCATGAAAACGGCGACAACGGGCAGATTTTCTCTTTGAGCTTCGTTTAAAACGCGCTGCTCGTCGATCTTCCATTGTTCTTCACAGGAAGCGACGGCAAAGAAACAGATAAGAAACACATTTAAAGCACAACGAAGCAATATTATCATTGATATAAAACAGCAAAAAAATTAAAGTTCTATTTTTTTAACGATCCATCCTTCTATATAAAAAATGTTTACATTTCCGCCTACAATAATCTTGCGCCACCGCAGAGAAAATCTGAAAAAGTGCACGCTGCGCGGGCTGGAAGGGCGCCCCGATTTTCAATTTTTTACTTACCCCCAAAGCACCCTGCCCGATCTATCCAACTACATCCTCCTCAGCATGGACGCACCTCCCTTGACTGCCGATGACAGAGAGCGGGGACTCTTCCTCATCGATGGGACCTGGCGCTACGCCGCCCAGATGGAGCGGCAGCTCCCCCACCCCCATCTTTTCCAGAGGAGGAGCCTGCCAGCGACGCTTTCCACCGCCTACCCCCGCAGGCAGGATGACTGCCCCGATCCCCACCGGGGCCTCGCCTCCATAGAAGCCCTCTATGCCGCCTACACCATCCTGGAGCGGCCAACAGAAAATCTTTTGGACAACTACCACTGGAAGGATAATTTTTTAAAGTCCCTACCGGCTTGACTTTTTAAACTTTTCCCCATAAATTAGTGTATTTACGAGAGATTCCTATCACCGCTACATGTGACCCCGTGAGTCAAAAAACCTATCCTTTCGAAGAACATCAGCTCGATATAAACAGGGTCGATCCCGATGCCCTCTATGTCATGGAGAAGCTGCGGACAAATGGCCATAAGGCCTACCTTGTCGGCGGCGGCGTCCGCGATCTCCTCCTGAACAAGAAGCCCAAAGACTTCGACATCTCGACCTCCGCAGAACCGGAACAGGTCAAACAGCTCTTCCGCAACTGCATCCTGATCGGCAGGCGCTTCAGACTCGCCCACATCCGGTTTGGAAGAAAAATTTTGGAAGTGTCGACATTCCGCTCGGGCGACAACGAAAAAGATGAACTGATCATCCGGGACAATAAATGGGGGACCGAGGAAGAGGACGTGCTCCGCCGCGACTTCACCATCAACGGCCTCTTTTACGATCCCGCGACCCAAGAAGTCATCGACTATGCCGGCGGCTACCCCGATCTGCAAAAAAAAGTGCTGCGCACCATCGGCCAGCCCTACATCCGCTTTCGGCAGGACCCCGTCCGTATGCTCCGCATGCTCAAATTCCAGGCTAGATTCGGCTTCGATGTCGATCCGGCCGCCCATATCGCCCTGCTCGAGTGCCGGCAGGAGATCGTAAAGAGCTCCTCCGCCAGGATCCAGGAAGAGCTGCTCCGAATGCTCGAATCGGGTGCCTCGGAACCTTTTTTCCGCCTGCTGACCGAGCACGGCTTCCTCCACCTGATGATGCCCGCCTTTGCCGAGTTCATGGAGTCTCCCGAAGGGGAAGAGGTCTTCTCGTATCTGAAGGAGGTTGATACCACCTTCTCCGACCCTGCGCGCGCGCCTCTGGATCGCCCCGCCCTCCTCAGCTGCCTCGCCTATCCCCTCATGGAGAAAAGGATCCAGACCCACTTCATCGACCGGGGGAGGATCCCCCACCTCGGAGAGATCAATAATGAGGCGAACGACCAGCTGAATGAGATCTTCCATCCTTTCTTCCAACTCTCCCGCAGAATCAAAGGATGCATGATCTCCATCCTCACCTCCCAGTACCGGATCACCCCCATCGAAAAAAGAAAAGGAAGAAGGATCCGCATCCCCAGCGACCCCGATTTCTACCAAGCCCTGCAGTTCTTCGAGGTCCGCTGCTCCCTTGAGCCCGCTCTCCAGTCGACTTGGGAAGAATGGAAGGATGCAGTCAAGGCCCCGACGGAAGAAGCCCCCGAACGCAGAAGACGCCGCCGCCGCCCACGCAGACGCCCCCCAAGACAAGACACTCCAACATGACAAGCCCCCTTCTGCAAAAGCTGGATTTTCTCACTGATCTTGAAGCAGCGTACCTCGGCCCGCCCCTTGCAGAGGGGCCGCTGCCCGCTCTCTTTTATTTTTCCCTCTCCGCCGAAGACAGCCTCTGCCTCGACCCCGTCAACCAACCCGTCGCCTACCTCTCTGGTATCCCTCTACGCATCTTTTCGATCTCCCTTCCCGGCCATGAAGACCGCCTTCCTCCCACTGACGCCCTTAACGTCTGGGCCGAGGCTTTTGCCCGGGGCCACAATCTGGTCGCCTCCTTTGTGGACAGGGTAAAGGACCTCGTAGATGCGCTGGCCAAAAGAGGAGCCTTTATTGAGGACAAGGTCGCCGTCGCCGGACTCTCCCGGGGCGCCTTCATCGCCGCCCATGCGGCAGCCCGCATCCCAGAGTTCCAGACCCTCCTCGGCTTCGCCCCCCTTACCCGGCTCTCTTCGGTCAAAGAGTTCCACCAGCTTTTAGACCATCCCCTCATCGCGTCGCTCTCGCTCGAGAATCTGACAGACAAACTCGTGGGCCGCCCCTTACGTTTTTACATCGGCAACCTCGATACCCGCGTAGGCACCCGCCACTGCTTCGACTTTATCCAGAAACTCTCCCAGGAATCGTTCGCAGCCGGAATCCGCTCCCCCCAAGTCGAGCTCATCATCGGCCCCTCGATCGGAAAGGATGGGCACGGCACCTCGAAAGATGTCTTCCAAAGCGGCGCCCAATGGGCAGCAGAACAACTCAAGGCGATCGATGTCCTGTGACCTCTTTGTCTTTGCCGGAGAAAAAAGCGGCGACCTCCACGGAGAAAAGCTCCTCGAAGCCCTCCGCGCCAAATCCCCCCACCTCAAGATCGCAGGCGTCGGCGGCCCCCTCATGCGCTCCAAAGGGATGCAGTGCATCCTCCCCATGGAAGAGTTCCAGGTCATGGGGTTCATCGACGTCTTCCTCTCCCTTCCCAAACTGATGCGCCAGTTCTACTTCGTCGCCCGCGAGATCCTCCGCCTAAACCCCCGCATCGTCGTCACCATCGACTACCCCGGCTTCAACCTCCGCCTCGCCAGGCACCTGAGAAAAAAAGGCTTCAAGGGAAAACTCGTCCACTTCATCTGCCCATCCGTCTGGGCCTGGGGAAAAAAAAGAATCCCCCTCATGGCTGAAAATCTCGACATGCTCCTCTCCATCCTCCCCTTCGAAAAAGAACTCTTCGCCCACACAGAACTCCCCGTCCACTTTGTCGGACACCCCCTTTCCGAAAGAATGAAGGCCTACCCCTATAAAGTTCTAACCCTTCCCCTCGGACAAAAAAATCCTCGCCCTCTTTCCCGGCAGCCGGAAAAAAGAGATCCAGCGCAATTTAAGCGTTGCCCTCGACGCCGCACGCACGCTCCTCCAAAGCCACCCCGACATGCAGCTCGCCCTCTCCGTCTCGGAAGAGAAGCTCCGCCCCATGATCCTCTCCCTCCTCCATGAGAAAGGATGGAAAGACCATGAGCTCACCCTCGTCCCTCCCGAATTTTCCTATGAACTAATGAAAGCCGCCCACCTCGCCATTGCCAAATCGGGCACCGTCACACTCGAACTTGCCCTCCATCGCGTCCCCACCGTCGTCATCTACGCCGTCTCCCCCCTCGACAAGATCATTGCCTACGACATCCTCCGCATCCGCCTCCCCTTCTACTGCCTCGTCAACATCATCGCAAAGAAAGAGCTCTTCCCCGAGCTCATCGGCCCCCGCCTCACCCTCGAATCCCTCCTCACCAGATCAGAGGAGATGTTAAACCCGGAGAAACGAAAGATCGCCCAGGCCGCCTGCGACACCCTCATTCAGGAGCTCAGCGGCAAAAAGACCTCCCAGGAGGCCGCCGCCGCCATCCTCCAGCAGCTTTAAACACGGAGGGGATTGCCAAACTCCATTCGAGCACAAATCTGTGCCGCGAGCCGAGTTTTGCAATCCCCTCCACGATTTCATGGCGCCCAATTCCCCATTTCCTTAAACTTTCCCCATCAAGACCATCGGAATTCTATGGAAAACTTAAAAATTTATATCGACAGGCTCAACGGGGCCCCGCCCAGCAAAATCGAGGCGGTTCTCCCTCCCGACTTTCTCGAGATCGACGATGAGGAGCTCCTCTTCAAAGATCCCGTTAACGTTAAGGGAGAAGCGTACCTTGCCGACGAACACCTCATCATCAACCTCTCGATCGAAACGACCGCCTACCTCCCCTGCTCCATTTGCAACGACCCGGTCCACACTCCGATCCAGATTAAAAATATTACCTGACAGAGTCCCTCTCCGAAATCAAAGGGGCAATTTACGACCTGGCAGACCAGATCCGCGAGACGGTCCTGCTCCAGACCCCGCTGTTCACCGAATGCAGCAACGGAAAATGTCCTGAGAGAGATTTTATCAAAAAATTCCTTAAACCCGAGGACGCCCCCTCCAATCCGGTCGACATTCCCCATTTCCCCTTCGCCGGACTGGACCAATAAAGTTATTGGCCCCACATTTAACTTTGAAAAAAAACTCGAATTCGTTATAAAGTACGCATAATTTTTTATGGAGAAACACCATGGCAGTACCACGCAATCGAACGTCCAACGCTAGAAAAAACTCTAGACGCGCTCACCACGCCAAAAAGCCGAAAAACACTTCAGCTTGCACTAACTGCGCAAAACCACGCATTGCGCATAGAATTTGCCCCCATTGTGGTTTTTATGCAGGCCGTGCGGTGATCCATGCGAGGGCAGAGTAAGATTAAGACAGAGCTTGCTTCCTGTCACATCGGCATCGATTTAATGGGAAGCGATCTCTCTCCGTCCCAACTTTTACAGTCGATCCTCTCTTTTTCCAGAGAGCTGGAGTCCCCTGTCCAGTTAACCCTTTTTGGCACTCCCGACCTCTTTGAGAATCTGCGTCCTCCGGCAGAGCACATTTTTTTCCACGCCGTGAAGGAAGTGATTGCTATGGACGACCCCCCTCTGTCCGCCATCCGCCGCAAAAAAAACTCCTCCATCTGCGTCGGCATCCGCATGCTGAAAGAAAGACACCTCGACGCCTTCATCTCCGCCGGCAACACCGGCGCCCTCATGGCCTGCGCAAAGATCGAACTCCCCGAACTGCCCGGCATTGAGCGCCCGGCCCTGATGACCCTCCTCCCTACCCGCCTAAATGAGCTTGCCGTCCTCGACGTCGGCGCCAATACGAGCTACAAGGCCCACCACCTCGTCCAGTTTGCCTCCATCGGCGTTGCCTACCAGATCAGCCGCGGGATAACCCTCCCCAAAGTCGGCCTGCTAAACATCGGCTCAGAAGCGAAAAAAGGCACACCCGAGCTCCAGCTCGCCTACGACCAGTTCCTTGCCGCCAGCCGCAAAACGGAAGCCTCCTTCACTTTTTCAGGTAACATCGAAGGAAGGGACGTCTTCCACGGCGATATCGACGTTCTGGTCACAGACGGCTTCACCGGGAACGTCTTCCTCAAAACCGCCGAAGGGATCGCCGGAGTGATCCTCGAAGGGCTCGAAGAGGCCTCCATCGAAGAACTGCTCCCCCACCTCAAAGGCGTCCTCGGCGCCATGCGCCAGCGGCTGCACTACGCCGAGTACCCCGGCGCGATCCTCTGCGGCATCGATGGGATCGTCATCAAGTGCCACGGCAACTCCAGCCCCCAAAGCCTCACCCAGAGCATCACGACCGCCTCTCGGCTCATCCAGCACGCCTTCCTCGAGAAGGTCAAAGAGCAACTCAAGAAAACTCTATAACACATACTGCTTCCACTTGAAAGTTGGAGCTTGGCCTTAGCCGAAGGGGGCAGATTCTCCAACTTTCAAGCAGCAGCAGTATACATTTTTGTGGTGAAAGAAGTGGATATAGCTTAAGATTTCTGCTAACTGAATGTGCTGCAAAAATTAATTTATTTCCGGGGATCCCATGCAAGAAATCCTACTCAACGTCGAATCCAAAGAGACCCGCTACGCCGTCCTGAAAAATGGAGAGCCTCTACGACCTGATCATCGAAAGAAAGAAGAACCGCCAGCTCGACCGGCAATATCTATCGCGGCCGCGTGACGAACATCCTCCACAACATCCAGTCGGCATTCATCGACATCAACGAAGGGGAAAACGGGTTTATCCACATTTCCGATATCATCGAGAACACCCAAAAATTCCAGGAGATGTTCGACATGGACTTCGATTGGGATGTGACATCTCAAAAGCCAAGTCCAAGCAGCGCAAGGAAACCGACATCACCAAGATCATGAAGATCGACCAGCCCGTCCTCGTCCAGGTCGTCAAAGAACCGATCGGCACCAAGGGCGCCAGGCTCACCTCGAACATCTCCCTCCCCGGACGCTACCTCGTTCTGCTCCCCAACACCCCCCATCGCGGCGTCTCCCGCAAAATCGAAGACGCGGCCTCCCGGGAGAGGCTTGAAAAAACTCATCCGCGCCTTTGAGATGCCTAAAGACTTAGGGCTGATCTGCCGCACCGCCAGCGTCAACGCCACGCCCGAGATGCTCATCGAAGAAGCCACTGAGCTGCTCAAAACCTGGCAGGGGATCGTCGACGATTTTCACAAGTCCAGCAAACCCACCTGCCTCTACGAAGAGTCCGACCTCATCAAGCGCGCCGTCACTCACCGCCGTCGATAAAAAGTTCGAACGCCTCCTCGTCGACGATTACGACACCTACCAGCGCTGCAAACGGCTCTATGCCAAATATGCGAGCGAACACAACCTCAAGATCGAGCTCTACCGCGATAAATCCCCCATGTTCGAGCGATTCAATGTCGAACAGGATATCGACAGAGCGCTGCGCCGCAAAATCTGGCTGCAAAGCGGCGGCTACCTCTTCTTGATCGCACCGAAGCGATGTACACCATCGACGTCAACTCGGGAAGAAGCTCCAGCAAAGCTCCAACTCCGACGTCGAAGAAGCCCTCGTCCACATCAACATGGAAGCTGCGGAAGAGATCGCCAGCCAGCTCCGACTACGCAATATCGGGGGCCTTGTCATCTGCGACTTTATCGATATGCGCTCGAGAAAAAACCAGCGCCGCGTCCTCGACCGACTCAAAGAGGCGATGAAAGACGACTCCGCCAAGTGCACCATCTTGGGCATGAGCGAATTTGGCCTCGTCGAGATGACCCGTCAGCGCAGCGGAGAATCCCTCACCCAGACCCTCTTCACCAGCTGCCCCTACTGCACCGGAAGCGGGATGATCAAGACCCACGAGAGCGTCACCGTCGAAATCGAACGGGCGATCAAAAAGCTTATCAACCAGCAGCAGCAGTTTGCCCTCGAAATGGTTGCCCATCCCGACCTCGACCATTACCTCGGCCACCACGAAAAAGATCAGCTCCGCAAACTCGCCGAGAAACACAATGCCGAGCTGCGCTTCGAGAGCAACGACAACCTCCACCTCAACGAATTCCAATTCTACTCGACGACCAATGGAAAAAAACTCGAAGTTTAAACCCTTCTACACAAAGCTCGAACAGTACGTGCACGCAGGATCGATCCCCTCCCGAGTGCGGCGAGATCCTCGAGCAGTTCTATCTATGCTACCAAAAGGCCATCGCAACAACCGATGGCCCTGCCGACTACCATCACGAAGTCTTCCTCTCCTCTGCTCGACCTCATCAAACAGCAGTGCCATAACCCCTTTCAGTTTCAGCCCTACCACGCCCAGATCCGCAGCCCCTACGACTACTACGCGTTCGGCATCGACCTCGTCAAACCCCTAGTCGACCTCCCCCACTCCACCGTCTCCGGCCTCGAACATATCAAAAAGATCAATGCCGCCCTGAAAAAGGGGACAACGTCATCTTTTTGGCCAACCACCAGACAGAGGCCGATCCCCAGGCGATCAGCATCCTCCTGGAAAATTCCTTCCCCACCCTCGGCGAGAAAATGATCTTCGTCGCCGGCGAGCGCGTGATCACCGATCCCCTGGCCGTGCCTGCCAGCATGGGGCGCAACCTCCTCTGCATCTACTCTAAACGCTACATCGACCACCCTCCCGAGCTGAAAAGCGAGAAGCAGCTCCACAACAAACGGACCGATGGGCCTGATGAGCGAGCTGCTCAGTGAAGGCGGAAAAGCCATCTACGTCGCCCCCAGCGGAGGCCGTGACCGCCCCAACGCCGAAGGCACCGTTGAAGTGGCCCCCTTCGACCCCCAAAGCATCGAAATGTTCTACCTCATGACCCAGCGCGCCGGCCACCCCACCCACTTCCACCCCATGACCCTCAAGACCTACGAGCTCCTCCCTCCCCCCCAAACCGTCCAGGTCGAGCTCGGCGAGGTCCGCACCGCGAAGCGCGCCGGGATCCACATGGCCATTGGCCCATCAATCGACATGGAGCGCTTCCCCGGCAGCGACCTCCCCGACAAGCATGCCCGCAGGGCCGCCCGCGCCGCCCACATCCACCACCAAGTCACCACCGCCTACTCCCACTTCCCTTAAAGAGAGAGGGAAAGAGAGGAAAAGGAAGAAGGCCCAAATTCTTTCGGAAGGCAAGAAGAGACATGTCGGGTGACAGAGCACTGCGTGTCCCGTCCCCCGCGACCCCTCCCCGCGCCTCACCTCGCTGCGCCAAATCGCGTGCTCGTCGGAGGGCCGGACGGAGTCCTGGTCCCCCCTCGCCCCGCCTCGCAGGCCTTTTAAAGCCGCCAATTTGACTGCGCTCCAGTTTTTGAGGTGCGGCTTAAAAAGGCCTGTGGGTGCGGGCTCTCCTGCGCTTCGATTTTGCTTTGCGATCTGAGTCCGCGGGCTGCTTGTGCGCTCACTTCCCGCCCGGGCTTCGCCTTTTTCGGGCGGGTCCCTTCTCGCGTCGCTTCGCAGGACCAGGTTGAAATCCAAAAGCCAGCCTTGTAGGCTGAAAGAGTTTTAAGAAGATCACATCATTCTTGAGCAGGATTCACGAAAACGTATTTTCCATCCCTTTCTGATGCATGACAATTGACAAGGAGTGAATAGGAAGGATTACGATGGTTGTTGTACAGAACAACGGGATCTCCTTTATTCCATCCGCAGAAAAGCTCGAAAAGAAATGCTGGAAGGTCCCAGGAAGAGCCATCATCAAGTTTTATCGAAAACCAACCGACCTCTTCGACATGATGAGAGTTAAATGCCGTTTGCCCAGAATAAAATCGAACGGGGACTTCACTCTGCATGCTGGCATTTCCCAACATATAGGATACAAAACCCATATCCTTTTCCCGCCACACACCCAGAGTAACTTCATCTCCCACCTGCCAGGTGTGGATTTTTGCCAGAAGCTCTTCCCTACTTTCCCCTCCCCAAACCCACCACGGTGAGGGAGCAAACAGGTGCCAGGAAAATCCATTTTCCAGTTTGATCACTTGTCCACCCTCTAAGATTTCAGCAATGAAATGACTATGGCCACCCTCCTGCCCTACAAGCTTTAAAGGAATGATGCACAGAACCACCCAAACACATCTTTTTATGAACATCTGTCTCCTTCCTCTAACTTGCAAGCCGCTTTAAAGTGACCTCAACCAGGTCCTGCCCCTGATAGACTTTTTCAATCTCTCTTTTTTCTTTCTGATATTTCTTTGCCATCTCATCCTCTTCAACGGCACCAAAAAGGGGGATTGTGAAATTTGATGGAGAGCCCTGACCAGGTTTTACAGATTTCGTAGAGATGGCGTAGTAGGCGAACTTCAAATGGTCTACGACCCGTTTCCCCGATAGGGAGAGGGTTTCCTGGATCGGATATTTTAAGCGCCAGTCAAAGAATAACGAATTTCTAAGCCCATAGCCAAAGAGAAGTCCTTTGGCTGTGTGGTTAGGGATTGAGAAAACATTTTTCCAGAAAACGGAATCGGCATTTTGACATTCCTGAAGGACTTGATGTGGGTCAAATTCTATCCCGGCCGCATTTTTAAAAATCGAATAATTTTCGGCTAGGACGCGAGCAGTTTGTTGAACATTAATCAACATCACCTCATAACTACCCTGTCCACGCAGTGGAGCGATCTTTAAAACATAGTGCTTCATCTCAAAAGTCTGTTGGGCCTTTTCCCAGGCAAGCCAACCTCGGTAGAGATTGCGCTCCGAATCTGGTGCAATCTGGGTTTTATTTTTTTGGCTGGCCTTTATCTTTAGCCGTTGTTCTTCGGGCAATGAATCAAACCACTGTTGAAAGGCGCTATCATTGGCTTCAGATTCTGTGTCGCGAATATACATTTCACAGATCGGCTTACTGCCAAAAAGCACAAAGGCCCCATGATTCTCAAACATCAGAGTGCGAAAAAAATAATCCAGATCAGCTTTCTCATCTTCCGTCAGGCAAGAGCCTGGAAGAAGGGATTGATTCCCGCTCTTACACCCAACTGCAGAAAAGCCAATGATAAAAAAAGAAGAACGCCTAACATCCATGAAGGGAATTTTTTAACAACGAAGGTTTTCCATGTTCAACAAAACTACATTGGTGTTGGTCCTCTCCCTTGCAAACCTTTCAGCTTATGCAAAAGAGACAAGCTTTAAAGACGCTTCTCCTGCAATCCTGCAAATTGCCACGAAACAGGCCGAGTCGATTCAGCATTATGATGGCAACCGGCTATATCTAAAAGCGGAAAAAATCTATTCGACCCATCAGGGACCCGTTCTTTACAATGGAGGATCTTCAATCTTTTTACCAAACCTGTCAGCAGACGACAAAGGGTATATTTGAGCTGCCGAAACAAAGACGATTACTATTTCAGATGTCCCAATCCCGAATGCGGAAGGCGATGGTGGTTCTCTGAGACATGGAGCTACCATTGTCCATCCTGTGGAACACCTGGAGAATAACCCAACGGCTTTGGGATTTAAACCCAGGGATAGCAATCACAAAACAATTCAGCAACCAAATCTTGAAGGGAACCACTCTATGACACTTCAAACTCAAAATACACTCCTCGCAGCCCCTCGGTCAGAGGATCTCATCTGCGAGCTTCGTCAGATGATTGACCAGACCCGAGAATCTGTAGCCTCTACAGTCAACGCAAGCCTTACGATTCTCTACTGGAAGGTAGGCAGCCGGATTCTCAAAGAAGTTTTACAAGACACGAGGGCAGAATATGGCCGGAAAATTGTCATAACACTGTCGCGACAATTAGCCATTGAATATGGCAATGGATTCAATGACAAGAACTTACGACGCATGATACAGTTTGCTGAGGTCTTTGATGAGCAAATTGTCGTATCGCTGATACGACAATTGACTTGGACTCATTTCATCGCCCTTATTCCCCTTAAAGATGATCTAAAGCGCAATTTTTATGCTCAAATGTGTCGTATCGAGCGTTGGAATGTAAAGACCCTGCGAAAAAAAATCGATTCTATGCTCTATGAAAGAACAGCTTTATCCAAAAAACCCGAGATGCTCGCCAAGGCAGAACTGGAAGCATTGCGTCAAGATGACAAACTCACGCCAGATCTCGTGTTCCACGACCCTTACTTTTTAGAATTCCTAAGACTCAACGACCGCTACCTTGAAAAAAACCTTGAGGACGCTGTTATGCGTGAACTGGAGCAATTCCTGTTAGAATTGGGCTCAGGATTCAGCTTTCTTGCGCGTCAAAAAAGGATCATAATAGACGAGGAAGATTTTAAGATAGACCTGCTATTTTTCCATAGAGACTTAAAACGGCTCATAGTCATTGAGCTCAAGCTTGGAAACTTCAAAGCTGAATACAAAGGGCAAATGGAACTTTACCTGCGGTGGCTTGATAAGCACGAACGACGCCCCGGTGAAGAGTCACCCATAGGATTAATCCTTTGCGCAGGAAAAAAACAGGAACAAATTGAGTTATTGGAGCTAGGTCGGTCAGGCATTCACGTCGCCGACTATCTCACCATCCTCCCACCAAAAGAGGTGCTCCGGGCAAAATTTCTCAAAGCCGTTGATGATGCACAAAAGCGCCTGCAGGAAAAGGATGATGTGGTCTAAATTTAAGCAGCGTTAGGGATTTATTATGGTAGTCGCTCTCCATGAATTGGATTTGATATAATAGCTTCCTCAATAGCGAAAAGATCTGAATTGGAAAGTGACAAATTTAACGCTTTCAAATTTTCCAGCAGATACTCTATGCGTTTTGTACCAGGAATTGGAATGATGTCTTCTCCCTTAGAAAGAAGCCAAGCAAGTGCAAGCTGCGCTGTTGTACATTTTTTCTTTTCAGCAATAGCCCCTAAAGCATCAACTAAACGAATGTTATTAGGAAATGTGTCTGGTTGGAACTGGGGTGAAAGGCTCCGAACATCCAACTCTTTTCTATTAATAAATGCATCAGCATTTTTAAGTTTTCCAGATAACAGACCTCTTCCAAGTGGGGAGAATGCCACAAACGAAACCCCAAGCTCCCTACAAGTTGGTAGGACGGCTTCTGCATCTTTGTGATTAAGAATCGAATATTCGGATTGTAATGCTACAAGCTTATTGCCCAATACATTATGGGCTTTTTTGAGGGTTTCTGCATCAACTTCTGAGAGTCCAACATAAAGGATCTTCCCTTTTTTAATTAAATCCAGCATAGCTTGCATTGAGTCTTCGATAGAAACTTCACCGTTAAAACGGTGCAAATAAAAAATATCGATTATATCAGTCCCCAAACGTTTCAAGCTCGAATCACATGCCTTCCGAATGTATTCGGGAGAATTGTGAATTTTTAGTGGTTACGCCATCAAATTCTATTGCGCACTTGGTGGCGAGAACAATATTTTTTCGGAAATTTTTAATAGCCTTCCCAAGTAAAACTTCATTGGCACCATTTCCATACATATCGGCCGTATCGAAAAAAGTTACCCCTTCTTCATAAGCTCTTTGTATGACACGCATAGCTAATGGCTCGTCTGTCTCACCGTAAAATCCAGACATCCCCATACATCCTAACCCTAAAGCCGATACTTTGGGGCCATTTTTTCCTAATTGACGTTGTCTCATTTATTATCCTTAAAATCGTAAGAGCCTTTTACTTGATTAAGAACCTCGTTAATTTCAGTAATCAAGTAGTTTGAGTCGTAACGCAAAATAACTATTGCTGTATAAGCACCAAATCTTTCCATTTCAATAAGTATTCGTAAAACCACTGTATTGCTTGATGGAGCTATAATGGTGTCCATGGGAAGGACTTTCCATGCTCCTTGATTTTGATAAATAGAAAGAAGATCTGTAACAATCCTCCCTATTCTGGGTAAAAAGTTGACCATTTAAGATTTTCTTACAGCTTGGTGAGATTATTACAGCTGCAGCTTCCATTGAGGGAAAACTTCACCTTTGGTCATTTGGTTAATAAAATTCAGATATCTATCAGTGGCCTTTTGCAATCTTCCATATTATCCTGTAAGCAAACGAATTTAAACTTTCTAATCTCTTTCCTTCCACAGCATGAACTAATGAGAGAAACCAAACACGAAACGATTAAACAAATTTTTCTGATCATAACACCCCCTTACAAGAGATAATATCAAAATAAATCCTTTCGAGCTAGAAGGATGTTGCCCAACTGTCCCGCATTCTCAAATTGGCCTGCGAAGCGACGCGAGAAGGGGCCCGCCCGAAAAAGGCGAAGCCTGGGCGGGAAGTGAGCGCACGAGCAGCCCGCATGACGGCCATTGGCCCATCAATCGACATGGAGCGCTTCCCCGGCAGCGACCTCCCCGACAAGCATGCTCGCAGGGCCGCCCGCGCCGCCCACATCCACCACCAAGTCACCACCGCCTACTCCCACTTCCCTTAAAGAGAGAAAAGAGGGAATGGGAAGATGGTTCAAAGTTCTTTTGGGTGAGAATAGACATGTCGGGTGACAGAGCACTGCGTGTCCCCGTCCCCCGACCCCTCCCGCGCCTCACCTCGCTGCGCCAAATCGCGTGCTCGTCGGAGGGCCGGACGGAGTCCTGGTCCCCCCTCGCCCCGCCTCGCAGGCCTTTTAAAGCCGCCAATTTGACTGCGCTCCAGTTTTTGAGGTGCGGTTTAAAAAGGCCTGTGGGTGCGGGCTCTCCTGCGCTTCGATTTTGCTTTGCGATCTGAGTCCGCGGGCTGCTCGTGCGCTCACTTCCCGCCCGGGCTTCGCCTTTTTCGGGCGGGTCCCTTCTCGCGTCGCTTCGCAGGACCAGGTTGAAATCCAAAAGCCAGCCTTGTAGGCTGAAAGAGTTTTAAGAAGATCACATCACTCTTGAGCAGGACTCACGTATACGTATTTTCCGTCCCTTTCTGATGCATGACAATTGACAAGGAGTGAATAGGAAGGATTACGATGGTTGTTGTACAGAACAACGGGATCTCCTTTATTCCATCCGCAGAAAAGCTCGAAAAGAAATGCTGGAAGGTCCCAGGAAGAGCCATCATCAAGTTTTATCGAAAACCAACCGACCTCTTCGACTTGATGAGAGCTAAATGCCGTTTGCCCAGAATAAAATCGAACGGGGACTTCACTCTGCATGCTGGCATTTCCCAACATATAGGATACAAAACCCATATCCTTTTCCCGCCACACACCCAGAGTAACTTCATCTCCCACCTGCCAGGTGTGGATTTTTGCCAGAAGCTCTTCCCTACTTTCCCCTCCCCAAACCCACCACGGTGAGGGAGCAAACAGGTGCCAGGAAAATCCATTTTCCAGTTTGATCACTTGTCCACCCTCTAAGATTTCAGCAATGAAATGACTATGGCCACCCTCCTGCCCTACAAGCTTTAAAGGAATGATGCACAGAACCACCCAAACACATCTTTTTATGAACATCTGTCTCCTTCCTCTAACTTGCAAGCCGCCTTAGAGTGATCTCAACCAGGTCATGCCCCTGATAGACTTTTTCAATCTCATTTTTCTTTCCGCTATTATTTTTCCATTTAGCTCTACAATGGCAAAAAAGGGGGGCTGTGCAACTTGTCCATCGCAAACGGTCCGAGTATTAACAATGTGGGCCCGCTTGCATCGTTCAACCGCGGGGGGCTTTCGCGCGCACCAAATTCCAAGTTTCTAGCCGAGAGTGGTATAACATCAAATAGCAGCCGTATGGAACATATTTTAGAAATTGATTTTCCCAACTATAATACATGAAATCAACATCATACTTATAAACAGAAGGGTCGTAATTTTTTTAACAAATTCAGGGGCTAAAAGCAAATTCGATAAATACATTTTCCGAATATAATTAGGATCATTTCTAACTTCAAAACTGTGCCATTGCCAGGATTTTGAAGCATTAAAACAATGTATTTGGAAGGTACGGAGCCTTTTTATAAACATATAGATTTTTAAGCTTGCTTTTGTTTCCAAAAATAAACAGCATCCACCGAAGTTATCCCTATCTGGAGAAATAAGAATTGTTGTGCCTAAATTGACGTGTGATTCATCTGCAGGGGCAATACAAAAGCATAGCAAATAAACACATAAGCTTTATAACATGCGGTGGAATGTAATACCCATAATGATGTTCCATTAGGTATCCTCGCCTAATCGAAAAAACAGATGTCTTTCTTAATTTTTTCTAATTGCTCACCGCTTGCACTCGGAAACTTCCAATTTAAAAAGGGCATCAATGACAATTTAACTTGTTCTTTGATATAACCCATTACAACTTCGCCAAAAATACGCCAAAATAGCATTTGATCAGGGGTTAAGTTACGCTGTTCAGCGCATCCCTGTGTTACATATAAATGCCGATTTACGCGATGTTGATGATCAAATACATTGGAAGAAGGCCAAAAAAACTGCATCTGCTCATACAAAGCTTCTGGTAAAATACCTTGGATAATTAAGTGAGGATATGGATCATCATCGACAATAGCTTCAGCAAATTTCCTATCAATATGTTCTTTTGCCTTTCGCAGATCGATTATAGGAGAATTGCCAAATAGGTTATTGCTATAAAAAAATAAGATAAAATCACAAATAGTTGCATGATGCTCCATGAAAAAACAAGCATTTTACCAAATTTTCATGTTATCTGGGAAAACGCTTCACATATTGACAGGCCTTAAAGTTTTAACAAAACTGTTAATTCTCCAGATAATCTAAGCATTGAAGTATTATTTGCTGGACCTCTATGGACCAATTTGTCATGAAAAAGTACGCAATAACTATCAAAATTTGTCAAAGGGCACATGAACATTTTTTCATGCTCTTCAAGCCATGACGGTTGAATAATCGGCTTATACCCATTTTTTGTTAAAACGCGATCTGTAGGTACATTTTGCAAATGGCTGCCAGGAACTATTTGAAGACTATTTGTTTTATCGCAACCTAACAAGGGAACCCAAATTTTCCACCTCTCATCGTAGTCAAAAGGTGAACCAACTTCAGCTGATGTTCCCTTAGCAATCTCCCAAAATTGATAATCGCAATGGGCAGCGCCAATATCTGGCTTTCCAGGTCTTACGCATCGCCAAAAGATATCGTAAGAATCTTCTCGAAGCGCGTGATTTATATTCTCTTTCATCTTTACACGCATAGTTAACTCCCGTTCGCGTACCCCCAAAATAATCTCTCAAGCCAGTAATCCAGTTAACTGCTAATTCAGCTACTGAATCGGGAAAGATTCTAAAAGGCTTGGCAAATTTTTTTACAAAATCCTCATCTGAGTAGCGCAAAGATATTTCGGCAACTTTTTTCAGTGCTTGAGTCTCACTCAACCCTTTAGTTTGAACCCCCATGAATTGAAAAATGTGGGCTTTCATTGCTTTTGCTAATTGACGTGGGAAAGGGAAAATAATATATCCATTCTTTTCCATGTCACTTGATTTTCTTATATTTACTGTCACAATTTATCCTGAAAAGGTGTCCAAAAATTTTTGTTTCTACGCAATTTATACATGTCTGGATCGTTTTCTAATGCTTTTTCCAGCTCTCGTGTTCCAAAATGATCATGGGCAACACTGAAATTCCGCCCTTTTACCCCGTTAGATTGAGTGGTCACAATCCACGTGCAGCATTCTATTACTCGATCCATAAGAACCCAATCTGTTCCTTCCAGCCTATCTTTTGTTCTGTCAAAATTGATCCCAGCTCGATCTCTCCCTGCTTTGAGGGTCGATTCATGAATTTTTGTCTTAACCCAACCTGGCCCGACGATAGAAAAATTTGTATCAGAAATTTCTGCATCCAAAAATTCACACATTTTAGTCAGCGAAATTTTTGAAATAGCGTAGCTTGAGTAATTGACAACCGCATTATTCGTTCCCCCTCCAGCAAAGAAAAGGACACTAGACTTTTGACTGCTCTTATTTCTAACTGGAAGAAGGCTGTGCAAAATACGGATCTGCTGAGTAAAATTGACCTGCAGAGATTTCTCCCATTCGTCAAAATCGATAGTCTCAAAAGGGCCAATGGGATCCATGGTTCCTGCAGCAAAAACCAATATGTCCCATTGAGCGCAAACCAATTTCAAATGATTGCAGGCATTTTGAATTGATGAAACAGAAGCTAGATCACATGGGACCAATGTGACTCCATACTCCTGTTCTAACATTTCCACTGCAGAAGAGTGAGAGCGGTATGTCCCAAATACCTTCCATCCTTTTTTTGCCCACGATTTACAAAGCTCCTCCCCTATTCCAGAAGTAGCAGATACAATAATGGCCTTCAAATCCTTTAGCCTCTTTTTTCAGTTCCAATCGACCAAATATAGTGACACATCGCATGGTAGCCTATATGAAGGACTTCATCATTCATTCCGAACATAAAGGCATGTTTAAAATATTTTAAGGTCAATGCCCTGAGAGTTTCCTGACTCTTAAGATTGATGTGCTGTACTTCGCTTCTTTTGCTTGCATACGGACTCGCTGTAATATTTGGCGTGCCAGTAATTAATACCGATGAAGGTTTTAAAAATGCAGAAATGTTTTGCATGAACTGAGCTTCCAAATCGGGCTCCACATGTTCGATTACATCGATAGAATAGGCGGCATCTGCCTGTATTTTTAGAGTATCTTTATTCAGATCGACATGTTCATAAGTCACATTCTTTAAGTGCTTTAGTCTTTTTGCACAACCCTCCAGGTTACGCTCGTCCCAATCAATACAGTGAACGTGTTTCACAGCTTGAGCCATAATAGGAACGCCAAACCCATCTCCACACCCGATTTCAACAACGGTATCTCTACCTTCCAACATTTTTGCACAAAATTTATAGCGTGCTAAAACAAAGGTCAGATGCCTCGGATCATGCATATAACTATATGACGTCCATGGTCCTAATAAAAGCTCTTCACAAGAAAATTGTTCATCAGTTCCTTCCTGATAGCAATCCCAGGCTGAGGCTAATTTTTCTTTTAACATTCTCAATATCTCCTTTCTAAATTTATTACCTGACTTTTGCCATTAAAAAATGTCAAGTTAACAGCAGAATTGCTCTTCGTTTATTCTTTGACATTCATGCAAAATTACATCCAATTCATCTTTGGGAATTTTTGGATCTAAGTCTTCGATTCCAGATCCGAACTTAAGCATCGGTTCAATTTTCTGACTTTCGATAATCTGTACATCACAAAGAAAGGGGCCTTTATGCGACCAAATTTGTGATAATTCATTTAAGTCATTATTCGATTTCAAGACAAAATACGGAAGTTCAAAAGCCTCAGCTATTTTTTGATAATTAGGAAAATACAATCCACTAGCTTCATCCACGGCTGCATAATGGGAATTTAACCAATTATCAATTGTTTGCTTTTGAATGGCATGTCCTGCATTGTTGAACAAAAAAATACGGACCGGTAGATTATGTCGTCTAATTGTGGCCAACTCTTGCATACACATCATAAAACCACCATCTCCAATGAGACATATTACCTCGCGATCTGATGCTAATGCAGCTCCTACACTCGCAGGCAAAGAATACCCCATGGGGGTCTGATTCCAGGCGGAAAAAATGCGTTGGTTAGGTTTGGTTTCAAATGCTTGGAGAGCCCAAGACAAATTGGCACCAGTATCGCCTATGATAATATCGCCTTCTTTAGATAAGGAAGAGAGCTTTTTTATAAATAGGTGGGGTTGGATCTTGCTTTCTGAGTCTTCAATTCCTGATGGACAAATAGGGTACCTGGACATCCAGGATCTTATCAATAACCGCCAGGAAAAATAGTTGTCTCTATTGGGCTTATTGTGTGCGGCTTCAAATTCCTGAAAAAAGTCTTCAAGATCAGCACAAATGGGCAAATCTAATATAAATGTATCAGCATCAAACTTGGTTAGTTCTTCCGCATCAATATCGACCATAACTTTTTTCGCATTTGGAGCGAACAAATTCTGTTTTCCCCCAGTTACATTGGGAGATAGACGGGTTCCTAGCGCGATAACCAAATCGGAATTTTGAACTGCAAAATTACCACCGCGGGGTCCACATATCCCTATACACCCCATATTCAATGGGTGCAAATGAGGAATCACGTCTGCACCGCCCCATGTACAAACCACAGGAACATTTAAAGATTCAGCAAACCGGAGTGCTTCTTTCGCCGCTTTAGCATATTGGATTCCGGCTCCAAAAATCAAAACAGGTTTTTTCGCCTGCAAAATCATTTGATCAAGTTCTTTTACTTCTCTTGCAATATTTGGCTTAAGTTTCTCTGGCGGATTAAAACCTCGAAGTGTTTGGGGATCAATATCGACCCTTTGCAGATCGTCAGGAATATCTAGTAAGGAAGGCCCGGGCCTACCCTCTTTTGCAAAGTATAAAGCTTTCTCCAGCTCGTATCTAATATCCTCTGGATTAAGAACTAAACTACAATACTTGGTGATGCTTTGAAATATGGAGACTGTATCTATTTCCTGAAAACCTCTTTGACGAAGTTTTTTGCTTTTTCTAATTCTAAAACGAGCAACCTGTCCTGTGATACAAAGCATCGGAATCGAGTCGTAAAAAGCATTAGCGACGCCGGTTACGATATTTGTTGCGCCAGGTCCGCTCGTAGTCATGACTAAACCGAGATTTCCAGTCACTCGGGAGTACATGTCCGCTGCTACAGCACTATGTTCTTCATGTTGACCACAGATGTATTCCATTTGAGGATGTTTGGATGTCGAATCAACTAGATGGATAACGGCGCCACCGGAAACTAAAAAATTATGCTTAATTCCTTGGGATGCCAGGAAATGAATTACGTAATCGGCCAATTTCATGTGATAAACCAATTAAAAGGGTCCCATAAATTCTTTATCTGGCACATCGAGAGGACCTTGGGTTTGTTGTTTTAGCAGTTCTTCAATTAGCGATTGGGCTCGATCTGGTTTTCCCATTATTTTAAGCGCTTCGATTGCAATGTGTTTTGCGGTGGGATAGAAATGATTAGAAAGAGCCCAGCTTGTGGGAGTATGTCTATCTGGATAAGTAACGCGGACGGGAGGTGATTTAAGAGATGCCAGGGATTCTTCCGCAACGAAGGCGACGATTTCAGAAGCCGTGCCGACTGTCTTCCAATCGGGGTCAGCGACAATAATGCGCCCCGTTTTTTTGACTGAAGTAAGAATTGTCTCTTTATCGAGAGGACGGATCGTTCGAAGATCGATGAGCTCAGCAGAAATACCCTCTTTTTCCAGCCATTGGATGGCGCCAAGAGCTTCCAGAACCATATGCGAAGAGGCAACGATGGTAATATCGGTGCCAGATCGAACAATTTTGGCTTTGCCTATGGGTATAGGGGTAAGATCTGACGACACCTCGCCAAAAGTATTGTGCAGCCACCGATGCTCTAAATAGACAACTGGATTATCGTCTTCAATTGCAGAAATGAGGAGTCCCTTTGCGTCTTGGGGGGTTGATGGCATAACTACTTTTAGTCCAGGCACATGTGCAAAAAAACTGTGAAGAGACTGAGAGTGCTGTGGACCTTGGCCCCACCCGCGCCCAATGATGAGTCGAATCACAAGTGGGACTTTCATTTGGCCACCAAACATGTAATGCCATTTCGCTGCATTGTTAATGAGTTGGTCGAGAGCTAGAATAAAAAAATCAACCCGTTGATGCGTCATTATGGGACGCATACCGAGAATGGCGCTACCAATAGCAATGCCGGTCATGGCATTTTCCGATGTGGGCATGTCCATAACACGGTTGGGCCCGTATTTCTCTGCCAAGCCGGATGTTGTGCCAAAAATCCCTTTAGGATCGGGCACGCCAAGCCCCATTAGATAAATGCTAGGATCTTGAGCCATTTTCTGATCGGTGGCTTCTCGGATCGCTTCGATAAAATTTGAGTTGTCTAGGCATATGGCGTTTCTTTCTCTATGTCAAAATGAGGAAATGGACTTTGTTCTGCAAATGCGAATGCTTCCTCAATTTCATTGAGGATGGGTACACTAAGGAGTTCTATATCGTTCGTGACTGGAAAATCGGTATTGATCCTCTGAGCTTGGAGTTTTATGGGACATTTCTTCTCCCAAAAAAGAAACTCCTCCTCTGTTCGATAGCCAATGTCGTTATCAAAGTTGGGTCCACAATGTTCTCGATGGCGATAGGTATCGAATTCCAGGAAGACGGGCCCATTTCCTTCGCGAATTGAAGTAACCGCTTCTTCTGCAAGGCTATGAACTTCTTCGACATCATTTCCATAACCAGTTTTCGCCAGGATTCCATGAGCTCTGGCGATAGCTGCTCGGTCCCGCCGATCGGACTGCCGCACATTAAGAGGCGAATAAACGGAATAAAAATTGTTCTCACAGACGAAAAGGATAGGCAGATTTTTAAGGGCAGCAAAATTGAGACTTTCAACAAACACTCCTTCTTCAGTAGAGCCTTCCCCAAAAAAGATGATAGTGATGTTCTTTTCTTGTCTTAGCGAAGTTGCAAAAGCAAGACCAACACCAATCGGGATGCTGCCTCCCACAATAGGAGTAGATCCATACATGCCAACTGAGCGGTCGACTAAATGCATCGAGCCACCCCGCCCCATACTGCAGCCGGTAGCCTTGCCGTAGATTTCTGCGATCATGGCTTTTAAACTGCCGCCCTTTGCAAGATAATGAGCATGTGCCCGGTGATTGCTGATGAGATAATCTGTTTGTAAAGCTGCCTTGCATACCCCGACAGCCACCGCTTCTTGACCTATGCTGAGATGAACCGGGCAGCGCATTTTTTGTTCATGATAGCGATTGGCTATGGATTCCTCAATTAAGCGGATGCGCAGCATATCTTTGTAGAGATCCAGTGACAGAGATTGTTGTGCTAATGTCATTTCCATCCACCAACTTCAAATTTCTAGCACATAGGGTTACACGAGTTAGGAAATCTTGGCAAGAAAATCTTTCAGGTTATAAAGAAGCCAAATTTTGACATTTTATTGATTTTATCAAGTAGAGGTTACTGCCAACAATAATGATGATTCCTAGGAAAAAATGGGAACTGGGAGTTACATCCCAGATGAAAAAATCAAATAAGGATGCCCATACGATTGAGGTATAATCGAAGGGGGCCAGGGTGGAAGCTTGGGCATATCTAAGAGCTTGTACCGTTGCATATTGTCCCATTGCGGTGAGAAAAGCTGCTATCGCAAAAAAACCTAGATCATACCATGAGACCGGATGCCAATTCATGAAAATAAATGGCACCAAAACAAGGGCCAGGGCTGCATTTCCAGTTATTGCAATTGTGAGACTATGTTCCGTTGCCACAAGTTTTCGAATGAGAATTCTATTGAGACTTCCGATCAAAGCCCCCAATAGGATAACCAAAAATACCCATTCAAATCCGCTGTTTGATCGTATTGCGATGCCCACACCGATTGAAGCGATACTGAGCGCAATCCATTTATGCTTGCCGATCTTTTCCTTTAAGATCCAGGCACTTAATAGGAGGGTAAAAAATGGTGTGGCATACAGCAAAGAGCAGCTTGCTGTAAGAGAAGCAAGGGATAAAGCATACAGCATGCAGTAGTTATAAGCGACATAAGTACATATCCGGAGAAGATTGCAAAGAGGCTGCTTAATCGAAAGAACAGCTTTGACCTCTTTTTGCTTAATGAGTAATGTGACTAAAAAAACCAAACGAAGTAATGACCTGATAAAAGTCATTTGCGGCACTGGATAAACTCCAAGCAGCATTTTTTCGAAAATGCCTCCCGTCACATGCAAGAATTGCCCCAAGATTATCACATAAATGCCCAAAGTGGCGCGATCCTGCCAAGTTCGCGATGTTGAAATCTCTGTCATTATTATCCAATGAAATGTTTAATTATTATAAATGTCGTCATAGAGAACCTTTCTAAGTTTATCTCTTTCCCGATCGAAATAGAACAAATATGTATTGGAAGGGCGAGTTAACTCTGGAAGAAATTCTCCACCAGTTGTCGTGTAAACGGGGTAACTCCAGTTAATTGATACTTCCAAGCCAAGGCCATAAAACTCATCTCATCTACACCGATACAGTAAAATTTATCGATTTTTTGCATACGATCATCCCACTCTTGAAATAGCCTTGAGATCTTTGTATTAGAAAAATTCAAACCCACAACGCTCCCAATAATAAAATTGACATTTTCCACTTCATTTTGGGGAATCATTAAAGGGTCGGCGAAATGAACGAAATTTTCATTAATTTTCAACCAGGGACCGCAGTCGAGAAAGAAACATCCTGTTTTTTCCAAGAAGTCGAAAACAAGGCTTAGATCGTTTAGGGGTGTCGCATGTGTATCAAGATGAACGATTTTTTTATATCCCATACGCAAAGCTTCTTTGAAGAATTCAACTTTCCATCTCCCATGAAAAGGGCATGATTTAATTCCTTCTGCGATCATATTGGGAAATCCACCAATCCGGATCATCACAGTGCCACTGTAGCCCCATTTTTTTAATGCTTCAAGAATGCGAAATGCTTTTCGGGGGTAGGGATCGTTATAGGATCCATAAATCAAAATGCATCGATCTCGAGTCGCTTCCACAACATTTAAATGGTGCACTTCAAAGATGGGCATTTCTCCATTTGGGCCCACAAGCATGAAATCGCGCATAATTTGGGTGCGCAATTTTATTTCATACTTTGGAATATTCTTCCAGGAAACTTCAGGTAGATTTTCTAAATAAGGACGTTTTCCGTGTTTCAAATACGATTCAATCAACTTGTAATCATCCAAGGTTGGGTTATATACGTCAGAAACAGAGGACCAAAGATCTAAAAGCTCTTCGTCAACATAAGAATAGACGCACGTAGTCGCACAAAGAAAAAGGAGGAAAATTTTCATACATACACCTTCTGGTTGAATCGTATACCAAACTTAATGACATGACACCCAGGCCTTAAATTGGGGCTTATGCTTCATAATCGGCCAAATATTGTTTTTCAAATACCCTGCCTTAAGAGACTGTCCAAGAACTCAGCCTCGTCGATTTCAGGCTCCAACTTGCAGGGCCAAATCCAGGTTTATGGCCGCGTGTGGTAGAATCCTGAAAATCGACGAAGCCTGAGTTCGTGAACAGTCTCCAAGGGCCGGGTTTCCTCCGGAGGAGGGTCAAAATCATTCCAAATAATAATCTCTGTGAACATCATGAAAAAAGAGAAGCGACCTATCTAAGACTGTTTTGCGATCAGGTGGAGATGCCCCTTCAATTGTTTGCGTACAATAATTACCACTCGGCAGACAATTGTTTCGCCACATGATGGCGCAAATAAGATAATTCTCTCTTTCACAACAGGTAAAAACCTCGAAATCTTTGACTGCTGTATCCCATTCATAGAATAACTGAGACCCTCGATCACTATCAAAATCAAAACCAACTACATAAGGAACTGTCCAAGGAATATTGCTAGTATCACTTCCGTAAATCTTAAAAACATCGAAAAATTCAGAAGGTAGGCCTCCTGGGAAAAAACCCCCTCCGCAACCTATTGAAGCAGAGAAAAAATACCCTGTTTTTTTCATGGATTCAAAAACATAGCCTGCGTCCGTAAGAGGATGCATAGAGGTTTCCCAAATAACGATTTGTGTAAATCCCATGCGACGAGCTTCATTAAAAAATTCCAATTTCCACAGAGCCATAAATGGGCTAAATTTGAGTCCGCCATCTGCTAAATTTGGAAATCCCCCAATCCGTAGCAATACATTTCCACTATACCCGTTTTCCTTCAATTCACTAAGAACGCGATAGGCTTTTTGAGGATATGTTCCATTATAAGTTGCGTAAATGCATATGCATCGATTTTCAGTTTCAGGGGTAAGATTCAATTTATGCCATTCAAAAATGGGCATTTCTTCATTCGGCCCAATGAATTTCCAATTTCGCCTTTGTTTTATTCGAAAGTTGTCTAAAAGATGACCTAGATTTCTCGCTGTTCCTTCAACCTCCATTTGCAAGGGGATAAATTCACCATGCTGAAAGTAATTTTCAACCAACTTATAATCCTGCAATGTAGGATTACATACATCTGACAAAGAATCCCAAAGAGCTTCATACTCAGGATCTGTATAGGAACAAAGCAATGGAAAAATCAAAACCCATAAAAACCATATCTTCATATAAGAGTCCTTTCATTGATACTGCGGTGCACTGGATATCTATCTTAGGGAGTGTTCCGTAAAGATTGCTTCGTCAATTTTCGGGATTATTCTAACCGGTTTTCATGTTAGAAACCGGGGGGTAGTATACGTGAGTTGGTACAACCCTCCAGTTTCTAACATGAAAATCAGCTCAAAAGAACCAGAAACTCGACAGAAAAATCTTTGCGTAACACTCCCTAACATGCTCAATTTTAGAATACATATGATGTCGCCCTGCCTATCTTTGACGCCGTAACAGATTTTACGCAAGGCAAAATTTCAAGAGACAAACTGCCCTATTCGAGAATGCATTTTTCGACAACACACGGAGCAATGGCGGTGCACCAACCTTCAATTTAGACAAGCATCATCAGATAAAAACCAGTGATACATCTGCCCGCAAGGTGGGGCGAGGGGGGATCAGGATCCGTCCGGGCCCTTAGGCGAGCACGCAATTTGGCGCAGCGAGGTAAGGCGTCGGGTAGGGGTCGGTGTGCTCTGTCAACCGACATCTCTCTTGGGGAAGGATAAATATTTTTTTATTTTCTTGAAAAAGTTTTTGTGCTCGCGGAGAGCGGCCTATTGCAAAATTCTGGGGGGTACAGGCATTATCGGTTTTTGGAACGTATTTCGGAACTCTGCGCCTTAAGGAGCTTTTACTATGACCTGCCTGAAGTCTTTTCTTTTAACGCCGCTGCTCGCCCTTGCCCTGCCCGTTACGTGCGAGGAGGGGGCTCCTGCTGAGATCTCCTACCAGACCATTCAGGACACGGCGACCCTCCCCATTCTGAATCCTGCGTTGGAGGGGAGAAGGGTGGAAAAGCTGGTTCTGGAAAATGGCCTGCAGGTCTACCTCGTTTCCGATCCGGGTGCGGAGCAGTCGGCTGCGGGGCTCGCGGTCGATGCCGGGTCGTGGGAGGATCCCAGGGAATATCCGGGGATGGCCCACTTCCTCGAGCACATGCTCTTTATGGGCACGGGCGCCTACCCCAATGAATTTGAGTATATGCAGTACATCAACGACCATGGCGGGAGCGTGAATGCATTCACGGCCTCCGACCGCACGGTCTACATGTTCTCGGTGAACAATGACGCCTACGACGAGTCCCTCGACCGGTTTTCCCACTTCTTCATCGATCCCCTCTTTTCTCCCAACTGCATCAACCGGGAGCTCCATGCGGTCGACCAGGAGCATTCGAAAAATATCGAGCACGACGGCTGGCGCCAGTACATGATTTTGAAGGAGAGCGGCAATCCGGGCCATCCCAACAGCGGCTTTTCTACAGGGAATGCGCAGACACTTTCCGGCATCCCCCAGTCTGCTCTGCGCAACTGGTATGAGACCCACTACAGCGCCGATCAGATGCACCTCGTCATGCTCTCTCCCCTTTCGATTGAAGAGATGCGCGACCTGGCCGTTCAGGATTTCTCCAGGGTGCCCCAATTCAAAGTCTCCCAAAAGCAGCTTCCCCTGGATGTGATGTCGGCCCAGCAGCGCGGCCACATGATCTTCATAAAGCCTGTAAGAGACATCAAAGAGCTCTCACTGAACTGGGAAGTTCCAGCTATCTTTGCCGAAGATATCACGAGGAAAGCTCCTTCTCTTGTCGCCTACGCCCTTGGCCAGGAAGGGGAGCACAGCCTGACCGAAGTGCTGAAAAATGAGAGGATCGCTGAAGGCGTCCGCGTCAGCTGCGACAGGATGAGCAAACAGTCCCTCTTCTTTACGATCGACATCCAGCTCACCGATTACGGCCTGACGCAGGTCGACACTGCGATCCAGCGGGTCTACGAGGCGATCGCACGCCTCAAGCAGGAGCATTTCCCTGCCTACCTCTTCGATGAGATCCAGACGATGGCCAAGCTGAACTACCAGTTCCAGTCCCGCGACGACGCCTTCCACACGATCATGTCGGTAGCTTCCGAGATGCCCTATGAGGACCTCTCCTCCTACCCTGAAAAGACCCAGATCCCGACAAAATTCGATCCTGCCTTCATTCAGTCGTTCATCGAGACCCTCAAGGCAGAAAAATGCGCCTACTTCGTCCTGGCCGATCCGATAAAAACGGGTGTGCCGATGGACACAAAGGAAAAGTGGATGAATGCAGAGTACGCGATCAAAACGGTCTCCAAATCCCACCTCACCGCTTGGAATGACGCTGCTCCCAATCCGCAGATCACGCTCCCGGTCCAAAACCCCTACCTGCCCAAAGACCTGGATCTGGTGCAATCTGAGAGCCAGCAGGCGGACCAAAAGCCTGTGCTCCTTGTCTCCAACCCGGGCTGCAATGTCTATTATGCCCCCGACTCGCGCTATAAAGTTCCCGAGATCGCTTTTCTGTTCAGCTTCAAATCGCCCCTGATCGACAACTCCGCCAGATCCCAGGCGCTTTCCGATCTCTACCTAAGGGCCCTCTCTGAAAAGCTCTCTTCCGACCTCTCTCTGGCATCCAGCGCCGGCCTCTCCGCCCGTTTCTACACCGACACCTACGATCTCAAAATGCAGCTCTTCGGCTACAACGACAAAGCGCCCCTGCTTCTGAATCAGCTCTTTACCGCTTTCAAAAACATCGCTCCAACGAAAGAAGAGTTTGAGATCTACCGCACCTCGATCGCTGCTGACTACGACAACAGCTCCAAGGAGCTCCCCGTCCGCCAGGCGATGCAGCAGCTCGACGGGATCCTATTCAATAAGGCGACAGATCTGGACAAACTAACGACAATCAAAAACCTCTCCTACGACGAGTTCCTGCAATTTGCCAAAAATCTCTTTGTCTCAACCTACACGGAAGGGATGCTCTATGGAAATATCAGCCAGCAGGATGCACAGACGCTGTGGAGCAACCTCCAAACCGAACTGAATGCTAAACCTTACGCGGTCAGCGAGCACCCCAAAAAGAAGGTCCTCGTCCTGTCTGAAAAATATGGTCCCTACAAGCTCGTTCAGCCGACCGACCGCCAGGGCAGCGGCGTCTTGCTCCTGCTTCAGGAAGGGCCTTTTAGCTTTGATCGCAAAGCGATCCAGCAGGTGCTGGGGTATGCGCTTTCCGACGCGTTCTTCGACACTTTGCGCACCAAGCAGCAGACTGCCTACATCGCCAAAGCCTGGAACACCGAAGAGGAGCGGCAGCTCCTGCAGTTTTTTGCGGTCCAGTCGAGCACCCACACCCCTTCCGATCTGCTCGCCCGTTTTGAGCTGTTCCTGGAAAGTTTTGATAAGAACTTAAGTGTCCAGCTTCCGGAAGGGCGGTTCGAAAGCATCCGCGCCTCCCTCATCACTTTGCTGAAAATGCCGCCGGAGAACATGCCCGGCATGGCATCTTTGCTTAACGAACTTGCGTTTGAATACCACGACTTCGACTGGATGGAAAAAAGGATCCGTAGCATGAAAGAGCTGAGCTACGACAAGTTTTCAGAAGTGGCCCACCAGCTGCTTTCCCGGGGCAATCCCAAACGGCTTGCCGTTCTGATGGAAGGGGTAATCAACCCGGAGAACGATTTCCACTACGAATCGATCTCCAAAGAGGATGTTGGGACCCGGGGTCTTTCACTTCTGCAAGATAAGGATATATGTCCAAGAAGTTGTATCCCCTGCTTCCCCTTGGAATCATCGCTCTTTCTATTTTGATTATTTACCTGACTGGGGCCAATCATCTCGTAAGTTTTGATGCCCTCCAGCAGGGGCATTCAAAATTGAGGGCTTTTGTGGATGCCCATCCGCTTCTTGCCGTCCTCTATTTTGTGGGTATCTATACCGTATCGGTCGTCCTCGTCCTTCCCGACTCGGCCTTTCTCTCCGTCCTGGCGGGCTTTTCTCTTTTCCCTTCCCCCTTGCGCTCGCCTATGTCCTCCTTGCGGAGACGCTCGGCTGCACCCTCTTTTACGAGGCCACAAAACTCGCCTGTCGCGAACCCCTGGGGAGAACGAAGAAAACTCTGCTTTACAGGATCCATCAAAAATTGCAGAAGGATCAGATCTGGTATCTGCTCTTCTTACGCCTCTCCCACCTTCTTCCCTATTGGGCCATCAACCTGGGCGCCGGGGTCTTTCACGTGAGGGCATTCCCCTTCATTTGGACCACGCTGGTCGGGGTTTTTCCATTAAGCTTCCTTCTTGTCGAGGCAGGGTCCACCCTGTCCACCTACCTGATAACGCATACCCATTTCAGTTTGAGGGATGTATTTACGCTCCAGCTCAACTTGACATTGCTGGGCCTGGGGTGCCTTGCGCTGCTCCCCATCATCTACAGAAAATTCAAGAAAAAACGACAGAAACAAAAAAAGAATTAATCGTTTGGATCGCGGCTGCTGCGCAGGGTTTTTATGCCGAGCACCCAGGAGAACCAGCTGACGAGTTCTTTGAGGCTGAAGAGAGAAATGTAGGCGACCCGTCCCCAGATCTGACGCATCCTCTCATACCAGAGGACATCGGGGCCGCGCATCGAGTTGTCGAGGCGGTTGAAGAGCTCCTGGGTATCTTCATAGACCTGCATTTGGTAGGGAAAGGAAGAATTGTCAAAAATACGATGAGAATGCAGTTTAAAGGCGGTAACGGTCTTATCCTCGTGGTCGATCTCCATGAGCTGAATGTTAACATCGGGGTGCTCGACGCCCCAGCCGACGTGCTTGCCGCCGACATAATGGCAAATATCCCCTTTCATCCGGATGATCTGGATGTTGAGAGGTTCCCTCCTGCGGGGCTTTCTGTTCATTTCCTGGGCAAACACCTCTGCGATGGGAGCATCGTCACTGGGGTCGCTGTAGAAATAAGCATCGGCTATATGGTCGGCATGCGCTGCTAAAAAGTACTGGGCATGCGCACCGCCAAGACTATAACCGGCCAGGGAAACCATCTCATTATTACGGCGGAATTTGGGATCATTCATGAGCTCCTCGAAGATCCCCTTCGCCGCATTCCATCCCAATTCCCCGACATGGGGCTGAACGTCGTTAAAATAGGTCTCAAACGCGTCTTCATTGGAAAAAGCCCACTGGGAAGGGCGGAAGACGACGAGGGGTTTCAGGGTCGAATTGGCCGTAGCAGGTTTTAACGCGTAGGCGACAAGGCCATCTCCCGTTCCGATCTTCCTGAAAACCTTGTAGTAGTCCATGGCGCCATCCAGGCCGGGTGCCGGGATGAGCTGTCCGGAGATGAGTTCCCGGTTGACGATCACCTTGCTGCATCTTTCGATCCATGCGGGAAAATCCAGACGCTTCACATCGGAAAACAGGAGCTGTTTTTCCTTATCCATCAGAATTTTGTCATGGAAAAAATAGGCCATCAAGGAACCGGGCGAGCCGCCGATTTTGAGGGGGTCTTTATAGCTGCCGACGATCGGGAAGGGTTGCACCTGGCGCATCCTGTCGGAGAGCTGCTCCCGGCTTAGGGTGCGGAGTTTTTCCGGAAAACGGGATTTTATGTCCCGTCCGAGCATCTGGCTGGCGCCAATGCTCATGAGTTCCACATGCTCCGGTAGCAGGGGCTGTCCCGACTTCTGCAGGGCAGTAAAATCATACTTTCCCCGATAGCGGTGGCAGATCCAATCGAATTTTCTCTCCCCAATTGTCTCAAAAAGGCTCTGTTTGAAGATCTTCCAGGTCTCTCTGTTTTGCTCTTTCAATTCTCTGGTAAGGGTGCCTGGGAGAGGGAGCGACTCCACCTGGAGGGTGGATGGCGTTGCGCGCAAGCACTTGGGTGCGGCCAAACCGACCGCCTCATTGGCTCTGGAGACAAAATGATTAATTCTGACAATTGAGGTCATAGATCGAACCTATAATTGCGGACATTATACAGAACAACCAATTAAACGAGAATCAAAATACACCTAAAATATACCCAAACAACCTCGAAATTTGGTTTTTGAGCTGCGTGAAAGCTCCCGCGGTTGAGCTCCCGCAAGTGGGTCCATATTAATAACATAGGACCCACTTGCGGGAGCTCAACCCCGGGGCTTTGACGCGCTCAAAAACCAAATTTCGAGGTTGTTTGGGTATAAACCTCAGTCCAGCTTCATGTTGTGGTAGACGGCGTCCACGTCGTCGAGGGCCTCGAGGTAATCAATTAATTCAAGATTGAGTTTTTGCATCTCGGGATCGCACGCGACATAGAGCTTAGGAATCCTCTGAAGTTCAGCCTCTTCGGTAGGGATGCCCAGTTGGTCAAGTTTTTCTTTAACCTGGATCAACTGGTCCGGCGCCGTTGTGATGATGAAGGTGTCGTCCTCCGCTTCAAAATCTTCCGCTCCCGCCTCGGTGGCAGCCAGGAAGAGGTCGTCCTCTTTCGCATTTTTCTTTAACACCTGGATGACCCCTTTGCGGTCAAAATTAAAGGTGACAGAGCCTGGGTTTGCCACGGTACCCCCCTTCTTATTCGTCGCAATCCGCATCTCGGCGGAGATCCGGTTCCTGTTGTCGGTCATCACCTCAGCGACGATCCCCACCCCGCCATGCCCATAGAGCTCATAGGCCATCTCCGTAAAATCGGCCTGGTCAGCACTGGTAGCCTTCTTGATGTTGCGCTCTATATTATCACTTGGAAGATTGGCAATGCGGGCCTTTTGGATGACAATGCGCAGCCGGGAATTGGATTTGGGATCGGGCCCGCCCTGTTTAACGGCGCTGATGATCTCTTTGACAAGCCGGGAAAATATTTTTCCTTTCATCACATCCGCTCTGCCTTTGCGGTGCTTGATGTTGGCCCATTTACTATGTCCTGCCATAGAATCTCTGTATTAATGAGGATGGAAAAAAAGTTTTTTGTTGTCTTCTTCCCAGCGCTTGGCGGCGGCATACTGGGCGAACTCCTTCTCCTTTTCCTGAAATCGGAATGGTGGATGAGGAACCTGCCTCTTCGGGCTTTTACCGGCGGGCAAACGCTATGGAGCATCTCATGATACACCACATAGGAGATAAAGTAAGGGGGAAAATGGGGCTGGTCGAGGAGCCGGTGGATTTTGACACCTGTGCTGGAAGGAGTAAAGTCCCAGCTTACGGTGGCGGCGGGCTCTGCGCCGGGCGCTGCCGAACCAGGTGATCTTCAGCTCCAGCTTATTTTTAAAGTACTCGGCATTGATCTCATTGTAGATCTGCTGCAGGTCGTAAAGCTCACCCTGGGTACTAAGCTTAGGACCGGCGCCCTTCTCTTTTTGGGAGGGGTTTTGACGAGCTTGAAAAAACGACCAAACAGGAAAAATTTCATAGATTCTTCTGCATGAAAATTTTATCGAGATACTTCCCCTCTTCCTTGATGAAGCGCTTATGGATCCCGAACTCTTTAAATCCCTCCGTTCATAAAGGTGCTTTGCAGGGTTGCCCTCGTAGACTTCCAGGTGGAGGATCTCGATCTTGAACTTTTCCCGCGCATACGCCATGAGGTTCTCGAGGAGCTTGCCTCCGATCCTTTTCCGCGCATCTCCTCCTTCACGATGATTGAAAAGAGGCAGGTGTGGGCCTGCTTTTTATAAGGCTGAATGTAGAGGTTGGCCATCCCGCACGGCTCCCCGTTTCACAGCACCGTTATCGCCGCTTCGATCCGCGCATAGCCGATCCAGATCCGCACCGAGTCTTCGATCTCACGGGCATCGCACATCGGAAACCACTTAAGGATTTTCGGGTCGGACAACCACTTGAGAAATAAGGCGCATCATCTGCCTTGGTCAGCCGGAAAGTCAGGGAGAGGTATTTTGCATAGCAGCCCAAATTAGGAAGGGTTTCGAAAAGGATCCGGCAGTGGTAGCCGTTTGCATCTTTTACAAACTTCTCCTGCCGCGCAAACTCATGAAAATCGTTCTTTTGGAGCAGGCGGACAAACGGATTGCCCTCAAAGACCTCCACATGGATCGCCTCCAGGTGGAAGTAGTTTTTGGCCAGGTGCTTTAAATTTTTCAAAAGGGAGGCGCCGATCCCCTTCCTTTGGAACTTCGGGTCGACCACCAGCTTGAAGAGGCAGTGGTGGGCGACCTTGCGGTAGGGCATGAGGAACAGAGTGCCGACGCCGCAGGGAGTTCCGTTGATCGTCGCCGTGATGCTCGAACTGTACCTGCTGAACCCAACCCAGCACTGCACGGCATCATCGATCTCCTTTTGCTCCGATACGGGGAACCACCGCTGTACCTCAGGCTTCATCAGCCAATCCCTTAAGTAGGGAGTATCTGTCACATAGGTGTACCGGATATCCAGTCCTGGGATCTCGCTCATCCAAATTCCTTCAGGTAGGCGTTAATGAAATCGTCCAAATCTCCATCCATGACAGCATGGATATTTCCCACTTCATACTTTGTCCGGGTATCTTTGACAAGAGTGTAAGGTTGGAATACGTAATTGCGGATCTGGCTTCCCCAGGCGATCTCCTTCTTCTCTCCGGATAGCTCCTTCAACCTGCGCTCCCTTTCCGTCAGCTCTTTCTCATACAGCTTGGCCCGGAGCATCTTCAGGCAGGTCTCCCGGTTTTGGATCTGGCTCCTCTCGCTCTGGCAAGACACGACGAGCCCCGTCGGCAAGTGGGTCATCCTGACAGCGGAATCGGTCTTGTTGACGTGCTGCCCGCCGGCGCCCGACGCGCGGTAGGTATCGACGCGCAATTGCTCCGGCCTGATCTCGATCTGGATATCATCATCGATCTCAGGCGTGATATCGACGGATGCAAAACTTGTGTGGCGGCGTGCATTGCTGTCAAAAGGAGAGATCCGCACGAGCCGGTGAACGCCCCTCTCCGCTTTGCAGTAGCCGTAGGCGTAGGGCCCCGACAGCTTTAAGGTGACGCTCTTGATCCCTGCGACATCCCCATCGACAACATCTAGCACCTCGACCTGCCAGCCCCGCTTCCCCGCCCAGCGCTGGTACATCCTGGAGAGCATCCCGGCCCAGTCGCAGGCCTCCGTTCCGCCGGCTCCCGCGTTGATGCTCAGGAAGCAGTTCTTTCTGTCCATCTCCCCCGAGAGCATCCGGCGCACTTCAAGCTCGCTAAGCGTTTTGTCGACGGCATTTAGCTCAGAGACAAGCTGTCCGAAAAATTCCGCATCGCCCGCTTCATCCACATCGGGAAGAAGATCCCTGACATTGTCGAACCTCACTTTTAAATCCCGGTAAGGAACCGTCCATGCCCTTAAATCATTGCACTCGCCGATCACTTTCTGGGCAGCGTTATTGTCGTCCCAAAAACCGGGAGCTTCCATCTTCGCTTCCAACTCTTGAACTTGCCTTTCTTTATTGGCTAAGTCAAAGATACCTCATCATGTGAAGCAGACGGCTATCGATGCTTTTGATTTGCTCTTGAATCTGTTCGTTCATAACGCTCACCTTTTCTTAGAGGGTTTATCTACCAGTATGGCACACACGGAGAATATATGCCAACAACTGCAAAGAACACCCCTGAAAACCTCTACTCTCTCCTGAAAATTTATTAAAAAAAAACTTAAAATTTATACAACCTTAACCTGCTCTTTACATTAATCGGAACGGGCCTATAATCAAACAAAGTTTCAGGAGAACTCCGTTTAAGGAGAGTCTGGCTGGGCGATTAACCAAATCCATAGAGCGTTGGAAAAATCTTTTCCCACAAACTAGAGTTTTGGTTATGATGCTCTTATTCGGACGGTTTCTCTTTGAGAAATTTAACTCTACATCTCTATCAGGAGGTCATTATGTCAATGAGAATTCAAGAAGCTCTTTCCAAATGCTGCGAAGGGCTCAACGGGATCAAAGATTTTGCTTCCTCTGCTGCTTCAAAGATCGGTAAAAATGTATCGACGGCAGGGTCATTTTTGTCTGATGGCATTGCAAAGGTCGCTGCCTTTGTAAGGCCTCATTTCGAAAATTTAAAGTCATTCGCACAAAATAACCAACAGTCTCTGCTCGTTGCAGGGGTTGCTGTTGTTATCGGTGCGATTGCCACTGCAGTCATGACACACATCTTCCAACGAGGAACAGGCGCATCAGAATCCGCTTCAACAAGCGGAATTTCTGCCATTTCTGCAACTGTAACGGTCTAACTTAAGGGTCTTCGATCCTTCGGTCGATCCAAATCAGCAGGTCTTCGGACCTGCTGTTTTTTTTATCTGCTCAGGGCATTGCTGCATGGAGTCTTTTTTCACCACCGAGCACACCGAGGTCACCGAGAAGAGAATCTTTCCTCATCATTGGATTTTGATGTCAAAAATTCTCTTCTCGGTGACCTCGGTGTGCTCGGTGGTTTATACCACGCTCGGCCAGAAACTTGGAATTTGGACCGGGCCCAATCCTCCTACTTTTCCAAAAGAATCGACCCGTCATCGGCAAGATGATAGATCCAGTCCCTCTGAAGTCCACCGAGGGGCTCCTTTTTAAAGAGGAAGCTGCCCATTTTCCTCATAGGCCGTCACGCGCATGCCCGATGCAACCTCGATGCGCATATCCCTTCTCAAGATCACATTTTCAGCGATGAACTCTGAGTGGCCGTGGAGATAGATCGCGCACAGCTCAAACCGCTCGATACAGTTTTTCCAGTAGCTGTTCTCAGCCGAGGGGTTGTACCCCCGATTCTGAACGGAGACATTTTTAAGGCGGCAGCTTCCGACATTCTCAGGCACTACGCGCTCAGCGGTGATATGCAAAGAACCGCAGAGTGTTGAGATTCTCCACATCCGCTTCAGCGATCTCCAGGGAGAGTTCACTGTGCCGGCACAGCTTGAGGCCTCTCAGCTTCTGGCCGATGATCGAGTAAAGGGGGCCGAGCGCCGGGTGGCAGGAAAAAGAAAAGGAGGGGCCCCGTGCGATGTAGTCATCCAGGGTCCAGCTGGGATAGGCGGCAAAACGCTGCGCAATGATGGCCAAGTAGGTCGTAGCTGTTGTAGCAGCTGATCGTAAAAACACCCTTCCGGTGTTTCCAAGAGAGAGGAATGCGACTGGTAATGCTTTTTTGTCGTGGAGATCGTCTTGCGCCGGTGGTTATACGTCAGGTAAGTCTTCAGGGAAACCTCTTTGAGGGGCAATGCGGCATCGACCGTCTGCTCAAAACAGTCGGCGATGTTCTGCATCGTCGACTCGAGCCTCGCCACTTCTCTCTCCTGAACCGTTCCCCTCTCATCGGCAAAAGCCATCTTCTTTAAATTGACAAGCATCCCCGGGATTGGACAATGCGTAACCGCCTGTCGAATCGCAGCAATATCGGCAAAAAGGATATTCGTATTGGAAGGGTACCGGGAATAGGCGCTTCCCGGCTCTACCGGAACATCTTCAATCGTAAATTTGGGGAAGTCGCAGTACTCGATATTCGTCAGGCAGTAATGGCTCTTCTGTCCAACCCGTTTCTCAATCGAAATATTGACCCCTTCCGCCGACTCGACCTGCCGCGGGCAGGAGGCAAAACCAAAGGCTTTGTCCTCGCGGAAGCCAACTCCTGTGAAAGCGAGTAGTCCATAGTCTGTCCCGCAATCGGATTGTTGATCTGGCGCACAAGCAGTTTTCTCCGCCCCAGACTCTCCATCCAGTCGAAAACCCCCTCCTCCACGGCAACCTTCCAGATCACACCGTGCCCGCCCGGCTTCATGAGGAGCTTCATCGACCCGGCCCTGACACCAGTTCCCCTCGCTGTCCATCGTCGGAACGACCGGCTGGCAAAAAAAGCGGAAAGAATCTTTCGGGCGCCCGAACCATCCCCGGCTCTCACAAAGCTCCAGAATGTGGGTGTGGTTGTCCTTTTCGCTTGAGGTCATCATGGCAACCGGCGTGATCACGGGCTCGCCAAAGAGCTTAAAATAGAGATATTCCCGCGCCGTCAAATCGCGGATCAGCCCCTCGAGCAGGGTGCGCCCGCAGAACTCCAGTTTCGCCGCGGGAAGCGGCTGACCGCTTTGCGGATCGCAGAAGCTCAGCCTGTCTGCCGCCCCGCCGACAGGATAGATCTCCGCAAGCTCCGGCAGAGAAAGGATCCCCTGAAGGATGTAAGAGCGGACCTCTTCGCTTTCCAAAGAAATGTCGATCCCAGGCGGACGGTGGTAAACAGGGGATGACCCGCCGGAAGGCAGTTCCCTCTTCCCTTCGGCCATGCACGAGAGCATCGTCCAATGGTAGCCGATGAGTCCTCCAATTCCTTTATAGAAAGCCTCTACGGGGAAGAGCTCTTCCAGCATGCGCCTCAGCCGCTCCGAGAGTTGATGCGGCTCGTCGGACGGGTTCAAAAGCTGTTCCTGCTGGCCCAGAGCGATAAGGGATTTAATGATCAGTTCACACTCGGGGCTAAGCGAGGAAGAAAACGTGCGCAGAGGGCTGGGCGCGTCCTGCCAGGCGACGACCCTTGGATCCCGGTCCAGTGTTTCGATCCTCTCCCTGTCGCTGCAGCACATCTTCAACTGCTGCACCAGGTCAAACAGACGCTCAAGCTCTCTTGCGTTCCCCATATCTTCTGCCTCACTGTCGAACAGGAAAAATTGCCACGGATCTTAATACTGCGCCGCTCAGGTTTTATGAATTTCTCAGCTGCCTTTTTCCGTTTGACTTTGCGTTCGCTCACGTAAGCTGACAAGGAGATTACTTCTAGTGGTCCTTAAACAGAAGTTTTGCAGTTATTTTTGCGTCAAAGCCCGGGGTTGAGTTCCCGCAAGTGGGTCCATATTGGACTAATATTGACCCACTTGCGGGAACTCAACCGCGGGAGCTTTCACGCTAAAAATAACACCAAAAACTTCTGTTAAGGACCACTAGCTCCACGCTTCGCCAAACATAAAAATTCAGGGCATAAATTCACAAAACCTGAGCGGGCGCAGTATATCTGATTGCAAGAATTTATCTCCATAAAGGGTGAAAAATTCGCAAAACCGGCCAAAATCCTCTCCATGAACCCTCATTTTTTCTCAGCAAGAAGTAAAAAATTTATCCAATTTATATCCAATGACTTACACTAGTCTCCCCCTGTAAACCGAAAAAAGCCTGGGCCGGCTGCAACGATTTTTTTTGACTATAAATTCCCCGGAGAGATACAACTTGTCATTCGAGGAATAATTGATTCCCCCTCGAAAGTCTGTCCAAATATTTTGTAAGGAGATAGCAAATGGCAAAAAAAGAGAAAGAAAAGACATCCAAGTTCATGCAACCTATGCAAGTCAGCGAAGCTCTCGCTGCTGTTGTTGGCAAAGGACCGCTGCCACGCACTGAAGTGACAAAGTTGCTCTGGGCCTACATCAAATCAAACAAATGCCAGGACACAAAAAACAAGCGCAACATCAATCCTGATGACAAACTCGCTAAAGTCTTCGGCGCAAAAAAGACGATCAACATGTTTGAAATGACAAAACTTGTCAGCAAGCACCTCACTTAATTAGCGTCCCGGCAGCAGAGTACAGCCCGCCTGTACTCTGCCCTTCTTTATGACTACGCATAAATATCGCCTGACTGTCGCCTATGACGGAACGGAGTACGGCGGTTGGCAAGTCCAGCCAAACGCAGTCTCAGTCCAGTCTCTCATTGAGCTCTCTCTGAGCACGATCCTGCGCGTCCCCACCCCGGTCCTCGGATCGGGAAGAACCGATGCCGGCGTGCACGCCTACGGGCAGACAGCCCATTTTCTCTCTGACAAACCCGTCGATATCGAGAAGACCCTCGCCTCCCTCAACGGCCTGCTTCCCCCTGCGATCCGGATCCTTACCCTCGAAGAGGCTGCAGCCGATTTCCACGCCCGCTACAGCGCCTCCTCCAAGATTTACCACTACCGCCTCCACCTCGGGTCCACTCCAGATCCCTTTAAAAAACGGTACGCCTACCACGTCCCCCACCCGGTCGACCTCGACCTGCTGAAAAGAGCTGCGGAGCAGTTCGTCGGCACGCACGATTTTACCTCCTTTGCCAACGAAGCTACCCGCGGCTCCGCGTCGAAAGGAGCCATCCGCACCCTGCACCGTCTCTCGGTTATGGAAGAGCCCGGAGGGGTCCGTTTCGAATTTGAAGGGAATGGATTTTTATACAAAATGGTCCGCAACATCGTCGGCACACTGCTCGATGTCTGCGCAGGAAAGATCGCGGAAGAAGAAATCCCCGCCATCCTCGCCGCCAAAGACCGCAAAAAAGCGGGAAGGGCTGCGCCCCCGCACGGCCTCTATCTCGTCGAAGTCAAATATTGATATGAACTAAACTCTCGAAATGCCTCGCGCCGAGGCGCTTTGCCTCCTCGACGGCGGGGGCATCGGAAGGGCAGATCAGCACCCCTTCGCTACCTGCCGCAAGCAGCGACTGCAGCCCCTTCAAAGAATCCTCAAAGCCCACAATCCTGTCCCCTGGCCCCGCCAGCATCCCCATCGCCTTGAGGTACCCCTCCGGAGAGGGCTTGGGGGCCGTATAGTCCTCGCGCGTCAGCCACAACGGGATCGTCCGAAGAAGCGGAAGGGCTTCCTTGATCACCTCGATATGCGCCTTTGGAGAATTGGTCACGACAGCGCGGGGCTTGCCCTTCTGCTCCAAAGCTCTTAAGAGAGGCTCCACTCCCTCCATCAATTCAAGGGATGAGCTCCCAAGCAGCCCGGCGTAGATACGCTTCTTCTCTTCATAGAGCTCTGCCTTCGAGGCCCCTCTCTGCAGAATGCCCGGGTACTCCTTCTCCCACCCGTCAAAAAACCCCATCGCCCTTCCATGCGCCTCTCTGCAAAACCTCGCAAAGTCCCAATCGAGAGGAGCCCCTGCACGGCGGGCCATCTCCAGATAGGCAGCGTGGTGCAGACTCTCCGTGTCGACAAGAAGCCCATCGAAATCAAACAGAAAAACCTGATACCTGTCTATCCAGTCCATTGCATCCGTTCCTAAAATTTTTTAGCGAGGAGGGCATTGCAAAGCTCGCTTCGCGGCACAAATCCGAATCGACGCAGCGAGCGCGGATTTGTGACCGCATGGAGTTTTGCAATTCCCTCCGATTATAGAGTAACAAGGGAGCGCATGTCTACTTCATCCAGCTTTTGGCGCTTGGCGGAGGGCTCCTGCAGCCACGAATTTTGCTCCGGCTGCCTACCTGCATCCAGTTCCACGATCAGCACAGAGGAAGTATCCTCCGTTGTGGTGGTCGCCTGGGCCATGATCGCCACGATCTCGAGAACAGGCACCTCCTGCTCCCTCAGCCGCTGAATCACCTCGACCATCTTTGCAGGACTTTCCGCCGTCCCTTTGGAATAGAGGACAATGAGATCGCCCGGCAGCAAAGGTTGCATGAAGATTTCCGGACTCGATTTTTTACAGATATCAAAGGCCGGATCCCCAATCGATCTTGCTGTCCTTAAATGGTCCTTTCCGTCCTTCCACAACTCTGAACGCATCCCCTCTCCTGTCTGGCGGAGAAAAAATCCATGGGAGGCATCCCAGTAAGGCTCGGGGAGGGCCCCCCTTTTCATCACCTCAATGGCATATTTATTTGCACCTATGTCAAGGGCTTTATTATAGGTGCTGTCCTCCCGCCTGTTCATCTCACAAAGAGGGATCTGGGGAATACTCAATGGAATCGCTAGCCCCTTGCGGTTTATCAGCGCACCCGAGTCCCCCACATTTGCCACCCATAGCTTATCCTGGAAGTAGACCCCAATGACAGCTGTCGTACCGCCCGGATCGGGTAGTTTACAGACCATCTCGTGCAGTCGACTCACAGCTTTTTTTAGCACATCATGGAAATCCGCTTCCCCATATGGCCAGGTTTTACTCTCTTCTTTCAGGGAGTCTGTAAGGATCTCAACAAAATTGCTGGACGCAAAGCCGCCCGCTCCACCGGACCCATGCCCCTTAAATAAGGCAAAGCTCTCTACCTGGAAAGTTTTGCCGCACATACAGAAACTAATGGGGGCCACCAAACAATGGTCTTCCTGGATGCCGCTTTTCCCTACCGAGACGGCACAAGAGTACCCTGGAAGATACAAGTTGCTGATTAGCGCAGTAAAACCGCTTGTCCGCCTGGCGAAACTGCCTCTCCCTTTTAAAGCCTTCCCTGTCCTCCAAAGTAGAGGGATACCGCCATGAGGCTCTGTCCAGCCCGCGCAAGCCATTAAGCTCGTAGTGCGCCAGGGAATTATTTGCATTAATCCTGTCCAGGGGGGTTTTCTTCATCTGTGCCGGCAACCCAAACATGTTAACAGGCCCTGCCTGCACCGCAAAAGGGAGCGACAGCTTCTTCTTTGAGACCCGTTTCCTTATGTAATTCTGTGACAGTCTATTGTAAAACATCCGCAAATTCAAGGCATCGCGCACAAGAGGCACCTGATCCACCGCGAGATTAACAAAACGCGCACTGTCTACCATAGAACAACGGAGCAAGCTAACCCTGTTCAGGAGAGTGATAACATTATCACCGGTCAATGTCTTCCGCTCGTTTATCTGGTAAATCTCATTGGCAATATCTTTCAGTGAATTTAGAATGCAGGGAGGTAGATCAGATTCAATAACATACTTTTTAAATTCAAGGAATAGTCTATGTCCAATTCTATATTCAACTAAAGTCATAACTTCTCAATATTTATTTTTAAAATTATAACAGAAAGCTGAATTGCGGGCATGAGAAAATTTACCTTGATGAATAGGGAAAAATTCAGCTATGATCTTCCCCTTCTTGCCGATGTGGTGGAATGGTAGACGCGGTAGACTCAAAATCTACTTCTAGCAATAGAGTGCTGGTTCAAGTCCAGTCATCGGCATCTCTTCACAGCCCAGCGAGGATCTGCCTGAGCACATAGGGCAATATCCCCCCATGCAGGTAGTACTCGATGTCTATGGGCGTATCGAGCCTTGCGATCAGCTCCACCCTGTCGACCTTTCCCCCTCCCCGATCGATCTCCAGGGTCACCTCCTGGTGGGGTCTGAGCTCTTTTTCCACCCCGATGAGCGAGAAGATCTCGCTGCCTGTCAGGTGCAGCGTCTCGAGGCTGTCCTGCTCCTTGAACTGCAGGGGTAGCACCCCCATCCCGACCAGATTGCTGCGGTGGATCCGCTCAAAGCTCTTGGCGACGACAGCCCGGACGCCCAGCAGCGCCGTTCCTTTGGCCGCCCAGTCGCGCGAGCTCCCCATCCCGTAGTCTTTCCCGGCGAAGACGATCAGCGGGGTACGCTCTCTTGGCATATTCCTGGCAGGCATCGAAGATCGCCATCTCTTTCTTATCCGGCATCAGGCGGGTAAATCCCCCCTCTTTGCCCTCGACCATCTTATTGCGGATCCGCACGTTGGCAAAGGTGCCGCGCATCATGACGTGATGGTTTCCGCGGCGGCTGCCGTAGCTGTTGAAATCCCCTTCTTTAACCCCGAGGGAGATCAGGTATTTCCCGGCTGGGGTGTTGGCCTTGAAGGCTCCTGCGGGAGAGATGTGGTCGGTTGTGATCGAATCGCCAAAAAGCGCGAGCGGGCGCATCCCTTTCAGCTCTTTTCGCTTGGGCAGCTCCGTCGAAAATCCCTCGAAGAAAGGAGGGCGCTGGATGTAGGTGCTTTTCGGATCCCACGCATACTGGGAGCCCTTTTTTCACCTCGATTTTTTTCCACATTGGATTGTCGTCGAGGACATGGGCATATCGCTTCTTGAACATCTCAGGCTGCAGCCCTTGCATCACCGTCTCGTGGATCTCCTTGTCAGTCGGCCAGATATCCTTCAAGAAGACCGGCTTGCCCTCTTTGTCTGTTCCGAGCGGCTCTTTTTCCATATCGATATCGACCTTGCCTGCCATCGCAAAGGCGACGACGAGCGGCGGCGACATCAAGAAAGTTTGCCTTGACGGCACCATGGATGCGCGCTTCAAAGTTCCGGTTGCCGCTGAGCACGCTGGCTACGATCAGGTCGTGCTCCTTGATCGCTTTTCGATCTTCTCATCGAGAGGGCCGCTGTTGCCGATGCAGGTCGTGCAACCGTAGGCGACCAGTTGAAATCCAAGCTCATCGAGATACTTTTGCAGTCCCGTTTTATGCAGATAATCGGTGACGACGCGCGAACCGGGCGCCAGGCTTGTCTTGACTCTGCAGTTGACCGTAAGCCCCTTCTCGACCGCTTTTTTCGCCAGCAGCCCTGCTGCGAGCATCACGTTGGGGTTGCGAGGTGTTCGTGCAGCTTGTGATCGCGGCGATGACCACCGACCCGTGGCCCAAAACGATGTCGACGAGTTGGTGCTGCGTGTAGCCCGGATTGATCACTTCTTTAGTGATGGGACGGTTAGTGACCATCTCTTCTTCGCTCCATCCCTGCTCCTTTCTGCACTCCGAGCTAAGTGAGCTTGCCTCCGGTGATATGCGGTTCATCGACGTGAAAATTCCCTTCGGAATGGACATCAATTTTCTTTGTTCCTGTCCGCCGCCGTCTTGCCATACCCGCCTTCAGCGACCGGCGACTGTGAAAAGCTGATTGAATTTCTTCTTCAGATCGGGGAGATCGATCCGGTCCTGGGGTCGTTTGGGGCCAGAGACGCAGGGCTTGATGCTCTTTAAATCCAGCTCTAGCACTTTCTGAATTCGACCTCCCCTCTTTCGGGGATGCCGAACATCTTTTGCGCTTGCAGATACTCTTTCACCAGTCTGGATCTGTTTTTCATCCCGCCCGGTCATTCGCATGTAATCCAGTGTCTTTTCATCCGACAGGAAAAAAGCCTATCGTCGCTCCATATTCGGGAGCCATATTGCCAATCGTCGCCCGGTCCGCAACGGTCAAGCTCGCCGCGCCCTCACCAAAAAACTCGACAAACTTGCCCACCACTTTTTCTTTGCGCAGCATCTCGGTGATCCGCAGCGTCAGATCGGTCGCTGTCACTCCTTTCTTGCAAAGCATCCCTCCAAATGAACGCCGATCACCTCCGGCGTCTGGAAAAAATAAGGCTGGCCGAGCATCGCCGCTTCCGCTTCAATCCCGCCGACTCCCCAGCCAAGCACGCCCAGGCCATTGATCATCGTCGTATGGGAATCTGTTCCCACCAGCGTATCGAAATAGAGCAAGCTTTTCCCTCGACCTTTTTTCAGTCACGACAGTGGCGATATGCTCCAGGTTGACCTGGTGCACAATCCCGATGCCCGGAGGCACGACCTTAAACGTCTTGAACGCCTGCTGGCCCCAATTTAAAAACTCGTAGCGCTCCCTGATTGCGCTTGAATTCGATTTCCAGATTGTAGCAGATAAGCATCGGATGTCCCTGCGCGGTCGACCTGCACAGAATGGTCGACGACGAGATCCACCGGAACAATCGGCTCAATCGTTTTCGCATCGAGCTTCTGTCGGGCCGCCACCGCATCGCGCATCGCCGCCAAATCGACGAGCAGCGGCACCCTGTAAAATCCTGCAAGATGACGCGCGAGACGACAAATGGAACATCCCCCTCATCCGGCTTTTTGCCGATTCCACTTGGCAAGCCGCAGCACATCCTCTTCCCTGACCCGTTTGCCATCGCAATTGCGCAGCAGCGATTCCAGCATGATCCGGATCGAGACCGGCAGCTTTCTGACACGCTCGCCCACTTTTGCTTCCAGCGCCGGCAAAGAGTAATAAAATCTTTTTGCATCATCCTTCAACGATTTCAAGCGTATTGAATGGATTGACCAGATCAGCTTGCTCCCTCTTTCACGACAGCCCTCCCGCAAAAAAACTTTTACTTCCCTTTTTAGAGCGAACGGGATTTCGAATGCAATTATTTCTTGCTTTTTTATACTAATTCTACACCCAAAAGGAGTTTATCATATGAAACTCAAATCGATGGATTTCGTTTGGATCGTTGTCAACGATCTCGAAAAAGCCATTAAATTCTACACCGAAACCGTCGGCCTCAAACTGATGGAATTGCACGAAGAGTTCGGATGGGCCGAGCTGGAAGGCAACAAAGGCGGAGCACGAATTGGCATCGCGCAAAAATCAGCCCAAAGTCAGAAGATGGCGTCAAGCCCGGCCAAAACGCTGTGATGACATTCACTGTCGGACAATCTCGAAAGGCCATGCCGACTTGCTCAAAAAAGGCGCCAATCTCGATCGGGCAGGTCCAAGAAGATCCCCGGCCACGTCAAAATGCAAATGGCCTCCGACAGCGACGGCAACCGCTTCCAGCTCGTCGAGCTCTGCCACATTCACCAGCACTCCGGCTCCTGCTGCCACTAACATAAATGAAGACCCCTTCGGGTTAACCCGAAGGGGTCCTTTCCTATCACTACAATTTTCCCAGGAAGAACGCAAAACCTGCTACGACTTCATGCAGTCGGCGCGCCCAAGAGCGTAGCATTCCACGTAGTGGAATCGGTGGATAGAAATGAACGGGCACACAGTGGTCGATGGTTTTTGTATGCTCCTGGATATCCATATGGTGACATAGCGCAAAATGGACGCCCCCATGAGCAACAATTAAGACGGGGCCCGGAAAGCTTAAGGCCTGATTGACCCCGATGACCACTCGCTCCATGAAAAGTTCAACATCTCTGCAAGACAGATGAGGCTGTTTTTCGAGTTCGGTCATTTTTCGCCAGATTTCGCCTGAGCATTCCTTCAATTCGTCAATGACATAGACTTGCGAAGCAATATTTTGGGCGACAAGTCCTTCGTCGCCTTTGCTCTTAGGAGAGGACTGACGCAAATGGTCTGGATAGGCAGTTTTTCGAGAATGGGTTGGATCGATTCAGCCTGTTTCCTTCCACGGGGAGTAAGATCAACATCCACTTCATCGCTCAAATGGGGATGCGTGGCAAATTCCGATTCTCCATGGCGAAGGAAATAGAAGGCCTTCTTAAGTATTGTCATGGACAAATTCCCATAATATTCCAGAGCCTCTTTACCCCCCGCTATTAAAGGCAGCTGCAAGGCTTGAGGAATCGTAATCCACTCCGCTTCCTGGTGTTCTTTAAGATTGAGATTGACCAGGGGACGGGCAGCAAAAGACATGCGAAACATGTGGAAGACATAATCTACATGAGGGAGGCGAATATAGAGTCGACCGACCTCCTCGAGGCCTGTGTTGTCAATCTCTATGCCGACCTCTTCCTGCACTTCACGAATGACCGCAGCTCTGGCATCCTCCCCTGCTTCCAGTTTTCCTCCAGGAACGCCCCAGGTATTCGGCTGGAAAGCATCCACCTGCCTTTTTAAAAAAAGAATTTTATCCTCGAACTCGCAATAGCAGCCGGCTGCCTGCGCTCGAGGGGAAAAATCGGGGGGAGGTGTCAAAAAAACAAAATGCTCAATCATATAAAAACCCTGGAATGTTTCAGAGTATAGCACGACTTTCATTATGCCGAAAGCCACTATGCACCTAATCCAGTAAAATTTTTCATTGATTTTAGAGATTATTTTGACTGGTTTAAAATGGCCTTATGAAGTAAGTTTTTTCGCCAATTAAGCCAGTATTTAAAAGATCAGTAACCCAGGAAATTCCCATGCCAGGACCAATCACCTCCACAACATCCTTTCACTCCGATCTGATGAGCTGGTCCTTATCTCCAACAGCAACAGGAAACAAAACAGAGGCAACAGAAAGAATCCAAAAAGCCTTTGAAGAGAATGCCGTCTGGCTCGACCTGGGTTGTTTGAGCCTTAATTCCATCCCTTCCTGCATTGGAAGACTTAAAAACCTGGAAGTCTTGCGTTTAAATATCAATGACCTGGAAAGCCTTCCCCTGGAGCTTGGGAACCTCTCCAGGCTTCAAGTTATCGACTTGAATTACAACCGCAAACTCAAAACATTGCCTCAAACCCTGAAAACCCTTCCTGCGCTACATTGCATTGCAACTGGCGGCACAGCGATCGAAAAAAAACAGTTCGATGCCATCGTGTCAGGAATTCAATCTGCTGCCATTGCAGACATCATGCTCGCAGGAAAGGATAGGCTGCAAAAAGAATCGCTGCTCTTTTCCAACCGGCCTCCCGAAGTCCAGAAGGCAATTGATACAACATTTGCATCCCTGCAAGGCCAACCCAGGGACTACTGGCGTTACATGGGTATCAGTAAATCCTATGGCCTTCTGGGCTTTGATGATCAGGAAATGATTGCCCAGCGGATCGAAAATGCCTCTTCCCAAAAAAAGGATCTCTATTTCCTCGATCTTGGCGGAGGTTTTTTTGCCTGGGTCGATGCTACCCGGGAGTTTCTACAGAAACACTATGGCAACGACGAGCGCCATTTTCATGTGATTGGTGTTACAGGAGAAGGGAATCCTTTTGATTCTATCCACGCCAAAGGCAATGTCACCACGCACAAAATCACCGGATTCAAGCTGGAAAATCTCCTCGAAACATTCCCCCAATTTAATCTGGAACTTGTCAACTCGGTAGAACTGATTGTCTCCTCCTGGACTTTACAACACCTCGTCGATCCCATCGGCACGTTGGAACAGGCCTACAACCTACTGAGTTGCGGCAATGGCCTTTTACTTGGAACGGGATTTGAAACCGAAGCTTTCCGTGGAGAAAATGCTCTGGCGAAAACATTGTCGCTTGCATTCGGACGCCATAGTTATATCGCGCAGAACGCGAGCCGACCCTGTTTCGCCCTCTTCCGCTCCCACGATTTCTCAAGCTCCCACGCAAAAGAGACATTTGCGTACCATCCGCTAAACCCCCTCACCCCTTTAACCCCAGTGGCAGATACCTTTGCAAAGGCGTGTGCGAATATGGTCCCTTTAGGGAGCCGCCGTGACCCATTTGCTTTTGGCGGAGGATTCCATGGAGAAGGCACCTATGTGCTGGAACGGCTGCTTGGACAAGAAGAGAGGACCGCCTGAATACGAAGGGAAGAGAGTGACCCTTCCCTTATTTGAAAATCTTAAGTTCACCCAGCTCTATCTCGATGGGGGGACGGATGTGTTTACCGATTGCGAAGTGCAATTTTTTTGGCCCGGCTCAACAAATAATGCTGTTGAATGCCGTTATTTGAAAAGTATTGTGATGCGAGCGCTTCAAGTTCAACCCTGAATGGGTTGAGAAGGAGGGGATCGTCTTTGCAATCCTGCACGAATTTAAGGACCGGGCCAAGCGTTGTTTCGACCGATTTGCGGTAATGGCCCAAGCTTAAAGCGGGAAAAACCATCAGCCCCTGATCAAAGAGCAACTCTTCAACGGCGCTTCCCAGTTGTTCCCGAACAAAATTTGGGTCTCCCCATCTGGAGGGAGGTGAAACGCCCGCGGGAGGAGGAGAAAACCTGCTGACAAGGCTAAACAGACGGCCCACGTATAGATCCGGCGGCCATGTGGAAAACGCCAGAGTCCCTCCAGGCTTTAACACCCGCAGCATCTCTTCGAATGGCAACCTGGGGCCTCGGAGCGAACATATGGCCAAACTGGCTCAAAACAACATCAAAGGATTCATCAGGGTAGGGAAGCGCCTCCACATCGCTCTCGCTTAAATCCACCTCAACGCCTGCCAGGGCAACATTGGCCCGGGCCCGCTCAATCAGGGCCGGACTCAGATCCTGTGCAGAGACCTTGGCCCCCAATCGCGCAGCTGCGACGGCGACAACGCCTGTGCCGCAACCCACATCAAGGACAGAATCCTTTTAAGCTCATCCGCTGAAAAACGACGTGCTTGCAGCTGTCATGGTTGTGACGGCTTCAAGAGGTGCGAATAGTCCCCAACTTGTCTTTTGGGCCGCCTTGAAGGCTGCCAGTACATCTTCTGTCATCTGTTCCATAGTGAACTCCCTATATCAGACCCTTCCTTGGGTTTTCTTTTCAATTCCTGAAGAGCCACCTTCACTCCCTTATCGAGAAGAGGTTCATGAAACGGCTAACGGAGGCGTTTGGAGGCACTGATCTTAGCCTTTTCTCAATTTCTCTAAGTCTCCCCATTTTCTCTTCCGTTGATATGCCAGGCGACACATCAGTCTCGGGGAAAAAAGAGCTGTTTCACGAGCTTCATTTTGAAAGAGACACCTTTTTCAGAAATGCGTCAAGATCCATGAGAAGATGAGGTGCATGCGTTAATGTTAGGTAACCCAGGGAGAGACTTTGGCGGAATTGATCATGGGGGGGAACCGGCCTTTGATCTGCTTCTAGAGATATCCCCATTTCCAAGTTTCTACGAATACCCATCAATCAAATTTATCTCGGTTGCTAAGGAATGAAGAAGTTGAGGAAGGAATTCATGAAAGTGATTCTCTGACCATTGATGCTCCTGATCCCACATTCTGCTCCTAAGATAGAGTTCATGCCAGATCCGTCCTCTCCCCGATAAAGAGTTAATCAATCTGCGTATTTCCTGGATCCCAGGATGATCCTGCCCGGGAGGAGGCTGAGTGGAGGGATAGTTGTGAGAATCTCGACAATCTGAGCCCTACAGTAAGCAATTATAGGTAGATCATCAAAACAAACCGCCTCACGTGGAGTGAAATTCACACCTCTTTGAATGTAATCAAAATGTTCTAATAACCATTTTGGATTCAAAGCATCATTAAATGAGCATCTATCGAGATAACGCCATCGCGCTGGAGTGTTAATCGATTTCTTTTCTGCCCGTGCAAAGCCGGCTGAAAGCTAAAGAATTTTCCTTAAAGTTGGCCAAGCTTTGCTGGTTTCGAAGGGTGTAATTGAAACTATCACAGGAAGCCCTAAATACTTCGTCGTCAATAACAATTCCCTGTTGGATCATAGCCTGATAATCAGGGGACCGCATTAATAACTCTCGCACAGAGTCGAGAGGCAACTCCTGAGTTGCATTCGCAAGTATCTGAGCCCTAAAAATTCTATACCCGTGTATATGGCTATTTATCCCCAATATCTGGAGCATGAATAGCGCTTCGGGCACTTCATGCCGATTAGCTAATGCCTGTTCCGCTCTCTCAATTAATATCTGATCAGGACAAATGGCCAGCCTTTCACTTTCTCATGGATGACCCGAAAAGGGCTCATTGCGCATCCATGCTTTATGGAGTTCAGAAGCCGGATCCTGATAGCAGGAACCATTGAGTTCACGAAGCCTTTGATTAATGAGGCCATTATGCGGGGCAACTGTAAAGGTGCTTCCATGAGGAAATGGAGGTTGCTTATCTGCCGATGAGGCTCCACAAAGGATCCAGCAAGCCACTTTCCAGCACTTGTCGGGATGAAACAACTTAAGGAACTGAAAAGTGTAACGGGAACTCTCCAACTTGGGATGGAGCTTTTGAAATAGCGTATGAAAATAGTCATTATTTAAAACTTCCAGTGCTTTTTTGGTAGTTTGGCTCAAACTCAACAGTGAATCCACATCTAAAAAAGAAAGATATCTATTTTCAGCATTTTGACTTCTGACTAATTCAACTGGGAGCACTGTCATAACAACCAATTATTAAATTTATGCAGTGAAAATATGTAGAATTTAAGAATTTAAATCAAAGGCAATTAAATTTTACGTAGATGCATTGACTTATTGAAAATGGACAATACAACCCTAAAACCGCCGGTAGCCATTGAAGGCCTTGGGCCAGCTGCAGACGACCTTTTCTCCCAGCTCCCGGTCGAAGCGGACCTGCGCGGAAATGTAAGGGTAAGGATGGCGGTTGTCGAAATCCCTGCCCTCCGTCTTCTGGTAGAGCTTGATCAGCACCTCTTTGTTGAACCAGGGAGGGGTCGAGACGTTGAGCACCCCCTTCTCCAGCCTCTCGAACTCGCAGTAGGTCTTCTCCTTGCGGTAGATTTCCGTCTCTCTGGTAGTACTGCGTCAGGAGCTTGATGACGTCGAGGGGGCGGTTTTCCATCCCCTGTACGTAAAAATCGACCTCGGCGCCGATCATGTGCTTGGAGTTCTGGTTGTAGGTTGAGTTATCGGCGTAGGCGTTGTGGACGGGGCAGCGGTGGCCGCAGGTGATCACCACCTTGCATCCCGTCTTGGCCTGGACGTAATTGAGCAGGTCGATCAGGATCGGGTAGACGAACTCCCCTTCTCCCCTGACGGGCAGCGAGTGCTTCTGGAATCCTCCGCAGTCGAAGTAGTTCGCCGGGCGGGCGGGGTCCTTATGGTCGATGTGGGGAGGGTTGATGCTCGAGCCCTTACACCGGAAATACTCCTTGGTGATCTTCGAGTGCTTGCCGATGTAGGCCATCTCCCAGGGGTACTTCTCCCTCACCTTATGCTCGGGCGTGGTCAGGGAGTAATGGAACTCGTCGTGGCCCCGATGGACGAACTCCCCCTTGGCGTTGAGCCTCCGGAGCTTTTCCTGTTCCGACTGCTCCATTCCTGAACATCCAGAGAGGAGCAGGAGGAAAATCGCCGCTTTTTGGACTCTTTTATATATAAAAACTTCTTTAAAACTCGCCATTGCCTATAATCCGGATTGGAAGCGTATGCCCACGGGTGGGGTCTATCGTATGTTTCCCATTGAATCCTATAAGGGTACCACATGGCAATTGAAAAAGTCCTCATCATCGATAGCGATCGCGCAAATTGTCATTTTTTTGAAGGGCTTTTAAGAAAAAGAAAGAGCGAAGTTGTGATTGCCTCTGATCAGAGCGAGGCCCTGGACCACCTCAACAGGCAGCTCTTCGATCTAATCCTCTGCGATCTGACTGCGACCAAAACTTCTGGTCTCGATCTTCTCAAAACGGCCAGAGCCCACAACCCCCACACCCTCGTCATCCTCACCACTGCCATCGCCTGCATCGAGAGCGCCGTCGAGGCGATGCGCCTCGGAGCCTTCAACTACCTGATCAAGCCCTATTCGATAGAGACGATCGAGGCGATGCTCGACAAAGTCCAGGAGCATGTCGACCTCCGCCAGGAAAACCACTACCTGCGCGCCGAGATCTCCACCCATCCCGACCGGAAAAAATATCAGTTGATCGCCGAGAGCGGCATGATGAAAAGGATCTTGAGCGACATCCAGAAGATCGCCAAGAGCTCCTCCTCCGTCTTCATCAGCGGCGAATCGGGAACGGGCAAAGAAGTGATCGCCCAGGCGATCCACGCCCATTCCCATCGCACCCACAGCCCCTTCATCAAGGTCAACTGCGCCGCGATCCCCGCCACCCTTCTCGAATCGGAGTTCTTCGGCCATGAAAAGGGGGCCTTTACAGGCGCGATCAACAAAAAACTGGGCCGCTTCGAGCTTGCCGACAAGGGAACCCTGCTCCTCGATGAAATCTCGGAGATCCCGCTCGAGCTCCAATCGAAACTGCTCCGCGCCGTCCAGGAGATGGAGTTTGAACGGGTCGGCGGGATCCGCCCGATCCGCGTCGATGTCCGCCTCATCTCCACCTCCAACCGTCTCCATGAAAGAGGCTATCGAACAGAAGATCTTCCGCGAAGACCTCTACTACCGGCTCAATGTCGTTCCCGTCCATCTTCCCCCGCTCCGGGAGCGCAAGGAAGACATCCTCCCCCTGGCGGAATTTTTCCTCAAGCGCCTCTGCGAAGAGAATGAGAAACCGGCCAAGCAGCTCACCTACACCGCCCGCCAGAAGCTTATCGACTACCACTGGCCAGGCAACATCCGCGAACTTGCCAACGTGATCGAACGGACCGTTGTGATGAACGCGACCGAGGTCCTCGACGCCCACCACGTCTATATCGACCTCTCCTGCCCCATCAAGGAGGCCCCCTCCCAGCCGATCCCCGTCGGGATCACCCTGGCCGAGATGGAGAAAAAGCTCATCCTGGAGACGCTTTCCCGCGAGAAGAACAACCGCACCAAAACCGCCCAGGTGCTCGGCATCAGCCTGCGAACCTTGCGCAACAAGCTGCATATCTATAAGGCGGGAAGGGTTTTACAAGATCTTTGATCATTCCTGATCAATAACTTAAGCCATGCTACCTCGACACGCCGAACTTCATAAAACTCTTATTATCAATGGGATATGAGCGTTATTAAAGCAAACCGGAATAACGGCAGGATTTGTGCCGCGTTATTCAAGCAAACCATAATAACGGGGCCCCTTTGGGTGCCGTTATTATGGTTTGCTTGAATAACCGTGAGACCTTTCTGCGTATTTTTAGAGAACTGGACGTCAGTTGATAGGCGAAACGGTATTCACACAACATGCTTATTATAAGGATCTTAGATCACACTTCCTAGTCACCCAAGATAGACAGAAAAGATTAATATTAAATATTGATAAAAATTAATTATAATTGATATAATTGTGTTAAGGAAAAAGTTTTTTTAATAAAAAAAAGGGATAGATATGACATCGTTAAAAGTTGTAACTTATAATATGGGAAGTAGCATTGCTGATTTCAATGCGGAATGTAAGTTTCTCGGCCAAAATATCGACCAAGTTGACATAGCACAACATCATACCGCTTATACTGCAGCTCAAATCTCCACAGCAAATAGCCTGGTTAATAGAGCATCTGTTTTCTGCTTGCAAGAAGTACGCTCTGAAAACAGACCTCTTATAGAAATATTCAAAGAAAACGGGTATTCTTTTTTTCATGTCGTGAATAACGAACTTAGCCCCGCAAAAGTTCGCTCCAGAGACTACTTTGATGCCGCAATTGCCATCAAAACAGATGAATTCGATGACATTCAGAACTCCTCTATATTATTGGATAATTCGGAAACAGCCATAGTCACAGCAACACATAAACTGACTAGGGAACGAATAACCTTTGCTTCTGCGCACGTCATTGGAGTCACATTAGATGACGGAAGAGTGCATAAAGCAGATGCAGATGATGGCGACAATTTATGCCAGAACATTATTAATACTATTTCGGGCATCGAATCTAACATTCTTATTGTAGGCAATGATATGAATGCTAATCCCGAAAAGATGGATGCTGGTCAATCTCCGCAACAAAAATGGACCCATCGCTTCGATAGTTTTACCAAAGCACAATTTCAAACTCATCGAACAAATTCTCCCACGAACGTCAATCCACGAAGTATAACCTATCCTGAAAGAGAACTTGATTTTATCTTTTCTCGTAGGGTGGGCGAAGAGCCCACAACACTTCCGTTGTGGTATACAAAATTCCGATCTTTTTTTAGGAAAAGTTTAGGATTTTTTGCCGGGAAAACTATTCGCCTTCTCGCATGGAATAGCAAAATAAATGCTTCGGATCACTTACCAGTTTTAACCAAGTTTCGTTTCGAGAAAAAGTCTACCCTTTCTAGAATTGGTAAATTCATAAACAAAAACTTCTTTTTTACTGATGAAGAAAAAAAACTGATATTTCCATGTAAATCCGCACGCGTTAATATGGACCGTATATGGTAACATCTGTTGCCATCTACCGGTGTTCACATAACCACTCTTAGAAAATAATCTATCCCATGGGATCGCGGCCTAAAACACTGCGATCTCGGCTTCTATGGTCTCTTTGAACTGGGTCCACTTGGCCAGTTTGGCTTCAAGGATCAGCCTTTGCTTCTCCTGCGGCGTTGCTTGGGGGAGGACGAAAGAGCGCGGGAGAGGAGTTTGTCGAGAGCAGGTCCCAGCGTGGGGAAGAGGCACTCGAAGGCTTTCTCCTCCTGGAAATCGATCTCGAGGATCGCCATTTTGCCGGTGGGGAGGGAGACCTCTCCGTAGGCTCAAAATTTTTACCTTTCGAGTTCTTCAACATCTCTTCGGCGATGCGCCGAGGCGGACGAGGCTTTCTCGACCTCCTGCATCGTGTGGGCGATCTTCTCTTTGAGGGAGGCATCTTGAGGTGCTGGATCTCTGCATGGAGGAGCGCGCGCAGGTCGAGCTGGGGATGCTGCAATGCTTCATCGAGGGCATCTTAAGAGGGGTTGGTTGGAGATGCCGGGGAAGCCGATCCCTCCTTTGGAGACGTTGATGAAGCGGGTTGCGGGTGGGCTTTGGCATAGGCGGCGATGCAGTCGGATTCCATCACCCATTTGACAAGGGTGTGGACGTAATGGCCGTGGATATCTTTGCGCCTTAGCATGCGCTCGGGGGCTTTTTTTGCTTTAGCATGTCGCTGAGGCAGACGGAGGAGGAGGGCATGACCCCTTCGGCGTACCGTTTCATGCCGGTGTAAGCGAGGTCGATCCCGTCGAGGAGGATCGGGTTGCATCCCATTTCGACGGCGAGAGCGATCGCGATGGTCGTAACAGAGAATGCCTCGGGACCAAGTTCGGGGCCGACGGGCTCGGCGTCGATCTCCATCTCTTTTTCAAAATAGCGCTCGCAGGGGCCGCCGGTATCGGAGACGAGGTAGCCGCGCTCTCCGTTTAGAGCATTGAAGACGTCGGGCTGCAGGCGGGTAGCATAGATGAGAGGGAGTTTCGTAGGAAGAGGCGGCCTTTAACCTGCCGAACTCTTCGGGGTTCGGGTCGAGAGCGATCCCTGATGTGGGGATGGATGCCGCGGTTGCTAAGTGCTGCGATGGTGGAGCCGCCGGCGATGATGAGGGCCCTGTCCTCGAGGGATTTCAAGTGGGGGATGCTGGATTCGAGGGAGGGGCCGGCGCCGCAGATGAGGGCGGGGATCCCGTGGAATTTCCCCCGGAGGCCGGAGGCGAGGAAGGAGCCGTGCCAGCGTTTGATGTTGGGGAGGAGGTTGCGGAGCAGTTTGTGGCTATAGAGAGACTCGGTGAGGACGGCCTGGACGATAGCCGACTGGCGGAGGAGTTTGAGGCGGATCTGCTGGAAGCGCCGTTTTTTGCTCTTCTGGTAGCCAGCTGAGCAGGCGACTTCGATCCGATCGGTGGGGTGGGAGGCGGCGAGCTCTTCGAGCTGAGGGCCGAAGCGACGGGGATCGGAGAGGTAATGGATGGTCACCTGGGGATGCAGAAAAAGGGGTTCGGCGTGGGGGCCCTGCAGGCAGGCGTCGATCGCGGCGAGGTCGTCTTCGAGGAAGAGGAGTCTGCGCTCTTTTTTTTCCTGGAGCCAGCCTTTCAGGGCGGCGAAGGGGTGTCCCATCCCGAGTCCATAGACGTAGAGGATGTCGATCCCCTCGAGATTGAGCTTTAGGGGGAAGGGGTCTGTCTCTGCAGGGGAGATCTCCAGGGGAGGGAAAGAGGTATAGGTGAGCAGAAGGAGGAGTTCGGGGTAGCGCTCAAGTAGATCGGTTCGGGCGTTACTTCCAGCGGATATGGCTGCCATCCCAGACTCCCTTGCGCACTTTGGCGCCGTGCGGCTCTAAAAACACCCTTTCTGTGTAAGTCAGATCGGTAGCAAAAATCCCTTCGAAGACCAGTTTGCCAGAGGGGTTCCACTCTTTGCGGTCGAAGCGGTTGGGGGCGTGGTAGTGGAGCTCCTCCTGGACCTTGCCATCGGCAAAGAAACGGCGGTGGATCCCGGCCGGCTGTCCGGCGCGATACTCCCCTTCGTCGATCAGGGTCCCCTGCTCGTTCCAGAGGGAGTCGGTCCCTTCCCGGAGGCCCTGCGCGTAGTGGGCGGTGCGTTTGGGGGTTCCCGATTCCCAGAAGAGGCGGACCTGTCCATGGAGTTTGCCTGCGGTAAAGGGGATTTGGCTCTTGGGGGCTGCATTCTCATAGAAGTACTCCTGAGTCCCCTCCCACTCTCCATTTTTAAATCTTTGGACGCTGACGAGGGTCCCATTTGCGGAGTAAAAGTGGGCCTTGCCGACCCGCTTCCCTTCGCAGTACCACGTTTTGGAGAGGGTCTTGCCCTGATCGGAATACATCATCGAGGGGCCATGGAGCTTGCCGTGCAGATAAAACATCTCGGCGCGCACTCTCCCCTCATCGGTGTAGAGGCGGCACTCGCCATGGCGGCGCCCATCTGCTACGAGGTAGGCGGAGCGCAGAGCCCCCCTCGGGGTCGACCTCTTTGACCACGCCCTTCTCCTTTAAATCGAGGGGAAGGCGGGGCAGCACAAAGGGGAGGGAAAGCTCGATCCCCAGCTCCTGATCGGAGATGATGAGCTGGTTCTGAGACAAGGTGTATTGATCCATGGTCATGGCAGCGACCTCAAATGTGGGTAAATGCATTTCAATGGCCTTTTTGAAAAAGAGGAGCTGGTGCACATGCTGGCCCAACGGATGAAAAGAGGCGCGCAAAATCGGGCGCTTCCACACATTCCAAAGAGGGCTTAAGTAATGCCGGTGGCAGATCTCCTGCTCCAGTTCACAGTCCAGGACGGCGTAGTCCCCTTTTTCCAGGGGGGACTGGGGATAATATTTCTCCCAGACCTTCAGCAGCGCGTCGCAAAGGGCTAAACTTTTTTCAAAACTGGCTCTAACTTTTTTTGACACAGTGGCGACTTTTTCTAAAGGGAGATCTATGCGGGGCGCTTCAGAAATGAGGGCATGGACGATCCCCGCCACATCCAACTGGCGAGAGGCGAGCTGGGCTGCCACCTGGGAGAGTTCTTTGCGCTCTATGCCGGGGAGATCGATCCCTGCCGCTGAGGCATTGGTCCAGCGGACAGAAGGGTGTCTTTTGGCGGAGGCCCCCATCCACTCGGCGCTCATCAGCCAGTCCCGCTTGGAATAGAGCTTCCCCTTCTCCAGCTCGATCAGGGCGGAACGGTTCTCCTCGCCAGGAATGTTCGCAGCATAGGCTGCATCGGGGCCGCAGGAGAAGTCCATGCCGACAAAGATGATCTCGGGACACCCGAGGTGAAGGGCTAATGAGGTGCAAAAGTTGGAGACGGTCCATCCCCCGTCGAACCTCTCGGCGAAGAGGCCGCACTCGGCGGCAAGCCAGGTCTCAAGGGGGAAACTTCCTCCGTCGGGCATCCACACGAGAGGCGCCTGCACTTTTTTGAGGATCTCGTGGCTTAAGCGCCCCTGATAAAAGAAGGGGGTCTCAAAACTTCCCTGCTTTAAGAACCGGTCGTGGGGAGGGCACGGGTCGATATGGGCCGCAAGATGGGGCTGAATCCCCCGGGCATTGAGAGCGGCGACGGCCGATCCCCCGGCGATGATCAGGGCATGGTCTCTAAGGGAATCCAGGAAAGGGATGGCGGCATCGAGGGAGGGCCCAGCACCGCAGACGATAGCGGGAAGGTTCGGGCATTTTCCCTCCAAAGAAGGGCCCAGCCTCGATCGGGGGAGCAGGGTCAAATTTTTAAAGGCATTGGTTAGCACCCTGAAGCCCAAATCTTCCCCATCGGAAGCGAGGAGATCGACCCCTCTGTGGTAGTGCTCGAGCTGCAGAAAAAAGGCTCTGGCAGCCTCGGGATCTTTGGAAGGTTCAGAATAGTAGCCAAAGCGCAGGAAGACAAACTCCCAGGCGATCTGCTGAAAAATCTCCTCCTCTCCCCCTTTGTAATAGAGGAGGCGGACCCTGGGGTCTTTGGCAAGAGGGAGCCCTTTGGCCTGCAGGAAACACTCCTCGCTCTCTTCAACGAAGACGATGAAGCGTTTGTCCCCTTTTTTCAGCCAGGAGGATTGGGAGCGATACAGGGAGCCGTCCCCCACTCCAAACATGACGAGAAGGTCGATCTCCTCCATCTTATTTTTGAGGTCGACAAACTTCAACTCGGGAACTAAGAGGTCATTTGCTTGCGCTGCACCCACTGGATCAACTCCTTAAATGTTGGGAGGAAGGGACAAAATTGACAACTACTTTTTTCAACATCAAAGGTCCAGAAGCGGGCCTCTTCGCCATTCACAATGGCGGCAAAGGGAGCCTGGACGTGATGATTATAGCCGATGACCTGATTGACCGCATCCTCTGAAAGGGGATCGGCCTTGCACTCGATCAAAAGAAGAGGAAAAAGGGAAGAATCGGGGCCCTTCCCATAGCAGAGGATGTCCACCCGCCGGTCGGGCAATGAGGAAGAGTTCAGATGGAGGAGCTCAGCGATCTGTTTCTCAACGACCAGAAGCTCTCGGGGGTAGCCGAGCTCGCCTACCATCCGCTGGAGCCAGCGCTGACGCACCAACTCCTCCGGGGTTGCCCGTACCCACGCTTTGCGAAAAGGGTCGTAGACCTGCTGCCTACTCGGGCTGGATGAGCCCATAGTGTCCATCGGTCCTGCGGTAGAGGACTTTGAGTTTCTGATCCTCTTCGCTGCGGAAAAGGAGGAACTCATCTCCGGAGAGGTCCATCTTCATCACAGCTTCGTCGATCGTCAGCATTTTCAGAGGTCTGGTTTCCGTTCCAATCAACCTGGGAGAACGGTACTCGTGAAGTCCCCTCTTAACGCTTTCCTCTTCGATCTCCGCGTTGATCGACTCGACCTCATTGAAGGGGCGCTGCAGAACATTGACCTGCATGTCGATGATGGAGAGTTTTTTCTGATGGTGGTCCTGGATCCGGCTCTTGTAGCGGGACATCAGCGTCTGAAGGCGGTCCATCGCGCGGTCGATCGAGGCATACATGTCGGTACTGTCGGCATGCGCCTTGACCTGGGTATGGTCGATCTTTAAGAGGATCGTGCAGACATGCTCGAGCTTATGGATTTCAAGGGTGACCTGGACATGCAGAATGTGATTGTGAAAGCGCTCGATTTTAGAGAGCTTGTCCCAGACGTAAGCGCGGATCGGATCGGTGATCTGCACATTTCTTCCGATCACATCGACGCGATAACCCATTTCCTCTTCTTCTTTGAACTTGTTGACGTTGCCCATATGATTAACCCCATTCGAATCGTGTATTAAAAAGTCAGTTTAGCTCCTCCGGGAAAACCCTGCAATCCTAAACCGCGGGAAGCGATCATCGCTCTGCGCACGCCCACATTGCCCAGCTGTCCGCAGGCGGCCATGATCTTCTGCCCCTTCGTTCCACGCAAAAGCGTCTGATAGCCATGCTCCCGCATCCGCTTTAAAAAGGCCTCGCGCACCTCCTCTTCCGGTGGAGCAAAACGGTCGCGGGTCTGTGGATTATACGGAATGAGGTTCACCTTGACTTTCAGCCCACGCAGGTAATCGGCGAGCAGATCGGCCGATGCAGGCGCATCGTTGACCCCCTTGATGAGGACGTACTCGACCAGAATCTCCCGCCTGGGGTGGCTGCAGTATTCCGCCATCGCACTTTTGAGCTCGGCCATATTCCACTGCCGGTTCACAGGCATGATCCTGTTTCTGACCTCGTCGCTAGGCGCATTCACCGAGACCGCAAGGTTTAAAGCGGGATCCGCCTCCCGGGCCATCCTTAAAATCGCATCGACCTTGCCGCTCGTCGAGATCGTGATCCGGCTCGGCCCAAAGCTTAAGCCCCCTGCGTCGGTCAAAACGGCCACCGCCTGCATCACCGCCTCGTAATTGTCGAACGGCTCCCCCATCCCCATGAAGACGATGTTGCGCACCTCTTTGCCCAGCACAAAACGGGCCGAGAAGACCTGGGCGACAATCTCCTCGCAGCTCAAGTGGCGGATCAGCCCCATTTTCCCCGTCTCGCAAAAGGCGCATCCCATTCTGCAGCCTACCTGGGAAGAGATGCAGAGCGTGTTTCCCGCTTCCATCGGGATCAGCACCGACTCGCTCTCGAGCCGATCGGAGAATTGCAGAAGAAACTTCATCGTCTCCCCCTCTTCCTTCCTACGGCTCACTTCAGGAAGGGAAAAATCGACCGCTTCGATCATCTTTTCCACAAGGGAGATCGCCTGAGGCTCCGCCCAGAGCGCATAGTCGCGCACATGCCCCTTGCGAAACCAGTCGGAATAGAGCCTCGCCGCGTGCTGGCGCCCCTTGCCAAAGCGCAAAAACAGTGTCTCGGCGAAGCTCTGCTGGGTGTGGGAAAAAATGGAGATCTTGGACATTAAATTTACAGAACTCCTCTTGCCTTCAGCTCGTTAACGAGCTGTTCCTGGGAGGTAAAGTGGATCCCATCGATCCCCAGCTTCCTGGCGCTCTTGATGTTTTCCAACTTGTCATCCACAAAGACGATCTCGCCTGGCGGCACGCCCATCTTCCCTATGAGAACCTCGTAGATCCTTGGGTCGGGCTTTTCCACGCCTATTTCGCAGGAGAGAAGGCACGGGCTGAACGGATCGTAAAACCCAAACCCGCGAAGCAGGTTCGAAAGACGCTCATCGATATTGGAGAGGAGCGCGACAGGGAGCCCCTTTCCCTTCAACTCACCCACGAGAGTGTACATCGCGGGGTTGATCCCGATGGAATCCTTCAACACCTGATTGAACGAACTCTCCCAGCCAGCGGGCAGGGTCGTCTTCGACTCTTTGGCGTACCCGGTCCAAAACTCCGCGTCGGTCTTTCCCTCTTTCACAGCCTTGCGCTTCTGGAGATTGACCTTCTCGAACTCCTCCTGGGAGAAATGGAAGCTGGAGCGGATAAACCCGACAACGGCCTCCCGATCCGGCTCGGTCGTCATCACGCCGCCAAAATCGAATACGACGGCCTGCGTGGCCGCTGCCAAAGTGGAACAAAATGCCATCAAAGAAATCACCATCGTCTTGATCATAGGGCCTCCTAAAAATTATCTAAAGAGTATACAAAAAAAGGGGGATATTGAAAAGCGGTTAGGAATTGGGAAGGAAATAAATTTTAATGACAGGTAATCTTTGATATTCCTGTTTAACTATTGAGAATCTGCCTTGTGAGGACAGCTACTTTGAAGCAAACCAATTCATGATCGGGTAGATTACCATCTATCTGCCCAGCTTTAAACCTGTCAGCTTTAGATATTCTCGTGGCAAAATCCTCTTTATCGATCCACGTTAATCTTCCAATCGGTTCGTCAGGGTCATCCTCTTCACCGACATCCCTACGCAACCATAACCCTATAATATCAATCCGCACCCAACTAATTACTTCTTTTGGATTAAGAGTACCATCCTCCAAAGCATTCAAAACTCTTTGTAGTGTTCGAATAGCAGCTTTATCCGTCGCGCTTCTTGACGTATCGCAAAATGAAGAAGTCACCTTCTGACACGTGCCACTACGATCCAATTGTAAATGCCCATTTTGATCGACATAAACACACGGTGCATCGGTTTCTGAACATAGATTGTTATAAAGAATGGAAGCATTATGCCGTAATTCCTTAACGTCCCAGGACATTTTTTACTCCTTGTAACGAAAGGATGCACCGAACAGGACTTGAACCTGTAACCACCCGGTTCGAAGCCGGGTACTCTATCCGATTGAGCTATCGGTGCATTGTGAGCTTGAAGAAACAAGCAAGGATACAGATCTGCCCACATAAAAACAAATTAAAAATATTTTTGAAACCGTGCATTTTGTCTTCAAATGGGCTAAGCTGCAATCATGCAAGAAGAAAAAACAGAAGGGATCGTCCTACGGGCCCAGGACTACAAAGAGCGGCACCGGATCATCACCCTCTTCACGCCCGAGGGGCTCCTCAGCCTGATCGTGCGGGGGATCTCCCGAAAGAACACCCGCCTGCTTTCTCTGACGACCCTCTTTTGCCACGGGGAATACCACTATCGCAGGGGGCACTCCGAGCTACTCCCCTTCCGAGACGGCAATCCCATCGATGAACACCTCATCCTCCGCCAGAACCTGAAATCCCTCCAGGCCGCAGGTGCCCTCGCCAACGCCATCCTCTCCTCGCAAATGCCCGGCAAGTCCTCCCCCGCGCTCTATCTCCTCTACAAGCTCTACCACCGGCAGGTCCCCCAGTTTCCCGATCCCGACATCCTGGTCGCCAGCTTCTACCTCAAGCTTCTCAAGCATGAAGGGATGCTGACCCTCTCCCCCCACTGCGCGGAATGCGGCACCGCTCCGGCCCTGCACATCTCCGAGGGGGAAAGCTACTGTCCAACCCACGATCCGTCGCAGGGGCTCCGCTTCTCCCCCACAGAATGGGAGACCCTCCTCTTCCTCGACAACGCGCAGCACTTCTCTGCGTTGCGCACTCTAAGCCTTCCCATTCAGTTCCTCCCCAAAGTCCACTCCCTGTTCCTTTCGTGCATCTCTCGTTGACCTAAAAAATTTATTACGACTATTATAAAAAATAAAGAGGTCGTATGCTCAAGACCCCTCTCCCCTCCCCGCTATCCGAATGGGAAAACGCCTTCCATCTCAGCACCATCAACCACAGAGCTCCCTACCTCGCCTTCATCGCCTGGGCATTAAATATCGAAGTAAAAACATTAGCCGAGATCGGCGTCAACAAAGGGGAATCCTCCCAGCTCTTCCGCCGCCTTTTTCCAAGCGCCCATTTATACCTGATCGATCCCTGGACGCTCACACCCGATTACCTCGAGAGCGCTACCCCGATCTCCCGCAAAGAGAAACACTACGAGAGCGCCTACCGGCAAGTGGTTGAACAGTTTAAAGACGATGCCCAGGTGACAATCCTGCGAAAGAATTCCCTGGAAGCGGTGTGCGATCTCCCCGGAGAGCTCGATCTGGTTTTCATCGACGCCAACCACGAATATACCCAGGTAAAGCAGGATATCCTTGCCTGGCTGCCCAAAGTGCGGGAAGGGGGGATCCTCGCCGGACACGATTATGCGCCGGAAATTCCGATGTTTTCAGGAGTAAAGAGAGCCGTCGACGAAATCTTTGGAAAAAAAATCATGTTGGGAAAGGACCGCCTGTGGATCCATAGAAAAGGATTTGCGAGAGAGGGGACTCGAACCCCTACGAGAAACCCCACTACCACCTCAAAGTAGCGCGTCTACCAATTCCGCCACTCCCGCAAAGAAAGAAAGTGGATATCTTACTTTTTTCATTCAAATCCCATCAAGAAAAAAGAAGCCGGACCCGATTTTAAAAGAATATTTTGTCGCGCCTATTTCCCTTTTAATCCATTTTCCGCTATAAGCCTGTAAGATCATGTAAGGGAAACACACCATGCGCTGTACCTGCTATAACACGGCCTCCGGCTACGACATCCCCCGCCTCTTTCTCAGCCTGCACCGCCTCGGCCCCAGCCAGCTCTTCCGCAACGTAGCCCACGTCCAGCTCAAGGAAAGCAGCCATAACAATGGGGATGTTTTTTATTTTCCCTACGGGTCTGTCGTATGCTGGGGATTGACGGAAGCGGAAGAAAAAGTGATCCTGAAATCCCTCAGAGAATTCGAAAAAGAGCACCTGGGTAAAATCGAACTCGACGAATTCACCTTCACCTACGGCGATACCATCAAAATCGAAGAGGATGAAATTTTCCTGCATGACAAAAACGTGCTGACCAAGCTAGCGATCTCCCACGGGATCGCCCAATCGGTCGAACTCTCCACCTTTGAAGGACTGATCCAAAAGACCATCGAACTCACCAAACATCTACCGCAGGACCTGGCGCGCAAAGGGAAGATCTCCCTTTCACGCAAAGAGATCTCGCAGAAAATGGGAGAGATCTTCATCGAGCGCAACTACATCAACCTCCACAGCGAAATCCTGGACACGCCGGAATTTTTTTGGGATTACCCCGAACTCGAGCCCTTCTATCGCCGCACCGCCCACTATCTCGACATCACAAAACGGGGCGAGATCCTCAACAAGCGGCTCAACGTCGTCCACGAGCTCATAGAGATCCTCTCGAGCGAGCTCAACCACCAGCATACCTCCCGCCTCGAGCTGATCATCATCCTCTTGATCCTGATCGAGGTCGCCCTGGCGGTCCTGCACGACCTGCTCCATCTCATCTAATGCGGGATGCTGCAAAAGCCAAACGCCTCTGCGTCCAGAGCCGAGTTGAACTTGCTTGAAAGATTCTGGTAGGCGATTAAAGCCGTCAGTTCGACAATGGCATCCTCGCTATAATGCTTCTGCAATCTTTGAAAAAGCTCATCTGACACTTTCCCTGTCGACCGCGTCATCGCTTCCGCATAATCCAGGATAGTCTTTTCACCTTCTGAGAAAAGAGAGCTCTGCTGGAATTGGAAAAGCGCATGGATTTTTTCCTCCGACCCGCCCCTCTGAAGAAGAAGTGCGGAATTCATGTCGACGCAGAAGGAACATTGATTGATCTGGGAAACCTTCACAGTCACTAAAGCCCGCAGCGCCGGATCGAGCGGGGATTTCTTCCGGTTGAGGGCCTTTTGCATGAACAAAAATCCCAGGAAGACGCGCGGCGTCCGTCCCCACAGCAGAACGGGCTCGAGCACAGCCCCATACTTTCTCTTTTGAAAATAGAACAGCACTCTCAAGTACCAGGGATAAGCGCGAACTGGCTTTGAAGAAATTCTCGTCATAAGGCCTGTTTATACGCAAACATCAGGAAAAAACAAGGAATTTCCTTGTTCTTAATTCAAATTCAAATATCCTCTTCCACCTGACCTTAAGGTGACACATGGAAGAATTGCTTTTCGAACAGGTGATCGAGGCCTCCATCGAGGTCCACAACAACCTCGGCGGTCCCGGCCTTCTCGAAGGCGTCTACGAAGCCGCCCTCTGCCACGAACTCTCCCTGCGCGGCCTCACCACCCAGCGGCAGCTCCCCATCCAGGTCCTCTACAAAGGCGCGATCGTCCGCGACCCCCTCTTCCTCGACATCCTCATCGGCAATGAAATGATCGTCGAAGTCAAAGCGACAGGAAAGGATTTCCCCTTCTACCAGGCGCAACTCTGCACCTACCTGCGCCTGACCGGCGTCAAGTGGGGCCTCCTCGTCAACTTTGGCAAAAAAGATGTGAGGCAGGGACTCTGCAGGCTCTTCAACGACCCTGCGCCGCTTGCCCTCGCCGCGCGTTGACCTTTGGAGGTTCATGTCCATAAGCGCTCTATCCCCTTCTCTCCCTCGAATCCAATGGGAAAGCACCAAAGACGCGTTTCTTGACAGGATCGCCGTGAACGCCTTTTGGGCAGCCTCCCTCCTCACCGACCCCATCTGCAAGGCCCACGAAACCTACCGCCGGATCCACCTGATCGACGCGCTAAACCCCCTATCAGGCTCCTTCTACACCCTCCTCGCCAAAACCGCCCTCGTCGCAAAACTCTTCGGCTTCGGCACGCTCGCCCTCTTCACAACCGTGCCCGGCGTCCTCCTTCGCACCCTTGGAGCCAACCTCCAGAAGTCCCCCTTCATCCATCTGCATAGCGAGTCCGGAGGGAAACCCCTCCCACAGGACCGCTCCTTCTCTCTCCTCTCCTGGAATATCTGCTGCGTCGGCGCGGGCTACCCCATTACCGACGGCGGCGTCCTCCCCTGGTCCGACAGGATCGATGCGATCCTTGAAAAGATTGTAGAGAAAAATGCCGATGTGAACTGCCTCTACGAAACGTTCGATACAAAAGCAGCTTTTTATCTTGCAGACAGGCTTCAAAAGGAAGGATATACGCACATCTACTTTAATATAGGACCCCGGGCCCTCGGGGTTTCTTCGGGGATTTTCGTTGCGAGCAGGTACTCCATCGACAACCCGGAATTCACCCCCTTCTCCCAGGAAACCCTGGTCGGAAGAACAAAATTTGCAACCAAGGGCGTCTTTTCCTTCGACCTTCTCGACCGCAGGTTCCCCTTCGCGCGCATCCACGCCACCCACCTCCAACACTCTGCAGAGCCCTGCTTTCCTACCGCCAAAGAAATCTCCGCCCGAAAAAAACAGATGGACGTTATCCTGGACAAGCTCCCACCCCTCGCAAACCGCTGCACCCTTGTCACCGGAGACCTCAACCTCGACGACAGCGAATACCTCTCCTCCCCCTGGCACAGCCGCTTTGTCAAGGGAGACACCTTCCCCGCCACAGAAAAAACCTGGGGAGGCGACGCCTTTTGCGCAAAGATGATGGACCAACGCCCCTCCACTCCCCTCAACCTCGACCACACCATCCTTCTAGCGGCAAGCGCGCGAGGGATCCACACCACCCTCGTTAAAACCGACTTCGAGGGGACGGCCTTCCATCCCCACGCCCTCTCCGACCACGCAGGCCTCTTCACCCGCGTTCACATTTAAATTAGCGCATGGTATACGCCCAACTATGGAATACCTCATCATCGCCCTCAGCGCTCTTATCGCCTCGCTGCTCACCTTCTACTCGGGCTTTGGGCTAGGAACGATCCTGATGCCCGTCGCTGCCCTCTTCGTCCCCCTCCCCCTCGCCATCGCCCTCACCGCCATTGTCCACGGCATCCATAACCTCCTGAAAACAGCCCTCCTCTGGAAAGCGATCGACTGGAGGATTGCGCTGCGGTTTGGCGTTGCAGCTGCCATCGCCTCCCTCCCCGGAGCCCTCGCCTTGAAAACCCTGTCCGGCTTGGCTCCCCTCTACTCCTACACCCTCTTTTCGCTCTCCGCCCACATTTCCTTCCTCCACATCTTCATCGGACTCCTCCTCATCCTCTTCGCTACCCTCGAACTCTTCCCCCAAAAAGCACCCGGGCTAGGCAATCTATTTCTCGGCGGAGCGCTCAGCGGCTTCTTCGGCGGCCTCTCAGGAAACCAGGGGGCCTTTCGCAGCGCCTTCCTGATCCACTTCAGCCTCAGCAAAGAGCGCTTCATCGCCACAAACGCCGCCATCGCCGCTGCCGTAGACATAGTGCGCCTCAGTGTCTATGCCATAAGCTTCGGCTACCTCGTTACCCCTGGCAACGCCCCCCTTCTCTGGGTCGCCATAGCCGGTGCCACCGCCGGCATCCTGATCGGCATGCTCCTTTTGCGCAAAACAACCCTCTCCTTCATCCAGACACTCGTCGTCTGCCTGCTCTATCTCTTTGGGATTCTTCTCATTGCGGGCCTGATTTAAAAAAGTATCTATAAAGCAGGAAAAGCGCTAAACTCCTGCACAAAAAAAATCCAAAAATTTTCTAGATAGAAACTTAAGTCACGAAGGAAGGCGCTCATGTCAGACCCTATACACATCATCCGTTCCAAAAAACCCGATCCCTACAATTTCTCACCCCCTGAGCCTGTCAGCCACCGCAAACTGTCGCCGCTGCCTCCCGACGAAACAGACCCCTCCCTCGAAGACTACGACTTTTCAAGCTCCCCTCCCACAGAAGAGGGCTACCTGTCCAATTCACCTAAACTTTCCGCAAAGATGAAAATTACTTCCCTCGACAGAGGCCTTGACCGCCGCGTCCGCCACATCCCCTCCCATCGAAGGAATCCCCCGAAAGATGCTGATGTAGAAGAAGGGAGCGAATTCGAGGGACACAACCTTATCCAGAAACTGCGGAGCAACTCTCCCGAACGTCCCGCAAAAAAAACCTCCGTCCAGGAAAAATTCAGCCTCCGCCGCTCACCTCCCACACCCAAAAAGAAGATGTCTGTCGAAGACAGTAGAGCCGTCAGGCTTGAACATGTAAAGCCCCACTCCAACTCATCCCCCGACCTTCTCCCCTCCCAGGTGACCTATAAACGGGCAAATTCGGAGATCTTCCATTGGAAGAAAAAATCCTCAACAAAAGAAAAAATAGCCTACCCAATCTCCTCCGACATCCGCGAGATGCATTTGTATGCTCTCGGAAAAATCCAATTCCATCCCAATGAAGCCGCAACGCAGCTTTTCACGTCTTATATGCATTTTAAGGAAAATAGAGAGGCGATGATCCAGTCCTTGGTAGAGTTTCAAAAAGGGCTGCCCAAGGACTGGCACCTCGAGCGTTTTTACACAGTTTTGACAACCATTCTCAACACCGAAGGAGGTGAGGAACTTATCTGCGACTACTTCCATTTCCCGGATCAGATGACGAGTGGAGAAGTTGACCCGTTCACCCACTATGCCATTGGCAAGCTTTCCAAAGGGAAGGTCCCTTCCACGCAAATCCTCGCGATCATTTCACGCATCACAGCCATCGAGATAATGACCCAAACGCGGGAGACCCTCTTTCGGGAACCCAATCTTCCCTCTGCGTTCTGCCGGGATTACGGAAACCTCCTCTGGGGCAAAGACCTGAAGGATCTCGTCAAAACGATCGAACGCCTGCTGCCTCCCAAAACCCTGCCCTCCCATTCGCTAAAATACGGGCAGGCACAAAGTCTGTTGGGCGAAGAAGCTGGCCGCTCCCCAGATGCAGTGGAACAAAAACTGGATGAAAACGCAGCGCAGTTTAGAAAGTTTGCCCGTAAAGCAATCCCTAAAATCTTTGAACTTCCCATTCCCGAACAAGTGCAGGAAATGTTCATCTCCCGCCGTAGGCAGATCATCGATTTCCTCAGCAAAAACCCCCTTGAGAAAAATGAAGATGTCATCAGCGCCTCCCGAACCTACATTTCCGAGGTCTTCTACTTAAGGCTCGTGATTCCCCACCTGATCGGTACCGATGCTCCCCCTCTGCTCAAAGACGTGTTCATCAGCCTAGCCAAGGTCCTTCAGTGCCTCGCCGATGAAGAACCCTTCGGAGAGACCCACGATCCCATCTATCAAAAGCTCAACCCCCTCTTCGACAAGTTCATCAAATCCCATCGCAGGTACATCGATGATAACTCCCTACCATCAGGCCCTACCCGATCGGACACCCCTGAGCTCGTTTGGGTGTAAGGACTCAGAAAAATTTCCAGGACAATGAAACCCAACCCGTATATATTTCTCCCAACTACGCAAACCCAAGGAGCCTCTATGTTCAAACTTACACTGGCCATACTTTTAACAAGCGCAACACTCTCCGGCTTTGCACAGGAGAGCGACCCCCTCTTTTACGAAGAAGAAATTAAGCAGATAACCGGAGCAGATCTATCTGAAGTGGACCCCTGCCTTCTCCATATCGGGTATGGAGCTGCAGGCGTCATCACAGGAAACTACGAGAATGCCCTTGCCTACCTCGCCGCGGCAAAAGAGATCATCAGAGATTCGGAAGAGCGTTTTCCCATAGGAGAATTCCTGATCAGTTTTATCGAAGCGTCCGCCTATGATAACCTGGGCATGCGCGACCTTGCCCTGCAATCCCTGGGCACCATGCTCATTGCCTCCGTCGAATTCGACGATGACGAAAAGGCTGATAACGAAAAAGAAGATGAAAAGTCCTCAGGAGCAGAAGACAAGATGTTCATCGTCATGATGAACCGCGTCGCCAAGCATGCCCGCTCGCCCGACATCAAAAGAGTTCTGGTGGAAATTTCCGAAGAGATGCTGGAAGACTAAGAAACGATAGTAAAAAGCCTGTCTACACCCTGTGTAGACAGGTTCTATTAAAAAGGTTAAACCGCCCTTTCGGCAGCCTCTTCCCATTTTGCCTGGAAAATCGCATTCACGCGCTGATCAGCCGTGGCCGACTGTCCATTACGGTCATAGAAAGCATCTTCCCCGCTGCCAAAATAGGACCCGCTCTCTTGAGCGCTTTCAGGCTGTATGCTTTCTCGGACTCTACGCATCCAATAGCCTCCACCCACAACATGTTCAGCGACAATACCAAACGTCCTGTTGCGCAATTCAGCGGGATAGCTGGAAAAATTCTGCAGAAGCTGCTCAGAACAGTTGCGGTCCGCGTTAAACAAAAACTGGATCACATCCTCTTCCGCCTTAAAGTTCGGCGTATCAAAATGCTTCATGGGAACGCCATGCAGGAAAGCATTCTCCAGCTTGAGGCCCCGGCTTAGGTCGAGCTCCTGCACATTAGCAGGGACAGGCGTCCGCGATTTGAACAGCGCGTTGTACAAACTTCTTTCCGGGCTCATCACGGAATCGTCCGGGTGGTGGACGACAAGCGTCCGTCCCGTCAGCTTCCGCACCGCCGATTCCCCGTCGATATCCCAGTGCAACAGCGCAATCAGGCCCCTTAAGATCTTTCCGAAAAATGAGTTAGGAAGAAAGTCCCGGATGGCAGAAAAGGTACGCTCGGGCACACACTGCCCATTGGCCTCAGGGTGCAATGCCTTGACGTTGGATCCTACACCCCCTCCAAGAGACCACCCATAAAATTGGATGTTTTTGAGGAGAGACCCCCAGTTTATCGACTGTAAACTGATAAATGCTCTCACCGTCGAGGATAAGATCCTTCCCGGAATACGGTCTGGATTCCGATTCACCAGCCCCCCGGTAGTCAAAAGTGATAAAGTGGGCATGTTTGTCATACAGCGCTGATTTTTCCATCAACCAGTCGAAAGCGCCCTGCTTACTGAGCATGGCGTTCGGCTGAAAACAGAGAACCGTCTTCGCATCCTGTGCCAAATGACGATTTTTAAAATGGATCCCCCGGATCTTTACACCATTGGGAGTAGTCACCTCAATCGGCTCGGGAGTATAATGCTTTCTTAAAACAGCTCCTTCCGAAGAATCGCTCTTCCATACCGCGTCAAATCGCTGCTGAGAAGCTTTCACCTCACTGTCCGATTTCATCGTTGAAGGAAGGATAAACATGGCAGCAAGCCTGTTGATCAAAAAGAAGACACACTGCTTGACTTTGTCCAAAGTCGAATCTTTCAGCGGCTCGTTGGCCGTGTTCCAGGAAGCCTGAAAGGTAATCGGGGAAACAGAAGGTACGGATCGGGTGGAACCTGTCATAATGTTATCTCCTTTTATGCAAGTACATAGCCAGATGGCCTGAGTTGTTTAAGACCTGCCCAATGATCCGTAAACCGATCAAGGGAATCGGGATGATCAGGGTTGTAAATTTTAATGATCCACCAGAGCCCACCCTCATCATAGTGATTTACAAACAAGCGCCCTGCAATGGGTATCGATTCAATAAAGCCCCTTAAGAACTCGCAGCCCCCTTTCGCAGCATGAAAGAGATGCCCCTTGTCCCATGTAACAAGCGCAGCAAATAGGTGACCTATGGTGTGGATAACAGATAGGGCCATCCGAGTAATTCCTGCAGCAATCCCCAGCACGGGAATACTCGCCCATTCATTCATATGATTCTTGTTAGGAAAAGCGGTATCATGTCGCTCTTCAGGACAGGCTCTGTCGCTATTGATTAGTCCACCTGTCCAACTCTGGGTTTTTGTTTCAACGACAATACCCCTCAATAAATCTCCAACAGAAACCATAACCAACGCTCCTAGTTTAAAAAAAATGAATTGCGTTAATTATACTATTTTACGAAATTAAAAGGAAATAAAATCATTTTATTAAAATTAAAGACATTCGGCGCAAATCACAAACAGAACGTGCCATTAAAACATTTACTAACTAAAAATCATTTCTCCAACCCTACCGCTCAAAAAAAAGTGCGCCCGGATTTTATTCCGGGCGCACACGCGTTAAAAAACGTACTTCTTCATCGTTCTAGACTCTAGTAGAAGATCCAGACGTTGAAGCAGCCGACGTGCTATTTGGTTGCACTGCTAAATTGTAACCCAAATAGCCCATAAGGCTTAGGGCTCCTATAAAAACGACCCCCACAGCTGCAGAGGAGATTACGTATCCTCCCAGGGAAATTGCAACAGCAGCTCCAGGCGTCCATGCAAATCCTGCTGCAGAAAGGGCAGCACATCCTAGACCAAGAGAAGCAATGATAGGAAGAACGGAGTTGACCGTTTTGCCAACCAGGGTATCCTTTAGACATCCAACCTTGTCACACAGCCAGGTAACAGAACCATGGCCTACAAGGCTTCCGATCCCAAATACAGCTCCACCCAAAGGACTGATCGTTGTAAAAAGTCCCGCAGCAAGAGCCGATAGCCCCACAGCGGCAGCAGCGCTCAGGACCATACCGCCCGCATTTACAATCTTTTGAGTCTGCTCACTCAATTGAAAATTAGTCGTCGAAGCTGCGGAGCTATCGACAGGAAAACTGCTTGAAACACCTGATACTGTAGCCATAAAAAACCTCCAAATTAGGAAACTTACGAATTTTAAAGTCCTGAAAGACTACCAGAAGTCAAAAATGAAATGCAAGCGACAAAAAAAAATTTAAACTTACACTCAATTTTTGACGCGTTTCTACACGTGCCGTGCTCCGTTGCGTGGACCCATTTGATCAGCAGCGTACGCAAAAAACAGTCGCATAGTCACAACCATGACCATTTCAGCAACAAACGAACCTCCAATGACAATCCCGGCAATTGCTCCTGGAGTCCAGGCAACCCCAGCCAGAGAAAGAGCAATACATCCTGCTCCAATAGAAGCAATGATTCGAAGCGCCGACTCGACCATCCTACGCTCCCTACTGCCTTCCCTATTCTCGATCCTGATTGCAGTACGAAGGAGCGACTGGCCGACTACAAGGCCACCCATTGCATAGACAGCTCCCCCCAAAGGACCCACTGAAGTAAAAAGTCCCGCAGCCAATGCGTAAGGCACGACTTCATAGAGCGCACATAGTGCGTATCTGGTCGGACAGCTTAAACCAACATCTTCTACAGGCACAGGTAACGGTCCAGACAGGGAATGGCTCGCCTCAACCGCTGTGCTCGAGACAAAGGGACGAGAAGTCACGCCTGATATAGGTGTCATGAAAACCTCCACGCTAGGAAACTACAGATTTTTCATCAGCCTGAACTTCTTGGACCCGCCGATGACTTTACTTTCATCAAAAGAAAAAGAAGAAGAGCGCCGGTCATAACGCCCGCTACCACTTGCAACCCTCTGCTTCCAATTTCGATCGCAACGATAGCGCCAGGAGCGAAGACAAATCCAGTAGCAGCAAGAACGGCGCACCCAGCAGCAATTGAGGCAATAAGAGGAAGAACGATCCATAATGTTCTGCCTATTGTATCATTCCCTAAACATCCCACCTTGTCACAGAACCTTTCAACAGTAACATGACTCAGGGTGCATGCAATCCCATATACAGCTCCGCCCATAGGACCAACCGTTGAAAAAAGACCTGCGGCAAGAGCCGACACAGCTGCACTGCCCATAACCCTGAGAACAACTAGAGTCAAATGATTTTGTCTATACAGATCAGAAAGATCCGTTATAGCAGAAGAATCAATGGAAGGACGAGAAGTCACGCCTGATATAGATGTCATATAAACCTCCAATTGAAAAACTACAAATTTTAACCCGTAAGAGCTTAGCAAAAGACGAAAAAATTTTCATCCGCGTCTACTTCTGGGATTCTCTACCGCGTCCATTCTTATAAAAAAATAAGCCAGGGGCAAAACCACAATGCTCATAGCTAACATAGCTAACCCTCTACTTCCCACTTCAATCGCAAGAATGGCACCAGGAGCCCAGACAAATCCAGTAGCGGCAAGAGCGAGACACCCGGCAGCAATTGAAGCAATAAGAGGAATGACAACTCTTAATGTTTTGCCTATTGTATCATCCCGTAAACATCCTGCCTTATCGCAAATCCATTCAACAGTAATGCAACTCAGCGAGCTAACAGCTCCATATAAAGCTCCTCCGATAGGACCAACAGTTGAGAAAAGGCAACCGATAAGCCCCGACACGACTGCACCGTGCATGACCCTGGGAATAACTCGATCCAAATGATCTTGTGACGGATCAGTCAGAGATGAACTTCTCATTAAAGCAGGAGTGCCCATGGCATGGCTCCCCGCATCCTCTGAGCTGGCGACAGAAGGACAAGTAGTAACGCCTGATATAGCTGTCATAAAAACCTCCAATTGGAAAACTTTCCGAGTTTAAAGCCCCGAAAGGGTAACGGAAGCCAAAAAAAAACTGCAAGAGAAAACGAAAATATAAAATTACACTATTCCTGGCGCCTCCTCGAACCTACCCTTGCTTTTTCCGAAAGTTCTATCTTGATTTTCTTCTTTTCCTGATTCATATTTCTTTGCATGCTTAATAGAATTGCCAACACAATCCGCTCTCTAACAATGGACGCAGTCGAGCAGGCGGGATCCGGTCACCCCGGGCTTCCCATGGGCTGCGCGGAACTGGGGGCCTATCTTTTTGCAGAATTTCTGCGCTACGATCCCTCCTGCCCAAAATGGAGCGAGCGCGACCGATTGATCCTCTCTGCAGGGCATGGCTCATTATGGCTCTATACCTGCCTCCACCTGGCGGGCTTTTCCATCACCCTCGATGATCTAAAACAGTTCCGCCAGTTCGGATCCAAGACCCCCAGCCATCCCGATCGGACCAAAACGGAAGGGATTGAGGCGACTACAGGGGTTGATGGTCAAGGGGTGGGATTTGCTGTTGGGCAGGCCCTCGCCCTGAAAATCCAGGATTGTTCGGGCAAGGTTATTGTTCTTGCGGGAGATGGATGCCTCATGGAGGGGATTTCCAGCGAATCCTGTTCTCTGGCCGGTCATCTTAATTTGAACAATCTCATCGTGATTTATGATTGCAACCAGACTACATTGGACGGCTATGTCAATGAGAGTTTTTCAGAAGATGTTAAGTTGCGCTTCCAGGCACAAAGCTGGGATGTTATCGAAATTGACGGACACAACTTTGAGCAAATACGGGAGGTCTTTGCTCCTCTTAAGAACGAACAGGACAAACCGATCATCGTTATCGCCCATACCAAGATCGGTCGAGGCTCCCCATCGCACGAAGGCACGCCTGCAGCCCATGGCCGACCCCTTGGGCTCTTAGAAATCACAAAGGCCAAAGAACGTCTGGGGCTATCAGGAGAGCCATTCCATGTGGATCCTGAGGTCTATTCATTCTTCCAGCAACGCTCACAACCCTCGTCCAAATGTTCCCCACCCCCTCCTCAATGCGACATGCGCGCCGCCCTGCAACAGATCTCCTTTTCTCAACCCATGGCCAGCCGCTGGTCATCTCACGAAATTCTTCAGGTTTTGGCTGACCACGTTCCTCAGATGATCGTAGGTTCCGCAGACCTTTCCTCTTCGGATGGTACATTTTTACGCAACTATGGTTTCATTACCAGAAACCATTTCGAAGGTCGAAACATCAAATATGGCGTGCGTGAGTTTGCAATGGGCTGCATCGCCGCCGGCATGGCTCAAACCGGGCAGGTCTTGCCGGTCATTGGAACATTCCTGAGCTTTGCCGATTACATGAAAAGCGCCATCCGCATGACATCCCTGATGCGCCTGAAAGTGATCTACCATCTAACCCACGACTCTATATTTGTGGGCCATGACGGCCCCACCCATCAACCCATCGAACAGCTAAGTTCTCTTCGAGCCATCCCCGGCCTGCTTGTCATCCGTCCAGCAGACAGTTACGAGACAAAAATGGCCTGGATCGCTGCAATGGAGCATGAAGGGCCCACAGCGCTCATTTTGTCCAGACAGCCTCTATCCGAACTGCACCACAATGGACCCATCGAGGATGCCTTGCGGGGCGCCTATATCATCAAGCAGGAGGAAGATGAAGCCATCGATTACCTTCTCATTGCAACCGGATCAGAAGTCCAATTAGCCCTCGAAGTGGCAGCAGAACTTGGACCAGCGACACGCGTCGTTTCAATGCCCTCCTGGGAGCTCTTCGAAAAACAACCAAAAGCCTATAGAAAAGCTCTGCTCAAAGGGAAAATCAAGGTCAGCATTGAAGCGGGAGGCGAACAGGGATGGCACAAATATATCGGTTCCGATGGATTGGCTATAGCCGTATCTGAATTTGGCCAGTGCGGATCCATCTCAGATCTTAGAACACATTTTGGTTACACCAAAGAGCAGATCCTCAAAAAAATTGCAGAATTACGAGAAGAAGCATGCCCATTACAGTCGAATTAAGTTTATACCCCCTCTCAGAAAATTATGTCCCTGTCATCAGAGATTTCATTGCCCGCTTGAAAACCTACACAGATTTGGAAATCGTCACCAATGCAACCAGTACGCAAATTGTTGGAGAACATGCCTATGTATTCGAAGTTCTGTCAAAAGAGATCAGCGATAACATTTACTTCAGGACACTGCGTCTTTGTAATGAAAGTTCTTGGTTTTGAACGAGATATAAAGCGTCCCGCAAAGTGATTACACGTTTGTGAACTTAGCATGTTTCATTCTTGCGACTATTGTCATCTTGAGATATAATAACCCCTCTTTTTTAAAAATTAATGGTGATACAAATGGCAGTAGCTACAACAGGAAATAGTCCAAGTAACATACCCCCTCTCCAGCCTCAACTGGCACATCAGGTAGCCTACCAAACTCTGCCCTTGGAATCTCCATTTGCCTGGAAGACTGATAGTTATTTTTTGAATAAACAAATAAAATTTTATCCAGAAGGAACGGATCCTACAATCAGTTTTTACACAGAAAGAAAATCGAAGATCTTAGGGTACATTCCCATCATTGGAACCATTATTGGCGCGACTAGAATTTACAATGGCATCCAGGAATTTCAACTCTTTAAAAATACGCATCTCCATTCCCTTAGCAATCGCAGCATCCTTTGGATCGCTCGCGGATGCCTGGAAACAATTCCCGTATTAGGTGGTATTGCCTGCATGGTAATTGACTTGATTGCAACAAAGCTGGCTAACCCATCCACCAATCCCACAAAATTTGAAGATGAAACAGATTGCGGTCACTGCCATCGCTGTGGCTATTGCAAGTGCTGACCTAAGCATTGAGCTCACTTCAATTTGCAATTCCCTCTAAAATCTTTCCTGGCCTAGTACATGACGATCAAAGTTTTTGGTGTTATTTTTAGCGTGAAAGCTCCCGCGGTTGAGTTCCCGCAAGTGGGTCCTATGTTTCAAATATGGACCCACTTGCGGGAATCTCAACCCCGGGGCTTTGACGCAAAAATAACTGCAAAAACTTTAATCGTCATGTACTAGAAGCCTTAAAGCCTCTGGGCATTCCAAACGAACTCCCTTGCTGCTAAATGAATTTTTTCCTAGGATGGACTTCTTTTTTTTAAAAAAAGGAGTCCGAGCATGGGAAAATGGATTCTTCTCTTCCTGCTTCTTACCGCCACCTTAAAAGCGGACTGGGACCAGCTCTTTTCCGAAGAGGATGATCCTTCTGTTTTCCACCATGTCAATGTGATCTCGGGCAACCTCAATCTCTGCATGCAGGATGCTGTGATCGAGGGAGCAAAATCCCTCCCCCTCATCCGGACCTATTCCAGCGCGGGAGCGTTGGAGCCTGAAGAATTGAATCGCATTCTGAAAGAAGTGCGGGGCGGTTGGATGATCCAGGGAGGGTGCATGCAAATCTCTCTCCCCATACCAACCTTCTCATCGAAGTCACCACCAAATTTAGAACCTTCTCCGCCTATCTCCCCGAACCCAGCGGCAATCTTGTCGCCTACAAGTTTACACACAAGGCCAGCGACGGCGTCTACTTTTTCACACCGGAAAAGGGATCGGACACTATTCGGTCTAAGCGCCAGGACGAATTACGGCAACAACGTTCTGAAAATGTGTTTCGAAAAAGGGGAGGCCGT
>CAVWEK010000008.1:0-40085 GCA_963753945.1 uncultured Acidobacteriota bacterium | reverse complement strand
GTGTTAGTGAATTCCGTGGGAGATCTTGACCCTGCCGCGGAAGACGCGGTAGATCATGGTCCCGTAAGCTAGCACAAGGGGCACGCCGATGGCGACGATGATAAGCAGGATCTTGAGCGTTAACGTGGAGGAGGCGGAGTTGTAGAAGGTGAGGCTGTTGGCGTCGGTGTTGATCGAGGAGCGGACGAGGTAGGGAAAGGTCCCGATCCCAAAGACGCAGAAGAGGAGGAGGATGCAGAAGCAGGAGGAGAGGAAGGCCCAGCCGTCGCTGTTGCGGGTGAACATGCGGGGGACGTTGAGGATGGCGAGGAGGGCTGCCAGGGGGACGAGGATGTAGATCGGCTCTTCCACGAATCTTGCGGCGAGGTGGGGGGCGTTCGCCCAGGTTGCAAGGGTTGTGAGGACGAAGAGGCCGTCGAAACGGCGATGCACCGCTTGGCCCAGACGCGCAGGTTTTTATGGAGCTCCCCTTCCGTTTTCATGGCGAGGAAGATCGGCCGTGCATCATGAGCAGGCTGACAGTAAAAAGGGCGATCAGGATCGGGAAAGGGGCGGAAGAAGAGGGCGAAGCTGCCGACGAAGTCGCGGGTGGCGTCGAGGGGGATTCCGACCATGAGGTTGCCGAGGGTAAGCCCCAGGCCAAAGCTGATGACCAGGCTGGATGTGGAGAAGACCGGCATCCCAGGTGGAGCGCCATCTGGTTGAGGTTCTTTTGCTGCGGAACTCGATGGCGACAGCCCGGAAGATGAGGCCGGCGAGCAGGTTCATGCAGAGGTTGTAGAAGCCGGAAAAGAGGGTGGCGTAGACGTCGGGGAAGCCGGCGAACAGCGCGCCCCCTACGATGACGAGCCACACTTCGTTGCCGTCCCAGACGGGCCCGATGGCGTTGAGGAAGACTCTGCGCTCTTCATCTTTTTTAGTGAAAAAGTTCATCATTCCCACACCCAAATCAAATCCATCGAGGGCGACGTAAAAAATGACGCTGACGCCAATGACGAGGTACCATAGGAAGGAAAGAAAGTAATCGCTGTGCGTTGGCTTCTTTGGGGGTTTCCTGGGTGTTGCGGAAAAGCATCTCTTCCTCCCCCACTTCGGGCCCGTGCTTGATCTTGCGGTCGAGGAGGAAGATAAACAGGGCGAAGAGGAGGAAGTAGATCACGATGAACATGAGGATCGACATGACGACCTGACTGCTGACGATCGTCGGGGAGACCCCCTGGTAGGTCTTGAGGAGCCCGTAGACGATCCAGGGCTGGCGGCCGATCTCGGCGGTCATCCACCCGGTCTGGTTGGCAATCTGGGGGAAGCCAACCGAGACGATGAACGCCCAGAGGGCCCATTTGGCATTGGCGAGCTTCTTCTTTTTCACAGGTAAAACCCGATGAGCGTGACGAGAGACCATGGAGCCCCCACATGGCGATCATCAGGTGGAAGGTCTGGAAGACGATGGCGATCGGCGGCCGCTCGTCAGGGGGGGATCTGATCGAACCCCGGTGACCGGTGTTTCTGTATCGTGGTAGATCAAATAGCTGAGCAGGCCGGGAATTCTTACCCCTTTGACGGTTTCGTTTTTCGTGTCGACCCAGCCGAAAAGGGTGATCGGCGCTGCTTTTCCGTCTGGTAGATCCCTTCCATCGCCGCGAGTTTGGAGGGCTGGTTAATGGCGACGCCGCGGGAGGTGGAGTCGGCGGAAATGAGCTGCAAAAGGAGGACGATGGCGGCCATGATGAGGCCGATCTTCATGGTGACGTCGGCAAAGGCTTTATGCTGTTTTTTGAGGTAGTACCAGGCGCTGACGCTTAAGATAAAGAAGATCCCGGTCAGCCAGCATCCGAGGACGACATGGACCAGCCGGTCGACAGACGAAGGGTTGAAGACCATCGCCCAGAAGTCGGTGACGACCGCTTTGGCGGTGGCTCCCGTCCCTTCGATCCGAAATCCGGCGGGGGTCTGCATCCAGGAGTTGGCGACGACGATCCAGACAGCGCTGAAGTGGGCGCCGGCGGCGACGCAAATCGTAGAAAAGTAGTGGAGCCTCGCGCTGACCCGCTCCCAGCCGAAGAGCATGATGCCCAGGAAGCCGGCCTCCAGAAAGAAGGCGAAGATCCCTTTGGCGCCAAGGGCGCTGCCGAAGACGTCGCCGACGAAGCGGGAATAGCGTGCCCAGTTGGTCCCGAACCCAAAGAGCTGGACGAGCCCCGTCGCCACGCCGAGGGCAAAGGTAAGGGCGAAGATGTTGACCCAGAACCGCGTGATCTTCTTGTAAAGGGGGTTCTTTGTTTTGAGGTAGATCCCCTCGAAGATGACGAGCATCAGCCCGATGCCGATACTCATGGGGGGATAGATGTAGTGGAAAGAGCTGGTCAGCGCAAACTGGATCCTCGACAACATCACGACGTCCATATCCTTAACCTCATTCCCTAAGTTTGTACACATCCTACAGGTTTAAAAAAAATTGTCCAAGCTGCAAATTCCTGAGAAATTTGCGTTGAGATGGAACGCCCGATTTGCTAGGATGAGAACCACGCTGAAGAGGAACGAATGAGCCCACTTTTTCATGGAGTAACTCCCCTTGTAGAGATTGTGATCATCGCGGTGATCATCAACTACCTGCTTTCCTTTTTCTGGAATACGCGGTCGATGGACCTCGTCCTGGGGCTGTTTCGCCTTCCTCCTCATTTTTGCGATCTCCTCGCTGCTCAACCTCCCCATCCTGCACAAGATCATGGTGTTGATCGGCAACGTCGCATGATCGGACTGCTGATCATCTTCCAGCCTGAGCTGCGGGTCGCGCTCTCGAAGCTGAGCCTTAAGGGAAAGCGGTTTAAAGAGATCACCGAGTTCGATAAATTTCTAGACCAGCTGGCCAGCTCCACCTACCGCCTCGCCGAGAAGCGGATCGGCGCGCTCATCGTCCTGCAGCACGAGGACACGCTCGATGAATTTGCGAACAGAGCGGTACTTCTCAATGCGAACTTCTCGTCCGAGATGCTCGAATCGATCTTCGCGACGACGACGCCCCTGCACGACGGCGCCGTGATCGTGCGCGACATGACGATCGTCGCTGCGGCCGTGATCCTGCCGCTTGCCGAGGACGGCTCCCAGCTGACCCGGTCGATGGGCACGCGCCATCGGGCCGCGCTCGGCTGCACCGAGCTGACCGACGCTTTGATCATCGTCGTTTCCGAGGAGACCGGGAAGGTCTCGATCGCCCGCGACGGCGTGATGACGCCAGGGGTCAAGATCGACAGGTTTAAAGGGATCATCCGCAGTATTTTCACCCCTCCGCAAAAGGGGGAGTTCAAAGGAGAATTTAATCTGAAGGAGTGGATGAAAGCAATCATCCACTCCTTCAGATGAAATTAACCTTTGAACTCCCCCTTTTTTGCGGAGGGGTGAAAATACTGCGGATGATCCCTTTTAAACCTGTCGATCTTGACCCCTGGCGTCATCGCGCCCCCATCATTCGACCTAAACCTTTCTTGTTTTTTTGAAAAGTGACCGATCATCAACGCGTCGGTCAGCTGGCTGCAGCCGAACGCATCCAGATCGCGCGTACCCCCAGACCGGGTCAGCTGGGAGCTGTCCTCGGCAAGCGGCGGGGTCGCGGCCGCAGCGACGATCGTCATGTCGCCCGCGATCACGGCGCCGTCGTGAAAGGGCGTCGTCGTCGCGAAGATCGATTCGAGCGTCTCGGACGAGAAGTTCGCATTCAGAAGGACAGCTCTGTTCGCAAATTCATCGAGCGTGTCCTCGTGCTGCAGGACGATGAGCGCGCCGATCCGCTTCTCGGCGAGGCGGTAGGTGGAGCTGGCCAGCTGGTCTAGAAAATTACTCGAACTCGGTGATCTCTTTAAACCGCTTTCCCTTTAAGGCTCGCTTTCGAGGCGCGACCCGCAGCTCAGGCTGGAAGATGATCAGCAGTCCGATCACGGCGACGTTGCCGATGAACACCATGATCTTGTGCAGGATGGGGAGGTTGAGCAGCGAGGAGATCGCAAAAATGAGGAGGAAGGCGAGAGCAGCCCCAGGACGAGGTCCATCGACCGCGTATTCCAGAAAAAGGAAAGCAGGTAGTTGATGATCACCGCGATGATCACAATCTCAAGGGGGAATTATTCCATGAAAAAGTGCGGCTCCATTCGTTCCTCTTCGGCGTCGTTGCTCTCGTTGTTTATCAAGCGCATCCAGTCTCAACGCAAATTTCTCAGGAATTTGCAGCTTGGACAATTTTTTTTAAAGATGTAGGATGTGTACACACGGAGGGCCATGAGGTTAAGGATATGGACGTCGTGATGTTGTCGAGGATCCAGTTTGCCCTGACTAGCGCATTTCATTATATCTATCCTCCCATGAGCATCGGGATCGGACTGATGCTCGTCATTTTTGAGGGAGTGTATATGAAGACAAAGACTCCCTCTCTATAAGGAAATCACAAAATTCTGGGTCAGGATTTTTGCTTTGACGTTTGCCTTGGGGGTGGCGACAGGGATCGTGCAATTATTCGGCTTTGGGACGAATTGGGCCCGTTACTCCCGTTTTGTCGGAGATGTCTTTGGAAGTGCACTGGGGGCCGAAGGGATTTTTGCCTTTTTCTTGGAAGCGGGTTTTTTAGGGATTATGCTGTTCGGCTGGGAGCGGGTCAGTCCGAGACTGCACTATATCTCCACGATATTGGTCTGTGCGGGAGCGCATTTCAGCGCGGTGTGGATCACGATCGCCAACTCATGGATGCAGACTCCGGCTGGCTTTAAGATCGTCGGAGAAGGCATTCATGCAAAAGCCGTCGTGACTGATTTTTGGAAAATGCTATTCAATCCTTCCAGCATGGATCGGCTCATCCATGTCACATTAGGATGCTGGCTTGCAGGGATTTTTCTGCTCTTGAGCGTCACTGCTTATTACTATCTCAAGAAACTGCACCTTAAATCTGCAGACCATATGATGAAGGTCGGCCTTATCGCAGCGGGGATATTTCTCATCCTTCAGCTCATTTCCGCAGATATGACTGCTAGAGGAGTGGCTTTTCATCAACCTTCTAAATTTGCGGCGATGGAAGGGGTCTATAAGACGCAAGGCGATGCCTCTCTAACTGTTTTAGGATGGGTGGATGAAAAAAATGAGCAGGTCAAAGGGCTTAAAATTCCGGGAATGTTAAGTTATCTAGTTTACCGCGACACTAAAGAACCCGTCGTCGGATTTGATCAAATCCCTGTAAAAAATCGTCCACCCATACAAATTGTCTTCCAGACCTACCATCTGATGATCGCGATGTGGGGCCTGATGGCTTTTTTTACTCTAGCTGCTTTTTATTTTTGGAAACGAAAAAAGCTGCATAAAACCAAATGGGTGCTTTGGGGCCTGGTCGTATCCGTATTGTTCCCTCAAATAGCCAATCAAGCGGGATGGATGACAGCTGAAATCGGACGGCAGCCTTGGATCGTCTGGGGCCTTTTACGCACCGCTGATGGAGCCTCCCCGACGATAAATGCCACTCAGGTCTCATGGTCTATAACGATGTTTATCGTCATCTATGCACTTCTTCTTGCCCTTTTTCTCTTTTTGCTCGACAGAAAGATAAAACATGGTCCAGAGCCTGTCGCCCCAGAACTCGAAGCAGTGCCTGTTTACCGCAATCCATTTAAAGACTCTAAAGGAGACAAATTATGAGTGAACTGACCCTTGCCCTCTTGTGGTATTTTGTCATCGGTCTGTGCGTGGTTTTTTACGTCGTCCTGGATGGTTTTGATTTGGGAGTGGGCATCTTGCATTTCTTCACGCGAAAAGATGAGGAACGGCGCGTTTTTCTCAATGCGATCGGTCCCGTGTGGGACGGAAACGAATGTGGCTCGTGATCGTCGGGGGAGCGCTTTTCGCTGGTTTTCCCGAAGTGTATGCGACTCTATTTTCCGGTTTTTATAATTTATGCATGATTTTACTATGCGGGCTTATCTTCCGTGCAGTTGCGATCGAATTCAGAAGCAAGAGGGAATCGCCAGTATGGCGCTACACCTGGGATGCCGATCTTCAGCACAGCCAGTCTCATCATTGCCTTCGGCATTGGACTGTCCATGGGCAATCTCATCGAGGGCATCCCACTCGAATGAAAACAGGGACTTTATCGGAAGCTTTGAGCTTTTCTTTAGGCCCTATCCGATCTTAGTGGGGCTCTTCACTGTATCGCTGCTCACCATGCACGGCGCCATCTATCCTCGCGATGAAGACGGAAAAGGGCTCCAGAAACCATTCGAATATGGGCCAAAAAGGCTATCGCCGGCTTTATTGGCATGTATCTGGTCACGACCATCGTCACCTGGGTCATCATGCCCCACATGACCTACAAAATAAATAAGAACCATCTATCTCATGATCCCCCTAGCGGATCCTGACCTCGCTGACCATTTTAAATGTACCGAGGGAATTTAAGAACAATCGCGATGGCAGAGCCTTCCTCTTCTCGTGCTTCTGCCATTTTCTTTTTATTCTTCTGTTTGGGATGGGGACGTTTCCCAATCTCGTGCGCTCCAGCATCAATCCCGAGCAATACAGCCTGACCTTCTACAATTCGGCGCTTCTCCACTTACGCTGCGCGTGCTGCTTATTATCGTCTTGCATCGGCATCCCCTTGTCTTGGCCTATGGGACGATGGTCTACCGCATTTTCCGCGGAAGAGTGAAGATCTCCCACGGGAGTTATTAACACGCATAATTCTTTCCCTCCCCCGTGCCGAGTTGGTACGGGTGGGGATGAATTACACGAAGAAGTCTATTGATTCTTTTGGAAAGCCGACGACAGCCTTGTAGCAGAGGATGAAGATGCTTCGACCCCGTTCATCGCGCGGTGGGGCTTTTGCTTCTCTGGTAGAGCTGTAAGGCGACGGCGATTTTGTCTTTGGAGTACCCCGTTTCCCAGGGGAAATTTCCCGTGCCCGCAGCGCCCTCTGCTCATCGACTCCGCCCAGTACATCGACGCCAGATCGAGCCAGTGGTAGGGCCACAGGAGTCTTTCCTGCGATGTCGGGATCGATAAGCTGGGAAAAGAACGCCCGGTCAAAGGAGGGGTTTTGGCAGATGAAGACCGCCTCGCCCCGTTTGATCCCGTTCCTTGAGAAGACCTCGCGGATTTTTTCACCGATGAGAGCAGGGGAGGGGCCCACAGAAACTTCTTCCCATGTAAACCCATTCACTTTCAGACTCTCCGGGTCGCTCCGCTTCCATTCTTCTGCGGTAGAGTAAACCATCGAGTGAAACTGCTCCTTCATAACGCCGCTTTCCACATCGACGATCTGGAAGGCGACCTCCAGGATCCGATGCTTCTGCGCGTTCAGGCCATTTGTTTCAGTATCCAGAAATATTCCCAGCACTGTACCCCCTCATAGGATGCGGGTTGATTCTGGAGGTTACCAAGAAGGATCTTCTGATTTCAATAAATATTTGCTGTGGTATATGTGAGAAAATGCAAACCGGAGAAAATTATGGAGATCCATACAGGCCTATCAGAGCCCAACAGACAGGCAATCAGCGAGGGATTGTCAAGAATGCTCGCCGACACCTACGCCCTCTACCTCAGAACCCAAAACTTTCATTGGAATGTCAGAGGAACGGAATTTTACCCCCTCCACCTTCTTTTTTGAAAAACACTACGAAGAGCTGGCAGAGGCCGTCGATGAGATCGCAGAGAGGATCCGCGCCCTCGGCTACTTCGTCGAGGCCTCCTTCTCCGCCTTCGCCCGCCACTCCGCCCTCAAAGAGGAAGAAAAAGTTTTAATCGCTAAAGACATGATCAAAAGCCTCGTCGATGGCCACGAGACCCTTATCCGCGGCGCCCGCAAGCTCGGCGAGATCGCCGACAAAGACCACGACTTTGCCACCGTCGACATGATCGGCCGCCGGCTCGGGGCCCATGAGAAAATGGCCTGGTTCCTGAGAAGCCACCTTACTTAAATTTTACTGAAGCGGCGTTTAGATTCAGTGGTCCTGAATTGGCATCGCACCGGCGGTTGTTCCCTTCTTCCCATTTGAGGATCTTGCCATTCTGAAGGGTCACAAATTTCCAGTCCGTATTGAGGGGCGCTTCACCTGACCAACCTTTTTCATTTTTCGTCAATAAGATGGGGTGTTTATCCCAGGAAGGATCAGCGCATATCCCAAGGGTAACTTCTGGACTGAGATGGAGAGAGACTGTGACATCCAGGGTTGAAGGGGCGGCCACTTTGATCGAAGGATCGGTAACTTTTCTTAGACTGGGAGCCCAAAGGAGGAGTTTGTCATTTCGTCCACGCAAATCATTGAGTTGATTCAGAATACAGGGAGGGAGTTGATCAGCGATAGAGGGAAATTGTTTAAGACGGTCAAAAACGCGTGTGATTTTTTTGGAAAGGGTGCCACAAAGACAGCTTGTCTGGGAAAGCTGATGCAGTTCATTTGATCTTTTTTCATAATTAAATTCCGACAGTGTTTTTTGATGTTGATATTCGCCCATGGGGTCTTTATGGAAGCCAAAATTGGGCAAATCGCGAAATGCTTCGTAGGTAGGAAAGGCATAGGGTTCGAAATTTTTTCTTCTTTCATTAATGTAATTAATGTTTTGATTATATACGTTTGTAACATTAATGTAATCATCTCTGCAGTCAATTAATTTGTACTTTGATTCATCGTCCTGTGCTGATGGGTCCAGGGATTCCAGTGTTGATTCAATTCTATCCAAAGTAGAGAAGGAAAGTAAAAAATCTTCTTTAATTTTGACCGATTGAGGTGATAAATCAGATATCGCTCTATAAAAGCTCATAAAAGTCTCCTTAAGGTTTTGTTTGTTTTTGCATTAATTATAATAACAATGCGTTTTAAAGTAAATTAAAAAAGAAAATTTACTATATATATTGTTTAAATTTTATTTTCAAGGGCTTTTCACATGGATAGGCAGGATAGAAGGATAGCCATAAGCCCATGCTGTGTCCCGGTTGTTCACACAGCCGGGAAGGGAAAAGCAGTGGTGTCAAAGAGGGCGGTATGCTATAGTGATCCCCTTTGGGATTTTCAGTGTAAATTTTTTTACCTCTGAGGATCCTTTGACCTGCATGGAAGTTGGATATGGCCCTATCTCCTCAAAAATTTCGTGAAATAGTATTTCAGCTCCTCTACAGTGAGGATTTTGGCGGAGACGCTGAAGTTATGGAGATGTTGATGGCCCAGCTTTCTGTCACCAAACGGATCGTCCGCGACGCCAGCGCCGTGAAGGACAAGATCGTCGAGAAGAAGAAATGGCTCGACGAGGTGATCCGCGTCCACTCGGAACAGTACGATTTTGAAAGGATCCCGCGCATCGAGCGCAACGCGATCCGCCTTGGGGTCTACGAACTGCTTTATTCCACCGAACTCCCCCCCAAGATCGCCATCGCCGAAGCGATCCGCCTGACCCGCAAATTTGCGACGGTTGAAGCCGCCACGTTTGTCAACGCCATTTTAGACTCCGTATATAAACAGATCGCGAAAGACACCCCAGATATAACGCATGTCCCAACCCTTTCGGGCCTCACAGTTTGAAGTCGATAAACCCTTGAGCCAGGTCTCCACCTTCGGCATCGGAGGTCCTGCGCGCTTCTTCACAGAAGTCCAGAAAATCGAAGAGCTGCAGGCTCTGCTCAGCTATTGCCACGCGCAGAAACTCCCCTTCTTTGTCGTCGGCAAAGGCTCCAACTCCCTCTTCGATGACAGGGGATTTGACGGCCTCGTCATCCTCAACAAGATCGCTTTCTGCCAGTTCGACTGGCCAATCATCCATGTCGGCGCCGGTTACAGCTTCTCCCTTTTGGGGACGCAGACCGCCCGCAAAGGCTGGTCGGGCCTCGAGTTCGCCTCAGGCATCCCCGGATCGGTCGGCGGCGCCATTTACATGAACGCGGGCGCCAGCGGCACCGAGACGTGCGAGAGCCTCATCGAGGTAACCTTTGTCAGCGAGAAGGGCGAGATCGAGATTTTCAAACGGGACCAGATCGATTTCTCCTACCGCACCTCCTCGTTCCAGAAGCGCAAAGGGGTGATCGTAAGCGCCAAATTCCTTCTTCTGCCAGCAGAAGAGGCGCGCAAAAAACAGCTCGGCATCATCGACTACCGCACCCGCACCCAGCCCTACGGCGACAAGTCGGCCGGCTGCGTCTTCCGCAACCCCGAGTCCCACTCCGCCGGCGCCCTCATTCAGCAGAGCGGCCTCAAAGGAAAACGGCTCGGCGGCGCCGAAGTCTCCACCATGCATGCCAATTTCATCGTCAACAAAGGGGGGGCCACCTCCAAAGAGATCCTCGCCCTCGCCGAGATCGTTCAGAAGACCGTCAAAGAAAAGACCGGCGTCGATCTCGAGATGGAGATCCGCTGCATCCCCTATCAAGTTCGACGGAGGATGATGTTCCGCGCTGACCTGCATTGCCATTCCACCTTCAGCGACGGGACCTTCACTCCGCAGCAGCTCCTCCTCCACGCCAAAGAGGTCGGCCTCTCTGCGCTCTCCATCACCGACCACGACACCATCGAAGCCTACACCGTCGCCCCACCCATCGCTAAAGAGCTGGGACTGCTCCTCGGCAGCGGCGTCGAATTCTCCTCGATCTTCCGGGGGATGAGCATCCACATCTTAGGTTACGACTTCGATCTGAACAGCCCCGAGATCCACGCCCTCTGCGCCCGCCACCAGCAGCGGCGCCACGACCGCAATAAACGGATCCTCGAGAGGTTAAGCCGCCTCAGCATGCCCATCTACGAAGAGGAGCTTTTCGCCATGGGGGAGCGCTCCCTCGGCCGCCCCCACATCGCCCAGCTCATGATCAAAAAAGGGTATGTCTCTACCATCAAAGAAGCGTTCAACCTCTACATCGGCGACGGCAAACCCTGCTTTGATCCCGGAGAGGGGATCTCCACCGAAGAGACGATCGCCATCCTCCACAAGGGGGAGGAAAAGCCTTTCTCGCCCACCCCCATCTCCTTGAACATGCGAGAAAAATTAAAGAGCTACTAGAATTGCCCTTCGACGGGATAGAATGCCACTACGCCAGATTTACTCCCGAAAAGGAGAAGCGCTGGATAAAAATTGCCAAGGAAAAAGGGTGGCTCATCAGCGGCGGATCCGATTTCCACGGCTCCGTCAAAGAGTTCATTTCGCTTGGCTGCTCCTGGGTCAATGAGGAAACCTTTAACAAGATTTTTCAGAGACAATGAGTTTAACCCTCGAACACCTGCTGAAGGCAGGTTCTTTCCAAAGCCCCAACGAAACCTTCGCTACCGCAAGGGCCCTGGACCACGCCCTCGGAAACCCCGCTTCCGCCTACCCCGTCATCCATATCGCCGGAACGAACGGAAAAGGGTCGGTGGCCACCAAGATCGCGCGCGTCCTTTCCCTCTCCGGCTACCGCGTCGGCCTCTACACCTCTCCCCATCTCTTTTCTTACACGGAAAGGATCTCCATCGATGGAGAAACGATCTCTGAAAATGCCGCTTGGGAAGGGCTCGAAAACCTCTTTGCCCTCTACGACGACCTGGCGCTCACCCTCAACTTTTTTACTGCCACCACCTTCCTCGCCTTCAACTACTTCCGCGAGAAAAACGTCGATATTGCCGTTGTCGAAACGGGGATCGGCGGCAGATGCGACGCTACCAACGTCGTCCACCCCATCCTCACCGTCATCACCTCGATCAGCCTCGAACACACCCAGCTGCTGGGCAAAGAATTGGAGCTCATCGCCGCAGAAAAAGCGGGGATCCTCAAAGAAAACGTCCCCATCATCCTCGGCCCCAAGGCCAGGTACCAGGCGATCTACGACCGCGCCAAAGAGAAGAACTGCCCCCTCTTCGCTTCAAAAAAGATCAGTTATTTTTACGATGAAGAAAACAGCGCGACCGCGCAACTGGCCCTGGAACACCTTCCCGCTCCCTTCCACATCCCCGCTGACGCCCTGCACGAAGGGCTCCAAGTTCGCCCTCCCTGTAGATTCGAGCGGGTAGGGGACGCCATCCTCGACGTCGCGCACAACCCCGAAGGGATCTTCTACCTGCTCCAGGCGCTCCACACCGTCTTCCCAGACGCCAGGTTCCGCTTTCTGATCGGGTTTTGCAGAGACAAGGACTACAACCACTGCCTCGAGCTCATCGCCGGCGTGGCCTCCCATATCCACCTGGTCGCGGCCCCCTCTGAGAGGTCGGCAACCCTTGAAGAACTCGGCATTGCTTTAAAGGGAGAAAGTTCCGGCTTTTTCACCTCCCACTCCTCCGTCTCAGAAGGAGTGGAAACCGCCTACGCTCTCGCAAAGGAGCAGGGGGAGACCCTCGTGATCTGCGGCACCTTCTTCATCATGAAAGAAGCCAAAGAGATCATCCTGAAACCGGCTGTTGAGTCTGGCGTTATTGCATAAATCGGTAAATTTAACCACCGAGCACACCGAGAGCACCGAGAGAAGAAAAATTGTCTTCCCGGTGACCTCGGTGTGCTCGGTGGTAGTAAAGGCTTTATGCAACAAGGCTGTTGAATAAAGAGATCATCCTGAAACCGGCTGTTGAGTCTGGCGTTATTGCATAAATCGGTAAATTTAACCACCGAGCACACCGAGAGCACCGAGAGAAGAAAAAATGTCTTCTCGGTGACCTCGGTGTGCTCGGTGGTAGTAAAGGCTTTATGCAACAAGGCTGTTGAATAAAGAGATCATCCTGAAACCGGCTGTTGAGTCTGGCGTTATTGCATAAATCGGTAAATTTAACCACCGAGCACACCGAGAGCACCGAGAGAAGAAAAATTGTCTTCCCGGTGACCTCGGTGTGCTCGGTGGTAGTAAAGGCTTTATGCAACAAGGCTGTTGAATAAAGAGATCATCCTGAAACCGGCTGTTGAGTCTGGCGTTATTGCATAAATCGGTAAATTTAACCACCGAGCACACCGAGAGCACCGAGAGAAGAAAAATTGTCTTCCCGGTGACCTCGGTGTGCTCGGTGGTAGTAAAGGCTTTATGCAACAAGGCTGTTGAATAAAGAGATCATCCTGAAACCGGCTGTTGAGTCTGGCGTTATTGCATAAATCGGTAAATTTAACCACCGAGCACACCGAGAGCACCGAGAGAAGAAAAATTGTCTTCTCGGTGACCTCGGTGTGCTCGGTGGTAGTAAAGGCTTTATGCAACAAGGCAGTTGAATGTAGCAATTATCTCGGGCCGATGGGGAATGAAAAAATCTTACCCCCTGCCTTCTCCTCGCCATCCAGCTGAGACAGCCCCAGGAAAAGCTGGTCGATCGCCTCGCGCGTCGGGTACTTCTCCGCATTTTCCACAAGGTCGTTGGCGGTAGCAATCAATGCCTGCATCGTCTCCAGCCCGTCCACAAAAGGGCGCCCCATCAGCTGCTGCATGTGCCTGTCAAAACGGCGCTTATGGTCTTCGGGCAGCCCTGCGAAATGGATCTTCGCCTGCCTGAGATCGTGGTTATAGACCGCTCTGGCAACATCAAATAATTCTTCGATATCCCCCGGGAGCAGCTCCACCTCTTCGACGAAACGGACATTTTTCTGGCTTGCCATCAGGTCGAAGTGGTTGACGAGCGGCTGGCCCGCCAGTTTCGCCTTGGCCTCGAGCAGCGCCTGCCTGGCATCGGCCAGGATCCGCCTGTCGGGAACAGATGTTAAATAATTTTTTTCCAGCTCGGCGATGTGGGACTCGAGCTTTTTGACGGCTTTTGAGGTCAGCCTACCCTGGCGCAGCGAGGTCGATTCCTGCTGGATTTGGGTGACTTCCCTTTTGACAAGACCGCTTTCCAGATCCCCATAGAGCTTTACCATCTGCTCTTTCATCTGGCCCGTCTGGGCCTTGAAAAAGAGAGAGTCCATCTTATCCTTCGTCTCAAGGTCCTGCAAAGAGACAAAGGCCCTGTCCAGCTTTTTGGACAGATCCTGGTATTTCTTCTGGGAAATCGGAGAGTGGGCGATCTCTCCTGCAATGGTCTGCATTTCAGACTGGATCCATTGCGCATTGCCCGTCTTATTGACGTCTTTTGGCATAATGATCTTCTTGTTATTATATGTATTACATTTATAAGGCTTATAACAAGCCTTGATCATATTTTATCTGTAATACATATAACATTCAACTCCTATAATTTTTTATCAAATTAATGATAGTATTTCGGGATCCGCCCGCGGGCGGACCATAAAAAAAAAGCTATGTCTTTTTTAATGACATAGCTTTTGAGCGAAATGTTGTAAAATAAAATATGCTTTACAGCAGCTTCCAGGCTGTTCCAAGCGCTTGCCGGATCCCCTGGATCGCCTGAATTTTTGTCTCTTTCCTGAATGCAGGGGTGTCTCGATAAAATGCCCAGCGCGCAAGGTCCCTGTCCGGAAAGAAGGCGTTAGAATTATTGTAATGTAAATTAATGAATTTACAAAAAAGCTCTTTGGCAGGCGCCGTTTCTCCGGAAGGGAGGGCGTCTTTCGGGTCCAGCTTCAGCTCTTCAAACTTTAAAAGCAGCGACTGGATGGCGTTTTCATCGGATACATTGAGGGCAAGTTCCAGGCACTCCAGGTCAGCCTCGACAAACCCCCTTTGGAGGGCGCGGATGCGCTCTGCGTTCGTTGCCGGCAGAACCCCTATCATAGCCTTCCTTCCGTACTCGATATCCGGGACAAGCTGATCAGGTTTTTCGTGCTTATGAATGCAGTAGAGATGATAACCGATGCGATCTGTGATTGTGGCCGGCCGCCTTTTGGAAAGCTGAAAGTGGATAGCTTCCCCCTCAGGCTCCAGCTCCTCCCATTTTTTCGCTACCTCTTCAAAGCTGTTGGAGGAGTCGTTCAGCAGCAGGGGGATCAGCTCCTGCAGTCCCTGGATCTCTTTCACGAGCGGGGTTGTGGCCACCCTCGTTGCGTCGTTTTCCTCGGATTCAGACGCGGAGGCGCTGGAAGATATCGGGTTTCGTAGAAAGGGCACCGGCGGCAAGTTCTCCTTATCGAAGGAAAAGACCATCTCCTCTTCGCTCCCTGAACTGGCCCGGTAGGCAACGACCTCTTCCGCTTCGCTGTCTGAATTATCCAGGTAGGCATCGACCTCTTCCGCTTCGCTGTCTGAATTGACCATACTCTGGGCGGCAATATCCCCTACCAGCAGTAGAGTATGCTGATCGATCAGTTCATTCATTTCAGAAAAACGCCTCATAGTGGCTTTGACCTCCAATTGGGAAAGGTCCGCAAAGCGAGAGGGTTTTCCCAGCAGATAGTCCCGAACCTGCATTTGAAGTTGCCTGAGCTTGGAAAGCTCTTGGGCGATAGCATTTTTGTTCTCATCGGTTATTAATTCGGGCGACATCTCAACAAAAGCATTGAGATGGTCGTGTATCGACTGAATATTTTGCGAAAGCGTGTCGTGGGAAGTTCTGTGAATTGTCATTCTGTGTGGCTCCGATGGGGGCGGCTATTTCATTTCTTTGATCGTTTCGAGCTTGTACCGGTTGTCGATCCGTATCCCCGCCTCATTGCGGAAAGCAGCCCTGCCAAAATCGGGATGCCCGAGCTGCGGGTCGTTCCCTGCAGCAGCCAGGTACCGCCGGTGAAGAGACCCAAAGAGGTGGTGGGCGATGTTGCTTATGCCCTTCGGCAAATCCTGGGGGGCGATCGACATCTCCTCCAGCATGGTCAGGGTATCCCTCAAGACCGCATCGTCGCCGGTAACGACTGCCCACTCCAGTGTAGCAAGAGCGCCCGCGAGCAGGACCCGCTGGGCGGCGCGCACCTTTTCTTCAGCAGGTATTCCATCTGCACTCAAAATCAGGGAGATAGTTTGCAGGTTTTGCAGGTTTGCCTGCAAGAGATTTGGAACGACCGCCAGTGGTCGTTCCAAAAATCCTTACCACTGGGATCGCTTGAAAGCCCCGGGGTTGAGATTCCCGTAAGTGGGGCCATATTTTGAAACGTAGGCCCCGCTTGCGGGAACTCAACCGCGGGAGCTTTGACGGGGTCCAAGTGCAAAGGTTTTTTGGGAACGACCACTAGCTTCACTGGCGAAACTTCCACATAGTCCGCTCTCTCATCGCCCGTGATGGCATCGGCATCAACAAAGAACCTCTCGGTGAGAAATTTCGCGGCATCTTCCATCGAGGGAAGCCGGGCCGCAAAGGCCTCAAACCTGCCCGACAGCTGACGCTGCCCATGCGGGTCGAAATAGAGACATGTGCTGTCGTCCTTCACCACAATGCCGAAGGAAGAGCCCCCCGTTGTCAACACCGCGCCCCCTCCCTGTTGCTTCAGGAGATCCAGCACCCTTTTATAGTCTCTGGCCCCTCCCTGATTTTTGTGGATGAGGAACATGAAAAAATCGTCCTTGGCGATCGGCTCGAGTCTGGAGAGCTCCGCCTCGTAGGCAATCTGATCGAAGGCATAATGGACCCCTTCGGCAGGAGGCTTTTCCCGCAGGAGGCGGGCCATCATCGCATGGCCGCGCTGCATCACGGCGTCCAGCTCAGACTCTCCCTTGCCTTCAAGTGCCGAGAGCACGAACTGTCCTGCAATCGGCGTGCATGCGGAATTCGAAGCCTCCCTGGAGGTGTGAAGAGCATGGAATCTTGGATCATACTGGTTGCAGCTGGCAAAGAAGTATTGAGGCGCATTTTGCCTCTGCGCTACGGCTGCAGGCTGGATCCTTGCGGGAACATCGAGCGGGAGGGGATTCCTCTCAAGCTTAGCCACCCTGTCGTTGAGGGTCTGAACCTTGGCGTCGACCGCTCTGAGGTGGGTTTCAATCTGCCCGCGTGCGCTCTGATCGACGCCCTCTTCCAAACTCAATCTGGTCGCATATAGACCGTCCTGAATCGTTCCCAGGTCCCTCTTGCATTCAGCCAGGGAGCGGGGATTGAGACGGGCATCGATCTGTTCGAGTTCCAAGACCAATGTTTTTAATTTACCGAGAAGTGCCTGGGTCATAATTCCTCAAATTTAGTTCCATACTCTTTCCAGTTCCTCGCGGACCTTCTGGATCGCCTGGATTTTGATTGTGGGATCGATTCCATTTGCAACTCCTTTGAAAGCGACGTTGCCGAAGTCATTCTTAAACTGGTTATGGTCGGGATCGACCAGATCCGCGCGTTTCGCCCTGGCCGCCTTATGCAGGTGGTAGAACTGGCCGAACAGGATCTGCTTTCCGAGCTGGGTGACCTGCACCGGCAGGTCCCTGGCATCCAGCTTCAGGCTGTCCAGGATGCCTAAAAATCGGGCGATCTCTTCCTCATCTCCCTGCACCACGGCTTTTTCAAGCCCTTCGAGGGCAGCTTCCAGCGCCGTGCGGGCGAAAGCTCGGCTCCGCTCCTCATTTGTGGCATTGTACGCACCGACCATCGCTTTATTTCCGTAAAGCAGGTCGGCCTTTAACAACTGGGGCTGTTCTTTTTTGTGGATCAGATAAAGGTGGTAGTTGGGACGGAAGGCGATATTCATGCTCCCTTTTTCCAGGGTCTTGAACTCCAGGTTAAAGCAGCTGGACTCCAGAAGAGCCAATTTCATAAGGGCCTCCTCCAGAGGCTGCGTAAGCAGGGTCTCTTTAATGGCCATCAGAGATTGAATGGGCTCCGCGCTGCTGCGCAGGTCGCCCCGAAGGGGATTTGTGGCCTGGACAGGCGCGCTGGGGGCAATGAGTGCCTCCCGCTCCGCAATCATCCGCCTGGATAGCAACGCAGTTGCTCCCTGCGGGATAAGTTGTAGGAGCGCAGCCAGCTTTTGCGCATTTGTTCCTGGCCACTTTGCGATGTCCTCTCTTAGGTTTGTTGGGGGAAGCCTCCTGCCCAGGACGCCGCTCAGTGCACCTAGCAGCTGCCGTTTCTCTTCTTCCTTAAACTGTTGGTAGGCTTGCTTAATCTCTTCTACTGAAGGTTGCGGGTTTTGAAGGGCTGCACGCAGGGAGAGCAATGCGCCCATGCTCTTCTCTTGTGCCAGCTGAGCTGCGATGCAGGCATCCAACTGACCGAGTATTTCTTCCATCAAAGCCACGAGCTTGACTTCCGCTTCCTCGTAGGCAAAAGGTCCTGGCCTCTCTCCGTACTGTTTTACTTCTTTGTAGAGGGCTAAATTAGCCTCAAAACCCCCTGTTGGAGGGATAGCGTTCGATTGATCTTCAAACAGACCTATCCGGTCTGCTTCATCCTGCGCCTGGCGGATCTGGCGGTCTTCCACAATCCGGCGTCTATGCTCCACCTCAAGGCTCCCCAGACGGGTACTCGCATCTTCCAGCTGCACTCTTTGCCGCTGGGGAAGATGGCGGGCGGAGATGTCGCTAACGCGCGTACGGAGGTCTGCCAGTGTGTTTCCATCAACGGACGTACCCTGAAGCGCATCGAGGTGGTGGTGAATCGAGTCGACCAGTCCTGCCTCTTCCGAAATACCCTGAGAGGGGGTCAGGTTTGTAATGAGTTGTTCGGCAAAGTTCAATTGCTCCGCTATTTCAACCAGCTCCGGCAATTCTGCATCCGCCGCGGTTTGAAAGGCGATTTCAACCCTCTCCCTCAGATCCTGCAGGGTAAAGGCGTAAACAGCGCCAAAGGCGTCTTGCGGCACCAATAGATTCTCAACAAGCTGGCCGACCTCTATACGGATATTGTTATCTATTCCCACTTTTCACGCTCCATACTTAATTAAGTTTTTATTCTATAATTATAAATTAATTAGGCATAGATGTAAATTGCACAATTAATTTTAAATTGAATGGCTCCCAGAATTAAAGTAAATACTTGTCGAGTGTCGCTGAGGAGATTCCTAACTTCCTCAGCGACAGTTACTAATCCCCGATCTTCCAGGCGACTTTTAGCTCCTTGCGGAGCTGCTCGATGGCCTGGAGCTTTGTCCACTTGACGTTCCGGCCAGGGCCGTTACCCTGGAAGGCTATCCTTCCAAATTCCCCTTTGTACTGCCGATCGTCAGGATTAAATCCCCCCTTCTCCCGCGGGGAAAGCTCTCTAAAGAGGGTGTGGAGGATCGTAAAGAGGCGGCGGGCGACGTTGTCGACTCCTTCCGGCAGATCGTCCGGACTTAAAGATAGCGACTCCATCGTCTTGAGGAGCGATTGCTGGACGGGAAGATGGGCATGTCTAAGAGCGCAATCAAGGGCATGCAACTGAAGTTCGATCAGGGTGCGCTGGGCAGAGCGGACCCTCTCCTCTGGAGTTGTCGAGGGGGACGCAAAGACCTCCGACGCGAAGTCGGGATCCGTCCAGGGCTTTTGCACCTCTTGGGCGTTTTTTTGGATATGGAAAAGGTGGTAAAAAAGCCGCTCCCCAATGGACAGCTTCTTGTTCGATATTGCAAAATAGCATTTCTGATTGCGCAGATGGGCTAGCCGAAGGGAGGAGTCTGCGAGCCCTTCCTTTCCTAAATTGAGCACAACCGAGAGGAAGATCAGGTCGTTTATCTGAGCTTTCAGGGACGGAGCAGGGTTGCTCTTTTGCAACAGGTTGTACCTGAGCTGCATCTCGTCGGAAGCTCTGGGGCCTGCCCGGACGGCGTTTAACGCATTTAAGGAGGAGCGGGTCTCTTCGAGCCATTGCATCTTTTCATCGGTACTGCCGGGCCACATGCTAAAGGGGAGTACCGTCAATGTGACAGAGTCAAAGTGGGTCGGATTTTTTTTTCGCTCTATGACTTTGTTCTGCAGATACTGATTGATCCCAGGGGGGAGGATTCCGAAGAGCGCATCCGTTATGGCTGCTGCACTCGGGGCATTCTCTTTTCCCTTAGACTTGAGGAACTGCATTCCTGCCTGGCTTTTCAGGGTCTCGCTCAGCGCTACAAGCTGCAGCATGGCGATCTTTTTTGCCGCGGTGCTTTCCAGTTCCTGCTGCTCACAAATTGCCTCTTCGATCGCCACTTTGATCTCTGCATTTGCAATGGAGAAGAGGAAGGACTCCCCACTTGCGATCCCTTCAAAAAATTGATGAAGCGATTCAAACCTCTCAAGAGGGTTGGGGATTTGCCTGAGCTCGTCCAGGCGCTGTCTTAAAGGATCCTCTTCTTCATAGGGAGGGAGATCGACTTCCACAGCGGAAAGGGTAGCGAGGGATACGCTGGGGAGCTCTTCATGGGGAGGGAGTGGAATCTCCTCGCCGGAGCGGGAAAGCGGGGATACACTGGGGGTCAGTTCAAGGAAAGGAAGGACGACTTCCTGAGCGGAAAAGGTATACGATGAAGAGCTGGAGATCTCTTCCTGGGGAGGAGTGGGGATTTCCTCGTCGGACAGGGGAGACAGGGATGCGCTGGAGATCTCTTCCTGGGGAGGGGTGGGGATTTCCTCGTCGGACAGGGGAGACAGGGATGCGCTGGAGATCTCTTTCTGGGGAGGGGTGGGGATTTCCTCATTGGAGAGGGGAAGCGGGGATGCGATGACTTCTTCAGCGGAATGGGTAGACGGGGATGAGCTGGAGATCTCTTCCTGGGGAGGAGTTGGGGTTTCCTCATCAGAGAGGGGAAGCGGGGATGCGACGACTTCTTCAGCGGAATGAGTAGACGGGGATGAGCTGGAGATCTCTTCCTGGGGAGGAGTTGGGATTTCCTCATCGGACAGGGACTTTGAGTTTAGGATTTGGTTGGCGCGCTTGCTGAAGTCCTCCAAAGCATCTCTGGTCACAACAAGAGCTTTCTCCTGTAGATAAAGGGTTAAAAATTTGCGCTCCAGGCCGACTTTGCGGAAGAGCTCCTTGGAAGGAGGCAAACTTTCGACTCTTTCCAGCAGACTGAGCTGTTTTTCACTGGTGGGGCTGATTTTGTCCATCTCCAAAAGAATCAGAAGAATATCCGATGCGGCCTTGCCATTTTTTATGAACTCCGCAAGGTGTTTTTCGTATTTGTTAACTGTAGCCGTGGATCTTTGGCTTAATAACCGGACCTTGGCCTTCAGTCCCTTTTTGAGAGGTCTACTTTTCCAACCATCGATTAATGTAAAATGGCGCTCGATAATGGAGGAAATTTTTTCGATGGAACCGCTTAGTGCGTATTTGGAATAGTTTATTGCCAAGTCTTGCAATGGCATTTCTTTGTAAATTGAGTATTCTTCTATTTTCTTTTCTAAGAAAGTTAATGTCTGAGATAGAGTTGATTCTACTTTATGTGTCAATGTGGGCCTCAAGATTTTTTAGATTAAGTGTTTCTGGAGGAGCAGAAGCTGGGGAGACGCTGCCCGATTTAGGTGGGTGTGCAGGCAAACATTCCACTCTGCGGGTGAGAGTCCAGCCGTAAGCTCCTGGACCGCCTGGGCCTCGCGCGCGCCCTCCTCGTGGCCCGGGTAGCAGGTGATCGAGAGAGCCCCGCCGGGCTGGACCAGGGCAAACCCCCTTTGGAGGCTAGCCAGAGTGGTGCGGGTAAGCGTCGTTCTCTGCTTGTCCCCCTTCGGCAGGTAGCCCAAATTGTACACGATCAACCGAACCGGCCTCTCGTAGGCGAGGGGAGGGAACTCTTCGTGCGATTGGTGGAAAAGGTGGACCTGCGTGCCTTTGGACCCTTCGGCATCCAGCAGGGCCTGGGTGCGCTCGATCGCTTCCTTTTGGATATCGATCCCGATCACCCCGCTCTCTTCTTTGGCCGCCAGGATGTGGGAGAGCATCAAGGTGTCCCGTCCGCCCCCGCATGTCGCGTCGATCGCCCAGCCCCCATTCTGGAGAAGGGTGGCCCAATGGGCGTGGGCCAGGTCAAGGTGGGATTGGAAAAGTGAAAATTTACGCTGCATATTGGGCGAACAGAATACAGGAAGAGGGGGAAAGATGCATCCAAAACTCACTGTCAGGATTTTTTTAAAAAATAATCTTTACCACAGAGAGGGGAGGACTTTCTTTTCTTGATGCGGCGCATGCCGCCTCGGTGTCCTCGGTGCTCTCTGTGGTGGAAATTCTTCTTATTCAGATTTTATCTATAATTTTTCCTCTGAGCCCACCGTCTCTATGGCAATATAAGGGGCCGTCTGCGAAAATACCTTACCGGAACAGGGCGTAAACTTGCCTTTTGAAGGGAACCATGACCAATCCTCCTGCTGAAGCACTCCAGGCCGGCTGCCTGAAAACCCGGCTCGGCCTCCTGTGGATGAACCTCTCCGGCGAGCCGCTGATTGCGATCTACAGCCTGATCCCCTTCCTCATGCGCAAGGAGCTTGGCGCGACGACCTTTGAGATCGCCCTTTTTTCCATTCTCAGCCCCGTTCTATCCGTTCTCTCATTCTATTGGAGCTCCTGGTTCTCCTACCGCAAGGCGCAGCTGCTCCCCAGCCTGATCACCACATGGGTGCTCGCCCGGCTCCCGTTCCTCTTTTTCCTCTACATCGATTCCTTCTGGATGATGTTCCTCTGCTGCGGGATCTATCAGCTTTTCAGCCGGGCATCGACCCCCGCCCTGATGGAAATCCTGAAAATGAACGTCCCGAAGAAAACGCGGGAGCACGTCTTCTCCCTCTACTACGCCTTAAGCGTCGTCGAGGGGATAGTGATCGGCCTTCTCCTCACCCAGGTTTTGGCCGTCTGCGACAATAACTGGAGGATGCTCTTCCTGTTCTGCTCTCTCATCAGCCTCACCAGCGTCTTCATCCAGTTCCAGATCAAGGTCCCCTCTGAAAAAGAGGAGGAAGGGTACTGCTCCCAGACCCGCCAACCGGCTCGTGCAGCCCCTGAAAGACAGTGTGAAATTGATGCAGAGCCGCCCCGACTTCGCCCTCTTTCAGTGGGGATTCATGATCGGCGGGTTCGCCCTGATGCTGATCGCACCCGTCCGCTCGATCTTCATGGCCGATTACCTGCCCGTGTCGATCGCCGACGTGACGAATGCGCGGTGTGTGTTTGTGGGACTTGGGATGGCGGGCTCCTCCCTCCTGTGGAAAAAAGCCCTCGAGATCTACGGCATCCAGCGGCTGACAGCCTGGATCCTGATCGGTTTTGGCCTCTACCCCCTCTTCCTCCTGCTCTCCTCTGTGAACCTCTCCTGGTTCTACCTGGCCCATCTGGTCTATGGCATTGCGCAAGGGGGCAGCCACCTCGTCTGGCACCTCTCAGGGTCCATCTTTGCTGGGGACCAGAGCAGCACCCCGTTCACCACCATCAACGTTCTGATGATCGGGCTCAGGGGCGCTGTCGGCCCCCTCCTCGGCGGCCTCCTCTGCTACAGCGTCGGCCCCGTCGCCGTCCTCGTCCTGGGAGCTATGATCGCGCTCGCGGGTGGGTGGCTCATGCTTAACTGGAAAAGCAGCAAAGTTGCATCTCCAGTAAAATGAATGTTTTCAATTGAGATATATTCATCCTAATTTTATCATCTTTCATCGATTTAAATGTTTTATTTCATTTGGAGAAAATTATGCCGGTAACCCTAACTGTTGGAAATCGATCTATGGTGGTATCTCCACTAGCCATGTATGATCGCACCATGGATTATTGTGCAGACCGGCTCTCAGCTCTAGTCAGAAGCCCCTTTGCATCAAAAGTTGGGGGCAGCATCAATGAAATTTGCGATCCTGCTTCCCATTGGGCAGTACGGACCTTCAAAGCCGCCTACCTCCCCTTTAAGATCAGTGAGATCATAAGTGAAGAATCCGGCTATCCACTGACATCCCAATTTCTTCTCTCAACATTCTCTGCCATTGCCTGGCAGAGATTTAAACACGATCCTGCAGCAGGGAAAAAATTCATCGACCAGGTCAAACCGGTATTAGCTCAAAAATGTATGGAGTTCGGCATTACGGGGGGATTAGCCTATCTGTACGCAGTGTGCGAGGATTACAATAAGCTCGAGGTGTTTAAGGACGTCTACCATCAACTTGCCATGCGATTTCCCCACCTTGCAGATATTGTAGAGTGCAAGATAGCGCCCGGTTACATAGACCAAACCTTTGTTGGATTGGCCGGAGAAGCCGTCTATTCCCGCTGCATCGAGAAAGTATCTGAAGCAGCCGTTAGAACGATCTACAAATAGCCCTCGGAACAGGAGTACCAATGGCATCCCTTTCAAATTTGAGTAACAGTTATCATAGTGCAGCAGCGCATTTAAAAAATGCCCAGGCATGGCTCCTTTCGCTAAGCGGCTCAAGTATTACAAGTGTCAATAGCCTTTTGGCATCCATTCCAAACGCTCTGGCCGGAAATGGCTCCACTCCAAAAGAGCGCGCCCAAGAGAGAGTGCGGCTTGCAGAACAAAGAAGCGTGGAGAGACTTAGCTCAAGAGATCCCTCCCAGGAACTCTCTCCTCTTGTAAAAAAAGCAGGTGCAATCGCTATGGCAGCTGGCGTCTATTATGTTGGAAACAAAGCGGCTGATCAGCTCGCCGCCATGGTAGAAGCGATCCCTTCCCGTCTCAATTTTCAGACACCTGGTGATGAGTGTCTCATCGAGAAAATTGAAAATCCTGGCGTAAAGCCTCAGGTGGATGCTGAAAAAGCACAAAGTCGGCCCAAAAAATCAGAGGGCAAACAACGGCAGGCAATGGCACCGTTATACCACACTCGGCCAGAAACCTGGAATTTGGACCGCGCCAAAGCCCCGGGGTTGAACGATCGCAAACGGGTCCATATTGATAATATTGAACCGTTTGCGATCGATCAACCGCGGGGAGCTTTCGCGCGGGTCCAAATCCAGGTTTATGGCCGAGTGTGGTATACCTGGGGAAAACTTTGAAGCATCCGTTATTTCTCCAGACCTGAGAGGGGTGTGTGATCAGGCAAACAGGTTAGTGCGTTTATTAAGAGATGCAGACCATGAAGATTTTTCCCTCAGATGCGACATAGACCGATTGCAGGAGAAGAAAGTTAATGAAGATTTTGCGAAGTTTTTTCAGCAATATCTTAAAAATGATTCAGCCGCAGCCGTCGAGTTTTTAGATGATTTGAAAGGGAAGGCAGCTATTGCTTTAAGGGACGCTGATTGTCTCGAAGATATAATTGCTAAAATAGTTGAAGTTACTCATGTGAATTTTAATAAGTTCGTAAACCTGAAAAATTATAAAATTCACATTGATGAGGCAAGAGAATTGGCAAATCTGGCCATAAAATTTTATGAGTCCTTTAAAACCCCTAATTTAGTGTAATTAAACTTATGAAGCTTGTAGATCTTATAATGGCGCCTTCCCAAAATCTTTCCTCCTATCTCGAGCCCGTTTGCAGGCAGGTAGCCTCTTCCCTTTCTTCCCTGGTGAGAAGCAGTTCAACAGCAGAAGAGCGCGCCCACGAGAGAGCGCGGCTTGCAGAACAAAGAAGCGTGGAGAGACTTAGCTCAAGAGATCCCTCCCAGGAACTCTCTCCTCTTGTAAAAAGGCAGGCGCAATCGCTATGGCAGCCGGCATCTATTATGTTGGAAACAAAGCGGCTGATCAGCTGGCCGCCATGGTTGAATCGATCCCTTCCCGTTTCTATTCTCCGACATCTGTTAATGAATGCCTCACCGAAGAAATTGTAAATCCTGAAGTAGAGACTCATGTGGATGCTGAAAAGGAACAAAGTCGGCCAAAAAAATCCGAGGGCAAACAACGGCCGGCAATGCTGCAGTTATACCCCGAGCGGCCTGAAACTTGCAATTTTGACTGCGCCAAAGCCCCGGGGTTGAACGATCGCAAACGGGTCCATATTGATAATATTGAACCGTTTGCGATCGATCAACCGCGGGAGCTTTCGCGCGGTCCAAATTCCAAGTTTCAGGCCGCTCGGGGTATACCTACGGAAGAGTTTGAAGCATCTGTTGGGATGAGATCCAAAAAGGAAGACCAGGGCCATAAAAAAACAAAGCAGGCTCCAAAAAAGACGACCGACCTAAATGAACCAAAAGAAGTGAAGCCAGCCCCCGATCCTTTTGCAATAACTCTTGATAACCACTATAAAGTTAGGATTGTTACCGACCTCATCTTGGATATAGAACGGGCTTCCGATGTTGCTATAGAGTCTATACAGGAGAGGGCCTTTCTTCTAGACTTACAAATTTCCAGTTTTCTAAAAAACAATCCCAATTTTGATACCAAAAAGTTAACACAAGACGTCTTAAAGACTACATCTGATGCCTTCACAGCAGTGGAAAATATGGATAAAGCGCTTAAAACAATAAGCACGAAGATGTCTGACGATGGGTTTGTTAAATGGTTTTGCCACTTTACCCAGATGGACATGGAAGGGTACATTGCGATTGTTCAAAAGCAAATGGATGAAACCAGGACCGCAGCGACGCGTCTGCTCACCCAATACGACAAGGTAATAAACCCAAAGCATTAAATCTTTGAGTTTTGCCACAGAGGCAGAGCCATTTCGATCTCGGCGATCGCCTGGAGCTTGTATTTTTTATGCACGCCTCTGATCTCATGGAGAAAAGCACTCCTGCCGAACACGAGTGCAGAGTCCAGAACATCTGACGGCTGTTTCACCAGGTTAAAAGCTGCCATTTCTCTTTTGAGCGCCGGGTCTGTGTCCGCACTGCGGTCGCAAATCTGATAAAGCCTATAGTATAGCACACTAAATAGACGGCGCTCTGTATAGGGGAAGTCGGATGGATCCAGCTCGACCTCGCCAGCATGTTTTCTGGAGTCGATCTGGGGGAAAAAAGTAGAGGAAGGGATTGTTTGTCACATCTTTCCGGACCATCTTGACCTGGATCTGTCCGATCCTTGCTGCGTGGTAGAAAAACACCTTGCATTTTTCCTTCGTTGTATAGATCTGGGGTCTGTCGAGGTCCCTGTTAATACAAACCCTGATTGTGCTTAAGAGCCATTCGGCACGCGTCCGCTGAACAGCTCTGAATCTCTGTTCGGGCGTTGCCTTTGTCTGGTCGAGAAACGCCGTTTTGCCCCAATCGGGATCGGTTCTGTCGATATGTTTTGCGTACTCAGGGTCACTATTCTGGATGTGGTACAAATGCACAAAGATCCGGTTTGCAACGGACACGTAATCGTCCCCGATTCTGAATTTCATCTCAGACAGGCTCTTGCCTCGCTGCTTGGCCGGCGCCACTTTGGAGGACATGCTGTTGAGCCTTCTCCATTGCTTCTCCTGTTCCGAATCTATGTCTTGGGGGTATAGCATCTTTGCTGCGTCCTGGGTCCTGCCGGAGGAGGGATCGAAACTCCTGCCCATCTCATGGATAAAAGTACGGATCTTCCCCATGTGCTGCGCATTGAACTGTTCGTCGTACATAGAGACCAGGCTTTCATCCTCGGGCGAACTCTCGATGACCAGGACGGCAGTCTCTATTTTGTCCAATGTGCAGCGCAACAGGGTTAGGTCTTCGTCCGAAATGTTACCAAACATAATTGCGTTATCCAGTACGCGTTCGTAATCCAGCATTCGAACGTATTTGGATTGCTTTTTGACGGCGGCAGCTGTTGTGACGAGAGGCACTTTGAATCGGGTTTGGAACTCCAGTTTTTCCATCAAAATGGTGAATTTGGAGTCGATGTTTTTTGTGTTCTTTGCAATGGGGGAAATAGGCTCGAGGCGGAGTCTTGTATGGTCCAACTCTCTTTGCGCTCGGAGAGCCTGTTTGAAAATCCTGGCCACGGTTTCCAGATGCTCATCCGATACGGAGGGGGTCCCCTTTAAAATATCGATCGCCAGCTTTTTTGTGTCGGCGACACGCTTCTCCAGAACTGTCACTGTTTCAGCTGTATCGGTTAGGAGAGGTCTTGAAAGAGCCTTTAGAGGTTGTGCCATTGCCCTTAGATCGGAGAGCTGATTAATGAGATTGCTCATGAAAAGATCCTTTATTTTCTTCGAGGTATACGGAGTATACCTTCTGCGAAAAAATCCTCAAGATCGGAACGATTTATTTCCTTACAATCCCCAGTACATGACGATTAAAGTTTTTGATGTTTCGGCTGCGTCAAAGCCCCGGGGCTGAGGTGTCATTGAATGGGGTTGTATTAGCTTAATACTACCCCCATTCACGACACCTCGCCGCGGGAGCTTTCACGTCAGCCCAAACACCAAAAACTTTAATCGTCATGTACGTAGGTGGCTTTCCGTTTCCCGAACGACCTCTTCCAGCGCCTTTTCCCTAAATCCCGGTTCGAGGCTTAACCCGAGCGTCGTCCAGGAAGGCGTGGCGGCCAAAATCGGAGAGGAACCGTTTATCGCCGGGAAGGGGAAGGAGCTCGGGAGCTTCCCTGACTGCCACAGAATAGATCTCCCCAAAGCCTCTTGAAGAGGGCATGGGCCGATTGGGAGGCCCGTCCCTCGGATCGAGCTTCAAATTTTCCAGCGTGGCGCAGAGGAACTGCAGCGCTCGTCGATCCCTGCCTTCCGATAGCTCCCCGGATCGAGTAGAAGAGGAGCTCCAGGTGGGCTCTTACGGCAGAGCGCGCCTTTTGTTCGAAGGTAGCCTTTGCAGGAGCGTAGAAGGCGGTTTTTCCCAGTTCAAATCCTTGGGATCGATGACTGAGGGGGTCTCGCTGTGTTGGAGGTGGTAGAGATGGAAGAAGACCCTGTCTCCCACTTTTCTCTTCTCCCCATTCCGTCGTCCTAAAGGTGCTTTTTGCCTCAATCAGATGCTCGAGGTGCTTTTTCACTTATTCAAACCCCTTTTCCGATTTTTGAAGCAGGGAGCTCACAACAGATTGCAGCGCTACTTCGTCCGGGCAATCGATCTCGGGGGAGAAAGGGGCTTCCGGGGAGTCGCTTTCCCCATCGGATGAGGAAGAGGGGAGGAGCATCTCCCGGTAGGCTGTAATGGAGTCTCTTAATTCAAGCGCCTCGCAGAAAGAGGGCCCATGGTTCTTCACCACAGCAACGGTTAGAAGTCTGTACTTATCCAGCTTCCGCAGAAGTTCTGCATCGTCGACCTTCTCTCCTCCCAGGCTTTCAGTGAGGAGCGCATCGTCGATCTTCGAGAGCTTCCGGGCGATCTCTCCCAGGCTGGGGTCGGAGGAGCTCCTCATTTTCCAGAACATAGGAGCTCGACCGCCTGAGAAGAAAATTCCAGGGAGGTTTTGGTCTTTTTGATGAGGGAGGAGATCTTGTGCGTCTCTTCTGCGTCAGGGTAGAAGGGGGTGCGTTTCGCGATTTCTGCGATCACCTTCTCGAGGCATCGGGTGGCGCCGCTGAGGTCATGCACTTTTTTATCCAGATAGCCCGCATCTTGCGAGGAGGTGGAGGAGTCCAAAACTTCGCAGGCGGCAAGTTTTAACTTCTTCGCTTCCTCTTTGTTGTCATGGGCGACAGCCAGTAGAGCGTGCAGCGTCGGGTCGATGGCGATAGGCGTCACAGGCAGAAAATCCTTGTTTACTTAGCAGTCCACTTATCCGTCAAAGGGCGCCCAGTCTGTTTCCAGGGCCATGATCCGGTATTTCTTAGCGATCTTTATCTGGGGGTCGGTGACGAGAAAGGCATGCCGCCCGAAATCCCCTTTAAACCCTTTGTCATTGGGGCGGGGGGAGAGGGTGGGATCTTCCCCTGCAGCCTTTCGAGTAGACCTTCCAGAGTTCTCCGAAGACGGCATGCGCCACATTTTTCGGGCCGTCTCTTAGTCGAGGGTCACGTCTTCGAGTTTGCGCGTGAAGAGAGCGATCGACGCCAGGTCATCAGCACCAATGGCCCTGTGGATGAAGAAGAAAAGCAATAGCGCATAAGCCCGCGTGGTAGCGCGCAGCCTTTGCTCGCTGGTAGAGAGGTTTTTATCATGGAAGGCCGTGCGTCCCCAATTAAAATCTCCGCGATTTACCGCTCCGGGGGTCTCTTTGTTTTGGATCTGGTAGAGATAAAAGTAGATGCTATCCTGCACCGCTTTATCATAGCTCGATAGATCGGTGCGATGGGGGAGGGCCTGAATAAATTCCAGCGAGCCCAGGCCGGAAAACCGCTCTTCAAACTGCAGCCGCTCTTCCTCTTGCTTCTGCTTCTCCTTCGCTTGGCACTCCTCTTTGATGCGAGCGTGGAGATCCCCGTTCAGGGATAAGATGGAGTCTTGAAGCTTGGTAATTTGCTCCTTTATTTCAGGGATCCTCTCCGACAGGGTTCCGCGGAAAACATAGTCAGCTATTTTTTTCTGGTACTTTTTCAACTTCTCCAGGCACTCCTCTTTATCGAGTTCCGGAGATTCCAGGATGTCCTGGATTCTGCCCACCTTTAGATTATAAAGGTGACAGATAGGGTGTTCTTTCTGTTATTCTTTGCGCCCATCCATTCAATGGATTCCTCGATCCAGGCGAGGTAGTAGCAGTCGATTTTTTCGATGACCTCGAAAAGTTCTTCGTGTGCATCTTTGTTTGAGTCAGTGGTGACCATCTGCAATAGCTTGCAGATCTCCTGCGATCTGCCCTGCAGAGATCCATTCTGAAATTGCGCCTCATCACAAGACACCTTCCCTGACGCACCCTTTATCGAGCGAAGCAGCTGATTTTTGGTTTCTTTGATGTCGGCCTTAAGCTCGTCTATGCATTGAGCAATGGGCTGAAAGAGTGTCTGGTGGGTGATGGCTGCCATTTTTGATCTTCCTATTTAGAGGTCCACAGAGTGAGAAGTTTATTTTCCAGGACTCTCAGGTTATCCTTGCCCTCAGGCAGGTTGATGATTTCGGTACCTCGGGAACATCGCGCGAATCGAGGGATGTGTCCCAATTTCCTGAAGCTGCTCTCTCAGGTCGCTGTCATCGCGGGCTGTCTGGATCAGGGAGAGGAGAAGTTCGACATAGGTGCGCTGGGCAGCCCGGAATTTCTCCTCAGGCGTTGACAGATTGTCGCCCTGAAAGGCGGTATAGCCCCAGTTGGAGTCCTCGCGATGGATGCAGTCTGGCCTCTCTTTGTTCTGGATGTGGTAGAGATGGGAGTCGATTCGGTCTACGATCCCTTCCTCCCTGCCAGATCCGGTGAGAAAGGTAGCTTTGAGCTCTGAAAGCATGGCGAGGGGTTCTACCACTTCCAGAAAACTCTCCTCCAACTGTTCAGACCAAACCTATTGTTATCTCTTCCATCCATCGAGGTTTCTCTTATTTTACTGCTAATGGGGGGGGATATACGGCATTTTCATGGCGATCTCATACGTGAGATTTTTCAGAGTCCCGCGGGGTAAAGATCCCTTCCTTCAGGTACTGCTCGCTCAGGCGCTGGTACTTATTCAGCTTCGCTTCTATCCGCTCCTTGTCCGTGAGCTCCTCTGTCCTGTGCGTTTTGGCGTTAGCAGTGTGGCAAGGGGGTGCTGGCCTTTGGAGCCTAGAGCCAGGTAGGTGGGGAACTGAGATAAGGTCCAGGGTAATATTGCCTTTCTTGAGAACTTTTTAAAGAGTGCTTAGTTTCTCTTTCTCTTCAGGGGATGCAGCGCTGCCAAATTTTTCCAGAAAATTTTCAAGGGGATTTTCCTTCGCCTTTGAGGTTTCGTCGTTGCTGAATTTTTCTAAAAATCCCCCTATTTCCAGTATCTTCCGATTAATATGCCAGATTGCGTTGAGAGCTCGATAAGGTGGTCCAGGCCGCAAGGAGCCTTGTCTTTAAACACTTCAATCACGTCATTTTTCGCCGATTTAATACCTTCGTTGAACGTCTGTATGTTTCCTGCAAGATAATCCAAAATGGTTCTGTTGCTGATAGCCGACATAAACTCATCCCCCAATATTAAAAAAATTGTTGCGTTAATCAATCAATTGGTTATAATTTAACATTTTATTGAAAGAGTTTCAATTGTAAAATATATTTTACTATGGAAGGAACATGCATGTCGACGTCCTGATCATAGGAAGCGGAATTGCCGGGTGCGTGGCGGCCCTGGAGCTGGCCGGGAAGGGGATCGACGTCCTCCTCATCGGCGCCGGCCTAAACGGCCCCGAATCGAACTCCAGCGCCGCGCAGGGGGGGATCATCCACGAGGGGATTGGCGACTCCGCTGAGCTCCTCAGGAAAGACATCCACGAGGCCGGGTGCGGCCTGTGCAACCCCGAGGCGGTCGACCTCCTCGTGAAGTGGGGCCCAGGACTTGTCAAAGAGCTCCTGATCGACAGGTACGCCGTCCCTTTCGACAGCGATGGGGACCGCATCCCGAAGCTGACCAGCGAAGGGGCCCATTCCTTGCCGCGCGTGATCTACAACCGGGACAGAACGGGCAAGGCGATCATGGACGCGCTCCTGGGTGCCGTCAAAGCCGCTCCCCGCATCGACTTTAGGCCCAACCGGACAGCTGTCGACCTGATCACCCTCTCCCACCACTCGAAAAAGTTGACCGATATCTACGCCCCCTCCACTTGCGTCGGGGCCTACGTCATGGACAATGCGAAAGGGGAGATCGAAAAGGTCTTCGCCCGGGAGACCCTCCTCGCGACAGGGGGGCTCGGCGAGGTGTACCTCCACACGACCAACCCCAGAGAGGCCAGGGGCGACGGGGTCGCTATGGCCTACCGCGCCGGCGCGCGGATCATGAACATGGAGTACGTCCAGTTCCACCCGACCGCCCTCTACCTCCCCTTCGAGAGGAGGTTTCTGCTAAGCGAAGCCCTAAGAGGGGAGGGAGCCGAGCTGCTCACCTCCGACTTCAAACCCTTCATGCACCTCTACCACGAAAAAGGGTCGCTCGCCCCCCGCGACGTCACCGCCCGGGCGATCTACCAGCAGATGCTGGGGAGCGAGAGCCAGCACCTCTGGCTCGACATCACCGCCCTCGATCCCGCCTACCTCAAAGAGCGCTTCTCCACCCTTTACGCCCATTGCCTCGCCAAAGGGTTCGATATGGCCCGCCAGCCCGTGCCCATCGTCCCCGCCGCCCACTACGCCTGCGGCGGGATCGCCGTCGACGCCAAGAGCCGCACCACCATCCACCGCCTCCGCGCTATCGGCGAGGTCGCCTGCACCGGGCTGCACGGCGCCAACCGCCTCGCCTCCACCTCCCTTCTCGAAGGGCTCGTCTGGGGGAAAACGTGCGCCGACGACCTCGCCGAGACCCTGTCAGAGAGAACCGATTATTTCCCGCCCGTCGATGAGTGGGTCATGAGCGATCAGACCGCAGACCGTGCCCTCATTCAGCAGGACTGGACGTCGATCAAACAGACGATGTGGAACTACGTCGGCCTCGTCCGCGACCAGGACCGCCTCGGCCGTGCCCATAAGATGCTCAGCGAGCTCAAGTGGGAGATCGAGTCGTTCTACGCGCGCTGCCGCCTTACCCCCGAGCTTCTGGGCCTGCGCAACGGAGTACAGACGGCGCTCCTCGTCACCCAGGGGGCCCTGCGCAACCGCGCCTCCCTCGGCTGCCACTACAGAATTAGTTAATTTATATATTTTTTATTACAATTGATTTTATTTGTAGAATCTAGTAAAATAGATTTAATTTAAAAATAAATGTGGTTGTTTATGTCCTTTCGTGTTCAAAATACCTTTAGTAACCAGGTTGAAGATCAGCTCAAACATCAGATCGCCATGAGTTTAATCGAATCGGAATGGATGCAGGAGGGGAGTCCGGAGGGCGAACTCAAGGTGCAAGAACTGCTCGTCCGCGTCGATAGCTTTCGCGCTATCATCCAATCGCTATGCGATCCCCAAACAGGTGCCGCCTTTTCGAGAGACCTGGAGACAATCCAGAACCGATGCACGGCCTATCAGAACCCGTCCGCAAGCGCAGACCTCGAAGTGCGATTTACCGTTCCCTTCGGGCATACCCTCTTCATTCGAGGCAGTGGAAGCGAACTGAACTGGAACCGGGGAATCCCCCTTAGGGAAAAAGCGGAAGGCATTTTTGCCTACCATTCCGTGCAGCCCCTGGAGAGCGGAACCGAATACAAATTCCTCTACAATGATGATATTTGGAAGAGGGAGCGAACCGCCGGATCACAGACGGACGGTTCGACACCCGGACCCCCCAATTTATACTTCCCAAATAAGGCGTTAACATATGTCGATTACCAAGAGTGCATTTTACACAGACGAGTTTAAATCTACCTTGGCGTCCAAGGTGGCAGACTGCAAAACGCAGGCTAAAGTGATCAAGTACAGCGTCTATAGGAACTCCGCCGGGACCAAGTTGGTAGAGCTTGCGGTCTTACAGGCAAAGATTGCAACGCTTGGGCAGTTCGTAGAGAAAGCGATCCCGGAAAGGGATCATCGCAGAGGCATGCTTGATGATCTCGCCTACGCGAAGAAGAAATGCGACTTTGCAGATAGAGTCGTCCAATTTTACAAAAGAGAAGATCCTTGCGCTCCCACCCTGACCCGGGAAATGCTCGAAGAAACACAGAGAGAGCTCGAGGCGGATAGCCAGGGCCTCTCTCCCGACTGCATACAATGGAAAGTCGAGAGGAAACTTAAAGACAGACTTGAGAAGAAATTCTGCGAGAGGCTGGATGAGGAGTATAACAGGGCCTTTAAGGATTACAAAGACAAACAACCTCCCCGTGAGCTGATGGAAACCTGGGGACATCCTGTCCTTCTGGAGCAATCGGAAAAAGTAGAGAGTCTCAAAAGAAGTGAGAGCGACCTCACCGCTGCTCAGACATGCAATAAGCTGGAGAAAGCCCTGCATCGTATCGCATCCTGCGACGGGACAAGATTAAATATCTTTTCAAGGCAACTGCTCTGTGAAATGAAGCACATCATTGCGGAACACAGAAAGACCCTCCTTGCATGGGGCCCCTCCTGCTTTCCAGTTGACCATGCACAAGGAAACGACCTCGCAACCAGAAAGCCGGCTGGGCCTTTTGCAGCGTTGCAATTTCTCTGTTACGAAATGAATGGATACTGGACTTCCAATCCCGACAACTTTCGATTCAGCGATATCCCCGGAGAGGTCCCCATGGATGCAGCTGACACGATGGAGAATGCGGAGCTGGCCCTGCTTCGAGGGGAGACGTGTTTCAAAGAGTACAGCGCAAAGAACAACCCCAGTCCCATTGCGAGCATTGCCCTTATGCAAGCCTCCACATTTGTAAAGCAGACAGGTAAACCCAATTGGGTGACCCACCTCGCATCTGATGATTTTGTAGAATTCAGCCGGGATCGATCCGGGTTATTTGAGCTCGAAGCGATGAGAAAGGCCCAGGGACTCCAGTCGATCGGAGCTGTGATTGCAAGTGGCGGATGCTACTTTGGCATCGTTCTTTACAAGGATGGCACTCTTTGCCTTTTCAACCCTCTGGGAGATTCAGAAAGCCGGGGCAAACCCTGCTTTGTGCGATTCCAGAATATAGATGCGGCAAACGGCTACAGGGGAATCCATAGTTGTTTGAGGGGCACCGGGGGGTATCACGGTTTGGACGTCCGCTCGGCGCAAGTCTACCCCATCGCATCGGAACTGGAGTTGATCAAGGTAAAATCCGATAGCTACAAGAGCCGTCGAGAGGCAGCTGATAAAGAATGGGAAGAAAGTAAAAAACAGATCATTGAATCCTTCCGTGAAATGCATAGAGAGAGAGCGCAGGCCCTCGCAAAAGCCCAGGAAAAGAGATCCCGGCCCCTAACGCTTGAAAACCTCGCACCCTCCGCCATCCCCCTGAAACCCGTCATCGACCTACTCTCCCATAACACATTCGCTCAGGTCTTTAAAAAATTTCTACTTATGTGGCGAACGATCGCCCCCGAAACCCAGAAGCTGGTCTCCGCACATATGCTCCGCATCTGCCCCGGACTCAAAGATCGCACCCATAGAGGGGAGCGACCCTTTAAGCTTGTCAAAGAGGAAGCGTTCGAGGCTGGCGACAGAGTGAGAGCGGTGAAGCGGGCCAGCGCCGAGGAGCTCATCGTTGCGCTCGACAGCGTGGTAGCAGAAAAAAAATATGACCTGCTCCCTCTTCTCCTCCCCGAACTGGAAAAAATGCCCCTCGACCCAAGAGATGTCCCCGAAGGGATGAACCCCAATATCGCCTACGCCCTTTTCGGACAGCTCTACCACACCTGCAATACAGCCTTCAAAGAGGGCAGGACAAAGACAGATCCTAACACCCCCGATTTTGGCAGGCAGGGATTCGCCCGCCCGGACCAGGTAGACCCCGCTGTGCTTTACGATGCCTCACATAAGGTATTTCAAGCCCTCTGGCAGTTCTGGTGGCCCCGTCCAGTCACTCCAAATATTTAAATCTTCTTGCCCATAATTTCCTCTTCCGATTACACTACCCCTCTAAAATTTAGAATTTTAGCGGGGTATTAGCTCAGTTGGTTAGAGCGCCACGTTGACATCGTGGAGGTCAGCTGTTCAAGTCAGCTATATCCCATATTCATGGAAACAACCCGTCATCCCTCACTTACACCGCTAAACCAGACCGCAGCAGTCCTGATGGCTGCTGCCGCCTGCGAGCTGTTCCCCGGCGTCCTCTTTATTGAAGGACAGGGGACCCCCGACCGCTTTTTTTGCGATTTTGTCTTCCCCTTCACCTTTCAACCCGATTTTATCACCCTCATCGAAGAGCGCATGCGCCTCATCGTCAGGGAGAAACGGGAAGTCAAATCCCTCGAGATGATGCCCGAGAACGCCGCCGCGATGCTCCGCCACCGCGGCCAGCCACTTGCCGCTGAGGCCCTCCTCCTCGTCGAAAGGGCCCTGGTCGAACTCTGCCAGATCGGTGACTTTGCCGCCCTCGCCCCTGCCCCTTTCCTCGATGAACTCGCCATCCCCCATCTAAAAATTTTTGAAGGGTTTCCTCTTCCCTCCCAGAGTCCAGGCCCGGTCAAGATCCGGATCGTCGGCGCCGCCGCCCCGGAAAAAGATGTTTTAAAAAAGATTGCCAAGCAGCCCCCCGTCTCCTCCCGCTTCCACCAGACGCTCTCCGAGGAGATGCAGCTCCTCGCCTCCCTCGAAGAGGGGCTCTGGACCTGGCGCCCGCGCGGAGAGGTGATCCGCCAGCAGCTCATCGCCCTCTTAAAAAAAGAATGCGACAAGGAAAATTTTGAGTGGATAGCCACCCCCGCTGCCTTCCTCGAAGAGGGGAGAGGGGAGCCCCTAACTAGAGCCCACCGGGAGTACGCCTTCCGCTTTGGAGCTGCGCGCGTAGCTGAGGTCGCCCTCATCGAAAACCTCGACTCCTATACCAACAGTCTGGGGTTCCTCTCTCCCAGGGTCTGCTTTGCCGACCGGGCCCACATCTTTTGCCCTGATGAGAAACTTTTAGAAGAATCTATTTCTTCCTTGCAATTCATCCGCAAGATCCCTAAAATTCTGGGTTTTGAGTTCGAAATTGTTTTATCCATTTCGGGCGAAGGCTCCCAAAAGGCGAGAGCCAAAGCGACAGCCCTTTTCAAAGAGGCCCTCGAGAAAACCGGGGTTCCTTATACTGTTGAAAAGAGCTACCGCGCCGGAGTTCTGGCAGGCATCGAAGTGCGCATCCCCGATGCGCTTGGGCGACGGTGGACGGGGCCCTTTGTGGCCATCCCCGAAGCGCCTATGCCGGTTGGGAAGGGGAGTATGCTCATCCGTTCGGGCTACGGATCGCTCGAAAGGATCGCAGCGCTGCTCCTCGAGCAAAAAGGCGGCTGGCTTCCTCTGTGCATCGCGCCGGAGCAGGTCAGAATCCTCGTAGCGACGGGAAAGACGGCTCCGTACGCAAAGCAGGTCCGCGATCTCTTGCGACAGCAGGGGATACGTGCGACGCTTGAGAGCGGAGAGCAGAATTTAAAGACCCGCCTCTACAAGGCGATTGCGGAAAAAGTACCTTACCTGGTTCTCCTCGGAGAGCGGGAAGAGAAGAATAAAACTCTCACCGTGCGGTCCTACGGAGAGAGCGAAGAGCAGACGGTGTCGCTGGACACCTTCTGCATGAGACTGAAAAGCGAAACGGAGAGTTAAAACTCTGAACCTACGAATTAATAGAGAAATCCGAGCACCCAAAGTCCGCGTCATCGATAACGATGGGGGACAGTTGGGTGTAATCACGTTAGCTGAAGCCTTAACGAAAGCTGAACAGGCTGGGCTGGATCTCGTTGAGATCGCGCCGACGGCGGAACCTCCGGTGTGCAAGATCATCGATTTTGGAAAGTTCCGCTACCAGCTGACGAAAAAAGAGAAAGAACAGAAAAAGTCGCAGCACCAGGTCAAAGTCAAAGAGATCAAGCTCAAGCCCAATACGGACGAGCATGATATCGGAGTCAAGATCAAGCATGCGAGAGAATTTATCGCCAAGGGAAACAAAGTCAGGATGACCTGTACTTTCCGAGGCAGGGAAATGCTTCACCCGGAATTTGGAAGACGCGTCATCGATCGGATCTGTGAAGATCTCTCCGATGTCGCAACCCCCGAATCGCCGGCTAAAATGCTGGGCAGGAACTTGTCGGTTGTCCTGGCCCCTGGAGCAAAGAAAAAAACGGCAAATAGTTAATTGGAGAAGTCACCGTGCCAAAAATGAAAACCCGCAAAGCAGTAGCTGCAAGATTTAAAGTGACAGGCACAGGCAAGTTAAAACGCCAGCGCCCTGGCCGCCGCCATATCTTGACAAAAAAATCCTCAAATCGCAAACGCCATCTTGAAAAAGCCGTTCTGGTCGATAAAGGACAAGTAAAAATGTATTCCCGCTTAATGGGAGTGGGCTGATCCTGCATAAAGTAGATCAGTTTAACTAGATAAAGTAAGAAATTTGGAGAATTATCATGGTTAGAGTCACCAACGCAGTGGCTGCCAATCGCAAACGTAAAAGACTTCTGAAACAAGCGAAAGGATTTGTAGGGGATCGCAAGAATCACCTCCGTTTGTCCGCTGACGCTGTTATGTCAGCGATGGCATTCAATTATCGCCACCGCAAACAAAAGAAAAGAGATTTTAAACGCCTCTGGATCGTCCGCATCGGAGTCGGTGCCAAGATCAATGGGCTGTCCTATAGCAAGCTCATCTCCGGTCTGAAAAAAGCAGGCTGCGGCATCAACCGCAAAATGCTCTCCGACATGGCCTTCGTGACCCCAGCAGCTTTGCAGCTGTTGCAGGTGCCGCGAAACAAGCTCTCGCATAAATTTGTGATTGTCCTGCATCCTCCCCAAAGGGGGGTGCAGGCTTTTTTCTCGAGGTCCACCCGTGCAAGACAAAATCGTCATCCCTCCGCAAACAATTCCAATCCGAACTCTCCTCCGTCCAGCACAGCAAAGAAGTCGAACAGCTCAAAGTCAAATATCTCGGCAAAAAAGGCCCCGTCCAAGACCTCATGCAGCACCTCCGCGACTACCCCCGCCGAAGAGCGCCCCCTGATCGGCCAACAGATCAACGACCCTCAAAGAAGAGACTCGCCCACCTCTGCGAACAAGCCCTCGAAAGCTTCTCCCAGAGCAGAGCTCGCAATGCGCCTCGCCGAAGAAAAAATCGACATCACCCTGCCCGGCACGCACGCCCCATCTCGGACGCAAGCACCCCATCACCACCATGATGCGAGGAGATCATCGAGATCTTCGCCGGCATGGGCTTCTCCGTCCAGTACGGCCCCGATATCGACTCCGACTACTACAACTACGAAGGGCTCAACTTCCCCCCCGACCATCCCGCCCGCGACATGCAGGACACCTTCTACATCGCCCCCGACATGCTCCTCCGCTCCCATACCTCCAACACCCAGCTCCGCGTCATGGAGAAGCACAAACCCCCCATCCGCATCATCGCTCCCGGCACCGTCTACCGCAACGAGACCATCAGCAGCCGTTCCCACGTCTTCTTCCACCAAGTCGAAGGCCTCTACGTCGACAAAAACGTCTCCTTCGCCGACCTCTTCTGCCACCATGGACGAGTTCTTGCAGCAAACTCTTCCAGACCAAAGTCGAAACCCGCTTCCGCCCCAGCTATTTTCCCTTTGTCGAGCCCGGCCTTGAAGTCGACGTCCGCTGCACCTCCTGCCACGGCAAAGGCTGCCGCCTCTGCAAACATATCCGGCTGGCTCGAAATCCTCGGCGCCGGCATGGTCCATCCCGAAGTCCTCAAAAACGGCGGCATCGATCCCGAGAGTCTACTCCGGCTTCGCCTGGGGAATGGGCATCGAGCGGCTTGCCATGCTCCGCTATGGCATCAAAGATATCCGCCTGTTCACAGAAAACGATCTCCGTTTTCTTGAACAGTTTGCTTGAAATTTATCTAACTCTGTTATAAGATTTCATCCTTCTTGCGGAAGAGTGGCAGAGTGGCCGATTGCGCCTGTCTTGAAAACAGAAGTCGGGCAACCGACCGTGGGTTCGAATCCTACCTCTTCCGATCAACCCAGGGCTACCACCCTGGGTTTTTT
>CAVWEK010000007.1:0-37900 GCA_963753945.1 uncultured Acidobacteriota bacterium | reverse complement strand
CTTTGTTCCTGCCGCCTCTCGTTCAGTTCGGTCTTGCTGCACACGACCCTTAAGCGAACGCTTTCCTCCGACCTCTCTCTGCACATTGGCAACCGCGTGCATTTGCGGGGATGGCTCCACACACTGCGCGCTCTTGGCAAGGTGAATTTTCTGATCGTGCGCGACCAGAAGGGGCTCTCCCAGATCGTCATTCACGACAAAAGTGCGCTTCAGGCCGTCGCCTCTTTACAGCCCGGATCTGTCCTCCGTGTGGAAGGTCTGGTGGCAAAATCTACCCAGGCGGCATCGGGCGTTGAACTCGTCGATCCGAACATCACAGTGGAGGTCGCCATTCATGAGCCTCCTCCCATTGAATACTATAAGCCTGAAATCCCTTCCGATCTGGAGTTTATTTTAGACCACCGGCCTATGGCTTTAAGAAACGGCAAGCTTCAGGCCATTTTTAAGATCCAGGCGGAAATTGCGCATGCCTACCGCCTGTATATGCACGATCGGTCGGAGGCTGTGAATACTTTGCGCCGAACATCATCGGCGCCTCATCGGAGGGCGGAGCGGAGTTTTTCAATGTCGACTATTTCGGATACACTGCAACCCTCGCGCAGAGCAGCCAGCTCTACAAACAGATCATGGTCGGCGTCAATGAGCGGGTTTTTGCGCTGATGCCTTTTTTCCGCGCAGAGCCTTCCCATACCCCCCGCCATCTTGCAGAAGGAAAGCAGCTCGAATTTGAGATGGGCTTTTTTGAGCACTGGCATGAAATCTTGGATGTTCAGGAAGGATGCATCAAATTCATTCTTAAGCACTCTACATGACCATTGCGCCCGAGAAGATCGCCACTCTGGATGACAGATCATCTACGCGCCGGAAAATGTTCCCTTCCCAAGATTGACTTTTGCAAAGGCCCAGGAGCTCTATTTTTAAGCGCACCGGCATCGACGAGCGGCACGAGCCCGATTTGAGCCCTGCGGCAGAAAGAGAACTTTGCGCCTATGCGCGAGAAGAGTTTGGCACCGACCTCATCTTTATCATCGACTGGATGACGGGCAAGCGCCCCTTCTATGCTTTCCCCAACGAAGACAACCCCGAGCTCACCAATACCTTCGACCTTCTCTGCGCCGGCACCGAGATCACTTCGGGAGGACAGAGGCGCCACACTTATGATTCGATGGTCGAAGGCATTTTGTCCAAAGGCATGGACCCCGCCAATTTCGAGGACTATCTCAGCATCTTTAAATATGGGATGCCTCCGCATGGCGGATTTGGCATGGGACTCGAGCGGCTCACGATGACGATTCTTAAACTCAAAAATATCCGCGAAGTCTCCCTGTTCCCTTCCGACACCAAACGGATCGCAGGAAATCGCATCAAGGCCAAAATCTTCTTCGGCGAGCGAAAATATCCGCAATGAGATCATCCGGCTCCTCGCAGACAAGGATATGCCGTTCAAGCATCTCGTCCACGAAGCCAACACCCACTTCCGAAGATTCTGCAACGGTGCGCGGGACCAACTTGGAAGAGGGGATCAAATCCCTCATCTTGAGGGGAAAAACAGCAAGAAAAACTACCAGTTCAATCTTCCTTCCCATCTCAAACTCGACATGAAAGCCTTGAGCGAGCTCGTCGGTGAAAAATGTGAGTTTGAAAACCCGGAGGTCATTCTTGAGCGCTTCGGCCTCAAGATTGGCGGCGTCCCTCCCTTCGGCAATTTAATGAACCTGGAGACCTGGTTCGACGACAAAATCCCCTCGTTAGACCGGGTCGCCTTCAACTGCGGGCTGCTTACCGAATCGGTCATCATGAAGGGCGAGGACCTGACTAAACTTGTCCAACCCAAATTTGGCGCTTTTTCCAGGTAAACCTGCCGCATGCGATGGACTTGAGTTTCTTTTGATCGCGATATACAATATCGTCTTATGAAAAAAAAATGGATAGGCGTCGCGCTTTGCGCATGGTCGACTGCCCTGCAGGCCGATACGGCCTTTGTTGAGCAGGAAGGAAAGAACAGCCCCTGGCTGACAGGACCCCTGCTTGCCCCGACGCAAACGGCAACCCCCAAAGGGACTGGGTTTCTCCAGGGATATGCGGCTTTAGGTGTCTCTACGGGATCTACGACCACCACTGGAAGCCCCGGTCCACGCCAAATTATTACTCTGCCAATCTGCAGGCCTACGGTTCTGTCGGCCTCACGGAATGGATGGACTTCCAGATCACCGTCCAGGGCTATGAGAATTGGACCGAAGGAAAGGCTTCCACGCAGTTCGGAGACATCTATGCAGGCTTTGATTTTCAATTATTCCCCGTCCATGCAGACAAATGGTATCCAGGGGTCAAACTGGGGATCGTCGAGACTCTGCCAACGGGCAAATACCAGCGCCTCAATCCCCGGAAAAAATTTACCGACTTCGGCGGAATGGGCAGTTTTGAGACGATGATCGACCTTGTTTTCTACCAACTCTACCATCTGAAAAAAAAGCACTATTTAAGCGCGAGCGCTGCGGTCACCTACACTCTGTCCGCTCCCGTCGATGTGCATGGGTTCAACTTTTATGGCGGCGGCGATGGGTTTAGGTCACGGGTCTTTCCGGGCGCTGTTTTTGAAGCGATTGCCAGCTTTGAATACACGTTCAACCAGCATTGGGTCTTTGCCATCGACAACGTCTACAGCCATCGCAACCGGACGAGATATACCCATGTCTCCGGGCCAGATGCGGCAGCCGGCATCTCCGACTTCTACGCGGGCTCGGGAGAGAACTTTAGTTTTGCGCCGGCCATCGAATACAATTTCAGCTCGCGCCTGGGACTCATCGCCGGCGTCTGGTTCTCCGCCTTGGGGAGGAATGCGTACATCTTCCGCAATGGGATCTTCAGCGTTTACTATGGGTTCTAAGCTCCCTGATCGGGGGCCATGTCAGCGTGGATCTCTATCCCCTCTCCCATCACACGATTCCGAGGGTATGGGGGGTGCCGGTGCCTCCTTCAATCCCTCATAGACCATTGCAGCCCAGCACATAGTTATTAAGTAATTAAGCGCGAGTCTCTTGCTGAGGAATATTGACAAGGTGATACACTTGTGCTACACTTTGAACTGTTAAGGAGGAGGGAACCCATACCTACCAAAGCACCGAAGGATCAACGTTTCATTTAAGCCTAAAACTGTTCAGGCTTTGAGTCCTTTATCGAAGAAAAGGGAAATAGCTAATTTCTCATGTTGCTGAAGAGACTCGGTTGAAGAAGCTCTCGAATTGCGAGAGGATATTTATTTATCTAAATTAGCAGAAGAAGCCGAAAAAAGAGCGAAAGGGAAGCCGTCTGTTTCCGCAGAGAAATTATGGAAAGAACTAGGTTTGTAATAGAATTCATAGATGAAGATGCGCTTGAACAATTCAAAGCCCTCCCAAAGGCCGTAAAACAGACCCTTGGAAAGGCGATGCGAGAAAAACTGGAGGTTGACCCTGTTAGTTTTGGGAAGCCTCTGCGTTACAGTTTAAAGGGGCATCGGAGATTAAGAGTAGGGGACTATAGAATCGTATACAGAATTAACGAAGACAAGAGAATGGTTATAATTGTCCCTATAGACCACAGGAAAGATATTTACGAACAGTTTTAGTTATACCCAAACAACCTCAAAAACCAAATTTCGAGGTTGTTTGGGTATAAAATTCATCCCATTAAGAATCAGATTTAAAAAGCCATTACCAGCTTCGAATACACGTTCAACCAAGATGGGGTCTTTGCCCTCGACAACGTCAACAGCCATCGCAACCGGACACAGTATAATTTCTGCCAGGCTGTGCCTGCAGATTTGCATTGTCCACGTAAGAAGCACATCAGCCACTCCCAATCGCTAAGTAACGGTCAAAAACCGATTGTTAAAGTAGATTCTACATAGTCAACTCCACATCATCTCAAGCCCAAATTAAATTGACACAAATGCAAAGTTGATACTATATTATACACATAAAAAACAAAATTTGAGGCTGTGTGACAATATCTCGCAGTAATTTAAAAGTGTCAAATGAATTGCAACCTGATCTTGCTGGGTTGAAAAATCTGGAAGAGCGGTTGAATCAAGCACTTATTGATCAGCCCGAAGCTGTGAACTGTGTTGCAGAGATGATTAAACGTATTAAAACGGGATTTTATGATGCGGCAAAACCCCGAGGGGTATTAGTTTTTGCTGGCCCGACCAGCGTAGGAAAAACTGAGCTTGCTAAAATGACGGCCCATGAAATGGGTGTTCCCCTTCACCGATTTGATATGTCCGAGTTCTCCGAATCCCATAAAGTGAGCCGTTTTCTTGGATCTCCCGCTGGATATGTAAATTCTGATCGCGGCGGCGAGCTGTGTCAATAAGTTAAAAAGCACCCCCGCTTGTGTGGTCCTATTTGATGAAATTGAAAAGGCTCATCCCGATATCTATAAGATTTTACTGCAACTCTTTTATGAGGGGCGTCTAACGGATTCCATGGGACAAGAGGTAATCGCTACTGGGGCTATTTTCATTCTTACAACCAATCTTGGGTCCAATGAGATCTATCAACAAATGCAAAGAGGCGTGCGGGACAATCTGGACGAACGCATAAAAACCCTCTGTATTCGGAAGTTTTCCACAGAGTTATATAATCGATTTGACAAAGTCGTTGTGTTCCGCCATCTCACCCAACCCGCCATGGAAAAGATTGTGGAGAAATACTTAAGGCAGCTCGAAGATGGCTTCGCACAGCGAAAACTCGCTATGACCTGGGATCAGCAAGTGGTTGCCCATTTATCAGCTCTTAACGTGGATGTGAATATGGGGGCTCGTGACATGCATCGAAAAATCAAAGAGCATGTGCTTCCTAGACTTACAGCAAGTCGTATCGACGGAAAAATCTTACAAACAGACGTCAAGGTCCATTTGAAAGTTGTCGATGGGCAATTGGAGCTTGCCGTCCTGGATAAAGGGAAAGCCGCTGAACGTGAGAACCCCAGTTAGCCGAAGAAAACAGCTGAGAAAAAAGAAGCTCTCATTTTAAAAGATGGTGTGGTTTATCTCGACCTCACTAATGAAGCATCCACTACAACAGCTCGTAGGAATGCATGTTTATAGATTAAGTCCTAAAGAAGCAGATCAGTTCAGTATATGGGATAGCTGTATTAAAATTATTCCAATTCTCTTCTATAGGAGAAATTTTATACGAAGATACTGATCGTATCCTAAGCAATGAAGGGTCATCCCCATTTCTTATCTTCGCGAATTAATGATGGCAAATGGGGTCTTGTCACTCCCGCAAGAAATGGACGCGCTTTTTTCGAGAATATTTGCGCCGTCCTCGTTCCCCCACCATCACAAGAGCAAGCTTTGACTCTTGTTAAGAAGATTTTTTGTCTTAACTGCATGAAGATTGTCATCTCTCTGAAAAAGCCCCCTTTGCATCTCTCAGAGAGTACTGTATTAAAGGGGAGAAAGGGTATTTATTGATAAAAATGTCGATGCTTTGGAAGAGTTAACAGGCCCCCTCTCTGTTACGCTTCTGTCCAGGGAGCCCGTGCAAGATCCAACGGCGGCAAATTGCGCTCAAAGCTTTAATCGGAATCAGAGTGGAGTATCGATCCCCTCTCCCATCATACAATTGAGGGTATGTGGGGTGCCGATGGATTTAAAATTCTGGGGATCATAAAAAGTCGTTCGAATCGCGACACTGCCATCTGAGCTGAGAGTAAATTTGACGTATTCATAGATAGGGTTCCCCGCCTGCTCCGTAAAATGCATAAAGGAAGTGACAACGCGTTCTGGAAGCGTTTCGGAAGCGGGCATCAGCATCATCTCCGTAGGAGTAAAATAGCCAATCGGCATGCGGGGATTTCCCGTGCATTCCTGAAGGTCCAGCAGGAACACAAAGCGCTTTCCCTCCTGGATGGCAGAAGTCAACTCCCGGTAGGACTGTATCGGCGCAGCATACACCTCCAGGAACGTAGTGGCCATGGCGACCAGGCCGAACAGAAATATTTTCTTCATAAGTTTTTCCTTCTTAAAAGCACCTAATGACAGTAACTCATACCACACTCGGCAGCATCCGTGGAACCTGGCGAAAAAAGGTCCGTAATGAGGTCCACGTTTTATACCTATTTATAGCTATATATACCCTGTATAACCCTGTATAGCCCTGTATAGCCCTGTATAGCAGACTAATTTTTTTTCCAATTCAACTAAACTTTAAAACAATCATCATGGGATTTCTTTTCTCACTGTGAACACAATATCGTCGAAGTTGTCGTCTGGATGCCAATCATTGCAGCGGTAGCGTCGCCCTCCCTCCACTTCCTCCACAATCATGGCTGAGCCGTATCGGCCGTAATCCACCGACTTACCCCCCATATGGTTAGTTTGCTCCCAGATATTCTCTATCCACACGAAATCTTTTTTCGTAAACACCTTGAGTCGGTTTTGCCTGGGCGGTATCCTCCCAAAACAGCACCTTGACATTCCTTCTTTATACTCTTTCCCTTCGGCTCGCAATGCCCGGTAACGTCTATACTCAGCCCCTGCCGGCAATCACTGTTCGTCTTCTCGATGGAGATAAGAAGGACGTCGCCATTTTTTACAGGGAATTTATCCAGACGAATTACAGTATTTCCCTTGTACTCGATGGGTTGCCAGTTGGCTTTTCAAATAATTCTGAGAAATCCGGCATTATTGTCCTGTATTTCTATGGGGGTCTAGTAATTCATGTTCTTCAGGCCACACCTCAATGAAATCAAAAAGCCCGCCTTCTCGTTGTGATGGGGCGTGGTGGAGCTCCTTGCTCTCCCACTTGTTGGTCTTTTGATTAAACTGTCGGAGCCTCATCCTTTTTTCCATTCGTTCGAGCTCCTGCAGTTTGTACTGCTCCGGGTGTAAATGCGCCTGATTTTTCCAGTGCCTACGGCGCACCGTCGACCACTTGGGAACACTGCCGAACGCCGTCCGGTTACGGAGTATCCCCAGCCGCCAGCCCCAAACTTCTGTCGCCTGGGAGGAGGCGATTCTCCCTGCATTGCTTACAGATCCTCCTGTTAGTGTGCCGGGAAGTGGGATCCCCGAGGTGAATTTATCTGCTCTATTGTTCTCACTGGAATACAAGTCAGCCTGGTCTGTAGAAAAGAGCTGGTCTATTTTTTTGTGGCCGGAGGCGACAGAATTCGTTGAACCTGCCTTCGGGAGAAGACTGAATGAATTCGCCGGGCCTCAGGAGCCCATCGGGAATAATGGCAGCCCCCACTTCCCTGATCTCTTCGGCTAGCTGGGGGGCGACGGCCGCGAGCTCAGACACCCCCTGCAGCGTCTCATGGGCAAGGAAGGACCCCGTTTCCCGGGCTCGCTCTGCGATGGAGCCATCCGATGGAGTGGAGGAAACTAGCCCATCCTCGACGATCATTTCCTTGAAGGAGGAGACATGCTCATCGAGGGTTGTTTGGAGGTCTACCTGTTCAGGCAAGGGTTGCGCTTCGGGGGCGGGATCCGGCTGAGGAGCGACAATTTAGGCTCATGGTTTTTGCCATTGCCAGAATCTGGAAAAATAGGCCCGGCGGCAGCTCCTGCAGCCCCGGCTGCGGATACGGCAGCAACAACCCCAACTACCGCTACGACTGCTACAACAACCGCGCAGCCGATTAAGATTTCCTTTTTATGCTTTTGACGAAGTGCTTTGTTTTCTTCCAAGCCTTGTGTATCCACGACTTGCAGAGGACGATCTCCCTCTGGGAAGAGTTGCCGATGCTCCAGAAAAGCGGGTTGTAGGAGCTGTCTCCACAGAGGAGCTCCTGAATATCCTGGTTGAGGATCTCGCCATCGTCACAGGGCAGAAGGCCGTTTTTAGCCAGCACCGAAATGAAATAGTTGATCCGATAGAGAGTGGTTAAGTCGAGCTCCTGCTCCAAGTCACCCTACTAATTTCATCCAGTAGATCGAGAACGTCGTCATAGCTATAGCAATAGTTTGCGAAGCTGTATGTGGGCGCCTGCCAGAAGTCAAAATCCGTCGAGATCAGGTTCGGCCTAAGAGAAACGGCGGGGACTTCGAATTGATAGATGAGGAACAGGGGAAGGAGGAGAAATGAAACAACGCGGTGAAGGAGATTCCAGCTCATTTGAAAGCCTGGGTGGATTTTCCTTCAGACTTTCGCCAAATTTTATTTTGTGTCATCAAAATTTTTGGTATTGCCTATATGAACAGTATCAATTAGCTTAAAAAAAATCCTGAGGCATGCATGTTGAGACCTGGCATTGAATATAAAAACGTATGGCTGTTTGCTCTTGGCCTGATCGCGTTGAGTGTGGCTTCAGTAGAGAATGCGCATGCAGTTACTTTAACAGTCAGCACATCTACGGATACTCCAAACCTGTACCCAGGCGGTCAAACCGCCTTCTCTGGCGCCACGACAGGTGATCTCCGCTATTGCATTAACTATATCCTCAATGAACAGGCTCAAGGCGTCACCCAGGACTACGACATTGTCTTTGCTCCCGGTATTGAATCGATTCAGCTGGGCGCCAAGCTGTCGATGGTCAACCTTCTCGGCTCCAGCACGATTGTGATCGGCAACCCCGACCCGGCTCAGCCTGTCACTATCACAGGTAGCGCCGGCACCGGCGGCCTGTTCGTCCGCCAGGGCAGCCGTCACCTTGCAAAACCTCAACTTCCAGAGCTGCAACGCCACCGGCGGCAGCGGAGGAGATGGCGGCGGCGGCGGGATGGGTGCCGGGGGCGCCCTGTTTATCGACACGGCCGACGTGACGCTCCACAATGTCAACTTCAACGGCTGCTCAGCCACAGCTGGACTTGGAGGGGGCACATCCGGCTCCGGCGGCGGCGGCGGAGGGCTTGGTGGCAACGGAGGCGCTGCACAAGGCGGTGGTGGCGGCTACGGTGGCAATGGGGGTGACTCCTACGGCGCGGGCGGCGGCGCTGGCGGCGATGGGGGAAGCAATAATGGTGGTGGTGGAGGAGCAATTCTTGGCACGACAGGTGGAATCGGCGGTTCTACTCCTATAGATGCTGTCACAATTTCTCCTTATACTTTTTCCAGCCCCCCTGTTCCTGCTCTTCCCTTTGTCGTAGGTGGTGGCGGCTATGGCAGCCAAAATAACGGCGTTGGAGGATCTGGTGCCGGAGGCAGCAACTCGGGTGGCCTGGGTGGCAATGATGGTGGCAGCAATAGCGGTGGCAATGGGGGAACGGAGGTTCTCCTACCATGGGTTCCTCCGCAAATGGGGGAGCCGGCGCTTCCTCTTCTCCTAATCCCGGTTCTTCGGGTGATAACGGTCTGCCAGGAGGAATAGGCGGCAGCGGCGGACCGTATTACACCGGCATGGGCGTCAGCAGCGGTAGCGGCGGCGGAGGTGGCGGCGGTTATAGTGGAGGAGGAGGGGGAGGAGGAGCCGGCAGCTTCAGTGGCAACAACTATGGTGGTGGCGGCGGCGGGGGTGGTGGCCTCGGTGGCGGCGGTGGCGGTAGTTTCAATGCGAATGGAGGTGCAGGAGCCGTCGGAGGAGGAAATGGCGGTAATTCCAGTATTGGAGGTGGCGGCGGAGGAGGAGGCAGCGGCGGCGGCGGTGGCGGCGGCGGTTATGGACTCAACGGCGAAGGCGGCAGTGGTAGTGGCGGCGACGGCGGCGGCGGCGGAGGAAACTTCATTGGCGGCCAAGGTGGCTATGGCGCAGGTGCTGGTAACTCGAGTGGAGGCGGCTTCGGCGGCGGCGGCGGTAGCGATAGCAATGGCGGATTCGGCGGCGGCGGGGGTAGCAATGGCTCAGGCGGCTTCGGCGGCGGCGGAGGTAGCAACAGCACTTCCGGCACTGGCGCAACGCCCGGCCTCACCACTCAAGGAGGCAACGGCGCTGCCTTAGGCGGCGCCGTCTTCCTCGGCAGCTCAAATGCCCAGCCCACTCTCACCCTCACCGGCAATTGCAGCACCTCTCTCAACTCCACCTCGAACAATTCCGGCGGCAGCTTTGCCGGTGGAAACGACTTCTTCCTCTACTCAGGCACCACTCTCAACCTCATGCCGAGCACCGGCGAAACGATCTCGATCAGCCAATCCATCATCGACGACAGCGTGCAGTCCATTCCTGGATCCTCCAGTTGGGAACCAGGTTCCGGCACCGGCGCCAATCTTCAAGTCACAGGCACAGGGACCGTCACCTTGAGCGGCTCAAATAGTTATATCGGCCCCACAACCGTCTCTTCAGGCACCCTCAGCCTCGTCAACAGCACACTCTATGCAGGAGGAGCGGGCACTGGCAGTCAAGTCACCGTCAGCCCAGGTGCTACTCTCAAAGGGACCGGCACGATCAATGCCCCCACAACCGTATCCGGGACCTTGTCTCCAGGCAACTCGATTGGTACCTTGTACTATACCGCACCTCTCACCTTGCCAGGTACTCTGGCCATCGAAATTGCCCCACCAGCCAATGACAATAGCCAAATTTCTTCCACATCAACTGTCGATGTTACGGATGCCACGATCCAGATCTTAGCAGATCCTGGAACTTACACGACAGGAACTCAGTACACCTTGCTGACAAGCTCAGGGTTAACAGGCACACCATCCCTGCTCATGCCCGCACAATTTCTTGGAGAACTCAGTTACCCTAATAACTCCATCTTACTTACCCTTTTGGGTGTGCCCAACCCGCCGGACCCCATCTACAAGTTGCAGCTTGCCAGCCTTACGGGCAATAACCTCAAGCTGGCAAAGTACCTCAACGCGCTTGGCACCGCCACCCTGGGAGTCCCCTTCAACACACTGACCCAACTTTCAGCAAAAGATCAGGCAGCGGCCCTTCTGACCCTCTCGCCTTCCCGCGCCGCCTTCCCACGCTATGGCAACATGCAGGCTGCCCTCAGCTTCTCACGCCTCGTTGCGCAGCGACTCGCCAATGAGCGCATCCTCCGCGAAACGAGCAAGCCGCCCACTGCCTCCCTTGCAGCACGCTCCATTAACAAGACGGAGCTCCTCGCTGTAGCTGACGATAGCAGCACCCCTCAAATCCGCTATGGCGGCGGTATCCGCCACGTCGACGAGAAGCCCTACAACGTCTGGGTCAGCGGTTTTGGGGGCCTGCTCCATCAAAAAGCCGCCAGCCAAAACCCCGCTTTTCATGCCACAAGCGGCGGCTTCCTCGCTGCTATCGATAAGATGATTGGAAATGACGCTATCGTAGGCGGCGGCCTCGCCTATTCTGCAATCCAGGTTCACGAGGCGCACCATCTCGGCAAAGCCCATACCCAGGGAGGCCTTGCTACGCTCTACGGCACCTATTACTTCTCCGACTTTTTTCTAGACGTCTCCCTCTGGGGCGGTTATCTGCGCACCCATAATCGGCGCAATATTTTTTACCCAGGCTTTAAAGCGACGGCCACCAGCCATTACAACAGCGCCGAAGCGAACGGACACCTCGAGCTGGGCTACGACTGGTCCTGGCGCCAAGGGACGCTCGAGCCCTTTGTCGCCTGCGACTTCGTTGGCAATTGGCAGGATAGCTACTCGGAAAAAGGCGCCGCTCCCTACAACATGCACATCCGGTCCAACTTCTCTTCGCTGCTGCAAACCGAGGCGGGTCTTAACGGCTACTACAATAGAGACTTCTGGACGCATTGGACCTTCATTCTGCGCGGTAAACTCTCCTACGTTAACCAGGTTCCGTTCCACCAGAGAGCCCTCCAGGCCAACCTTATCGGCACCTCAAGTTCCCTGGTCCTGGTCACCGCCCTCCGCACACAAAACCTGGTCTCCCCCGCCCTCGAGCTCTACTGGAAGCATCGGCGCGGCCTCTTCTTTTCAATCGGCTACAATGGCCAGTTTGGGAAATGGTATAGAAATAACGAGCTCGAAGCCAAGCTTGGTCTCAGCTTCTAAAATTGTAGTCAATTTTCGAACTTGCGACCAAAGTTTTTTTAATCCCCTTGCATTGAGTCCCCTCAACGATCAACATGTCATATATAACTTAATTACAGCATGTTAAACAAATCCTATATCTGTTCAATTTAGGATAAAATTGTTAAGAATGAGGCTTTGCCATCCCCCTACCAGGAATAAAGACACTAGTCCATATATTACCGAACGGGTATAATCCAGGTGAACAGGAAGCATAGGCCATATGAAAGAACTGATATGGATTGGATCGAGCCACAAAGACCTAAAAGAATTCCCTCCTGCCGTAAGTAGTGCTATAGGCTACGCACTCTTCTTTGCTCAAACGGGTAAAAAGCATTCGCATACAAAAGTGTTTTCAGGCATGGGTGGAGCAGGGGTCATAGAAATACGAGAAAACGACCAAAGTGGGACATACAGGCTGATTTACACTATTGAAATTGAAGAATACGTGTTCGTTCTACACGCATTCCAAAAGAAATCAAAGTCAGGGATGGCCACACCAAAAAACGAAATAGAAATGATAAAAAGTCGTCTAGGGGAAGCAAGGGCTCTTTATAAAGAATTAATGAAGAGGAGAAAATGAAAGCAAAAAAACCTAAAAAAAAGCGCTTAGTTAATATCGAGTATACAGAAAGCTCCGGGAATGTATTTGCCGACCTCGGCATTCCCAATCCTGAAGAAGCTATGGCAAAAGCAAAAATTGCTATGAAAATACATGATACCATTAAGAAAAAGAAGCTAACTCAAGCAAAAGCTGCAAAAATACTCAAAATCAGCCAACCAAAAATCTCCCTACTCCTTCGCGGGTATTTAACAGACTTTTCCTTAGAAAGAATGCTGCGCTTTTTGAATGATCTTGGGCAAAATGTTTATATCTCAATAACACCAGCCTCCCATGGACATGGCAGCACATGGGTGGGAGATTCTCCTTCAAAAGCGAGTATAGCCGCATTGGCAAGATAAAGCTTTATGAAAAAGGCACCTAAGGATCACTCCTTAGGTGCCAGAATTTTAAGAACTGCGGATGCAAAATTCGAACTTGCAACCAATAGATTAACAGTCACCTTTATTCCAACAATCCACAACTGCCCGCAAAAGATAACAATAACAGGATTAAAAGGTTAAGTGTTTTCTGCAATTCTGTTGAAAATTGCAGAGTACTGCTGAATTTTGCGAGCTAGTGGGGAAATTTGGGGAATTCTGTTGATAATTGAAGCCAACTAGTGCATAAGCAATACCCCTTCTCTTAAAAGATCAAAATAAAGCCAGGTTTAGTCATGGACCGTCCTAGTGATTTAAAACTCAATTCCAGATTGAATGTAATCATCATCCTTATGATTGCTTTTGTGGATTATGTCGGTATCGGACTGGTTTACCCGATATTTGCAGTCCTATTATTTGACCCAGGCAATTTGATTGTCCCAGTAAACTCTTCACCTGAATATCGAGGGGCCATGCTCGGCATTCTCATTTCACTAACGCCCGTTTCCCAGTTTTTCCTGTCGCCTGTTTTAGGGACATTTTCTGATATTAAGGGACGAAGACCAGCCCTTTTAGGAGGTATCAGTTTAGGATGTTTGGGCTACATGGTTGCTGTCCTGGGTATCTATATGAGTTCGTTGTGGCTGCTCTTTTTGTATCGTATACTTGTCGGCGCCTCAGATGCGACTGCAGCGGTAGGTCAGGCAGCACTTGCAGATATCAGTACAGAGCAAAACAAAGCCAAAAGATTCGCTTACTTAAGCTCCTGCCTTGGCTTAGGCTTCACGGTTGGACCATTTCTAGGCGGAATCATTGCTGACCCTACTGTCGTCAGTTGGTTTAATTATTCTACTCCTCTGGCGGCTGCGGGCTTAATGTCTTTAATAAATTTAATTCTAGTTGGTTGGAAATTCCAAGAAACCCGACACATTTTAGAGAAAAGAAATTTTAATTTCTTTGAAGGTCTGTATAGCATTCGCAAAGTATTCTTACACAAAAATTTAAGGTGGCTGTTTTTTGCGGGTTTTGCACTTTATTTCGGCTGGTCGTTTTTCAATGAGTTCGTTCCTTTATTACTGCGGGAACGTTTTGACTTTTCTTTAAGTCATATTGGCGAGTTCTACGCATTTACTGGGGCCTGGTTTGCTATTGGAGCCTTGATAGCCACTCGATTCGTGCATCGCTTCTCGCCCGAAAAAATTGCGGTTGTCTCAACTTTTTTAGTGGCAGTTTGCATGTTGAATTTTCTGATTCCATCTCAATCCGTATATATTTGGTGGATTACCCCATTGATGCTGTGTTCTCTGGCCTTTGCTTACCCTACGGCCACAACGGTTATATCCAACCGCACTTCCAGCGAATCTCAAGGGGAAGTATTAGGTGTCTATCAATCGGTATGCGCTGCTGCAATGGGCTTGAGTCCATTATTTGTCGGCCCTGCTGTAGGCGCTCATCCGAGTCTGATAGCATGGGGAGGAGCCTTGTGTTTCCTACTTTCCAGCCTGGGGTACTGGAAGAGCAAAAAAAGCGGTAGTCCTAAATCGGTAGAGATTTAAACTTTTTTTATTTGGGAGTTAGTTTTTTTTAGGAAATACTGGAGAGCGCCACATGAACATTTCTTGCCCCAACCGCAGGAGCTTTCACGCAAAAATAACTGCAAAAACATTATCTACAGAGCACTAGCAATCTCATCTGCATTTATGAACTTATAAAGCATCGTTTGGCAAGCGGTTAACTCTAAGTCATCGTTGTTTTTCCTGCTCCATTCGTGCCTGCTATCATGAGAATTTTATTCTTCAGGAGCCTGATACCTATTCATTTGGTCTAACAAAGACCATAACAACACTCTACTAAGGATCCCCTTCAAGGTCTCGCCTTAAATCTTAGTCAAAGCATTGAGAGTAAGCATTTTGTTCAAATTTTCAAAAATTGAATGAATTGTCGAGCTAACGGTTTCCATCGTGGCGCTGAACAGGTCTGTGCATAATCCGTGCACAATCAAAACGTACTGATAATCAGATAGATAGGGTGGATTTTCAGGAGCAATTAGGGAATTTGTGCATAATAGATCTCAAGCCCAAAAAGGAAGATAGAAGGCACTTTTACCCATGCCTACCTCTTTGCCCTGATGTTTTACCAGGCTCTCCTGTATGGCATCTCGTATGATCCGGTAGGCAAGCGAATAGCTGGACTGCTTGATTCCAAGGCGCGTCCGCAAAGATTCGTTGGTCATTTTTCTGCCGATGACATACTGAAGGCAGGCATGTTGATATGCAGCCCTGGTCCGCTCCTTGGAATCCATTTCTTTTAGCTTTCTTGGTCCATATAAGATCGCAAACGTGCTTTGTGTCTTCTTGAGGAAATCAGGTGCAGGGAGCTGAAATAATTCGATCTGGAAAATGACTTTATCAACCCCAGTGCCACGCTCTTCACATAGATTCAGCCTGCGCATAAGTCCAGCCATTATTTCATTGCGGGACCTAGGAGCTTCATCGATAAAGCGAAGAGTGTCAATCAGGGGCAAGCCTGGATTTGATATTTCAATCCGGTTCGCAAAAATTTCCACCATAGGACCCGCCCCGGTGACATTGAAATCTTGGTGAATCAGAGCGTTCGCCACCAATTCTCGAATGGCGACTTTCGGATACATGCGTACTTCTTGGCGAAAAGCTTCGCCAATATGTTCATTTTGAGGAAGTTGATCGTTGATATAAGCAACCACTTCTTCAAAGCCTAGAGCGTACCCCTTTTTCACCCCGTATTCTTTGATCGTCTCCATGCGGCTGTCTCCACGATAGAAAATGATTCGAGGCGTTTTTCTGGCCAGCCGATCAAAATCCTCCAAGTTTTTCGCGAAAAGAATAGCCCCTAAATTAGAAATATCATATCCCCCTCCATCCGACGGTGCAATCAGTTTCTCTGAGATGAATTTCTCAAGAACCGTAGATCTATTTTCTGGATGGGGCAGTTTCATGAGATCAAAATAAGCAGGGCAATTGAGAAACGAGAGGATTTGATCCGCGGGCACGCTCTTCATGGCAATGCCTTTCTCAAACGCGGTTAGTCCTAATATGCGCCACAGTTCTCTTTCTTTTTCGGGGTGCTCGTGGAGTTTCTTCTTATATGTCCCTACTCTAATGAATTCGGTGCCTTTAAACCGGATCGGACGATGAGTTGCCGGGGCAAATTCAAATAGAACCACATAACTGCCATCGACTTCTCCCTCATGGATATGCAGATCGATCTGAGGATCGAGAAGAGAAATGAGCCAACTTTCAAGTTCTTGATTGCCTACTTTTACTTCTGCTGGACGGAAGCTCGTACCGATAATTTTATTGGTTGAATCGTCAATGCCCCACAAAATATAGGCACTATGCCGCCCTGCCAAGGCCGCGCTATTCGAGAGGGCAGAAATATATTCGCCCATCTCGTGAGTGTTTTCATTATTGTGCTTAAGCTCTAGCCACTCCGTTTCCTTGCGAAGAGCAGCGAGATTTTTTACACGATTCTGAAAGTCTAAAATTTCCAATTTATCTTCTCAGTTTGCACGATAAGCTCTCAGCATAACCCTTTGAAACGATCGTTTTCAAGCTATTCATTTTTCTGACGCGGTTTCGGACTGTATTATGGCATTTTGCGTGGACAGGGAGCCGCTACTTAGGAGGCATGTCATAAAGCGCTTCCTTTGAAAGCAAGTCCTTCAGACCCGTCCAGTCTATTTTATACTGCTCCCAGGCGTTCTTAAACTTCTCTTTCGCCTTCGGCGCTTCTTCCTTCCATAATAACTTACCTTGCCCGTCGCACTGGGTAGCGAGCCTTTGACTGTCGGGCAGCTCCACGCTGGATTTCTCCATACCCTCCAAGAGTTTTTTGATTGCCTCATTATTCAGTCTGTGAGCCTTCATTTTTGCCAGTAGGAAGTGTGAGCGGAAAATCTCATTAAATGTTTTTCTCCATTCATTCCAACCAAGCAGATATTGCCAACTAACCAGTTGTTCAAGCCGAACATAAAAATATTCCAGCTCCCCAAGAACCTCGCTGGCAGTATCTGCACGCCGGTTAGTTACAGCCTGTCGCAACCAGGAATGAAAAGAGAAGGCGCTATAGCATACTGCAATCGCCATCGCAACATTGGCCAAATGCGAGAACGCTTCCAACACGCTCATCCACGAGCCCGCATAGCTCATCCTGCAGTTGTAACCAACGTAAATAGAAACACTTAACAACTTGTTTAATTCCCAATAAATCATAGGTCCTTCCTTTTTCCATTGAACTTATACAGGGCCTTTTCTAAACTTTCAAACAAAAAGACAATCGGGTGAGGCAAATGGTCGTCAAGAAAAATCGAGTCGGGCAGAAGTTCGGTTCGCTTACAGTCATCCAGGCCGCAGGTAGCAACAAAGTTGGACGCGCACTCTGGCTATGCCGCTGCATCTGCGGGGAAGAGAGGATCGTCTCCGGTAAAGATCTCGGCAAAAAAGTAACTCGCTGCCTGAAGAAATGCGTCCTCACTGAAGATCTGACCGGCCAGCGCCTTGGTAATCTGCTTATACTCACACAGGAGGGTTCGGACAGGCATCGGTTCCGCCAATTCAGATGTCGTTGCATCACTCCCCTCATGGCCATCACAAATGATCGCGAAGAAAACCTGCCTATCGATCCATCCGGATACTGCGGGAACGAAATTCTAATCAATGCAGTCGGACTCAAACAACAATTGAAACATCCCGAACGCAGGAAAATTCTCAAGCGCTGTGAGCGTTGCTCAAGAATCCTGGCCGGGAAATTACGGAGAGAAAACAATCCGATGGAAGACCTTACCGGTCAGACGTTTGGCCGATTGACCGCCATTCGACAGTCATTCAGAGGCAAAGGAAATTACAAGCGCCCTATGTATGAATGCAAATGCTCCTGTGATTCCGGATCCATTAGCTACGTCAGACGAGAAGCCCTCATTGGGAAATCTGTCTCCCCTATCCGAAGTTGTGGTTGTCTGAGAATGGAGGCTTTGAAAGAGAATAAGACTAACCTGACCCATGGTTTGAGCAATCACTCACTGTATTATGTATGGTCCAACATGATCAGGAGATGTTATGATGAGAAATGTCAAGCCTTCAATAGATATGGAGGACGAGGCATCGAAATTTGCGATATTTGGCTCGAGAACTTTATTACTTTCTATGACTGGGCAATTGCTCATGGTTGGGCCCTCGGCCTTGAAGTAGATCGTATCGATAATGACGGCCCCTACTCTCCTGAAAATTGTCGACTGCTTACCAAAATTGAAAATGTTCTCAAACTTCACCGAGATCATGGAACAGCGTTTTTATTAAATGGGAAACAAATAAATATCAACCAATTATCAAAAAAAGCAGCTGTCTCTGCCGCTGTTTGTAGAAAGCTTCTTCTGAATAATTTTTCTGAGAATGATGTGTTTCTCTACGGAAAACTTGCACTGCATCAGAAAAATGCTCTAAGTCGGTCGATCCATGAAAATGATCCGATCTCTGTTGAAGCTGCCTCAAAAATGCAGGCGATAGCAAAAAAAGAAAGCACCTCAGTCATCTGAGATGGGAAGCTACAGGGCGATGATGGCCCGTTGTTATAATCCCAAAACCAGTTCCTATTATAATTATGGAGGAAAAGGGAGGCAGGTATGCCTTGCTTGGAAAGGCAACCCCGATCAGTTCTTACAAGATATGGGACCCAAGCCTGAGCCAAAACACAAATATGCGCTCGACCGAATCGATCCCAATGAAGACTACTCTCCAAGTAATTGCCCCTGGCTTCATATGTCCGAAAATAGCCGAAGAGTAATATGGAAGAGGAAGCGCTTTATTTCTGAATAGGGTTGGTACCAGCCACAGCGAATGTCATTTCCAACTTTCTGAATCCAGCTTTTGCGGCAGTATTTCTATCGAACATCGCAGTACCGCCGAAGACCTTCACGTAGATGCGCAGGCGATTTTGGAAAATTACTCTTAGCGATGGCTTATAGAGGAACTTTTTTGCGATGAGAAGAACACCTGAATTTCAAGTGGAGCCAGCGCAAGAAATTATCAGGCAGGGCAATAACGCCTCTTATCCTGTCTTGCGCCGACCTCCCCCTTTCATTGGAGATTTTCAAGCTCAGCCAGACAAATTCTCAATCGAGAACATTAACGGTCTCATCTATGATTATAAAAGTTCAAGAGGAAAATCTTAAAATATTGCTGACAGCGCTCGTAGAGGCGGATGTGGGGCGTATAGCTATGAAATGGCTAGGTAAGCTCAGCCAGAGGAGTGGAAGGTGTCGGCGTCAGAGTCGAGAACTTTACAAGCTGTCGAAAGAGGATGCCGCAGAGATTTACATGTCTGGGCAGCTGTCAACAAAAAAATTAGGAAACTCAAGTAATTAAAATGAAATCACTCAATTCGGAAGAGCTGTAATTTGAACTTCTATTCTTTGAGAGTCTCTATCGACAGAAAGTTTTACTTTATCACCAGATTGAATGGTCATACTATGCTCTATTGTCTTCTGGTCATTGATATCACGGCCATCAATACCGACTAATTTATCACCAATTTTTAATCCTGCTTTTTTTGCATCACTATTCAGGTGAAAACCTGTTATTATATATCCCTTATCTAATTGCACACCCAATTGGGAAGGTTTATAAACCCAAACTGAGAAAACTCCCCATGGCCGATGAACAGTATTACTACTTGGACCCACTGAATATCCCGTTGCTGCACTTTCCCCATAACCAGATCTACTCCCGTAACTTGCGTGCGCATTTGACTGATATGTTGTATAACCAGGTGAATAATAAGTATCAGATTCGATCCCAGAATTTTGAACTAAAATAAAATCTCCCCCGATTTTTGCTGCTTTTTTCTTGGCCTCCTTAATCAAGTCGTCAAAATCAGCAAATCCATTTCCCCCTGTAGAGATTACTCCAATTCTCAATGCAACTCTCGATGGAGGTCGGGTTAAAAATTCTACTTCCTCAAGACTTGCTTTCTGCTGGGAAACTACCGGAACTTCGGGAACAAATGAAGAACTAACAGAAGCGCATCCCACTAGGGAAATTATAGGTACGATCATCATGAAATAAAAAAAATGCACCATAACACCAAAATTAATTTGGAATTATTATATTTAAAACAAGCCAATCTGTCAATTCAATTGATTGAAAAATATGACACAAATTTAATTTTCAAACGACAGACGATTAATTCAAGAATTACTTTCATGACCTATGAGTTTGGGAATTTTGTTGATTTTAGACCAATACCCCTGGAAGCGCCCCTGGCGATCATGAGGTAGGTCGGATTCTCAGGTCCACTCCCCTCTGAGCGCTAAAAAATAATTGCAGGTACACGATTATCACTGGCCTGATTACAATATGCGGCTCTCATTAAAAAATAAGACGAAAACCCTTTTTCAAATTTGGACATATGCAAAATCCCACTCAGATTCCCCCAAAAAAACCCCGGTCCATGAAATTGGTGAAGATGATGGACAAGACTGCCAAAGGTATTTTTAGAGCTTCTTTTCTAGTTTCACTGGTTTGTGCGCTTTTTGGCGCTTTCATATGGGCTCCATACAGATCAACTCCTATAGCCAAGGAAATAAAATTCACGAATGAGGATAAGGAACAGTTCAAGACAGATGTAAAAAAAAATCAGAGCTATTACACCGAAGCAGAATTAGATAAATATAGCAAAAACATAATTAATTACTACAAAGGAGAGTCGGATAAAAATGGCAAAGTTATGCATTTGTATATTTCCAGTTTCGGAGATCGAAATGGCAAAGTATCATTAGAATCAGATTTCGATCTTTATTTTGTGCCCTATGTTTCAACACTAATGTACACTGTTGTAAACAGAACCATAGACTATTACGACTACATCGATTTTTCTGGCGGGTGGGTTGTTCAAAATAAAAAATATGGATTACCTACTGATCTATTCGATAAAGATGGCTACAGTATTGTTCCTGGATTTAAGGCAGAGTTCTTTAATTCTTTTAGACACGCATGGATTTGCGGCTTAATGTCCTGGATCGCGATAGGGTTAGTCTTGCCCGGCATCATCATATTTTTGGGCTTATGGATGCCTATTTTCGGGTCCATTATTTCCTTGATACTTGGTTATTTCAAATGGGTACGAAAAGGGTTTTCAAATGAGAGCTGATCTGTTTGTTAGCACTTTAAAGCGATTCCTCCCGGGGCTCAGTCAACCTTCTGCACGGTGAAGACAATGTCGTCGAAATTGTCTTCAGATCGGCCGTCCTGGCATTTGTAGCGGCGACCTCCTTCAATTTCCTCTACAATCATTGCAGCATTGCCATGGCCGTACACTACGGAGGGGGTTTGCCTTGTAACGGGGACGCCATCCTTGGTGCCTACAATGTAAGAATTGATCTGCTCCCAGATGTTCTCCACCCATACAAAATCTTGCTTTGTAAAGACTATAAGGCGAGTCAGCCTAGGAGAAGTGTCACTCCAAAAAAGCATTCTAATGCCTTTACCCCTCATGTGTTCCTGCTCGTTGAGCTCGCAATACCCAGTAATGTCAATGCAAAGGCCCTCCCGGCATTCATTTTTCGCGCTCTCAATGGTAATGAGCAGGATATCCCTATTCTTCACCGGGAATTTGTCAGCGCGAGCAAGCATAGCGCCGTTATAGAAGATTGGTTGACCCTTGGATTCTCTGAATGATTTGTTAAAATCTGGCATTAGCGTCCTGTAAACCTATTTGGGTCTGTGGCAGCGTGCTCTTACAGCCAGAGCTCAATAACATCGAACAGGCCGCCCTGAAACTGAGGGGGCAGGTGATGAAGTTCATTTCTCTCTATTCGCCCGGTTTTGTCATTTACCTTTTGTGGGGCTAGCCCCCGCTCCATTCGTTTAAGGTCCCCCTCCCCATATCTGTGAGAATTTGATTTTGCCCACTCAGCTTTATTTTTCCAATACCTTCTCCTCACAGTTGACCACTTGGGAACTGAACCAAAGATCGTTCGGTTGTTGATCGGCTCGCCAACTTTCCAACCCCACACATCAGAGACCAATGTCGCGGCCAGCCTACCTTCACTAACGGCAGTGCCTTCGAAGAGGGGTCCAGGTACCGTAATGAAGCCCGAGGTAAACTTATCCGCTGCACTTTCATGGGAGTAGAGATCAGCCAAATTTCATTGATCGCTCTCTGGTACATCTGCATGGCTTTATAGGCCCTCTTGAGCGTCGGGTGGTCATAGAGCTCTTCTCCACGCCCATAACCCTTCTGAAGTGCTTCAGGCTCTCCGAGCTCGACTTCTCAGCGTGCTCGACGTCTTCTGCCGAGCAGTGGCGCCAGCGTAGTAGTCGTAGAACTTCTCGGCGCTGCGGGTTGTTGCCGCGGAGTGCATCACCAATACACCAAGAGATTGAGCTCATGCTCTGGGTTGGAATAATTCGTGTTGAATCTGCGCTTTCAGGGATGGCAGGAATGTATCGAAGATGTAAGAAGCGGCAATCGCCTCGATGTAGTCATAATCCAGCCCTTCAGCCGTAATGACGCCTGCGAGCGATTTTATCAGACGGCGATTCTCATCATATCGAAAACGCCAGAAACCAGCTCCAGAGCCTCCTTTGATGCTTTGACGGCTGGTGTTCGGAATGTCCCAAAACTGAACAAACGCTTGCTCATCAAAACAGATCTTTTCACCGCCACCAAAACAAATAGGGGTATTCAGAAAGCCATCTATACTGACCTCGGCTGAGGGGCAAGCCCCTCGCAAAAAACCAGATAGAATCTGTGGGTCTTCTTCCAAAGGCAGGGCGATATCATTGTCCAAATCATAAAACCCGGACTGCTCGAACAATTCATGCTCAGGGTATCCCTCTATCCCCAGTAGAATAAATGCAATATCGGGACGATAAGCACATCCTCTCTGCGAATGGAGATATCTGATATCAGCGCTTAAGTACATGAAGGGAAAAGAAGACAGGCAAGCATGAGCCGCCTCCTCTTGAGAGGGTTTTGTCAACCCGATGAACTGCTGTTTGGCATCGTTGACGATCAACGGCAACCATCTTGCCACGTGAGCAGCCGTCAAAATGCCATACACCCTCTTTCCGCTGAGAAGAAAGCTCACGAAGGTTCCAGAACCGCCGGGGTTACTCAAGCGCTCGCCATCTGAAGAACTCCCCAAAGAAACATGATGTTTTAAAATATGCGATGAAGCCTGCTCTGTCATTGCTGCAAAACCCATACTGCCCGCACTAGAGATATTGCTGTTTTTTGAAAAAGGCACTTAGGAATCGCTCCCTAGGTGCCTGAATTTTAAGATCTCCGGATGCAAGATTCGAACTTGCGACCAATGGATTAACAGTCCACTGCTCTACCGCTGAGCTAATCCGGAATAGAAGCGTACATTTTAGACAAAACCTCTTTTTTCTAGCAATTGCTTTATCCGCTTTGGCTTTTTTCTGTTGGTAAGAAAATTTTTGGTTTTCCTATTTCTCGCTGGGGAGCTATGCTCTGGAGCAATATTCATTCTTTTTGGGAAGCGGGCTTTGATGGAAGAGATCTACGGCTATATCGACAGTGTGGTTTTTGCGGAGAGCGAAAAAGGGTTTACCGTTGCCAGGTTGAAGGAGCCCAGGAAGAAGGAGCTGACATGCATTGTGGGGATCATGCCGTCTGTGCAGCCGGGGGAAACGATCCGGTGCAAGGGGGGGTGGAAGATCCACCCGGAGTATGGGCAGCAGTTCGAAGTGAAGTAGTTTGAGCTGCAGGCACCCTCTGATCTGATGGGGATCCAAAAGTACCTGGAATCGGGGATGATCAAGGGGATCGGGCCGGTCTATGCGGAGAGGATCGTCAAGTGCTTCGGGCTGGACACGCTGGATGTGATCGATAAGACCCCGGACAGGCTGCTCGAGGTGAGCGGGATCGGGGGCAAGCGTGTGGAGCGGATCAAGGTGTGTTGGCAGGAGCAGCAGGCGATCCGGGATGTGATGATTTTTTTGAGGGGGCATGGGGTCAGTGCCTCTTATGCGCAGAAGATTTTTAAGGCTTACGGAGATAGGAGCATCGAGAAGGTGCAGAGCAACCCCTTCCAGCTGGCCAAGGAGATCCATGGGATCGGGTTCAAGACGGCAGATGCGATCGCACAGAACCTGGGGATCCCGCCCGATTCTCCCGCCCGGATCGATGCGGGGATCGAGCACACGCTGTGGGAGCTGAGCAACGATGGGCATGTCTGCTATCCGGCAGAGGAGTTGGTGCCGGAGGTGGAGGCTATTCTGGGGGTTCCGAAGGAAGCGATCGAGGGGCGGATTGCGGCACTGGTAGAGTGCCAGAGCCTGGTGAGGGAAAACGACACGGTATGGGTGCGACCTTTGTATTTAACGGAGGTGGGGATCGGCAGGGAGCTGGCGCGGCTGATGCACTCCCCCGGCAGGATCCGTGCAGTGCAGGTGGAGAAGGCGATCCAGTGGGTGGAGCAGCTGCTGAAGATTGAGCTGGCGCCTGAGCAGAAAGAGGCGGTGGGCCTGGGGGTGCAGGAGAAACTGCTGGTTGTGACCGGGGGCCCAGGGACGGGGAAGAGCACGATTACCAAGGCGATCCTTAGCATCACCGAGAAGATCACGACGCGGATCATCCTGGCGGCGCCGACGGGCCGGGCGGCAAAGAGGATGAGCGAGATCACGGGGAAAAAGGCGTTTACGATCCACAGCCTGCTCGAGATCGATTTTAAGACGGGGAAGTTCAAGAAGAACAGGGACAACCCTCTGGTATGCGATCTGATCATTGTCGATGAAGCGAGCATGATCGACACGCAGCTGATGAACCATCTTTTGAAAGCGGTGCCGACGGAGGCGCGGGCGATTTTCATTGGGGATATCGACCAGCTGCCAAGCGTTGGGCCGGGCAATGTGCTGAAAGATATGATCCAGTCGGAGCGGGTGGGGGTCATTCAGCTAAAGAAGATCTTCCGCCAGGCGGCGGGGTCGCAGATCATTACGAACGCGCACAGGATCAACAAGGGGGAATTCCCCGACCTGACCTACAACCCACAAGGCGATTTTCAGTTCATCGAAGAGGAAGAGCCGGAGGAGGTGGTCAAGATCATCGTTGACCTTGTGGCCAACCGGCTGCCCAAATCCCACCGGTTCCACCGGTTTGACGACATCCAGGTCCTCTCCCCGATGAAACGGGGGCTGATCGGCTCGGAAAACCTCAATGTGGTGCTGCAGCAGCAGTTGAACCCCTCCCCCACTCCTCTGCAACGCATGGGCCGCTGTTTTCATGTGGGAGACAAGGTGATGCAGATCCGGAACAACTATGAGAAAGAGGTGTACAACGGGGATGTGGGGAAGATCATTGAGATCGACTTGAACGAACAGACGTTGAAGGTCGTCTTTGATGGGAAGTTCGTGCCTTACGATTTTATCGAGATCGACGAGCTGATTCTCGCCTACGCCGTCTCGATCCATAAGTACCAGGGGAGCGAATGCCCCTGCGTGATCATCCCGGTGCACACCTCCCACTTTAAGATGCTCTTCCGTAACCTGCTTTACACGGGGCTCACGCGGGGCAAAAGGCGGGTGGTCTTTGTGGGGACGACAAAGGCGCTGGCCATTGCGATCCGCAATGAAGAGGTGCTGAAGCGCCACACGGGACTTAAGAATGCGATCTGTCAGTCTCTATCCACTGTACAAAGCAAAAAATGATGCGGCGATGCCGCCTCTGTGGGGGAAAATCTTTTTTCGCAGAGGTTTGTTAGAGAAACGGAGTGCCGGGCTTGGCGTGGTGAAAGTAGGGTAGCTCGATCCCTTCGGCGAAGTCGGAGGCGAGGATCATCCCCTGGCTCTCCATGCCCATGAGGATGGCGGGCTTGAGGTTGGCGACGACGACGACCGTTTGCCGATGAGAAGGGTGATGTCTTCCATCTTCTCGCCGATGCCGGAGAGGATGGTGCGCTGCTCGAAGCCGAGATCGACGGTGAGTTTGAGCATTTTTTTGCTTTTGGGAACCCGTTCGGCATGGAGGATCTTGGCGATGCGCAGATCGAGCCTTGCGGACATCGTCGATCGAGATCTGTTCTTTGAGGGGGACAAAGGCGGGCTGGGGTCTTGACAGTGCCTGCCAGACTGCTTGAGCTTGTCGATCTCTTTCTGGATCACGTCATCTTCGACTTTTGTGAAGAGGATCTGGGCTCGGGCAGGGCTGGCCCGATTCGAGGGACAGTGGTGACAACGTCGTCCCATTTCGCTTTGGCAAGGGCGGTTGTGAAGCCAAGCATGCTTCCAGACTTTTTCAGCAGTTTCTGGGATGATGGGAGAGGAGATCAGGGCGAGCATTTTAAGGCACTCGATGCAGCAGCCGATCGTGTTGAACATATCCTGGTGGGTCAACGCGCTGCGATTGGCGATCCAAGGTTTCTTCGCGTCGAAATAGACGTTGCCAAGCTGCGCCAGTTCCATGATTACTTGGGATGCCCTGCGCAGGCGAAAATGGGAATAGGCCTCATCCGCTTCTTTGGCGAGCTGTTGGATTTTGTCCAAAAACTGCTGGTCTTGTTCATGGAGATGTTTGAGCTCGGGGATCTTTCCTTCGCAGTTGTTTTGGGCGAAGACAAGGGTGCGGTTGACGAGGTTGCCGTATTTGCCAAGGAGTTCGCTGTTGCATCGGGCCTGAAAATCTTTCCAGGTGAATTCGGAGTCCTGGCTTTCGGGGGCATTCGAGGCGATCGCATAGCGGATCTGGTCGGAGGTGAATTGCTTGAAGAAGGTTTCAAGATCGATGTACCAGTCGTCCGACTTGCTGAATTGTCGCCCTTCCAGATTGTAAAATTCATTGGCGGGAAGCTCATCGACGAGTTTGTAAGGGGTGTTTTGTCCCATGATCATCGCGGGAAAAAACACGGCGTGGAATGGGATGTTGTCTTTGCCGATGAACTGGACGTGGTGGGTCTTGGGGTCGAGCCAATAGTCTTTCCAGGCGTCGGGTTTGTTGTGCTTAGCTGCGCCCATTCTTGGGTGGCAGAGATATAGCCGATCGGCGCATCGAACCAAACGTAAAGGACTTTGCCTTCTGTTCCGGGAAGAGGAATCGGGACGCCCCATTCCATGTCGCGAGTGATGGCGCGGGGTTTCAGTTCGTCGATATACCCTTTGGCAAAATTGACGACGTTGGGCTTCCAATTTTTTTTGGAGATCCACTCGTTGAGCTTCTCTTTAAAATGATCAAAGCGCAAAAACCAGTGCTTGGTCGGTTTGCGGACGAGCGGAGCGCCGGTGAGCTTGGAGCGGGGGTTGATCAGGTCTGTCGCTTCATAGCTGGCTCCGCATTTTTGGCATTCGTCGCCTCGCGCTTCGGTGAATCCGCATTTTGGACATGTGCCGATGACATAGCGGTCCGCGAGAAATTTTTTGTCCTGTTCTGAATAAAGCTGATCGGTGACTTTTTCTTCGATGTAGCCATTGGCTAAGAGATCTTTGAAAAACTGCTGAGTCGTCTTTACATGCCCTGGCCACGTCGTGCGGGAGTAATGATCGAAGGAGAAATTGAGCTGCTTAAATAAGTTCTTATTGATCTCGTGAAAAAGATCGACGTGCTCTTTTGGGGTCCGGCCTGCCATCTCTGCGCTTAAGGTGATTGCGATGCCGTACTCATCTGATCCGCAAATGTAGAGCACATCGTTGCCCTTTAAACGCTCAAAACGGGCATAGCAATCGCCAGGCAGGTAGGCGCCTGCGATATGACCGAAATGCAGCGGTCCATTGGCGTAAGGAAGTGCGGAAGTGATCAGGACTTTTCGATGCATCGAAGACTAGCTTTTCTCCTCTGTGAATCCTCATCTTCCTCATCTTCCATTTTCAGGAGATCTTTGAGATACTGTTCGCTCGGATTGCGTTTGATTTCATTGAGGAGCTTTCTCATCGAGACTTCATGCCCCGATTTGATGTAAAATCGGGCCAAACGGATCGCTTGGTTGGCCAGCTCGAAATTGTTCTTAAACAATCCTCGTAAGACTTTGATTGGTGAGCTGCTCTCTTGATTCAAATACTCTTTCATCTTCTGGATCTCCTTAAATTAACTGGCTTACGCTGATGCTCTTCAGCGATCACGATACTGCGCAAAATAGCATATGCCTGGTTTAAATTGTCGTTGACGATGTGGTAATCGTAATTGCCCACCATCTCCATTTCCGCTTTTGCCCATGAAAGTCGCTTCTCGATCGCTTCCATGCTCTCCGTCTTCCGCTTGATAAGCCTGCTCTTTAAGCTCTTCGAGCGAGGGCGGGCTGAGAAAGATATAGACAGCAGGAAAATTTTTCTTCTTAAGCTGCATGGCCCCCTGGGTATCGATCACCAGAAAGACGTGATTGCCCATTTCCTGCTGTTTATGGACAAAAGCTCGAGAAGTGCCGTAATGATACCCGAAAACCTCGGCATATTCAAGGAAATCCCCTTTGCGAATCTTTTCTTCAAATTCTTACTGGGAAAGGAAATGGTAATCCTTCCCTTCCACCTCTCCTGAGCGCGGGAGGCCGGGTCGTGCAGGAAACGCTCTCATATATGCAGGGAAATTCTTGAGAGAGCATCCGCACGAGAGTGGTTTTTCCTGTGCCGGCAGGGGCGCTAATGAGAAAACGAAACCTTTGGGGAGGTTGCCTAAAAGTTTCTGCATCATGGACCTACTCAATATTTTGAACTTGTTCCCGGATCTTGTCCAACTCGCTTTTCATCTTGATGACATATAGGGAAATTTCGCTGTCGGCGGACTTAGATCCGAAAGTATTGATTTCACGATGCATTTCCTGGGTCAAAAAGTCCAGAGTTCTTCCTACTGACTTTTCAGAAGAGGAAGTGGCTGCGGAATTGTTCGATATGGGCGCTCAAGCGGACGAGCTCTTCCGTGACGTCCATCTTTTCTGCCAAGAAGAGCGACTTCGCGGGCGATCCTCTCTTCCGTCTCCGCCATGCAGCTGCCCGATTTCTTTGAGCCGTTCGAGCGAGTTTTTTTTGATAGTGGACAAGAGGCTCTCTTTTTTCGATTCGATGGCAGCGATATTCTCTTCGATGATCTTAGCCGTTTTTGGATGTCGAGGACAAGGGCCTCCCCTTCCGTCTCTTTCATCTGCATCAAATCTTCGCAGCGCCTTTTCAACGGCTTCCTTGAGGACGGCTTTTATCCGCCTCCTCGTCTTCTTTCGATCTCGACACCTGCGCTGCATCTGGAGCTGGCTGACTAAAAAAGCGCAGGTCGATCGTTTTGCCAGGGTCGTAATCGAGTTCGGCCGCAATCTTTTCCCATCCCTCTTTGAGGTTTTTGAGCTGGGATAGCATAGCTGGAAAAGAGCTTGCCTCCCACTCCCTTCGCTCTGTAAGGTGAGGCGCAAGGTGACCTGTCCCCGCTCCAGAGACTTGCTGAGCCATTTGCGGACTTCGATATCGAACGCAAGAGACTCTTTGGGAAGGTAAAGGGACATGTCGAGCATCTTGCGGTTGACAGAATGGATCTCGATGACGAGGCGCCCCAGGGGTGAGCTAATGCTAGCCCGGCTATAGGCGGTCATGCTTTTGATCATCGAAAAGACCTCATAATGTTCGACTCTTCAGGGGCGCAAAGCTCATCCTGTGGATCGGGCAGGGGCCATGCTTCTGGATGGCCAGAAGATGCTCTTTGGTCCCATACCCTTTATGTTTTTTAAAACCGTACTGGGGCCACTCTGCATCATAGGCTTCCATCAAATGATCCCGGGTCACCTTGGCCAGGATCGAAGCGGCTGCAATCGATTGGGAGAGGGAGTCCCCCTCAATAATGGCCTCACCAGGGACGTCGGCAGGGGGCATTTTGTTGCCATCGACAAGGAGGAAGTCTGGCTTTTGGGAGAGGCGGTGCATCGCGGCAACCATCGCTTCAAAAGTTGCCTGGAGGATGTTGATCTCGTCGATAATCAGGGCGTCAACGATCCCGATCCCATAATCAGCCTCGGCAAGGGAGACGATCTGCTCAAAAATTTTCTGGCGCTGGGAAGGGAGAAGCTTTTTGCTGTCATTGAGCCCCTCGATGTGTACCCCTTCCGGCAGGACGCAGGCCGCAGCAACGACGGGTCCTGCAAGGGGTCCCCTCCCCGCTTCATCGATTCCGGCGATTCGCTCATGTCCCAGGCTTTTGGCCTTGTGCTCATAGCGAAGCATCCTACCTAAACGATGCCGTTCGGAAGAACTGCTGGTAAAAGCCATGCAACACGCTCCTCTCAACTAGGGTATGGACTAAATTTGGCCTGCGGCTGGCGGCTGCAACTTCATCAGATCTAGTACATGACGATTAAAGTTTTTGCAGTTATTTTTGCGTCAAAGCCCCGGGGTTGAGATTCCCGCAAGTGGGTCCATATTTGAAACATAGGACCCACTTGCGGGAACTCAACCGCGGGAGCTTTCACGCTAAAAATAACACCAAAAACTTTAATCGTCATGTACTAGCTTCCTCCTCGTCAATATACTGCGTATATTAACTCGTCGGTCAGTTAGATCTGATTTTGTCTCGCTCGCCCCCGCAGGCCAAATTTAGCCCATACCCCAGTTACAATACAAAAGCAAAAAAGGCATTTCAGCGGGAAAGTGCGTTGAAATGCCTGAAGAAAAAGGTGCTTAAGTCGCAGATTCCGCTTCTGGAGCCACGTTGTTTGCTTTGGCAGATGTCTTTTTACCAGGTCCAATCTGCTCCTGAACTTTAGAGGCTTTGCCAGAGCTGCCGCGCAGATAGTAAAGCTTGCTCTTGCGAACTTTGCCGCAGCGCATCACTTCGATCTTGGCGATCTTGGGGCTGTGGAGGAGGAAAAGACGCTCGATCCCTGCGCCGTAAGAGAAGCGGTAGAGAGCGAAGGTTTCGGAGAGGCCGCCGCCGCGACGGGCGATGACTGTTCCTGTAAACTGCTGAACACGCTCTTTATCCCCTTCGATGATCCTCTGGTGGACGCAAATGGTGTCGCCTACTTTAAATTCGGGAACATTTGCCTTAAGCTGCTCCGCTTCAATTTCCTGGATCAGTTGACATTGTTTCATTGTTCTATCCTCAATTTTGACAATTCATAAATTTCCTCACGAGCCGCAGTTTACGGCTTATTTTGGGGCAGGTGATGCAAGATTTTGATTCACAATGCCTTGCCTGGTGCGACCGCATTACCAAATTGGTAAGCGGTCGCGCCATGCAAGGCATTGTGGGTCAAAAGATTGCGTCAGATGCCCCCAAATAAGCCGTAAACTGAGGCAAGGTCGGGTCGAACCTGTTCGGTTTTCTCCAACCCTTTCTGCGCGCGCCATTTTTCGATTTCCGCATGATGGCCGCTTCGTAACACTTCGGGGACCGCCAACCCTTCAAACTCTTCTGGCCGGGTATAGCAGGGCCCTTCAAATAAACCTTGCTGGAACGATTCAAATCGCGTTGCTTCTTCATGGCCCAGCACGCCAGGAATAAATCTTGCCGTCGCATCGACTAAAACGATCGAGGCGAGGCATCCATTGGTCAGCACATAATCGCCTATGCTGATCTCTTCATCCACTTCCCTTTCGATGATCCTCTCATCGATCCCTTCATAGTGGCCGCACAGAAGGATGAGGTGGGGCATCTTTGCCAACCTCTCGCATGTCGCAGCGGTGAGAGGCTTCCCCTGGGGAGACAAATACACAACGTGGGAGTCTTCCCTCTTAACGCTGCGGATCGCCTGGGTCGCGGGGCCCGGCATCAGGACCATCCCTGCGCCTCCACCAAAAGGCCTATCGTCGACTTTGAGGTGCTTGCCCTCCCCAAAATCGCGGATGTTCACATGCCTTACTGTGATCAATCCCCTCTCAATAGCCCTTTTAAGCATGCTGACCCTGAACGGGCCATCAAAGTATTCAGGGAAAAGGGAGAGGATGTCAATCTGCATGGCTTCTACTCGGCAGCTTTCTTCGCCGCAGCTTTTGCTTTTGCAGGGGCTTTTTTGGGAGCAGCCTTTGGGGCGGCAACCTTCGTTTCTGCAGCGCCGGCCTTTTTCGCCATTCTGCGTTTTGCAGCCTTCTTGATGCGGCGGCCGTGCTCTTTCGCGCGGAGCTCTTTGATCACGTCGGGAGCAACTCTAGCCAGGAGGGCTTCAGCGCTGGGAGTGATCTGGGCGCCAAGTCCGATCCAGTAGTTGATGCGGTCGATATTGACAGAGGAATCCTGCGTGGTGCTGAAAGGGTTATACCAGCCGATCATTTCCAGGTATTTGCCATCGCGCGGATTGCGGATGTCAGTAACGACCAAACGGTAGGTCTGACGGTTCGTGCGTCCCTGTTGTCGCAGTCTAATTTTTAAGGCCATAATTGCACATCTCCTATCTAATTGTAATATTTATGCATCCCACGGCATTTTTCCGCCGAAGGGATTCATGCTGCCCTTTTTCATCATCTGATTTTTCAGGCTGGGCATCTGTTTGCAAAACTTTTGATTTTCTTAAATCCTTTAACCATCCGGTTGACGTCGTCGATCGAGGTTCCGGAACCCATCGCAATGCGCCGGCGGCGGCTGGGAACAAGCTCTACCTTCTCCACTCTCTCCTGCATCGTCATCGAGGTGATCATCGCTTCAATCTTGCCAAATTCCTTCTCGTCAATGTCGATCTCTCCAAGTCCCGACATGCCGGGAAGCATTTTGAGCAGGCTTTTAAACGATCCCATCCGTTTGACCATGGCCATCTGCTTGAGGTAGTCATCGTAGGTAAATGTGGCCTTGAGGATCTTCTTTTCGAGCGCTTTGCTCTCTTCTTCGTCGATATTTTCCTGGGCCTTGCGCACCAGGTTGATCACATCGCCCATGCCGAGGATCCGGTCTGCCATCGAATGGGGGTTGAAGGGCTGCAGGTCGCCGATCTTCTCGCCAATCCCTTCGAATTTGAGGGGCTTGTTTGTCACTTCGCGGATCGAAATCGCGGCGCCGGCCCGCGCGCTCCCATCGAGCATCGTTAAAATTGCGCCGGTGATCTGGACGTGTTTGTCGAACTCGACTGCGGTCTTAACGGCATCCTGCCCCGTTGCGGCGCTGGCCACGAATAAAACTTCATGGGGCTGGATCGCCGACTTGATCTCGACCAGCTCGCCCATGAGGGCCTCATCGATATGCAGGCGTCCAGCAGTATCGACGATGAGGGTGTCGAATCCCTCGTTTTTAGCTTTTTGGAGCGCTTCCCTGGCGACGCGGACGGGATTTTTTTCTCCGTCGATAGAAAAGACGGGAACGTCGATCTGGGAACCGAGCTTTTTAAGTTGTTCGACGGCGGCAGGCCGTTGAAGGTCGCAGGCCGCAAGTAGGGTGCGTTTGCCGGGATGCTGCTTTTTCAGGTAGGCGGCAAGTTTGGCGCATTGAGTTGTTTTTCCCGATCCTTGAAGGCCGCACAGCAGAAGCACGTTCGGACTCCCCTGCATGGACAGAGGGGACTCCTCTGCGCCCATCAGAGCAACGAGCTCTTCGTGAACCAACTTGATGAACTGCTTCACCGGGAGAGACCGATTTGATGACATCGCCGCCGATCGCTTTCTCTTTGACCCTTTTGACAAAATTGCTGGCGACAGAATAGTTGACGTCAGCGTCGAGCAGGGCGAGTCGCACCTGCCGCACGGCATCGGAGATATTGTCTTCCGTCAGGGTCTTTTTTCCCATGAGGCCGGAAAACATCTGCTGAAACTTTTCTGTCAAAGAACCTAGCATACAACCAAATATTTACTTTACGGGGGCGCTCGAACATTTCAACGCTGAAGCCCCTAAAAAATGTGACTTTAAAGCATAGAGAGAAACTTATTCAAATTCAAGGAAAAAGAACCGATCGTGTCCCGCCCAATCTTTTTCGACCCGGGCCCCTTTCCACTCAGGGCCCGAAAACAGTTCCAAAAGGGCCTTTCCCTGCCCGCAGCCGATCTCAAAAAAGAGTTTCGCCCCTGGGCTCAGGTAGGGCGGAAGCTCCTTATTTAAACGGTGATAAAAGAGGAGCCCGTCCTCTCCCCCTTCAAAGCCAGATGCGGGTTCAAAATTTTTTACAGAGGGGTCGAGGGCAAGAAATTCTCTGAGACGAGATATAGGGGGGATTGCAAAAAATAAAATCCGCCTTCCTGCCGGCAAAAGGGGCGAGCAGGTCCCCCTAGCACCTCGACGTCAACTGCATTCTTTTGGGCATTGCTTTTTGCCAGCGCGACGGCTTGGGGGGATAGATCGGACATGACCATCGTCAGCTCGGGGAATTTTTTTTTGACGGCAATGCCTATATATCCCGATCCGGTGCACAAATCCCACGCCACCCGGTTTTCCAGCGGACCCTGCGCCATCTGCTTGCAGGCCATATCCACTAAAATCTCGGTCTCGGGGCGGGGAATCAGCACATCGGGGGTGACAGCAATGAGGCAATGATAGAAGGAAACTTCCCCGGTGATGTATTCCAAGGGCTCTCCCTTGGCTGCCCTCTTCAGCAGGGAGCGGAGGGATTCGAGCTCTTCCTCGGTGACCGGCCGATCGAACTGCATGTAAAGGTCGAGTCTTTTGAACTTTAACACATGGCTCAGCAGCTCTTCAGCGGTGCGCCGGAACCTCTGGCACCCCTTCTCTTTGAGGAACTGGCTCGAAAGATTGAGGACGTCACCTAAGTTCTTCATAGGGATTGTTCGCCGATGGCGGCCAGTTTCTGTTGATGGAAATGCGCGACTAGCGCCTCGGTGATATCGTCGAGGTCTCCGTCCATCACAAGATTGAGCTTATAGAGGGTGAGATCGATCCGGTGGTCGGTGACGCGGTTTTGAGGGAAGTTGTAGGTGCGGATCCGCTCAGAGCGATCCCCGCTTCCCACTTGGGAAGAACGGAGGGAGGCCATCTCCTTTTCCGCTTTGATCCGTATCTCGTCGGCGATCTTCGCCGTCAGAAGGCGCATCGCCTTATCTTTGTTCTTGTGCTGGCTGCGCTCCTCCTGGCAGTAGACGACGGTTCCTGTCGGAAGGTGGGTGATGCGGACGGCGGAGTCGGTGGTGTTGACGTGCTGCCCGCCCGCTCCGGAGGCGCGGTAGGTATCGATCTTCAAATCTCTTTCATCGAGGACGACCTTTTCCTGCTCATCGGGCTCCAGAAGAACGGCAATGGTCACGGCCGAGGTGTGCACGCGCCCCTGGGCTTCCGTCTTAGGCACGCGCTGAACGCGATGAGTCCCCGCCTCGTACTGCATGAAACGGTTCACATTAAGGCCGGAAATGACCATCACGTACTCTTTGAATCCCCCCATCTCCGATTCGGTGCAGGAGAGATGGTCGTACTTCCATCCCTTCTTGTCTGCGTACTGCTTGTACATGCGCACACAGTCCCCGACAAAAAGGGCGGCCTCATCCCCGCCGGTCCCGGCACGGATCTCCATGATGATTGTTCGACTGTCCCGGGGATCGGGAGGGATAAGAAGGGCCTCCAGCCGCTTTTGGGCGGAGAGGAGGTCGTTCTGCAAGAGAGGGATTTCCTGACGGACGATCTCGAGGAACTCAAGGTCTTTTTCCGTGCGCAGAAGCTGCTCATTTTCGCCAATCTGGTGCTGCAGACGCTCACAGAGCTGCCAGTGGTCTCTGATATCCGTTAAATAGGCATGCTCCTGAGCAAGCTCCCGATACTGCTTTTGATCAGTCAGCACATCGGCATGCCCCAGAAGCTCTTCCACCTTCTCATAGCGTTTGAGAAGCTTGCGAATCTGATCGTCCATCCATCACTCCAAAGCTCGACTTTGTACTTTTTTGCACCCCGATTGCTGGAAAGGGAGGCCTTCAGGCGCAATTTTAATTCGCAGGATCGGCTTGAACACGCCTTCCTGCGAATTATACCCAAATAACCTGAAAAATCGGCATTTGGGCCGCGTGAAAGTTCCCGCGGTTGAGCTCCCACAAGTGGGGCTATATTAACAACATAAGCCCCACTTGTGGGAGCTCAACCCCGGGGCTTTGACGCTCCCAAATGCCGATTTTTCAGGTTATTTGGGTATAAAATTGCGCAACAAGGCTTCCCTGCCAGCAGGCGGGGTGCAAAAAAGTACAAAGTCGAGCAGAGGGCATGAATATGCAACTACGCAGTTAAAGAGTTTTCTTCTTCCCTTTTTTAGCAGCCTCTTTTTTGGAAGCTTTCTCTTCCTCTTCTTTCTCCAGCTCTTCCTTGTGCTGCTCCGCTTTTTTTGCGTAACGCTTTACGAATTTGTCGACGCGCCCTTCCGAGTCAATAAGGGATGAGCTGCCGGTAAAGAAGGGGTGGGAGGAAGAGGAAACAGAAACCTTGTGAACGGGATATTCTTTCCCTTCGTACAGTTCTCTCTCTTTAGGCTGCAGTGTGCTTCCGCACACAAAGCGGAAACCTGTTGAAGAGTCTACAAAGAGAATATCCTGGTACGGGGGGTGACCTTGCTTTTTCATAACGCGCTCCTTAAATCTTTGAGTTGAAACGGCCAAGTAAACATTAATTGCCTTTAAAACACAAGAGGGAATTGCGAAACCCGCTTTCAAGCCTATTCCTTGACTTTTGCCAGATAGGCCATCCTGGCCGTGAGCAATCCCTCGAGGATCCCCTCCTCGTACCGGAAGAGAGGGTTGAGCTCCAGTTCGGGGAAGTCGTTGGGCTGCAGGAGATCGTCCGGGGTAGCGTAGGGGATGATCTGACGGGCGAACTTTAAAAGTTTTTTTCTCTGTCCTTCGACAAGTTCATCGAACAACTTCTCCATGCTCCCTCTCCATACGGCGCTGTTTAAAAAATGTTTTCATGAGGTCGGCGCAGGGCTCCTGCAAGACCCCGCCAATCGCTTCCACACGATGGATCGGGTGGGCAACATCGAGAAGGTTGACCCAGCTGCCGTGAGCCCCGCAGCGCACGTCGGGCGCGCCCCAGACCAGCTTTTCCAGACGGGAATGGATCATCGCCCCGGCGCACATGGGACAGGGTTCGAGGGTGCAATAGAGGGTCGCCCCCAAAAGGCGCCAGTTCTTCAGGAATTCGGCGCCCTTCTTTAGGCAGAGCATTTCCGCATGGGCAGTCGCATCGGAGGCCGATTCGACGAGGTTATGGGCGCGCGCAATCACAACGCCCTCTTTAACAAGAACCGCGCCGACCGGGACCTCTCCTTTGGCAAAGGCAACTTTGGCCTCCGCAATTGCCTCGTGCATCCACCTCTCTTCAAACGCCAACGCCCTTTCCTCCAAGTCTCTTATGGAGCTGGGCGATCTGCTTCTTGAGCCCATCGACATCCTGGACGTACTTCCTCTCGATCCCCTGCATCCTCTTTTCATACTTTTCCGTCAGCTTGCGGATCTCTTTTTCGTAGTGCTCTTTGAGGACATCTATTGAGGGAAACTCTTTCTTTTCTTCCTGAGTGTTATTCTGAACGGCTTCACTTAGGGCCAACTCTCTGAGCTTTGCAAGCTGCTCATCCGTGAGCACGACGGCATTCATGACACAAAAGACATAGGTAGGCACTGCCCCGAACTGCGCAAGGGATGTATTAAGAAGAAAAGCGCTGACGTCGGAGGGCAGGCTTTCGATCTCATCGAAACGGGGATTGACTTTGGAAAGCTCCGTTGCAAACAGCTGATAAACCTCTGCGTTTTTCATAACCCAATGCGCAACAACTCTCTCGCCGAGCTCCTCATTCCCTTCTGCAATCTCCTTTATATAGGCATCCGCCATTTCCTCTACGGACAACTTGTCCAGAGGGCGCTTCGCGAAATATTTCTGCACGAACGCAGGGGTCTTGAGCAGATGCTCATTGCGCAGCTCCTTCCGGATCGCCTGAAAGATCCCGACCTTCCAGGGCTGCAACTTCTCAAGTTTTACACTATACGTATCTTCTTTAATCATTTAGCTCTCCTCACCAGAGTGTGTTTTCGCTAGAAAATCTAAGCGGATTCCCCCTAAATGTCAACCCCGATGAACACTCCAAAAGGGTGCGAATCATTCTTTTAATTCTCTGCTCTTTCCCTCTTGTTTTCGAGGGAAACGATTTTTCTGATTGAAGCTAT
>CAVWEK010000006.1:0-37016 GCA_963753945.1 uncultured Acidobacteriota bacterium | reverse complement strand
AGTTGAGGTAGAGGGCTTCTTTGGCGTTTATTGTTTTTCCCCGCTGCAGTGCGATGATGCCGGGGGCGTATTGGGTGGTCTTGCTGGTGGGCAGGCTGCGGCTTAAGGGGGTGGTGACGACGGTGATGCCGGTGGTGTGGTGGGAGGCAGGGATATCAGCGAGGGGATAGACGAAGGCGATGAGTTCGCTTGTCGAGGGTGGAGTGAACTGGTCGGGGCTGATGCCGCCGGTGATAAGGATCTTAATGCTAGTGGCCTTTCCCGAAAATCCTTGGCACTGGGACAGCGTCAAAGTTCCCGCGGTTGAGTTCCCGGAAGCGGGTCCATATTTTGAAACATAGGACCCACTTGCGGGGATCTCAACCCCGGGGCTTTCACGCGGTCCGAGTGGCAAGGATTTTCGGGAAAGGCCACCGTCATCGGGGAGAGCGCTGAGCTCGAGCAGGCGGAGGACGATCTCCTGGATCTCTTCGAGGGAATGGGGGAGGGTGAGTCCGAGGTTCTCTGCGGAGTATTTGAGGCGGAGGAGGTGGTCCCAAAGGTGGAAGGGGCGGCCGCTATAGGTGCGCAGGTAGTCGAAGACGCCAAGTCCGCGGAGAAGGCCTAAGTCGAGGATGGAGATTTTTGCGTCTTCAGCGATGTACTGTCCTTTGATGTAGAACATGGGATCCCCTTTGTTGTTTTTTGGAGTTTATCAGAGAGAAGGAATTCGTGGACAGTCTCTGAGCGGGGATTAAAAAATAACTTGAATAATTACCTGAAAAGGCTTATGAATTTTTGTTTAAACATTTTGTGAATCGACGCGTGTCCGCTGCAGAAATTTCTACCCTGTAGGAGATGATAGATGGGATTGAAAGAGACGATAAACCAGGTGAGACAGATCCTCATTGAACTGACCTATGATCTTGAGAAAGCGGCGGACGGCAACCGGGCCGCTGCGCAGCGGGTGCGAACAGGATCGATCAAATTCGCCAAAATTTCCAAGGTGTACCGGAAGGAATCGATCGAGACTGAAAGGGGCCCCCGGAAAGGGAAAAAGAGCGTCAAAGCTCCCAAAAAGGCTGTCAAAAAAAAGAAGCGTTAGAAATTCACTTTGGCGGAAGGATTTCATTTCTTTCTTCCTCCTTTCCTTATAAAATGCTCCTTCCCATTCTTGAAGGAGTCGACTTTCCATGGACCAGGATCAGGTAACAATTGAGCAGTTGAATGCGCGGGGCTGGGGGCTTGGGCCCTATGCGCCTCCCGGGAAACAGGGGGGCAAGGTGGAGGTCATTGGGGGCCTGCCGGGCGACGTCCTAAGTGTGAGGTTGGGAAAGAAGCGGCGGGGGAAGTGGCGCGCCGATCTGCTCGACGTGATAAAGCCTTCTCTTCTGCGGGTGGCACCGCGGTGTCCTCATGTGCCTGCTTGCGGGGGGTGCACCTGGCAGCAGATGGACTATGGAGCGCAGGTTCAGGAGAAGGAGCGGAGGGTCAGGGAGATTTTTGGCCCGCTGCTGCAGCTGGGGGCCGATTTTCGGAAGATGATTTCCTGCGCGGATCCGTGGCGATACCGGAACAAGATGGAGTTCTCTTTTTCGCGGAACAAAGCGGGGGAGAAGTTCTTGGGGCTGATCATCGCGGGGAGCCGGGGGCATGTGCTCAATTTGAGGGAGTGCCATCTCGTTTCCCCCTGGATGATGGACCTGCTCGCAGAGATGCGCAGCTGGTGGGAGGCGAGCGGCCTGGACGCTTACAGGATGAACGATACGGGAGCGCTGAGGACCCTCATTGCCCGGGAAGGGAAGAGGACGGGGGATAAACTGGTGATGCTGACTGTATCGGGCAATCCTGCGTATGCGCTGACCCAGTCGCAATGGGGAAGTTTTGTGGCAGCGGTCAAGGCGGCAGTTCCGGAAGCGGAGCGGCCCCGTTTGAGCATTTTTTTGCGGGTCCAGCAGATCCACAAAGGGTCGCCGACCCAATTTTTCGAGATGCACCTCTTTGGGCCCGATCATCTTTTGGAAAGGATGCACCTCTCTTTGGACCGGCCGGTTGAGCTTGTGTTTAAAGTGAGCCCTACCTCGTTTTTTCAGCCGAATACTCTCCAGGCGGAAAAGCTCTACTCTGCCGCGCTTGGCATGGTGGCGTTTCCAAAAAAGCATGTCCTCGATTTGTATGCGGGGACGGCGACTTTGGGGATGGCGATGGCGGCCCGTGCGGAGAAAGTCACTTCGATCGAGATCAATCCCCATGCGTGTTTCGATGCGGAGAGCAACAGGGAGCTCAATGGGCTTTCGAACCTGCAGATCCTCTGCGGGGATGTGGGAAAAAAGCTGGAAGAACTCAAGGGGCGGCCCGATTTTATACCTCCCGATCTGATCGTGGTCGACCCTCCTCGGGTGGGCCTGGACAGCGCGGCTCTGGAGCATCTGAAGAGCTTAAGACCGGAGGAAATTCTTTACGTCTCCTGCAACCCGGAAACCCAAGCGGCTAACGTGCAGGAGCTTATCCAGGCGGGGTATCAGCTTGCCGCAGTTCAGCCGGTCGACCAGTTCCCCCATACGCCCCACATTGAGAACATCGTCCTTCTAAAACAGTTTTTTACTTGATTCGGAGCTGGATTTAGGGCAAGCTTGAGGCAGTTTGTTTTTATTTATTTTTTTAAGGATGGCAACATGAACAAATCTCTTTCTTTCCTCGCTTGCGGGGCATTTTTAATGGGTGCTCTCCCTCTCTTTGCCGATGGGGAAGCCGCTCCCTCAGGTGGGGGAAGCATGACGCAGACCCTGATCATGATCGCAGTGGCCCTCGTGTTTTTCTACTTCATCCTGTGGCGCCCCGAGCAAAAAAGGCGCAAGCAGATGGAGCAGGTGCGCAGCTCTATGAAGAAAGGGGACCGCATCACGGCAATGGGGATCATCGCCAACGTTGTTAAAGTGCAAGACACCACTGTGATCGTCTCTCTCTACGACGGCGCAAAGATGGAGATCCTCAAGGCAGCGATTACCGATGTCCAGGCAGCAACCGATGAGAAAGCCGAGAAGGCGATCGAGCCGACTGAGACCCGTTAATCTGATCTTCCCGTTGTTGGACAAAATGAGGCCGGTGAAAAACCGGCCTTTTTTATTCGATCCAAAAGCTGAGCTTTTCGGCTACGCAGGTGCTCAGACAGATGCCCATCGTTTTTTCTATGAAGCTATACCCAAACAACCTCGAAATTTGGTTTTTGAGCGCGTCAAAGCCCCGGGGTTGAGCTCCCGCAAGTGGGTCCTATGTTATTAATATGGACCCACTTGCGGGAACTCAACCCCGGGGCTTTGACGCAGCTCAAAAACCAAATTTCGAGGTTGTTTGGGTATAAATTCCGAAGTCGTTCGTATATAGAAAACCCCGCTATTCTCCGCATATTATGCGGGGAATAGGGTGTTTTTTCTCCGCATTTTGATGCAAGGCGCATATAGTGAATTGTTTATATTTGTGTGGTTAACCGATGAGCCCGAGCAATCCCTTGAATGCCTGCTCAAAACCATCGAGCGCTTGCATCAATTGTGCGGGGAAGGTGGAGGAGTTGGGGTAAAACTGCCTGTTCAGGTCAGCCAGGAGCCTTGCTTCCATCAGCAGTTTGGAGGGCATGCCTGCTAAAAGAGCCTTCATCTCTTCTTTGAAGACTTTTCGAATCAATCCGAGCTGTGCCCTTGCAGGCTTGAATGCCTCATCATTGTGATTGCTGTCCTGGATGGCCTCCAGGATCTCTTTGTCGGACATCTTTCGATGGGTTTCCTGCACGGAGGAACTGTTCATTAAAGGCTGTTATTTGTTGGTTGAGTTTGGAGCTGATTGCCTGGAATTTGGCGCAGAATTTGAATAATCGGTCAAAATGGACTTTGATGTTCCGGGTGTCACTCAGATTTGCCAATCTGGCGATGCTTTGTCTCACATCGCAGAGCTGATAGTGGAGTTCGTCGGATGCCCGTTTTTGCGTTTTTGGAGTGATAAAATGGGAAGGGACTTGTGTCGTAAGCGCTCTGGTCGCTGTATCAAACGATTTACCTGTAATGTTTAAGAGTCCATTGTTGATTGAAAAGAGGGAACGGACCTGTTCATCCGGCATGAAAATTTCGATGCCTACCCTATCTTTTATCGAAGCTACCAGATTGAGGATCTGTTTATTCATCTGTTCGATTTGCGTGGTTTCGGCATCTTTTGCTATTTTTTCAGGTTCGGAATCTGTATCTGAATCAACTGCTGCGGTCTTTTGAAGCTCTGTGAGCTGACTAGTTGTGTAGTGATAAGCGCTTCCTGATTTTGGATGATTGCCTGACGATCGTGGTTGGAAGTGGCGGCATCTCTTTCCTGCTCGAGTTGTGCAAGGGTTTGATTGAGTCTTTCGATCTCCTTTTGGCTCTGTTCGCTTCGCTCTCTGAAAAGCTCGACGCTGTTTTGGGTGATTGCGCTGCGCGCTTCTATCCCATTCTGTTGACTTTCCAATTGATCGTAGTCGCGTTGGGCTTGAGTGAGGGTCGCTTGCAGTCCATCGAGGGCCTGGAGTTTGGCTTTTTGAGAGGCATGGAGATCGCTTAACGTTTTTCCTGTGGCTGCAAAATTTTCTGCCTGTTGTTCGGTATCTGCGTGCGCTGTCTTCAGATCTGTCCGCAACGTAGCGTTGTCTCTGCGCAGGTCGGACAGCTGGCGCCTGATTTCAGCGCACTCGTCTGTAAGGGAATTGATTTCTTCTTTTGCCCTGGTCAATTCCGCTTTGAGTCGGATATTTGCACCCAGGAGCGTCTGATTTTTTTTGTTCATGTCTTCAAGGGCACCTTCTGACGCTTCGAGCTCGTTGAGAGCTTTCTCTTCGCTTGCACTGCATCTGACTGTGCCTGCCCGAGCTTTTCCATGGTCCTTTGCTGGTCTTCTACCTGGCGCTCAAGCCCGTCTATTTCATCAACCATCCTTTCTTTTTGGTCACTCAGTACAGCGTTTTGAGATCTTAGTTCTTCAAGGATGGTTCGCGCTCTCTGCAAGTCGGCGCGCAATTGTTTAATCTCCTGAGCTGCTGCCGAGTTTGTCTTTAGGGCCTCTTTTTCTGCCTGCAGTTGTGCCTGGAGTTCTGCGATTTGTCTTTTGCCAGATTCCACTTCGCCTTGCAGAGTTTCAGCTCTTTGTGCGCTTTCGGTGGCTTTTCGCTCGAGAGCCCCTTCCGCTTTAGCGAAATCCGCTTGAAGCTGAATCAGCGCCTCTTCCACTGTTTTCAGAGACGCTCTTGCCCCTTCAAGCTTCTGCTGGGCTCCTTTCTGCGATGCGACTTCAGTTTCCAGCTCTCGGATCTTCGCGCTGTGAGTTTGCTCCGCTCCCTCTTTTTCACCTTGCAGCTTTGCCAGTGCCTCTTTTCCTTGTGTAAGTTGGAGGATTAAGGTTTCAGCCTGTTTCTCCAGCTCTCCGACTCTTGCCGTTTTGGTATCGACTTGAGACCGCAGGGCGGAGAGTTGAAGGTTAAGCTGGCCTTCGGCCTGGGTTTTTTCATCTAGCGAGGTCTTGAGGCTTTCGAGTTCGAGGAGGGATTGTTTCTGGGCTTCTTTCTGCGATTGAACTTCGGTTTCCAGCTCTCGGATCTTCCTAGTCAGAGCTTGCTTCGCTCCCTCTTTTTCAGTTTGCAGCTTTGCCAGGGCCTCTTTTCCTTGTGTAAGTTGGAGGATTAAGGCTTCAGCCTGTTTCTCCAGCTCTCCGACTCTTGCTGTTTTGGTGTTGACTTGAGACTGCAGGGCGATGAGTTGAAGGTTAAGCTGTTCTTTGGCCTGGGTTGTTGCAGCCAGGGTGGCCTTGAGGCCATTGAGTTCAAGGCGGGATTGTTCCTGGGCCCGTGTGAGTTCCTCTTTTCTTCTTAGGGCATCCGCAAGTTGAGTCTCTTTGCCGCGCATGTTGGCTTCGAGTGCGGCATGGGCTTGCCTGACGGACTCAAGCTCCGTTTGTTTGCCGGCAACGCCAGCTTGCAGAGCAGAGACCTCCTGGAGTTTGGCGTCCCGATCGGTCTGGAGGCGGGCTTTTTCTTGCTCAGCCTGCCCCAATGCCAGGGTGGCGGCATCGAGTTTGCCTGTCAGCTCAGCGATGGAAGCGGAAGTGGCATTGTGGCGGGCAAGATTCTCCCGGTAGAAATCTTTGGACATTGCATCAAGGTGCGCGCTGTACCGGGTGTGGTGGAAGTTGGCGAGGGACTCGAGGAGGGTGCGCTCAAGCGCATCTGCGCGCTGGGCGTTGGGGGCGTCTCTCCCTCGAGGCCAAGGAACGCATTGTGGATAAATTCAGAGGTCTCGCGGGTGCCGCGGCCCTGGCGGAGCTGGATGAGGATCGACTGCTGGTCCGCTGGAGATAAGATTTCGAACCTTGCGATCAGGTGTTCTGGCGGGGTGTTCCCTTCCGCTTTGGCAAACTCGGCGGCGAGGGAGTGGAGGAGGTAATGGCGGATGGCCTCGGCGCGCAGGCTGTTGGGTTCGGGGGAGAGGGACCCCTCAATGGGCTCGGAGAGGAAGGTCTTTTCGCCGACGCGCCAGAGGGTCTGTGCGCCAACGGGATCGGCGAGGAGGTAAGTGTGGTAGAAGATGGTGTTGCGCTCCGATTCGGGAAGGGTGTCGAATGCCGCTCTTTGCTCTGCAGGGAGAGCGGTTTGCGAGGCGGCTGCCGGCTCACAAAGGTCTGTGTAGAGGGAGTGCAGGGCTGCAAACTGCTCGTCGAAAAGAGCTGCCGGCTGGGGGGAGAGGCGTGCGCGGAGGTCGGCTTTTTCTTCGGCGGGGTGACGCGGGAGGGTTTCTTCAATGGCGCCCAAGCGTTCGAAGAGTTGTTCGATCCGTTTTTCCTGGTCATTGGGGACATTGGAAACAGGGATGCCCAGTTTCTTTTCAATGTCGCCGAGTTTATTTTCCATGCGGGCGAGTTTTTCTGCGAGCTGCGGCTGCAGCCCCTCCCGTTTGAAATTTTGCGCTTTTCTCCTTGCATTTGAGAAATCGGCGCGGAGGCTGGTGACCTCGTCCGAGTCGGAATCGCTGAGGTCAATGGAGGGGCTGACCGGGCGTGAGGGAGGCGGGCTGCGGTTGGGTTCTGGATGTTCGCTTTGGCATCTCCTGTAGACTTTGTTTGCCTTGCGCAGGATCTCGGCATTGATCCCTTTCGCTTTATTGGCGCTTTTATCTGCAAGTGTGGATAAGGGAAGGGTTCTTGCTCTGGTCCCATCGAGCTTGCGGACGATGATCGTTTTTTTTGTGATGGTGATGTTGACCTTCGCCTCGTCGGTAGCATTGGCGGGGAAAAATTCGTGGAAGTTTTTGCGGAACCAGGAAGATGCAATGAGGTGTTCGAAGTCGGGGGAGACTTTTTGACCGAGTTCATTCTTATGGGAGTTGCACAGAACGAGCTTGTTCTGCTCTTTATCCCGAATTTTAATTTTTGAAATCGAAGAAACTGTTGCGCTCATGTGATTCTATATAGTTTATTATTAGTGTATTATAATTATAATTTATTAGTGTTAGTTTGTCAATTATTAAAGATTTATTATTAACCCCTCCCGGCACAGGGGGGAGGGAGTTGCTGGCACCAAAAAAGCCGGGAGTGGTAAGGTGTTCTGATTCAGGAAAAAGAGTGTTCCGCAGGGGGATTATCCGGTGTATAGATTAAATTTGAATTTATTAGGTTTTTTTCTGGGCGCGGCGCTTTTACTGGGCTGGACCGGCGCTCTGGAAGCGAGGTCCCCCTCAGTGCTCTTTTTGACCTGGATGCACGATCCAACGACGACAATGACTGTGCAGTGGCAGACGGTCGACGGGGATCTGCACTCTGAAGTGGCCTACCGCAAGGTCGGCGAGGCGGGGTGGGAGACGAAGGAGGGGATCTATGCCCAGATCCCCAGAACGAACCTTTTGGTGCACACGGTTGAGCTGGATGGGCTGGAGCCGGGCGGGGAGTATGAGTTCCGTCTGGCGCAGAAAAAGGAAACTACCGGTTCCGGACGCTGCCGGGCACCCTGGAGAAGCCGGTGACGTTTGTGGTGGGGGGCGATGCCTATTTTTACCTGGCGAAGCTGCGCAAGATGAATCGACAGATCGCGGCGCGCGATCCCGATTTTGTCGTGGTCGGCGGGGATATCGCCTACACGAATGGGACGCGGGCAGTCCTCAAGGGGAAGGGGTGGGAGATCAAACGGTGGCGCACCTTCCTAAAAGAATGGAAGGAGCAGATGGTGACCTCCGATGGACGGCTGATCCCGATAGTGCCGGTGTTAGGCAACCACGATATCAAGGCGATTGCGCTGAACCCCAAAGAGGAGCTCTTTCTATTCTATGAGCTTTTTGCGTTGCCAGAGAAGGGGGTGTCCTATCGAACCCTCGATGCGGGGAATTACCTGAGCCTGTTCCTGCTCGACACGGGGCATACCTACCATATCGAAGGGTTGCAGGCGAAGTGGCTGGAAAAGAGTCTTGCGGCGCGGGAAAACGTCTCCTACAAAATGGCTGCCTACCACATCGGCGCCTACCCTTCAGTCTACTCGTTCCATGGCAGGACTCCGAAAAAGATCCGCTCTGAGTGGTCCCCGCTTTTTGAGCGGTACCACATGAATGCCGCCTTTGAGCACCACAACCACGCCTACAAGCGCACCTACAGGATGAAGGATGGGAAGATCGACCCCGACGGGGTGCTTTATCTGGGAGATGGATCGTGGGGAGTCTCCCCCCGAAAGCCTAAGCGGATGTGGTATCTGGAGGCAGCTGCGCAGACCAACGCCGTGTGCCTGGTGACACTTAGGCCCAAAGAGTGCCGCGTGGAAGCTGTCGATAACCAGGGGGATGTGATCGATTCCGTGCTGACCTTTCCAACGCAGTCGATGGTGGCGTGGAACGAGGGGCGCCTGATCGAGTATTAACCTGGTGTGTGACAAACGCTCGTCTGTCACGTCCCAATATTAAACGATCTCCTCAAAAGAGGCGGTTGCCATAGTGTCGTAGGTATCGCTGTCCTCGCTGTCGCTGGAAGACAATCTCTCGTCTACATCGCCCGCTTTGACGAGGTTGTAAAAAGGAAAGGCCTCTTTTATGCCGAACTGTTCGATAAAGTTTTCCTGCGAGGGGGTCTGATCAGGGGCATTTTCCCGCTTACTTTCGATAAAGGACTTTGCTCTTGAAAAACGTTGACACAAAGTAAAATCGTCTCTAAAAAGCAGCTTACTCTCTGAGAGCACTTCAACGGCGTCGATCAACCTTAAGGGATTGAAGAGGACGTTGCGTCTGCCAAAGAACTCAAATTCAGATGGAATAACTCCCTTCAGTTCCATACGCTTACGCGAGTATTTATAGAATAGGAAGCTGAGACTCCAATAGACCAGATTCTGTTTCTCGAGAGGCATTTTTTGCATCTTCTCTTTTATATGAGCTGCTATTTTAGCGCACTTTTCAGAGGCAGCTTTGGGAAGTTTCCCCTCGATTTTGTTCAGCTCAGCCTGAACGTTTGCTGGCAAACGGTTGAATTCATTGAGTTTAACCCCTCCCAAGGCCGTTTTTTTGTACAGGATTCCCAGGGGTGTTATTACAGTGTAGTTAAAGAAATCGAAAACTCTTTTCCATTGCGGCCCTTGAGCCTGAAAATGGGTTAAACTGAGGGGGAGGGGGTTTTTCCAAAAACGCCTGGTGTATAAGGGTTTCCAATAGGGTTGTGCAGACATGACTTCCAGGTATCTTTTACTAAGCACAGTGACACTGGCTATGTCCTCGGGACTCAACAGTTCGTAAAGCTTTTTAATGAAGTGGGGAGGGAGATGGACTCTTTCGAAGGATTGTGCAACGGGGGCTGCAAGGGTGTCGGTTCTTTGTCTGATTGGGGTGGCCATTGCCTTGTTTCCTGTTTAATATTTTGTGTATTAAGTTTAATTAATCCGTTATATTAAATTCAATTTTTAAATAAATTTCTATGCTAAAAATTCAACAGCATGAGATGAAATTAATTTTAAAATTAAGAAAGCAGGAACTCACGCCCATCGAGCCGCCTTAGAACTTGCCGGCCATCTTTTCGAGGATCAGGTTGGACCTGGCCACGAACTGGGAGAGGGCGCCGGGCTCGAGCTCCCGCTGAGAGAGCAGGGAAAGTTCGTAGAGGTGGCGGACCATCTCCTCGGCGAGGACGGGGTCCTTTTCCTTAAGGCCGTAGATCGACTGGACGAGTTTATTGTTGGTGTTGACGACGAAGGTGCGCTTCAGGCCAAGGCCGGGGGGGAGGTGCTGCTGGGCGAGGGCCATCGTCTCCTTCATGCGGCGCATCTCCTCGTCGACGATGAGAAGAGCGGGCACCGAGTCGCTGGAGAGGCTCTTTGCTTCGACCTCGAGCTGGGGGGTACTGAGTTTGGAGCGGATGAAATCGGCGATCCGGCTGGACTCTGTCCTCCCTTCGGCGTCGAGGAGGGTCTTTTCCCGGCTTGCGTCGAGGAGGGTCTCGTCGATGGCGCCGTCGATCCTCTGGAACTTGGCGTCGTCGAGCTTCCCTTCGAGCAGGCTGATGACGGGAGTATCGACCAGCGAGGAGGCGGCGAGGACCTCGATCCCCTTCTGTTTGTAGAGGTCGAGGACATGGCTCTGCTTCTGGTCTTCGGCGGTGTAGAAGATTTTCCCTTTGTAGGCGTCTTTATGCCGCTCGAGGTACTCGGGGATGGTCGTCCACTCGTCCGCGAGGTTTTTCCAGACGAGGAACTCCTTGGAGCGCTCGTAGAACTTGTCGTCCTGGAGCATGCCGAGCTTGATGATCATCTCGATGTCGGGCCAGAAGCCGAGGAACTTCTCCCGCTCGGTTGTATAGAGGGCGCTTAGGCGGTCGGAGACTTTTTTCGAGATGTGCTGGGAGAGCTGGCGGACGGTGCGGTCCATCTGGAGGGTGCTGCGGGAGACGTTGAGCGGGATGTCGGGGCTGTCGATCGCACCGCGCAGAACCATGAGGTAGTCGGGGATGAGGTCTTTGCAGTTGTCGGAGACGAAGACCCGGTTGCAGAAGAGCTTGATCGTGTTTTGCCCCCAGTCGAACCGGCGGGTGATCTTGGGGAAGTAGAGGATCCCTTTGAGATGGAAGGGGTAGTCGACGTTGAGGTGGATCCAGAAAATCGGATCGGGCTCAGCGGGATAGAGCGCGCGGTAGAAGTCGAGGTACTCGGCGTCGGTGCACTCAGAAGCGTTTTTGAGCCAGAGGGGCTGCTTTTTGTTGATCTGCGACGCCATTCAGATGGATCGGAAAGGGCAGGAAGGCGCAGTAGTGCTGCAGGATCTGGCGCAGGCGCACCTCATCCAAAAACTCCTCGTTTTCTTTATCGATAAAGAGCGTGATCTCCGTGCCGCGGGAAGCGCGGGTCCCCGCTTCGAGGGTATAGGTCGAGGAGCCATCGCAGGTCCAGAGAGCAGGCGCGGCGTCGTGGCGGTAGGAGAGGGTGTCGATGGTCGACCTTTTCGGCCACCATGTAGGAGGAGTAAAAGCCCAGGCCGAAGTGGCCGATGATCTGGTCCTTTTCATTGTCCGTCTTGTACTTGCCGATGAACTCTTCCGCTCCGGAGAAGGCGACCTGGGCGATGTACTTCTCCACCTCTTCCGCATTCATGCCGATCCCGTTGTCGGTGAAGGTGAGGGTGCGGGCGTCTTTGTCGACGCGGATGTCGATCCGGAATTCCTCATCGGAGACGCCAGTTCCCCGTGCTCGCGCAGCACGCGGCACTTTTGGATCGCGTCGCAGGCATTGGAGACCAGCTCGCGCACAAAGATGTCTTTATCGGAGTAAAGCCATTTTTTGATAATGGGGAGGATGTTTTCTGTGTGGATCTTGAGGGTGCCCGTGGTCATATGTACCTGCGCTGTTTAAAGGTTCAGAGGGAGATTTTAGTGGGCGGCGGGTTTGATGGCAAGAGGGGGCGTGAGGAGCGGCAGGGGGGTATCAAATTATTTGATTTTTACGACCATGGCCGAGAGGTTGTCTCCCGAGTTGGCTTTCCAGGCAGAGTAGATGATGTTGTGAGCGATAATTGCGGGTTCAAAATGATTTTGGTCGTGAACAGCTTTTACAATGTCGATTGTTCGTGCAACATCGAAGACCCCATCGCAGCATAGGACAAGATGGCTGTATAGTTTTAATCGGATAAGGGTTTCACAGCAATTTTGGGACGAGCGCTGAGAGCGCTTTTATGACGGTGATCGCCGATTGCTCTTGCCATGGCTATATCTTTATTGACACGATGCAGGCCGTCCGCTGCTTTGACGACATATCCACCGCGCTTCTCGACCCCTTTACGGTAACGCCGCATGCTGGGATCTGCATCTTCTGTCAACTGTTCAGCAGTGCCGCCATTATCTAAAACCGTTCGAGAATCTCCAACGTTTGCTGTCCAGAGCTTGCCATCCAGGACCATAGCGACTGTTGCCGTTGTTCCACTTCCTCCTTTAAATCTATCGTTTAATTCCACAAATGCCATCTTCAATGCATACCATATTCCCTCATCGGTAAGCTCAGCGGAATTATATGTGAGGAGCCATTTCTTTAACTTCTCTACTAAATTTTTGCAGACAAAATGCGCAGCGCCTCTACCGCGATGTCCATCAAAAATGCCGAAGAGTTGAACGGGGTAGGTTGTTTTCCCGATCATTAGTTCGAACGTTGTGGCCAGGTGCGCATCTTCCATTGCAGGCCGTCTTCCCCTTGCGTAAGCAATGCCTACAGCGGCAGTGCCCGCTTTCTTGTGCTCATAATTTGCTTTCCATAATGGTGTATTATTGGGTTGTTCATTGGGTAGCAAATTTAGGGGAGGCTTTTCTTCATAAGTCCTCCACTGATTAGGCCGATATTCTGTTCCTTGAGGAGCATCTTGATTAGCCCATTTAATAAACTTGTATCCTTTTCCCATTACAGTTTGAAGCGGGTCAGGTTCATGGTTCATTTGGTGCGCATTCAGTTTCCCTTGCCGTTCCAATGTTTTTCGAATTGTTTTGGGTTCTCTCAATCGCAATTCGGGATCTTTTAGCTGCCTTGTTTTAAATTGGAACCAGGTTTCTCCTTTTTCATATGAACCTCTGGCTTGAACTAAATTCAAGTGTTTTAGCTTAAATAAACGCCCTGCATTCGCAAAGAATTGCGGGTCATTACTTTTTGGCATTTTTAGAATGTCTTGCCTTTCTTGCTCGAGTTTCTGTTTGACATCTGATCGAGCCTGGATTTTAACCACAATTCGGCTGATGAAATAAATGATGTGGCAGGCCACGTTTGATCCGAAAATACCTCGAGTAACAGCCCGATCCCATTTTCCTTCGCTTCTAGGTTTAAGTGCATTAAGTACATGCGCCCATATCGATCCTTTTTCCAGGATCAGCTGATTTATCTGGGTCTCAATAGCACACGCTTTCCCCATCTTTGGATCGTTTATATTGAAATTCGCAGGAAGCACGTAAGCCTGCTCTTGTATTACAGGTTTTGACATAATTAGCTCAATTGTTCATTTTTAATTACTTTATTGTATCATATTCATAATTTAAATTGATTGTTTTTTTTATTTTATTTCGTTTTTTTACTGTTGTTCATTTTAAAGTTTTTGCTTGCATTAACCTTCCTTCTGACAGGCTGGAAGGCCAATCCTTTTATTGTAAGCTGCTTATGTACTGTTACACCCTCTCGGTTCCCTGTCCTGGTGGTGTCCAGCACAACTTATTAAACTTAAGAACTTTGCAACTCATTGCAAGCCAGGATGTTGCGCCATTTGCCGGAAGCCTGTCCGAAATGCGCCACGAAACGGGAAGCCTTCCCGGTCCCCCGCCCCCTGAATCCCCATAGAAATAAACCGGGGGAGCATGTATTTTTAGGTTTTAAGAACCGGGAAGACCTGTAAAGAACGGCAAGGGGCAGCGGCATGTGCCCAAGAGGATATTTATGCGGATTTTTGTGGCCCAGCTGAACCCGATCGTGGGGGACCTGGAGGGGAATTGCAGGAAAATTATCGCAGCCATCGACCGGGCGCGGGAGAAGAGGGCGGATGTCGTTCTGTTCTCGGAGCTGACGCTGTGCGGCTATCCGCCGGAGGACCTTCTCATGCACGCGGCTTTCGTGGACGCCCAGGAGGCCTACCTCGAGAGGATTGTGCGGGCCTCGAAGGGGCTGATGGTCGTGGTGGGAGTGGTCAGGAAAAATACCTCGGAGGGAGAGAAGCCGATTTTCAACAGCGCGGCGGTGATCCAGGATGGCAAGCTGGTGGGGTTTGAGGACAAGTGCCTGCTGCCAACGTACGATGTGTTCGATGAGCGGAGGTATTTTGAGCCGGGGAGGATGTCGGGGGTCTGGGAATGGAAGGGGAAGAGGATCGCTGTGCTCATTTGTGAAGATATCTGGCAGCACGCGGGGTATGTGGGCTTCACGCAGTATGCGCGCGATCCGGTCAACGATTTATTACCTTTAAAGGTGGATGTGGTGCTGAACCTGTCGGCATCGCCCTATCAGTTTCAGAAGCCCTCCGTGCGGTTGAAGGTGTGCTCGAGGTGCGCCAAAGACCTGAAGTGCCCGCTCATTCTGTGCTGCCAGGTGGGAGCGAACGACCAGCTGGTCTTCGACGGGTATAGCCTCTACGTCGATGGGGAGGGGCAGCTGCTTCAGATGGCTAAGGGGTTTGAAGAGGATGATATGATCATCGATCTCGAGGCAAAGGCCTGCCCCTCTCCGTTTTCCTACGATCCGATCAGCGATCTCTACCAAGCGCTGGTGCTGGGGGTGCGGGACTACCTGCACAAGCAGGGATTTAAGAAGGGGTGTTTGGGATTGTCGGGGGGAGTCGACTCTGCGCTGGTGGCGTGCATTGCGGTGGATGCTTTGGGCAAGGAGAATGTGCTGGGGATCATGATGCCGTCGCGCTACAGTACGCCGGGCAGTCTTAGCGACGCGGAGGAGCTGGGGGCGCATCTGGGGATCGCGCTGCGCACGATCCCGATCGAAGGGCCGTTCGGGGCTTATCTGGAACTTTTGGAGCCGTTCTTTGAGGGGAAAAAGCCCGATGTGACGGAGGAAAATCTGCAGGCGAGGATCCGAGGGACGATCTTGATGGCGATCTCAAACAAGCTGGGGCACATTGTGCTGAGCACGGGGAACAAGAGTGAGATGGCGATGGGCTACTGCACGCTGTATGGTGACATGGCAGGGGGCTTGAGTGTGATCTCCGATGTGACCAAGCAGCAGGTCTATACGCTATGCCGGTGGCTGAACAGGGAGAGGGAGGTGATCCCGCAGGCGATCATCGACAAGGTGCCCTCCGCGGAGCTGAGGCCCAACCAGAAGGACAGCGATACGCTTCCTCCCTATGAGATTGTTGACAAGGTTTTGCAGGGGTATGTCGAGGAGTTCCTCTCTCCGGAGGAGATCGCGCGGCGCTACGATGTGCCTTTGGAAGTGGCGGTAGATCTGGTGGGCAGGATCCATCGGGCGGAGTATAAGCGGCGACAGGGGGCTCCGGGGATCCGGGTGAGCAGGAAGGCGTTCCGTGTGGGGCGGAGGTATCCGATCGTGCAGGGCTGGGCTTAAGGAAAAAACTGGATCTGGGGGAGAAGGCTCAAGAAAAACCCGGTCGACCATCCGTCCAATTCCCGGGGATCAGGGATGAATCTGCGGATGTCTTCTTTTGCAGCAGAGACGTTGAGTCCGTGGATCTTTTCTTCCAGAATTTTGAGGAAGACTTTTTCTGTGAGGGGTATTTCGGAAGAATAATGGCCGGTTTGACGCATACGGGCCTCCAAATGGGTGAGATTCAACTGGAATCTTTTGGAAACGTACCAGATGAGGTCGTACCAATCTCTTCCTTTCACGCGCACTTTATAGGGGCGGCATAAGACGGCATGCATTTTGCCTGCGAATAGATCCTGGGGCGCATAGGTGCAGATGGAAAAGGGCATGGGCTTCGTGAGATACCGGACTTCGGTGGCAAATCCGGACGGGGGATCGATATCGATTTCGAGCTTTATTTTGATGACTTCATTCGACTGGGTATGTCTTCTGAGTGGCTCGTCCAGGCCGATGCGAATGAATGTCTCCAGAGTTCCCGCTTTTAAAAAAGCGGATCGGATCGATCCTTCAGAGTGTTTGACTTTCTGCTCGACGTCTACTTTCAGCCCCGAGATTTCCAATTCCTCTTCGATGGCTTTTAAAAAGGGAAGGAGGTTGAATGCGGGATCGGGTTTGAGAAGGGAGAAATCGAGGTCTTCGCTAAACCGATTGAGTCCATACAGGATCCGAAGAGAAGTTCCGCCGTAGAAGGCGGCGTGTTCAAAAAATTTGGATCTCCATAGCCCCAGGAGGGCGATTTCCTGCATGATCTCCTGGATCGCATTTTCGTACTCGTTTTTTGTCCTGGGATTGTAATTTTCCAGTAAACTTTCGATGGTGCTTGTCATAACCTGCTCAATAGCGTAACGCTTTTTTTGTTGTAGGCTGCGGAGATCTCTTCCATTTTACCAAAATCCAGAGTGCGAAAGAGGGTCTGATCGACCCGCATTTCTTCAAAAAGGTAATGGCGGAGTTGTTCCCGAGTGCGGATCCCGGGTGTGCGATAGACGAGATCGGCCAGGGCTTTTTCCCTGGAGGCGATGAAGTAGCCCCCTTCCTTCCCGAGGCTCTTGTATTCTATGCCGACCTTGAATTTTTCCCGGTCGATCGCCCGGTACTCAAAGGTTCCAATGGGAGTGTGGTAAGTCTTGCTATCGCCGATGGCGAGGGAAGTGATGACGGCAGATCTTTCGGCGATAAGGCCATAGTGGGTGAGGGCATATTCAAAGGAGATGCAGGAGGGGCCGTAGAGTAGATTGGCGACCATTTCCAGGCTTAAGGGGGAGCGCCGCCAGTCCTCGCCGAAGATGTAAAGCCCTTTTTTCAACCTAACTATCTTGCCTTCAGAGATTAAGGACGAGACCTTGTCGCGCGGTTTGTGAAGATCTTTCAGGTAGCTTGCAAGCAGCTGATAGTCAAATACTTCTATCTGAATTTGGCGTCTAAACAGTTCAAAGTTCATAAACTCTATTATGCATGTTTTCCTGTGAATGTCCAGAAAAAATGGACATTCCGGGGAAAATCTGCATACTTTTTACCGTACTAGACTTCGTCCCAGGAGAGGGGAAGGATCGGGGCGAGGGTACCGAGGTTGTGTTTGAGCTGCATGAGGCGGTCGAAGCCGACGGCGACGCCGCAGCAGTCGGGGAGGCCTCTTTCGAGGGCTTCCAAAAAATTCTCATCGATTTTGAGACTATCTTTGCCGGCTTTTACCCTGGCCGCATTAGCCATTTCCAGCGTCTCTCTGTTCTTTGGCGTCGGTGAGCTCGTGGTAGCCGTTGGCCAGTTCGATTCCTTTGATAGTAGACCTCGAACCGGCAGGCGACGCCTTCGCCATCGGGGAGAAGGAGGGTTTTGGAGAGGGCGGCCTGGGAGGCGGGGTAGTGGGTGAAGATGAAGAGGTGGTCTGCACCGAGTTTTGGCTCGATGAGGAAGCTGACGAGGAGCTGGAGGAGGGTGTCTTTGTCCCAGTTTGTGGGCGTCGGGGGGAAGATCGAGGTGGTTGGGTGGCGGCGAGAGCGAGGAGGTCGGAGGGGGAGGCGGTGAGGTAATCGATGCCGAGGTAATGACGGAAGGTTTCACGGTAGGAGAGGGCCTTTCAGGGAAGGGGGCCGAGGAAAAGTTGGATGAAATCGAGGGTCTCTTCGATCATCTCTTCGAAGGAGAATCCGAGGCGGTACCATTCGGCCATGGTGAATTCAGGATTGTGGAGGGGGCCGATCTCCCCTTCGCGGAAGACATGGCCGATCTGGTAGATGTCTCCGATGCCGGCAGAGAGAAGGCGCTTCATGCCATATTCAGGGGAGGTGTGGAGGTAGCCTGCGACCGTTTCAAGGCACTTGCATGACGTCGATATGGAGGTCGATGGGGGCGGAGCGGGAGAGGGCGGGACAATCGACTTCCAGGACGCTGCGCTCCTTAAAAGAAGGCGCGCGCTTTTTGGAGCATGCGCGCGCGGTCTTTGAGGAAGGGGATCTTTAAGGTGAGCTTAGACTCGAGAGACGTATTCACCGGTGCGGGTATCCACTTTAATTTTTTCTCCCTCTTCGATGAAGATAGGCACCTGGACGATGGCTCCGCTTTCGGTGGTAGCGGCTTTGAGGACGCGTCCGGAGGTATCGCCTCTGGCGCCGGGGGTCGTCTCGACGATCTTCATTTCCATGAAAGTCGGAGGGACGACATCGATCGGCTGGCCTTTATAGAAAATAACGTCGTAGAGAACTTCTTCCATGAGCCATTGTTCTTTATCTCCGATGAGGGATATTGGAGATTTTGATCTGTTCGAATGTTTTGTCATCCATGAAGACGACGCCATCGGATTCTTTGTAAAGCATGCGCATTTTGTGCTCTTCGACGTCTGCGATGTCGAGTTTTTCACCGGATTTGAAGGTTCTTTCGACGACTCTTCCGGTTATAAGATGTTTTAATTTGATGCGGTTGAAGGGCTGGCCTTTTCCGGGTTTTACAAATTCATTGCCGACGACTGTGTAGGGTTCTCCCTCCACTTCGACTTTAAACCGCCTCTCAGTCGCCTGTGCTGTACTGTGCCATGGGTGAAATCCTTATCCGTTGTTCCTATAGATATGTGCAATTTTGGAGAGGCGGGCTTTAAAAAGCAAGCCTAGTGGTCTTTCCCTAAAATCCTTTGCACTGGGACCGCGGGAGCTTTCACGCGGTCCCAGTGCAAAGGATTTTAGGGAAAGACCACTAGCCGTAGGGGAAAGGGGAGAGCTTGTGAAAATTTTCCTTCACACCACATGGATGGGACTGGGGTTGAAGGAGCCTCTTGGGTTTAAGATCCCGTAGAGCCGGTCCCGTTCGGCAGCGAGGGCGCTTATGTTTTGCCGGAACTCTGCGTTGTTGATCCTCATATCCTGCGCTGCGGCCTGGACGGCTTCATCGAACTGGTGGCCCAGTTTTTCAAGGGACTCGCGGACCGATTCGAGTTTGCTGCGTTCGGAGGCATACTGGAGCTGGATCTGATGGAGTTCGCCGGTGGCGGTTTTTGCCTGCTGCTGCAGGGTGGCGAGTTCCTGGATCCGGGAGTGGACGGCTCCGCTTTGGCGCAGCTCGGAAAGGTAGGTTTCGAGGATTTTGAGTTGATCTCCGAGTCCAAGCTGTTGGGAGGCGAGGTGGGCTTCGATCTGTTCGCAAAGGGCGCGCGAATTTCTGAGCTGGTCTTCCAGGGCGCTGATGTTGACGTTAAACGTCGAGTTTTCTGCCTTGAAGCGCTCAACCTCTGAGCAGATCTGTTCGGCGCTATTGCGGAGCTGGGTGACCTGGAGGGCGAGGCTTGTGTTGGTCTGGATGAGGGTTGCATTGCTTGTGCGGAACTGATCGTTATTTCTCTGGAGGTCTTTGTTGGCTTCGGAAAGGCGCACGTTTTCTTTCTCGAAGTTTTTGGCGATCCCCTCGAAATGCTCTTTTGCCTGTTTGAGACCATGGGCTGTAGTCTCGAGGTCGGAGAGGACGGCAAAGCGTCTCATATAGAAGGACCCTACGCCGGAGGCAACCGCGAGAAAACCAAAGGTGGCGAGGAGGATGGTATTTCCGCCTAAGAAAGAAAGAACGAAGCAGCCGATGGTGGTGGCTGTGCTGCTGTCCATCAGAAGGGTTTTCCAGTTGGCCGAGATGCGTCCGAGGAGGGGATTGGAGTAGATGTAGCTCAGTCCTCTGTGGATCAAAGAGGGTGTCTGGGTAACGAGGCTGGTAGAGAGTTGTACGGGTAGCATGATTGGCTCTCCTGTTTAAAGTTGAGGAGGATGATCATAAACCTGTATTTTAAATTTAGGCAACCCTTTTGGTGAATTTTTGTTTTTGCAGGGTTGCAGAATCATGCGTTTTGCAGTAGTATTGGCAAAAATGGAGAGGATTATGGCTGAGGCAGTGACAGAGGAGCAGTTCGCAAGGGATACGCTGGAACGGTATGCGGGATGCGAGATTTCCCAGTTCCATACCAACCTTTTGCTGACGAACTTTCCGCGCTATGTTGACTACTTCGCCAAGAGCCGCGGCATCCAGGTGATCGAGGGGTCGATGTTCAAGGTGGCCCACTCTCCCAAAGACGATGTGAGCATCCTCGACTTCAAGATCGGGTCGCCGGCTGCGGCCCTGGTCGTCGATCTGTGTTCTTTTCTGCCGATCAAGACCAGTCTGCTTTTGGGGATGTGCGGGGGGCTGCGCCGCCGCTACCAGGTGGGGGATTACCTCGTGCCGGTGGCGAGCATCCGGGGCGAGGGGACGTCCGATTTTTACTTTCCGCCGGAGGTGCCGGCGCTGTCGAACTTTTTGATGCAGAAGGCGGTGACCGAGGTGCTGGAGCTGCAAAAGGCGGTCTACCACATCGGGATCACGTACACGACGAACATGCGTTTTTGGGAGTTCAACGAGGAGTTCAAGAGCCGGCTGAAGGCGACGAAGGCGCAGGCGATCGAGATGGAGTGCGCGACGCTCTTCGCTGCGAGCTACAAGCGCAAATTCACGCTCGGGGCCCTGCTGCTGATCTCCGATCTCCCCTTGAATGCAGATGGAGTGAAGACCAAGCGGAGTTCCGAATGGTCTACGACCGGTACATGGGCGACCACGTGAGAAGGGGGTCATGATCCTGAAGACGGCGCGGGGGATGCAGGAGAAACACATCAAAGGGGCTTACCATCGCAACATCGGCATGGGTCCTAAGTTCCCTAGCAAAGCAGAGAAAAATAACAGGATGGCAGGATAGTCAGGATATTTTTTCTGCTGCAAAGCAGCATTTTTTCCCCATCCTGACCATCCTTTCATCCTGTTATTTTTTTTCTCTGCTTCAGTTAAGTCTTTGTCTTTTTAATCAAGGATTGGAATTCGCGCACCAGTACTCTGTTATGAAAGTTTTTGCTGTTTGGGCTGCGTCAAAGCCCCGGGGTTGAGTTTCCGCAAGTGGGGCCTATGTTTCAAATATGGCCCCACTTGCAGGAACTCAACCGCGGGAGCTTTCACGCTAGCCCAAACAGTAAAAACTTTTATAACAGAGTACCAGCTGAGCGAATAGTTTCGGCACTTCGGCAATGACCTCGGGCGGTTCAACGAAGGCAATGCGCATCTGTGTTTTGCCGGGGTTTGGCTGACCGGGCGTGGGGAATAAAAATCAGCCATCGCAGCAAGCAGCAGGGTCTTTTTAACGCCTTTTGACGATACTTGCCCTTTTTGAGCGCAGAACATGATAAAATCAGCGACATCAAAATTTGCGCCAAAAATATTTCGCACATCGATGACGGAATATAGGGCTGCATCTGGTGTGGAAACAATTAATTGGGGTACTTCCTTTTTCAGACTCGGAGGTAAGGGTGGTTGCAATCTGGTGATAATAGGCTCGTTGGTGCTGAAACCAAGCCTGGAGTTGGTCTTTGGATTCGTGGAGAAGAGCGCCAAAAATATATTGGCCGATCACATTGGTGCATAAGTTGGATGTATTTTCAGCTACAGCCTTTTGGTGAAATTCGTTGTTATCCGTTACAAGCGCCCCGATCCGCAAGCCGCATGCATTCCATATTTTTGAGGCGGATTCGATGCTGATGCGCCGGCCCGTAATGCCGGGCACATCTTTTTCAGTGATGCCCCAGACGCTGCTCGTTTGACCTTGGGTATAAAACACTTCGCGATAGGCCTCATCGCTGAGCATCCATAGATTATATTTTACGCAGAGTGCTCCGAGCTCATTGAGTATTTTTTGAGGAAAAAATTGACCGGTAGGATTGTCATAGGGGATGACTAGTAAGGCGGCTGGATGTGTGTCTTGAATCACCTTTTCAATCAATGCCAGCTTCGGCAAGGTAAATTTCCCATTTTCCTCTAAGTGCCGGGTCACAGCAACGGTTGAACGTCCTGTGCGTTTAGCCATTGAGGAATAATTGGAGGTAGGTAGGATCAATGAGCAATAAGGGGCCAAGGGCAGTGCCAGCAGGTCCGCATACTCCAAGAATTGCTAACTCCATGGCATGGCTGCCGCCATCGGTAATTTGGCTATACAGGCCATGTGTTGAAAAGCCGCTGCTCTCAATTAAATGCAAGAAGGCTTGATTTGTTTCTGTTTCACCAACCGTCGTTGAATACTTCACTACGCCCTGGTGAAAAGGGCTATCGGGAGCATCCAGAGAGAACATCCGTTTGACCATGGAGGGATGCATGGGTAATGTCACATTTCCGATGGCCGTATTCACGGCAACGACCTGATCGTTGCGTTTCATGAACTCAATCTGCGCTAATCTAATCCTTGGGGACCGGTTCTGAAAATGTAAGGAAAGGGGTGGTTTCATAGTTTTAATCTAGTGAAAGATTGTTTAATCCTGCCACAAAATAATGGTCCATTTGACAAGGTCAGCGATTGTGGCATACAACCACATTTTTTGGCTTGCCAGATAGATAATTACGAACATTGTCGACGACCAGGGAGAGTAGACGCCGCCTTGAATCGATGCTTGCCCAGGCGATATGCGGAGTGATGATGCAGTTTTCCAGGTTCAACAAGGGGCAATCAGGTTGGGGGGGTTCTGTTTTAAGCACATCGAGACCTGCTGCTAAAAGTCTTTTCTCTTTCAATGCTTTGGCCAGCGCGTATTCATCCACCAACCCGCCGCGAGAAGTGTTCAAAATGATCGCATTGGGTTTCATTAAATGTAGCGTTTTTTCATTGATCAAATCTCTGGTGTCTTTTGTGAGGGGGCAATGTAGGCTGATGACGTCGCTTTGCTGAAAAAGTGTTTTTAGATCGACACAACCAGGATGGTTTGGGGTGCGGGTGGATATCAATACTCTCATCCCAAACGCTTGCGCTATTTTGGCAACGGATTGACCAATGGCACCAAATCCAATAATTCCCCAAGTGAGTGAAGCGAGATCGATGGAATTTTTTTTCCAAAAACAAAAATCTGGGCGAACGTACCCATTCTCCAGATTGTACAGCTTGACGATGGAGGTCGACAGTGTTAACGATCGCCAGCAGGAGTGCGATGGTATGTTGAGCGACAGATGCTGTGCTGTAGTTGGGGACATTCGTGACGATAATGCCTTTGTCCTGCGCGGCTTGCACATCGATGTTATCGTAACCTGTTGCTGTGACTCCGATATATCTTAGTCTGGGTAGTTGATCAATACGCTCTTTGGTAACGGGAACTTTATTTGTAATGAGGATATCGGCATCCCGGCACCTTTCTAAAAACAGTTCGGGCGGGGTTCTTTCGTAAATTTCACAAACTCCCAGGGAGCGGAGTTTTTCCCAGCTCAAATCGCCCGGGTTTAGTAACTGTCCATCCAACACAACGATTTTCATAGCTTTTTCTTTAGTGTTCCGATCCTTAGAAAATTAATGGCCTAACAAATCAATTTTTCAACTTGAAGTTTTCTTTCAGGGCCGCGATGACCAGCTTTTCCAGCTCGTCGGGTTTTTTGTGCGGGGGAGGACAAGGGTCTTTTTGACGAGGACTTTTGCCGCTTTGCTCGCTCGGCCGTGAAGGTGAGGTTTTCAAATTTGAGGAAGGTGAAGTGGTGCGCGGAGGCGAAGAGGCGCAGGCGTGTGAGGTGGTAGAGCCAGAGCACTTGGGGAGGATAAGGGCCGAAGCGGTCTTTGAGCTCGGAGAGGATCGCATCGACCTCTTCGAAGCTCGCTCGCTTCGCCGAGGCGGTGGTAGATCTCCATGCGCAAAGATGTTTCGTTGATGTAGTCTTCGGGAAGGCAGGCGTCGAAGGAGAATTCCATCTTGGTCTCGGTGAAGGAGGGAGAGCTGTTTTGTTTGAGGGCATCGATGGCTCTTTTGAGCAGTTTGCAGTAGAGGTGGAAGCCGATGGAGGAGATCTGGCCTGACTGCTGGGTGCCGAGGATGTCGCCGGCGCCGCGGATCTCGAAATCGCGCATGGCGATTTTCATGCCGGCGCCAAAGCCGGAGGACTTCGGCGAGGGCATGGAGGCGGCGGCGGGTGAGTTCGGGAAGCTCGCGCATGTTTGGGGACGAGGAAGTAGGCGTAGGCGGGGCGGTTCCATCGGCCGACGCGGCCGCGCATCTGGTAGAGGTCGGCAAGGCCAAATGTGTCGGCGCGGTCGATCAGGATCGTGTTGGCGTTGGGGATGTCGATCCCGTTTTCGACGATGGTGGTGGCGACGAGGATGTCGGCCTGGCCGCTTTTAAAGGCGTGGAAGACGGAGTCGAGCTCATCGGCGGACATCTGGCCGTGGCCGGTGACGATGCGGGCTTCGGGGAGCAGTTTTTGGATCTCTTCGGCGATGCGGAAAATCGTTTCGACGCGGTTGTGGATGAAGTAGGCCTGTCCATCGCGGGAGAGTTCGCGCAGGAGGGCGTTCTTGATGAGTTCGGTGATCGCGCTCGGAGATGATCGATTTGATGGGCAGGCGGTCTTGCGGAGGAGTGTTGATGACGGAGATCTCTTTGGCGCCGATGAGCGACATATAGAGGGTGCGCGGGATCGGCGTGGCGGAAAGGGTGATGCAGTCGACGCCGATTTTGATTCTTTTGAGGTGTTCTTTGGCGCGGACGCCGAAGCGCTGCTCTTCATCGATGATGATGAGCCCGAGGTCTTTGAAGTCGACATCTTTGCTGATGATGCGGTGGGTGCCGATGAGGATGTCGATTTTGCCCTCTGTGGCTTTTTCGAGTGTCTCTTTGATCTCTTTTGGCGTGCGGAAGCGGGAGAGGACGCCGATGTTGATCGGGAAATTGGCCATGCGGGCGCAAAATGTCTCATAGTGCTGCATGGCGAGGACGGTGGTGGGCACGAGGACGGCGACTTGTTTTTTTCCATCGACGACGGCTTTGAATGCGGCGCGCATGGCCACTTCTGTTTTTCCGTAGCCGACATCGCCGCAGATGAGCCGGTCCATCGCTTTTGTCGACTGCATGTCTTGTTTGATGGCGGCGATGGCACTGATCTGATCTTCCGTTTCGACGAAGGGAAAATCGCGCTCGAAGAGATTCCATCTCATCGGAGTCGGGCGGAAAGCGATAGCCGCCGTGGACGGCGCGCTCGGCGTACATGCGGAGCAGCTGGTCGGCGTAGCCGATGATCGCCTGCTGGGCAGCGTGCGCGTTTTCTGCCAGCGGTTGGAGCCGAGTTGGCTTAATATGGGGATCTCTTCTTTGGCGCCGATGTAGCGGCTGACGAGATGGGACTGGGAGACGGGGACGTAGAGTTTGCTGCTCTCGGCGTATTCGAGGACCATGAACTCGGTGAGCGCGCCGACGTGGTTGGGGCGTTTTTCGATGCCGAGGATATTTGGCGATCCCGTTGTGGAAGTGGACGACGACGTCTCCGGGGGCGAGCTCATGGAAATCGGAGGCGGGAGTGTGGTAGGTGTTGCGCCATTTTTGCCGGCGGGGCTTGAAGCGGTGGTTGAGTTCGGTCATCGGGATGAGGGCAAGCTGGGCGTCTTCGAGGACAAAGCCGCTCGAGAGATAGCCGAGGTGATAGTGGGTATGTTCGGGGAGGGAGATCTCATCGGTTTTGAGTTTTTCTACGAAGGCGTTGCTCTCTCGGCTTCGGTGGAGCAGATGAAATGGACGTCGAGGGCTGATTTTGCATGGCGGTTTAAGGCGTGGAGGATTTCTTCTTGGGTGGCGGCAGCCTTGTTTTCCGAGAGGGAGAAGAAATCGGTGACGGGGATGAAGGGATGCAGCCAGCGTTTGCTGTGAAAGTCGTGTGCCGAGGATCTGGAAATGCGAGCGGCTGCAGGGGGCTTTGCCGCTGTAAAACGCGCGGCCGACTTTTTTCTCGATCTGGACATCGGAGAGCTCTTCCATCCGCTGGGCGGTCCAAAATAGGCGGGAAGGTTTCCGTCTGTCTGAGAAAGTCTTCGAAAGTGGAGAAAAGGGGGCTTTGGACGCCGGGGAGGGTTTTAAGGGCGACCCAGCGGTCTTCGATGGCGAGCAGATCGTCGAAGATGACGATAGTGTCTTCGCCGAGTAGTCGAGGAGCGTAGCAGAGGTCTTTTTCCTTTTGGAACAGGGCGAGCTCAGAGGCGGGGGAGAGGAAGAACTCTTCGACTTTGTGCGATCGATTTTTGGGAGATGGGATCGAAGGTGCGGATCTCTTCGATCTCATCGCCGAAAAATTCGACCCGGTAGGGATCGGGGGAGGAGAGGGGAAAGATGTCGACGATGCCGCCGCGCAGGGCGAATTCCCCTTTGTCGGAGACGACGGGCGCTCTGCGGTAGCCGAGGTCGGCGAGGAGTGTCGGGCAATGCGGCGAAAGGAGACTGTTGATCCTTTTTTCCAGAGCTGCGTAAGGGGTTTGAGATTTTTTTGTGAGGGGAGTTTTTGCAGTACGGCCTGCAGCGGGGCAAGGATGACGTGGGGTTTTGGGTTGTTGATGAGCGAGTGGAGGACTTGCGAGCCGTTTGCCGACGAGGTCGGGGCTGGGGGCGATCTCTTCGCCGGGGAGTGTTTCCCAGGAGGGGAAGTCGACGATGGCGGGAAGGGAAAGAAACTGAAATCTTCGTAGAGGCGGTCGTCGGCGGAGCCGCTGATGACGAGGATGTGTTTGTTGGTAGCGCTGCGCGATCAGCCAGATCAAAGCGGCTTTGGCGCCTTCCCATAGCTCTTCGATCAAGAGGGAGGGTTCCTTCTGGACGATCTCGAGGAACTGCTGGAGGCTAGGGCTTTTAAGAAGCGTCTGGCTCACTGAGTTCTTTGCGGCGAGCCATTGTTTTGCCTTGTCCAAGGCTTCTTGGCAGCCCTTCTGGATTTTTTCCGCCTGCCTGGGCCGATTCCGCCTTGCCGCCGCCGCTTCCGCCGACTGCTGGGCGCGATCTCTTTGATGAGCTGCACGGCCTGGACTCCCTTTCTGGCAGAGGTCGGAGGAGACGCGCACGATGAGCTGGCAGCGGCCTTCGCCTTTCATGCCGAGGACGATGACGCCCGATGCGCATCGAGTTGATCAGATCTTCGACGAGTTCGGGGAGGAGGTTCAGAGTCGACGGTAACGACTTCGGCGATGAGGGGATGGGCCCCTGCTTTTTGGGCTCTTGGCGAGGAGTTCTTTGGCGAGCTGCTTGAGGGAGCCTTTCCTGAAGCTCTTTGAGCTCGGAGGCGAGCTGCTTTGTTCTCTTCGATGAGGGCTGGCTGTTCGCTCCAGGAGTTTGGAGGAGCGACTTTGAGGAGTCTCTGCGGCTTGCTCGGCGAAGTCCTCATTCTCGTAGGCGAAGCGCTTCCGCTTCGCTGCCTGTGACAGCCTCGATGCGGCGCACGCCGGAGGCGATGCTGCCCTCTTTGGCGATGCGGAAATAGCCGATGGTGCCGACGTTGCGCGTGTGGGTTCCGCCGCAGAGCTCTTTGGAGTAGTCGATGTCGATCACGCGGACTTTGGCGCCATATTTTTCGCCGAAGAACTGCTTGATGTCGTGGCGCTTTTGGGCCTCATCGTAGGAGAGCTCATAGGCTTTGACAGGCAGTGTTTTCGCGGATCTTTTCGTTGACGAGCCGTCTCGATCTGGCGGATCTCGTCTTTGGTGAGCGCTTTGTGGTGGCTGAAGTCAAAGCGCAGGCGGTAGGCGTCGACGAGAGATCCTGCCTGGCGGATGTGGTCGCCGAGCACTTGCTGCAGCGCCCAGTGCAGAAGGTGGGTGGCGGTGTGGTTGTTGGCGATCTTCTGGCGCCGCTCGGTATCGACGTCGGCGGTGACGGTCTGCCGACGTTTGAGAGTCCCTTTGTCGAGTTTGCCGATGATGGGCGATCACGCCGGAATAGGGGGCTTGTGCAGTCGGAACGCTGAAATGCGCTTGGCGTCGTGAGAAGGTCGCCGGTGTCGCCGACCTGTCCCCCTTTTTCGGCGTAGAAAGGGGTCTTGTCGAGGATCACCATGCCCTTCCTGTCCCTCTTCCATGCGCATCGACAAATTTGCCGTCGACGACGAGGGCGATGACCTTCCCTTCGGCGCTCGTTCTGTCATAGCCGACGAATGCGCAAGCGCCATGCTTTGCGACGTAGTCCTTGAAAGACGTTCTCTTCGACCTCCTGGTGCTGGACCGTCTGGGCGCTGCGCGAGCGCTCTTTGGCCTGCTCTTCGAGGAGCTTGTAAGCCTCGAGGTTGACCTGAGGCCGGTATCTTTGGCGATGAGCAGGATCTCTTCGAGGGGAAAGCCATAGGTGTCTTTGAGCTTGAACGCATCTTCGCCGGAGATCTGTTTGTGTGCGCTTTTTTGCGCCTTTTCGATGACTGGTGTTCAGATTTGCCGCCGCGCTTGAGCGTGCGGATGAAGGCCTCTTCTTCGAGGGTGAGGATTTCGGCGATCGCGCCTTGGCGAGCGACGAGCTCGTGGTAGTCGGGGCCCATCGTTTCGATGAGGCGTGGGAGGACTTTGGCGAGGAAGGGCTCCTGCATGCCGAGCATGCGGCCGTAGCGCACAGCGCGGCGCAGCAGTTTGCGCAGGATGTAGCCTCGTTCGACATTGCTTGGCTGCGCGCCATCGGCCATCGCAAAGGAGAGGAGCGGATATGGTCGGCGATCACGTGGAAGGCGGGGGCGAGATGGGGGTCATCGGGGTCGTATTTTTTGCCGCTGACGTGTTCGATCTGGGCGATGAGGCTCGCGGAAGATATCGGTTTCAAAGACGGTGTCGACGTCCAGTCTTGAAGGCAGGCTGACGCGCTCAAGACCAGCGCCTGTGTCGATCGATTGTTTGGGCAGGGGGTCCATCTTGCCGTCGAGCGTCGCGGTTGAACTGCATGAAGACGAGGTTCCAGAACTCCAGGTAGCGCGTCGCCGTCGAGCATCCTCTTTGGGAGTTGCGGCAGGGCCATATTCTGTCGCCCCGGTCGTAGTAGAGTTCGGAGCAGGGGCCGCAGGGGCCGGTGTCGCCCATCGCCCAGAAGTTGTCTTTTTCGCCCATGCGGACGATCCGTTTTTCAGGGACGATCTTTTTCCAGAGCTCGAACGCCTCGTCGTCTTCGCGGAAGACGGTGACCCAGACTTCGCTCGGGGTCGAAGCCGAAAACTTGTGTGGTCACTTCCCAGGCGTAGTCGATCGCTTCTTTTTTGAAGTAGTCGCCGAAGGAGAAGTTGCCGAGCATCTCAAAGAAGGTGAGGTGGCGCGCGGTGTGGCCGACGTTGTCGAGGTCGTTGTGCTTGCCGCCGACGCGGATGCATTTTTGCGAGGTGGCCGCGCGCGTGTAGTCGCGCTGGCTTTTGCCCAGAAAAACATCTTTGAACTGGTTCATCCCTGCGTTGGTGAAGAGGAGGGTGGGGTCGTCGTGGGGGACGACGGGGGAGGAGGGGACGACGGCGTGGCCGTTTCTTTAAAATATTTTAGAAAATTGCGGCGGATCTCTTGTGAAAGCATACGCTTATTTCCTGAAAAATGTGGATGAGGGGAGAGCATACCACATGAGGAGCGAGATTGTCTATAGTCTGCGAGGGAAGTGCTTTCTAAATATTCCTGTTTGTCTGTATGATTCCTTCTTTAACAGGAGTTTTTTGCATGGATGCAGAGTTGAAGAAACAGCTGAGCAAAATCGCCAATGACGATCCGGGAACTTTCGATGGAGGCCGTCCAGAAAGCCAATTCCGGCCACCCGGGGCTTCCGATGGGATGCGCGGAATTCGGCGCCTATCTGTACGGAGTCCTGCTGCGTCACAACCCCAAAAACCCCAAATGGCTCAACCGCGACCGCTTCATCCTCTCCGCCGGCCATGGCTCGATGCTCCTCTACTCGCTTCTGCACCTCTCGGGCTTTGAGCTTTCGATGGATGAGATCAAACGGTTCCGCCAGCTCCACTCTAAGACGCCTGGCCACCCCGAATTCCATATTACCGAAGGGCGTCGAGGCGACGACCGGCCCTCTGGGACAAGGCGTGGGCAACTGCCGTCGGTCAGGCGCTGGGACTGAAGATGCTCGCGGCCCGCTTCAACACGCGAAGATTTCCCCCTCTTTAACAGCAAGGTCTATTGCCTGGCAGGCGATGGCTGCATCATGGAAGGGGTCTCCGCGGAAGCGTCGTCGCTCGCAGGGCACCTGGGCTCGACAATCTCGTCCTGATCTACGATGCGAATAAAGTGACCCTCGATGGGCTTCCTCGCCGAGTCGTGTTCGGAAGACACCAAGACTCCGCTATCTCGCCTATGGCTGGGATGTGTTCGAGCTCGATGGCTACGATTTCGATGAGATGGAGCAGGATCTTTTCCCATATCCGCGAGCATCAGACGAAGCCGGCTGATCGTGATTATGCACACGATCATCGGCAAGGGCTCTCCGAACAAGGCAGGGACCCACAAAGTGCACGGCTCCCCACTCGGAGCAGAGGAGGTCGAGGCGACGAAAAAGGCGCTGGGGCTTCCCGAAGAGGAGTTTTACGTGCCCCAGTCGGTCTACAACTTTCTTCGAGCAGAAGCTGGCCAAAGATGCCGCCCTCGAGCAGAAATGGAAAGAGATGTTCCGCCGCTTCGCCGAAGCGAAGCCCGACCTGGCCGAAGACCTTCATGCAGATGGTCGAGAAGAAGATGCCCGATGATCTGGAAGGCCCGGCTGAAAATGCTCGAGATCAAGAGCCCGATGGCAACGCGCAGCTCTTCCCAAGTCGTTCTGAACGCTCTTGGCGAACTTGCTGCCGCAGCTGTATCGGCGGATCTGCCGACCTTTCCGGCTCCGATATGACGATGATGAAAAAATTTCCGCTCATCTCGCCAAGGGCAATTTCAGCGGGCGCAACATCAAGTACGGCGTGCGCGAATTTGGCATGGCGACGCTGGCGACCGGACTTGCCGCAGACCGATATGATCGTTCCCTTACATCGGGACGTTTCTCACCTTTTCCGATTACATGCGCAACGCGATCCGCCTTGCGGCTCTCTCCAAAATCCAGGTGATCTACCAGTTCACCCACGATTCGATTTTCCTCGGGGAAGATGGCCCCACGCACCAGCCGATCGAGCACTTGCGCTGCGCTGCGCGCGATGCCCAACCTGCATGTGATCCGCCCTGCAGACACCCATGAGGTGAAGATGGCGTGGATCGCCGCCCTGCGCTACCGCGGCCCGACGGCGCTCGTCCTTTCGCGCCAAAATCTCCCCGATCTTGCCGGTGCAATGTCCCTTACGACCAAGGGATGGGCAAAGGCGCCTACATCGTCAAGAAAGAAACGGCCAAGCCCGACTTTACTCTGATTGCGACAGGATCAGAGGTCTCTCTTGCGCTCGATGTCGCTAGCGCCCTTGAAAAAATCGGCAAAGCGGTGCGCGTCGTCTCGATGCCCTGCTGGGAGCTCTTCGAAGAGCAGAGCGACGAGTACAAACGCAGTGTCGTCGGTGGGAGATCTGGAAAACGCGTCAGCATCGAAGCGGGAGTCAGCTTCGGATGGGCGAAATGGATTGGTCCGTGAAGGGATTTCGATCAGCATCGAGACCTATGGCGAGTCTGCTCCGCAGAGCGATCTCGCGGCTGAATTCGGCTTTACCGTCGATGCGATTATGGATAGACTGCTTTCATGAAAGATCTCTTTCTTAAGAGCGCTCAGCTGTGAAGAGCGTTCCCCGCCCGCCTGTCTGGCTCATGCGCCAGGCGGGGCGCTATATGCCCGAGTACCTGCGCTGCGAGAAAAGCACTCCCTTAGAAGACTGTTCCACGACCCCGAGCTCGCAGCGGAGGTCACCCGCCAGCCTCTCGAGCATTGGGCGTCGATGCGGCGATCCTTTTCTCCGATATCCTTGTGATTGCTGAAGGTCTTGGGACTCACTGTCGACTTTCCGGACACAAGGAGGGCCCCAGATCAGTCCCCCGATCCATACCGCGGAGCAGGTCAGAAAGCTCGCCCCCCTTCCTGTGGAGGAGGCTTTGCACTACGTCTTCGAAACGATCTCTCTTTTGCGGCCGGGCCTCGATGTGCCCCTCATTGGCTTCTGCGGCGCCCCTTCACGGTGGCAAGCTACTTCATCGACTCCTCCAGTAAGACCGCTTTTGAGCGGACCCACAGGTGGATGCGGGAGGACCCCGCCTCTTTCCACCTGCTCCTCTCAAAGATCACATAGGCGACGATCGCTTACCTCAAAGCCCAGGTCAAAGCCGGCGTGCAAGCCCTGCAGGTGTTCGACTCCTGGGCAAACATCCTCGACGACGCACAGTTCTCCGCTTTCAGCGCCCACTACCTGCAGCAGATCGTTCGATGCTCTGAGAGAGACGGGGGTGCCCGTGCTCCTCTTTTGCCGCGGCTCCTCGCTGCGTGCAGAGGCCCTTGCCTCCCTCCGGCCGCCGGATCAGCTTTCACTGGCACCGCCCGATGAAGGAGCTGCGCCAGATCGTACCGCAGGGGATCGCCGTGCAGGGGAACTTCGACCCGGAGTTTTTAAAACGTGCGCCGGCAGAGATTGAAGCCGGAGTGAGAGAGGTCTCGCCTCGATGAGAGAGGAGAGGGGCTACATCGTCAACCTCGGCCACGGGGTCACCCCCGATATTCCTGTCGATCATGTCCGCTGCTTTGTCAATGCCGTCAAAGCAGAAACCTCTGTAATCATTTAGACCCCTGGTGAAGATGGAAGAGCGGCATTTCGGGTGGATTGGAGCGGCTTCAGGGTGGGGGGCCCAGGTCAGATCGTGCGAAGAGGGACCGGAGCGTCTCAAAGAGTTATGTTCGCTTCAGCCATGGGGAAACAGGGATCCTTCTCTTTTTACAGCGGAAACCCTTTACCCCTCCCTCCGCGCCAGCGAAGGGGCGTCTCTCTCCCTGAGGCGCTTCTCTCTCGTCACGGCGATCAACCACCGTCTGGCTGACGAGGTCTTTGCCGCGCTACAAAAGGGGAGGTTCCCCGTTGTCGTCGGAGGCGACCACAGCCTGGCCGTCGGAACGTGGAACGGCGTAGGTCAGTTTTGCTCCGCAAAAGACGCTAGCGACTTTGGGCTCATCTGGATCGACGCCCACATGGATGCCCACACGCCCGAGACGACGCCGTCCGGGGCCTGGCACGGGATGCCCCTTGCCGCTCTCCTTGGGTTTGGTGAGAGAGGGCTAGCCCAGCTCATGCGCTCCTCGCCCATTTTAAAACCGGAAAATCTCTGCCTCATCGGCTACTCCGCTCTTTCGAAGAGGAGGAGGTCAGGCTTTTGGAGAAGCTTCAAGTAGTACTTCATAGATGAGGTCCGGCAGCGGGGATTTTCCACCGTGCTACAGGAGGCGATTGAGCACGTTGCAGCGCACACCTGTGGCTATGGAGTGAGCCTCGATGTCGATGTGGTCGACCCAACAGAGGCCCCTGGAGTGGGAAGCCCGGCGCCGGGCGGGCTTTGGCACGAGAATTGCTGGAGGGACTGCCTCTGTTTTGCACCGATCCCCGCTTAAAGGCGTTCGAACTCGTCTAGTTCAATCCCTCCCTGGATAAAGAGGAGGCCACCTCAAAATTATGCCTTGAGATCCTCAAAGAGGTCTTCCGATTTTCGTAGAGTATCTTTGTTCTAATAAAATTAACTTCTTAAAATTTAGTTTATGTGTTAATTTAAAGTTATATATAAAGATTAAGCGGATCTCATGGTTAGAATTATTCTGTTTTTTGTTTTTAACATTATCATTCTAAACACATTGTCGGCGGATGTGCCGGAGCAATTTGTCGATAACAAGCTCGCAGAGAATCAGGGACTCTGTCATTTACATCGAGATGGAGGAGACCTCCGATGAGGACGCCAGGAGCGGGCCCTGCACACGCGGCGGAGTGGATGCATCGCGACGGTTACCGTTACTTTACTCTGGGACTCTGAGCAAGAGGTCTCCATCGCCCAGGGGCAAGGGCCCTATCAGCCCTACCAGGGCAACATGTATGAAGAACTCATCATCCAGCGCGACTTTGGAAAGAGTTTGATCTGACCAGAGAACCTCTCCCTCCCCCATCAACACCTACCCAGGGCTTAAGATTGTGGTCAGCGGATACAGTCAGAAGCCATCTGGGGGGAAAGTCTACGACGTTATGCGGGTTAATTTCCTGCAGCGGGCGCTAATCATCAAATAAATTTCTTGAAAAATCTCTCCAAAACCGCTAGGTTCCAAAAAGGGCAATAAACATGCCCGCATGAATTATTTATAGGGGACCTACGATGAAGGGAAAGATGCCATATCCACAATGGGATCAATTGATGAACAGATCCTGGCGGTACGTTTTTACTGCGTTTTGCCTCACTTCATCGGGAAGTCTCCTATGGTCTCAGCCTCAGGACGCTGTCGTCGCGGCGGGAAAGGCTACTCTGACGCAGGTGAACCCGAGCACCCTGCAGATCCAGGTGCAGGATAAAACGATTGTGAACTGGCGGGATTTTTCGATCAAAGAGAAGGAGTGCATTCGATTTGTGCAGCCGGGCAAGCACGCTGCGGTCTTGAACCGGGTCACGGGGAGCAACAAAAGCTACCTGAACGGGCGGCTTGAGGCCAATGGGAACGTTTATCTGATCAACACGCATGGGATCATCGTAGGGCCCAAAGGGGTGATCAACGTCGGGGGGTTCGTCGGATCGAGCCTCGATGTGCTCGATAAGGATTTTCTGCAGAAGAGGGAGCTTCCCTTTTCGGGGAATTCCCCGGCGACCATCAGGAATATGGGGCGCATTGAAGCCTCTTCGGGGGATGTGGTCTTAATGGGCCATTTTGTGGACAACCAGGGGACGATCACTGCACCTCAGGGCACTGTTGCGATGGCAGCGGAAAGCAATGTGCTGCTGAAGCTCGACGGCGAGGAGACCATTGCAGTCCACCTGAAGAAAGAGGGCGGGGTGCAGAAGGGGACCGGTGTCGAGAACAGCGGGCACATCGAAGCTGTCCGCGCTGAGCTGAAAGCGGATGGCAACGTCTACGCGATGGCGATCAACCACACAGGGTCGGTGCAGGCGCTGGGGGTTGTCGAGAAGGGGGGAAGGGTCCTCCTGGTCGCTGAAGGGGGCACCACCTCCCACACGGGCCAGATTACTGCAAAAAATGCCGACGGCTCAGGCGGCCAGGTCCATCTTTTGGGCCGGCAGGTGAATGTGTCGGAGACTGGGTTTGTCGATGTGTCGGGAGAGGGCGGCGGCGGAACCCTGCTCATCGGGGGGGATTTCCAGGGGAAAAACCCTGAGGTCCTGAATGCGCAATCTACCTATGTGGGCAAGGATGCGCTGCTGAGCGCAAGTGCGCTGAAAAGCGGCGATGCGGGGAAGGTGATCGTTTGGGCGGATGGGAACACCCACTTCTATGGGAAGATTGAGGCCATAGGGGGAGAGGCGACAGGAGACGGGGGGCTGGCCGAGGTCTCTGGAAAACGGCTTCTCGATTTCAAAGGGAGGGCGGATCTGACTGCGCCTCAGGGCAAGGTGGGAACGCTTCTGCTCGACCCGACCGATTTGACGATCTCTACAGCCGGGACGTTGAATGTGAGCGCCGCCCCGCTCTTTGAGCCTGATGCTCAGGTCCCTGTCTCGAATCTAAACAACATTGACCTTCAAAATGCCTTGATGACTTCCAATGTCACCGTCCAGACGCTGCCGGACACGGTCACTCCCGCATCCGGAGGGGGGGATATCATTTGGGAAGATGGCGCCAATGTGACCAATCCGAGTTCTACGACGAGCCTGACGATCAACGCCTACCGCGACTTCAACATGGGAGCGACCTATGACAACTTCACCAATAGTGGTACAGGGGAGTTTGTCGCCAATGCAGGCAGAGACATCAACTTCCTCAGTTTAGCCTCGCCGCCATCGACCAGCTCGTGGATAAATAATACTCGGCAATACAACGCTTCAGGCCGGCCGGGATGTGAACCTGACCGCCAGTCAGGAGTTTGTCGGTGTGTATGGTCAGGATGTTCTCATTCGGGCAGGAGGGAGCATCTCCACTCAGTCGGGCGCGGCTGGCAATAACGTCACTGTTCAGGCGTCGAATAACATGACTGTTGAGGCGATGGGCGACATCGCCCTCCAGGGCGTAGCGGGTGCTTCTCAGGTCAACTTCAACGCGGGAGCACCAATCCTTTGGGATCGCTCAGCGTCGTGTCCAGCCAGGGGAGCATCTCTCTTGTCAATGGGGCCAGTTTTGTTGCACCCAACAATTTGACTGTGGTGGCCTTGGATGACATCACCTGTCAGGGGGATCGGGAAGCAACTCGGGAATTACCCTTACTGGGAAAACCCTTGGCATCACCTCAAATCAGGGGGACATCTCTTTCCTTGCCGGGAGCGCTGGAAGCAACGGATCGGGCATTCAGATCGGTGGGATATCTACAAAATCTCTCGGGCTGCAGGCCCAGGCGGGGAATTTATTCCTGACAGGCAATGCGGATTTTGTTGAGGTCATTTCTTTTCAGGATCTCAACCTCTTTGTGGCCCAGGACTGTATCCTCACCGGGGGATGGGTTCGATGGTTGAGTCGACGGCTGCGAGCATCGTTTCGGGGATTACCAACTCAACACCTACTCCGATGTATCTAAAGATTGGGGGGAATTTGATCCTGCAGGGCGGGACGGGCGATTCCATGTTGGCCACTCCGAATGCAGCTATAATCGAGGCATTTAATGACGTCAATCTGGAGGTAGGAAAAAATTTAATCCTCAGCGGCGGCACGGGTGCTTTCAGCATTGCGAGCGCGACAACGGCAACCGGCAACATCAATGTGAGCGTTGGCAATGATATCGTTTTAACGGCAGGGGGAGGGAATGATGCCTTTGCACAAATTGGCGGGAGCTACCTGGGGACTGCGGGAATCAATGTCAATATTAACTCCTTTGGAGGGAACCTCATTCTAACCGGGTCGACGGCATCGGGTGTCACGGGGGCTTATGCGCTGATTGGGAATGGGAGGGCAGTCCCAAACGCCCACATTCTCCTCCGGCAACATCCTGATCAGCGGCGCGCCCGGCTCCAGCATCACCCTGACGGGGGGGATGAACGTTGACAACTTTGCTCAGATCGGCCATCCCAACTACTATTCTCAAGCGATCTCAGGCGATATTCGGGTGGCCAATATTGGAAACGATCTAGCC
>CAVWEK010000005.1:0-26528 GCA_963753945.1 uncultured Acidobacteriota bacterium | reverse complement strand
CTTCCAGGGATAGGACATGGCTATCGGTTTTTAAGAGGATCGATCCTCCTTTTCCCCCGTTGCCTCCTGCTGGGCCGCCTTTGGGGATGTATTTTTCCCTTCTCCAAGCGACAACGCCATTGCCGCCTTTACCTGCGCGCAGAGTGATTTTAACTGAATCGACAAACATTTTTTTACCGTGTCTTGAGGACTTGCAACTGCCTCTTTAAATAAAACGCCCCTGTTCTCAGAAATTCTCTTAAATCAGGGGCGGTATGCTAAAACTTAAAGGCTTTGCCTTAAGGCTTGCGGAAGTACGGAGACGTAAGTGCGGTCGGTTCTTGCGATAGGTGACGATGCCGTCTATGAGAGCATAGAGACTGTCATCGCGGCCGATGCCGACATTTTTACATGGGCGCCATTTGGTGCCGCGTTGTCTGACAATAATGCTTCCTGTTGTGACAAATTGTCCGCCTGTGGCTTTGATTCCTAGGCGCTGAGCTTTCGAATCGCGTCCGTTGCGGGTCGATCCCTGACCTTTCTTATGTGCCATAGTAGCAAACTCCTTAGCCTATAATCTCTGTGATTTTTACGCGTGAATAGCGTTGGCGGTGTCCGACTTTGCGGCGGAAAGGCTTGCGCTTCTTGTATTTGAAGGCGATCACTTTTGGACCTTTGACTTCTTGCGACCAGCTCGCCCATGGACCGCAGACTTTGCGATGTTGGGGTTGCCGATCTTGACTGCGCCCTGCATTGTTGATGAAGAGTACATTTTTAAATTCTACTTTTTCACCTGCTTTCGCATCGAGAAGTTCGACATCGATGATATCGCCTTTTTCAACTCGGTATTGTTTTCCGCCGGTTTCGATAATCGCGTACATTTGACCTCCTGAAAGTTCTCGCGTGTGGTACGGATAGTGCATAGGCATAACACTTCCTGGAGAGGAAACAGAAGGATGATAGGAGATTATTCGATTCAAAGTCAAATCCAAAAATCATTGTGCTTCCTAGGCGGCATTCACCTGGTACTTTTTTTCTGCTATTTCCGGTTTTTCATTGTTCGAGTAGTTAAATTTTTATATCACTTATTGTTTAAATTATTTTAAATTAATGATTAATAATAAATTATAATTATTATTAATAATTAAGATGAAGTTCATAGGCTGATCTTGTCCCCTGGAGGGCATGGATGAAACCGTTCAATAAAAGACTGAACAAGCGCAAGGCCTCGAAAGTGACGTTGAAGAACCACCGAAAAACAGCTCATCCCCTCGTTGCAAGATGATGTTAAAGAGGCGTCCAGCGGAGTTACCGCTGTGCGTCCGGAAGATATTAAAATCCATCAGCATTATTAAATTTAGAGGAGATGGTCATGCGTAAAGCCGAAGAAACCATAAAGCCACAAAAGAACAGCCTAAAATGAAGAAAGGGGAGAAAAATCTCACAGAAAAGCAGAGCGCCTGGAAGAGTTTCTGGGACCGCTACTGCCAATGTAACTAGCTTTTCTGCGAAGAAGGCTCAAAGCAATAGAAGATGGCCGCGACGAGGGAGATTGTCGCTCCCGGCGGCCAATTGAGCTCATAGGAAACGTACATTCCCAGGAATGTGAATAGCGCGCCCAGCAGGGTCGCGATGCCCATCATTCGCGAGAGGGTGTGCGTCAGCGTCCCTGCGATGGCGGCAGGGATCGCAAGCATCGTGATGACCAGGATCGCTCCGACCACCTGGATCAGCAGGACGACGGCGATCGCCACCAGGCATAGGAGAAGCAGGTAGAGGGCCTGGACGGGAACCTTTTGCAAAAGAGCCTGTTGCTCATCAAAGCAGATCGCCAAAAATCTCCGATAGAACAGCGCGACGCTACCGCTATCAACACATCCAGGCCAGCAGCAGCGCAATATCGCTGTGGCTGACCCATAGAATATTTCCAAATAGAAAATTCATCAGTTCGACATTGTATCCCGGGGTGAGGGCGATAAAAATCACCCCGATCGACATCCCTGTCGCCCAGATGGCGGCGATCACCGTGTCTTCCCTTTCTTTATATTTCAGATGGATCCATCCCATGAGCAGGGCGGAGAGGAGTCCTGCTGCCAGCGCTCCTTGCAGGGGGGTGAGAAAATCCGAGTCCATAGGTCCTGCGCAGCCATAGGCAGACCCCATCCCCCCCAGGACAGAGTGGGCGATGCTCCCGCTCATCGAGACGATCCTCTTGACGACGACATAAGAGCCGATGATCCCGCTTGCAAAGGAGGCGGCAAAGCCGGCTGCATGGCCATGAGGAGGAAGGGGTTTTCGTGAGAGGGCGGAAAAAAAGTTGAGCATCGGTTTTTAAGGGAAAAATGGTCTTTGGAGGTGAGAGGGGTATGGTAGAGACCGAGGGCAAAATGCTCGCAGACCTCTTTTGCTTTCAGTGCAGGTGACCTTGCTCTGGACGCAGAGGAGCTTGCCGACCTTGTCGACGATCGTCTGGAGATCATGGGTGACCATCAGGATGGTCATCGTTCTTATTGAGTTCGAGAAGCAGCTCGTGGATCTCTGCTTCCGCCTTGGGGTCGATGTTCGCTGTCGGCTCGTCCAGGATCAGCATCCGCGGGTCGTCGACGATTGCCCGGGCAATCAGGCCCGCTGGGCCTCTCCGCCAGAAAGGGTGCCGAAGGAGGCTTTGGCCTTATGGGCTAGCCCGACTTGTTCGAGCGCTTCCAGGGCTTTCTCCTTCACGTTGGCTGGGTATCGCCCCAGCCAGCTTGAGCTTTCTCAAACGCTCCCATCATGACCACTTCGAGGACGGAGATGGGAAAGTCCCTGTCTAAGCGGACGCCTGGGGAACATATCCGATCAGATGGCGCGCCTCTTCGGGCTTATGGCCAAAGAGAAGGATGTTGCCTTTCTGGCAGGTGGAGCAGGCCCATGATCAGTTTGAGCAGGGTTGTTTTTCCGCCGCCATTGGGCCCGAAAATGCCGACGAACTCTCCGCTGTCCACACGATATTGACGTCTTCGAGGGCAGGGGATGCCGTCGTAGCGGAATCGAGGTCTTCGATGATAGGGCTTTTTCTGTTCATTCGGCAATGACCTTGGCGATCTCGAGTAGATTTTCGGAATAGTTTTCAGCATAAGGGTCGACCAGATGGGTTGGCAAGCCAAGAGATTGAGCGATCAGCTCGCCCCTTTGTTGCTGTACTGGGGCTCTGTGAGCACGCTTTGGACGTGGTAGCTGCTTGGCCTTGGCAAGGATCTGCGTCACATGCTGCGGCAGAGGATCTTTCCCTTCCATCTCGATCGAGAGCTGCACCAGGTCGTAATCCCGGCAAAAGTAGGCAAAAGCTGGATGGGAGACGAGGATCGCTTTTCCCTGCATGGGAGCCAGGAGCGCTGCTATCTCTGCGTCCAGCTCATCGAGCTCCCGAAGAAAATTTTTGAGGTTGGCGCCGAACTGCTGTTTTTGAGCGGGAAGGAGCTCTCCCAGGGCGATGGCGATCCCTTCCGCCTGCTTCTTTGCCAAACGGGGGCTCAGCCAGATGTGGAGGTCTTTCCCTTCCTCGTGGGCGTGGTGGGGGCAGGTGCGCCCCTCCTCTTTGCAGTAGGAGAGGAGGTCGATCCCTTGGGTCACAGGGAAGATCTCGATCGGTTTGCGGCTCTTTTTGAAAAAGTCAAGGGTCCTTTTGTCAAACGACTCGCCGAGATAGATCCATAAAGCCGCTGACTGGTGGCGCTGTACTTCTCTTGGGGTCGCCTCATAAATGTGGGGACTAACGCCGGCGGGGATCAGGGATGCGACCTCGACGGCCCCAGCTGCGATCCGGTCGACAAAGTAGATGTAGGGAGGAACGCTGACGAGGACGAGCGGCTTGCCCTCAAGAGGCTTTTCCTGCTCTCCGCAAGAGGTCAGGGGGAGGAGGAGAATCAGAAAAGCAAGAATATGAATAAACATTATTTTAGCTGTATTTGGAAAACGATCCCCAAATTTCACACCACCCCGGCTATATTTGCAAGCGCTTTCCGCGGGGCTAAATTCATTGGTTGATGTAAATCGAGTTTTCTTTTAAACTGGTCGACTTTTTTAGAGTATCGTTCCACGGAGGAGTGTCCGAGTGGCCGATGGAGCACGCTTGGAAAGCGTGTAAACGTGAAAACGTTTCGTGAGTTCGAATCTCACCTCCTCCGTTCTTGTTGTAATACGTATACTCTGCTAGAAATAAATTATGGCATTGCAGATCCTGTTTCCTACCACCCATCGCTTCACCACCACGACGACCGGCTGCCGCCGGTAAATTCTTTTTTTTCTCTCACGTTAATACTTTTTATCTTCAACCTTCGATCGAGAGTCGTGCATGTTTCATAAAATGCCTTTTGTTTTGCTGGGCGTCATTCTTTGCTCTGCCCTTTTGAACCCTTATCTTCCTTTAAGCGTCCAGGCTGTTTGTTTTGCACTGGGCCTTTCCATCAAAGCCCTGATCATGTTCCTTTTGCCGGTCGTGATTTTCGGACTCCTCTTTAAGACGGCAACTTCGCTTGCAAAAAGTGCAACACGGATCATCCTGTTTCTTTTGGGCGCAATTTGCCTCTCCAATTTGCTGTCGACGCTCATCAGCGGCTCTGTCGGGATGCTTGTCTATCAGTTCGATCTTTCCATTGCCGTGCCGCAAGGCGCCTTGCCTTTGGAGCCGGCCTGGAATGTGGATTTGCCCAAATGGGTGAGCAATGTCCAGGCGATGTGCGCTGCGGTCATTTTGGGGATCGGTTTGGGTTTGATCAGGCCCGCTCTCGCGGAAAAGGTGGGCGTGCGCCTTGAGAAGATGGTTAATTGTATTCTCAAGGGATTCATTTTGGCGATGCCTTTGTTCATTGCAGGATTTGCGATGAAGCTGGCGCACGACAAAATGATCGTCAGCATTCTCAGGGACTATGCGCTCATTTTTGCCGTGGTCGCCCTCGCTGTGTTCAGTTACATTGCGCTCATCTATTTGAGCTCTTGCCGTTTTCATTTTCCCAAATTTTTAAGCAGCGTAAAAAACATGGTTCCTGCCGCCGTGGCAGGATTTGGATCGATGTCGAGCGCTGCAGCTATGCCGCTCACGATGCTCGGAGCAGAGAGGAACACGAACCATCCCGATTTAGCGAAAGCAGTGATTCCTGCGACCGTAAATATCCATTTGATCGGCGACTGCTTTGCGATCCCTATCTTTGCGTTTGCAGTGATGAAAAATTTTGGTGTCGAGCAGCCCCTGTTTTTTGCCTATCTGACTTTTGCCCTCTATTTCGTGATGGCAAAATTTTCCGTCGCCGCCATTCCGGGCGGGGGGATTATCGTCATGCTGCCCGTCCTGGAAAGCTGCCTGGGATTCAATGCGGAGATGATGTCCCTGATTACCGCGCTCTACATTTTATTCGACCCTGTTATCACCTGCGCCAATGTGCTGGGGAACGGAGGGTTTGCGATGCAGTTCACCCGTTTTTTTGGCAGGCTTGCGCATGTACCAAAATAAAATTGTTAAGTAAAAAATTTAGTTTATGTTATGCAGACGCTTGAAGCAGAGGCAAAGCGGAAAGGTGAATATGCGCTTTCAAAAAAACCTTGAAGTGTATAGAAAAGCATCAAAATGCTTAGACTTTTCGAATCCGGGTACGGAGAAAAAGTCTTAAAAACAGAGAGTCGCTCATGCGTTGTCCTTTTTGCACCCATGAAGAATTGAAAGTAACCGATTCGCGCAACGTCGCGGAAAGCAACTCTGTGCGCCGTCGACGGGAGTGTTTGCAGTGCCTGCGCCGTTTTACGACGTTTGAGACGATCGATCTGACGATCCAGGTCCAAAAAAGGGATGGCCGCTATGAAGACTTCAGGCAGGATAAGTTGATCCGGGGGCTCGACGCCGCCTGCCGGCATACGCGCATCAGCCACGATCAGGTTCGGGCGTTTGCATACAAGATCTCGTCCGACCTGATGGAGAGGCAGGTCAGGGAGGTCAAGACCTCAGAGCTGGGCGAGATTGCTGATGAAGCACCTGCAGGCGCTGGATACGATCGCCTATATCCGCTTTGCGTGTGTTTATCGACGATTTAAGGATGTCGACGAGTTGATGGATGCGATTGAGCACATTAACCCCTAAAGATGCGTTGGAGAATTTTGAATTAACTAGAAAGGGATAGCATGGCGTTAAAGAAGGGCGGATGTGGAGCGATTCAAGAAAAGCGCTTGAAGAGATTGCGCAGGTCAGATGACGAATCTGATCCGCGATACAAGCGAAGAGGTAAAGTCGGCCGATGAGTCAAAAGGGTACTCGCAGCATCAGGCGGACGAGGGAACGGACGACTTCGATCGCACGATCACGCTGGAAGTGACGAGCAAGGAGTTCGGCATTTTGCGGCAGATCGAGCGGGCGATGGAAAAAATTGAAGAGGGCAACTATGGCATTTGTGATGTCACGGAGAGGAGATTCCTATTGCGCGCCTCGAGGCGATCCCTTATGCTACCATGACTGTTAAGTCACAAGAAAAATTTGAAAAAGGTCTGCTCTGATGAATTGGAAAAAAGCCTTTAGTTTCGTCGCCCTTGCCATTTTCTTATTTATGGCCGATGTCGCGCTTAAGGCCTATGTCCACTACGATATTCCCACTATCCACGCATCGCTCCCCGTTTTCCCTTTCGGGGGAATCGCGATCTTTAGAGATTGGCACGGGATCGATTTCTCTCTCGTCCATGTCATCAACAAAGGCGCCGCCTGGGGGATCTTCGCTTCCGTGCAGGAGTATCTGCTCTACGCTAGAGTCGCGATCATCGGCGGGTTGCTCACCTATCTGTTCTTCATTAGGGCAAGCGCTTACCGGAAATTCTGCTTGATGCTGATGACAACCGGCGCGCTGGGCAATGTCGATCGACTATTTTGTCTACGGGCATGTTGTCGACATGTTCTATTTTATTTTCTGGGGATATTCCTATCCTGTGTTCAATATTGCCGACAGCTTGATTTTCGTCGGCATGATGCTCCTTGTCGGCCGAGGCGATTTTTGCCAAAATGTCGAACTCTTCCAAGTAAATCCCGCAGTCGCGCATAAATGCCCCTCTCCTTTTCCCGTCCTCAGCTCCGCCTAAAGTCGAAGGGATCCTTCAGGTCTCCAAATGGCTCAAAGTCCAAGTCCTGCTTAGACGGCGAAGAGATGAGCGGATTGCTCGAAACGCTGCATCCGGTGCACTTTGTCGTCGTCAGCGAACCGGTTGCAGATGCACAGGCCGATCATCTCCTCTCAACAGTTCCTCGAAAAATACCGGCGAGTACGCCGATGCTTCTGAAGGGAGGCAAACGTGCCTCGACCGAGACACGCGCCGTTATTTTCCCCAGTGCGATGACAAAGTCGCTCGACCCTTTTTACGCGATTCCGGCCGGCCAGAAAAATTCCTGATGAAACCCACTCAGGCCGGTGGTCCAGCTTCAAGCCCACCCTTTTTTTATTCCACTCTGGACGGCAATTCCATCCCATGGTCCTTAGCCGAAAGAGCGTCACCTGGGGATTGCAGTTTTCTTATCCTCAGCTTTATCAGGACCCCAGGACACGTCAGATCTTCAAAGTCACAGATACACCTGAATTCCCGAACACAGCCCTCTTTTCCAAACTCCAAAAGTGGATCCGCAGCGAGACGCTGCCCACCCCTTTTCAGGTGGAGGCGTCCGTGTCAATCCGCCGATCCGTATCGGAAAAAAATCTCTTGCTTGGATCAAATCGCATCCTCAGTTAAAACAGAAGGTATTCAGATTTATTCCATGGCAAACCATGAAGATCGAAGTGATTTCCATTGGCGATGAGCTCCTCAAAGGGACCATCGTCAATACCAATGCCCCCTTTATCTGCCGCCATCTTCTTGAAAAAGGTTACCGTGTCTCCCGACAAACGACCCTGTGCGATGAGGGACGCACTCTCGCAGCCGGCCTCAAGGAGGCGCTGCACCGAAGCGATCTCGTCATCACGACGGGCGGCCTCGGGCCGACCCTCGATGACCAGACCAGGGAAGCTGCGGCCGAACTTTTTGGCAGCGATTTTCATGTCGATCGGGCAGCTTGCCGAAGAGCTCAAAGCGCCGTTATGGGGAGAGGTATGCGGCCGTCCAGGACCAGGCGCGCGTTCCCCGCAAAGCGGCTCTTCTGCGCAACCGGGTCGGCTCGGCACCCGGCCTTCTTTTTTCAGAGAAGGGGAAAACGCTCATCCTCATGCCCGGCGTCCCCAAAGAGATGGGGCCGATGTTCCTCGAGGAAGTGCTCCCCCTGATCGAGAAACAGTGGCCGACAGGTCAGCGTGCGGCGGTTGTCCAACTTCACTTCACTCTTGTGTATGAGAGCCTCCTCGACCCCCATCTTCGGGAACTTTCACAGCGTTATCCTGCAGTTGAGACGGGAATCTACCCTGCAGAGGGGAGGGCGACCGTCCTGCTCCTCTCGACAGATCCGGTGCAGCTCGCCTCCTACCAGAAAGAGCTCGCCTCCCGATTTGGTAATTACCTCTACTCCTCCCCGTCGGGCAAAATCGAAGAGGCTCTCCAGGGGTGGTTTGTGAAGCACAAAAAGACCCTCTTTTGCGCCGAGTCGTGCACGGGGGGCGCGATCGCCAGCCAATTGACCCGGATCCCCGGCGCCTCCGATTACTTCCTGGGCTCGTGCGTGGCTTATGCGAATGGCTGCAAAGAGAAGCTCCTCGGCGTGTCTCCCAAAATCCTTCAGGAAAAAGGGGCTGTCAGCGCAGAGATCGTAAGAGAGATGCTCGCAGGGGTCTTCAGGACTACGGCGGCCGATTATGCCATTGCCGTATCGGGGATCGCAGGACCCACAGGCGGCACCCCGGACAAACCCGTCGGCACCGTCTGGGCCGCCATCGGCGAGAGGGGAAAGGAGCCCGATGTGGGCACGTTCATGGCCTACGGCAGCCGCGAGAAGATCATTCTGACCACGGCCTATTCCCTGATAGGCGCCCTCCTTAGGAAGGTCGAGAAGGGGATCCCCGCCTTTCCTCTTTTGCTGGGGTGATGCAAGTTGTTGATAATAAACAACAACCCATCTTGTGGAAATAATGCCTCAAACATGGTATCCTCGCCGGGAAATAATCGGGCGGGGCATCTTCATGAAAGAAAATTATTCACTTGTCGATAGCGGCGATCAGCAGAAGCTGGAGCGGTTTGGGGATGTACTCATCGCCAGGCCCTGCTCCCAGGCTCTTTGGCGCCCTTCCCTTCCCCAAGGGGAGTGGAATGCCGCCGATGCCCACTTCTCCCGCGACGGAGGGAATTCCTGGACATTCAAACGCAAGCTCCCGGACAGCTGGACCTCGGAAGTGGAAGGGGTGCGCTTCAAAATTTCCCCCACCGATTTTGGGCATCTCGGCGTTTTCCCCGAGCACAGCACGCTCTGGAAGCCGATGAAAGAGAAGATTCAGAAGAGCAGTGAGCCCCCTCACATCCTTAACCTCTTTGCCTATTCGGGCGGGGCGACGCTTGCGGCCGCGCAGGCGGGCGCCAAAGTCTGCCATCTCGATGCGTCGAAAGGCATGGTTGCCTGGGCCCGGGAAAATGCCGCGCTCAACAATCTTTCTCAGGCTCCTATCCGCTGGATCATCGATGATGCGGCGAAGTTTTTAAACCGGGAGATCAAACGGGGCGTGCGCTATGACGGGATCATCCTCGATCCTCCCAGCTTTGGCAGAGGAAGCAAAGGGGAGGTCTTCAAGATCGAGCGGGATATCCACGAACTGCTCTCCCTTTGCCGGCAGCTCCTTTCTGAAAAGCCCCTCTTTCTGATCCTCACCACGCACACGCCCGGCATGACGCCGATCGTGATGGGCCACCTGGTCGCACAGCAGATGCTTGGGTTGCAGGGAAAGATCGAAACGGGAGAGATGCTCCTTCCTTCGGCCACCGGCGTCGACATTCCGTGCGGAAGTTTTGCGCGGTGGGAGGGGAGGTAGCGATGCTTGAAGAGATTACGAGTCTACAAAATCCCAAAGTGAAAAAAGCTGTCCGGCTTGCAGACCGCAAGGAACGCAATGAGACGGGGCTCTTTCTGATTGAGGGGTATCGGGAGCTTAAGCGCGCAGCGGACGGCGGCGTCGCGGTGCAGACCCTTTACATCTGTCCTTCCTTTTTTCTGGGGAGCAATGAAGAGGCTCTGATCGCACAGCTTCGCAACGCGGGCGCAGAAGTGGTCCCCTGCAGCGAGCCCGTCTTCCAAAAGCTCTCCTACCGCGATCGCCCCGATGGCCTTGTCGCCATTGCCGTTCAGATGCAGATGCAGCTCACAGATCTGGTGGAAAAGCTCAGCGCGAAAACCGACCCTTTTTTGATCGTGGCGGAAGCGATTGAAAAGCCGGGCAACCTCGGAACGATCCTGCGCTCCGCCGATGCCGCCGGCGCCGACGCCGTCATCGTCTGCGATCGGTGCACAGATGTTTATAACCCCAACGTAGTGCGCGCAAGCGTCGGCACGCTCTTCACCATTCCCGTTGTGGAAGCCTCCAGCGCCGATACCCTCCAGTGGCTGAAAGAAAAAGGAATCAAAGTGGTTGCCGCGACCCCCTCCGCGCAGGAAGAATTTACCGATGCGGACTTGACCGGCGGCATTGCGATTGCCGTCGGTACAGAGCAGCTTGGCCTGACGGATCTCTGGATGGATGCCTCAGATATCCGCGTGCGTATTCCGATGCACGGCGTTGCCGACTCGCTCAATGTGGCTACCGCGACGACACTGCTCGTCTACGAAGTGGTCCGCCAGAAAAAAATGTCCAAAGAAACTGCCTTATGGAAGTGATTTACTGCGACAACCACATCCTCGTCGTCCATAAACCCGCAGGGATCAGCACGCAGCCCCATCCCGGCTCGTCACATAATTTGACGGACGCAGCCAAAGCCTTCCTCAAAAAGAAATACAACAAGCCCGGCAGCGTCTATCTCGAACCGATCCATCGTCTCGACAAACCGGTGAGCGGCCTTGTCCTCTTCGCCCGCACCAGCAAAGCCCTCTCCCGCCTGCAGGAGATGATGCGCCAGCGCCAGATCCAGAAAACCTACTTTGCCTGGGTCGAAGGGGCCCCGCCTCACAGCGAGGGGGCGCTGGAGCATCACCTCGTTCACGATGAACATAAGGCCAGGGTCGTCCCGCCCACCCATCCCGAAGGGAAGCTCGCCCGCCTGACATACAAAGTGATCGAGAGAAAAGGGGAGAGGTCCTGTCTGGAGATCGACCTGGAGACGGGAAGATACCACCAGATCCGCATTCAGCTGTCCTCTATGGGATGCCCAGTTGTGGGCGATGCCAAATATGGCAGTCGGCTCTCTCATAAAGAGGGGCAAGTCGCTCTGCACCACGGACGGCTCCGCTTCACCCATCCCGTCACCAAAGAACTCCTCCAATTCGAAAAAATCCTCTCCACCGCCCCCTAAGTAACAGGTTTGTCATGACACAGAGCATATCCCATTGTAGTTTTTTACGCGTTTTCGAGATTAGAGACGCTTTTTCTGAAGGGGACCTTCAGCGCGGATTAGAAGGAATAAAAAGCCTGAAGCCTGCCTGGCAGGATAAAACACATGCCTGTTTACGCAGTGTGGGAAGTCAATCGAATTTTGGTAGCGCTCTCCTCCAGGAAGGGCGAGTAAGGTTGTCTGTCTCCCAGCAAGATGTCGTGGATGCCCTGTCCCTGTTTCTCAAAGAGTACGTGCGGGATAAAATTGCCAAAGAGACTGCAGAAGCACAGAACGATCAATTTCTAACCTTCGTGGATAAGCTTAAAGCGGCAAGAGACGGAGCTCCGATCGAGGAAAAAAGGATATGGGAGACCTACATCGAAAACGCCCAGTTGAGGAAGCCAGCCACGCCGTTTGCCAATGCCTCATTCGACTGCACCGGGATTGTTTTCCACGAATCGCAGCTCGTCTGCCGGCCAGGTGTGGGAACGTCGCTGCTCCAGATTGGCTACCGGGAGATCGGAATGGCCTCCTCTTTCGGAAAGCGGCACGAAATGGAAGATAGAACAGTATTTGGAGAACTCAATGCCGGGGTGCCTGCAGAATTCTATACTCTGTGCGACGGCCATGGAGGCAAGGCAGCTGCAGAATATGTAAAAAGGCATTTGGAAAAGTACCTGCATGACTCTTTGCAGAGATTTAACTCTGAGGGACTGAGCGACGAAGGGATATTCGCTGCACTAAAAGATGCCTTCATTAGGCTGGACAGGGATTTTACCATAGATAATTCGGGATCTACCGTAACTCTCGCACTGATCCTTAAAAATAGTCTTTGGGTGGCCAATCTTGGGGACTCAAGAAGCGTCCTGAATAATGGCGGACAGGCGATACAGCTCACAGAAGATCAGAAATGCTTTCCCAAGTACACGAAGAAAGTAATAGAGCGCGGAGGGGTCATACTGGCTCTGCGGGTCAATCGGGTTTTGGATGTGCCCAGAGCTATCGGCGATCACGGGGTTGAAGGCCATGAAGGGGTGCGCGTGGTTTCCCCCATTCCAAAAATCACAAAGTTTCCGATGGATGCAGTGCCCGAAAATGGCGCCCTGATCCTGGCCTCCGATGGGCTTTGGGATGTCTGCTTAACCCAGGAAGCTGTGGATTTTGTGCAGGGTCATCTCGATTGTGACGCCGGGGAAATCGCGCGCCGCCTGATCGCCAAAGCCTACCATGCCGGCTCTAAGGATAACCTATCGGCCATTGTCGTCCGCTTCAAGAAAGAATAGAGATCTTCCTGACGGTGGTTTCTTTCGGTCAGCAGGACCGGATTACTTGGAAACATGGATCGGGCGGTTTGCCATGAGGCACCAGCCGATGAAGATGCCGATGAACGCCACGACCGCAGCTGTGAGGTTGATGCGGGAAAAGGCATCGAGAAAGGAGGTCCGCGCCGCCTCCATGACGTAGGTCGCGCTGCTCGTGCTCAGCTGGTGCAGATTGCTCATGGCGGAAGGCTCCCGGGAGAGGAGTCCTTCGAAGTCGTGCGCAGAGAGGGACTCCGTAGCCGCTTCGGCGCGTAGGTACTGTCCGAGCCTGCTGAGATAGATCGAAGAGTAGAGGGAGCCAAAGAGGGCGAGGCCAAAGGAGGAGCTGAATTGGCGCAGGGTGGCTGTGAGCCCCGAGGCGCTGCCCCGTCTGTCGGAGGGAACCTCGTTCATCATCGACACGAAGCTGGGCGTATAGATCATGCAGGCGCCGAACCCAAATGAGAACAGGGTAGGGGTCAGAATCCAGATAGAGCTCTCATGTAAAAAGGCGACAAACCAGCAGAGCGAGAAGAAGATCAGGATAAAGCCGCTGACGACGGGAAGGCGGGGCCCGAACTTGTCGACGAGGTAGCCTCCGAGGGGAGCTGCGATGAGTATGGGGAAGTTGGCCATGAAGGCAAAGCCCCCCGCTTCCGAGGGAGTGAACCCGAGGATGTTTTGGAAATAGATGGCCCAGAAGACGGGGGCCATGGTGATGAGCTGCGTACAGAAGATCGCGCTGGCGCTTGCGATAAATGAGGTCTTCTTCATTAATTCAAAGTCTAAAATGGAAGCGTGGGGCTTGTGCTTCCTTAGGAAGAGGAAAAAGAGGAGGAACACCCCTGTGGCCATAAGGAAGAGGGTAATCGGGGAGGTCCATCCCCAATTCTGGGACTGCATCAGGGCAATGATGAGAGAAGCGATCCCGAGGGAGAGGATCCCAAACCCCCGGAAGTCGAACTTTTCTTCTTTCCCTTGCATGGGAGGAACGGAGTAAAGGGCGAGGAGCAGCCCCACCGCCGCGATGGGGAGATTGATCCAGAAGACGTACCGCCAGCTGAGGTAGGAGGTGAGGGTTCCTCCGATCAGGGGACCCAGCGCCAGGAAGATGGCCCCCACGCTCACATAGAGTCCTAGCGCCTTGCCCCGCTGATGGGGCGGAAAATGGGAAATGATGATCCCCTGGGTGGCGGGCATCAGGAGGGCGCCTCCCAACCCTTGGAGCGCTCTTGCGGCAATGATCCATCCACCCGAGTGGCTGAGCCCGCAAAGCGCAGAAGCGACGGCGAATAGTGTCACTCCCAGACAAAACGTCTTTTTCAGCCCCCAGCGGTCTCCGAATTTTCCACCGGCCAGGACCAGGCAGGCGAGGACGAGGGTATAGGCATTGATGATCCACTGCAGCCCAAGATCGGAGATCCCCATCTCCCGTTGCAGCGTGGGAAGGACGACGGGCAGGACTGTGATGTCGACAAAGATCATCGACACCGTTGCCGTCATCGCAAAGAGGATCCACCATTTTCGGTTCTGTTCAGTGAGCTTCATGGCAGAATTTTCCTTGTCCGTTCAGAGTAAAAAGATGGGAGACCGACTCTCCCTTGTGCGTCCTCTCAATCGCCTCGGCGACAAGAGGAGCCACCGAAATCTGGATAATATTGGAGGGCATCTTTTCTTTCCCGGGAATTGTGTCGGTGACGACAAGTTCCGTCAGGCAGGATGAGGAGATCCTTTCCAGGGCAGGTCCGGAAAAGATGGGGTGGGAGATGCAGGCAAAGACCCGTCTCGCTCCTGCATTTTTCAATTCTTTTGCGGCATGGACCAGAGTGCCTGCCGTATCGCAGATATCATCGACGATGATCACATCGCAATCATCCACCTCTCCGACGAGGTTCATTTTCTCCACGACGCCAGCTCCCGCCCTCTGTTTCACGATAACGGCCAGGCCAGCGTCGATCCCATGCCAGGAGAGCCCCTCGATGAATTTTTTCGCGCGCTCGACCCCTCCCGCATCGGGAGAGACGACAACCGGATGGACGAGGTCCTTTTTCTCAGAGAAATAGCGGATGAAGATGGGGGAGGCATACAGATTGTCGACAGTCGCTTTGTGAAAAAAGCCCTGGATCTGCCCGCAGTGCAAATCGACGCACATCACATGGTCGGCTCCCGCCATTTCGATCAGCATCGCAATATCAGAGGCGGAAATGGGGACGCGGCTCTCCGTTTTCCTGTCCTGGCGCGCATAGCCGTAATAGGGGATGACCGCGGTGATGGTTGCAGCCGAAGAGCGTTTCATCGTGCGGATGAGAAGGTAGAGTTCAACGAGGCTGTCATTGACCGACGCCGTATCGGTTGCGCAGATCGATTGGATGAGGAAGACATCGGCATTGCGCACATTCTCTTCGACCTTGATCTTGATCTCTCCATCGCTGAAGCGGGAGACCGCAACGGGGCTTAAAGGGAGATCCAGGCAGTTGGCGATCGCCTGGGAAAGTTGCTGGTTGCTGTTGCCCGAGAAGAGCAGATAGGGTTGCTTTGTCGTGTGGTAAAAGGAGAAGTTCGCGAAGCAGAGGGTTAGCAGTAAGAGTGTGCGCATGGTTGATTTCCCAAAATTTGAATGTTAGGTTATACCCAAACAACCTCGAAATTTGGTTTTTGAGTTGCGTGAAAGCTCCCGCGGTTGAGCTCCCGCAAGTGGGTCCATATTAATAACATAGGACCCACTTGCGGGAGCTCAACCCCGGGGCTTTGACGCGCTCAAAAAGCAAATTTCGAGATTGTTTGGGTATACTCGGGTATACCACAGATCTGGAAAACCACAGAGAGAAAATTTTGGTTCAAATGCGGACAATCTTCAAGACAAAAAAACACCTTGAGATTAAAACCTCGAAATAGAGTGTTTGATTTGGAGGAGTATGTTTGTTCGGATTGGTTCTTTTTTACGTGGGGTAAATTCGGGCTATTATACATACCTCCTTTTTTTTCTTGTGTTGGTCTTTGCGTTCAGGCCCACTTCTGAGAGTTTTTGGTACGTTTCCACATGGAAGTCATTTTTTACTCTGACTGTGCTGACTGCGATCTTTAACGCCAAGCATCATCACGGTGTCAAGGTAGCGGCGATTGTGCTTGCCATTCCTGTCTTTATCCTCAGTTGGGGAGAGTTGTTGTTTGTTTCCAACCCGCTCTTTATTTTTCATATGTTTTGCACGATCGCCTTTCTGGCGATTTGTACCGCGTCGATACTTCGCGATGTCATTCTGCATGCCCGTGTGACGGGGGAAACCCTGAGGGGCGTCGTCTGCGCCTATTTCATGATCGCCTTCCTGTTCGCCTATATTTACTACCTCCTGGAATACCTCATGCCCGGTTCTTTTCACCTGATTGGAAATGAAGGCGCCCTTTCAGCCCATTCCCACCATACTTCCGTGATGATGTATTTCAGTTTTGTGACGCTTCTAACCATTGGGTTTGGCGACATTACCCCTCTTTTGGATCTTAGCCAGACGTTTGTCATCCTGGAGGGGATCGTGGGGCAGTTTTACATCGCCATCCTAGTCGCCAGGATCGTCTCCGTCTACTCTTTCTATGCCGATAAGGCCCTATTGGCCAAAGCCGTCAAGGGTGTACTTCAGCGCAAAAGAAAATCCTGATCCCTGCTTCCCGGGTATATACCACGATCGGGCATGAACTTGGAATCTGATCCGTGTCCAACCCCGGGACTTTGACACGGTCCAGATTCCAAGTTGCTGCCCGATTGTGGTATACCACACTAGGCCAGGAAATTTGATGCGGAGAAAGCCCCCGCTCCCGTATAGTGGCGTGGAATCAGGCAGGTTGTATGCGCTACCAGATTGAAACGGCCGTCGAAGATGCGATTAGAGCCGCGCAGTATCTAAAAAGTCCATCGAGCCTCGCATTTATTGAAACGGCCAGCAGCTGGATGGCCGACTGCTTCCAGAATGGCGGCAAGGTCCTGATCGCCGGCAACGGGGGTAGCCTGTGCGATGCGATGCATTGCGCCGAGGAGCTCACCGGACAATTCCGGAAGAAGCGCAGGGCCCTGCCGGCCATCGCCCTCTCCGATCCGGGCCATGTGACCTGCGTCGGCAATGATCTGGGATTTGACGAGATCTTCTCGAGGGGAGTCGAGGCTTTTGGCCGCCCGGGGGACCTCCTTATCGTCCTTACGACCAGCGGAAACTCCACCAATATCCTGAATGCGGCGATGCGCGCCAAAGAGATGGGCCTCAAGACGATCGCCTTCAATGGGAAGACAGGGGGAAAGCTTCGCGGGATCTGCGATCTCGAATGGATCGTTTCAGGTTTTGACTATTCCGACCGGATCCAGGAGGCCCACATGGCCGCCATCCATATCCTCATCGAGATGGTCGAAAAAAGGCTCTTCTATTCTGAGCCTTCCCTGGAGGCCGAGCCCGTGCTGGCTGGGGAATTATGAAAAAAGGTATTCCCTTTTTTTTCCTCTCTCTCATTTTTATCTGCTTTTCCCTCTTTGCAGAAGAGCCCTTCATCGACTTAAGGACCTTCGTCGAAGAGCGCACCCAACAGTACCCTTTTCAGGGAGGGGAAAAGATCTATCTGAATACCCCTTCTCGAACAGGCAGCACCCTTGTCTACAATGTTCTGCGCTATCTCTTTGAAAGAAAGGACCAGCAGCCCTTTGATAACCAGGAATGGAACCTGGTTGTCAAGTTCCATGAGCCAACCCTTTTCGACCCTAGAGCCACTTACATCTGCACGATTCGCGATCCTGTTGAGGCATCCCTCTCTTTTTTATCGGGCTCTTTCCAATGCGAAGGGCGCGCTCCTTCCCCTTTCCTCTCTGAACGGAATTGTGGATAGGCTGGTCGATGCATTTAATTACATCGATGGGCTGCATGCCAGAGGATTTCCCTGCCTCGTTTTAAGGTATGAAGAATTTGTAAACGATTTTGAATCCCTCTTCCGCAGCATTGAGAAGCAGTATGCTCTTGTGATCGATCCCAAAGATCGGGCCTTTCTGAAAAAAGCCTTGTCCAGACGGAATGTGAATAAAAATATTGAAAAATTCCCCTCCTTCTCAGAATACGACGGATACAGTAATTTACATGGCAACCATATCCATCAGGGAGAGCCCTCGGAAGCGTATCTGCTCCTGATAAAGAGCGCTATTCTTTCGCGCTTAAGGGAGCATGCCGCCCTCTTCCAAAGGTGGGGGTATGACATCAATCCATAAGATCGCTTTAACTCTCGCCTTTTCCTGCGGCCCACTCCTTGCTGAAGAGCCGATCATCGACTTAAGGACCTTTGTCAACGAGCGGACCCATCAGTACAGTTTTCAGGGTGCGGAGAAGATCTACGTGAATACCCCTCCCCGTACGGGGAGTACCCTGGTCTATAACGTTTTGCGCTTTCTCTTTGAGAGGAATAACCCGCGCTCTTCCGACGACCCGGCCTTGAATGTTATTGGGAAGTTCCATGACCCGGCCCTCTTTGACCGGATCGCTATCTATGTCTCTACGTTGCGCCATCCTTTTGATGCAGCCCTTTCTTTTTATCGGGTGCTTTCCAATGGGTACGGAACTCTCCTCCCTTTATCGCACCTGGATTACATCGTAAAGAGCCAGGTCAATGCCTTTAAATATCTCGACGCCTTGCGTGCAAGGGGATTTCCTTGCCTCATCTTAAGATTCGAAGAATTTGCGAACGATTTTGACTCCCTGTTTCGCAGCATCGAAAAGCAGTTCGCCATCGTCATCGACCCTGAAGATCGGGAATATATTAAAAAAGCCCTTGCCAAAGACAATGTGAATAAAAATATTGAAAAATTCCCCTCCTTTGCCGAGTGGGACGAGTTCACCCAGTTCCGCGGCAGCCACATCGCCCGGGGAGGGGAGATCCCCGAGGAACATCTTTGCCTGGTGAAGAGCGCCCTTCTCTCCAAGCTAAAAGTGCATTCCGCTCTCTTCCAAAAGTGGGGATATACGCTCAATCCTTGAAGATCGAGTCTTCTGCCTGGCAGTACCGCTTGTTTTTGTGCAGGCCATCCAGTTCTTCCATCTCCTTATCGGTCAGTGAGAAATCGAAAATTTCGAGATTTTCCCTCAGGTGTTTTTCTGACGAGGCTTTCGGAATGGCCGGAATCCCTTTTTGTAGCAGCCACCGCAAGATCACCTGCGCGCCGGTTTTGCCGTGGGTTTTGCCGATTGTTTTGAAAAGAGGCTCTTCCCGCAGCAGCTTCCCCTTGCCAAACGGTCTGAATGCGATGAGCCGGGTGTGGTGAGATTGGCAATAGGCGAGCAGCTCTTTCTGGTACAAATAGGGATGGAACTCCACCTGATTGGCAAAGGGAGTAAGTCCCTCCCTGTGCAACCCTTCCAGATGGCGGATCCCGAAGTTGCTCACACCGGCTGCCCGGATTTTTCCGGCTTTGACCAGTTTGTCCATGGCAGTAAAGATCTCTTCGAAGGGAAATCCCTCCTCCGGCCAGTGGATCAGGTAGAGGTCGAGATAATCGGTCCCCAGCTCCTTAAGCGCCCGCGCGCAGGCCTTGTCGACCGAAGCGGATACGTGCTTCTTGTCGACCTCCTCTTCGATCGCAATCTTTGAAGTGAGATAGATCTGGCCCCTGTCAAACCCCTTGAGGGCCTCTTGGATCGCGGTGTGGTTCTGGTAGGAGTGGGCCGTATCGATGTGCCTGTACCCCATCTCAAGCGCACACTTAACAATTTTTGTGCACTCATCCCCGCGCAACTCCCAGGTCCCCAGTCCAATTTCCGGCAGCTTCATTTGTAACCTCGCTCTTGTAAATGTTTGAGTTTTACCACAGAAGGGAAATTTTCAAAATAGCCCTCCGTGGTTTCCCATCTCTGTGGTAAAATTCCATTCAATTTTTTTCTTCACATCATGTCCCTTATTCTTTTCGCTGTAATTTTGCCAATGTGGTAAAATGACACTAAAAAAATAGTTGAACTTTTGTGGATTTAGAGCAGACCATTTTGGAGATCATTCAGGGGAAGCGCAAGGCTCCCGTGCTGAACCCGGTTTTACGGGCCTTTAGCGTCCTCTACCGCCTGGCCGTCGCCGTGCGCAATGGAGCCTACGACCGCGGGCTGCTCCGTTCGACGCGTCTTGACGTCCCCGTCGTCAGCATCGGCAACATCGTGACGGGCGGCACCGGGAAGACCCCGCTCATCCACCTGCTGGCCAAACGGTTGCAGGAGGAGTGCCGCCTTGCGATCCTGACCCGCGGCTACCTCTCCGGGATTGAAAAGTCGGGTGAATCCGTGATGATCTCCGAGGGGAAAGGCCCCCTCTTCCCTTCGAGCACATGCGGGGATGAGCCCTTCTTTTTGGCCCGGAAGACGCAGGCGAGCATCTGGGTTGGCCCCGATCGGATTGTGAGTGGCAAAAGAGCGATCGAGCAGGGGGCGGAGTGTCTCCTCCTTGACGACGGGATGCAGCACCGCAGGTTAAAGCGGGATTTTGAGATCGTCGTCGTCGACGCAAATGCCCCCTTCTCGAACGGAAGATTTTTGCCGGCAGGGCTCCTCAGGGATTCTCCCCGCCGCCTCAAAGAGGCCAGCCTCATCGTTGCAACCTCCCTCAAAGATCTGGACCATTTCGAACGTGTAAAGAAAGAGCTTTCCCACTTTAGCACGGCCCCCGTTATCGGCGTGCAGACGGAAGTGATCGATAAAGAAAATTTTAAATCCCGCAGGGCCGGCCTCTTTTGCGGCATCGGGCATCCTGGCCGTTTTTTGCAGACCGTGCGTGACTTAAATCAGGAAATTGTCGACACTTTATTTCTTAAAGATCATCGGCCTTTAGAAGCGGGGCAGCTCGCAGAATTTGCCGAAAACTGCCGCCGGAAGGGCGCGGAGGTCCTCCTCTGTACGGAGAAAGACTACGTCAAACTCGACCGCACGCCGGTCTGTTTGGAGGTCCTGCCCGTCGCCATCGAGCTGAAGGTCTTTGCCGGCATTGAGCATTGGGAACATCTCATCGAAAATATTTTGGATAGGTTGACACATGAGTGAAGAGATCAGAGTACTCCTCCCTAAATTGGGAGAGAGCATCCACAGCGCGACAATCGTTCAGTGGTTTAAAAAAATCGGGGATCCTGTCAACCTCGACGAGCCCCTTCTCGAAGTCTCCACTGACAAAGTCAATAGCGAGATCCCGTCGCCCGTCGCCGGTATCCTCAAAGAGATCCATGCGAACCCCGACCAGGAACTCCAGGTAGGCGCCCTCATCGCCGTCATCGGCCTCGGCGCCCATGCCGCCCAAAGAGAAGCCCCACGCGCTCACGCGCCCCTAGCTGTCCAGGCCGGAGCTTCTGAGGCGACCGAAGAGATGAAGAACTTTTTCTCTCCCGCACTTCTCCGCATCGCTAGAGAGAATGGGATCCCCCTCGAACAGCTCGGAAATATACCTGGAAGCGGCATGGGTGGAAGGCTCACCAAGAACGACCTCGAAGAGTTTATCGAGAAAAGAGCCGCGGCCCCCAAGCCCTGCCCCTCTCGCCCAAAGCGATCGTCGCCCCCCTCACGACCGGTTCCACTGCCGATGTCGAGCGGCTCAAAATGACCGGGATGCGCAAAGCGATCGCCGACAACATGGTCCGCTCCTTCTACGAAGCGCCCCATGCGACCCTCGTCACAGAAGTCGATGTGACCTCGATCCTCAAACTGATCCAGAAAGAGAAAGAGGTCTTCCTCTCCAAGCACGGCTACAAGCTGACCATCACCACTTTTATCGCTCGCGCCATTGCAAGGGCCCTCCAGGAGTTCCCCCTCATCAACTCTTCTCTCGAAGGGGATACGATCCTCGTGAAGCGGTTCGTCAACCTTGGCGTTGCCGTCAGCGTCGACCAGGGGCTCATGGTCCCCGTCGTGAAAAACTGCCAGCGAATGGGGATTACAGCGATTGCCAAAGCGATCACTGAGCTCTCCACAAAAGCCCGCACAGGAAAACTCGCTCCCGACGACGTCAACGAAGGGACGATCACCTTGACCAATTTTGGGATGTCCGGCGTGCAGATCGGCGTTCCCATCATCCGCTACCCGGAAGTGGCCATCGTCGGCGTCGGTGCGACCTGCAAACGGGTCGTTCCGCTCGAAGACGACGTCCTCGCCATCCGCTCCATGGTGCACGTCTCCCTCACCTTCGACCACCGGGTCCTCGACGGGATGTACGGATGCGGCTTCCTTGGCGCCCTCAAGAAACACCTCGAAGAAGACGTCTCGATCGACTGATTTTTATCCTTGAGCAGAGGAGTACCCTGGTTCTCCGTCGAACGTGTAGAGGTTCTCCGTTGAAATGACCTCGTAGCCGGTCTTCTGGACCTCGTCGATCGCCTTCATCACCTCATGGTGCGTCACTGTCGACTTTTTGTCCTTGTGCATGAAGCGCAAGCGGTACTGGTCGACGCAGAAGGTCTCCGGATGGCCGCCCGGCCAAATCCTCACGCCCCGGTTGCTGATCATCTGAAGCGCAAGGGGAGTCCATTCCTTGTCCGCCGTCTGTTTCAGCACCCCCGCCGCATCATCCTGAGAGTAGACAAAGACGTCGACCCCCACGAGCTCCCTCTTCACCGGAGCAGAGACGTGGGAAGTGATCAGAGCCGCGAATTTCTCTTTCCCGCCGTAAGATGCTGCAGGCAGCTCGCGCGGCTTTTGCCCCAGGTTCTTCACGACCGCCTCGGCAAACTCCTTCGTGCCCACTTTCACTTTGCTGATCCCCTCACTGAAAATGTCGTAGGTGTGGATCCCGTCTTCGATCGTGCGCAGCCAGGCATTGTGGATCCTTTCCGCGACCTCCGTCTCACCCAGGTAGACCAGCATCAGGATAGCCCCATGGAGCAGCCCTGAGGGGTTCGCCAGGTTCTGCCCCGCGCGCCTTGGCGCAGAGCCGTGGATCGCCTCAAACATCGCTCCCCGGTCGCCGATATTGGCCGATCCCGCGATCCCCACCGATCCCGAGATCTGCGCCGCGACGTCGGAGAGGATGTCCCCGTAGAGATTGGGCATCACGATCACATCGAACACCTCGGGCGTGTCGGCAAGCTTCGCCGCGCCGATGTCCACAATCCAGTGCTCATTCACAATGTCGGAATATTCCCTTGCGATCTCATCGAAGACCTTGTGGAAAAGGCCGTCGGAGATCTTCATGATGTTGTCCTTGCTGAAGCATGTCACCTTCTCGCGCTGGTGGTGGCGCGCGTATTCAAACGCATAGCGGATGATCTTTTCCGAGCCCGGCCGGGAGATCAGTTTCAGCGATTTGCACACATCGGGGGACTGGCGGTATTCGATTCCCGCATACAGGTCTTCCTCATTTTCCCGGACGATCACCACATCCATGCCCGGATGCTTCGTCTCGATGAAAGGCGAGTACGCCACGCAAGGACGCACATTCGCGTAGAGCCCCATCGTCGTCCGCACTGTCACATTCAAACTCTTGAAACCGCCCCCTTGAGGCGTTGTGATCGGTGCCTTGAGAAACGCCCTCGTGTTGCGGATTGTGTTCCAGGATTGCGGCTCGATCCCGGTCATTACACCCTTCAAATAGAGTTTTTCTCCGATCTCGATCACGTGCTGATCGAGGGGGGCCCCCGCTTCATTCAGGACGTGCAGGACCGCGCGCATGATCTCCGGGCCGATCCCGTCTCCGTAGGCCACTGCGATCGGAATTTTGGAAGAGGGCATGGGTAACTCCTATCTGTGATAAATAATTCTTTTAAAATTTTCTTTCTATGAGTGCAAGGAAAAACCCATTCCCGTATACTCCTGACCATCTGAAAAAAAAGGAATTCCCCCATGCTGATGGAACTGTTGCAGGAGCAGCGGCGCAACCTCGAACACTACTTTGCCCATCTCGACCTCGCAAGCTTCGAGCGCGCCGTCCAGGAATGCCTCGGCACCCGGGGACTCATCGTTTTTACAGGCGTGGGCAAGAGCGGGATCATTGCAGAAAAAATTGCCATGACCATGATCTCAACCGGAACCAAAGCCCTCTACCTTCCCCCTACCAATTTCCTCCACGGGGATATCGGGATCCTCTCCGAGAATGACCTCTTCGTCCTCTTCAGCCGCAGCGGGGAGACGGAAGAGCTCCTCAACCTCGTTCCCTTTGCCAAAAAGCGGGGACCCGCCTGCTTGCCGTCGTCTCTAATCCCGACAGCCGCCTCGCCAAACAGTGCGACCTTTCTGTCAACCTTCCCTTTGAAAAAGAGCTCTGCCCCTTCGACCTCGCCCCCACTTCCTCCACCACCGTCCAGCTCCTCTTCGGCGACCTTCTCGCCATCGCCCTCATGCGCACCAAAGGGTTCGACCTCTCCTCCTACGCCCTCAACCACCCCTCCGGCTCGATCGGGAAAAAGATGACCGTGACCGTAGACGAACTCATGTTCAGGGGCGACCAGGTCCCCCTCGTCAGCCCCGATCAAAAACTCATCGATGCCCTCGTCGAGCTGACCAATAAGCGGTGCGGCGCCCTCCTCGTCGCCGATGAGCAAAAACAGTTTTTAGGCATTTTCACAGACGGCGACCTCCGCCGGGCCCTGCAAACGCATGGCTCCGACGTGATGCAAAAGCCCCTCTCCGAGCTCATGACCCGAACCGCCCTCACCATCGGCAAGGACCAGCTCGCCTGGGAAGCCAGAAAGATCATGCAGAAAGATCCTAAAAAATTCGTTATGATCCTCCCCGTTGTCGATAACGGAAAAGTCGAGGGGATCCTTCGCCTCCACGACATCGTCCTGGCCGGCATCTCCTAACAGCCCCTGCCCGATTCTTGCTTCTCCTCAATTCCTCCTTGTCTTTTTTCCTTCCATAGGTAAACAATTAAACTTTTTAAGGAGGAAAAGACCCCATGGATCTATTCAGTTACGGCCCCCTGCTCATCGTGCTCGTTTTCTGCATCGGCTATGCAGCCATCATTTTGGAATACTACATCAAGGTCAACAAAACCGCCGTCGCGCTCCTGATCGCCGTGCTCTGCTGGGTGATCTATCTTGTCACCAGCACCACGCTACCGGGCGAAGACCTCACCATCCTCGGACACCACGTCTCCGAAGTCTCCCAGATCATCTTCTTCCTGCTTGGAGCGATGACCCTGGTCGAGCTCATCGACACCCATCGCGGGTTCAAGCTCATCACCGATAAGATCCAGACAAAATCGCAGAAAAAAATGCTGTGGATCGTCGCTTTGTTTAGCTTTTTCCTCTCCTCTATCCTCGACAACCTGACCACCTCCATCCTTATGGTCTCCATTTTGCGCAAACTCGTCCCTGAGAAATCCCAGCGCTTTCTCCTCTGCTGCATCGTCGTTGTCGCCGCCAATGCCGGTGGAGCCTGGACCCCCATCGGGGACGTCACCACGACGATCCTTTGGATCAATGGCCAGATCTCCACCATTGCAGTCATGAGAGCTCTCGTCATACCATCCGTGGTATCCCTCCTCATCCCCCTGATCTGGTACACCCTCAGGACGCGAGGGAAGATCGTCATGAAGCCTCAGACTAGTGAAGAGTCCAAAGAGTTCCCGGGCGCTAAAATTGTCTTTTGTCTTGGCATCGGAGGTCTTGTCTGCGTTCCCATTTTCAAAGCCCTGACCGGCCTGCCCCCCTTCATGGGCGTCCTCCTGGCCCTGGCCGTCATGTGGCTCGTGACCGACCTCATGCACTATCCCTATCAGGAAAGGGAACACCTCAGAGTTCCCCACGTCCTCACCAAAGTCGACACCTCAGGCGTCCTCTTCTTTCTCGGCATCCTCCTTTGCGTCGATTCCCTCCAGGCGGCCGGGATCCTCCAGCACCTTGCAGACTGGCTCGATGCCACCTTCCACAGCCAGGCGATGATCGCCACCCTGATCGGCCTGTTTTCTGCTGTGATCGACAACGTCCCCCTCGTCGCAGCGACCATGGGCATGTACCCCCTGGAGACCTACCCCATGGACTCCACCCTCTGGCATATGATCGCCTACGCCGCAGGGACCGGAGGTAGCATCCTCATCATCGGGTCCGCCGCCGGCGTCGCCCTGATGGGCATGGAAAAGATCGACTTCGTCAGCTACATGAAGAAGGCGAGCCTGCCCGTTCTGTTCGGTTACCTCGGTGGAATGGGGGTTTACGTCCTCCTCGAACCCCTTTTGAGGTAGGTTCTCACGTACCCAAAAAAGAAAAAAACAGATTTTTTCAGACACGTCAAAATTTGAAAAAAACCCTCTCACAGGCAACTGTGAGAGGGTTTTTTGTAAACGTAAATAATTCCTTCAGCAGGTCGGAAAAAGAAAAAAATTCGGAAAAGATTTGCTCAAAATTGAGCTGATTATGTATGTTATTGCTTCCTTTTGAGAATAACCCAAAGTTAACTCGAAAGGAAGAAGGTCGACGCGATCGACCTAGAATTCTCTTAACATCAGAAGTGAAGTGACGTGCAAGCAAAATAGAGCTTGTAGCGGATAAGTGAGTGTTAAAACTCAACTTATTTGCCTGTAAATTTTTTTGATATAAATATTTAAGGCAAATTGTCAGAGAATATTTCTTTGAGAATTTGATCTTGGTTCAGATTGAATGCTGGCAGCGTGGATGAGGCATGCAAGTCGAACGAAGCTTTAGGGTAACCTGGAGCTTAGTGGCGGAAGGGTTAGTAATACATGAATAACTTGCCTTTTACCTGGGGATAACGGCTGGAAACGGCCGCTAATACCGAATGAGGTGGCTGGGGGAAACCCTGGTTTATCAAAGTAGGGGACCTTGAAAGAGGCCTTGCGGTAGAAGAGAGGTTCATGGGATATCAGCTAGTTGGT
>CAVWEK010000004.1:0-88288 GCA_963753945.1 uncultured Acidobacteriota bacterium | reverse complement strand
AGCTCTAGTTAGAGCTTAAAAAGCAAAAATGTATTGTTGGAAAAAATTAACCCAAAAAGGGAGGGGAAGGAGGGAGCAGAGAAACTGACGATTAGATACTGCAAAATGTGTTTTTTTCATATCTACCACCACAAGGGGGCCATTAGTTTTTAGGACTCATGTCCTTTCTATAACAACTATTCTATATGAGGGAAACTTTAAAAGCCACATGGATTTAGTAAAATACACCGGGGAGAGGGGAAGTGTTCCCACCTTGTATTAGGCTAAATAACTAAGCAAAAGCCGGTTAATAAGTAAATCGATTAGCGTGCTGCTGCCATTATGAAACAGTGCTGGCACAAAAGGGCCAGGGTGAGTAAAATTCCACCTTGTAAAGGTATAGCACTAATGAAAAATGTGAGTGTTCATGGCCACAATTGATGATTTTCTGAAATTAGACATTCGCGTTGGCGTTGTCGTAGAGGTACAGGACTTTCCTGAAGCGCGCAAACCCGCCTACAAGCTTACAATCGATTTTGGACCAGAAATTGGGAAAAACGTTCAAGCGCTCAAATTACCCACTACTATAAGAAGGAAGAACTTCTCGGGAAAAAAGTGCTCGGGGTAGTGAATTTTCCACCCAGACAGATCGGGCCCTTCGTCTCTGAGGTGCTTACCTTAGGTGTGCCAGACGAAAACAACCATACAATTTTGGTTATTCCAGACAAGTCAGAAGCTGTCATTGGTGGTAAGCTTTTCTAAAAGACTGGCCATGAAACCCTACTGCTTCCAAATTCACGGATCCAGACGAGGAATCTTGTGAAGAAGTTTGAAGTCTTGATCTGTGTGTCGGTCAGATCGTAGAAGTTCTGGAGTTTTTGAACAATTTCTGCGCCCGCGATTTTCTCAGCAGGAGTCAGGTCATCCCTTTCCTTGCGTACGCAGGCCGCCTTGGCCACTTTATTTGCAATTTCTTCCAGGGAGACAGAGCCATCCTTTCCTGCTACTTCAACAACTCGCGTTCCCCAAAAAGTGACGCTGGGTTGAGCAGTATCGAGCGTCTTTTTGACCTCACCGAGCTGAGTGTGGAACTTGAGCGCATTTAAATGAGCTTCTAATGATAATGCCATGATTTTACTCCTCCAGTGAATGTGATTGCGGGTATTAGATCATCCTAATCAAAGATCTGTCAATTTCTAGGTTGTCTGGGTGTGAGGCTGGAAATCCCTTTCGGCAACCTGTTCGATATAGAAACGCGGCGTGTAGTCAATGAAGCTGAATTCACGGATCCAGACCAGGAATCTTGTGAAGAAATTTAAGGTTTTGATTTGGGCATCGGTAAGCTTGTAGAAGGTTTGCAGTTTCTGTACTATTTCAACACCTATGCGTCTATCGTTGGTAGTCAGGTTGTTTGCATCGCGGTGCTTGGAGGCTGCCCGCACTACTTTTTCGGCAATGTTATCCAGGTAGACAGAGCCATCATTTCCTGCTAATTCAACAACTCGCGCTCCCCAAAGAGTGACGCTGGGTTGAGCAGTATCGAGCGTCTTTTTGACTTCTTGCAGTTGAGTGGTGCAATTGAAGGCGTTTAAACGCGCATCTAATGATAATGCCATAATTTTATTCCTCCAGGGAATGTAATTGCGGACATTATATCATCGTGCTACATTTAAACGAATTGAAATAATATTTATTTAGTTTGTGGAGGTGTGTGGCTGTAATTCAAAAAACATTTCCCTATGGAAGGTGTTTTTTGATCTCGCCGATGGAGATGAGGGGAGCGTCGGGATGGTTGATCCCTTCGCAGCGGATCCCTTCCTCTAGCCAGCTTTCGGGGTTTTCGACGTTCTCCGACCACCAGGGGTAGGTGCGGCACTGGGTGGGGCGATCCTCGTAGATCGAGCAGCGCTTGCCTTCGAGGAAGACGCAGTCGTACTTTTTGTTGCGGAGCCGCTCGGTGAGCGAGAGGCGGTCTCCAACGCGGCGGGTGTATTTTTTGATGAACTCTTCGACAGGGATGCCCAGCCGTTTTGCGATCGCATCCGCTTCGGTGGGGGGGGGGGGGGGAGACCCAGACGTAGCCGGGGGACCCTGTGCAGCATTCGCCGCATCCGGTGCACTTAAAGCGCAGGCCTTCTTCATACCAGGGTTTCATTGCTGACTCCATGCGAAGTTGGATTTGAGGATGGGCTCCCAGGAGGTAAAACCCTCTCCGTTTGTGTTTTTAAAGACCTCGACGGAGCACCCCTGCGGTGTGATGTCGATGAGGTTCCAGGTGCCCCCTTTCTTTTGCGCAGCGGAGCCGCTATCGAGCAGGATCGGCAGATTGCTGGCGCGGAGGTCGGCGATGCACTGGCGATGGGTGTGGCCATGGAGAAAGAGTCTGATCCTGGGGAACCTCTCGAGCAGTTTTTGCAGGGCCTCTCTGCGCAGCAGGCTTTTGCGCTGCGATTCATTGCAAAAGAGGGGAAAGTGGTTGATGAGGATCACGTTGTGGTCGTCGGGGATCTGTTTGAGCGCCCTTTCGAGCTTCTGTTCGAGGTCGAAAGAAAAATAGCCGTTGGAAGAGAGCAGGGAGGTTGCAAGCGCAGTATCCAGGGCGACTAGCCACCACTTGTGCCCAAGGAAGGTCGCGGTGAGCTGGTCGTCTTTCAGGCTTAACGGGCCAAGGGGGCTTTCAGCAGAGGGGTAGGTCGCATCGAAAAACTGGTAGAACCGTTTTTCCCGGAAGGCGCCTTGGGTGTAATGGTCGTGGTTGCCGGGGAGCGTAAAGACCTGGAACTTTTCCTTGCGCAGATTTTGAACGAACTCCTGGGCCTGAAGGAACTCTTCCTTGTGGGAGGTCGATGTGAGATCTCCGGTAATGAGGACGGCGTCGACCTTCTTTTCGTGGAAAATGGGGAAGAGGGTGGTGAGTCCGTCGGGGTCGAAGGTATGGCGACGGGCGAGGAGCAGATTGAGGTTGCCGAGCCACCGTTTTGAGAGAAACTGGGAGGGGTTCCAGGTCAGTCTGGAGAAATGCAGATCGGAGATGTGGGCGAGGCGAAAAAGGGGCTTTTCAGTTTGTTGCATAAAAAAAATATTATTGACGGAAGAGCTATTATACCCCTTCCGCCAATATAGCGCTTACTTTTTTCTGCCGTGATGGGCAGTGACCCTTCTTTGAATGTCGGTCTGCTTAGCCAAAGTTTTAATCCAGCGCAGGCCTTCCCTTTGGGTGCTGGCGGGAGGAGAGTCGCTGGGAGGGGTCCCGGGCGTCGTGCGTTTTGAGACCCCTTTTTTGGCCTTTTTGGCAGCAAGTCCTTTTTTTATCGATTCGACCAATGCTTCTTTCTTTTTCGCCGCACTCTTCGGGTAGGCTTTAAGCATCTCTTTTGCAGTCAGTTCGACGCTGTCTTTGCGGCCTTCGGCAGAGGGAACCCCTGTCTGCGCATTGCGGATGGATTTTGCCATTTTCTTTTGCACTTTGTTGGCCATTGGACGTTTGGATTTGTTCATGCGAGACTTGCCCCCCGTTAGGAATGTTTATTTTTACTGTACAGACCAACATATTTTTTTAAAAGCGGGAGGTTTTTATTTTGTTCCGGGAGGGGGCCTTGCAAGGCGAATTTTTCCATAAGTCTTTGAATATTAACTAGAAATGAGGTTAATTGATCGGCTGTTGTTTTTGGTAATTTAATTTTTAAAAACCCATGTTTTTAGTTTTTATTAATCATTTTTTGTGATAAAATTAATGTTATAAATAAAATAATTAACAAAAGAGGTTGTCATGTCAGGTTCCGTAGAAATTATGTCGAGTCCCGGTTCGAGTCCTAAAGAGGGGGCGTTCTTTCCTGATTATTTCGAAGAGCAGTTTTCAAACCTGGAGCTGGGTCCCAGGGAATACAAAATTCTGGTTGCAGAAGATAATGTGGTTATTCTGAAATTGTTACAGAGGCTCGTGATAGAAAAATCTTCCCATAAGATCGAAATTGCCGAAAATGGTCAGATAGCTGTGGAGATGGCAAGAGAAACCAAATACGATCTCATCTTCATGGACCATAACATGCCTGAAAAAGGGGGGGTGGAAGCTACCCGGGAGATCAGGGCGGAAACCTGTAATAAAGAGACGCCGATTGTCGTTCAGAGCGATCAACGGCTTTCGTTTCTGAAGACAGAGTTCGAAAAGTATTCTGTTTATGATTATCTGGAAGGAAGAGAAGCAGGTAAAGGGGGGAAGCTTACAAAAGTGGAGCAACTCGATGGAATCATTGCTCGTCTTCAGAATGAGGGAAAACTGTAATCTCTATCCACTCGCCTATCACGCCATTCCGCAGCCTGTCATGGGCACAATCCGGAATGGCTTTTTTATTGCGCATAATTTCTGAAAGTGCTCTGATTGTTTCTGTTTCCCCTCATCTAATTTACTGACATTTTAAGACAGGGCCCGGTTATGTCTGCAATTACTCATCGTGAAAAGAAAAAATGGCACGACTTTGTGCCCAAAAGTTTCCTCTGCCTGTTTCGCGAGCGGTACTCTTTTAACATTTTCCGTAAGGATTTGCAGGCGGGGGTCACGGTGGGGATCGTCGCGCTTCCCCTCGCGATGGCCTTTGCGATTGCGTCGGGGGTGCCGCCGGAGCGGGGGATCTTTACGGCGATCGTTGCGGGCTTTTTGATCTCTTTGCTGGGAGGGAGCCGGGTGCAGATCGGAGGGCCTACCGGGGCTTTTGTTGTGATCGTCTATGGGATTGTCATGCGGGAGGGGTACGGGGGGTTGGTTGCGGCGACGCTCATCGCGGGGGTCCTTTTGCTCATCATGGGGCTGTGCCGGATGGGGACGCTCATCAAGTACATTCCCTATCCTCTCGTCACGGGATTTACGACGGGGATTGCGGTGATCATCTTCTCGTCCCAGATCCCCGATTTTTTTGGATTGAATGTGCAGGGGGTCTCTGCAGATTTTCTCCTCAAATGGGGGGCGTATTACAAGGCTCTGCCCTCCTGGAATCCCACAGCTTTTGGGGTCGCGGGGGGAACGCTTGCAATGATTGTGATCATTCGCCGGTTTATCCCGCAACTCCCCTGGGGGATCGGGGCGATCGCTTTGTCTACCCTTGTATGCTGGGGGTTTGATCTTCAGGTCGACACGATCTTTTCCCGCTTTGGGGAGATTCCGCGGACGCTGCCCTTTCCCTCTTTTCCCGAGCTGCCTGCGTCCTTTGCGCAGTGGCACCGGTTGATTCCCGATGCGGTGACGATTGCGCTCCTTGCAGGGATCGAGTCGCTGCTGTCCGCTGTCGTGGCGGATGGGATGATGGGGGGGAGGCACAAGTCGAACTGCGAGCTGGTCGCCCAGGGGTGCGCCAATCTGGCTTCCTGTGCGTTTGGGGGGATCCCTGCGACGGGGGCGATTGCGCGGACGGCGACCAATGTGAAAACCGGAGGCAGGACGCCGGTTGCCGGTATGATCCATGCGGTGACGCTGTTTCTGATCATTTTAGCTTTTGCGCCGGTTGTGAGTAAGATCCCGATGCCGGCGATGGCTGCGGTGCTGGTGATGGTCGCGTGGAATATGAGCGAGCTGGACCGGTTCCGCCATCTGCTCAAAGCGCCCGTTGGCGATGCCGCCGTTCTCTTGACCGCATTTCTGCTCACAGTCCTTGTCGATCTGACGGTCGCTGTCGAAGTGGGGATGATCCTGGCTGCCTTTTTATTCATGAAGCGCACGAGCGATCTGGGTCAGGTTGCGGCGATGAGCAAATGGATGGAGGAAGGGGAAGGGGGGCTTGCGGAAGAGAAGGACCCCGACGCCATCTCGAGGAAAAAGGTCCCTCCCGGCGTAGAGGTTTACGAGATCAACGGACCTTTCTTTTTTGGGATCGCCGACAGTCTGCAGCATGTGCTTCCAAATATGGAGCGCCCTCCGAAGGTGTTTGTGCTGCGAATGCGAAAAGTGCCGGCGATCGATGCGACGGGGCTGCATGCCCTGGACGATTTTTGCTCCAAGTGCGCAAGCACGGGCACCGTTCTTGTTTTATCTGGTGTGAAGGAATCTTTGGCGTCGCTCCTCAGAAAGTACGGCCTGGAAAAGAGGGTGGGCAAGGAGAATATCTTTTCAGAGATCGACAGCGCGCTCAAGCGCGCGGCGGAGCTCGTCAAAACGCCCTAAGACCTTCCCGGGGGAGATGAAACGCTGCCAGTGGTCATAGGCTGTCAAGCAGCTGCCCAGAAAATGGAAATGCGTCCATGAAAGTCGGTTTTTTATTTGAAAAATTCACTAGAACCTTTATTTGTAAGATAACCTACACATGAAACGGAGTTAGCCTCATGTTACGCGCATCTTTATTTGTCCCGACCGCTTTAACCTGTCTGATGTTTGCAGGTCTGCATGCCGACAGCGGGACGGCTACTCAGCCTCAAGCCCCCTCCTGCGGCTTAAGCCAAAGACCTATGCGGATCACGGCAAGGCACATTGAAGGAAATGGTGTAGGCTATAATCAGGGATACACCACAGTTGAAGGCTTTTTCTCTCCGGTTTCTCCATGGAAAAATGATTGGATCCCATTTCTGGATTTGCGTGGTCATATATTCAATAGTGGGAAGATGGCGGCAAATGCCGGACTGGGCCTGCGCTACATGACTGGCACGCGCATCTGGGGAACCAACGCCTACTATGATTATCGCAATACAAACCATCAGCACTACAACCAGGTCTCTATGGGACTTGAGTCACTGGGCAAAATCTGGGACTTCCGTGTGAACGGTTATCTGCCGGTTGGAGACAAGGTGAGCTCTTTATTTGGCCATGCCAAATTCAAAGAATTTAAAAACCACTACATGATGTTATCGAGCAAACGTGAATTTGCCATGAAAGGCGCCAACGCAGAAGTTGGGTTTCATATCGACCACTTCAAACACGTGCCGCTTTACTTTGCCGCAGGGCCCTACTACCTCGAAGGGCAGGGAAAAGCCACTTGGGGCGGAGAGCTCAGAGCTGCCATCGACATTTATGAGTATGTCAGACTGGAGGGAAACACCTCCTACGATAGCGCCTTTAACTGGATCGGACAGGGACAGATCAGTGTGAATATTCCTTTTGGAAAGAAACGTAAAGTAAGACAGGGCAAAAGCAGCTCCTGCTCCATGGCAATGGCTCTTGGCGATCGAGCGCTACAGCGAGTAGATCGGATGGAGATCATCCCTGTCGATAGAGAGCACAGGAAAACAAAAGCTATCAACCCGGCAACGGGCAAGCCCTATTTCTTCTGGTTTGTCAATAACACAAGCCACTCAGCTGGCACCTTTGAGTCGCCCTTCCCCACGCTTCTGGCAGCACAGAATGCCTCTAAGCCAAATGATGTGATCTATGTGTTCCCAGGCGATGGCACCTCGACAGGTATGGACCAGGGCATTATCCTTCAGAATAACCAGAGACTGCTGAGTACAAGCACAACCAATACCTTCGCAACGCCACTTGGAACCCTCGTTGTTCCAGCGATGAGCAGTGGAATGCCTTCAATTACTCAAACCAACCTGCCTTCGCCTGTGATTACATGCGTTGACAATAATGAAATAGCCGGGATCCATGTTGTGATACCTGACAATCCTGCGGTCGGCGAAATAGGGATAGCGTGCAATAATGGTACAAATGCTTCCATTCATGACAACATGATCGATGGATCGGCAATTACCGATGGTTCCGGAACATCCGGAATGCTTGCTCTGACTGGTTGTGATGGAAAGATTGATGTAGTAAATAACACCTTCCAAATTGGCAATGCCGGTCTATCAGGTCCATTATTCGGCGTCCACTTCTTTTCATCAGCGCCCGGCGCAAGCTACCTATTCAACAATAACCAATTCGTAAGTCCAGTGGCTAACGGGTCAGCAGGGATTGAATTTGGAGTAAGTGGAACACCCATCAGTAGCTTTAACTCGATTGTCATCACCAACAATCAATTTACCGGGTTAGGATGGAATGGTAGTGGCAATGATTTTGGCCATGGCATCGCAGGCTATGGATTTGCAGGTACCGGAAAAGTCACAATTGACAATAATACTTTCTCCCAGACCGGTGCGTATGGTGGTAATTCCAATGGAGCCATTGTCTTTATCAATGTCCAGTCAGGCGGCAATATCACAACAGCAATCACAAATAATACATTTGAAAATTCTTTACGACCGACCAAATCTACGGTGTATGTAAAAAATATAGATTCTACCTCCAAAAACTGTGTTGTTTTGAAAAACAATGTGAGCGATTCCACTGGTCTTGCCTACCAACTTGTGAACAGTATTGGTGGAACCTTCATTGCCGATGTAAGCGGCAACGTTGGAACTGTGACAGAGACTGCTGTGACTCCGGGAACATGCCCTTAGGGATCGTAAGGAAATAACTTTTACAGTCCCTTACCGGGCGCCTACGCAAATCCTGGAATTTTTGCGAATTGGTAAAAAGGCTCCCCAGTCAGACGTCATAGAATTCAAGGCGCCGGCAAGACCTACAGACATGACTTAAAAAATTGCAAATTAAATATTATTTTTATTATGGTCCAAGATTAGACAGGTATGGAGGCAAGAACCTCACAATACCCCATTTCAACCCACCAAAAAAGGAAGGCGCACATGTCCCAAAAAAAAGCTGATTTCGCCAAGGTCATCACCAAGGCGTGGAAGGATCCCGCGTACAAAAGAAAGCTGCTCGACAATCCCGATTCAACCCTGAAAAGTGAAGGCTTCGACATCCCAAAGGGGATGCATGTTGAGTTCCACGAAAACAACGACAAGGTCGTTCATTTCACCTTGCCAAAGAGACCAGAGGGAGAACTTTCCGACGAACAGCTGAGGAAGATTGCGGCGGCGATAGGGATGCCTGGCACCGGCGATTGGAGTGATCGCGTAGGAACAAGTTGAAGTGGTTGACCAAAACTGGACAAAATATTCATTTTTATCTATTCACTAACGCGCTCAGAAGCGCGGCGGAGCTTGTCAAAACGCCCTAAGACCTTCCCGGGGGAGATGAAGCGCTGCCAGTGGTCTCCCCTCAGACGTAGCCACCTCCAGTTGGGGAGGTAGGGAGGGGGGAGGACCACCTCCGCTTTCAGCCATCCGGGCTGCCAGAGGGCCATCCGCTTTACGTCGTTGGCGATGATGAGGGCGGGGATGCCCAGATTGGAGGCGAGGTGTCCGGGCAGGGAGTCGTTGCCGATGAGGAAGCCAGACTCGTAGATGAGCGCTGCAAGCGCGCTGAGATCGGCAATGTCTGCCAGATCGAATCCCTCTTTTTCTACACAATTCCATTCCTGCTTCTCCGTGGGGGCCACGCAAAACAGGGGCCGGAATCCTTTAGTTTTCAATTGTCTCGCTACGTCGAGGAACCCTTCCGCACTCCAGTTTTTGTTGGCTACGCGGCTGGTGGGATGGAGGAGCACCTGTTTTGGATGGGCGCGGAATGCAAGGGAAGCTGGCGGTGTGAGACCGTTTTCCTTTGAGGGAGGGGTGACGTTGAGAAGCGAGGCGATGGCACAGGCGATGTTCTCGGCCATGGGCCTTTGGCTGTCGAAGATTCTGTCGCGGGGGGAGAGGGGAGGGTGTTTCGACGCGCGGTAGGTGGGGTAGAAAATGGAGGTTTTTGAAGGAAAGGCCGCCTGGATCTGTTTGACGCGGGGGGAGTTGTCGTTTTCGATGAGGATCAGGTCGTAAGGAACGAGGGCTTCAACTAGTTCCCGATCGGAGGGGGGTGTTTGGATAATTTGGCCGGGGAACCAGGAGAAGAGTTCGGGAAGGCTCGGGTGGAAGGTGGTAACCTGGCATCCTTGCTGCTGTAACTGGTAGGAGGCGATCATCATGAGGAGGGCATCGCCAATGCCGGAGGCCGGCAGGACGGCGGCTGTTTTACCCTGGAGATCGAGTTTTTGTTCTTCCATGAGATGTAAAAAGGGCGGATCCCGCAAGCGGGACCCGCCGGGATTGGCCTATTTGGACTCTTCTTCTTCGGAAGCATTGCCGATCAGTGCTTCAGAGAGAAGGACGATGCCGGCTGTGGAGACGGCGTAGCGCAGGGCGTTTTTGACCACTTTGGCAGGATCGACGACGCCGGCTTTGATCAGGTCTTCGACTTTTCTGTCAGGGCATTGAATCCGAAGTGTGGCGTCTTTGGAAGCGAGGACTTCGTCGAGGATGAACGGAGCTGTCGAAGCCCTGTGTTGGGCACGATCTGTCTGAAGGGGGCTTCGCAGGCTTTGAAGACGATCTGTGCGCCGATCGCTTCTTCGCCGGTACAGTTTGAGCGCAGCAGGATTTGCTGGCGCGCAGCAGGGCGCAGCCGCCGCCGATGACAATCCCTTCTTCGAGAGCAGCGCGGGTGGAGTTGAAGCTGTCTTCGAACATCTGCTTTTTCTGTTTCATCTCGGGCTCTGTCGCCGCGCCGACGCGGATGACGGCGACGCCGCCGGCAGAGTTTTGCTTTGCGCTCTTCGAGCTTCTCTTTGTCGTAGGTGCTGGTCGCGTTTTGGCACTTTCCGCTTCGATCTGTTTGATGCGCGCCTGGATCGCTTCGGCATTTCCTTTGCCGCCGATGATCGTGGTCTTGTCTTTGGTGACGATGATTTTTTCAGCGCTGCCGAGCACTTCGACGGTGGCGTCTTTGAGGGCAGTTCCTGTCTCTTCAGAGACGAGGGTGCCGCCTGTGAGGATGGCGATATCTTCGAGCATCGCTTTGCGGCGGTCGCCGAAGCCGGGAGCTTTGACGGCGCAGACTTTCAGTGTGCCGCGGAGTTTGTTGACGACAAGCGTGGAGAGCGCATCGCCTTCGATCTCTTCAGCGATGATGAGCAGCTCTGTGGCTGTGATGCGCTACAGCCTGCAAGATCGGGAGGATCTCTTGGACGGAGGAGATCTTTTTGTCGGTGATGAGGATTTTGGCGTTGCTCATTTCGACGCTCATCGTTTCTGCATTCGTGCAGAAGTAGGCGCTGAAGTAGCCGCGGTCGAACTGCATCCCTTCGACCATTTCGATGGTGGTCTCGGTGCCTTTGCCCTCTTCGATGGTGATGACGCCTGCTTTGCCGACTTTTTTGACCGCTTCGGCGATCATGCTCGCCGATCGCTGTGATTGCCGGAAGCGGAGGCGACAGCGATGTTTTGTGTCTCTTGTTCGCTCTTGATGGCAATCGGCGGATTTTTCGATCTCCTGGACGATCGCATCGACGGCTTTGTCCATGCCGCGTTTGAGAGTCGATGGGGCAGGCGCCGGAGGCGATGTTTTTCACGCCGTTTTGGACGAGGGCGCGGAGGAGCAGGATGCTCGATGGTGGTTCCATCGCCGCATTTTTCTTTCATCTTGCTGGCGACCTCTTTACCGATGGAGACGCCCATGTTGGCGATATTGGTCTTTGAGCTCGATGTCTTTGACGATGCTGTTGCCATCGTTGGTGATGGTGGGAGCGCCCCAGGAGGCTTGCAGGCCGACGTTGCGCCCTTTGGGGCCGAGGGTGACGCCGACGACATCGGCGAGCTTGTCGATCCCTTCGCGCAGTTTGTTTCTTGCTTCTTCTTCAAAAATCAATTCTTTGGGTATGGACATAGGTATTCCTCTTATTGGATACGTTCAATGAGTATTTCGTTTAGCCCGAGCAGTGTCAGGTAGGGGTCGATCAGGTCGACGAGTTCATTCAGATCGCTGACAAACTCTGTATTTTCTTTTTGTGTTGCGCCGCCGGTGGCGATCACTTTGACGGAACTTGGCGAGGCGGCAGTGAGGCGAAGTTCTGCGATCGTCCGCTCGATCGCTCCGAGCTGGCCCCAGTAGATCCCTCCCTGGATGTGGGTCTCTGTCGTCTTGCCCAGGGCGGATGGAGGTTTCTTTGGCGTAACGGTGGGGAGTTTATCGGTGAAGGTATGCAAAGCCTTTGCGCACAGCTCAGCTCCTGGATAGATCATTCCTCCGAGGTACCGTCCCTCCTTCGCGACGAGGTCGTAGGTGATCGCCGTGCCGATGTCGACGATGAGCGTATCATTGGTAGGGAAGCGGCACAGCGCCCCGTAGGCGTTGGCGATCCGGTCGTGCCCGAGCTGAAGCGGCTCGTCGACGTCGAGCTGCAGTTTCAGGTTGGCCGGATCGAGGAAGGCGTAGGCGATCTTCTGCTCTTCGAGGGAGCGTTTCACATCTTCTTCCGCTTTGGCATTGACGGAGGAGATCAGGACATGGGTGATCGGCCGATTGGCCAGACGGCGCATGAGCTCCTCCTTGGGAAGGGGATGGGCCGGGAGGCGGAAGGCATCGACGAGGGTCTTCTCCTGGAAGAGGCCCCCTTTGATCCGCTGATTGCCGATGTCGAGAACAAGATGCATGCTCATATTATGTGATCCTCAGGCTGATATCGACGGCCGGCACAGAGTGGGTCAGCGCACCGATCGAGATGCCGTTAACCCCTGCAGCCGCGTACGCGCGCACATTATCCAGGGTGATCCCGCCCGACGCCTCGAGGTAGGCTTTTCCACTCGCGATCCTGACCGCTTCGGCGACGAGGGAGGGGGGCATGTTGTCGAGGAGGATCAGGTCGGCCTTCGCCGTGAGGGCCTCCTCCAGCATCTCGAGGGTCTCCACTTCGACTTCGATCTTCGCCTCGGGCTGCAGGATTCTTGCGCGGATAACGGCCTCGCGGATAGGGTGAGCGGTCGTCTCTTTGAGAATTTTCAGGTGATTATTTTTAATCAGAAAGCGCTCTTCCAGATCGAACCGGTGGTTTTTCCCTCCGCCGGCCGTCACGGCGTACTTTTGGATCGCTCGGAGTCCCGGCAATGTCTTGCGCGTGTCGAGGATGTCGCAGGGGTGCCCCTTCACGGCGTCGACATAGCGGGAGGTGAGGTGGGCGATCCCGCTTGCATGCTGAAGCAGGTTGAGCGCGGTACGCTCGCCCGAGAGGATCGACTGGGCCCGCCCTTCGACCGAAGCCAAAAGGGTGCCGTCCTTATACTCTTGTCCATCGAGGGCAAACGTTTCCCAGGAGAGGCTCGGGTCGATCGCCGTACAGATCAGCGGCCAGAACCTCAGCCCCGCCACGCGCGCATTCTGTTTAAGGAGAAGCTCTCCCCTGGCATGCCGCTCCTTTTCGACGCAGGCCTGCGAGGTGATGTCGTTACGAAAGCGGTCCTCGACCAGGGCCAGCTCGATTACGCGACGCACTTCCTGCTGCAAATCTTTCATGGTGATTTCCTCGGAAGCAACAGTATAGGAAATGAAAAGTTATTATGCAATCTGCATTGTGAGGTTTTTAGCAAACCAGACTGTAAACTGCTAATCGTTGGTGAAGTGCTTGTAAACTTCCCTTTTGGGCAGGTGGCGCATCTGCGCTGCCATTTTGATCGCTTCCTGTCTTGTTAGGGAGAGGTCCTTTTGCAGCATCTCCACCAGCTCCTGCAGGGAGAGGTTCTCATAGGAGATGTGGGCAGAGGGTGGACTGATCAGGAGGACCATTTCGCCGCGGGGGGGATGTTTTGCAAAGTGGTCCGTCAGGTCTTTCGGTGTGCCCTGTAAACACTCTTCGTGGAGTTTGGTCAGTTCTCTGGCAACGCACAATTTGCGCTCGGGCGACAGGCGAAAAATGGCTGCCAACGTCTCTTCGATCCGGTGGGGGCTCTCATAGGCAATGGTCGTGCCCGGGTACATCAGAGCTTGGGAGAGCGCAGTCTGCAATTCTTTCTCTTTTTTGGGGAGGAACCCAACAAACTGAAATGGGGTCGAGGGGAGGCCGGATAGAACCAAGGCGTCGATGACGGCGCAGGCACCCGGGATGGCAGAGACGGGGAGTCCCTCCGCACGGCAGCGGACGACCAGCTCCTGACCGGGGTCGGAGATGAGGGGGGTGCCGGCGTCGGAGATGACGGCAATTGTTTTCCCCGCCCTTAAATCTTCAAGGACCATTTCCTCTGCGCGCGTTTCATTGAACTTATGGAAGGATTTGAGGGGAACGTGGATGTCGTAATGCTTGAGCAGCCCGCGGCTGTGGCGCGTATCTTCGCACAGGATGTAGTCGCACGTTTTTAGAACCTCGACGGCGCGGAAGGAAAAGTCGGAGAGATTGCCAATAGGAGTAGAAACGAGATAGAGCACAGGATCTCTATTTAAATTGGAGGTGGCACCCAGATTTGAACTGGGGATGGAAGCTTTGCAGGCTTCTGCCTTACCACTTGGCTATGCCACCAATGAACCATAAAGTATGCTTTAGAAGCGGATATGTCGTCAATCCAAAACCGCTTCTGGTTTGTATAGGGCTATGAAGTTTAAATTTTTTATTTGTTCAGCTCAACATTGCAAACCAACTGCCGATGTTTTAAGCTGGGCTGGGTTAAAGCATGTATCCGGGGTCGGTTGTGGCAGAGTTGGATTTTGAACACATTGGCAAGTGGTTGGGGTCGAATGCGAGCGTATCCGGACGGGTTGTCGGCTTCAAACAGGATAGCCGGCAGGTGAAGCCCGGCGACCTCTTTTTTGCGCTCGGAGGGGAGCGGGTCGACGGCCACGCCTATCTGCAGGAGGCCGCTTACCGGGGAGCGATCGGCGCCGTTGTCTCCAAAAACTATACGGGGGAGGATTTCGGCCTCCAACTCGTGCGCGTCGAAGATGGCCTCGCCTCGCTGCAGAACCTCGCCCGCACTGTGCTCGACCGGCGCCGAACGAGGGTGGTCGGCGTGACCGGATCTGTCGGGAAGACGACGACCAAAGAGTTCCTCGCTACAATTCTGGAAGGGAAGTTCCGCGTCGCCAAGACTCCCGGCAATGCCAACTCCCAGGTGGGTGTTCCCTTAAGCATTCTCAATTCTCCCGGAGATGAAGAGGTCTTTGTCATGGAGATGGGGATGAACCATGCCCACGAGATCGAAACGCTGGTCTCGATCGCTCCGCCGGAAGTAGCCCTCATCACAAAAATTGCCCTGGCGCACGTCGCCAATTTTTCCGAGGGGATCGAGGGGATCGCGTCGGCGAAAGCGGAGATTCTTGCGCACCCGCTCACCCGGATCGGAATCCTCAACCACCAGGTTGCCGCATTCTCTGCGGCAAAGCGGGGGAGTTGTCTGAAGATGACCTACGGACTCGAGGGGAAATGCGAGGGGGCCGACCTCCTTCTTTGCCGCGAGGGTTCGGCGTTTTACATTAAGGAGGAGGGAAGCAGAACAGAATCTTTTCTCCTTCCTCTCACAGCCGCCCATCTGCTGGAAAATTTTGTGGGAGCTGCCGCCGTGGCGCGGGCGATGGGGATGCAGTGGGAAGAGATCCTGCCGCAGGCCAGAGCAGGCTCTCTGTGACGCGCCATCGCTTTGAAAGAGTGGAGAAGCAGGGGATCGTCTTCATCGATGATTCCTACAACGCCAACGCGGCGTCGATGAAGGCGGCCCTGACCCACCTCCCCGCGCCGAAGGAAGGGGGGAAGAGGATTGCGGTCCTCGGTGCGATGAGAGAGCTCGGCTCCTACTCAGAGGCATGCCACCAGGAAGTGGCGGAAGTTGCCCTGGAACATGTCGATCATCTTTTATGCATTGGAGAGGAGTGCTCTGGGATGGTCGATTTTTTTGGGCGCAAAGAAAAACCTGCCGAACATTTTTTTCAATTGGAATCGCTGAGAGACAGGGTCTTTGAGATTGCCCGGGAAGGGGATGTCGTGCTGCTAAAAGGGTCGAATTCGAACCAGCTTTGGCGCGTGCTGCAGGATATTTAGGGATTGTAAGGAAATAACTTTTACAGTGCCTTAGCGGGTTTTCCTTTTTTCTTTTGCAATTTTTCCGATCCGGGTAAGATGGGAACAGGTCCTCATAACAACTCCCAGATACCCGTGATTTTGCTGATTTATCAATTTCTAACCAGTTCGCTGGGGATGAAAATCCCTTCTGCATTCTATTATTCCTCCACGCGCATGCTCCTTGCTGCCCTGACCTCGCTTCTTTTGACCATCCTGATGGGGCCGCGCTTCATCAAAAAACTCTACGAGCTCAAAACGGGCCAGTCGATCCGCGTCGAAGATTGCCCTCTGCTTGTCGAACTGCACAAGAAAAAAAAAGACACCCCGACGATGGGAGGGATCCTGATCCTCTTTTCGATGGTGGTCTCCCTCTTTTTATGGATGGATCTGAAGAGTAGCTTCACTTTGATCCTTCTCATCACGACGCTCTGGCTTGGGATCCTCGGCGGCTACGACGACTACCTCAAGCTCAAGCTTAAAAATTCAAAAGGGCTCAGCGCAAAGAAGAAGTTCATCCTGCAAAATTCGCTCGGCCTCCTCATTGCTCTCTACCTGTTTTGTCCCCAGGTTTCCAAAGCGGTCCAGGTCGGTGAGTGGTTTGCCCCTCCCGTCGCCAAAGAGCAGGTCTCTTTGATCAAAAAGGACGATGGGAAGACGGAGTTTGGGGGGACGAACCTCTCGACGCAAGGCTACATGAGCCGCTATTTCATCCCTTTTTTAAAAGATCCGGTCATCATCCTGACGGGCTCAGGCATTATCTTCGGGATCCTCTTTACGATGTTTGTGATCACAGGCTCTTCGAACGGGGTCAACCTGACCGATGGGCTCGACGGGCTCGCTTCGGGGTGCCTTGTGATGGCAGCCGCAGTGCTTGGGCTGTTTGCCTTCCTGTCGAACAACCTCGAAATGTCCCGCTACCTCAACGTCCTCTACATTGAGGAGAGCGGCGAGATCGCCGTCTACCTCTTCGCGCTGGTAGGGGCGTGCTTGGGCTTCCTGTGGTACAACGGCTATCCGGCCCAGGTGTTCATGGGAGATACGGGTTCTCTTGCGTTGGGTGGAATCCTTGGGGTGAGCGCCGTACTGCTGCGCCGCGAAGTGCTCTTCGCCCTTGTCGGAGGGATCTTTGTGATTGAAACGCTTTCGGTGATCCTGCAGGTGGCAAGCTACAAGTTGCGCAATAAAAAGCGGATTTTTCTCTGCTCGCCGCTGCATCACCATTTTGAGTATAAAGGGTGGCCCGAGACAAAGGTCGTCTTGCGCTTTTGGATCATCAGTTTGATCCTGGCGATTTTTGGCATTGCATCCCTTAAATTTCAGTAGATGTATGGAAAAAATCACACTCGTCTTAGGGCTTGGGAAAAGCGGCCTTGCTGCCGCAGAGTTCCTCCTTCATCAGAAGAAAGGGGTGCTCGGCATCGATGGCAATCCCACCCTTCTCAAAACTTCCCCCGAAGTCAGAAGGTTGCAGGCGCTGGGGCTGTTTGTACAGCCGGAGTCGGATCCGATCGACTGGGCCTTTGTTGAGCAGCTCGTCGTATCGCCCGGAATCTCTCCCCAACACCCGATTTATGCCGCGGCAGTCAGGGAGAAAGGTCGCGGTGACCGGCGAGGCCGAGATCGCCCTGCCTCATTTCAAAAAACCCCTTGTCGCCGTCACGGGGACCAATGGCAAAACGACGGTCGCCCTTCTTGTGGAGCATATCCTGAATGCTTCGGGGATCAAGTCCAAAGCGCTCGGCAATGTCGGCTCCGCCCTCTGCAAGCACCTGATCGAACCGGGGGATGAGGAAGCCTTTGTCGTCGAGCTGAGCTCGTATCAGATGGAAACGCTGCGCACGCCCGTCTTCAGGGCGGCAGTTCTTTTGAACATCACGCCCGACCATCTCGATCGCTACGCCAGCATGGAAGAGTACGCTGCCGCCAAATGCCGCCTGCAGGACCTGATGCTCCCCGGAGCGGAGTTCTTCGTGCAGGACCGGGCTGCTTCCGAGTATGGCCATCTGCTGACAAAGCTCAACTACCAGAGATTCAATCCCGACGCCATCGTCGCAGTGGACCAGGTCCACAAGATCGAATCGATCCTCTCCTTCCTTGATAAAACATTGCAGGAGCCCATCGGACGGCACGACAGGGAGAATGCGATCGCCGCCTGGGTGCTGTGCCGCCCGTTTTCGATCTCGATGGAGCAGTTTTGCAGGGCCCTGCTGACCTTCCAAAAACCTCCCCACCGGATCGAGTTCGTTAAAAAGATCGGAGGGGTCTCTTATTTTGATGACAGCAAGGGGACAAACCTCGATGCTGTGCTCCAGGCCGTCACGGTGATGAAGGGGCCGGTGATCCTGATAGCGGGAGGCGTGGACAAGGGAGCATCCTATCTCCTCTGGAAGGACAGGCTACAGGGAAAAGTTAAGCAGATCATCGCGATCGGCGAGGCCGCAGGCCAGATTTATAAAGAATTGCACCCCCATTTTACTATTAAACTTGCTGATTCTCTATCCTCGGCAGTCGATGCCGCGGCAGCCTGTGCAGAGAGCGGAGACTCCGTTCTTCTCTCGCCAGGATGTTCGAGTTTTGATATGTTCCGGGATTATGCCCACCGGGGAGAAGAGTTTCAGCGCATCGTACAGACTTTAGAAGGAAGGAGTGGATCATGAGCCGAAAAGATACGATCATCGTGGCCGTTCTGGTCAACGCAGGACTGCTCATTGTGTTATTTGCCAGTGCCCTGAAATCGGGCTCTTCAAGCGAAGAGTTCGCCGCAGCGCCTGTCCAGATGGTGCAGGACGTCCCCGAATATACTTATAAGAAAGAGCTTCCGCCCGTCGCAGGAGACGAGGTCGATCAGGCGCTCTCCCAGTTTTCAAATACCCTGGCTGCCGCCCCGGCGCCGGCTGTGGAGCCTGTGGTCTCTTCCGCTCCCTTGAGCGCGACCGCTCCGGCTGTGCCCAGTTTTGCCGATGAACTCAAGGCGATTGCCATCGAGGAGACTCCCGCCGCCGCCCCCAAAATTCCCAGCCCTACCGTTAGAACCCTGACCGATCCGATCGCCCCCAAGCCCACTGTCGGTTCTGAATTTATCGAAGTGAAAGTGAAGAAAGGGGATGTCCTCGAAAAGATCGCCCGCCACCACCATTCGACGGTAGCTGAGATCATGAAGGCCAATAAGTTGACCCATACCAACCTCCGCATCGGCCAGGTTCTGAAAATCCCTAACAAGACATTGAGAAAGACGGAAACCTCTACGATCTCCCATGTCGCCCCCTCTGGAGAGAGCCGCCTTTACACGGTAAAAAAAGGGGACAGCCCTTGGACGATCGCTGTGAAGAACCATATGAAAGTTGAGGACTTGCTCAAACTCAATAACATGAGCGAAGATCAGGCCCGACGCCTAAAGCCCGGCGACCAGCTCCGCATCCAATAATCCCCACTTGAAGAGAGCGCCCTTTAACAGGCGCTCTGATTAAAATTGCCTATGAACCGCTACGCTCTCAGCCTCCTCCTCGCTGTCGCCCTTTTGTTCGCACTGGGGCTCCTCATGATTTTTAATACCACTTCCGCCGAGGTCCTCGACCGCTTTCAGGACAGGAGCACCCATCACGCCCTGATCAAGCAGCTCCTCTACGCCGTCGTCGGCGGCATCAGCGCCGCAGGCGTGTGGTTTATCGGCTACCATAACCTCATCAAATTGAGCGGCTCTCTGTTGATCGGAGCCACGATCCTGCTCGTTTTGGTTTTTTTGCCCGGAATCGGCCAGCAGATCAACGGCGCCCACCGCTGGATCAACCTCTTCGGCAACTCCTTCCAGCCCTCGGAATTCGTCAAATTCCTCATCCCCCTCTACTTCATCCACCTCATTTCCGGGCTGAAAGATCCCCTTGAGCTACGCCCCTTCCTGCTCGTCCTGGCCAAACTCGCCGTCCCCCTTGGGCTCATCCTCATCGAACCCGACAACGGCACCGTCGCCATCATCTTTTCCGCCCTCGTCATCCTCTTCGTCCTCTCCCGCCAGAAGGCGGTCTACTGGGCGCTGCCGCTCCTCGTGCTCATTGGCAGCGGCGCGATCGTCGCTTCCCAGATGCACCACGTCTCCGACCGGATCAAGGTCTACATGAACCCCGAATACGACCTGAAAGGGAAGGGGCACCAGCCCTACCAGGCCAAGATCGCTGCAGGGTCGGGACAGCTCCTCGGCAGGGGATTCGGGGAGAGCCTCCAAAAGCTCGAATACCTCCCTGAAGCGCGCAGCGATTACATCGCCGCCATTTTCGCTGAAGAGACCGGATTTGTCGGGATGACAGGGCTGATCACGCTATATATGGCGATCGGCTTCTGCGGCTTCGCGATCGCCCAGAGGGCTCGCGACCAGGAGGGGTTTTATATCGCCGCCATTTTCACCTTCCTCATCTGCTACCAGGCCTTCTTGAACTTGGGCGTCGTCTCCGGCCTGCTCCCGAGCAAGGGGACCAACCTCCCCTTCTTCAGCCAGGGGGGCTCTTCTCTGCTCGCCAACATGATGGCCCTGTGCGTTCTTCTCAACATCGCCAAATTCCCGGAGAGAGACCATGTCCAAAAGAGAAGTTAGTGGTCTTTCCCAAAAATCCTTACCACTCGGACCGCGTGAAAGCCCCGGGGTTGAGATTCCCGCAAGTGGGTCCTATGTTTCAAAATATGGACCCACTTGCGGGAACTCAACCGCGGGAGCTTTGACGCGGTCCCAGTGCAAAGGATTTTTGGGAAAGACCACTAGGTCAGTCATCTTTGCCGCAGGAGGGACCGGAGGGCACCTTTTTCCGGCGCAGGCTTTGGCCAAACAGCTTTTGCACGCCTGTCCCGACATCGACCTGCTTTTCGCAGGGGCCCGGCTCAGCACCAACGCCTATCTGGATAAAACCGCCTTTTCCTATTGCGATGTCGCCAGCACCACCCCTTTTCAGGGAGGGATCCTGGGCAAGGTAAAATCCGTCTTTGTCCTTCTCAAAGGGATCCGAGAGAGCCTCCGCATCCTCTCCAGAACAAAGCCCGACCTCGTCGTCGGCTTCGGCAGCTTCCACGCCTTTCCCGTCCTCTGCGCCGCCGCCATTAAAAAAATCCCCCTCGTCCTCTTTGAATCGAACGCCCTCCCCGGAAAAGTGGTCCGCCTCTTCTCCAAAAGGGCGCTCCTCACCGGAATCTATTTTGCTGGCGCACAAAAACATTTGAAGGGTAAGAGCGTCGAGGTCGAGATCCCCAGAAAAGAACAGTCCTCCCTGGCGCCCCTTTCCAAAGAAGAGGCCCGCCTCCAACTGGGACTGGACCCCTACCTGATGACTCTGCTTGTTTTTGGGGGATCCCAGGGCGCCAAAGTGATCAACCAGACGCTCATCGCAGCCGCTTCCCTCCTCCGCGAGAAGGGCCTTGCCTTCCAGCTCATCCACCTCACAGGGTGCGAGCAGACGGCGGCCGCTGCGAAAGAAGAATACGAGAGGCTGGGGATCTCCTCTTACGTCAAAAAGTTCGAGACGCGCATGGAATTGCCCTGGAGCGCGGCGGATATGGCCATCTGCCGTTCCGGCGCTCTGACCGTCTCCGAGCTGCTCCACTACGCTGTCCCGTCGCTCCTCATCCCTTTTCCTGCCGCCTCCGACCAGCACCAGAGGGTCAACGCCCAGTTCCTGGAACAAACCGTCCAGGGTGCGCTCCATCTCTCCCAGGATGCCCTGACGGCGGAAACTCTTGCCCGCGGAATTTTACAACTGGCAGACGCTGCTAAAAGGGGGGAGATGAAGAGATCGATCAAGGCCTACAACGCCCGGCAGGACAAAGCTGACCTTGGCACTATCCTCACTGAAATTTTAAAGAAAAAACTATGAAAGAAAACTACCACTTCATCGGCATCGGCGGCATCGGCATGAGCGGCCTTGCCCAGATCCTCTTGGAAAAGGGAACCAAAGTCACCGGCAGCGACGTCTCCGCCTCATCGATCACCGAGCGGCTGGAAAAGGGGGGCGCCCAGATCTTCATCGGCCACGCCACCGAAAATATCCAGGACCCGACCGCTGTCGTCTACAGCTCTGCCGTCAAAGAGGAAAATCCCGAAGTCAAACAGGCCAGGCTCCAGGGGATTCCCTTCCTCCACCGCTCCGAGCTCTTGAGCCGCCTCATGACCTCCTACTCCCCCCTGCTCGTCACGGGAACCCACGGCAAAACGACGACCTCCTCGCTCCTCGCCCACCTTTTAGTCGATGCCAGCCTCGATCCCGCCTATGCCGTCGGCGGCGTCATCAGCAGCCTCAATGCGAATGCCCGCCATGGAAACGGCGACTACTTTGTCGCTGAAGCCGACGAGAGCGATGGCTCCTTTTTAAATTACTCCCCCTTTGGCGCCATCGTCACAAATATCGATAACGACCATCTCGACTACTGGGTTACCCTCGATAACATGGTGGCGGGGTTTGACAGGTTCTTACATTCCGTCCGCTCCCCGAAACACCTCTTCTGGTGCGGCGACGATGAGGTCCTCTGCTCCTTAAAACCCAAAGGGACCAGCTACGGCTTCGATGAAAAGAATACGCTGCATATCCGCAGTTTTCGCCAGGATGGATGGAAGAACATCTTCGATATCGCCTTTGATGGAGTCGAGTACTCGGAGATCGAACTTCCCCTGATCGGCGGACATAACGTTCTGAATGCCGCCGCCGTCTTTGGGATGGGGATCCGGGTCGGGATTTCCGAAGAGAAGATCCGCGCCGCCTTTTCCCGCTTCACAGGCGTCAGCCGCCGCGCTGAATTTCGCGGGGAAGAGAAAGGGATCTCCGTCTTCGACGACTACGGCCACCACCCCACCGAGATTTTTGCTACCTTGCGCGCTGTGAAAAACGCCATTGGGGACCGCCGCCTCGTCGTCGCTTTCCAACCCCACAGGTACAGCCGCACGCGCGATTGCCTCCATGAATTCGGCCCCGCCTTCGAACGCGCTGACCTCCTCATCCTGACAGACATCTATGCCGCAGGAGAGCCCAAAATAGAGGGCGTCACCGCGGAAGCCGTCCTTAGGACGATGAAGCAGGGCGCCGCCCCCGATGCCCTTTACGCACCCCGTGCAAAACTCCCCGAATTTTTAGTGAACCTCCTTCAGCCCAGCGACGTCCTCGTCACCATGGGAGCGGGAGATATTACCCAGGTCGGACCCCAAGTGCTTAAAAACCTCGCCCCATGAAACAGAAGAAAAAAGCCGTCTACCTCCCGCTGACCCACGCCCTCGCCTGGATCGTCGCCTCGACCTTCCTCATCAGCGGAGGGTCCTTCGCGCTTTTCAAACAGACCCTCAAACACAGACGCACGTCCGCCGGCGATCCCAACCAGTACATCCGGTCGATCGTCCAGACCGGGCCTAAAAAAGAAGCCCTGAAAACCGAATACCTCGCCGAGCTGATCGGGCTTGCTGCCGACCGCCCGCCCCATGCCAAAGCCTTCAACCTCCAAAGCGCCGCTCAGCGACTGAAAAGCTCCCCCCTCATCTCCCGCGCCGAGGTCAAACTGATCAAACCAGGCACCCTCTACATCGACTATACGGTGAGACAACCGATCGCCTGGCTCGAAGACTACGAGAACACCGTCCTCGACAAAGAGGCCCACCCCTTCCCGTTCAGCCCCTTCTTTTCTCCCAAAAACCTCCCCTCCCTCTACCTTGGGCTCGCTCCCTTCGGCTCCTCTTCCATCGATCCCGACCGTCCCACGGCAGTCTGGGGAAAGCCCCTCGCCGGCAAGTACATCGCCCTTGCCCTCGACGTCCTAGCCCTCGTCACCGACCCCCAGGTCGCAGACCTCTTCAGCGTCAAGCGGATCGACGTCTCCAATGCCTTTGCAGAAAGCTACGGCACCCGTGAGATCGTGCTGATCACCGAAGACACCCTGATCAAAAACAGAGAGGGGAGAGCGATCGAGTTCCGCCTGCCGCGCATCCTGCGCCTCAGCACAAAAAACTACTCCCAGCAGCTCGGGAACTACCTCAAACTGCGCGAGCAGCTCTTCGATGCGGAGATCGAGGCTGCACAGACCGCGGGAGCCCCCGTGCGCCTGCCCGAAAAAATCATCGACTTCCGCATCCAGAAGCTGGCCTTCATCAACGAGCAGAACAGTCAGAGGACTTGAAGTGTCTCAGAATAGCGTATACCCAAACAACCTCAAAAACAAAATTTCAAGGTTATTTGGGTATGTTTTCGGGTCATTGGAAAATCATATGACATGCGAAGAGACATTGGTGCAATAATCCCTCGGAAGCTAACTCCTGGCACTTGTGGAAACAATCATGAATCGTGCTGTCTCTGTCAAGACCGTTAGCGCCGGGAAGATTGTATGCGGCATACAGGATGAGTGCAGGAACCACAAACCGGTTCACATTCCTGGCAATATGGGGAAGGGAAAGGTCATATTTCCCATAGAAGAGATTACCTCTATTTCCAGGAAGCTGGGCGACCATTGGTTGTTGGGATTCAGATCCGGCGACTGGCTTTAATAACATAGAAACGACCTCAGTTATAGATAAAAAAGGCCAAAATGATAGGAATTTGCATGTGTTTTGGTCAATACAATTGCAGATTTTGCAAGCACATCTTATGGGTTATGTTTTTGTAACTCGGGAATGAGGCGACATCCTGTAATGCACAACTCCCAAAAATCTAGAGGCGCAAATTCCAGGCATTTGTTGATACATTCAGGAATCAAGCTGGGTTTAAAACCTTCTGAGTCAGAGGCTCCGAAAGCGCCCGGAAGATTATATGCGGCAAACAGGATGAGTGCAGGGAGCGCAAACCGGTTCACATTCTTGGCAATAGGGGGAAGGGAAAGGTCATATTTTCCATAGAAAAGATTACCTCTATTTCCAGGGAGCTGGGCGACCATTGGTTGTTGGGATTCAGATCCGGCGACTGGCTTTAATGACATGGAAACGACCTCAGTTGTGGATTAAAACGGCCGAGATGTTAGGAATTCAAGTGTATTGAGGTCAATGCATTTGCAGATTTCGTAGGAATGGACTTTCTTCACCGAGCGGAAGACCCTCAGGATTTAGTTTTGCGATTGATAGGCTGTATGCATGATTTTGGCTAGGGTCTTGATGGTAGGGTTTTTTGTTTTAAACAATTTGTACATGGTTGACCGGGGAATGCCGGCTTCTTTGAGGAACGACGATTTGTTCAATGCTTCCAGGTGAGTCTCAATCACTTCCATCACCCCTTCAGGATCGTTTTCAATCAGACATTCCATGATGGCGGTTGCCAATCAGTTTAATATCTTTCAGTTCGTTGGTAGGGCTAAATTCTGTGATGCCTACATTGTCACGTAAAGCAATCTTGAAAGGCTTAACGCTTCTTTTTTTGCGAGATCGTTGTGGCTTTGATGAAAATGCCCTTCGCTTGAGTAACGTCTTTGTCTTGCCCATTTTTGTTGCCCCCTAAAAGCAGTAAAATTCTTTTCTCTGGAATATAGGCGTAATAAACGCGTCTTCCATCATTCCATCGCAGTTCCCACACCACATTTTTCAAATGGCCCGTCTCATAGCCAGAAACCGATTTGTGATCGCCAAAATGCCCATGTTGTTCAATTTTTGAAAGCCTTTTGTGGATCTGCACTTTGGATCGGGCTGGTTGTGTGTCCAACCATTCATCAAACTTCGGGTCTTTTGAGATCCTGTAAGCGCCTTCTTCCATTTTTGATTGTACCCTATAGTGGACATATTAAGCAATAAACTGAAAAGTTCGATGCAGATGAAAATGGCTACGATGATAAGAATTCGAGGGTGTTATGGTCAATTTTAATTTGGATTTAGGAGGGGACTATGCTGCGCCCGCTTAGGTTGTGTGGATTTGTTAAATCCAGCGCTTGATGGCTTCGTAAAGCGCGTGGTTGAGATCCCCGAGGCGGCCGCCGTATTCCAGGATCTTCGCAAGGCCCTGAGAGATGGCGCTGGCGTTGTGGTCGGGCATATGGGGGGTGATCTGGCGAATGACCTGGGAGAGCATCTGCTGGTAGCTCGCTGTCAGGTCGGAAGGTTGCCCGGCAGCGGGGTTGACGCACAAAAGGTACTCGAGCTCTGTCGCTTGGAAGACCAGTTTGGCCTTGGGGTTGTGGGAGGTGAGCTCCGAGGTCAGCCGGAGGAGGGCATCAGGGAGCTCCTGCCTGCTGGTCTGTCCGCTCCTCACGTCCTCAATGAGGTCGCTTAGCTTCTCCAGCGTCCTTTCCTCCTCCTTTGGGGAGAGGAAAGCGCCGCCCTGGAGGGAAACGTCTGCAATCCGTTTGATATGGGTCAAGGTCCTGCGGATCTGCTCGTCGGCCTTAAATCTGTTGGAATCGGAGGTCCTTTTGCCGAAGGTGTACCAGTTGGAAACGTACCAGGTGTAGACTTCTGTGACCCGGTCGTACAGGCGCTGTCCTGGGACAGCGCCCGGCCGAAGGAGGGCATTGGCTAGGATCGGCTGCGAAGGGCGGGGCGGATAGGCCGGAGTATTGAGAGGAGAGGAACTCATTTTGCGCTTCCGGGTGACTTGTTCAGAGCAGTTTCCAGACCAGGGTTTCAGTGGCCTGAACCCGATCCCTTCTAAGTCTCATTTTATAGAAAAGTTTATTAAAAATAACGCTATTTAATATGAGTTAATTTCGTTAGATTCTAAAGGTGTTATTACGTAGTTGATTAGATGTGAAAATTATTTTTTATTGATCAAACAGGAGTGCTCCTGCTTTCATTGGCATATAAACATAAGTTATTAATTAACAATAGTTTATGCTGGAATTTGAGGCTCTTGGAAATAAGCTTAGACTCAAATTCTTCGTAAGTGGTAAATTTACCGGCTACTTAGGTTCCTGATTGGAATGGGGTATGCCCCTTTTTCTTCCTGTCAAATGGGCCGAAGGTAGTGAGACACATCAACCCCCAAAATGCGAACTATGAAAGAATTCATTGCCTATCTTATTAAAAACCTCGTAGACCAGCCTGATGCAGTTGAAGTACAAATATTTGATGGTCAACAAGGTACCGTTGTAGAAGTGAAAGTCTCCTCCGAGGATATCGCCAAGGTGGTCGGCAAGCAGGGGAGAACGATCAAGTCTCTCCGCACGATCGCTATGACGGTCGGAGCGCGTTTCGGCCGCCGGGTGCGTCTGGAGCTTGTTCACTAGACCCCATCTGGAGCTTGTTCACTAGACCCCAATTGAGAGGACTTCAGCGTGGGATCGGGACTCACCTTCGAGGATAAAGAGCTTCAAAAGCTTATGACGCGCTTCACCCTCCCTGAGAAACAGGCGGTGGGCCCTCGTACCAAAAGAAAAAAGGTGGTCGTCATCGCCGGTCCCACTGCGGTGGGCAAAAGCCGGCTCGCCCTCTCTATCGCCAGGGCGATCGGGGGGGAGATCATCTCCGCCGACTCGATGCAGGTCTACCGCGGGATGGATATCGGCACGGCGAAGACCCCGCCCTCCGAGAGGGGGAGCGTTCCCCATCACCTCATCGACAGCCGGGACCTCGACGAGACCTTCAATGTCGTCGAGTACTACCAGGAGTCCTGCCAGGCGATCAAAGAGATCCTCGACAAGGGGGGCGTGCCGATCATCGTCGGGGGAACGGGCTTCTATATCCACTCCCTGATCTATGGGCCCCCCAGCGGCCCCCCTTCAGATCCGAACCTCAGAAAGGTCCTGGAGCAGGAGATGGACTCGAAGGGGACCCAGATCATGTTCGATAAGCTTAAGGAGCTCGATCCCGATTACGCCACCTCGATCACCCAGAAGGACCGGCATAAGATCGTCCGGGCCCTCGAGATCATGACGATCACCCGCCAAAAGGTCTCAGCCCTGCCTCCCGTATCGACGGAAAATGAGGAGCTCTACGATTTCCGCTGCTGGTTCGTCTATATACCCAAAGAGTCTTTATATCCCCGCATCGAAATGCGCTGCGACGCGATGATCGCAGCGGGGTTCCTCGAAGAGGTGAAGCGCCTGGAAGGAGAGGGGCTGAGCCGGAATCCGACGGCCTCCCAGGCGATCGGGTACAGGCAATGCCTCGAATACCTCTCCTCCCCGCAGGGGCAGGAGGACTGGGACCGGTTCGTCCTGGAGTTTAAGCAGGCCTCCCGCCGGTACGCCAAAAGGCAGTTTACGTGGTTTCGCAAGGAGCCCCTCTTCCGGTGGCTCGATATTGAAAAAAATTCGATCGAACATGCTGCCGAGCTCATCATCCAGGATTACGAGCTGAGCTTCTAAGAAAAAAATTTACCGCCGAGGGCACCGAGAGCACCGAGGCGGTATGTGCCGCAAAAAACCGAGTGGAGCCTTCTCTGTGTCTTCTGTGGTAAAAATATTTTATAAATCGGGTGGAGTGTAGTTCCTTCTTCACTAAAATGCGGGATTGCTTTACTATTTTCTCTTTTACTGTTTCAAAGGCTGTTAGCTTTGGAACCATTCCCCAAATTCCCTTCCAACGTCAGTGGTACAATGAGCGAACATAACGAGATGAGCGGCGAGTCTGAAGAGATCCTGAGCGATGCATTCCTGAATACTGATGAACCTGAGGGCGCTGAGCCTCCCGTCGAGGCGGAAGCGGAGCCGGTTGGCTCAAAGCAGGAAGAGAGGGAGCCGGGGAGTGAAAAGAGGGGAGGGTCCTCTTCACAGTTTTCCGAATTTATGCGCGCGTTCGAAGCGGAAGCTTCGACAGAGGGAAAGATCCGTTTGAGCATCGATTTTATGCGCGATACGCTCGCAAACAGCGGGACGCCGCGGTTCAAGGATTTTTGGGAAGGGAGAAGGATCTGCCTTCCTCTTTTCAAGGAAAATATCTCTCCCAAGGTCCGCTCTCAGCTGTGGAGCTCCTACATCGAACTTTCGACAGAAGCCAAACGCCTCAAAGAGATCCTCGACGAGCAGTCCGCCTTTGCAATCGAGCAGATCGAGCTGGCCATCCTGGGGCTAGAGCGCGACCTCGAGCATTACGACGTGATCCTTGCCCAAACCCAGGATGCCTGGCTCCCTTATGAGAGCCTCTCCCTGAAAGGCAAGGAAGAACTCTACAATACCATCCAGCGCGAGCTGCTCTTCCTTAACACACTTGCAGCCCGGGTGAATGCCATGCGCAAAGAGGTGGTGAAAACGGAGATGCGGATCCGCATCAAGAATAAATTGCTCGACCGCCTTTCCCTGTGCGGAGACAGGATTTTCCCCAAGCGGAAAGAACTGATCAAAAAAGTCTCCAATGAATTCATCGGCGATGTCGATAAATTCATCGCCTCCCACTTCGAGGGAGATGAGTTTGAAGGGGTTCCCCTCTACGCTCTGCGCGAAGAGATCAAACAGCTCCAGTCGATTGCAAAAATTCTGACCCTCAACACCCACGCCTTTACCGAGACCCGCATGAAGCTGAGCGGTTGCTGGGATAAGATCAAGGACCGGGAAAAAGAGCGTAAGAAAGAAACGCTGCAAAAGCGCCAGGTCTTCAAGGAAAATTATGACCTCGTGATGGAAAAAATTAAACCTTTCGCCGAAGCCTGCGCCGTCGGAATCTCCATCGACGAGTGCAACAGAGCCGCGACAGAGATCTTCGATTTTATGCGGACCATTGAACTGGGTCGCGATGAAGTGCGGATCCTCAAGGAAGAAGTTTACAAAGCGAAGAGAGCGCCGCAAGAGCGCGCCAGAGAGATCGAAGATGAGCGCAGCAGAAAAGAGAAGGAAGCGGAGACGCTCCGACGAGAGAAGATCAATAGCCTCAAAGATGCGCTGAACGCCCTTCTTGCGGACACCGATTCTATCGACGTCGAGGTGATGGCTGCACAACGGGATGCTATCCAGGCTGAGTTCGAAGGGATCACTTTGGCTAAAGCGGAAAGACAGATCGTCGACCGCCTCTTTAAGCAGCTCAAAGATCTCATCGATGAGAAAAAACAGGTAGCTCTGCTCAGCCTCTCTGAAGACGACCTCAAAGCGCTGGACGCTTTGAAAGAGGTCCTCGAAGAGCGCAAGGCGCGCCGCCAGGAGATCAAAAACCAGTTGGAGCAATACCGCAAACTGCTAGGCGGCTCCGGTTTTGATTTTGAGAAGGCGATGATGTACCGTGAAATGATCGAAGCGGAAAAAGCGACTTTAGAGAAGATCAATGCATCCATTGACGAAATCGAAGAGAAGATCGACAGGATCGAAAGTTAGAATGAAGCAGGGAAGGGGGCCATGAGCTGGTCCCATTTATCTGTTTTCGATCTTGATAAAACGATCACGTTGGACAACTGCAGTCTCGACTTTTGCCGCTATCTCGTTCGTAAAAACGTCCTTCCCTTCCGTTCCCTGTTGTTTTCCTTTTTTTACTATATCAAACACCTCTTTTTTGGAATGAGCCTGGCCGATCTGCACGCCAGGACGTTCCAGCGTCTTTTGCAGGGACGGCCCCTCGAGAAGATCGAAAAGCTCGTCGAACCCTTCCTGGAAGAGTATTTCTATGCCAGGATCTATCCTCCCGTCATCGCCCAGCTTAAACTCGCCCAGCATTTGGGGTACTATACGCTGATCCTCTCCAATTCTCCCGGTTTCCTCGTTGGAAAGATTGCCCAGCTCCTCGGTGTCAACGAATGGCGGGCGACACAGTATGCTGTTGACAGAGAGCACAACTTGTGCCACATTGCGTCGATTATGCAGGGAGAAGATAAGGCCTGCTGCGTAAGGGAAGTGGCGGAGCGGCTTTGCATTGCCAAAGAGAAGATTACGGCCTATTCCGATAGTTTTCTCGACCTGCCCTTACTGCTTTCCGCGGGAGTCCCGATCGCCGTCAATCCCGATCGCAGGCTGCGCCGCTTCTCGGAAGAAAAAAACTGGTCCATTTTATGAGGAGCCTCGATGAACCCTCGTCAGAAAGCGCTGAGAACACTCTATAAACGTCCTCCGGAAACTCCCGAACGCAAAACAGAACCTGTCTTTGGACAGGATACCTTTGACCGTAAAGTCATGGAGAAGGTCCTGCCAGGGAGAGTCTATGCGAACCTTAAAGAGGCGATGGAAGGCAGGGCCAAGCTGAACCCCGCTTTCGCCACTCAGATCGCCGAGGCGATGAAAGACTGGGCGGTCAAACAGGGGGCAACCCACTTTTGCCACTGGTTTCAGCCGCTCACAGGATCTGCTGCGGAGAAGCAGGATGCATTTCTCGACTGGTCCGCTGACGGAAAAGAGATTCAGAGACTGAGCGGCAAACAGCTCATGCGCGGCGAGCCCGACGCCTCCTCTTTCCCTCATGGAGGGCTGCGCAGCACCGCCGAGGCGAGAGGCTACACCGCCTGGGATCCCACCTCGATGCCTTTTCTCTGGGGAATGGGAAGCGCAAAGGTCCTTTGCATCCCCTCCATTTTCTTCTCCTGGACCGGCCAGGCGCTCGACATGAAGATCCCGCTCATGCGCTCCGAGGCCAAGCTGAACCGGGCGGGCGTACGCCTGATGAACCTCTTTGAAATAGAATGCAGCAGCGTCCATTCCACCCTCGGCAGCGAGCAGGAATTTTTCCTCATCGACAGGTCCTACTACCTCTTAAGGCCCGATTTGCACCTTTCGGGCCGCACCCTTTGCGGCTCTTCCCCCGCCAAAGGGCAGGAGCTCGAAGACCATTATTTCGGCACGATGAAAGAGCGCGTGGTCTCGTTCATGAGCGATCTGGAGCAGAGGGCCCATGCCCTCGGCATCCCCGTGCGCACGCGCCACGCTGAGGTGGCCCCTGGCCAGTTTGAGTTTGCCCCCCATTTCGAAAAAACTTCCGCGGCCGTCGATCATAACATCCAGCTCATGGAGCTGATGCGCCAGGTCGCCACCCGCCACAACCTCGCCTGCCTGCTGCATGAGAAACCCTTTGCCCGCATCAATGGATCGGGCAAGCACTGCAACTGGTCGCTTGCGACCGATACGGGACTCAACCTCCTCGACCCCGATCAGCCCGAGCACCTCTTTCTAATTGCGATGACGGCCATCCTCCACGCCGTCCATGGGCATGCCGATCTTTTGCGCGGATCGATTGCAACCAGCGGCAACGATCACCGCCTGGGCGGCCACGAGGCGCCGCCGCCGATCCTCTCCGTCTATCTCGGCGCATCGCTCGAAAAGTGGATCCGCAGCATCGAAGAAGATAAAGCCCACCAAAGCAAAGCAGGGGAGGAGCTCAACCTCGGCATCCCGCCCATCCCCCCGATTGCGCTCGATGCGACCGACCGCAACCGCACTTCGCCCTTTGCATTCACAGGAAACAAGTTTGAGTTCCGCGCCGTCGGCGCTTCCCAGAATTGCGCTCTGCCCATCTGCGTCCTCAACACCATCGTCGCAGACAGCCTCAACCTCATCGTCGACGAGATCGAAAAGGCCCTTCTGAAAAAGAAACCCCTCAAAGAGGCGGTCGTCAAAACCGCCCGGAAATATCTTGTAGCGTCCAAAGCGGTCCGCTTTACCGGCGACAACTACTCTGCCGCCTGGCACCGGGAAGCCAAAAAGCGCAAACTCCCCATCATCGAAAAGTCGGCCTACGCCTTCGACGTCTTCCTGTCCCCAAAGAGCATCAAGGTCTTTGAGACGGTGCTTTCGAAGGCAGAGCTCGAGTCCAGGGTCGAGATCATGCGCGAAAGGTATTGCAAGACCCTCCATATCGAGGCGCGCCTTCTTCTCGACCTCTTCCATACACAGATCCTCCCTTGCGCCTTCCAGTATCAGAAAGAGATGGCGGAGAGCGTCAGGATCGTCAGCGAGAGCGGACACTCTGTGGGCGCCGCGCAGAGTCAGCTTGTGAAAAAATTTTCCACTCTGATCAGTCAGTCGATCGATCACGCCCATCTGCTCGAGAAAGAACGGCAGAAGGTCGAGCAGTATCCCCTGGTTAAAAAAACGCTGGCCTGGTGCGATGTGGCTGCACCCCAGGCCGAGACGCTCAGGAAATGCATCGATGAACTCGAGGGGATCGTGGACGACCGGCTCTGGCCCCTACCCAAGTACAGGGAGATGCTCCATATCCTATGACGCACAAGAAAAAGATAGGCATTTTCGGCGGTAGTTTCGATCCGATCCATTGGGGACATCTCAACATGGCCATCTCCCTGATGGAAGCGTGCGCCCTCGACCAGGTCCTCTTCGTGCCGGCAGGGATCTCTCCCTTCAAAGAAACCGCCCCTCCCACCGTTTCAGGCAAACACCGCCTCAACATGGTCGAGCTTGCCATCCGCGGCGTAAAAGCCTTTGCAATTCTGGACTGGGAGATCGAGAACGCAGGCCCCTCCTACACCATCGATACGGTGCGAAGGCTCGCCAAAGATCCCTCTCTGGAGCTTCACCTCCTCATCGGAGAGGACCACCTGTCCACCTTTCACCGCTGGAAAGAAGCCGATGAGCTCATCCGGCTCAGCCCCCCGCTCATCGCCTGCAGGGCAGGCAGCAAAAAACACCCCTCCTCCCCCCTGGCCCAATACAAAGTCCCCATCCCCCTTTTCGACATCAGCAGTACAGCCGTCCGGCAGCGCCTCATTCAAAAAAAATATTGCAACCACCTGATTCCTTCTTCCGTGCTGGACTATATTGAAAAGCATCGCTTATACTCTGCGTTTTGATTTTTTGTAGAGATTTTCGCTGTATGGATAAAAAGGACCCCTCTTTCTATTTGAACCCCATTGCCCAAGCCATTTATGATAAAAAAGGCTTTAATATTTTAGCTTTGGATGTCAGGTCAATTTCCAATTTGACAGATTACATCATCATCGCCGAAGGCAATATTGAAAAACACGTCAGCGCCATTGCAGATGCGGTCATCGACCAGATGGAGCGGCTCGGTGTGCGGGCGGTTTACACAGAAGGCCTCAAAGACGGGGACTGGGTCGTTATCGACTACCTGCACATCATGGTCCACCTCTTTATGCCCGGCCTGCGCGACAGGTACCAGCTCGAACAGCTGTGGAAGCAGGGAGAAATCGTAGATCTGCAGATCGATGTCTCTTCCAAGCTCAACTTGCCCGCCAATAAATAATTCTAAACCCCTGCCCGAGCCTGGGTTTCAAAGAAATAATTTACTTGGCTTTGTAGGCAGTTGCGAAATTAAGGGATTTGGTGTATCGTAACAGGTCAATATTAGAGGATAGTTATGACCAAAAAACGCGTAGTTGTCACAGGCATGGGGGTTGTTTCCTGCTTTGGGACCGATGTCGATGAGTTTTATAATCAGCTCCTTGCGGGCAAAAGTGGCATTGTTCCGATTGCTGGATTTCCCTGTCAGGACTATCCGACCCGGTTTGCAGGCGTCGTCAGCAACTTCGAAGTAGGGGATTACCTCGATAAGAAGCAGGCTCGCCGCGTCGATCCGTTCATCCGCTATACGGCCGTTGCCGGCAAGAAAGCCCTCGAGCACGGGAAGCTGACTGGCGAGGCGATGGAAAAGCTCGACAAGACGCGCGCCGGAGTTCTGATCGGATCAGGTATGGGCGGGATGAATGTCTTCTATGAAGGCACCGAGACCCTTCTCACAAAAGGGTTTAAGCGGATGACCCCCTTCTTTGTTCCTTATATCATCACCAACATGGGCGGCGCCCTCCTCGCGATCGATATCGGCTTCATGGGGCCCAACTATTCGATTTCAACCGCTTGCGCGACAGCCAACTACTCCATCTGCTCGGCTGCGGAGCACATCCTGCGCGGCGATGCCGACGTGATGCTGTGCGGCGGCGCTGAATCGCCGATCAATCCGGTCGGGCTCGCGGGCTTCGTCGCCTGCAAAGCCCTCTCCGAGCGCAACGATGACCCCCAGAAGGCCTCGCGCCCCTGGGACAAGCAGAGAGACGGGTTCGTCATCGGCGAGGGAGCCGGCGTCCTCCTCCTCGAAAGCCTCGATCACGCACTCGCGCGCGGAGCCACTATTTTAGCCGAGTACCTCGGCGGCGGGATCAGCTGCGATGCCCACCACATGACCGACCCACGCGCTGACGGCCTCGGCGTTGCCCTCTGCATTGAAAACGCGATCAGACGGGCCGGTATCGACAAGGAACAGATCAACTATGTCAATGCCCATGCGACCTCCACCCTCGCGGGCGACCTGTGCGAAGTGCGCGCAATACGCAACGTCTTCGGCCCCCACGCGGAAAAGATCAAGATGAATGCGACCAAGTCGATGACCGGCCACTGCCTCGGCGCAGCAGGCGGGGTCGAGGCGATCGCCACGATCAAAGCGATCCAGACCGGCATGCTTCACCCGACGATCAACCTCGAGACGCCCGAAGAGGAGCTGGAAGGGATCGATGTCGTGGCAAATGTAGCCAAAGCGCACAACGTGACTGCAGCCTTAAGCAACTCGTTTGGTTTTGGCGGGCATAACTCCAGTTTGATCTTTGCACCCTATCATCCGTAATTATTCATGATCAAAGTCGAATCATTTGGAATCGTTCCTTTCGTCTATGAGATGGGCGCCTGGAAAGTCCTGCTCATCCTGCACCGGGAAGGCAACCATTGGGGTTTTCCCAAAGGAAAAGCCAACCCCGACGAATCTCCGCTCGACTCGGCAACCCGGGAGCTGAAAGAAGAAACGGGACTTAACGTTACCCGCATCCTCCCTATCGGCCCCCTTTCCGAGCAGTACCAGTTCCGCCGCAAAAAACAGCCGATCCTCAAGAGCGTTCAGTATTTCCCCGCGCTCGTAGAGGGAGAGCTTAAGCCCCAGCACGAAGAGATTCGCGAAGCGCGCTGGCTCAGCATCTCCGATGCGATGCAGCAGCTGACCTTTAAAGAGGCCCGCCACATCCTCCACGAATTCTGGCGCGTCCTTAACACCCTACCTCCGGATGCGTGATGTTCAACCTGAAAACGGCAGATGAGGCGAGCAAAGAAGTGCAAGATTTTGAGCCCCGGGCTTCCGCGCGCGCGGAAGCCCGCGGCTCAAAAGATTGTGCTTCTTTGCCGCATTCAACTTCCGTTTTCAGGTTTAAATCTTTAGTGGATCATTTTGTTTCCTGGAAAGAAAAATTCGGTGGGGAGAAGATTCCTCCCATCGAGATTTTTGTCCGCCACTGCAACTACTCCGCTGCAAGCGCCCACAAGGCCCGCTTTGTGGGGTTTTCCAAGGAGCGCTGCTTCGACAACCTGCTTGAAACGCTCGAAGGGCAGACAGGGATCAACCTCACCCTCTTTCTCGACACCCATCACCCGATGGAAGGTGCGCACTTCCTTTACAAGCAGGAGCGCTACCCCGTGATCGAGCTAAAGGCAGGCTCCGAGGCGGCCTCCTTCCTCCACATGCTCGAGCATGTCGCCCGCCAGAAATTTTCTCCCGATACCATCATCTATTTCCTCGAAGACGATTACCTCCATTTGAATGAGTGGCCCACCGTGTTGCGCGAGGCGTTCACCTTGAGCGGGATCCACTACGCCACCCTCTTCGACCATAAAGACAAGTATTTCTTTCCCCAGTATGCAGACCTCAAGTCAAAGATTTTCCATACCACAACCTGCCACTGGCGGACCACCCCCTCAACGACCAACACCTACGCGATGCACTTTAAAACCCTCAAAGAGCACATCGACCTCCACAGAATCTATTCCCTCGGAAGAACGATCACCGCCGACCACGACAAGTTCACCAAACTGGCTGAGGCCGGGGCCGTCCTGATCTCCTCGATCCCCGGCTACTCCACCCATGCCGAACCCGAGTTCGCTTCCCCCTGCACAGAGTGGGAGAATTTTTTTTCTCAAAATGCTTTTAAAAAAAATGCCAGCCTTGCTAAGGTAGATCCCTAAGAATTGAAACCACTTGATGTGGGGAGGCTTTATGGCAATGAATTATTCTTATCTTATCGCTGACACGGCAAGGGACCGTTCGTGGGTCCAAGAGGCTGCCCTGGTATTAGGGGCCAGCGTCATCATCGCCCTCTTTGCTCCCATTGCGATCCATCTGCCCTTTACCCCCGTGGCCATTGCGACCCAGGCGCAGGTCATTCTCCTTCTCTCCTGTTTCCTCGGCAGCAAGCGCGCTTCGCTTGCCGTCATGACCTTTCTCTTCCAGGGCGCTGTTGGGCTTCCCGTTTTTGCAAGCGGCAAGGCTGGACTGCTCGTCCTCTGCGGGCCCTCAGGAGGCTACCTCCTCGGCTACCTCGCTGCGGCCTATGTAACAGGTTACATCGTGGAACGGATGAGAGAGCGCACCCCAACCAAAATCTTCGGGGCCATGAGCCTGGGAACGGTTGTGATCTACCTGTTCGGACTTCCCTGGCTCTCCCGCTTCGTCGGTTGGCAGGGAGCGTTTGTGCTCGGAATGGCGCCCTTCCTGATCGGCGACCTCCTGAAGCTCGTCGCAGCGACCCGCGTGCTGAAGTCCCTGCGCTTCTTCCGCTAGAAGTGCGATGAAAATGAAATGCCTCCCGCTCTGCAAAGAGGGGAGGCATTTTTGTTTCAGATGTATTTTTTTGCAGTCTCGTTGACGTCTTCTGCTGAGTCTGGTGCACGCGTGACGTTCAGTGTTCCGTCTTTATTCGGTAAAACCCCTTCCGTCCGCTTGAAGACCGCTGCCATCTTTGCACTTGTAGCTTTAAGTTTTGGATTCACCCTGGTTTCCCTTGGGCTCATCTGCGGCGCGCTGCCAGCTCCATCTACCTTCCTCACCATAAAATCCTCCCTTGGATAATCGTATTTTTTTTGTGATTATAGAGAGGAAAAGATTTAGTGAAATAAAATTTTTGTTACTTGCTTTGCTTTTCTGTAGGCGCGCCATCCAAATGCGGAACGAACCAGGATGCGGGGAAATGCAAGTAGAACGGATCTGGGGACTGGATTATTATTGCCTGCTCAGAGGGAGGAGGGCTTGGTTTGGGGATGAGGGTAACCTCAATCAGCCTTCCTTTCTGGTAAAAGCAGTAATTGCCACTATTTCTTTCGCCGGTTAGTGCATTATTTTCACCTTCGATTCTCAAGTTGAACAGTTCAATCGGGAAATGTGATATATCATCTGGATTAAATAATTGAACAGTGTTGGGTTCCCTGCTGTGACTGAAAACGAGGAACGCTTTTTCGCATATATATTTCTTTCTCTCTATACCGGCTTTGACGTGGGTAGACGAATCTAAAATCATTCTAAGGAATACATTTTCGACCAGGGATAGAGCTTGTGGATTCTGTATTTGTGGACCGTTTTGGTATTGAGCAATCCGCCTTAGGGACTCTTCAAAAGGTTCTTGGCCGAGTATGTTGCAGTGCAGGATGTGTAGGGTATGTTTTTCTGTAAGGACTCCAAGTTCTCTGAGGAGTGCAGCGGGGTTGATAGCGTTGATGCTCTTTTTCAGCTCTTTTAATCTGGGACAGTAATCCCGGACTTCCTTTCCTGTTAGGATGAGAAAAGGAGCCATGATGGTGGAGAGCCTTTCCTTCTCCTGTTTGATGAGTTGCATTTTTACTGTAAAAATGGCGGATACCTGCCAGCCTTTACACACCAGGCTCATGGTATGAACGTTCTCTTTGGGTTCCATGTGAGAAAAGAGGGGATGGGTGATAGGAGTTTGAAGGAAAGAGTGAAGGTTAGAAGAATTTGAAACCATGGAACCTCATAGATTAAACTAATATTTTGTGAAAATAGTATAATTATAAACAAAATAAAGTTTAAGTCAATGTTAAACGGATCAGGATTGTTCTGGTGAGGAGTTCCACTTGCGGGGCCGCGACCCCCTGTCCTGCTCGATCTGGCTGCGCAGGAGTTTTGCTATCTGTTTGATCGCTTTGTCGAGCGGGGAGGTGCTTTGGGGATAAGAGGCGCGCTCTCTGAGCTTGACCTCGGAGCGGAGCAGCTGGGCCATCTGCGCGAGTGCGACCGTAAACGAGCGCTCCCGGACGGGCAGACTATTTGCAGGTTTGGGTTTCTGCGTTTTACTCATGTGGGTACATTTGTTAACTTAAATTTATTATTACATATTTATCCATATTATGTCAAACGTACGACTATTTTAAATGTAATAGTTTCTGAAAATAAGCGTTTTATGTTCATGTTTTAATCTTCATGCTGGCCAAGATTCTCACTTTATTTTAAAATCCCATCTTTTGGTCTCTTAATAGGGAAGGGGTGCGTCCGATGGTAAAACAGATTCTGATGAAGGGGATTGTGGGCTTGACCTGTTCGCTTGTGCGCTGTCTTATCGCTTTGCGCTATCGCCTCGTTGTCAAGGGCCTGGACGCATTGACCCCGGATCAGTTCAAACGGCCTGGGGGGATCCTTTTCCTCCCCAACCATCCAGCTGAGGTCGATCCTGTCATTCTTGAGGCGATCCTCTGGAAGCGGTTCCGCCCGCGCCCGCTTGTCATTGAGCATTTTTATTTTCTGAAGGGGTTTCGGTTTTTCATGGACCTGGTGGGGGCGATGCCCTTGCCGTCGATGGATGGCCTGGCCAATAAATGGCGCGGCAAAAAAGTGGAAAAGCAGTTCGATCAGGTCGCAACCGCCCTGAAAACCGGGAGCAACTTTCTGATCTACCCTTCCGGGCGCCTGAAGATCTCCGGGCTCGACCTGATCGGCGGCGCTTCCTTCATCCACAAGTTGACGCAGGCTTGTCCGGAAGCCAATATTGTCCTCGTGCGAACGACGGGCCTCTGGGGGAGCAAATTTTCCCGGGCCTTGACGGGCTCCTCTCCTGAATTTGGCAAGGTGTTGCTTGAGTGCGCGAAAGTCCTCTTGAAGAATGGGCTGTTTTTTGCGCCGAGAAGAGAGGTGCTTGTCGAGCTCTCTTTGCCGCCCGCCGATTTCCCTCTGCAGGGGAGCCGCCTCGAGTTCAACAAGGCCCTGGAGAACTGGTACAACAGGTATCCCGAGCCCGGCCCGGAACCGTTGAAGCTCGTCTCCTACGCGTTTTGGAGGGAGGAGCTGCCCCAGGTCCTCGTTTCGACGGGGCGGCCTGAGACGGCGCGCGAGCTTCCCGTAGCTCCAAAAACCCTGCAGGATGTCTTCACCTTTCTGGGGACGCTCTGCGGAAAGAAGGCAGACCAGATCGAGCGCTCGATGCACCTCTCTAACGACCTTGGCCTCGATTCTCTCGACGTGGTCCAGATCTACCTCTTTCTCGATGAGCGCTACCATGTTACCGACCTTCTTCCCGGAGACCTGCAGAAGGTCGAAGATGTCCTTCAGTTCGCCTCCGGCTACAAAAAAGAGAGAGAGGAAGGGGAGCCCCTTCCGACCGGGATGCAGGCCGGCTGGCCGAAAGAAGAGCGGTACGCCCCCGGCATTCCGGAAGGGGAGACGGTGCAGGAGGTCTTCCTGCGCAGATGCGAGCAGAAGGGGTCGCTCACGGCTTGCCTCGACGCCCTCTCGGGTCCTTTGAGTTACTCCAGGCTGAAACTTGGCGCCCTGGTCCTTTCTAAAAAGATCGGGGAGATGCCCGGGGACAGGATCGGGATCATGCTGCCCTCCTCCTGCGGAGCCTACCTCGTGATTCTGGGCGTGCTGCTGGCCGGCAAGGTCCCCGTCATGATCAATTGGACCGCCGGGGTCAAGTCGCTCGACTATTCCGCCGATCTTGTGGGGCTTAAAACGGTAATCACTTCTGAAAAGTTCCTCGACCGGCTGGAAAATGGGGACCTGGGCAAGATCGAGCAGATGTTCACTTTCATCGAGGAGGTCCGCAAGACCGTCTCCCTGAAGGACAAGCTGTGCGCCTACGCATTAAGTCGGATGGGGGTCTCTTTTCTGATGAGGCGTCTGAAGCTCTCCCGCGTAGCCCCAACGAGCCCGGCCGTGATCCTCTTCACCAGCGGCACGGAAGCGCTGCCCAAAGCGGTCCCCCTCTCCCATGCCAACCTCCTCACCAACCAGCGGGGCGGGCTGCAGGCCGTCGAAATGCTTCCCGAGGATATCCTCTACGGCGTGCTGCCCCCTTTCCACTCGTTTGGGTTCAACGTGACGGGGCTCCTCCCCCTGCTTGCGGGCCTGAGGATCTGCTTCGCCCCCGATCCCACGGACAGCCACGGCCTGGCCAGGAATATCGCCGACTGGAAGCCGACGCTCTTCTGCTGCGCCCCCAGCTTCATCAGGTCCCTCTTCCGGGTCGCCGACCCACAGAAGCTCCAGTCGCTGCGCCTGATCGTTTCAGGGGCGGAGAAGACCCCCCAGGAGCTCTTCGACTACTGCAAAGAGCATCTGCCCCATGCCCATCTGCTGGAGGGGTATGGGATCACGGAATGCAGCCCCATCGTGACTTTTGACCGGGTGGGAGAGCCCCATAAGGGGGTCGGCAAGCCGATTCCGGGGATCCAGCTCATGATTCTAGACACGGCCGCCAAGCGTTCTCTCCCCATCGGAGAGGAGGGGGAGGTCTGCATCGCCGGCCCGAATGTCTTCAGCGGCTACCTGGGCAACCCCCGCAACCCGTTCGTCACGGTCGAGGGCAGGCAGTGGTACCTCTCCGGGGACAGGGGCTTTCTCGATCAGGAGGGGCACCTCGTCCTCTCGGGCAGGCTGAAGCGGTTCATCAAGATCGGAGGGGAGATGGTCGGCCTCGAAGGGCTGGAAAACGAACTCATCCGTCTGGCCGGCGAGAAACACTGGATCACAGGACAAGAAGAGGGGCCCTCCCTCGCCGTCAGCGTCCGGGAAAAGGAGAGCGACAAACCGGTGATTATCCTCTACACCACCTTCCCGATCACACCGGATCAGGTCAACACAGCTCTCAAAGAGAGCGGGTATGCCCGGATCGTCAAAGTCGGCGAAGTGCGCACCGTCGCAGAGATTCCCTTGACCGGGACGGGCAAGACCCATTATCGTCTTCTGGACGAGATGCAGGGATGAGCGATTTATGAAAAAACACCGATTAAAAATTTATAATACAGAGTCGAGAGAGAAGGAGGAGATCGCCCCCCTGGACGGCAGGACGGTCCGCATGTACACCTGCGGCCCCACCGTCTACAACTTCGCCCACATCGGCAACTTCCGCACCTACGTCTTCGAGGACCTGCTCCGCCGCGCGATCCGGTTTTTCGGGTTCCCCATCCGCCAGGCGATGAACCTCACCGATATCGACGACAAGACGATCAAGGGGGCGCTTGCCGACGACGTTTCCCTGGACGAGTTCACCCAGCCGTTCAAGGACGCCTTTTTTGAGGATTTAAAGACCCTCGGCATCGAGCCCGTCGAAAACTACCCCCAGGCCACCGACTACATCGAAGAGATGATCAAGATCATCCAGAAACTGATCGAGAAGGGGGTCGCCTACTGCGGCCACGATAACAGCATCTATTTTGCCATCGACAAGTTTCCCTCCTACGGAAGACTCTCCCACCTCCACCTGAATGAACTCCAGGTCGGGCGCTTCCAACCGGATCAACCTCGACGAGTACGACAAGGAAAACGCCAGCGACTTTGTCCTGTGGAAAGCTTACGACTCCGAGCGGGATGGCAACATCTACTGGGAGAGCCCGTTTGGACAAGGGCGCCCCGGCTGGCACATCGAGTGCTCCGCCATGGCGATGAAACTCCTCGGCGAGAGCATCGATATCCACGTCGGCGGTGTCGACAATATCTTCCCCCACCACGAAAACGAGATCGCCCAGTCGGAGGCGTTCTCCTGCCGCCACTTCGTCAAACACTGGATCCACGCCGAACACCTCCTCGTCGACCACAAGAAGATGTCGAAGAGCCTCGGCAACTTTTACACCCTGCGCGATCTGCTCAAAAAAGGCTACACCGGCCCCCAGGTGCGCTACCTCCTCCTGCAGACCCATTACCGCACCCAGCTCAACTTCACCTTCGAGGGGCTGGACGCCGCCGCCTCTACCCTCCAAAGGATCGCCGACTTCGCCCGCCGCCTCCAGGCGATCCGCCGGGAAAAGATGGGCAGAGCCCTCGACGTGATCCTCGAAAAGGCACTGCCCGAACACGCGCAGAAGAAGAGCATCCGCGAGCATATCCTCTTCGATGTGATGAACGAGAAGGGGCGCGATCTTCTCGATGCCGAGCAGATCCGTCCGATGGTCGAACGCTCCCTGTCCGCTCTTGCCGATAAAGGGCAGGTCTTGAGTCGGATCCTGACCGCCGTCCGGGAAGAGAAAGACAAGACCATCCTCCTGCCGATCCTCGAAAGAGCACCCTGGAGAGCAAGACCGAGGTTACCCGCGTCCTCTCAGAGATCGCCCATCTGGCGCGCGATCAGAAAGAGAGCGACCTCCTCGATCCCGCTCTGATGAAGCCGCTCCTCTTCAAAGCCCTGACCGGCACCGCCGCATCCGACAGGAAAATGGAGATGATCCTGCACGATTTAAAAGTCAAAAAGAACCACGGCTATGTCCTGCCTCTCCTTGAAGCGGCGATGGACAGGTTCCTGGCCAGCCTTGCCGACGACCTCAACATCTCCTCTGCCCTCGCCGCCCTCTTCGATATGGTCCGCGAGGTCAACGCCCTCTGCGACCAGAACAAGATAGGGATCTCCGAGGCGGAAGATGTGCTCGATTTCCTGGCAAAGATCGATCAGGTCCTCGGCGTTCTTCCCTTACACCCCCAGGAAGAGGCGATCCCTCCCGACCTGGAAAAAGCCCTTAAAGATAGAGAAACCGCACGAGCGGAAAAAAACTGGAAAGCCGCCGACGCCTGCCGTGATCTGATCCATTCCCGAGGCTATCTTATCGAAGATACCCCGCAGGGCGCGCGCTTGAAAAAAGAGGAACATATGACAAAAACAGGAAGAACGAAAGACGAATTTTTTCTGGTGAAGCTGCACGAGCTCGCTCTGAAGAAAGGGAGCCCCTACGAAGAGATCGACCGCTATGAGATCGGCAGGGCCATCGGGCAGAACGACCGCGGTACCACCGTGATCGCCCGCGACCTCGCCCAGGCCAACTTCGTCAAGAAAGGGGAAGCGGAGTGCTGTCTATCTCACCCCTCATGGGATGAGGCTCGTAGAGACCCTCTCCAGTAATACATAGATTTTTCTGAATGCCCCATCCTGTCCATCCTGCCATCCTGTTAATTTTCTTCTGACTTCGATCATGGGGAAAATTGACGGGTAGCCGGTGGACAGGATAGAGGACAGAAAAAAGATCTGTGAACTACTCCCCGGGGCGCATGATGGGGAAGTAGAGCACATCCCGTATCGAATGGACCTGGGTGAAGAGCATCACCAGCCGGTCGATGCCGATGCCGAGGCCGCCCGTTGGGGGCATCCCCTGGCAGATCGCCTCGATGAACTCTTCGTCGAGAGGGGAGGCCTCTTCATCGCCGGCGGCCCTTTTTGCCGCCTGCTCTTCGAGCAGCTCCCGCTGCAGAACGGGATCGTTCAGCTCGGTGTAGGAGTTGCAGAACTCCCGGCCTAAAATGAAGGTCTCAAAACGCTCGACCAGGCGCTCTTTGCGCAAGTCGGGATCGCGATGCAGCTTGCACAGGGGCGTCGTCTCGATCGGATGGTCGATGATGTGGTGGGGCTGGATCAGATGGGCTTCCACAAACTCCTCAAAAAGCAGGGCGATGAGGGAGCCGCGCGGCGCAGCATTGACCTCTTTCGGATCGAGCGTGCCTCTTTCGAGAAGGATTTTGCGCATGCCGTGTTCATCCAAAGCGTCGACGTCGATCTTCCCGTAGACTTTGATGCTCTCTTTCATCGAGAGGCGCTTCCAGGGGGCTTTCAGATCGATCGTCTGCTCTTCCGTTCCATCCTCGTCCCTGAATGTCAGCGTCGTCTTGCCGAACAGCTTGAGGGCGATCCCTTCGAAGAGGTTCTCCGTGATCACCATCATGTCGTTGTAGTCGAGGTAGGCGCCGTAGACCTCCAGCATTGTGAACTCGGGATTGTGGGTCCGGTCGATCCCCTCGTTGCGGAAGACCTTGCCGATCTCAAAGACGCGCAGGTGTCCGCCCGCAATCAGTTTTTTGAGAGGGATTTCGAGAGAGATCCGCAGGAACATCTCCTGCTCCAGAGCGTTGAGCTGGGTCACGAAGGGGCGCGCTTCCGCGCCGCCGTAGACGTTTTGCAGCACGGGCGTCTCGACTTCCATGAACCCGAGATCCTCGAAGTACCTGCGCACGTAGCGCACAATGCCCGAGCGTGTCTGGAAGGTGTGCACCACATCGGGATTTGCGATCAGGTCGAGCCACCGCTTGCGGTAGCGGACTCCCTTGTCGGCCAAACCACTGTGTTTGTCTGGTAGCGGGAGCAGCGTTTTGCAGAGCACGGTCACACGCTTGGCGAAGACCGTCAGCTCTCCCTTCTGGGTGCGGAAGAGGTTCCCTTCGACGCCCAGGATATCTCCCAGGTCGATCTTTTTTTCGATGAACTTGATCGGGGTCATTTCAGCGGTCGGCTCATACCCTTCGACCTGGGTCAGGTCGCGGTTGAACATGATCTGGATCCGCCCCGTCTCATCCTGCAGATGGGCGAAAGCGTTTTTCCCCATGGCGCGGAAGAGCACAAGACGACCGGCTACCGTCACCGATTCCGTCTTTCCCTCGCCCGCCTCTTCGCTGTGGCCCATCTCTTTCCCTTCCCACTTTGTATTCAATTCAAGGGGAGTGGCGGTCGGCGTGTACTTCGGGGGAAAAGGATCGATCCCGAGCGCCTGGATCTCGGCGAGCTTCTGGGAGCGGTTGATGAACTCTTCGTGCTTGTGGTATTCCGGCTCAGACATGATCTTCCTGGGGGCAAAATTTTGTTCCATTTTAGATTCCCGGAACTCAATTCCGCAAGGAGGAATTGTCCCGGAGTATCTTTTATTAAAAAAAATGTTTCCAAAATGATAATTCCGTTGTGTTTTTTCAAATAAAAGATCACTTTGTCAGAAATGGAGCTAAGGTATGGAAAAAGGGATTGAAGTCGAGTATTTTGCCGTATTCAGCCAACAAACCGGCAAGCAAAAGGAAAAAATCCAAACACAGGCGAACACCGTCAGCGAGCTTTTTTGCGAATTGAAAGAGAAATTCCAATTTAGACTTGCGCAGGAAGATGTGATGGTCGCTATCAACCAGCAGGTTGCCGCCTGGAACACGCCGCTTGCAAACGGGGATGTCGTGCTCTTCATCCCTCCCATTGCCGGCGGTTAGAGGACACCCATTATGAACGAGAAGCTCTATTATTCGAGACAGACCTGCCTTCCCGAAGTTGGACTGGAAGGGCAGAAAAAATTATCCGCCGCAAGGTGCCTTGTGATCGGAGCTGGAGGATTGGGATCTCCCGCCCTCCTCTACCTTGCGGCCGCAGGCATAGGGACGCTAGGCATCTGTGATTTTGACCGATTGGATATCAGCAATCTACACCGCCAGCCCCTCTATTCCAGCGATGAGATCGGTTCCCTGAAGGCGGAACTGGCAGCCAAAAGGCTTAAAACACTCAACCCCATGATCCGGATCAACACGCACCCTGTGCGGTTCACCGCGCAGAATGCCCAAGAGCTCTTCGCATCCTACGATCTCATTCTGGACTGCACCGACAACTTCTCCTCGAAATTTTTGATCAATGATTCCGCATTTCTCTATAAAAAACCCCTTGTTCGGGCCGGCATCTACCGGTTTGAGGGGTATCTGCAGTTCTATCTCCCGGAGCGTGGGGACGCTTGCCTGCGCTGCCACTGGAAAGAAGTTCCGCAGGAGGGTTGCGTGGGCAGTTGCCAGGAGGTAGGAGTGCTGGGCCCCCTCCCTGGGTTCTTCGGAACCTTGCAAGCGATGGAGGCGATCAAGTACTTTTTAGGGCTCCCTCTGCTCGGCAGCAGTGAACTGCTTCTGGTCGATCTGCTCACCCATTCCCAGAAAAAGATCCTCCAGGCCCGTTCCAAAGACTGCGTGCTTTGCGGAAGCCACCCCAGGCTTCTTACCAAGCAGGTAGAGTCCTGGTCTCTGGAAGCAGATCAGCTCGATGAACAGGCGCTTCAGGAGTTTATTCTGGTCGACTTGCGCGAGGGCCACGAGGTGGAAAGAGATCCCTTCACCCATGCGCCCCATCTTCTGATGCCGCTGAGCACATTTACTCCCGAACACATGGAAACAGACCGGAAACACCTCTTTTTTTGCCATAGAGGCGCACGGAGCGCACGCCTTGCCGCCGAGCTTACGAGGCAGGGGGTCCATTCTGCGTTCTCATTGGCCGGAGGGAAACAGGCGCTCGACTCGATCTTTCAAGGAAAGAAACCGTTTTTTAATTAACCAGGAGGGCAACTATGTCCAAGAAGGATGCAAACGTGTTTCTAGATAAAATTGCGACAGACAACAAGTACAAATCTGAGTTGGCTGCCATCAAAAACCCCTCAGATTTAGAAAAAATGAAAGAAAAGCATGGATTGCACTTCACGAAAGAGGAGTTTCGGGAGGCGTTTAAAGAGAAATACCATAGACCATTTACTCCTGAAGAACTAAACAAAGTTGTTGCGGCAGGGGGAAGCGGATCAACAGGAGATGGAGTAAAAAAGTTTTTCAGTCTTTAAAGGAAAGAAACCGTTTTTTAATTAACCAGGAGGACAACTATGTCCAAGAAGGATGCAAAAGTGTTTCTAGATAAAATTGCGACAGACAACAAGTATAAATCTGAGTTGGCTGCAATCAAAAACCCCTCAGATTTGGAAAAAATGAAAGAAAAGCATGGATTGCACTTCACTAAAGAGGAATTTCGGGAGGCGTTTAAAGAGAAATACCATAGACCATTTACTCCTGAAGAACTAGGCAAAGTTGTTGCGGCTGGAGGAGGCGGACCAATAGGTAAGCCAGAAATTTTCAATCTTTAAAGGGAAAAAACCGTTTTTTAATTAACCAGGAGGGCAACTATGTCCAAGAAGGATGCAAAAGTGTTTCTCGATAAAATTGCGACAGACAACAAGTACAAATCTGAGTTGGCTGCCATCAAAAACCCCTCAGATTTGGAAAAAATGAAAGAAAAGCATGGATTGCACTTCACGAAAGAGGAATTTCGGGAGGCGTTTAAAGAGAAATACCATAGACCATTTACGCCTGAAGAACTAAGCAAAGTTGTTGCGGCTGGGGGAGGCGGATCAACAGGTACGATGGAGTATACAGCGTTTTTCGGTCTTTGAAGGAAAGAAACCGTTTTTTAATTAACCAGGAGGACAACTATGTCTAAGAAGGATGCAAAAGTGTTTCTCGATAAAATTGCGACAGACAACAAGTATAAATCTGAGTTGGCTGCCATCAAAAACCCCTCAGATTTGGAAAAAATGAAAGAAAAGCATGGATTGCACTTCACGAAAGAGGAGTTCCGGGAGGCGTTTAAAGAGAAATACCATAAACCATTTACGACTGATGAACTAAGCAAAGTTGTTGCGGCAGGGGGAGACGGATCAACAGGAAAACCGAAATCGGCTTTCGGTCTTTAAAAGGAAAAAAACCGTTTTTTAATTAACCAGGAGGATAACTATGTCTAAGAAGGATGCAAAAGTGTTTCTCGATAAAATTGCGACAGACAACAAGTATAAATCTGAGTTGGCTGCCATCAAAAACCCCTCAGATTTGGAAAAAATGAAAGAAAAGCATGGATTGCACTTCACGAAAGAGGAGTTCCGGGAGGCGTTTAATGAGAAATACCATAAACTATTTACGCCTGAAGAACTTACAAAAGTTGTCGCCGCTACGAATCCGGCGATTGTAGGATATGTGGATTGAAATCAGAAGAAGGAACCCCCAAAACTCCCTTTGGATGACCCTATGAACAATATACAGCTCTCGCCAGCAATTGCGTACAGAGGAAAAGAATTTCGGGCCAAAAAGAAGTTCTTTGACGGTACACATCGTTCTTTGTCGCCCGCGGAGACCTATGAAAAAATTCAGCCTTATGAAAAAATCATTGGTTTAACCCGCAATGCCAATATAACGGGACTGGACCGGCTCGGCGTGCATGTCACAGCAGCGATCCGGCCCAATTCTTTGACGCTCGCCACTTCCTCGGGAAAAGGGCTTTCGTTAGAATCCGCTGTCGTCTCTGGGGTGATGGAGGCCATGGAACTGCACCATGCAGAAACGACCGGGTTTCATCCTGTTCTTCTTCCCTATAATGAGTTAATACAGGAGTATGCCACGATCCCCCTGGAACACCTGCCTCTCAGGAAGCATGCTTTCTTTCAGACCGACTGGCAAGAGCGCTGGATCTTCGGCTGGGATCTTTTTTCGCATAGGGAAGTAGCGGTTCCGATGGCAACCGTCTGTATGGATTATCGTCGGTTATCCAGTGGGAAAAGGGATATGATGTCCTTTGAATGTTCCTCAAACGGGCTGGCGGCAGGAAATCATTTCCTTGAGGCGCTGGCTGCCGGGTTGTATGAGGTCATTGAGCGCGACGCCGTTTCGTGTCATGAGTTTGCAGGTCACGAAAGGGAGTTTGAACTCCCTCGCGTGCGCCTCGATTTAATGCCATTTCCCGTCGTTCGGGAACTTCTCGATCGCTTTCAGCAAACAGGGATGCGGGTATTGCTTTATGATTGCACGCTAGACACGCAGATCCCTGTCTTCAAAGCGCTGATCTTTGATGAACAGCACCCTAACCTGGGATTATGCGGGGGGTACGGGGCGCATCTTGACCCACAAGTGGCTATGCTCCGGGCTTTGACGGAAGCGGCTCAGGGCCACACCATCCTGATTGCGGGAGCGCGGGATGATATGTTCTCTCAGGGGCTGTCTCATCTTAAGCAATACGACGCGAGACCGGAGGTGGAGGCGCTGTCTTTAAATCAGCCGCGCAGTGACCCAACGGGGATTCCCAATCGCTGCGGATCGACCTTTGAAGAGGATGTGCACACGATCCTTGACAGCCTTAAAGCAGCAGGGCTTAAACAGGTGATTGTACTGGATTTAACGCAGCCCGAGTTTGACATTTCTGTCTTAAAGGTCATCGTCCCGGGGCTGGAAGGATATCATGACAGAATGTACCGTCCCGGCATGCGGGCCCGGAAATTTTGTGAAAAACTGGAACGGAAGAAAGGGAGGGAGTTTCACAGCGCCCCCTTTCATCAAATGGCTGGAAGAGGTGTATGATGCAAGATGTTTTTGTTTTTTTGGGACCGACGCTTCCGCTTGAGGAAGCCAGGCATATCTGTCCTGCGACCTTTTTTGCCGCCCGCAAAACAGGGCGACATCCTCAGCCTGGTCTGCCAAAAGAAGCCTCGGGCCATCGCGTTGATCGATGGTTTTTTTCACCAGTCTCTTTCTGTATGGCATCGGGAGATCCTCTACGCCCTGGACAAGGGGGTTGCCGTGGTCGGCGCCAGCAGTATGGGAGCACTGCGAGCTGCCGAACTCGATCTGTTTGGCATGCAGGGAATGGGCAAAATCTACGAGATGTATCGAGACAGGCAATTGACCGATGACGACGAAGTGGTGCTGATGCATGGGCCTCAGGAGGCCGAGTACCTGAATTTATCCCTGCCGATGATCAATATCCGCTTCACTCTTGAGCGGGCAAGAGCCGGGGAAAGGATCACCCCTTCCGAATGTGACGAGTGGCTATCGGCCTTTAAGTCCCTCTATTACCCGAAGCGCACGATTTTCATGATCCCGCAGATCGCAAGAGAAAGGATGTTTGCCCAAGAGTCGGCGGAGAGGATCCAACGGATCTTCGAACAGGAGTATGTCGATCAAAAAAGGGAGGATGCGCTTCTTCTGCTCAAAACCCTCGCCGCGGGATCCATTCAACGCTCTTCCGTGCATTTCACCTTTAACAAAAATCCGCTCTTCAACGAGTTGTATCAGACCGAGCGGCGGGTGTGTTATAAAGACCAGGAGTTCACCCTGGCCCAATTGGCAAAACACGTCGCCATTCACCACCCCCGCTTTTCAGATCTGTATTTTTCCGTTGCCTTCCGCGCTCTTTCTGCTCTACTGGCTAAAATGCTGGGAATTGAGGTTGAGCCGGAGAAGGTCGATGAGGAAAAAAAGCTGTTTTGCAAAAACCGGCAATGTGACGAGCCCGAGCTCTTAAAGGAGTGGCTGGAACGCAACCATCTCGAGGAAGAAGAGTTCCATACATTGATGCAGGAGAGGGCGGAAGCCCGTAAAATTTTTCAGTCGCTATGCATCGGCCATGTGTCTGCGAAATGGACCCAAAGGCTTTTGCAAGAGCTCAAACTATCCAATCAATACGAGGAATGGATGGAGTCCCTTGCCATCCAGGAAGAGATCCTGAAAAGAGAGGTTCCCGGCTTTGATGAGATGAAACATGCGGAGCTCAGCGATATCTCGTCGCTTTTTGCATCCCATTTGAGAGAGTCTACGTGGAATTTGGACAGGAAGGTGGAGGAGTGGCTGGAGGATGCCGGATTCATTGGAGCCCAGGAATTAGCCGGCCACGTCTTGCGTTCCCAAAAATCGCACGAGGTCCTGAAAAACAAAATGGCCCGGTTGTTCTCTAGTGCTCTATAACAAAAGTTTTTGCAATAATTTGACCCATCTTTTACCGCAGCTCGCACTCTCGAAAAACCTGTCTACATTCTCATGTATGCCTGGTTTTTCGAGAGCGCAATCTGCGCTAAAATCTGGGCGCAAATTATTGCAAAAACTTTTGTTACAGAGCACTGGTCTGTAGCTTATTCCGGGTTCAGCTTGATGCGCTTGGCCGATTGGGTGTTCTGAGGTTCTATTAGGAAATCCAGGATGATGGTATTATATACCGCATCATTGTTTTCATAATAAATGCCTATCACTAACTTCCCATCAATACAATTAATGGAATGAATGGGGAACTCACAATTTAGTGTTTTCTCTCTAGCTTTTGTCTTTAAATCCCAAATTGTGAGTTCGCCATCATCTGTGCCACAGATAATCTTCCCATTTACAATGGTAATAGCTACCACACCAGTATCATCACCCTTCTTATATTCCAATTCTACCTTTAGCGTTGCCAAATTGTAGATTATGAACTGCGTGCTTCCCAGTGTGAAGATCTGCCCATCGAATACGAGGAGGGTAAAAGGTGCGTTACGAACCTTATCCCGATCTTCAAATAGCAAATCTCCTTTATTAAGATCCCAGATTCCGAAGCCGTCTCTATATCCTCCGAAGATCTTCCTCTCGTGAACAGCAAGCGACACAATCTCCCCAGTTCCACTCAGGGTGCGGATCAGGCAACCCGTCTTTAAATTCCAGATCTTGATCGTCCCTTCCTCCCCCGAATAAGAAGTTGAAACAATTTTTTCATCGGTTACGACAATGGAGGAAACTAGTGAGCTAAACCCATTGAATTCTTTTTCCATGGTTTTTGTCTTTATATCCCAGATCCCGATCCTGCCCTCTTGATTGCCCCAGACTATCTTTCCATCACCAGCGGCAAAACATATAAGGTCTTGAATTTGGCCAATTGACCCTTCTAAAAGGCCTGTCTTTGGATTCCAAATCTCCAGTTTATCTGCATGGGCCCAGTCATCTGATTGAGCGTAGATCAACCCTTCGGCTACCACAACATTCGGTCCACCAAATCCTTCCATCGTTTGTTGGGTATAATTTCCGCTCGCGAGGTTTCTGCAAAAGAGGTGGTTTTTTCTATACGCCTCCAAACAGCTTCCATCAACAGGTGTGAACTGAGGTCGTGGAAAGTGCCGGTCTATTACCTTATTCCAAAGGGGAAGCGCCTGGGACAGATCGCCGAAAATCAGGGCATGGAAGCGTTTGGAAACCTGGCTGTAGACAATGGCGTCATGAGGGTTTTCAATGGCGATTTGAAAAATGCGCGACAGGACATGATTTTGTACGGCTTCAAAGGGATTCTTCCCCGAGGCATCAGCAGCGGCAAGGTTATGGGTGGTTGCTGATGGGGGATTGAGGTTGTTTGTTATAGCGGGCATGGCAAAGTCTTTTTAATTTCTTGTTTTAGTTGAGTCAGCAAGAGTTATATCATAATCAATCATATTGAGTACATCCACACCGCTCCGTTTTGCTGTTATTTTCTTACAGTCCCTTATTGTGGATCAAGTTTGATGCGCTTGGGCGCTTGGGTGATGGGTTGAGGGCCTTCCTCAATTCCCACCACAGGTTCAGCCAGGAAATTCAGGATGACGGTAGTATAGTCAAATTCATCACTATCATCTATTGGATAGTAATTTCCTATGACTAACTTCCCATCAACACAAACAATGGAATCGATATAGAAATCGAATTTCATTGTCTTCTCTCTAGCTTTTGTCTTTAAATCCCAGATTATAACTTCGCCACCCCGCTTACCGCCGATAATCTTCCCATTGGCCATGGTAATAGCTACCAAATTAGCTTCATCAGCATCCTCATTTTCATCATCCACATATTCATCATTCACATATTCAAATTCCAAGCGTGGTGTTTCCAAATCGTAGATTTTGAACCCGGAGGCATCCATTGCGAAGAGCTTCCTTTCAAATACGCTGACAGAGGAAGCACCGGGGGTAATCTTATCCCAATTTTCAATTAGCAAAGTTCCCGTATCAAGATCCCAGATTCTGATGGCATCCGAACATCCTCCAATGATCTTCCTGTCGGTAACAGCAAGAGAATTAACCATACCCATTCTATTCTCATTAATGGCTTGTAACCATGGCGTCGTGTTGATGGTGTGTACCAGGGCTCTCGTCTTTAGATCCCAGACCTTGATCCCCCCTTCTGATTCAGAGGTGGAGATAATCCTCTCATCGGTTGCAACAAGTGAGGTAACTGGTGAACTATGCCCAATGAATCCTTCTTCCTTGGTTCCTGTCTTTAGATCCGAAATCCTGATCTTGCCGTCTTCATGGCCGCTGATCATCTTTTCAGCACCCGTGGCTAAACATTTAGTCTCTACCATTCCACCAAGAGCGCCTTGCAAACGGCCTGTCTTTGGATTCAAGATTCCCATGACACCACCAGACCAGTCATCTGATTCAGCGTAGATCAATCCGTTGGCAGTCATAACCCTTGTTCCGCCATATCCTGTAATCGTTTGCTCGGTACAATTTCCCTTGGCGAGGTTTCTGCAAAAGAGGAGGTTTTTTTTATATGCCTCTAAACAGTTTCCATCTATGAGTGTGAACTGAGGTCGTGGAAAGCGTAGGGCAAGTAACTTTTTCCAAAGGGGAAGAGCCTGGGACAGATCGCCGAAAATCAGGGTGTGGAAGCGTTTGGAAACCAGGCTGAATTTGCTGGCATCCTGAAGGTTTTCAATGACGACTTCAAAAATGCGCGACAGGGCATGATTCGCCACGGATTCAAAAGGATACTGCCCCGCGGCATCCGCTGAGACAAGGTTATGGGGGGTTGCTGACGGGGGGCTGTTTGTTATAATTGAAAAGGACATGCCAAACTCTTTTTAATTTATTCATCTTATTGAGAAGTATTTTAACATAATTAATTGTATTGTGCAAATCTGGAATCCAATTCAAGTTTTTATTTTACAAGACGCCCTTAAAATCCATGGAATCCAGCCGCTGTGCTGCGGAGATAAATTTTAAAGCGCTCAGGGTGAAGTGCTTAATGTTGCCCGGGCAGGTTTTCATTTGAACTAATTTCTTGCATGGAGCACCATTTCATTTTTTTGGCAAAAGCGAACAACCCATGGAGGGCGCAAGATGAAACGGAATGCTCAATCAGGACTCTGGCTGGTGTGTCTACTGTCCCTCGCTCCTTTATCGGCTGCGCCGCCCACCGCACAGGCCGGCAGCGCTTATTTCCAACTTCAGAACATCGATGCCAACAATGGGAACGCCATCGATGACACCTACTATCCCCGCCTGGCAGCGCCGAACAAAGTAAGCGCCACTTCGTATTTTGCAGCGGACAGCATCCCCGCAGCCGGCATCCCTCCCGTTTATCGCCTGCGCGCCTGGATGGGCGGCGCGATGCTCTGGGCGACGGGGAAGCTTGAAACCGATCCGAACAACGGCTACTTCGTCGCCCGCAATGTGCCTCCGAGCAATGTGTGGCCGGCGGAACTCTTTCAGCAGGGCCCTGTCATTGCAGACCCGATCATCCTGACCTATTCCGAGCCCCCCGGCGTGAATCCTGGCGCTCATACGGCCCGCGGGATCAGCTTGACGCTTCCCTACCCCTACCTCGCCCCGGATGCCGCATATGGTGCGGGATGCCAGGCGGCCAATGCCCTTTGGACGACAGCTCCGCTGACTGTCGAGACCGATCCGATTCCAACTCTGCTCGTTTATCCGGCCACAACACAGCCGGTCGATGGAAGCCTGTCGGATGATACCATTTGGGGGCCCGTGGCGATGCTGGTCGATCGGATGGGAGACTACAGCACGAATCTCGTCTACCAAAATCCAAGCGCTCCTTACGTCAGGACTGCCTTTAGCGATACGGTGGGCCAGGGGCAGTACATCAAATGCACGGTGGTCCAGGGCTCGCCCTATGTTTTCTTCGAGTGCAGAGGGGTGGAGTTTATCACCATCTCCAACCGGATCACGACCCATCAGGTGGCCCCGGTCCCCGGTCTGATTGCAGCTGCAACGGCTGTCGCAGCCGTTCCCGGTGTGAGCAATGTTAACTACTCGGTTCTCGGTGGAGACCAGATCGATCCGGGGCAGTTTGCTGCGGGATCGACATTGAACCCGTTGCAGACGTCCCCTTCGCTGCAGGATAATTTCACTTCATGGGGCGTCTATTTCCAAAATGCTTCCGGGATAACCTTTGTTCCCGGTGCGGCCACGACCCAGCCGCAGAACAGCTACTTCCAACTTTCCCCAACGCAGCAGGGGCAGAAGTTCTATTTTGTTGTGGCCGGGCTTCCAACGATTTATGGGTATCCGCACCAGTCGCCTCCCTTCGATCAGTACTCCACCGCGATTACCCAGTCGGGTTACAATATCAACGATTACGCTCAGGCGTTGGGACAGTACGCCTTTAACTTCGTCACTGACACTGCGGTCTCTTACGCCGTGGACCAGATGACGTTTGTGAATTCGACGTATACTTCGACGTTGACCAATGCCTATGCGGACACCTCGATGGTAGCGGGGGCCAGCACCGTGATGTGCCTCATGCCGCACCATTACCAGAATCAGCTTTTTACCACAGGGGTCACGCCGACCGTGCTGAATCTGGGCAGCTCGACCCTGTTTGCTCCTGCCAATACGGGAAGTCTATTTTACTGGTCGGTGAGAGGCAACATGCAGGCCATCCTGGGAACCAGCTTTGGAACCCAGTACGTCTTCTCCAATTTTATCCCGACGATGCCGCCTCCCTATTGGACAGACTGCGTCAATCTGACCAATTCCGCCGGGTCTACCTTTGCGACGACGACCATCGGGCAGTTGCTTTTCGACAGCATCGACAATGAGTATGTCAACAACCTGACCGACAGCAATTATGCTCCGTGGAATACCGCCTATCAAACCCATAATAAAGGGGTCTACGATGTGGGGAAAAGCCTGGCCAAAGCGGCCAAGCAGCTGGGCCTGATCGGGCACTTCCTCCAGGGACTCGAGGAGAACAAGAGTTCGGGTGATCTCTTCAACACCTTCTTTTATGCTGGCACCGATCCGACGAACTACCAGGTCTGTTCCTCCTATTCCTCGCAAACCTGCGCCCAGGCGCAGATGCAATTGCTCTATGAGCAGCAGTACAATAACCAGGCGGGGAAGATCGACCGCCCCGGCGCCTTCAATCCACAGACCTTCTCTCCTCCCTCGAAAGGGAGGCTGCAGGCGCTTCAGGATGCCCTGAAGTCTTCGGTGGTGGGCTCAACGAGCACCAATCCCCCGATCTCCGGTGTGGAGGGAGCGATCTCCCATTATTTTCAGGCGGCCCCGGTCGTCACTGCGGGAGGGTACAACCTGAGCCACTACGCCTACTATGATCCTCTCGGCCACATGGTGATGCTCTATCCCTCTGCAGGGACGCCTCCTGCCGGCGGTCCCGTGACCCCCTGGCCCGGCCGCGTTCAAAATCCCCCTCTGCATGTGGGAGCCGGGATCGTCTTTGAATCGTTCGGCGTCGCCGATGCCTTCAACGACCACCACTACCAGTACGGCTACTGGATCAGCGCGGCAGCTCTTGCCGGCATCTTCGACGGCGCCTGGAACAGTCCGGCAACAGTGGGGAGCGGTTGGGTATCTGCAGCCAATTACGGCACCGCCATCGATCAACTGGTGAAAGATATCGCCTTTGATCCCGCTAAAGACTCTGCTTTCTACTCTGACAACCAGAAACTGATGTATTTTGCCAAGCTCAACTTCTTCGATCAGTGGGCAGGCCACGGATGGGCGGACGGGATTCAGGCCACCATCGCCGGGGGCAACTCGGGACACAACGAGAACTCGATCGGCGAGGCCCTGCAGGCGTACGCCTCCGTGATCTTGTGGGGGATGGCGACGCAGAGGAAAGAGATCGTCGACCTCGGCATCTACCTTTACACCACCACCTCTTATGCGATGGATGCGTATTTCTTCGATAAGAACCTCAATTACAAAAAAGGGCAGACGCCAAGTGTAGCTTTCGTGCCGACTACGACCTCCACTTCCAACCCTTCCTATCCCACGGGATCGGCATTCATCGATTTCACGATCCACAGCGTCGATGGAGGGGGCACTCCCACCAGCAGCGGCACCCCGAAAATTTCCCAGGGCGTCCTCAACTACAGCGCCGACTTTGGGCAAACCCCTGAGAATATCAAGCTGATCACCGCCTTCCCCTGCAGCGCGTGGTCTCTCGTCTTTGGTAGGAACGCCTCCTACCTCAACGCCTGGAACGCCTCGATGGACACGTGCGCATTCAACAACACCATCACCCTGCCCGTTCAGACCAGCACCTCCTGCTGGCAGACGGCCTTCGTCGCCAACATGAATATGCTGAGAGCACTTGGCGGCAATGTCACCGCCTTCGGCATCCAGCAGCCGACTGCCTGCCCACCCTATACGCCTCCCACGCAGACCCCTTACCAGTATATGCTGCAGCTCTTCACAGAGTGGGGAGGCGGCATGGGCTGCCCTCCCTGGGGAAGCATCGGCGGCGCGTTTGTCGATCCCTGCCAGTCGATCAATGAGGTCCTCCACTTCATGCATATCATGGACCACTACGGAACGCCTGAGTGGAGTGTTTACGGCAGATGCTCCACCAATCCCAACGCTCTGATCTTCACAGCGGCATTCACCAAAGGGGGGACAACGACCTACTTTGCGTTCAACCCCACCGCCTCTGCCCTGACAGTGCAGTTCTACAATGTGCTCACCCAGGCACCCATTTCCGGTAAGACAGCAACCGTTCAACCCAAACGATGGAAACAAATATGATGAAGAAAAATTGGCCCCTGTACGCAGCGCTCTCTTTTTTAAGTCTGCAATCTGTAAACTCAAGCGAGCAGGCGCAGCCTCTGCCAGTCAACGACTCCCTTCTTCCCGGACATTTTGCGCAGCAAGATGCCTGCAACGTGACCCTGTCCGGCAGCGCTCTCTACTGGAAGGCCTACGAGGAAGGCCTCGACTACGCGATCAAGAGCTCAAGCGGCGTCTCCTTCATTGATGAGGGGAATGTCAAACGGATGAAATTTGATTGGGACTGGGGGTTCAGGCTCGATCTCGGCTATCAGATCCCCCACCAGAAAATGGACCTCGATCTCATCTGGACCCGCTACGAGACGGACGGATCGACGAGCACGAGCCCGGGCTTCCCCCCCTCGCTCTTCAGCGTTTGGAGCTATCCCGGAGCCGGCCTCTCCGCAGAAATGCAGGCGAGGGCCAGGACCGATCTTAAGATCAACATCGCCGACCTGGTGATGGGAGCGACCTTCTCTCCGCGCAAGTTCCTCGACATCACCCCCTCCATCGGGCTAACCTCCGCCTGGATCGACCAGAAGTTTAGCATCCACCTCAGCGGCGGCTCCAATACCCAGATTGTGAACGGCATCGTCCAGGATGACCACATCCGCCTGCACAACGACTTCTGGGGGATCGGGCCCAAATTTGGCCTGCACACCCAATGGATCCTCGGATGGGGATTCAGCATCGTAGGGAACTTCGACGCTGCGCTGCTCTATGGAATTTTCGACGTGCGTCAGAGTGAAAACACGCTTCTGGCCAACCTCACTCCCCGCATGGACTACCTCGACATCGACCACAACCGGTTCCATCTGCTCCGCGCCAACCTCGACGCGCTCCTCGGCATGCGCTGGGAGAGGCTCTTTCACAAAGACCGCTACCGCTTAAGCCTCGAAGCCGGATGGGAAACCCTCCTCTTCTGGGGACAGAACCAGCTGATGCGCTTCGTCACGCCTGGCGCCGGCAATGCGGGCATCAATACCTCGGAGAGCGGCGACCTCTGCCTGCAGGGATTAACGATGAAAGGGAGCTTCTCTTTCTAGGAAATTGGAGGGAATTGCAAAGGGTCTTTGCAATTCCCTCGGATGAACGGGCTTCTTAAGCTTTGGAGAGATAGGCCCTGACTGCCTCGGCTCTTTGTGCTGGGGAGGAGGTTTGTCCATTCCGGTTAAAGAACGCGTCTTCTCCACATCCCGGGTAGTCATTTTCGAAAGGTTTGCAGACGTCATAGAGCTCTTCAAAGATCCTGTTTTGTATTTTTGGCGACAAGCGTATGAAACGCATCATCCCCCTATTAAAGTCTCCCCCCAGTTTGATCTCGAGTGCAGCAGCAATATCCTTTAAAACTTCGTTATTTGTGGCCAGGAAGTTTAGAACTGTGGTGCAACCGTCACGGCTTGACAACAGGATTTTACCTCCAGCCATGTTGATGGATGGATCGGAAGGAACCGATATCTCAATGATCTGGTGCGGATTACTTCTATCCTCCAGGTCCCAAATTTTTAAGTTACCTAAAATTGATGATTTACCTAATATTGGTAATGAATTATTTGGACCAAAAAAAGAGATGAGTTTCCTGTTTGTTATGTTAAGGAAGGTAACCGGTCCCAGATGCCCTGGAAATATCCTTAGATGCCCTGGAAATATCCTTATTAGGGCTCCTGTCTCAGAAGACCATATTCCAATATTCCCGTCCTTCATTCCTGCGACGATCATCCCACTGCCCATAGCAAGAGATGTAACTGGGTTCAGTGTGCCTTGAATGGTTAGTTCCAAAGCTCCTGTTTTCAAATTCCATTTCTTAATCAAACCGTAATTATCACCTGAGATGATTTTTCCATTGGAAATAACAATGGCAGTAATCGCTTCTTCATGACCAGGAAGGCTATGTTCTCTAACTCCAGACTTTACATCCCAGATTTCCATTATAAAGCTACCTGTTAAATGAACATATTTACCGATGACGACTTTTCCTTCGCCGGCGGCAAACCTTTGAGAGGCCCCCCCCGAACAAGGAATGCCTTTTAAGCGAGTGCCAGTTTTCAGATCGTGGACTGTAATTTCGTGAAGAATTGAACAGTGGAAGCTCATCCCATCTGCAGTGACAGCACGATAAGGGCTGAGGCTGATACCATCTTCTAAAGAATACAGCCCATTTTTAAGGTTTGAATCGAGCAAATAGTTGCTCCTAAACGCCTCTACATAGTTCCCCTCGATTGGCGATATGTGGGGGTCTGGGAAGCTTCGGGAGAACAGTTTTTGCCATAGGGAATTTGCCAGCGACGGATCTCCGAAAATGAATTGGTGGAAGCGCCTGGATGCAAGACTGCAGTTGCTGGTGTCCTGGAGGTCTCCAATGATCAACTTAAGAATTCGCGTCATGACAGCTGCCGGCAGGGATTCGAAAAGATGTTGTTCTGCAGCTTGGGTCGGAACCAGGCTTTGGGTGCCTACGGCAGGTGTTCCAGAGGTCATAATTATTCCATTTTTAATGATAATTGTTATTAAATAGTTCTATTTGTTTGTATTAATTATATAAAAATATTCACTATCATTTCAATTTAAATCATTTTTTTAATATATGGAGAAGTGTTGGCTAGATCCCCCAATCAGGCTTGGTAAATGAACGACTTATGTCATTGGTTGTAAGTTGTTTGTGATTAAACGTCCGCCCGCCTGCTTTCCCTCAGAAGAAGGTGGAGAGGGGGTCGACGTCGATGAAGAGGCGGCAGCTCTTGTCCGCCCTCTCCTCGAGGGGGAGGAGCTTCTGGAGCTGGGCGATCTTTTCCCCTTTGATGAGGAACTGGAAGCGGTATTCCCCCTTGATTTTGGCGTGGCCGCAGGGGACGACGGGGAGGATCTCGAAGGCGGGGGGGAGCTGGGCGATGAGGCGGGAGCGGAGGGCGGCAGCCCTGTCCTCGACGAGGGTGGGATTTTTGCCGGTGAAGGTGAGCTTGACGAGGTGGGTGAAGGGGGGGTAGCCGAAGAGCTCGCGCAGGGCGATCTCCCGCTTGAAGAACCCTTCGAAGTCCTGGGCTTTGGCAAGGGCGATCACTGCGTGGTCGGGAAGGTGGGTCTGGATGATCACCTGGCCGCTCAAGGTGCCCCGGCCGGAACGGCCTGCGACCTGGGTGAGGAGCTGGAAGACGGTCTCCTCGGCGCGGAAATCGGGGATCTGGAGGCTGCCGTCGGCATTGAGGACGCCGACCAGGGTCACCTGGGGGAAGTGGAGCCCTTTGGCGATCATCTGGGTGCCGATCATCACGTCGGCCTTGCCGGCGCGGAAGCTTTTGAAGAGCATCTCGTGGCTCCCTTTGTGGCGGGTGGTATCGGCATCGAGGCGGAGGGTCCTGACTTCGGGGAGGATGGCGTGGAGGGAGCGCTCGACCATCTCGGTGCCGGCGCCCTTGAATTTGAGGAAGCCCTCTTTGTGGCAGCTGGGGCAGTTGCGGGGCGGGGGAGAGAGGCGGTAGTCGCAGAGGTGGCAGGCGAGGATGTTCTCGCCGAGGTGGAAGGTGAGGTTGACGTCGCACTCGGGGCACTGCATCACGTGGGAGCAGGAGGTGCAGAGCTGGGAGGTGTGGTAACCGCGCCGGTTGAGGAAGAGCATCACCTGTTCGCCGATCTCGATGCGCGCTTTGATGGCGTCGATGAGGGGGCTCGAGAAGAGGGTGAACCCTTTGTTGCGCTCGAACTCGGTCTTCATGTCGACGACGGTGACCTGGGGGAGGGTGGCTTTGTCGGCGCGGTTCTTGAGGACGCTGAGCTGGTATTTTCCGCGTGTTACATTGTAATAGCTCTCGACGCTCGGGGTCGCTGAGCCGAGAAGGACGGTGGCCTGGGTGAATTTTCCCGCGGACGACGGCGACGTCGCGCGCATGGTAGGGGGGCGATTCGTCGCTCTGCTTGTAGGAGGACTCGTGCTCCTCATCGACGATGATCAGCCCGAGGTTTTGGACGGGGCTGAAGATCGCCGATCTGGCGCCGACGGCGATCCGGGCTTTTCCGTCGCGGATCTGGTGCCAGGCATCGAACCGCTCTCCATCGGAGAGGCGGTGGTGGAGGATCGCGATCTTTTCCTGGAAGCGCCCTTTGAGCCGTTCGATCATCTGGGAGGTGAGGGCGATCTCGGGGACGAGGAAGAGGACCCCTTTGTTAAGCTTGAGGGCATGTTCGATCGCCTGGAGGTAAACCTCCGTCTTGCCGCTTCCTGTGACGCCGTAGATGAGCCGCACTTCAAAACGCTCGGCGGTGAGGCTCTCTTCGATTTTTTGTAGGGCCTCCTGCTGCTCCGGGTTGAGCTTTTTGGGCTTTGTCGGGAAGTACTCCTCGTGGCTTAAAATCGAGCGGTCGATCTGCACCTTTTGGCAGAGGAGGATCTTTTTTTTGATGAGGGTGTCGATGGGGGAGCGGGTGATGTCTGCCGTCTCCATGAGCCGGGAGAGGAGGAGCCCCTTGGGGGCTTTGAGCAGGGCATCTAAGGCGAGCGCTTGGCTCGGATGGGAGCTCCTGAGCTCTTCGCACAGGCGGGCAAGTTCGGGGAGGGTGGTGCCCGGCTTGATGAGGAGTTGCTCTTTGACTTTGGATTTGCCACGGACGCTGGCGGGAAGCAGGGATTTGAGGACTTTGCGCAGCGGCGTGCAGTAGTACTGGGAGATCCACTCGGCGAGGCGGAAGAGCTCGTCGGTGACATGGTTTTTGTCGGAGAGGATCTCGGCGATCTCAAGGAGCCTGGCGAAGGGGCTCTCTCTTTTCATCCCGACGACGACTCCTTGTCGCACTGTGTTCTTCACGGGGATTTTTACGCGCGAGCCGACGCGCACTTTGCCGTGCAGCGACTCGGGGATCCGGTAATCGAGCGCTTTGTCGAGGGCGTCGTCGAGCATCACCTCCGCAATCGTATCGGAGGGGGTCATTTCGTGAGTATCTGGCATAGGGTTTTCCAAAGGGCGGCTTTCTGCTCGATCGCTTTATAGGTTGCGGCGGGCGCAAGCACAAAGAGGGGAGTCTTATCTAAAAAGTGGAGTCCCTGGGCGGGGAGTGCCCTGTAGAACTGCATCAGTTCGGGCAGTTTCTTCACACCGTCGGAGGCAAGAACCAGTCTGAATGTATTCTTTTGCAAAAAGAGGTCCCACCGTTTTTCTTTCTCGAGCCGCTCTGCGGGGAGGATCTTCGTTTTTCCCAGGTGGGTGTCGATCGCCTTGGCGAGATTTTTCAGCAGATCGAGGGTCTCCGGATCGGTTTCGCAGGCGAGCAGGATCACTTCGGCATCGGCGATCTTCTCTTTCCAGCCGGTGGCGATCTTTTTCGCTTCCGCATCGTCGGGCACCTCCTCAACGAGCTTCATCGAGGGAGCAACTTTTTGCAGCAGCGCTTTGATCGGATCGCTTTTGGCTTCGGCTTTGGGCGGTGGCGGCGCCTCCACTTGCACCTGCACGACCTCTTCTCTTGGCGCCGGAGGGGCTTTAGTCCGGGGAACCGGAAGGGGCGGCGGCGCATAGGGTTTGCTCTGGAAGACGGGAGCTAGTGGTCTTTCCAAAAAATCCTTACCACTCGGACCGCGTGAAAGCCCCGGGGTTGAGATTCCCGCAAGTGGGGCCATATTTTGAAACATAGGCCCCACTTGCGGGGGCTCTCTCTTTTCCGCTTTGCGCTGAAAGAGCACAAGCTCTTCCGCTGTAGCAAAGAGGGTCTCTTTGGGCAGCAGAGGGTCCTTCAGAAACTTAAGCGTGTCCTGGACAAGGTCGTGGAAGAGATCAGACATGGATGAGTTCTGTCAGCAAAAGTTTAAATTCCGGGATTTGGGAAAAGAAGCCGCGCTGATGATACTGGTCGCACATTTTTTCTCCCAGGGTTTCCAGCCCCTCCGGGTGTAATTTCAGAAGAAACTGGTGAAGATGCCCCTCTTGCGTCAGGTTGTCGACCGTCCGTCTGTGTTTGAGGAGGAAGGAGAGGAGGTTCTCATCGTCTCTGCACCGCTCGATGAAGGGCTCGAGGTCGCGGTAGAGCTGGCGGAGGGTCTCGGTCGCTTTGCGTTTGGTGAATTTTTGTAAGAGGGTCTCCATCGCTGCCCCAAGCGTCTGCTGCAGGCGGCTGATCTCATTGGGGCTGCCGGGGAAGCTGCTTTCGAGGAGCAGCGTGTGCTCCTGCAGCTTGTTGAGATGGCCGGTCGCGAGCGCCCAGTCGTAAGGAAAAAACCGGGGGTGGGCCGTGAGGAGCGCCTCCCATCTGTTTTGCTGCAGCGCTCTGTAACACTCAAAGACCTCAAAGAGCAGAAACTGGACAAGGAGGCTGCGGTGCTGGATCTCTCCGAGCGACTGGGGAGCAAACAGGGCCAGGTTCTTGTTCCACAACATGGATTCCTCATAAGCGATTGGAAAAATCGCCACTATCTCAAAATTAAAATTGGATGACAATAGAGATTTTTAAGACAATCTGATACGGTGCAAAAAAAGGGAGAAGGTATGAGAGTGCAGATCATTGCGGCAGCGCTACTGCTGGCCCAGCCACTGATAGCGAAGGAGCCGCAGCTCAGCTGTGAAAGGAAGTTCGGAGAGGTCAAGTGGGAGGGGAAGGTGCTGCGCCGCTACGCTCTGCGCGCCAAGGATTTTCCTCCCCGGCAGCAGTTCCGCCTCGTCTTCAAGACCTTCGATGGGACGAAAACGAAGACCTACAGCTACCTTGCCAACCAGCGGGGGCACCTGATTTTTCAACCTCCCGAGTACATCAAGGGGGAGATCTACGCCCTTTGCCCGGCGCGAAAGGGAGAGCGTCTGACCTTTGCAATGGAAGCGGAGAGCGGGGAGGAGACGTACGAGACCGACCTCGTTCCCTTCCCTCTCCACATGCGCTCGAAAAAGGGGCTGAGGCTCAATCTGGAGCTCCAGGGGAACAGAGGAGAGAAGTTCTTCCTCTTTGCCCAGGGGCTCAAACCCCACGAGAAGGTGGAGCTGTTCCTGGAGATAGAGGGAAAAAAACTCCCCGTCGAGTCGACGGTGACAAGTCTGGGCGACCTCTGCGCCTACATCCTCCCTTCCGGCACAGAGGAAGGCGGCGAGGCTAGGCTGCTGCTCGTGCGTAAGAACGAGGAGGTGGTCTTCCCCTTCCAGTGGGGAGCCCCCGCGCTCGACTACGTCGGCGCCTGCTGCTTCGAGATCAAGTAGCTTTCACCGCTATAGTGGACCTCAATCAAGTGCGGGATTGAAAACAATCGCCTCGTTGCCACCCAGGAAGTCTGCAAACCAATCGCCCTGGCCTATAAAACGAGGCACGTAATACGGATTGAGGCAGATCAGGTCTTTATACCAACCTTCTTCTGAGCAGTGTTTAACATTGGAAGGAAATAAACCTCTATGATTAATGAGTAATGCTCCGGCAGTTTTGGGGACTATGGCCAAATGTGGAGGCAGGCACTCTTGGAGCTCAGGACCGGACTTCCCCCTTAATTGCTCAGGAATATCATAACGGATGAAGAAGACTGAAACTTTGTCGAGTGTAGTACAGTCTTTCCAATATTGGTAGTCGTCTGGGCGAGGGTCCGATAGGCGCCAACGGTTTGCATTCAGTAGAGTCAGATTATAGCGCGTAAGGGGAACACACTTTTGGATCGGCAAAGGATTTCCCTGGTGTGGGCTTTCCATGTACAGAGATCCATCAGACATCGCTACCGGAAAGTCTTGTTTAAAACGGATATTGATAAGATCGGGAACGACAACCATACAAAAAGTCTCAGCGTTGGTTTTGTTATTTTCGTAGACATCCGGCGCATTCAGTAGTTTAAAAATCTCTGAACGGACGAGAGGAACACAATCAGAGGGGGGGGTAAGATTCCATTTTTGAGAGCCTTCCGGGTAAGCGTAAACCGGTTCTCCAAAATGGCTAAAGCGCGTGATCCCTATTGCATTGCGGAACAGGGTCCTAAAGTCACTTTTCAGGTCGCGCGGTCTGACTCCAGCGGGACCCCCTTCTGGATTAACAAAGGATCCTTCAACGAATGCCATCCCTTCTACCTTGAAGAAGTGTTCCCAAATTGGAGAGGCGCTTGCAGTACCTCCCTGTTTCTCGAGCCACTCACGAATGGTATCATTGAACAGCTTGCAGACTAGGCTGAGATCCCGTAGTTCTGTGTACCGAAGCGTGCCCAGACAGTTGGAATTTAGAGCATATGTATTAAATGCGTTGCCGATTTCAGATTTATTTATTACTGTTGTTGTCATTTTATTTCCTGATTATATCACTTATTTTTAACTTGGCTTGTTTGAGTATATTCCCCATTCGGCGGTGAGTAAGTAGGGAGCCCCCGCGCTCGACTACGTCGGCGCCTGCTGCTTCGAGATCAAGTAGCTTTCGGCAGCGCTTTACTGGAGGTCCCAATTGAAATCAAGATGGTTGTGACCAAAGAAGTCTGCAACCCACTCATCAGCCCACTCAAAAGACATGACAAAAGGAGGCTGGTAATCCGGATTGAGGCAGATCAGGTCTTTGTACCAACCTTTTTCTGAAGCCTGACTAATTTTGTGAGGGAGTAAACCTATATGGTGACTAAGTAATTCCCGGGCAATTTTGGGGACTGTGGTCAAATGAGGGGGCAGGCACTTTTGAAGCTCAAGACCGGACTTCCCTCTTAATGGTTCGGGAATATCGTAACGGATGAATAAGGCTGAAACTTTGCCGAGTGAAATAAAGCGTTTGTGTTCATTATAATCTGCTTGTAAATTCTGGCGTTGGATCCATAGGCTTTCTCGAATGCGACTATCCAAACCAAATCCTTTCCTCCAAAATTGATAGTCGTCTGGGCGAGGATCCGTTGTATGCCGCCAGTTTGCATGCATCAGAGGCAGGTTATATCTCGTAATCGGAACATAGTTTAGGGCCAGCGAAGGAGTTCCCTTGCCTGGGATTTCCAGAGACAGAGCTCCATCAGACACGTCTAGCGGAAAGTCTTGTTTAAAGCGGATATTGAAAAGATGGGGAACGACAACCATACAAAAAGTCTCAGCGTTGGTTTTGTCATTTTCATATTCATCCGGCGCATTCAAGAGATTAAAAATCTCGGAACGGACGAGGGAACACAATCAGAAGGGAGCTCAAGACTCCATTTTTGAGAGCCTTCAGGGTAAGCGTAAACCGGTTCTCCAAAATGGCTAAAGCGCGTGATCCCTATTGCATTGCGGAACAGGGTCCTAAAGTCACTTTTCAGGTCGCGCGGTCTGACCTCAGCGGGATCTAATGCTGGATCAACAAAGGATCCTTCGACGAATGCCATCCCTTCTACCTTGAAGAAGTGTTCCCAGATTGGAGAGGAGCTTGCGGTACCTCCCTGTTCCTTGATCCACCTACCGATTGTTTCATTGAACAGCCTGCAGACCAGGCTGAGATTTTGTAGTTCGGTGTACCGAAGCTTGCTCAGATAGTTTGGGTTTTCAATATATAAATTTAAGGCGTTGCCGATATCCGTGCGGAACAGAATCCTAAAGTCATTTTTCAGGTTGCGTTCTCTGACTTCGGCGGGATTCCATTCGGCACGAACAAATGACCCTCTGATGAAAGCCACTCGTTCTGCCTTGAAGAAGTGTTCCCAAATTGGAGAGGCGCTTGCAGTTCCTCCCTGTTTCTCGATCCACTGACCGATTGTTTCATTGAACAGCCTGCAGACCAGGCTGAGATTTTGTAGTTCGGTGTACCGAAGCGTGCTCAGGCAATTTGAGTTTTTAGCATATGTATTAAATGCGTTTCCGATTTCTAAATTATTTATTACTTTTGTTGTCATTTTATTCCCTGAATATATTATTTTTTTACTGAGGATCGAAAGCTAAATCAGCGAGGTCGGGAAAACCCCCGTCCTCCTGGATTTCGAACATGCCATCTTCCGGCTCGCTCTCTTCCGATTTATCGTTGCTTTCTTCGTCGATACACATATCTCCTCTGGATCGCCACTGCTGGATCCGCTTACAAAGCTCTCTTGTAAGCCCATCCAGGGGGATCTGCTCAATTCTGAAAACTTCCAGGGATAGATTGGCAAGGCGTGGGGGAAGGGAAGTCAGGGGATTGGCATAGAGACAAAGCTCTCGCAACTGGCATAGATTTCCAAGTTCTTCTGGAACCGATTCGAGTTGGTTGGTGCCCAAGGCAAGGACCTGTAGATTGGTCAGGTTCCCAAGTTGAGGGGGAATGCTCCTCAATCCGTTAAAAGCAAGAGATAGCGATTCTAATTGGGTCAGCTCCCCAATTTCTGGAGGAACCACCATGCGCTCGTTATGCTGAAGGTAAAGGGTGTGCAGAAGCTTCATCCGTACCAGCTGTGCGACGGGGACAGTTGTCAGCAGGCTGGCGCTAAGACTGAGCTCTCTGATGTTACGCAGCTTGTAAAACTCAGCAGGGACGGTGCTGAAGGGGCCACGAAGGGAAAGACAACGCAGATGAGTCAGTTGTAATAGTGGAACAGGAATCGAATACAAAACAAAGTCATGGTTTTCCAGGGCATCAGGATAAAGGTTTTGAACTTTACGCGCATATAGCCGAGGCAGAATCTCATGACGATCATCCCCATATAAATATACTTCAGGAGTATTGTGTTGGGCGTTCTGGATATCCTCTTCAATTTCTTTTTTGCTTTTCCAGGGGAGTGGTTTGTCTTTCTGGGCACAAAATTCAGTACGTACAAGCTCTTTTATGACCCTGGTCGCTAATAGGCATGTGTCGAGTGCTTTGAACCGCTCCACTAGAGCGGGAATCTTATCCGGTGAAAGGATGTTTTTCTTGAGTTGATCCCGAAATTTATGGAAAGAATGTGGATTTAGGATGTGCTCCAGATTCCAGAAGAGCTCCTGGAATAAGATAAAGGAAGGACACCGGGGATTTTGTTTCTCGAGGAACCTCATTTCCCATTCAATAAAAGGCGCCTGTTCGCTACAGAACGCTTTAGTCTCCTCCCACAGCCGTTTAGTCTTTTCGAGCATAACCGGCTCATAACGTTCACTTATGAGCTCAAAGGAGGCTTTCGATACTAAATTACAATGAAAAAAATCGCTCACGAGAAGCGGGTAGGTAGAATTTGGAATGGTGCAAAAGTTTATGTAATTGAGGAGCGTGGCTTCATGGGAAATATTATTTACCGACATCGATTTAATCTCTTAATTTTTAATAAAGATTATACATAATAAACAAAATTAATACAATTATACCAATTAATTTAGTTGATAAACTTTTTTGCAAAAGAGAAAGACAAGAAATTATTTTAACTGGAGAACAGGGAGTCGGCGTAAGCCACTGGATCAAAGGGCTCAAGGTCATCCGCTTTCTCGCCGGTGCCGACCCAGCTGACGGGGATGCCGAGCTGCTGGTAGATGGCGAGGACGATCCCGCCCTTGGCGGAGCCGTCGAGCTTGGCGAGGAGGATCCCATTCAGCGGGGTGGCCTCGTTGAAGACTCTCGCCTGGTCGATGGCGTTCTGGCCGGTGGTGGCGTCGAGGACGAGGAGGGTCTCGTGGGGGGCGGAGGGGACGACCTTGCTGCAGACTCTGCGGATCTTCTCGAGCTCTTTCATGAGGTCGGTCTTGTTCTGCAGGCGGCCGGCGGTGTCGATGAAGACGACGTCTGAGCCGCGGGCCTTGGCGGCGGTGAGGGCATCGAAGGCGACGGCGGAGGGGTCGGAGCCGGGGTCGGACTTGACGATGTCGATACCTAAACGCTGGGCCCAGGTCGCGAGCTGCTCGATGGCGGCGGCGCGGAAGGTGTCGCCGGCGGCGAGGAGCACTTTTTTGCCTTCTGTCTGGTAGTGTTTGGCAAGCTTGGCGATCGAGGTGGTCTTCCCGGAGCCGTTGACGCCGACGATGAGAAAGACGTAAGGCTCACCCGCTACGGGGCGGCCGGTCTCGGCTTTCCGCGCGCTTCCCAGGATCTCCAGGGTCTTCGCATGGAAGATCTTGAGGATCTCTTCGATGTCGTTGGTGGGGTGGGTGCGGAGTCTTGAGCGGAGGTGGTCGACGAAGGAGGCGGCGCACTGGGTGCCGAGGTCGGCTTCGAAGAGGACCTGCTCGAGCTGATCGAAGGTCTCGTCGCTCCAGGGCTTGCCGAAGAGCCCGCGGATGCGGGAGGAGAGGGCGGATCTTGTCTTGCTCAGCGCGCTCTTGATTTTGTCGTAGCCGGACTTGAGGAAATTGAACATGGCCAAAGGTAAAATATTAATTGATCGAAATCAAAGTCTAGCAGATAAGGAAATTGAAGTAACGATAGAATATTGGAGCCTGTGCGATGAATATCCATGAGTTCGAGGCCAAGCTGATCCTAAAGCGGTATCACGTCCCCATTCCCGATTTTGACGTGGCGAGCAAAATTCACGACGTCGAAAAGATCGTCCAGCACATGGGTCTGAAAGAAGCGGTGGTGAAGATCCAGGTGCACGCGGGCGGCAGGGGCAAGGCGGGGGGCGTCAAATTCGCGAAGACTCCTGAGGAGATCGTCAAGGTCGGCGGAGCAGCTGCTCGGCATGAAGATGGTGAACAACCAGACGGGCCCGGAAGGGGTCGTGGCGCACAAGGTGATGATCTCGCGGCCGATCGACATCAAAAAAGAATACTACCTGGGCGCTGCGATCGATCGAGAAAGAGCTGAGCCGATCCTGATCGCGTCTCCGGAAGGGGGCGTGGAGATCGAAGAGGTCGCGGAGAAGCACCCCGATAAAATTTTGAAGCTGCCGATCGAGTTGGACGGCTCGGTGCGGGGATTTCGCCTGGTAGCCCTCTGCAAATTTATGGGATGGAAGGGGCCGCATGGCCAAGATCGGGGCCCAGATCGCACGAGGGGTCGCCAAGGCGTTCATCGACACCGATGCCTCGCTTCTCGAGATCAATCCTCTCGTCGAATCGAAGGATGGAAAGTTGTGGGCGCTCGATGCGAAGCTGTCGATCGACGACAATGCCCTTTTCCGTCAGCCGGAGATTGCCGGTTTTTACGACCACACCCAGCACTCGGAAAATGAGGTCGCGGCCAAAGAATTTGAACTGGCCTACATCGCCCTCGACGGCAATATCGGCTGCATGGTGAATGGAGCAGGTCTTGCGATGGCGACGATGGACATCATCAAGTACTGCGGCGGCAAGCCGGCGAACTTTCTCGACGTGGGAGGGGGCGCCTCGAAGGAAAAGGTCGCGGCGGGATTTAAGATCATTTTGAGCGACCCGAAGGTGAAAGCGATCCTGGTGAATATTTTCGGCGGGATCATGAACTGCGCCACGCTTGCGGAGGGGATCATCGCGGCGATGAAGGAGATGGGGATCAAGGTGCCGCTCGTCGTCCGGATGGAAGGGACGAATGTGGAAGAGGGGAAGCAGCTACTGAAGCATTCAAAACTGCCGATCATCACTGCGGATGGGTTGGCGGAGGCCGCCGAGAAAATTTGCGCAGTCCTCAAAAAAGGGTAGGGTATGGCGATTCTGATCAACAAAAAGACGAAAGTGATCACACAGGGGATTACCGGCCAGGCGGGGCAATTCCACACGGAGCAGTGGCTCCTTTACGGCTCGAAATTTGTCGGCGGCGTGACGCCCGGCAAAGGGGGGCAGGAGATCCTCGGCCTTCCCGTTTTTGATACGGTCCAGGAAGCGAAAAAAGCGACGGGCTGCGATGCGACGGTGATCTTCGTTCCGGCTCCTTACGCTGCCGATGCGATCATCGAGGCGGAGGATGCGGGCATTCCATTGATTATTTGTATCACCGAGGGGATTCCCGTGCGCGATATGGTCGAGGTCAGCCGGATCATGCGCGCCAGCAAGCGCTCCAGGCTGATCGGGCCGAACTGCCCGGGCGTGATCACGCCAGGCGAATGCAAGATCGGGATCATGCCGGGCTACATCCACAAGAGAGGCAAGATCGGGATCGTCTCCCGCTCGGGGACCCTCACCTACGAAGCGGTCTGGCAAACGACGATCCTGGGACTCGGCCAGACGACCTGCGTGGGGATCGGCGGCGATCCGCTCAACGGCACCAACTTCATCGACGTGCTCAAGCTTTTTCAAGAGGATCCCGAGACGGAAGGGATCCTGATGATCGGCGAGATCGGCGGCGATGCGGAAGAGCAGGCCGCCCACTGGATCAAAAAACACTGCACCAAGCCGGTGGCAGGGTTTATCGCGGGCGTTACCGCTCCGCCGGGAAAGCGCATGGGCCATGCGGGCGCGATTATTTCTGGCGGAAAAGGGGACGCGGCAAGATAAAATGGCCGCCCTGCGCGCAGCCGGCGTTCTCGTCGCCGATTCTCCTGCCATTATGGGAGAGACCATGCTCAAAGCGATGCAGAAGAAGAAATAGGAAAACAGACCATGATCCTTCAGTTTCCCGGACGCATCCCGATCACGATCTATCCCACCTTCTGGCTGTTTGCCGCGCTGATCGGCTATCTCAACAGCGGCAGCCTGATCGGCACGCTCATCTGGATCGGGATCATTTTCGTCTCTGTGCTTTTCCACGAGTTTGGACACGCGCTGACCGCCCTGCTCTTTGGGCAACACCCCCGGATCGAGCTGGTCGCGCTCGGCGGCCTGACCTACCACGACGGACAGAAGCTCCCCTTCTGGAAACAGTTTTTCATCGTACTCGACGGCCCCATCTTCGGCTTTCTTCTCGCCATCGGCGCGTCGATCCTGCTCCATGTTCCCCACTTTGCAACCAGGGAATGATCGGCTCGATCCTCTCGCTGACACAGACTCGTCAATATCTTCTGGACGGTTGTCAACCTCCTCCCCGTGATGCCGCTCGACGGCGGACAGCTCCTTCGGATCATCATGGAGAGGATCTTCGGCCTCAAAGGGTTCAAGTACGCGATGATGACAGGCGTCTGTATTGCGGTTGCGATCAGCGTCTTCTTTTTTGTGACGCAGGCCTTTCTGATCGGCGCCCTCTTCTTTCTCCTCGCTTTTCAGAGCTACGACACCCTCCGCAAAACGCGCCACCTCTCGGAGACCGACCGCGATGACACCCTCCGCACCCAGATGGAAACGGTTGAAGAGTATATCCAGGTCGGGAAAAAAGACCAGGCGTACACACTCTGCGAAGAGATCCGCACCAAAGCCAAAAAGGGGATGCTCTACGAGCTGGCAACCCAGTACCTGGCCTTTCTCAAGTATGAGAAGGGAGAGGTGAAAAGCGCCTACGAACTTCTACTTCGATCCGCCAGGAGCTCTCCGGCGACGCCCTTTGCCTTCTGCACAAGGCGGCCTTCGAGCAGAAAGACTTCCCCCTCGTGGTCGAGCTAGCCGGCACCTGCTACCAAACGTGGCCCACCGCAGAGACCGCCCTGCGCAACGCCTTTGCCCACGCCCAGCTTCACCAGGCCGTCCCCACTGTCGGCTGGCTTCAGACGGCCTTCGGCGAGGGAGTGGCCAACCCCAAAGAGGTCCTGGCTAATACCGCCTTCGACCCGATCCGCACAGACCCCTCCTTCCAGGAGCTCCTCAAGACCGCGCTCTGAGCTCGATTTTGCAATAACTCGAATTCCATGCTTTTCCTCTATATTCGTAAGTCGTTTATTATTAGCCTTCCACAGCAATTAAAAATATTATTATATAATTGATTAAATTACACTGTTAGTGTATAATTAATTTTAACGGATTAATAATAAATCAAATTAATTTAACAATCTCAGGCACGGTTTAATTATGGCGTCAATTACGGGTTCAGTTAAGGGCTCCGGGTCTGTGGCCCCGGTTGTGCAGGAGCCAGCTTTGGAGCTGGCGGATACGATGCAGGCTCTCTTCAGGGACAAGGTGTGGAAGGATCTAGTATCGGTGCCGGTTGTACAACGCACGGGGGCGCAGCCGAAGCCTTTTCAGGGGACGTGCGCCGAGTGCGTTGCTACGATTGAGGGTACGGTCCATGGCACGATCGAGAGAATGGACTTCGACGGGTTGAAGCCTTTTGTCAAAGTGATCGACCTGATCGAGGGAGGGGAAATTCCCGAGGAATGGGTATTCGATGCAGAGAATGATGGGGTGGGCGGGATCTGTGTGGGGATGAGTCTGGAGCATTTGAAGAATATGCGGAATGAGCATGGGATCGAGGGGGCTCTCGCGGTGGAGAAGGACGAGGTAGGGGAGTATCACCATGCAGCGGTGATTGTGGAGTGCGAGGATGGGCTGGTCTTCATTGACAACCGGGCAATTCCGGAGAATAGGCTGTTCCCGATTCCTTTTGGTTCAACGTATGAGGGGAAGGGGTTTACCATTGCGGTTCCTCTGAGAGGGATCTCTCCTCCTTTGGTCTTGAGCAACCCAGAGAGGCGTTTTGAATACTATACCGATATCGCCAATGGGGTCGACGTTGTGAATAAGCAGTTTATGCCCTTTTCGTTCAATAGCATTATCCCTATCGCCGTCTATCGGCAGGATGGGGAGACGTTCAAGGACATCATCGTTCAACCGGGCAAGAAGAGGGTGCGTCTGAAGAATTACGCTACGGGGGAAACGCGCTACGTCCCTTTTGAGGAGATCCGCAAGGGCGGTGGGGTAGAGGGACTGGGAGCGTTCATGGGATCGGATTTCCACACCTCTGAGGCCCAAGCGAATGGGGAGATCGTGAAGTTCGTGACCCATGCAGACAAAATGCGCAAGCTGTTTTCTTGATATTCTTTTCTAATTAACGCGTTATTAAGCGTGTTAATTCAGTTCTATTAAATAAAATAATTTTTTTGTTGCCTGTAAGTTAATGCATCGCTTATTCTTTTTGCGGTTTTTTTGGGAAATGCCGTTTATGAGGAGAAGCGATGATACCAGTTTATGCCCCTATACAGCCGAATCCGGTCGCTCATTTACCGCTTGATGGGCTCGGCAGGGCCGGCGTGCAAGTGGATCAGGACTTCCAGAGATCGCTGGCAGATATGTTCCAATTGGTTCTAGAGGTGGGCATTAGAGCAGGGAAGGCCGTTGAAGGGCTTAAGGCAACTAAGCTCGCAGCTGGAATCGGCGAATCGCGTGCAGGAAGCCCGGATCGTCGAATTGCAGGCGTTTCATGTTGCAGAGCTGGATGCTGCTGTGGGTGGCCATTCGGCAACCATCGGGACGATTGCAGGGAAGTTGCAGGGGATCGTGGTAAAATTAGGCTTGCATCAGCAGAAGTTTTCATGGTGTATGTTCTCTGCTGAGGATATTGCCCGGTTTTCAGCTCTTAATGATGAAGTCTCTCAACTTGTCCGTGAAACTTCCATGCCCTATCCGGAATATACGGACCGTAGGACTGCCCGAGGACGGCCTCAGGAGCCGGCGTTTGAGTTTCCTTTATCGGATGCGCTCATCCTTAGGCAGGCGGGGCCGGCTGTGGGAGGCCGGATTGAACAGCTTATGAGGGAGTACGAGGAGCTGGAAAGGGAAGTTGCCCCTTTAAAGGCGCGCAATTTTGCTTTGACCGATCGGATTGCGATGATGATCGATTTCCATGGAAAATATTTGGAAGAAGTACACGGGCAGGAAGGTGCCTCCCGGCTAAGGAGTATCCTCGATTCTGTCCGTTCGCTACCTACGGCAGTGTTGTGTGGGACAGGCTTGCAAGAGCATCCTATACATATTATTCCCCGGCCGTTTACTCACCTGTTTCAGCAGGGTTCTTTTATCAAAAGGATCAAGACGCACTGGATAGGCGGGTGGAGAAAATTAAAAAGACGATAGAAAAAGTGATTAAAGATTTGGAAGCATTGATCAGACAGGAGCAAAGATGATCCCAGGGAATGCCCCTCATGGGGTGATGCAGCCGAATCCGGCCGCTCATTTACCGCTTAATGGGCTCGGCAGGGCCGGCGTGCAAGTGGAGCGGGATTTTGAGAAAGCGCAGATAGATTTGTTCCGATTGGTTTTTGAGGTGGGCCTTAGAGCAGGGAAGGCCGTTGAAGGGCTTAAGGCAACTAAGCTTCAGCTGGAATCGGCCAATCGTGGGCTGGAAGCCCGGATCCCCGAATTGCAGACTGTTCATGCAGCAGAGCTGGATGCTGCTGTGGGTGGTCATATGGCTGCAATCGCGACGATTGCAGGGAAGTTGCAGGGAATCGTGATAAAATTCGACTACTATCAGAAGACGTCTCCACGTTTTACGTTCTCTTCTGAAGATATTGCCCGGTTTTCAGCTCTTAATGATAAAATCTCCCAGTATATCCGTGAAACTTCCGTGCCCTATCCGGAATATAGGGACCGTAGGACGGCCCCAGGACGGCCTCAGGAGCCAGCGGATGGGTTCCCTTTATCGGATGCGCTTATCTTAAGGCAGGCAGGGCCTGCTGTGGGAGGCCTGATTGAACAGCCTATGAGTGAGTACGAGGAGCTGGAGAGGCAAGTTGCCCCTTTAAGGGCGTGCAATTTTGCTTTGACCGATCGGATTGCGATGATGATCGATTTCCATATAAAATATTTGCCAGAAGTACACCGTCAGGAAGGTGCCCCCCGGCTAGAGAGTATCCTCGATTCTGTCCGTTCTACCTATGACAGTGTTCAGTGGGACAGGCTTGCAAGAGCATCCTATACATTTTACCTCTGGGGAAGCTGCTCACCTGAAACGGCAAGGATGTATTGTGGAATAGATCAAGACCTTCTTGATAAGAAAGTGGGGAAAATAAAAAAGACGATAGAAAAAGTGATTAAAGATTTGGAAGCATTGATCTGACAGGAGGATAGATGGTACCAGGGAATGCCCTTTATGGGGCGATGCAGCCGAATCCGGCCGCTCATTTACCGCTTAATGGGCTCGACAGGGCCGGCGTGCAGGTGGATCAGGAATTCCAGAGATCTCTGACAGATATGTTCCGATTGGTTTTTGAGGTGGGCATTAGAGCAGGGAAGGCCGTTGAAGGGCTTAAGGTAACTAAGCTCCAGCTGGAATCAGCCAATCGCGTGCAGGAAGCCAAGATCGTCGAATTGCAGGCTTTTCATATTGCAGAGCTGGGTGCTGCTGCGGGGGGCCATACGGCAACAATCGCGACGATAGCAGGGAAGTTGCAGGGGATCGTGGTAAAATTCGGCTTGTATCAGAAGAAATATCCACATTGTACGTTCTCTCTTCAGGATATTGCCCGGTTTTCAGCTCTTAATGATAGAATCTCTCAGTATATCCGTGGAACTTCCATACCCTATCCGGAATATAGAGACCATAGAACGGGCCCACGAAGGACTCAAGAGCCAGCGGTTGGGTTCCCTTTATCGGATGCGATCATCCTTAGGCAGGCAGGGCCGGCTGTTGGAGGTCTGATTGAGCAGCCTTTAAGGGAGTACGAAGAGCTGGAAAGGGAAGTTGCCCCTTTAAGGGCGCGCAATTTTGCCTTGACCGAACGGATAGCGATGATGATCGATTTCCACAGAAATTATTTGGAAGGAGTACACCGTCAGGAAGGTGTCTCCCGGCTAAGGAGTATCCTTGAGTTGGTCCGTTCTACCTACGGCAGTGTTGTGTGGGGCATGCTTGCAAGAGCACCTTCTACACTTTATTACAGCGAATTCTGCGATCCTGTTGAGGCAGAGGATCTTTATAAAGGTACTCAAGGCGCACTTGATGGGCGGGTGGGGAAAATAAAAAAGACGATGGAAGGTGTGATTAAAGATTTGAAAGCATTGGTTAACTCTCAATAATAAGGAAAATACTATGGTTCTCAATGTGCCGACGGGTACGGCTCTGATACGGGGAGAGGAGCGTCCTTTGCATTTGACTTTCAGGGTCCAGCAGCCAAGGGAGCGGCAGACGCCTCTTACCATCATGACAGAATTTGGGGAGATCCTCATCAAATATGGTGATGAACAGGATGATCTTTCCAGGAGCCTGATGGACGCCGGGCATACCTTTATGGTTTATGTGTACGAAAATCGGGACCAGTCTTTTGAAGTGCTCCTGAGAGGGGCCATTGAGAGGATCGAAGGGATAAAGAAGGTGTTGAAGAATCCCTTTGGCCCATCGCTATTTAAAGAGCCCATGCTTGTCGAGGGGATTGTTGTCTGGGATAGATCGTCAGTTGACGAGTACAATGCGTACGCTCACCAGTTTTCAGGTCGGGCTGTGGAAGCGGTCCCTCACAGGCTTGGCAGGGAAGTTCTGGAGTGGATTGGGCGATTGCCTATTGAGGCAAATGAGCCGGAAGTACTGGCGCAGGGGGTCATTCAGGCGGCAGGGCAGCCTTTGGTTTTGCCTCAAGCGGTGGTGGACTATCAGCGCTACCTGCAGTATGGGCACCTGATCGATCAGTCGAAAAGACTCAAAGAAAGTCAGGCCCTCATTAGGCGGCTTGAAAGTGTGAGCCGGGCTTTGGAGGAAGCAAATGTCCTGGGTTTTCAAAGGTTTGAGCAGGATTTAGCCCGTCAGGAAGAGAGTCAATTGCAGCAGACGGCAGAGCTGCAACGGGGCTTAAGAGATCTGCAGACCCAGTACAGGGGAACCGTTGCCATGGAGAGGGAAGCAAGAAACGAAGCTCAAGCCACGACTGGCAAACTCCAGGCGCACCTGGAAGCAGCGTATAAGCAAATGGCCAGCCAGCGGGAGCAAATTGGTAACCTCTGCGCTCAATTGCAGGGCTGTCAAGCCCAGTTGGGCCATCTTCAGAATGAGTTGAATAACAAGGATGACTGCTCGGTCATGTAAAGCGGGGATCTATGGCATCGGCAATTCGGGAATTTTCAGGAAGCCTGGACGCTGGTTTAAGCTTGCAGATTGCGCAAGTGGACCAGGATGCGGCAAATGCGCAGGAGCGGATGTATCAGCTCGTCGGCGAGATCCTGGTTAAAATTGGGGAGCATATCCAGACGCTTCGCTTTGAGAAGCTGGAGCTCGCAAAAGAAAATGCGGCATTGACGCAGCAGACCGCTCAATTGAAACTTATGCACGAGGCGGAATGGGACGCCGTCCGAGAGGACTTTATAGGGAAGATGGGTGTGGTCTCTGACAAGCTAAAGGCGATAGTGGAGAGATTTGAGTGGTTGAAGGAGTCACTTATAGATGCCAGAGGAGAGCAGTTTTTGGCTAACGTGAGAAATCTTGATCCCAATGGCGGTACGCTACAGGGTTATTACAGAGCCAGCGGCATGGTTGGTATCAGGAGTCAATTCGATGCGTGTCTTGCTTATGAGGGGTGTGAGTCTGTCAACGCTGACTGGTTGCAAGTGACAGTCTATGATGGTCGTTGCGGTGGGGAACTGCGTTATCCGGGATATGCGAGACGCGATGTAACAGCCGTTCCAGTTCAGGAAAGTGCTTCTGCAGCGAGGGGGGTTATTCCCCAACCAGACGATCTCATGGTACGCAAATTCACTCAGGTCCATGTGGAGAAATACCAGGCTTTGGAGGCGGAGACCGCTGCGATGAGAGCTGGAAATAGTGTGTTACAAGCAGAAAAAGACAGGATGGTCGAGGTGCACCCGGCCAACTTGCGTTCGGAAAAGTCATTATTTGCTGTGAAGTTTATGGAGAACCTTCAAAAGGCGCGTAGGCAGTATGCTCACTATGAAAAAATGATGCACCATACAGACCAATTTATTGGTATATCCGATCCCCGCTTTGCATCGCGTCCTCTGGAAGGAGTGTATCTTCAATGGGTGCAGGAGGGTTACGTCGAGGAGGCAAAGCGGATTCAGGGCCTTATGGCGCCTCTGATTCCAATGTTGGAAGGATTCATCGTCGAGTATGGAGGAAAACCATGTCAATGACAGTACTTAAGCCGCCAAGCGCTGTAGCTAAAGCCCCTGCTGCCCCTACTCACCTGGAGGTGCGCCTCCGCGGGCCTTTGGCGCCGCGCGTTGAGGCCCCGCTTCTGGACATCAGACAGCCGCCGGGTGCTGTAATTATGGCCCCCGCTGCTCCTGCCCACCCGGAGGTGCGCCTTCGCGGGCCCTTGGCGCCGCACGTTAAGGCCCTGCTTCGCGACATCAGAAGGGCGGCAGGCGGGCTCACTCCGCAGCATCGGGAAGAGGTTGCTCAAATCATGGACGAATGGAAGGCGATCTTTTTCGCCACATATCGGATCGATTCGCCCTTGCAAACGGATCGGGAAGATGCCGCTCACGCGCTCCTGTTTTTGCGCCTGAACACGATCGAATATGTCATGGTCAACTACGCGGCAGGCGATACGGAGAAGCTGAAGTGGCTGGATATCTACAATGCGTTGGAGAAGATCGCGGGCCTAGCGCTTCCTGAGCATGTTGATGTTAAGGCATTTATTGAGGCGGATACGCAGAAACAGCTGGAGATGCAGTTCCGCATGCGGATCGCCCAGGTCATCAAAGAAGTACTGCCGATGATCGCCAAAGATTTCGCAAGACTGGAAAGCGGGTTGTATGACAATGTCGATCGGGCAACTGCGGCGATGCAGCGGGAATTTGAAGATGTGAGAGCGAGGATGGCTGAGTTGATGCGCGATCGCAGCGCTGGGATAGAGGAACTGCATGGGGAGCTGCGCAGGCTCACGGAAAACATCGAAAATATGTATCAGAGGCTCGAGGCGCAACTTAAAGAGACGCAGGACCGGGGCAGAAGGATAGAGATGAAGGAGAGGGCTTTGGCGCAGCTTCTCGATGCATGCGAAGGTGTGCTCAATGGGGTCAACTTATGATGCCGATGCGGATGATGCCAGGGGTTGTGGCTTTTCAGAGGGATGAGCAAAGGGCTCCCTTACCTCCTGTTCCGCAGATGGTGAACGATGCGAGGGCGCGGATTGAAAGGTTTGAGGAGCGGCTTGCGAGAGTTGAAGCGGCGGTCACTGCGGTGCTTGAGCAGGGCTCTACAGAATTGCTGGACGCATTGAGAGAGCTCAAGGCGGACATCCTGGCAGATGATCCAAACGGCGCCGTGGTTCCGCAGCTTGAAAACTTGAGCCAGGTGGTGGTAAAGATCGGGCCGATTTGCAACGGGGCGCAAAAAGCTGTCGCGCAATCGAACGAGGACCTGGCCCGCAAGCTCTCTCAACATCATGAACTTCAAGGTTTATTAAGACAATTACAACAGACATTGGCATCGGGTGATTCCAGCCGGGTTAGGGGCTTTCTTCAGGAATGCTCGTACAAGGGCGCTTCTTACGCAGCCCACCATTAACTCGGCTTTGTACATTTTTGCACCCCGCCTGCTGGCAGGGAGGCCTTGATGCGCAATTTTAATTCGCAGGAGGGCATGTTCAAGCCGATCCTGCGAATTAAAATTGCGCCTGAAGGCCTCCCTTTCCAGCAATCGGGGTGCAAAAATATACAAAGCCGAGTTTAAAAGGATTACACTATGGCAGTACATTTCAATCCGGGGGCGGCAAACGCTGCGGGAGTGGCCCTTAGAGGTGTTTTGGGAAACGATCAGGTGCGGGTACGCATCGGGGGAGAGCTCGCCGCTTTGCGGGCTGCCATCGCGGCGGCTCCCGCAGATGATTTGTTTGTCCAAAGTGTTGCCCTGTGGCGCGAGAATTTTGCCCGCGCTCTCAGGCACCCCGATCCCCAAACTGTTATTGACGCCTTTGTGCCGGAGCTGGTCGGGCTCCTGCGCGATTTTCCGCAGTCTGAGCGCGTAGAGCCTCTCGTGCGTGCGATCATGTTGAGGATGAGGGATCCTAATTCGCTATTTTATTCTCCACAGTATGCCAGGGAAGCGGCGCAACCCCCGGTTCCCGAGCAGCCCAACGGGGCCCTTGACCCTGCTCGGCTTTTGGGTCAACTGCGGCAAATTGAAGCAAACAGGGACCACCAGGTGCAAAGGGAGGATCAAGCGGCGAGGGGGGCTCAGCTTCAGGGACGCATTGATCTGCCCGGCCCTGCTGTAGCAATTCCCGCTGTGCTTTTGGACCAACCGCGCCAAATTGAGGCGAACAGGAACCGACATGTGCAATGGGAGGATCAAGCGGCGAGGGGGGCTGCAGCTTCAGGAACGCATTGATCGGCCCGGCCCTGCTGCAGCAAATCCCGCTGTGCTTTTGGACCAACTGCGGCAAATTGAGGCGAACAGGAACCGCCAGGTGCAAAGAGATGCCCAGGCGGTGGACGGTCTTCGGGATGACCTTTTAGGGCGGGTTCAACAGAGAGAGGCTCAGCTTCAGGGACGCATCGATCAGGTGGCAAGAAGGTATCTGGATGCGGTGCAGCCCATTGGACAGGGGATTGCCGAATTGCGCCAGCAGGACCAGGAGCTAAGAGAGGCTATGCGGGAGGCCGGACACAGGATGCACCAAAGAGCCGAAGAGCTAATGGCCGGCGCCGATCGCCTGCAGGCGCATCTCGATGAAAATCAGCACCGATTAAATGAGCTCGAGCGAGCTAATATGCAGCTGCAGGTCGATATTGACCGCACCCGCTCGCAGATCGAAGACAAAAAATCCAATTGGCTGCTGGATGCGGCCTGTATTGTGGGATCCGTTGTCCTTAGCTTAATCTTAGAAATGCCGATTGTTATCCTACCTCCAAAATAACCCGGAGAACCTTATGAGTCTTTCCGTCACATCTAACTATGTACAGGGGCAAGTTCCTATAACCCTTCTTTCCCGATCGCCTGAAGAACACATTGATCAATTGGAACAGGAGGCAGGCGCGCAGGCGGAACATCTGCCGGAGGCAGAGAGGGCGGCCTTTAGAACGCTGGTGAGAGGAGAGATCGCCCGGATGCGTAAGGCTATAGCTGGCATGAGGAGCGATAATGTCAGGGAAAACGGCATTAATGCCGCACTGGGTGAGCTGGTTGGGCAGTTCAATGCATCCAAAAATCAATTTCTTGAGGGAAACTCCAAGTTTGAAGGAAACAGCCGCGAGGTGTGCGACAGAAACCAAAACCTCCTCAAAAAAATCGGGCAATGTACGCCCAAATTTGGCCTCATTGCGCGCCCGCCCATCGATGACGAGGATCCCTTGCCCTCTTATTTGGACGATGTACCGGCAAAGACCGATCTTGAAAAACGAAAGATCATCATGGCCAGGTGCATGCAGGAGGAAGACGCCGCTCTTTCCCTCTGCATGGGCGACCTCACAAAAGGACTGGATCCCGAAGAAAAAAAAGAGCTTTTGGAAGTGGCTTATAGGGCTCCAACAGGTGCAGCCGTCAATCAAATTGCAGCCCCTTTGGCTGCCATCTCAACTGCCTTCAGGGCCGCAATGGATGCTGCCGTAGCTGTTGGCGCTCCTGTTCTTAAGGCTTATACGTTGGGCGCAGCCCATGAGTTTTGCCAGGGTGCTGACGACCCCCAGAAATGCGTTAACCAGTTGCGCAATGGTCTTGAAGGGAAAGACCCCGCAGTCAATCAGGCTTTCCACGATGCCATCCCCAACTGGGTGAACACGGCCGGGGAGGCAATGGCATCTTTTGATGCAACTCTTCATCACTTTGATGACCATATGGCAAAAACCTACTATACCCATCCGGGCATCGTGAAAGCCGGTGCTGAGGGTGCCCTGGACTTGACGGTTGGCGCTGCGGCAGGAACCGCTTTTAAGATGGGCAGGAGGGCGCTTACGGCTGTAAGGCCGGGGGTATCCAATCCTGCACCGCTCGCAAAGAAAGTCCACAGCTTCATCCAGGACGAAGCTGGAACCGTGAAATTGCCGGGATCCTCAAAACCGCCGAGAGAGCGGAAGTTCTATATTAGACTGTACGAAAGTATTGGCTATGAAATAGTTCCCGGAGGAAAGGGGAGCCACATAAAAATGCTCAACCCCACTATCCCTAAGCTGCCGATGGTTATTATTCCAAAAGAGAGGGAACTCTCGAAAACAGTTGTCAACAGTTTACGGCGAACCTATGAAAAAGCCATCGATATCTATCAGGATCTCCCTTCAACGATCAATCCAGCGCAAGCTTCATTGAGACAGGGAAGTTTTCCAAATCAACTCACAAAGTTTATGAAGGATGAAGCTGGAACCGTCCGCCTTCCTTTCGCTTCTCCCCTTCCGAACTCTGCCCGAGATGCAGCCCGGCAAAATATCCAGGATATCTACGAAACGGCAATCCGGGTCCCCAACAGGGTAGCGAACATCCCCGCTGAGATCGATATCCCTGCGATAATGGATGGGGATCTCGTCCGAAACTTTGGGCGGGTTGATGGCAATATTATCCCTGCTATGGGAGACGCGATCAAAGAGGCCCTAACCTGTTTAGATTTCACTCTTAAGCCCATCCCCAGCCCGAACAGCGGCAATAGCCTGTTTAAGGTTCTCTCCCCAGAGGGAACCCCTATCGGCGTGCTAAAAGAATTCATCGCCAATCGATCGCCTGTCAGCGGATTTATTCCTGAAGTTGTGTCTTTAAAAATTCTTGAAAAGCAGAGCCTCAAACACTCGTCATTGCCCCAACTGGAGTGGGTGGGAAAGTATACAACCCAAAACGGCGTTGAAAAAGGGGTGGCCCTTTACCGATTTGTTCCCGGCGAGACGATGGCTGATATGCTCTATAACCAAAGAGGCGCCCTTCCAGCTGCTGAATTTGGCCGATCCCTGGGGGAAATCAATGCCATCAACCACGCGTTGCCTGTCCCTGAACATTATCTGTTTGGGAAAGTCCAGGATATCTGGAACGAGGCTGAATTCGCCCTTTCCCAATTGCAGGAAAGAGGCATTCCAACCCGGTTAACCCTAAGAGAACTTGATGTCATTGGCCGAGGTCTCAAGCAAAGGCCCGGAGCCTCCGGGCTTGTTCATGGAGATGCGCACCTCGGCAATTTCCTGTTCGAAAATAACCCATCAAATCCTTCTACGTTCAAAGCAACAGTGATCGACACCGGATCATTGATGCAATCGGTTAATCGACAGGGCCACCCCCAAGGGCTCCCTTCCCTGGATTTCTATCAGGCGGTCAATGCTTTTCGGGTGTTCGATGAGTACGAAATTGCGCTCGGCCGCCAGGCCGTCGCCCCAGTCGATAATTTCGTAGCCGGATACCGTGAAGCTTTCCCCTTCCCGGTGCCTCCCGAAGCAGATCTGTTCACTCAGATTTTTTGGGAGATCCGGACCTTAGGTCATTATGCGCGGGTGGGAGCCCCGGAAAGTTTGCTGAGGATCAGGCTTGAGCGCATCGAGGCGAATTTCGCTCCCCCAAAGATCAATGGCACGACACTGATGAGCTCAGACCATAAGGGTGCAATCCTCAAACCAGTACATAGTTGACAAAGTTTTTGCAGTTATTTTTGCGTCAAAGCCCCGGGGTTGAGATTCCCGCAAGTGGGTCCATATTAACAACATAGGACCCACTTGCGGGAACTCAACCGCGGGAGCTTTCACGCAAAAATAACACCAAAAACTTTGTTAACTATGTACTAAGGAAAGATCAGCTATGAGTCTTTTAATACAGCCAAAATATTTACAAGAGCAGGCCCTCCCAATATTTTTACCTTCGACAGATGAGCGTATCGATCAATTGCAACACGAGGCAGACGAGCAGGCGGAACAGGTGCCAGAGGCAGAGAGGGCGGCCTATAGAAGGCTGGTGCGAAATGAGATCGCCCGGATACGTAAGGTGATAGTCGAAATGAGGGACGATGGCATCAAGGCGCATGGCATTAATGCCGCACTGAGTGATCTGGTTTGGAAGTTCGATCAGTCCAGAAATCGATTTCTTGAGGGAAACTCCGAGTTTGAAAGAAACAGCCGCGAGGTGTGCGGCAGAAACCGAGACATCCGCGATAAAATCGGGCAGTGCACGCCCCATTTTGGAACTATTGAGCGCCATCCCATTGGTGAGGAAGATCCCATGCTCTCCTGGATGGACGCTATGCCGGCAAAGGCCGATGAGAGCCTGGTGGGCTCTTTTCAGGGTTTTTTGCGAGACAGGGCCGTGGAGCATGTGGTGACTGCCAAAGTAGCTAAAGCCACACTGGATACCCTCGGTTACGTAGTCAAAGAAACCGCAGCGATCGCCTTCGGCTGCCGTGGAGAGGGTGAGGAGAGTTGTAAAGTTGTTCTCGGCTATTTAGAGGCGGGTGCAAAAAAAGTTCAAGAGGTTGCAGAGGATGTTGCAGACCGGATGGGGGCCACGCCTGTCCTAAAACGGATGGCGAGCGGAAATGCCGTAACCCAGCGCCTGGTTGAGCTGGGGCTGGACCGGGAGAGGTCCGATGCGTGGTTCCATGTCAGTGCGCAGGGCTATGTTCAGGATTGCACAGCTCTCTCTCTTCATGCAGCAACTGCCGCTGGCTCAATGGGAGCCGCCAGCCTGGTCCGCCTGTCAGCCCAAGGGCTCCAGACTACCGCTCAGACCGTCTCCCGTATTCCAGGCGCTCTTAAAAGAGATCTGGAGCAGGTTCATCTGAATCTGGAAACGGCAGCTGCACCCTCCCGTCTGTCGAATTTTCAGCAAACTCCCGGTTTTCAGGCCTATTTAAGAGCAGAAAGCGATGTGCAATTCCACTCCACGACACCCTATCGCCAGTTCACAAAAAATGGAAAAAGCATAGCTCCCATTCCCTACGCAGAGGTTCCCAGACATGCGGATGTCTATTTCCATGCCACCTCTATCGAAAACGCTCTGAAGATCCTCTCCTCGAAGAGCATTCAAAGGCTTGATTTGACTGCGTTTCGAGGGGCTTTTGTCTCCACCCTGCCAGAAAGACAATATGGCGACATTGTCTTTGCCCTCAACCGCAGGATTGAACAGGCGGGTCCGGCGCTTCATGCCAAATTCCGGGCAGGCTCTCATAATGTAGGATTTGCACAATCCATTCCCGTCACGCTGGAGACTTTGGAGTATGTGGCTGTTAAGTCAGATGTTCTGGCTGCGCACACAATAGAAGCCCTTGGAAAGGAATTGTCACTTGCTGCCGGTCGGGAGATCCCCGTCGTGCCCCTGGAACCCATCATCAAACTTGCCAAAGGCAGGTTAAAACGGGAGGGGGTCTACGTCCCCGAAGAATGGCCAATGCGATTGGATATTTGGGCCAAATAGGCAGGAGTAGGGGGCTGAAGGACGTATTCGACGCTGGCTGCCGGGCCTGCACCTGCCGATTCTTCAAATTCATTAGCTGTAACATGCTATTTATTAATAGATTACATTGCGATTGCCGTCTTATTGATTTAATGAATAAATTAATTGTTAATTTATTGTTTTATATGTATAATTATTAATAGAATAGAATGTTAAGAATTATAATGAGGAATATAGATTATGTCGACAATAGGCGATGGGAAAGTTTTTTGTTCTTTTAGGCACTTCCTCCGCGGGAAAGAGCTCTGTGATCATGCGTTGAGGGAGGCTGAGTCCTTCCTGGGCGAGAATGGGCCCCGACTGGCTGATTTTACCATATGGCCGAATATGATTAAAGAGACGTTTCCTGACGAATATGGAGAAATGGCTCAGGGGTTGGACCATACTGAAATCGCTCATGCAATTGTTGATGTGTTTTATAAAGAAAAGGAAGCAAAAGTGAGTGATTTGGCTTTCCTGCGCTGGAAAAGCGGAAGTTATTCAGAAAATCGGCGTTGTTGACCTCATCCATAAGGTAGCAAAACACCCCTCCTTTGTTCCTCTGGATCAATCCATGTACGCGAAAGGAAACAGGAGAGAAAACAAATGAAAAATGATCCATTTTATCTGCTCTAACAGCAGACAAGGGCGCCCGGCTTTTGTCGACGGCCTTGGCCCCGATAAAATTGATGACTTTTTAAAACAAAAGATATGAGTGCCCCGTTAAAGTCGGGCTTGCTTATCTCCCTTTGCACCATCTAGCGGATCGCGTAACGAAACGTAATGCAACTGCCAAAGCAACCGGAAGATGAGGCAGAGATGCGCTCTTACGAACAAATTACAAGTCTATTCCTCGAGCATTTTAAACGGGCGGGGAAGGGGATCCTGCCATTGGCTACACCTCCCTGCGGAAGGTCGAACTGGCTTTTAGGAAAATGCAGCCAAAGACAACAAAGAGGAAGAGGCCCTCAAGCAATTGAAAAGGAAATTCGTAGAAGAGTACGGTTTGCATAGCCCTGATAAGATCCCGCTTACAGGCCGCTTTTCCTATCACGTCCTGGTCAAAACGAAATACCCTCCCAAAGAATCCGTGGGTCATATTATGAAAAGCTATACCGAGTTTGGTTGATTTGTAAACATTTCTGCTCGATCTTTTCCACCACGAAGCAAGCCCGGCGGCCTCGCCAACTTTTCCAAGTTTAACCTCGGCCGCCGGGCTGCTTCTGGCGGCAAAATCTCGTCGCATAAATATTTACCTCTCAACCAAACTCGGTACCATGAGTAAAATCTGGGCAAGGGCATCGATCTTACTGGTAATAAGCAAGTTGCAGAAATAATAAGAAATTTCTGTAATATCGCTTGATTAGATTTTGAAAAACACGTATAATTACTATTACAAAAAGGTAATTAAACATGGCAAGGGCATATCCATCACCAGCTCCTTCTGTTTTTTGCTACGGTCTTCAGGTTGACGCAATCCCTTTTTGTCATTACGCCAATATTAACACTCTTTGATCGAGTGTTAATTATTGTGCTCCCGCAAGGGAACTAAATCAATTTTTCTTCAC
>CAVWEK010000003.1:0-239666 GCA_963753945.1 uncultured Acidobacteriota bacterium | reverse complement strand
TCAAAAGAGGCATCAAAGAGGCGCCCGCCGTGCATCGCGATGAGCCGCTTCTCCATCTCCTCGCAGCTTAAAGCTTGATAAAGAAGGATATGCTCTTTTTTGAGCCCGCTGCACGTCTGAAGATGATGGGCGCTCTCTTCGCTCCCCGCAATGGTGTAGATGGCGGCTGCGCCGGCATCTCTTGCCAATTCAACGGCAATCGAACCGACGCCTCCCCCCGCTCCAGCAATGAAGATAGCATCCCCCTTTTTTATGGCGCCCGAGGCGATCATCGCCCGGTAGGCGGTCATCGAGGCCAGAGGGGCCGCCGCAGCCTGCTCAAAGGAGAGGTTTTTGGGCTTTCTGCAGACAAATTCGACGGGGAGGCAAAGATACTCGGCGTAGCTGCCGTTGGAACACTGCCCAAAGGGCATCGCGTAGACCTCATCTCCGATGGAGAACCCTTCGGCGCCCTCTCCCAGAGCATCAATGGTCCCGCTGCAATCGCTCCCCAGGATGAGGGGAGGCGTTCCGCCATAGGAGCCAAGTCTTGTCTTGTAATCGACGGGATTGAAGCCGGAGGCTTTGACGCGGATCCTCACCTCCCCTTTTTGGGGCTGGGGAGTTTCGACGTTCATGAGCTTAAAATTGGCGCTTCCGCCAAAGGCGGTAAGTACGACGGCTTTCATACTGAACTTCCTGTTTTATTCTGCGGAGCGAAGGAGGCGGTTCATCAGAGCGGCGTTCTTCCGCACCGTTTCATCGCAAAGAATGAGGATCTCCTCATACCCCGATGCATCAGCGTAGCGCAACAGGGAATAAAACTCATGGGGTTCAAGACTAAAAAAATCGAGGCAGGGAAACCCTCGCTCCAAAGGCTTGGAAGCAAGGAGCATTCTTTTCCTTTCCTCTTTCCCCTCCAGAAAAGAGTGCAGCTCACCCCATGTCCTGAAGACCTTGACGGGAGTGGCGGGGGCGTAGTGGCGGTATTTCATGCCGGGAGAGAGGGCTGGCCCTTCGCTGCATGGCTGAGGAAGCTCAACCTTGCAGTTGAGCGCCGTTTCGATCTGTTCTTTGGTGACGGCGCCCGGGCGCAGAAGGACGGGCACAACGCCTAGCAGGCTTAAGACGGTAGATTCGAGGCCCATTGTCGTCTTTCCTCCGTCGAGGACGGCTGCGATCCTGCCGTCAAAATCGTCCAGAACGTGTTTGGCCTGCGTCGAGCTGGGCTTGCCCGAAAGGTTCGCCGACGGCGCGACGAGCGGCTCCCAACGCAGGTGATTAGCGCGCGGGCGACGGGATGGGAAGGGAGGCGCAGCGCGATGGTATCCAGGCCGGCTGAGACGATCGCGGGGACATGGGCGCGCCGTTTGAGAACGACGGTCAGGGGCCCGGGAATGAAGTGCTCGGCGAGGCGGTAGAAGGCCGGAGGGATCTCTTCGGCGATCTCTTCGACTTGCCCGAGATGACTTAAGTGGGCAATGAGGGGATTGTCGGAGGGGCGCCCCTTGGCTTTGAAGATGGAGAGGATAGCATCGGGGTTGAAGAGGCAGGCGCCAAGACCATAGACCGTCTCCGTAGGAAAGGCGACGAGCTGACCGTCTTTGAGCAACCTTGCCGCGCGCTCAAGCTCGTGCGGACTGAGCACTTCCGTCCTTCCCATCATTCGCCCCCGAGCACCCAAAAGAAGGCGAACGTCATTGCGACCTTGGCGCCGAACGCATAGATGATGCTGGTAAAATGGCGGTCGATGAAGGAGCGGATCTGTCCTCCGAAACGCTGCATCAACTCGGCAATCAGGAAGAAGCGGAGCGCCCGGGAGAGGAAGAGGGCTGCCACAAAGCCTGTGAGAGGAAGCTTGCAGAAGCCTGCGGAGATGGTGACCGCTTTAAAAGGAATAGGTAGAAAGCCACCGAGAAAAACGGCCATGAACTCGTGTTCATTGTAATGAAGGACGAGGCGATCAAAGAAACTCTGCGAGATGAGATGGCTCGTCACAAAATCCCCGACAGTATCCCAGAGAAGGTAACCGATCCCATAGCCGATTAAACCGATAAAAACAGAGGAGAGGGTTGCAACGAGAGCATAGGTGAACCGCCGTTTAGGATTGTGCATGCAGAAGAGCATCAGAAGGGCGTCCATCGGCAGGAAAAGCAGCATTTCAAGGAAAAAGATGAGAGCGAGCCAAAGCGGCGCCCAGGGGGAACTTGCCTTCTTACAGGCCCAATCGTAAACCCTTCTAACCGGCTGCATGGGACTCCTTCATCGTAAAGTTGGTATTATACTCTTTTGGTCCCCGGCGAGTCAAGGTAAAGCGGGAACCCCACGGAACCGAAAACAACTAACCCTAAGCAACTTATAATAATGTAGCGTGCAAATCGCCACTTTGCCTATAATCTTTTGTTAAAAAGGAGTTGTCTAAATGAAAGTCACCGCCACGATCGTCTTTGTCTATGGGCTATTAATTGCATTGGGAGGGGATCATGGGTTACGTCAAAGGAGGCTCCCACGCCTCAATCATCTCAGGGGCCAGTTTTGGGACAGCCCTGTTGATTGCCGGCTACTTCATCTCCAAAGGAAAGATCGCAGCGCAATACTTCGCTCTTGTGCTGACGTTTCTGCTCGACGGGATTTTCACCTACCGTTTCGCAAAAACCCTGCACTTTTTCCCTGCGGGTTTCTTGAGCCTGTTCAGCCTGGCGGTTCTGATCGTCATCGCGCTGAAAATCCGCAGAACCCTCAAGTTTCAGTAGTCCTCACCTGAGACATCTACAATATAAACCCTGTTTGCCTGGAAGCATCCAAGGGGTATAGAGAAAAAAAATAACAGGATAGCAGGATGGACAGGATAGGGAAAGTGCTGCTTTGCAGCAAAAAAATATCCTGACCATCCTATCATCCTGTTATTTTCTTCTCTCGGTGCTCTCAGTGTGCTCGGTGGTGAGAATGCATTTTTATGAGAGCAATGCAGCCCTCAATGGTCGTCGGGATAGTAAGGTTCGATGTGGACGATCACATCTCTTACCGCGGGCCACTGCCTTTGGATCTCGGCCCGCACCTTTTGGGACAGCTCATGCGCAAATTCTACCGATAGCTCGGGAAGAACCTCGACATCGATGCTCACATGGGCATCGGGGCCATAGAGCTGGATCCGGATTTTCTCCGTCGCCATCACCCCATCGACAGCCATGGCAGCCTGTTTGACCTTTTCGAAATAGTCGGGGGCAGGTGCCCGGTCGAGCAGCTGGTTGAGGTTGTTTTTTGCCGCGTAAATGCCAATCCCCACCATCAGGCAGGCGATCACGATAGCGCCTAGATGGTCGCAGAGATGGCTGTACTGGGGATAATGGGCCGCAAAGAGGAGTGCGACCATTGCAAAAAGGCTGTTGATCCCGTCGATCCGATAATGGACGGCATCGGCGAGAAGAGCGGGACTGTGTTGCCGTTTGGCTGTGCGCTTCAGATGCTGATAGGCGATCTCCAGGAGGATCACCGCTCCGAGAGGGATGAGCCAGGTGAGCGGCTGGATCACCTTCCCCTGCGACACCATCGACAGGGCGGAGAGCTGCTGGATCAACATCCCTCCCCCAATGACTGAAAGCAGGAGGCCGAGCTGCAGACCGGCAATCGGTTCAAACCGCCCATGCCCAAAGGGGTGGTTCCTATCGGGGGGTTTGTCTGCGAAACGGATGCAAAAAATTAAAAACAGGCTGGCCGCGATGTCAAAGAGGCTCGACAGGGCGTCTAGCAGCAGGGCCGAGCTATTCAGAAAAACAAAGCCCATGATCTCTGCGAAGATGATAATGCTGCGCAAAATCACTCCACGTCTGGCCGTGAGCATCATCTGCCGTCTGCGCTGGATGCGCATCTCACCGACACTTTCGGGAAGAGGGATCGATGGGGGAAATTTTGACATGATTATTGTACAGCTATAGGCGGAAATGCCTGACTATAGCGTTTGCAGGATTTCTTCCAATCGATATTATCAAAAAATGCGGTGATGTATTGAACCCGGTCCAGCCCATATTGGGTGATGTAGGCATGTTCAAAGACGTCCATGACGAGCAGCGGAGCTCCCCCGGCCAAATGGCCCAGATCGTGCTCGTTAATCCAGGTATTCATCAGCCTGCCGCTGACTGGATCAGCGTAGAGGATGGTCCAGCCGATCCCCCGGATCATCCCTGTCGAGATGAAGCTCTTTTTCCAGGCCTCATACGAACCAAAATCCTTGAGGATCCGTTGAAAGAGAGGATCCGACCTATCGGGCGGCCCCTCTCCTCCCAGGTTATCAAAGTAGAGTTCATGCAGGCGCATCCCGTCGAACTCCCAGCCGAGTCGCCTCTTCAGGGCGCCATAGTCGTACGTCCTGTCTTTGTCCTGGATCTCCAGTTCTTTAAGCCTGGCAAGGAGGAGGTTGGTATTTTTCACATACCCCTGATAGAGCTGGAAGTGCATTTTGAGGAGGGCGTCGTCAAACCCCTGCATACCGTAAAGATAGGAGTAATCTTTTGGCATGTACTCAGAGGAGGCCGTCGTGGGTGTCGTTTTGATCTTTATGACATGGCCACCCGGATCGAGGGTATGGCCGATAGACGTGATCCCGATAGACAATGAAACGATAGATAGCATCACTCTGTTTTTAAGCATCCCCTTCTCCTCAAAAAACCATTAAGGAGTGCATCATAGGACGAAAACAATCAGAATGTCAACTATACACATCTCGATGTGTAAACTTACGCGATACCGCGCTGGCTTTCCTTGTAGAGAGGGAACCTGAGGAGGGTCTTTTTCTGGTGCAGAAAAGTCTTCAGGTCTGCGAATTTCTTCCCGTCGAGCTGGGGATCGTCGTTATAAACCAGCCACTCCCCTTCTGCATGGACCAGTGTGAGGTCGCAGAACTTATGGGGGCGTTCGACATAGGTCAGAGTAAAGCATTTGACTTTGTGGTGCAGCTGCTGGCCAAGCTGCTCCTCGAGGATCTTGGCGAAGGGGTCCTGGCGAAAGAGGTAGGTCCCCGCGGGTTTGCCCTTCAGGAGATTTTCAGCCTCGCTGCGGTTGGCGGGATGCCACGCGTCGAAGAGCATATTCCTGTCCTCGGGAGACAGCTGACTTTCGATGTGCATCTTCGAGAGGACGGTAATTTTTGTATCGAGGTCGCTTGGGCCCTTGAGGCGCTCGGAGAGCTCGGAGAAGGTTTTCATCGTCTTTTGAAAGATCTGGAAGGCGCCGGTTGCCATTTCCTTACTGCTAAACTGCGGATTGGAGACGGAAGGGTCTTCGGCAAGAAATACGATCTCCCCGTTTGCGGGGTTATAGTTATAGCTGAACGCGACAGCCTTCCACTCCTCGCCTTTTTTGAGTCCGGAAGAGGGCTTGGCATCAGAGAAGAGGATCCTTCCGGATCCCTTGTTTACCCAGGCCCTGAAGATCTTTTTCAAGGGGATCTGGTGGGATGCCTGCGCTAGCCTGACCCGGCGCATCAGGGTAATGAACTGCTCCACATTCTCCCTTACGGAATCCTCTGGAATCCTGATACGCATAACCCACCGTCCTTCTTAACTTCATAATAACAATATAGAATTATAATATCAATATTTTGAATGATTAATATAGTTACATCGATCCTGTACATTTATGCGCCCCGCCTCCCTGCCAGCAGACGGAGCGCAAAAATGTACAAAGTCGTGGTTATGTAATCGTCTTCATGTGCTGGGCCTTTTCATAGCAGGCGGCCAGGGTTTGTACGATTCCGGCCCGAACGCCGCTCTCCTCCATCGCCTTAAGCCCTGCGATCGTGGTGCCGGCGGGGGAAGAGATCTGGAGTTTAAGCTCGGCTGGATGCTTTCCTGTCGCACGCATGAGGGCTATCGCCCCCTCGAAGGTTTCCAGGACGATCTCGCGGGCCTGTGCAGCGCTGAAGCCCAGAAAGACGCCTCCGTCGATCATCGCCTCGATCATGACCATGACGAACCCGATCCCTGAGCCGCTTAAGGCTGTGATCGCCTCAACTTTGCTTTCCGGGAGCCAGACGTGGAGCCCCATCCCCTTAAAGAGGACGTCTATGCGCATTTTGACCTCAGGAAGAAGAGTGGGGTCCTCGACAAGCCCAATCACCCCTTCCCCGCAAACGAGGCCAAGGTTGGGCATGGTGCGGACGATGGCGGGAGCCGGAAAATAGGACTTAAGAGCGGCAAGGGTGGCCCCGGTGAGGATGCTGATGAGGATTTTCTGGCGGGTGAAAGCTTTATGAGATTCAGAGGCGAGCGGAGCAAGGTCTTTAGGCTTAATGGCAAGAACAATGACATCTGTATCCCGGATCAGGTCCGCAGCCGTTTCCCGCTCCTCGGCGCCGATCTCTTTTGCGAGAGCCTTACTCTTCGAGATGTTCCGATCGTAGAGGATCACGGAATGCTCTTTGGCACAGTGTTTGGCTATTGCGCTGCCCATTACGCCGCATCCGATTACGCCAATTTTCATGGAAGTCCCTTCAAATTAAATTCCTGGTCGTCTATATTGTATTATAGTTTAAAAAATTTATTTCACAAGCGCATATACTTAAAAGGAGGCTCCTCATGCATCATCCCTTTCAGGACGAAGTCCAAAAGTTCCGCAAGCCAGACCGCCCGATCCAGTCGCTTATCCTTAATAGATGGTCCCCCAGGTCCATGACAGGGGAAGAGATCCCCGAGGGGGAGCTGCTGGCCCTCTTCGAGGCGGCCAGATGGGCCCCCTCCTCCTATAACAACCAACCCTGGCGCTTCCTCTATGCGCGAAGGAATACTGCCGCCTGGTCTTTATTTTTCGAGCTGATGATCGATTTTAATAAGGGGTGGACAAAGAACGCCTCCGCTCTCATCCTGGCCGTATCCGCCAAACAGTTCGAACATAACGGCAAACCCAGCAGGACGCACAGTTTCGATACCGGCGCGGCCTGGATGGGGCTGGCCCTGGAAGGCGCAGCCCGCGGCCTAGTGGTGCACGGGATGGAAGGCTTTGATTATGAAAGAGCTAAGAAAGATTTGGAGATCCCCGACGACCACCAGGTAGAGGCACTGATCGCCGTTGGTAAGCGGGCTCCGACAGATAAACTACCTAAAGAGCTGGCAGAGCGGGAAAAACCGAGCGAAAGGAACCCCATCGGGGCTTTTGCAATGGAAGGAAAATTCCGGAAAAAGACGAAGGTACAGGCGGCCTGAATTCGGCCTGAACCCAAAAAAAAATCGAGCAAGCCCTGCGCTTGCTCGATAAACTATTACGATGGTATTAGGCACCACTAGCGTCGTAGCCTATTATACCCCTTGCAGGGTACTAACCGTCAGGGAAAACTATTTGCTAACTTTAGCTCTTTTAGTTCTGCGAGCTTTAGTTTTTCTAGCAGTCTTACGTACTGCTTTACGAGCAGTTTTACGTGTAGACTTACGAGCTGTTTTGCGAGCTGCTTTTTTCTTGGCCATAATGTCCTCTTTAATTTCAATTCGTAGGACCTTTAGTTTTGACACCCTCTGTAGGGGGCCTTCTTTCTATTTATGTCCTACACTCTTTAATATATAATAAAGTCTATTTATTTTAAATTCTTTTGTAATAATTTTAAAGAATTGAATTAACAGCCTCCCAGTAAAAAGCCCTCTACAACATATTGTGAGGGCAATTTAATGGGGAATAAAAAAAATAAAAAAAAATTTTTTTTATTAAAAAAAGGGATCTAAAAAAAGATGAATTTGGAAAGAAAACAGCAAATCAACACAACGAATCAGGCAAAAAGTTTAATAAATATTTTGAACTTTCAAATCCACGAAGATCAAACTTCAAAAGAAATAAAAATATAAATACCTAGTTACACCACTATTTAATGACCACATCGATTGATTTGATGACATCCCCCTGCTCGATCTTCTTCACGACATCCATGCCGGCAATGGTCTGGCCGAACACGGTGTACTCTCCATCAAGGTAGGAGATCTTCTCGAGGGTGATGTAGAACTGGGAGCCGCTGGAGCGCTTTGCGGGGTTGACGTTATCGCCAAGCCGGGCCCAGGCGAGGGCGCCCTGCTGGTGGGGAAGCTTGATCTCTGAAGGAACGGTGTAGCCGGGGCCTCCCCTTCCGGTCCCCTCGGGATCTCCCCCCTGGACGACGAAGTTGGGCACGACCCGGTGGAATGTCAGGCCATTATAAAAGCCCCCTTCCGCGAGCTGGATAAAGTTTGTAACAGACAGCGGCGCGTCCTTTTTATTGAGCTCGCACGTGATATCCCCTTTTGAGGTGTGGATCACGGCCAAATAGGTTTTGTCCGCATCGAAGGCCATTGTTTTGGCGGGCTCTTTAAATTGCATCGTCTGTTCTCCTGCGATTAAATGGGTAGGCATCGGTAAAATGGAAAGCAGTGAAAGGCCACATATAATACCCGTAAGCATTCTTTTCTTCATAACCCTCCGCCAGTGACAGTTCCAGGGAGAGAATTTCTTCCCGGGAAAATTTACCATGACATCTTAAATAGAACTGATATATGTATAGCAAAATCGAGGAATTCATCCAAAGGATTTTGTATGTTTTCAAGAACCTGGCTTCTCCTGCTGCTCCCCCTTTTTCTCTGGAGCGGCGATAGGCCCGAAATGCCCCAGGATCGGGAAAAGCCTGCCCTCCTACTCTACTATACTACCTACTGTCCCTATTCCCGGCAGGTCTTGATCTATCTGCAGCAGAACAACAAGACCCTTCCGATGAAAAATGTGGCCGAAGACCCTGAGGCCAAGAGCGACCTTAAAAGAGAGGGGGGTAAGCTCGAGGTCCCCTGTCTTATGATCGACGGGAAGGCCTATTATTCCTCGGAAACGATCATTAATTGGCTCTCCGTCCACATGGACGAATTGGAAAATGCACCAAAATAAAAGAGTTTCCATTAGATTGAAGAAAAAACCATCAAACAGGTCCCCACTATGGATGCCTCTAAAGGAAAACCGGGAAGAGTCATAAACATCTTCGTCCTGGCGATGTTGAACGTTTCGATCATGGCAAGTTTGAGAAATCTGCCTCTGGTTGCGGAATTTGGCTTAAGCGCCCTATTCTATTTCTTTCTCGTCGCCCTCTTTTTCCTGGTCCCCTGCGCACTGGTCTCTGCCGAGCTTGCGACGGGGTGGTCTAAGTCGGGGGGGATTTACATCTGGGTCCGGGAAGGGCTCGGCGACCGATTTGGGTTCATGGCGATCTGGATGCAGTGGGTGCATAACATCGCCTGGTACCCGGTCATCATGTCTTTTGTCGCGATCACGCTTGGCTATGTCATTTCGCCGCTGCTTGCCGAGAACAAATTTTACGTCCTGTCAGTTGTCCTCGTGGGCTTTTGGGGGATGACCCTTCTCAATTATCTTGGGATCAAAACTTCCGGGTGGTTCAGCACGATCGGCGTCATTGCCGGCACTATTCTGCCGGGCCTTTTCATCATTTTCCTCGGGATTAACTGGGTCGCCGGAGGGCATCCCATTCAGACGGAGATCAGCTGGGATGCGCTGCTCCCCTCCTTTACCGAGGTCGGCAACCTGGTGTTTCTGGCCGGGCTGTTTTTGGCTTTTGCCGGACTGGAGGTCTCCGCTTCCTATGCCAGCGACGTGAAAAATCCCCAAAAGAACTATCCGCGCGCCATCGTTCTGGGCGCCGTGATCACTTTTTCCCTGTTTATGTTGGGCGCCCTTGCAATCGCTGTCGTGATCCCCAAGTCGGAGATCAGCCTCGTAGCCGGGCTGATGGAGGCGTTTAAAGCCTTCTTTAGTTATTACAACATGGAATGGATCCTTCCTGCCATGGCAGTCCTACTCATCATCGGGGCGATCGCCGAGGTCAATTCCTGGATCATCGGCCCCGTGCGAGGGCTCTACGCGACCTCCGAACACGGCAACCTCCCCCCTTTCTTCCACAAACTCAATAAACACAAAGTGCCGACCCGCCTTCTGTTCTTCCAGGCCCTCCTCGTATCGATCACCTCGCTTATCTTTCTCTATATGCCCGAGGTGAGCAGCGCGTTCTGGATGCTGACGGCGTTGAGTGCGCAGAGCTACCTGGTAATGTATATTTTAATGTTTATCGCCGCGATCCGGCTCCGCTATTCCAAACCCCACGTTCCCAGAGCCTACAGGGTCCCCTCCAACTTCAAGGGGATCTGGGTCCTCGGCTGTATGGGGATCCTCTCCTCCTGCTTTGCCATCATCCTGTGTTTTGTGCCGCCGACGACTCTGGAAGTGGGGAACCCGATTGTATACGGGCTTCTTTTGGGGATCGGACTGTTTATCATGTGCGCGATCCCGCTCGCCATCTATAAGTACAGAAAGCCCCACTGGATCCTTGAGGTCAGATAGTCTATACTGTTCGAGTTTCACCACGTAGATGGGAAACCACAGAGGGGAGTGCCATTTCATTAACCCCACTTGAAAAAAACAGGGATTCGTCCGGACGAATTTTCCTATCCTGCATATCCGTTTAATCCGGCTTATCCGTGTAATGGGTTTAGCATGCAAGCCCTCCAGCAATTGACACGGATAAGCCGGATTAAACGGATATGCAGGATAGAAAAACTTATCTGTGGTAAAAATATACAATTACGCAACAACGCCGTTTCATGGTAAAAAGATATGTCAATGCCGCTGGCAGAAAAGCTCCGCCCTTCCTCGCTGGATGAGATCGTGGGACAGGAGCACCTCCTCGGGGAACAGGGATTCATTGCGAGGATCGTCAAAGGGGGAAGGCCCCTCTCCATTCTTTTGTGGGGGCCGCCCGGTTGCGGAAAGACGACGCTCGCCCGCCTGTACGCCAAAGCTTTTCAAGCCCGACTGATCGCTCTGAGCGCGATGTCGAGCGGTGCTGCCGACCTTAAGAAGATTATCCAGGAGATTGAAGAGAAGCCGCTGTTGAGCCAGCAGGTGATTATTTTTGTCGATGAGATCCACCGTTTCAACAAAGCGCAGCAGGATATCTTTCTCCCCTTCTTGGAAAAGGGAACGATCACGCTGATCGGCGCGACGACGGAAAATCCCTCCTTTGCGCTGAACGACGCCCTTCTCTCACGCCTGCGGGTGCTGACGCTTTCGACTCTTGGACCTGACGATCTGGATCGGATCATCACCCGTTTCGAAGCAACGGGGCACCCTTTGAAGATGACGCCCGCTGCCAGACGACTTCTCGTCGAGTTCGCTCAGGGGGATGCTCGCCACCTGCTCAACATGATTGAAAACATTGTCCACGGAGGACTCCCCGACGCTGAGATCGATGAAAACACCCTGGCGGCCCTCGTCCAGAGACGCAGCCCCCTTTACGACAAGGGTGCGGAAGGGCATTACAACCTGATCTCGGCGCTGCATAAATCGGTCCGGGGATCAGACCCCGACGCCGCGCTCTACTGGTTTGCGCGGATGATGGAAGGTGGGGAAGACCCCCAGTTTTTAGCGCGAAGAATGGTCAGGATGGCCTCGGAGGATATCGGTCTTGCCGATCCGGCAGCGCTGGGGATTGTTTTGGATGCTTGGAAGGCGTTCGACCAGCTCGGTCATCCTGAAGGAGAGCTGGCGCTTGCCCAGGCCCTCGTCTACCTGGCCCTAAGCCCCAAAAGCAACGCTGTCTACACAGCCTACAAAAAAGCGCGCGATGAGGCAAAAAAAACGGCCCAGCTCCCTCCTCCCCAAACCATCCTTAACGCCCCGACTAAGATCATGAAAGAGCTCGGCTATGGGAAGGGGTACGCCTACGACCACGACACCCCGCTCGCTTTTTCCGGGCAGAACTATTTCCCCGACGGCTTCGAAAGGGAAGAGTTCTATCTTCCCAAAGACTATGGCTTTGAAAGGGAGATGGGCAAGCGGCTTGCCTACTTCAAGAAACTTAGAGAAAAAATAGGCACATTTACCCAAACAAACTGAAAAATCGGCATTTGGGTAAAAAAAAACCTTCCCCCATTGTTCATTCACTTGCCGTCGCAAGTGCCATGTGGAGGGAAGGTCAAGAACGTTTGTTTTCTCAAGCCATGGGGAGGATGGACTGCTAATGAGGCAAGGTCCACCTTCGAAGGCCTCTCTGAGAGGTCATGATACCTTGAGAACTCCTCTTCTAAATCATGCCCGAACGATACACATGACCGTTCGCAGGGTTGAGCACAATTCGATTAAAGGACAAACACTCTTTGTGAGGGTCAATGATTTCTCACCACTCTCTATTTTTAATATAACACTATTCAATTAATTATTGTATAGTAACAAATATAACAATTACTGTAATTAACTCAGAATAACGATGTTGCAATGTGTAACTATTTTTAAGCGACTTCATGCGCATTGATGCAAAGTATTAAAAAACAACACTTCTTTGCGTCCTGGCGTTCATTCCCCAAGCCCTCCACGGTCAAAACCATCGAATTGATTGAAGAAAATTTCTTAAAGTTGCATATTCTTGGCCCAAATCTCTCTTCCAAGGCAACAAAGAGGCCCTTATATGCTGAAACGCCACCTTCCCCTTTCCCTCCTGTTCTCCTGTCTCTGCCTCCACTCTTTTCCCCTTCACTCTGCGCAAGGGGCCCCTCCCTGCGCCACCCCCTGCTCAACAGAGTCCAAAAAGCAGCTCCCCTCTTCGCTGAAGCGCTACCTCGACCTGATCAGGGAGCACCCAAAAGCCTTTGGTCCTCTGGGGCAATGGCAGAATGGGGAGATCGAGATCACGATAAGCCCCGAGAAAATCCAGAGGATTGAAAATCAGTCCCGCCTTCGGCTGATCTCGAAAGGGATCTGCGAAGCGGAAGCAGAAAAGTGGAGCTCGGTGGGCATTGTGGCTGAGGACAACTACTGGATCTGGATTCGGGATGCGGTGATTTTTCCCTCGGGTGTGTATGGGACCTACGACAGGCTGATGTGGAAAAGCGGGCTGGAGGGGTCGACAGGCGTGGCGATCCTCCCTCTTCTTTCGACGAAGAAGATCGTCGTCAACATCAACTACCGACATGCGACGCGCAGCTGGGAGCTGGAGCTTCCCCGCGGACACAAGAAGGAGGGGGAATCCCCTGAAAAAACGGCAGCGAGGGAGTTGAAGGAGGAGACCGGTTACCAGATTGCCAAAACAACGCAGCTAGGCACGCTTGCCCCTGATACGGGGGCCCTGGCGAGCCTCGTACCTGTTTTCTGCGGGGAGGTCAGCCACTCCGGAGAATCTGCAAAGGAGTACTCGGAGGCGATCCTCCATAACCCGGCCTTCTCAAAAGAAGAGATCAGGCAGGCGTTCGGGCGGGGATATATGGAGGTTCCCATCAAAGGGGAACTTGTCAAGGTCAACTGCCGGGATCCCTTTTTGGCTTACGCTCTACTGCAGGCGGAGTTAAAGGGGCTGCTGTAAATTATACACAAACAACCTCGAAATTTGGTTTTTGAGCTGCGTGAAAGCTCCCGGGGTTGAACTCCCGCAAGTGGGTCCATATTAATAACATAGGACCCACTTGCGGGAGTTCAACCCCGGGAGCTTTGACGCGCTCAAAAACCAAATTTCGAGGTTGTTTGTGTATAGATTTCCGCCTCTCCCCAGGGGAAGACGGCTGTGAACTGCCCCAAGGTCTTAAATGAGGGGCTGTAATCGGAGAGAGGGTAGCTCACGGTTGCGATCTTTGCGCCGGGGGGCATCTCCCTGAATTTTTCGATGAGGGAATGGATATCTTCGTCGGAAAGGCAGGTTCCGTAGAGATAAACGCCGGTTGCCCGGGAAAAATCGGCCTGCTGCATGGTTTGGCAATAAAATTCGACGGGGAGCCTGGGAGCGGTCCCATCTGCAATCCGCTGGGCCGTTTGGACAAAGAAAGGGACCCAGTCGATGCCGATCGTGCGGCACCCTGTGAGATGGCTTAGGAAGAACGCTCCCTTCCCCCGGCCGCAGCCTAGATCCAGGACCGTATCGGTTTGATCCCATCCACAAGCCCTGGCGATCTCTGCGAGCACGAGCAAGGGGGTTTCCCCGTAGGCGTCCAGCTCGCCTGCTCCCTGCTGATTGAGGTGGGAGCGGCAGATCCGGTAGGGATTGCGGAACCGGTAGGCCCGTTGAAATGCCCTGGCGTAGGGAGCAAACCTGGGGTACCGGCGGCGCAAATGCAGCGCCTCTTTCCAGAGGAAGAGTTTCACCTTAAGGGAAAGCCCAAAGAGTTGGATGCGTTCGCGCAGCGGATTCATTTTGTAGAGCACCTGTCAAGAAATGCCTGGTATTTCGGAAGGAACTCATTGTAAAGGGATTTGAGAGCCCCATAGCCAGGATCTGCACTCCTCTCACCAGGGGGAGTCTCATTGGCCAGACTTTGAATCACTTTTGTCAAGCTTGTGAGTACAGCGCGCTCTTCACCACCTGCAGGAATAGCCAAAATTTGCGGGTTTAAAATTCTTAAGCAAAGAACCTCAGCAACAAAGATCCTGGACTTGATGAAGTCAGCATCGATGCTCTTTTGGGGATTTGCCTGTAAGAAACGGGAGATATGGTCTCTGCGGCTCTTTAATAGAATGGAAAAATTCTGGGGAATGGATGTCGCATAGATTTTTTCCAGGATCCTGCGGCCAAACTTAACAAATCTCCAGGCATTTTGTTGCTGTTCCAGAAGAATCGTGCGCTCCTGTTCCATACGGGGAAGGGCGCTAAAAGCGGGTTCCCGTTTTTTTATAGCTTCTTCAACCATCTTGCCAGCCAATAAAAGTTGCCCAGAGCCCTCTTTCGTCATCTCCCGTACGATAAAATCCCGTGTCCCCTTCAACTCAGTTGCCCACAGCCTGACGCCAAGTGCACTGGCCAGAGATGAGGGGAGATTCTCCTCCCTAAACAGGGTATCCTGCTTCTCATAGGGCAGAGCAATCCCTGTGATGCGGGAAATGATCACGAGAAAATCGGGATCTGGAACTTTTGCCTCCCCAATAACATCCAGCATCGTCCTGGCAAACGAAGGGATATCCATTCCTGAGGAGATGAGGAACGGGTAAATGATCTTCTCATGGGAGATTGTGATGAGAACATGGGCCAACATTTTATCGAAATTGACAACGTCGCGGGGGACTTCCAGTTTTTTGCGAATCTCGATTAAATTTCGTATTGCTCTCTCATGACGCCTCTCAAACATGTCCAGACGCGCCTTTAATTCCTGGGCTCCCTTTATAACATCGAAATTCCGTTTGGAGATTGTTCCGGCCCAGGCAGAAAGTTGCTCACTGTCATCCCAATAGAGGGGGTTTCTGGAAATCAAGGCATTCACAATGCTCTTGTGTTCCGGGGAGAGTGTATAGAGAGGATTTCTATAGACGCGAGAAGGGCACTGTTTGTTGTTGATTTTGGCTGCCAGGGAGAAGACGGAAGGATCACTTATCGATGGGCGGAGCGATGTGGGGATTTTTCTTCTAGGGACGGGAGAGATATCCTCATAGGACTTCGACCTGGGTACAACACTCAGATCCTGAGGAAAGGGGAGAGGATGTTGATCTAAACGGGCATAATTATAACACGCTTTTGAGCGCCTGAGAGGAGCTGCCTCCTCATCTATTTTGGGCAGTTGGCCCGGACTATTTTTACCGGTGGGTTGTGGAGGAAAAGGTGTCATCTGCTGTAGAAGCTTACTTTGCAGGGCCGGGGAGATCTCATCGGAATTGCTATCTCTCGTTCGGAGCGACTCTTCCTTCTCCACAGATAAAGTTAGCAACTCGGAAGTGGAGGAACTGGAATGGAAAAAGGAGGGGGAGGAACTGGAACGCACAAGGGGACTGATGGGACTCGGCATGATGATTCTATCAGGTTAAAAGGGTTCATTTCAAAATTTTCATACAAAAACAATCTTTGGTTTACTGCTATCCTCGGACAGGTCGGAATAGGATGCCAAGGGAGATTCAACATCTGCCACGGGAGACGATGGGGCTGCTTTTCTGAGCAAAAGAGGAGAAAGGTCGTCGGAGGAGCGCGACCGGGTTACGGCAAATCTTATTGGCTGAGGGGAATAACACGACTCATCGGAGCGGGAACGGAGTTTTATAAAAATGGCCTGTTCAGGAGTCTGGCCTACCATCGGCTGGCTATTCCCACGTTCCTCCCTGAATTTTTGAAAGAAGTTTTCTGTCCTTATGAGATTGACAGGGCCGGAATCCCATTGACGGGGGCGCCCAGGATCGTTTTTACGGGAAATTTTAGGCGCAAAAGGAGGCATCTCTGCGGTTTGCTTCTTTTGCTGGAAGGGGTCTTCCTTGGAGCGGGAGGTGTCATAGGGAGAACTGGAAATGGAGCTTGAAGTAGAAGAACCAGGCATAGTCAGTATTTCCGGTTGCGTGGGTTTTGTTAGGTTTCAAGAAGCAGTGTCAAGGGTACAGTTTGTGTGAGGGAGGGGTCGCCGTAGAATTGGATAGGGCCGGGGTAAAGGTAGAGATCGTCTAGCTTCCATGCGTCGCGCAGCCGCTGAAAGATCTTGAAGGGGTTGCCGTTCAGGTCGACGAGGGCTTTTTGGATGACGGGTTTCTCTTTGCCTTTGCGGACCTCGACGTGCATGAGCGAAGTCAGAGGGACACCCCCGACACCCCACGCGGAGGCAGGGAGATGCAGATTGGAGATGCAGGCCATATAGCCGGAAACCCCTTCCTGGATCAGGAGGGTGCTTGCAAAACCGAGGGCATAGCAATAGTTGCAGTCGAAGTTGGAGGGGAAGCCTGCCCTCCCCTCATATCCGAAAAAATGCTGAACTGGAGAGAATTTTACTTTGGATGATCCCGCTTTTTCTCTTCTCTGGAGCTCTTTCTCAACAAGTTCCATCAGAAGGCGCTCCGTCTCGATGAGGGAGACCTGGACGTTGCCATGGGGGTCGCGATGCAGCAAGAGCTGCTGCTGGATGTTCGGGGGCAATGCCTCGAAGCACTTTTGGGCAGGGGGCGTGAGCCTTCCGGCAGCGGTGGCCGGGGCGATGTGGGGATCGGCGGCTATGAGGGCGTTCAACTCTTTGATGAGGAGGGCGATCTCGGGGATGAATTCGATCAGCCCTTCGGGGATCAGGATGACGCCGTACTGTTTTCCGAGATCGGCGCGGGCAGAGACGAGGTCGGCGATTTGGGCAACAATCTGGGAGAGGGTCATTTTTCTTTGAGCGATCTCTTCGCCGATGAGGGTGAGGTTGGCCTGGGTCGTGAGGGCGCACTCGAGAGCGATGTGGGAGGCGGACCTGCCCATGAGCTTGATAAAGTGGGTATATTTTTTTGCAGAAGAGGCATCGCGGGCGATGTTGCCAATCATTTCGGCGTAGACCTTGCAGGCGGTGTCGAAGCCAAAGGAGGTGGCGACAAAGGGGTTCTTCAGATCCCCGTCGATGGTCTTGGGGACGCCGATGACCTTTGTCCTGCACCCGTTTTGCAAAAAGTACTCGGCGAGGAGGGCAGCATTGGTATTGGAGTCGTCCCCTCCGATGATAACGAGGCCGTCGAGCGGGATCTTTTGCACGGCAGCCAGGGCATAGCTGAGCTGCTCTTCTGTCTCGATTTTTACGCGGCCCGAACCGATCATGTCGAATCCCCCCTGGTTGCGGTAGGGGTCAAGCAGCTCGGAGGTGAGCTCCCTATATATTCCGGAGATGATGCCGGCCGGACCATCTAGAAAGCCGTAGAGCTTCGAACCGGAGCTTAAACGCCTGAGGCAGTCGTAGATCCCCGCGATGACGTTGTGGCCGCCGCTGGCCTGGCCACCGGAGAGGACGACGCCGATATGCAGGGGCGCAGAAGGTTCTCTCTTTCCTTTTTCAGCCTGCAAAAGAGGGCGCCCGGACAGATGGGGGAAGAGGAGCGGATTTTGGGGTCATCGGAAAGAGGCTTATCAGCCCTCTTCCAGACGAGGTGCTCCAGGTCTGAAAGAAGTGGGGGGAGGTCGGGAACGTAGGTCTGCCTGAATTCCTGCAACCGGTTCTTTCTCATCTTGCCCCCTTTGGGATGTTTAGCACTCGGGTTGATTGACGGGAACGTGGAGGGCAAGCCCCCCTTCGGAGGTCTCTTTGTATTTGGCCTGCATGTCCTCGCCGGTGTGGCGCATCGCCGCAATCACCTGGTCGAGACGGACTCTATGGTCCCCATCGTTATGCGTCGCAAGGCGCATGGCGTTGATCGCTTTGATCGCCCCCATCGTATTGCGCTCGATGCAGGGGATCTGGACGAGTCCACCGATCGGATCGCAGGTGAGGCCCAGATTGTGCTCCATGCCGATCTCGGCGGCATTCTCGACCTGCTCATTGGAGCTGCCGAGGGCAGCGGCGAGCCCGCCTGCGGCCATCGATGTGGCGACGCCGACCTCTCCCTGGCAGCCCATTTCGGCGGCAGAGAGGGAGGCGCCCTCTTTGTAGAGGATGCCGATGGCGGCGGCTGTCAGGAAAAAGGTAACGACGCCATCGTCAGAGAATGTAGGGATGAATTTCTGGTAATAGTGGAGGACGGCGGGAATGATCCCTGCTGCGCCGTTAGTAGGGGCGGTGACCACCCTGCCTCCGGCGGCGTTCTCTTCGTTGACGGCCAGAGCGAAGAGGCTGACCCAGTCAAAGAGTTCAGAGGGATCGCCGATCTCAGGTCCGTTCTTCGTGAGCGTGCGATGCATCTCTTTGGCGCGGCGGCGCACATTGAGCCCACCGGGCAGGATCCCTTCCTCACAGATCCCCCGCTCCACGCACTCCTGCATCACCTTCCAAATGGCTAAAATCCCCTGGCGGACCTCCTTCTCTGTCCTCCAGGTCTTTTCATTTTCCATCATCAGCTCGGCAATCGTCCTCTTCTCCCTGTTGCAGTGCTCGAGGAGCTCGGCGCAAGTCTGGAATGGGAAAGGGATAGACGGCGCGGAGGGCGCGTCAAAAGAGGGTTCGAGGGCCTCTTCCTGCGTGACGACGAATCCCCCGCCGACGGAGTAGTAAATGTCTGTGAACAGCGGATTCCCGCTTGAGTCGCACGCCCGTAACCGCATCGCATTGGAGTGGAAGGGAAAGCGCTTGCCCTTGTGAAAGAGGAGGTCTTCGTCGATCGAAAAAGGGATGGTGTGGAGGCCAAGGAGGTTGAGGGTCCCCTCTTCCGCTATGCGCGCCACGCGCGGCTGCACAACGTGGGGGTCGACCGATTCAGGGGACTCCCCTTCCATGCCGAGAAGGACGGCGATGTCGGTCGCGTGCCCTTTACCGGTCATGGCGAGGGAGCCAAAGAGTTCGATCTTCAGTGAGGAGGTTAATCGCAGAAGGCCCAGGGACTCAAGTTCGAGAGCGAAAAGCCTGGCGGCGCGCATGGGGCCGACGGTGTGGGAGCTCGAGGGGCCTATCCCTATGGAAAAGAGCTGGAAAAGGCTCACTGGTACAAGTCTTTTTTTTGTCGCTTCGACGACCGACATGAGAATTTCCCTTTGATCTTTATTAATTTCCACACAAATACTCCTCCTTTTTAATTTTTTTTGGGTAAAAGAGCAAGATAAAATAGCAAGTCCTCTGCCTCTTTTGAAGGGACTAAAAATCCCATTGGCGCAGAGGGGAGAAAGAGGTGCGCAAAACGCAGAGAAAAAAATTTTATCCTCCGCCTCCTCCCCACCTCTTTCTCCCCTCTCTGCTGATGGGATTTAATCCTGTCCCCACCCCTCAAGACGTCAGCAATTGAAAAATATCAATTGCCTGTTTACACTCTCACTTTTCACAAAGTGGAGGCGGTCGCGATGCATCAGACAAAATATATTTTTATTAGCGGAGGGGTCGTGTCTTCTCTGGGCAAGGGTCTCACCTCGGCATCCATTGCCATGCTCCTGGAGTCCCGGGGGCTGAAGATCGCCATGCTCAAGCTGGACCCCTACCTCAATGTCGACCCGGGCACGATGAACCCCTTTCAGCACGGAGAGGTCTACGTCACCGACGATGGAGCGGAGACAGACCTCGACCTTGGCCACTACTACCGCTATACGAACGCGCCCATCTCCCGCCTCTCCAACGCCACCTCCGGGCAGATCTACGACGCCGTGATCAAACGGGAGCGGCGGGGCGACTATCTGGGAAAGACCGTCCAGGTGATCCCCCATGTGACCGATGAGATCAAACAGCGGATCCTCGCCTGCTCGAAGCAGCATTCCGACCCCGACGTCGTCCTTGTCGAGATCGGAGGAACGGTGGGCGATATCGAGTCCCTCCCCTTCTTCGAGGCGATCCGCCAGTTCCGCTATGAGCGCCCGAAAGACTGCCTCAATATCCATCTGACCTATGTGCCCTTCCTTAAAGCTGCCGGCGAGGTGAAGACCAAGCCCACCCAGCACTCGGTCCAGATCCTGCGCGAGATCGGGATCATCCCCGACCTCATCCTGTGCCGCTGCGAAGAGAGCCTCTCCGAAGACATCAAGGACAAGATCAGCCTCTTCTGCAGCGTGCCGAAAGAGGGCGTGGTCGATGTCGTCGATGTCGCCACTTCGATCTACGAGGTCCCCTTCAATCTGAACAAGCAGGGGCTGGACAAAAAAATCTGCCAGATGCTGGGGCTCTCCTTCCAGGATGCCGACCTCTCGAAATGGGAAAAGGTGCTTCACAACCTGCACAACCCCAAAGGCAAGGTCGTCATCGGGATCGTCGGGAAGTACCTGCAGCACCAGGATGCCTATAAATCGGTTTTCGAAGCGCTCCACCACGCCGCGCTTGCCAACCAGGTCGACATCGAAATCCGCCGCTTCGAATCGGACAAGGTCCTCGAGCTCGGCGAGGTCGATAAGGTGATCGGCGGCTGCGACGGCTACCTCGTTCCCGGCGGCTTTGGCGAGCGGGGCTGGATGGGCAAGATCATGACGGCGAAATACTGCCGGGAAAACAGGATCCCCTATTTTGGCCTGTGCCTCGGGATGCAGGTCCTCTGCGTCGAGTTTGCCCGCCATGTCCTTGGACTGCACGACGCCAACACGACAGAGGTCGACCCACACACTTCCCACCCGGTGATCTCCCTGCTGTCGGAGCAAAAAGGGATCGCCAACCTCGGCGGCACCATGCGCCTCGGCGCCTTCCCCTGTCAGATCATTCCCGGAACGAAGGCGGAAAAGGCCTATGGGACGACGCGCATCTCCGAGCGCCACCGCCACCGCTTCGAGTTCAACAATCTCTACAAGGACCAGTGCGAAGAAAAAGGGCTCGTCCTGTCGGGGATCCTCGAAGACGGCCACCTCTGTGAAATCGCCGAGGTCAAAGACCACCCCTGGATGGTGGGCGTGCAATTCCACCCCGAGTTCAAATCGAAGCCGACCGAGGCCCACCCCCTGTTCAGGGATTTTATCGCCTCGGTGATCGATCACAAAAAAGAGAGAGGATAACCCTTTGGGCCGCATTGTCGGGATCGATTTTGGAAAAGTGCGGATTGGACTTGCCATCACGGATGAGCGGCGGATCATCGCCCAGCCTTTGGAGACGGTCCGGGCAGGCAAAAACAACGACCTGACAGCGCATGCCATTCTTCAATCCCTGTCGCGCTACAAGGATATCGACACCGTCGTCATCGGCCTGCCTCTGCTCCTGAATGGAAAAGAGGGAGAGATGGCCGTGCTCGTGAGAACATTTGCCGCTGCCCTGGAGAAGGTTCTCCCCTACCCGTTCGTATTCTGGGATGAGAGGCTGACATCGTCCGGCGTCGAGAGGATGCTCCTCGATTTTGACGTCTCCCGCAAGAAGAGAGCCCAGCTGAGCGACGCCCTCTCCGCCGTTTCCATTTTACAAAACTACCTCGACTCTTTGCGCCGATGATACCCAATGCGGAAAGCCTTTACGAAAAGCTGAAAAACATCTCCGTCGACAATCCCCTGTGCACCTACACGCTGGAAAGGTGTCGCCGCCTCTTTCCCTACATCGAGGCGATCGATAAGCTCAAAAAAGAAAAAAATGCCGTTATCCTCGCCCACTCCTACGTCCATCCCGACATCGTCTACGGCGTTGCCGACCACGTTGGGGACTCCTACGGCCTGGCCAAATGGGCAAAAGAGACCGCGGCCGAGACGATCGTCTTTCCCGCCGTGCGCTTCATGGCCGAGACAGCCAAAATCCTCAATCCCTCCAAAATAGTGATCGACCCCAACCCCAATGGCGGGTGCAGCCTGGCGGACAGCATCGACGCGGATGAGGTAAAAAAACTGCGGGCAACCTATCCCGATCACACCTTCGTCTGCTACATCAATACGACCGCTGCCGTGAAAGCTGCCTGCGACGTCTGCGTGACCTCTTCAAACGTCTACAAAATCATCGAAGAAATTGAGAATGACAGAATCTACTTCCTCCCCGACCGCCTCATGGGAATGAACATCCAAAATTACCTGTTGGAAAAAAAGATCCCCAAAGAGCTCCTTTTCTACCATGGGACCTGTTACGTCCACGAGCAGTTTGACGCCGAAGAGATCGACCACCTGCGCGCGCGCCACCCCGCCCTGCAGGTCCTGGCCCATCCCGAGTGCAGCCCCGACGTTGTCGCCAAAGCCGACGCCGTCTGCTCGACGACCGGGATGATCGACTATGTGAAGAACCGCGCCGACCCAAGTAACCCGCTGCTGCTGCTCACCGAGTGCGGCATCGCCTCCCGCCTGCTCGTCGAGAACCCCGCTCTGAAACTGGTCGGCTCCTGCACGCTCTGCCGCTACATGCGCTCCAACAGCCTCGAGATGATCTACCAGGCCCTCAAAGACCCAAAACCCTCGCAGATTGTCGAGATCGACCCCTCGGTCCAGGAGGGAGCGGAGCGCTGCATCAACGCCATGTTCGAGTACGTACAAAAAAAACAGAATTAACAGGATAGGAAAAATACTGCTTTGCTGCAAAAAAAACATCCTGACCATCCTGTTAATTCTGAACGTAACCTAAGACCGGGGTGATTTTTGCTTGGCAGCAAAAACGGTCTAGTACATAGTTAACAAAGTTTTTGGTGTTATTTGTAGCGTGAAAGCTCCCGCGGTTGAGTTCCCGCAAGTGGGTCCTATGTTTCAAAATATGGACCCACTTGCGGGAATCTCAACCCCGGGGCTTTGACGCAAAAATAACTGCAAACACTTTGTTAACTATGTACTGGTGTTTGATAGAGATCTAAAATCATGAGGAACCAGCTATGTCTGAGACGCAACCCCATCCCCTCGACGAACCGGGAGTTTCCAGCCGCTTCATCGAGCCGTGCATCCTCGTCATCTTTGGGGCAACAGGCGATCTCACGGCGCGCAAACTTACTCCCCGCGATCTACAACCTGGCCAGGGAAGGGCAGCTCCCCGCCCAATTTGCCTGCGTCGGCTTTGCCAGACGGGATAAGACCAACGAGCAGTTTCGCGCAGGAGATGAAAGACGCTGTGAGCAAATTCTCCCGCGTCAAGCCTATCGACGAGGCGCTCTGGAAAAATTTTCAAGAGCATCTCTACTACCACAAATCGGAATTCCATGACGATGCAGGGTATACGAGAGCTCCAAGAAGCTTCTCAAAGATCTCGATGCAAAACTTGGGCACGAAGGGCAACCGCGTCTTCTACCTCTCGACCCAGCCCAGCTTTTTCCCCCTCATCTGCGAAAAGCTGCATAAGACAGGGCTGATCTACGATGCTGAGAACGACACAGGACAAATGGTCGCGGATCATCATCGAAAAGCCCTTTGGCCACGATCTCGATTCCGCCAAAGCGCTGCAAAGCGAGCTTCTGCGGTTTTTGAAGGAAGAGCAGATCTACCGGATCGACCATTACCTCGGCAAAGAGACCGTCCAGAATATCCTCGTCTTCCGCTTTGCCAACTCCCTCTTCGAATCGCTCTGGAACAACCGCTATATCGACCATGTGCAAATCACCGTCGCAGAAGACATCGGCATCGGCACCCGCGGCGCCTTTTGGGAAGAGGCGGGCATGCTGCGCGACATCGTGCAAAACCACATGATGCAGCTCCTCTCGCTCGTCGCGATGGAGCCGCCGGTCAGCCTTGCCGCCGACTGCGATCCACGATGAAAAAGTCAAAGTGCTCCAGGCGATCCGTCCCTTCCAGAAAGCCGATTTTGACAATGTCGTGATCCGGGGACAATATGCGACCGGCTTCATCGACGGCGAAGACGGTCGTCGGGCTACCGGCAGGAAAATAATGTCAATCCCGCCTCCAATGTCGAAACCTACGCTGCCCTGCGCCTCTTCATCGACAACTGGCGCTGGGCCGGAGTCCCTTTCTACCTGCGGGGCGGAAAACGGCTCCCCAAACGCGCCACAGAGATCGCCATCATCTTCAAAGACCCTCCCGGCGTTCTCTTTCCAGCAGCAGAACAAACGCAACGAGCCCAACATCCTCTCGCTGCGCATCCAGCCCGATGAAGGGACTGGCCTCAAGATCAACTGCAAAGTCCCCGGCCCCTCCAGCCCGATCCAGCCCGTCAAAATGGACTTCCGCTACGGCTCCTACTTCGGCATGAGCCCCCCGGAAGCCTACGAGCGGCTCATCCAGGATTGCATCCTGGGCGACAACACCCTTTTTGCAAGGGAAGACGAAGTGTTCAACTCCTGGCGGCTTCTCACGCCGCTCCTCGAATTACTGGGCTGCCACAAAACAGGCGGACTTCCCCAACTACGCAATCGGGCACCTGGGGGCCAAAGGCCGCTGAAGAGCTGATCGGCAAGCGACAAGCGCAAATGGAGGCTGATCTGATGGCTACGACAGCGCACACCGTGTCCCCCGACCAGATCCAAAATGCACTGAGCCGGATTTGGGAGTCCTTGGAGACGACCAATGTGGCGAGGGCCTCCCTCTTCAACCTGATCTTCTACACCCAGAAGAACCACCGCACCTCCTACTTTAAGCGGGTGGCGCAAAGCGTCATCGAGAAATTCCCCTCCCGCGTTCTCTTCGTCACCCTCGATAAAGAGACCAAAGAAGACTACCTCAAGACAGAAGTGTCGATCTTAACGTCCAGCAAGGGGGAGTTCGACGTCGCCTGCGACTACATCCAGATCGAAGCCGGCGGAGCCTCCCTTGCGACAGATCCCCTTTCTCGTCCTCCCCCACATCCTCTCCGACCTTCCCGTCTACCTGATCTGGGCGGAAGACCCCTGCAAAGACGACCCCCTCTGCTACCAGATCGAACAGTTCGCAGACCGGCTGATCGTCGACTCGGAAGCGACCGACAACCTCCCCCGCTTCGCCGCAAGCATCCTCGCACACCATGAGAAATCCCTCTTCGATATCGCCGACCTCAACTGGGCGCGGATCGAAAGCTGGCGCGAAATGCTGTCGAGGGCCTTCCACACAAAAGAGAAGCTCGGGCAGATCCAGCAGGCAAAACAAATCTCCATCACCTACAACTCTCAGTCGACCGCTTTCTTTTGCCACACCCAGATCCAGTCTTTCTACCTCCAGGCCTGGCTCGCCTGCCAGCTCAACTGGAAATTCAAAGAACTCCGCAAAAACAAAGAAGGATTTTCTTTCCTCTATCAGGGAGGAAGCGGCCCGATCGAGATCCTCATTTCTGCGGCCCAGTACGCCGACCTCCCTCCAGGGCTGATCCTCTCCGTCGATGTCCACACGATGAGCGAAGAGCACTTCTCCTTCACCCGCGACAGGAAGATGCTCCATCAGATCTCCTACCAGCATTCGACCCCCGAGATATGCGAGCTCCCCTCCCATTACATCTTCACCAAAGCGGAATCGGGCCACTCCCTCGTCAAAGAGATCACCCACAAGGGGACCTCCGAGCACTTCGTCAAAGTCCTCAACCTTCTGAAAAATATGGATGCGCTCAACCTGTGTTAGGACAAAAGCTAAAACCCACATCCTGGGACAGCCGTAGAGACCTTATCGTTCCCGGCGATAATGAGAAGACCCTCGTCTACTGCGTCGAACACTTCATTGCCGCTGCGCAAGAGGCGATCCATGACCACGGCGCCTTCTTTGTCGCCCTATCGGGCGGTTCCACCCCCAAAGCGATCTTTCAGCTTTTGACGAATCCCGCCCATGAAAAAAGGATCGAATGGAAAAAGGTCCACCTCTTCTGGAGCGACGAGCGCGCCGCCCCTCCCGATGACCCCGAGAGCAACTACCACATGGCCATGCTGGCAGGACTCGCCAGGATGCCCATCCCTATGGAGCAGGTCCACCGGATGGAAGCCGATGCGAATATCGAAGAGAAAGCCCTCGCCTACGAAAATAAGGTCCTCGAAGTGCTCAAAGGGCGCCCCTTCGACCTCATCATGCTCGGCATGGGCGAAGATGGCCACACCGCTTCCCTCTTTCCCCACACGGAAGGGCTTGCCACAGAAAACCGGCTCGTCATCGCCAACTACATCCCCCAGAAAAAGACGTGGCGAATGACAATGACCTATCCCTGCATTAACGCCGCCAAAAACATCGCGATCTACGTCCTTGGCCCCTCCAAGAAGAAGACCCTTGTCGATGTCCTCACAAGTCCCTACCATCCAGAGGTCTACCCCATCCAGAAAGTCGGCACCCCCGTCCACAGAGCTCTGTGGATCGCCGATAGGGACGCCGCTGAAGGGCTCCTCCCCAAAGAAAAATAGGGGGGTTATTTTGATGGTTTTCTGGCGAGCAAGGACGAGGCGGCAGCCGTTACCCCAAGGATCGCAACGATCACAAGCAGCGATGCCCCCACCGAGATCGCAACGAGGTCTGTGGCCACCATCTTGAGCCCTACAAAGACCAGGATCGCCGCCAGCCCCCACTTGAAGTAATGCATCTTCTTGAGTGTAGGCGCCAGGACAAAGTACAGAGAGCGAAGCCCCAGGATCGCAAAAATGTTCGACGTGTAGATGATAAACGGATCCAGCGTGATGGCAAAGATCGCCGGGATCGAGTCCAGGGCAAAAACAATATCCGTGAACTCGATGATCAGCAGGGCCAGAAAAAGGGGCGTCACCAGCCACCCTGCTTTACGCCAGACAAAAAACCGCCCTCCGCTCTCCCCTTCTGCGACGGGCAGCATGCTATGCAGCATTCTATAGACTAATCCTTTCGTAGGATCCTTGCCCTTCTTTTTTTCGAAAGCCAGTTTCAAGCCGGAAATGAAAAGGAACGCGCCTAGAACGTAAAGGATCCAATGGAACTCCTGGATAAGCGCGACCCCTGCCAGGATGAGGGAAATGCGGAAAATAAGCGCGCCGAGGATCCCCCAAAAGAGGATTTTATGCTGATAGGCCTGGGGGATGTGCAGGTGGGAGAAGATCAGGATGAAAACAAACAGGTTGTCGACGCTCAAAGATTTCTCGATCAGGTAGCCGGTGAAAAACTGCAATCCCTGCTCAGGGCCGAAGTAAAAATAGACAAAAACGTTAAAGATCAGGGCCAGGGCGACCCCAACCCCTGTGCTGATACACGCCTCCCTAAACCGAACCGGGCGCCCCTTGCGGTGCAGAACAAACAGATCGAGGGCCAGCAGAAACCCGATCAACAGGTGAAACCCAACCCAGAAAATGACAGGGTGCTCCATCGGAAACCTTTAAGCAGTAAATATTTTATTATATAACTTCCACAGCCTATTAAGTTCAATGGTTCCTAAAAATCCCCCAAGGTGAGATAATTTCGGGAAAAAATTGAAAAATCATGCTTGTTTTAGGAATTGAAAGTACCTGCGATGAAACCGCCTGCGCCATCGTCCGCGATGGCAGGGAAGTGCTTGCGAATGTGATCTACTCACAAACGGCACTGCATACCCCCTTTGGCGGGGTCTTCCCCGAGCTGGCCTGCCGCCGCCATGTCGACGCGCTCATCCCTGTCATCCAGCAGGCCCTCGAAGAGGCGCAAATCGATGGTAAAGAGATCGATCTGATCGCTGTCGCCAAAGGCCCAGGCCTCATCGGCGCGCTGCTCATCGGCCTCAATGCCGCCAAAGCCCTCTCCTACGCATGGAACATCCCCTTTGTCGGCGTCAACCACGTCGAAGCCCACCTTTATGCCGCCATGATGCCCCTCGAAGAGCCGCCCCTGCCCGCTTTGGGGCTCGTCCTCTCGGGCGGCCACACGTTCATCGTCAAAATGGAGGGGATCGGAAGCTACACGATGATCGGCACGACGCAGGACGACGCGATTGGAGAGGCCTTCGACAAGGTGGCTACCCTGCTGGGACTTCCCTATCCCGGCGGTCCCGAGATCGAGGCTCTGGCGAAGCAGGGAGACCCCGCCCGCTTCCCCTTCCGCCCCGGCAAGGTGAAAAACCACCCCTGGGACTTCTCCTTTTCCGGATTAAAGACCAATGTCCTCTACACGATCAAGGGCGCCAACGCCTCCAAAAACTCCCCTCTGCTGATTTCAGAAAAAGAAAAAGCGGATGTCGCTGCCTCCTTCCAGGAGACAGCCCTAAGGAATGTTGTGGAAAAAGCGATCGAAGCTGCCAAAACCTTCCCCTGCCAGGCGATCTACTGCGGCGGCGGCGTGAGCAATAACCTACGGCTGCGCGCCCTCTTCGAGGAACTGGGCTGCCCCGTTCCCGTCTACTACCCGCCTACAAGGATGTCTTTGGATAATGCCGCCATGATCGCAGGTCTTGGCTACCACGGCTTTCTAAGGGAGAAAAAGGGGGACAGCCTCGACCTCGAGCCGATGACCCGGATCCCCCTTGGAATCTACTGAACCATTTCGACAGTGGGTCTTTTCCCAGGGTGATTCGACTTCTTCTCACGGTATTTTTTGGAGTACTGGGCCGACTTGCGTTTGAGGGTGGATTTGCCCTTTTCGGTGTTTTGCGAGCTTAAGTTGGATTTTTTCTGCGACACCACGCTGCCCCTTTTACCCTGACCGGAAGTGCTCTTTTGTGGGTTTTCAGCCTTAGCGCTTGCCTGGTCGCTCATGGCATCCGCTTCAATCTCTTCACTCGAGCCCTTTTTTTCTGCATCCCGGTAGGTCACTTTGGGCCGGTTGGAGTGCTGCCTCGACTCCTGGACGTTGGTGCGCGATTCGCTCTCTTCCTGGCGGGAGGAATTCCTGCGCATGGAAGAGCGCCTCAGGTGGGCTCCCGAGGCTTTCCGTCCGGGTGATGCCGCGGTCGCCTTCGCCTTCAGTTCCTGCCGCCTTTGCTCCAGAGATGGAGATTCGTTGGACCCCCCCTCGCTTGCAAGGCCCTGTTGGGTTCCGAGGGCCTCTTCGGAAACGGCCTCCTCGACAGGGTCCGATTCATAAATGGGGTAGGCTGCAAAGGCCAAACAAGGGGTTAATACCAGGGCGATCCAGGATCTTTTCATTTAACTTCTCCAGAACAGGATTGAAATATTATATTCACATCTAATTTAAATCTAATCAATTCAATAATAATTTGTAAACATTATTTTTCATTCATTAATAACAAGTCATAATGGAACAGTTAAATCACGTTAATCCCCACGCTTCTCCCTATCAGGATTTCCAGGAGAGCATTGCTTTCCCCTTGTCGGTTAATAACATAACCTTTAGAATTGCCAGCGTATTGAAAAAGATGAGGTTTTACTATGGCAAAAGGCGCACGGGAAAAGATCAAAATGAAAAGCTCTGAGAGCACAGAGTGCTACTGGACGACGAAGAACAAACGGACTGTCACAGGCAGGATCGAGCTGAAAAAATACGACAAAAAGCTGAAAAAACACGTTATGTTCAAAGAAGCCAAGTAGTGGTGTAAGAGAGCGTTGTTCTAAATAGGCAAAAAGAGATGGAAACACAGGATGTGAAAATTTCTCTGTGGTTTCCCATCTCTGTGGTAAAATTCCAGGATTTATGCGACAAAGCTCAATAAGAGCTCCAAAGGCATGGGGCGCTGAATTCACGGAGTATTGAGGACGATGTTCGAGCTTTCTATCGCACTAAAGTATCTCATCCCCCGCAGGAAACAGCTCTCCGTCTCTTTGATCGCGCTCCTCTCTGTCACGGTGATCTCGCTTGTCGTGTGGCTCGTGCTCGTTTTCCTCTCTGTTACGGAAGGGATCGAGCGGAGCTGGCTGCAAAAGCTCACCACGCTTAACGCTCCGCTGCGGATCACTCCGACGGACGCCTATTTCTCTTCCTACTCCTACCAGATTGACGCTGCGAGCTCCGCTTCCCACTACGCTTTCCAATCGATTGGGGAAAAGGCCCTGGCGGGACCTGGCGATCCTTACGATTCTGCGCAGGACGGAGAGCTCCCCGCTAGATTCCCCCTTCCCGACCTTAACGCCGATGGAACGCTAAAGAATCCGGTTGCGGGGGTCTATGCCCTCTTAGGCGGCATGAAGAGGTCCCAGCCCGATCTGGTCTTCCAGGATTTTGAGCTCAGCGGAGGGCTGATGCGGCTGCAGCTTCTGCGCCCCGGCAATGCCTTAAGCGGCGGCGATACCCAGGGCTACCTGACCCAGGTCTCCTACCTGGCCTCCCTCCCCGATCGATGCCCCGGACTCCCCTCCCTGCTTCTGCCCCCTTCAGAAAAAGATTTGAATCACCTCCTCTACCTGGCCTCCCACTCGACCGAGCACTCCCGCCAGGACTCTCCGATGCTGACCCAGAAGACCGATAAGGCGCGGGAGGAAAATCGGGTAAGCGAACTTTTACGCCAGGCAAAGATTGAGAAGCTTCAATCCCGCCTTCACTACTGGCAGGCGCCCCTCTCCTTTTTCCCGGAAAAAGTCGTTTTTAAAGGGATGCGCCCAAACCAGAAATGGACATTTAAGCCGGATCGACATCCCGGTCCAAAATGGGGCGTCCGGAACTGTGAAGGTATGGAAAGAGGGGAACTCCCTTTTCCTTGAAGAGCCTTCCCGTCCCAAAACAGAAATCCCGGCGCACACACCCCTTCTCATTGAAGGCCCCCTGCAATTGGATGTCATAGGAACCTCCCTCACAAATGGACTGGCTTTCAAGGTAAAGACGGTCTTGCAAGGGACCTCCGTCGAGACGGAAGTGGGACTGGAGGGGCTCGATGTCCTGAAAGCCCATTTTTCCGGGAAAAGGACGTCCCTTGTCTCAGTCAACGAGGAGAAGGAGACAGGCGTCCTCCTCGCCAAAAACTTCATCGACTCGGGGGTCATGATCGGCGACCGGGGCTACATCTCCTACTCGAGCACGACCTCCAGCTCGCTCCAGGAGCACCGCCTGCCCATTTTCGTCGCGGGATTTTACGATCCAGGAGTCCTCTCTGTCGGCAACAAATGCATCCTCGTCCCCCCGTTTGTGACCCGGACGATCAACGCGTCGAGCTCCTCCTTCAATCTAGACAGGACCCAGTCGAATGGGATCCTCGTCTGGTTTGACGATCTTGGCAGCGCGGAAAAAATCAAGGAGCAGATCCTTGTTGGACTTAAGGAACAGGGACTCGAAAAATACTGGAAGGTCGCCACCTTCCGCGAGTACGATTTCGCCAAGGACCTGCTGGAGCAGTTCCAGAGCGACAAGCACCTCTTCGCTCTCGTCGGCATCATCATCCTGATCGTCGCCTGCTGCAATATCATCTCGATGCTCGTTCTGCTCGTGAATGACAAAAAACGGGAGATCGGCATCCTCCAGGCGATGGGCGCCAGCCGCTTTAGCATCGCGGCGATCTTCGGCGTCTGCGGGATCGCGATGGGGATCCTCTCCAGCGTGGTGGGGACGCTCGCAGCTCTACTCACCCTGCAGAACATCGATACGATCGTCCACTTTCTCAGCTGCCATCCAAGGCCACGACGCCTTCAATACCACCTTCTTCGGAAAATCGCTGCCAGATGAGCTCAGCCGCAACGCGATGACCTTCATCCTGATCGCCACGCCTCTCATCTCCCTTATCGCAGGACTTGTCCCTGCGATCAAAGCCTGCCGCCTCCGACCCTCTGAAATTTTGAGGTCCGACTCATGAGAGCTCCTCTTCTTAAAGCAGTCAAGATCTCCAAGCGGTTCAACGCTCCGACAGTTGTCGATGTCCTAAGGGGAATCGACCTGGAGATTTTCCCCGGGGAATCGGTCGCGATCACCGGCAAATCGGGCGAGGGGAAGAGCACGCTGCTCCATATCCTCGGGACACTCGAAAAACCCAGGCTCGGGATCTCTGGATCTCTGCGGCACAGGATGATGCTCACCTCTCCGTCGCCCCTTTGCGCAACCGGCACATCGGCTTCATCTTTCAAAGCTACAACCTGCTCGATGACTACACGACCCTCGACAATGTGCTGATGCCCGCCAAAATCGCGCGCAAGCCCATCCATGCGGCTCGGCCGCCTACAAACGCGCGCTCATGCTCCTCGAGAGGGTCGGGCTCAAGGAACGGGCCCACTTCCCCGTCAAATTCCTCTCCGGCGGAGAAAAGCAGCGCGCGGCGATCGCACGGGCGCTCTGCAACGATCCCGACCTGATCATTGCCGACGAGCCCTCGGGCAATCTCGACCACGCCCACTCCCAGGAAGTCCATGCCCTCCTCCTGGCTGCGTGAAAGAATTGGGGAAATGCCTTATCGTCGTCACCCACGACCACGAACTCGCCTAACTCTGCGACAACACCTATCCTTAAAGATGGACAACTCGCTATGCAAATTCTTATCATTGGTACCGGATATGTCGGCCTCGTCACGGCGCGTGCCTCGCCGAAATGGGCCATCATGTCATCTGCCTCGATATCGACCAAAAAAGATCGACAATCTCAACAAGGGATCACTTCCCATTTACGAACCGGGTCTCGAAGAACTCGTCGAACGCAACGCCGACAGCTGGCAGCCTCTCTTCACAACCGAATATCGAAGGCGTCGAGGATACCTCCATCTGCTTCATCGCCGTGCCCACCCCTCCCCTGAGCAGATGGCTCCTGCGATCTCTGCATATGTTTTTGCCGCCGCCTCCGAGATCGCCCGCCACATGGACGGCCAAAGATCATCGTCAACAAATCGACCGTTCCCGTCGGCACCGCATGCACGTGTCAAAGAGCGATCGCCGCGGTTCTTGACAGCAGACCTCTCCCTTTCGACGTCGTCTCCAACCCCGAGTTCCTCAAAGAAGGCGCGCTATCACCGACTGCATGAAACCCGACCGGATCATCCTCGGCGTCGACAACTCTCACGCTCGACCGAAGATCATGAGAGAGACTCTACTCCTCCGTTCACCCTCAACCACGATCGGATCCTCATCATGGACACCGTCTCCGCCGAATGACCAAATATGCCGCCAACGCGATGCTCGCCATGCGCATCTCATTCATGAATGAGACTCGCCGGCCTCTGTGAGAAGACCTGGCGCCAACATCAATCAAGTGCGCATCGGGATCGGATCCGATCACCGGATCGGCTACCAGTTCCTTTATGCAGGCGTCGGATATCGGCGGTTCCTGCTTTCCCAAGGATATCCACGCCCTCTACCGCCATGGCTAAGGTCGTCGGACTACGAATGGCCATCCTTCAACGCTGTCGATGAGATCAATGAGCGGCAGAAAAAAGCTCCTTGCCGAAAAAATCAACGCCGTATTTTCGCCCGCGATTCGATCGAAGGATAAAACGATCGCGATTTGGGGCTCTCGCGTTCAAACCCGATACCGACGACATCCGCGAAGCCCCCTCGCTCTATCCTGATCCAGACCTCCTCGATCACGGCGCCCATGTCCGCGCTCTACGATCCCGTCGCGATCCCCAACACGCAGAGAATTTTCGGCGATAAAGTGACCTTCTGCAAAGACGAATACGACGCCGCGTTAAACGCCGACGCGATCGTCCTCGTCACCGAATGGAAACAGTTCCGCTTTGTCGACTTCCACAGGATCGTCCCCCGCCTGCGCCAAAAGGCCCTCTTCGACGGCAGGAACCAGTACCAGCTCTCCGAGATGGAGGCGCTCGGGCTCGAGTACTTTGGAATCGGCGTCCCCTCTTCCCAGGCTCTTGGATGCGACCTGGTCGGGAGCGGATGATGCAGGATTTTGATTCTCAATTTTATGCTGAGGCGCGCCGAAAGATCGATGAGAAGCTCATCGAGCTAGTGGTCATTCCCAAAAATCCTTGCTACTTGGACCGCGTCAAAGCTCCCGCGGTTGAGTTCCCGCAAGTGGGTCCTATGTTTCAAAATATCGCCCCGCTTGCGGGAATCTCAACCCCGGGGCTTTCACGCGGTCCGAGTGGTAAGGATTTTCGGGAAAGACCACTAGTCTCTACGTCGAGCGATCTCCCCTATGCGTCCCTCTTTGCCTCCGCCCGCTACTCCCTCACCTCCCCGGGCAAACGGCTCCGCCCCCTCCTCCTTATGGCAACCGCCTCCAGCTATGGGGCCACCCAAGAAGCGGCTTTAATTCCCGCCTGCGCCCTCGAGATGGTCCATACCTACTCCCTCATCCACGACGACCTCCCCTGCATGGACAACGACGATTTCGCGCCGCGGCCGCCCCACGCTGCACAAGATCGTCCCCGAGTGGCACGCCCTCCTCACAGGCGACTACCTTCTCACCTACGCCTTCGAGCTCCTCGCCGATGCCCCCCATCTTGGCCCGGAGCAGAGGATCTCCCTCATCCGCTCCCTCTCCATGAACGCCGGGGCGCACGGGATGATCGGCGGGCAAATGATCGATCTTCTCTCGGTCGGAGAAGAAGTGGATTGGGAAACCTTGGAAATGATGCACCTCGGCAAGACGGCGGGCCTGATCATCGCCGCCCTGGAAGCGGGAGGGATCGTCGCAAACGCCCCGGCTGACGACATTGCCGCCCTGCGCAGGATCGGCCTTGCGATCGGAACCGCCTTTCAGCTGATCGACGATGTCCTCGACTATACGGGAACAGAAGCAGAACTGGGGAGCCCGATCGGTTCCGACCGGGACAAAGCCAAGCCCACAGCGGTCACCCTGCTCGGGATCGAACCCGCCCAGCTCAAAGCGGCCCAGCTCCTCTCCACTGCCGAAGAGGAGCTCGCCACCCTGTCCCAGCCCGCTCCCCTCCTCAAGGGGCTCTTCGACCAGATGGTCAATCGAAGCAAATAACTCTTTTCTTTGGAAAAAATCAGGGCATTCCATCTAGAATGTCCTCCATGCATATAGCACACTCGGCCATAAACCTGGATTTGGACCCGCGCGAAAGCTCCCGCGGTTGGACGATCGCAAACGGTTCAATATTAACAATATGGACCCGTTTGCCATCGTTCAACCCCGGGACTTTGGCGCGGTCCAAATTCCAGGTTTCTGGCCGAGTGTGGTATATCTTCTTTTTCATCACTCTTCTCTCCTTCACAGCTCTTGGGGCCCAGGAGACCTTGACCATGGACGAGTGCGTCCGCAGGGCAAAAGAGAACAGCCCCGTCTCGACTGTAGCGCAATCCAAAGTGAATGAGGCCAAAGCTAGCAAGCGAGAGATCGTCTCTCAAATGATGCCCCAGATCATTGGCAAAGGGGTATGGGACAACCGTAACGGCACCCTCGATGGGGAGCTCTCCCAGTTTCAGGACTTCCACTCCACACTGGCAGGCGGCGTCTCCGTTAATATAGGCTTGTGCGATTTTGGCTCTTCCTGGAGCCATTTGAAGGCCAGCTCCCTCTTTGTTAGAGCCTCGAAATGGCAGCAGGAGCAGATGCTGCAGAACCTGGAAGAGACCGTGCGCAACGCCTACCTGCGCGTGCTCGAAGCTGAGCGCGCCGTCGAGGCATCTGAGAGGTCGATGAAAACCCTGTCGAAGCAACAGGAGATATCAAAAGATTTTTTTGATCAGGGGCTTGTAACGCAGAGGGACACTTTGAGTGTCGAGCTGCAGCTCGCGCAAAAGAAACGGGAATTCCTCTCCGCGAAGAACGCCCTTTCCCGCAAAGATGGAACTTAACCGACTGATCGGCAGTGACATCACCGCTCCCATGGAACTGCAGCAGCTCTCTGAAACGGTCGAGACAGCCTGCAACGCGACAGAGATCGTTGAGTTCGCTATGCAAAACCGGCCGGAGATCCTGGTCCTTTCCACCCGAAAGGCGGCGCTGGAAAAAGAGATAAGAGCTCTCCGCTTAAGCCACGCGCCAAGGCTTTACGCCTTCACCAATGCCGACTTCTCCTCCGATAAAAGCGCCGTCTCTGCAGGGATTGGGATGCATCTTCCCATTTTTGAAGGGGGGAAGATCCCCGCCCAGGTCGCCAAGGTGCGCGCGCAAAAAGATGAGGTCGATGCGACGCTTACAGATTTTAAGGAACGGCTCGCCGTCGATATCCAGGCGGCCGTTCTACAGCTCAAAGAAGAAGAGGATTCTCTGGCGATCAGCCAGCAGGCCGTAGAGCTGGGACACAGGAACTTTACGAAGAACGGCGACCTCTACAAAGAGGGGCATGCGTCGATCAACGATCTCCTCTATGCCGAGGAACAGCTCTACCTCTCCCACCTGCGCTACTACTCCTCGCTGTATCGGTATTATTCCACACTCTATCGCCTCAACACGCTCGCCGGCGGCTATACCATTAATTCGGGAACAACTTATGAATAGATCATTTTTGACTGTTGTGGTTGCTGCGCTGTGCAGTACGGGATTTGCCGACGAGGCCTCCCGGCTGTCCATCTGCGGCACCCTCAAACCCAAGGCCAGCTGCAAAGTAGGGGCGCAGGTCAACGGGCGTGTCGAAAAGGTCCTCTGTGAGGAAGGGCAGGCGGTTGAAGAGGGACAGGTGCTGGTGAAACTGGATACAACCTTTTTCGAGCTCGATGTGAAGCGGCAATCGACGCTTTACCAGAATGCCCAGGTCGCCTACGAAGAGGCCGATCTCGAAGCGAAGCGGATGGCAAACCTCTGGGACAAGCCCGACCCCTCCATTCCAAAAAAAATGTACGACGAAGCGCAGTTCCGCCTGAGGCAGAAGAAAAACACCCTCATTCAGGCTTCCGCCGAACTGAGAGTCTCCCAGGTGCGCCTCAAAGAAGCGTCTGTCACGGCGCCTTTTTCCGGTATCATCACCCGCTGCTACATCGACCGGGGCGACAGCGTCACGACCCTGCCTCCCGTGGAAATAGTCGAGCTGATCGATCCCTCCTGCCTCCTGCTGGAGTTTTCTGCTCCCCAGGAAAAGATCGGGACCCTCAAGGCGGGAGCTGCCGTCTCTTTCCAGATGGAGGGCGATCTGAAAACCTATACTGCTCAAGTCACCAAAGTGATTCCCGCCATCGACGAAGAGACCCGATCCTTCCGGTGCCAGGCCGAAGTGGAAAATCCAGACTACGTATTAAAAGCCGGGGCCTTTGTCCGCGGAACTGTTGAAACTGGAGACTAAAGCGTGTTTCTATCTCATTTAGCGATTAAGCGACCAATCTTCATCACCATGCTCTTCTTCCTGATGGTGATTTTTGGGATAATCTCCTACAACCGGCTCGGCGTCGACCTCTACCCCCGCGTCGATTTCCCCGTGATTACGGTTGTCTCTGCACTTCCAGGCGCTGACCCTGAGACGGTGGAGAAAACCGTCTCCGAGCCGATCGAAGAGGCGCTTGCGACCATCAGCGCGATCAAGCACCTCCGCTCGGTAAGCGGCGAGAGCGTCTCCCAGGTCATCATCGAATTCAACCTCAAGAAGAATGTCGACGTCGCCTTCCAGGAGGTGCAAGCGCGCCTTAGCGCGATCCGCTCTACTCTTCCCCAGGACCTCAAAGAACCCATCATCGAAAAATTCGATGTCGACTCCGCCCCAATCATGTCGCTCGTCGCCTACGGCGATTACTCTCCTGTCGTTTTGAGCGACCTGATCGAAAAAGAGATCAAAGAGCCGCTGCAGCGCCTCTCCAACGTCGGCCAGGTCAAGATGATCGGCGAAGTGAAGCGGAAGCTGTGGATCCTGCCCGACCCCCTTCTATTGCAAAGCTACAACCTCACCCTGCAGGAGATCGAGCACGCCCTGCGCAGCCAGCACATCGAACTCCCCTCGGGCCGCATCGAAGCGGGTCCCCTCGAAGTGAGCATCAAAACGCAAGGGGAGTACGCAACCCCGGAAGAGTTTGCGCAGATGATCGTCGCCTACCGGAGCGGCTATCCTATTCGCCTCTCCTCTGTAGCGCAGGTGGTCGACGGGCGGGAAGAGGAGCGGAGTTACGCTAAGGTAAAAGGCCGCTCAGCCATCGCTCTACAGGTGCGCCGCCAGTCGGGCACCAACATGGCATCGGTCGCCGATGAAGTTAAAAAAGAAATTGAAAATCTGAAACCCGCCCTTGAGTCCAGGGGGATCACTCTGGATATTGCCCAGGACAACTCGGTCTTTGTCAAGCGCTCGGTCGAAGAGCTCCGCTTCCACCTCTTTTTCGGCGGCGCCCTCGCTATCCTGATCGTCTTCCTGTTTTTGCGCAGCGTCAAAAGCACCCTCGTCTGCAGCCTCTCCCTCCCCCTCTCGGTGATCGGAACCTTCGGCGTGATGTACTACCTCGGCTTCACCCAGAACATGATGACCCTGCTGGCGCTGACCATCGCGATCGGACTGCTCATCGACGATGCGATCGTCGTCCAGGAGAACATCTCCCGCCACCTCCAACTCGACCCCGACCCAAAAGCTGCGACCCTGCGCGCTACCAAAGAGATCTTCCTCGCCGTTCTGGCAACGACATGCACCGCCGTAGCCGTCTTTATCCCCGTTGCCTTCATGGATGGGATCGTCGGACGGTTTTTTTACCAGTTCGGCGTCACCGTCTCCTGCTCCGTCCTCATTTCGATGCTCGTCTCCTTCACTCTGAACCCGATGTTCTCTGCCACCTTCTTCACCAAAGAAAAAGAGGTGCAGTGGCTCCATTTTTTCAAACGGGGACTTCAAGCCGTCGAGAACGCTTATGCCTTTGTCCTTGGCAAAGCCCTGAACCGCAAATGGGTCGTCGTGCTTGTTGCGATCGGCGCCTTCGTCGGCTCGCTCTACACAGCCAAATGGCTCCGCTTTGAGTTTGTGCCGATGGAGGACCAGAGCGAGTTCGTCATCCACTTCAAGGCTCCCGAAGGGACCTCCCTTCAAGCGACAAAACACGCCCTCGAAGAGATCGAGGGGCAGCTGCGGGATGCGCCCTGGGTCCAGTACCTTTTTCTCACCGTCGGCGGCAATGAGCTGCGAAGCGTAAATAAAGGGAACATCTACGTCAAGATGATGGACAAAGAACTCCGCGCGCTCTCCCAGTTCGACGCCATGAAGCAGGTCCGTGAGCTACTTTCCCCCATCGCAAGCGGCACCACCTCCGTCGAGATGGCTCCACGCATGTCGGGCGGCGGACAAAAGGCGACAGAGGTCCAGCTGGAGATCCATGGCGAAGATATGCAGCTTCTCGATCGCCTGGGCCATGATCTCGTCGCCAAAATGAAAAACTCCTCCGGCTACGTCGACGTTGACACTTCTAGCAGCCTCGGCAAACCCCAGTCCTCCATCCTCATCAGGCGGGAAAAGGCGGCTGACCTCGGGATCTCGCCTGCCCAAATCGCCACCGCCTTAAGGACAGCGATCAATGGCGCAGACATCGTCAAATGGAACCAAAACGCCAAAAAAATCGACGTCGCCATCCGCCTGCCCGCCAAGTACCGCACAGATCTTGCCGATCTACAAACCCTTTTCCTGCGCAACGCCGAGGGGCAGCTGATCTCTCTCAGCTCGCTCATCGAGGTCCATCCCGAGACCGGCCCCATCCAGATTGAGCACCACAACCGCAAGCGGCAGATCTGTGTCAGCGCCAATCTCGACCACTCGAAAAAAGTGCTCGGTGAAGCGATGAAAGAGCTGACGGCATTCATGGAAGAACTCAAACTCCCTGCCGGCTACAGCTATACCTTCGCCGGCCAGGCGAGCAATTTCAAGGAGTCGATGTTCCACCTCGTCTTTGCGCTCTTTCTGGCTGTCATCCTGGTCTATATCGTCCTGGCATCCCAGTTTGAGAGTTTTATGCAGCCCCTCGTCATCATGCTGGCGCTGCCCCTCTCCCTCATCGGCGCGATCGGATCGCTCGTCCTCTTCCAGATGACGATGAGCATCTTCACCATGATCGGGTTCATCATGCTCATGGGACTCGTCACGAAAAACGGGATCCTCCTCGTCGACTTTGCCAACTCCCTCCAGGGGACGTACGCGCGCAAAGAGGCGCTGATCGAAGCCGGCCGCCTCCGCCTGCAGCCGATCCTCATGACCACCTTCGCCGTCATCTTCGGAATGCTCCCCGTTGCCCTCTCCCGCGGATCGGGCTCTGAGTCGCGCGCTCCCATGGCGATGGCCGTCATCGGCGGACTGATCACCTCCACGCTGCTTACACTGATCGTCATCCCCGTCGCCTACGATATCGCCCAAGGGTGGAAAGAAAAGCCGTTCAAACTCCCCGGCCGAGCCCTGCGCCTCCTCCTCTCTTTAAGAAGGAAGCAGCCAGCTCCCGTGGAAGAAAATCTTGAGCAGCTTTGACAAAAACTCTGAACTGTTTCAAGATTGGAGAGATTGGAGAGATTGGGGTAATGAATAATGGCCAGCAATGAGCTGATATCCGGCGGACCTTTAAGCGATCCGTTTCTGCTTGAGATCGATGAGCAGGTCATCGTCCACAATGCTCTCAAAAGGGGCTTTGACATCCTGTTCAGTTTGCTCGCCCTTATTGTAGGGCTGCCCCTGTTTGCCTTTATCGCCCTCCTCGTCAAGTTCAGCTCCCCCGGACCCGTCTTCTATTGCAGCCTGCGGATCAGCAGAAAAGGGCGCCTCTTCAAATTCTGGAAATTCCGCTCGATGCACAGAGACGCCGACCAGAGGCTGGAAGTGATGCTCAGCAGCAACCCCAAACTGAAAAGAGAGTGGAAAAAGTACTTTAAGCTCAAAAATGACCCCCGCCTGACTCCCCTCGGCAGCTTCCTCAGAAGAACGTCTCTCGATGAACTCCCCCAGTTCTGGAATGTCCTAATCGGAGATTTGAGCGTCGTCGGCCCCCGACCCTATCTCCCAAGAGAGGCGGAAGTGATCCGCGGCATCCTCGGAGCAGAGATGGAAAAACTATTTTCGATGCGACCCGGCCTCACGGGGATCTGGCAGACTGCCGGCCGCAGCGCGCTCACCTTCGAAGAGCGGGTCAAACTCGAGGTCAGCTACGTCGACAGGCGCTCCTTTTTGTTCGACATGCGGCTGATTGCTAAAACGATCCCCACCCTACTCATGAGAAAAGGAGCCTTCTAACAGCATGCGGCAAGTCAACCTCCTCTTCCCTTTCAGCCTCGCCTGCTGCTTTGCCCTCTTTGCCACCGCATTCATCCCCCACATCAAACTCCTCCCCTTCGCCCCCTTTCTAGCCATCCTCTACAACCGAAAATCCTTTCAAAGCTCACTGTGGCTCGCCTCCCTCTGCGGCCTCATCCTCGACCTCCTCAGCTCCGAGTTCCGCCTGGGGATCCATGCGCTCAATTTCGGGCTGACATCCTTTTTCCTCTACCACCAAAAGCGCCACTTCTTTGAGGACAAGCCCCTTGCCCTCTCCCTCTTCACCCTGCTGATCAGCGTCGTGACAACGGTCGCCCAGCTGCTCCTCATTTCGATCTTCGACCGCCCGCTTCCCCTCAGCTTCCGGCTGCTTGCAACCGACCTGATGCTCATGCCGGTAGCTGACGCCATTTACGCCTTCCTGTGGTTCAGCTGCCCCATGCTCCTCTACGCCCACATCCAGAAGATCGGCTGGCGCGCCTTCTATGCCAAAGTCCGAAAATTTGTTCTGCGGGATAAATCGGAAGAGACCCCCTCCGAAAACTGAGGGAAATTTAAAATCTGTTCCATTACAATGGGGGAAAACCCTGACCTTGTTGCATAAAGCCTTTTTTACCGCCGAGCACACCGAGGTCACCGAGAGGACAATTGTACTTCACTGATGCTTCCGCAGTGCCATATTTGATTTTCTTCTCTCGGTGTTCTCAGTGTGCTCGGTGGTGAAATTTGCTGATTTATGCGACAACGCCAAACCCCGCGAGAACCCGATGCCTGTTCCCCCCATCTCCGATCTGACCTTCGTTGCGACACAAGCCGCTCTTAAAGCCGGCGCCTCCCTCCGCTCCGGTTTCGGCACGGCCTTTGAGATCTCCTCTAAGCCGGGCAGGCAGAACCTCGTCACCGAGTACGACAAGTCGGCGGAACGCACGATTATCGACCTCGTCCATCACCATTTTCCAAACCACTCCTTCCTTGCGGAAGAGAGCGGCGAGACGAAGGTGAAAAACGCCCCCGTCCTGTGGATCATCGATCCCCTCGATGGCACCGTAAATTTTGCGCACGGTATCCCCGTCTTCAGCGTCAGCATCGCGGCTGCGATCGACGGCAAAGTCGTTTGCGGCGTCGTCTACCAGCCCATCACGCAGGAGCTGTTTACAGCAGAGCTAGGAAAGGGCGCCTACCTCAATGACAAAAAGCTTGCCGTATCCCCCGTCGATCAAATGGAAAATGCTCTCCTCTCCACAGGGTTCCCCTACAACGTCGATGAAGATCCCCTGCAGTGCGTCGAAAAGTTTGCGCAGATGCAGCTCAAAGGGGTCCCCATCCGCAGACTCGGCTCAGCCGCCCTCGATCTCTCCTATGTCGCTGCCGGGCGCTTCGACGCCTTCTGGGAGGTTGGCCTCCACCCCTGGGACATGGCCGCCGGCAAACTGCTCGTCGAAGAAGCGGGAGGAACAGTGAGCCATTGGGATGGATCGGACCACAAAATCTTTGGCTATCAGACCATGCTGGCCACCAACGGCCTCCTCCACAAACCGATGGTCGCCCATTTAAAATTTTAAAAAATAGAGTACTAAAATGAACCACATGGATGGAATTTCGATCGCACAGCAGATCCGGGACCGCATTGCCGGCGCCATCGCCCACCTCACCCACCTCAAGCCGGGCCTGGCCTTTATCCTCGTCGGAAATAACCCCGCTTCAGAGAGCTATATCCGCATGAAAAAAAAGGCGTGCGAAGAGGTCGGCATCCTCTCGTTTGACTGCGAGCTGCCGGGAACCATTTCCGAAGAGACACTCTTAAAAGAGATCGACAGGCTCAACAAAGACCCGAGGGTCGATGGGATCCTGGTCCAGCTCCCCCTCCCCCCGCAGATCAACACCATGAACATCCTCTCTGCCGTCGATCCGAACAAGGACATCGACGGGTTCCACCCGCTCAACATGGGCAAAACCCTGCTTGGCGAAAACGACGGGTTCCTCCCCTGCACCCCTCACGGGATCCAGGTCCTGCTCACCGAATCGCAAATCCCCCTCCTTGGAAAACATGTCGTCATCGTTGGCAGGAGCAATATCGTCGGCAAGCCCCTCGCCGCCATCCTGATGCAGAAGGCCCCCCACTGCAATGCCACCGTCACCGTCGCCCACAGCCTCTCAGAAAACCTCTCTGCCATCTGCAGATCGGCCGACGTCCTCATCGCCGCTATGGGAAAACCCCGCTTCATCAAAAAAGAGATGGTCAAGGAAGGAGCCGTCGTCGTCGACGTCGGGATCAACCGGATCACCGGCCCCCAGGGCAAGCCCCAGATCGTCGGCGATGTCGACTTTGACGAGGTCGCCCCTAGATGCTCCCGGATCACCCCCGTCCCCGGCGGCGTCGGCCCCATGACCATCGCCTTGCTCCTCTCCAATACCCTCCTCAGCTACCAGAGGCGAAACTGACCCTTTTTCCCGAGCCCGAGCCCGAAACTCTCTTCTGCAAGATGTTTCCTGAAAAAACATTTTTTCGGGCTCGGGCTCGGAATAAAGTTCTTCCTGTTATTTTAAGGGGGGAAGGGGTATTCTGAGGGTATGAAGCGTACTATTTTTTTTGACCTTGGCAATGTACTGATATTTTTTGACCACCAAAGGATGTGCCGCCAGATCGCCGAAGTCAGCGGCCTTGAGCAAAGCGCCGTGCAGGCACTCATGCAAAAGTACGGCGACCCGTATGAGCGGGGGCATGTCGACAGCCGGATGCTCCACGACGAGGTCTGCCGCCTGGCCAAAAAAACACTCCCCTTTGAAGCCCTCATGCACGCCGTCGCCGATATCTTTTGGCCCAACGATCCGGTCATTGAGCTGGCCCTGCGCGTCAAAAACAGAGGCCACCGCCTTTTCCTCCTCTCCAACACATGCGAGGCCCACTTTGAGTTCGCCTTGCAGCAATTTCCTTTTTTAAGCCAGTTTGACGGCCACGTCCTTTCCTACCGCGTGGGAGCCCGCAAACCTGAAAAAGAAATTTACGAAAAAGCGCTAAAAATCGCAGGATGTGAAAAAGAGGAGTGCTTCTACACCGACGATGTGCCCGGCTACATTGAAACAGCCCGCTCGATCCAGATCGATGCAGAGACATATACCGATCCCCGCTCCTTAACACAGCATCTACATTCAAGAGGAATTTTATAACCGCTGATGCCCCAAAAAAAAACACCTCCCCCAAAAATTAAGAAAGTCAAAACACCCTCTGCCCCCAAGAAAGCGAAGCCGGCAGCCAAAAAGGAAACGAAACCGATCCCTCCTGAAAAACATAAGATCCTTGCGCCTCCCCCTCCAGAGAAACATAAAATCCTTGCGCCTCCTCTCTTCGTCCCCCAAAAGAGCGTAGTTAGACGCAAAGAACCTGCAAGACAGGCCGCTGCGAGACCCTCCTCCAAACAGCTCAAACTTTTGGAAAATCTCTCCAAGACCCTCCTTCAGTTCATGTCGGGACGACGCTACAACCCAATGACACAGTCGGAGCTCTTCGACCGCCTCCACATTCCCCAGCAACTGATTACCGCCTGCTCGCAAATCGTTACCGACCTGATCCAGGCGGGAGAGATCGAGATCCATAAAAACACCCTCTCCCTCAGGGCAGAAAAAGAAGAGACGGTCAGCGGACTCCTCCGCATGCACCCCAAAGGATTTGGGTTCGTCATCCCCGACAATGCGGCCCTCTACCCCCAGGATATCTTCATCCCCAAGCACCTGACCGATAACGCCGTCGACGGAGACCACGTCGAAGTCGTCGTCAATACGGAAGCCGTCTCCGACAAGGGGCCGGAAGGAAAAATCGTCAGCGTCACCAAGCGGGCGCGCAAACACCTCGGCGCCACGATCCGCCACGTCTCGGAACGGGGAGACATCATGGCCTACGCACCCCTGCTCGGCCTCACCAAGCCCGTCGTCGTCTACACCCCGGAAGGAACTGCGCTGCGCATCGGTGACCGGGTCATCCTCGACGTCAGAGAATGGGGCAACGAGCGGGAGCCCACAAAATGCGACTTTTCCCACCTGCTGGGCAATATCGAGAACCCCATGTGCGACGTCCCTGCCGCAGTGGAAGAGTTCGACATCCGCTCCGCCTTCCCCAAAACCGCTATCGACCAGGCCAAAGAGTATAGCATAAAAGTCCCCGCCAAAGAGATCAAGAAGCGGCTCGACCTCACCGACGAAGAGTGTTTCACGATCGATCCCGACACGGCCAGAGACTTCGACGATGCCCTGACGCTGACCAAAGACCGCAAAGGGAGCTACCGGCTCGGCGTGCACATCGCTGACGTCGCCCACTACGTCCCGCCCGCTTCCCCTCTCGACCAAGAGGCGATGCAAAGGTCCAACTCCACCTACTTCCCCGGCACCTGCGTCCCCATGCTTCCCGAAGAGCTCTCCAACGAGCTGTGCAGCCTTAAGCCCGACGTGGAGAGGCTCACCGTCTCCGTCCTGATGGATTTCGATAAAACCGGCACCCTCGTTAAACACGAGGTCGTCCGCTCATGCATCAGGAGTAAAAAGCGGTTCACCTACTTCGAAGCGAAAGATGTCCTCGATGGTAATAAGAAAAGCCCCCACTCCAAAGCCCTAAAGCTCATGGTCGAGCTGTGCCATGCTGCTCAAGAAAAAACGCTATGAAAGGGGTAGCATCGACTTCTCCCTTCCCGAGCTCGTCGTCATGATCAATGACAAGGGAGAGCCGGAAGGTCTGAAAAAGATCGAGTACGACATCACCCACCAGCTCGTCGAAGAGTTCATGCTTAAAGCCAACGAGGTGGTCGCCCTCGAGCTCAATAAAAGAGGCAAGCGGCTCATCTACCGGATCCACGAAGAGCCCCAGGAAGAGAACTTCCGCGACTTCCTCCAGTTCGCCAGGACGCTCGGCTTCCATGTCCCCGCCGAGGCCACCAGCAACGACCTTCAAGCCCTCTTCGAAGAGGCAAAAAAAACCCCTTACTCCCAGCAACTCTCCGTCGGATTTATCCGCAGCATGAAACTGGCCCAGTACTCCCCCGAGAATGTCGGCCACTTCGGCCTGGCCCTCGAGCACTACTGCCACTTCACCAGCCCCATCCGTAGGTACAGCGACCTGATCATCCAGCGCCTTCTTTTCAACGAAGAGCCCAAAGATATCAACCTCGATCAGATCGCCCAGCACTGCTCCGACCAGGAAAGGGTCAGCTTCCGCGCCGAGATGAGCGTCAAGACCCTCAAAAAACTCCGCCTGCTCCACAGATACTTCAGCGCAGATCCCTTGCGCGAGTACAATGCCGTCATCACCAAGATCAAGCCGTTTGGCCTCTTCTTTGAACTGCAGGAACTCATGCTTGAAGGATTCCTCCACATCTCTGAACTGGAAAACGACTACTTTGTCCACGATGAGCAACGCAACCTGCTCTTCGGAAGAGGCAGCGGCAAAATCCACAAGCTCGGCGATGCGATCAAGGTCCGCCTCGAGCGGGTCGACCTCATCCTGCTGGAGAGCAATTGGAACTTGAGCGTCGAAGGGGGCGGAAGGCCCCGCAGACGCCCCGATTCAAGATCGAGAAGGAAACGCTAGAAGGAAACACTGGAGAGCATCTGCATGAAAAAATATTTTATCACAGGCCTTGTGATCCTTCTGCCGCTGGTCATCACCATCGCCGTCGCGATCTTCCTGGTCAACTTCCTCACCCAGCCCTTCATCGGGGTCGTCTCTGCCATCCTGACCAAACTCAATATCATCAATCACGGGTTCCTCTTCCTCTCCCCCGAAGAGGTCATTCTCTACGGCTCGAAGCTGATCATCCTCGTCCTGCTCTTCCTCGTCACGGTGGGCCTGGGCATGGTGACCCGCTGGTTCCTCATCAACGCCCTCTTCAAGATCGGCGACAAGATCCTTCACAAGATCCCCATCGTTAACACTGTCTACAAGACGACCCAGGACATCATCAATACCCTCTTCGTCTCCGACAAAAACTCCTTCAAGCAGGTCGTCATGGTCCCCTTTCCAAGGGCCGACGTCTTTGTGCTGGGGCTGATCGCCAGAGATTCGCCGGAGATCTGCTCTCAGGCAGCAGGAAACCACCTCATCTCCGTCTTCGTCCCGACAACTCCCAATCCCACGACCGGCTTTTTGCTGATGTTTAAACGCTCCGACCTCATCCCCATCGACATGAAACCTGAAGATGCGATCAAATACATCGTCTCCTGCGGCGTGATCATTCCCGGATCGAAAGCCTCCACAACGACAGCCGCCCACTCATGAAAAAGTACTTCTTCACAGGTTTCATCGCTCTCCTCCCCCTCGCCCTCACCTACATGATCGCGGCGTGGCTCTTCAATCTCTTCGCAGCCCCCCTCGAAGGGATCACGAAAGCGCTCATCCTCTCCTATGAAAAAGAACTCGGGCTCACCATGGAGCACCGGGAGACCCTCGTCCTTTTCTTAAGCCGCCTCCTCGCTCTCATCCTCCTGTTCCTCCTCATCCTCCTCCTCGGCTTCTGCGGGCGGAAGTTCCTCGGCAGGATCTTTATGAAGATCCCCGAAAAGCTCTTCTCCCGGATCCCCGTCATTCGGGCCGTCTTCCGCATCAGCAAAGACGTCACGAACGCCATCTTTTCCGACACAAAAAAGACCTTCAAAGAAACCGTCCTCCTCCCCTTCCCTCACGACCACGCCCTCGCCGTCGGCTTCGTCACCGGCGAGACGCCCCCCCTTTTTAGAGAAGGGGCGCAAGGCGCCGACCTTGCCGTCTTCGTGCCGACCGCACCCCACCCCATGTCGGGCTACGTTCTCCTCGTCCCCAGAAAACTCGTACGCCCCGTCGACGTCTCCGTCGAGGACGCCTTCAAATTCCTCATCTCCTGCGGCGTCATGCACCCCGGCGAGCATCCCCCTTCCGAGACTAAAGATTAACCTAAAAATAGCAGTTGAATGCGGCAGATAAGCACATTCTTTTGAGCCGCAGGCTCTTGTCCTTCTTTGCTCGCCTCAACTACCGTTTTTAGGATTAACCGCATGTGCTTAGATATTAAGGAAAATCCCCTCCCGGACGGGAGGGGATAAGCGAAGTGGAAAAATTAAATAGCGGATTCAAAGGAAGGGAAAAACCTGTAAGCTTTTTCACTATCATACTTCTCTCTGGAGAAAGTAAAGTTTTCTCCTTTGCTCCAGGCAGTATCATTGCTCAGAAGCTTGAACTGAAAAAGCTGCGGATCCCCTTTATCCAAATCAATATAATGGAAGCCTTCCTGATGACGTGTACAGGGGATGCCTTTCTCCCAACTCATCTCAGGGCCGTCCCCACGGATATAAAGAGTGTCTCCTTCTTTCAGATCGGAATAAAAAACAAGGCGTGCGGTTGTTGATTCACAAACGCCCTCGTTCGCTACCGTGCTCGCCTCACTGGCCGCAGTTGCAGTTGATGCAGCACTCGCATCCAGCACGTCAGCAACCGCTGCAGTGCTCGCTCCACTGGCCGGTGCCGCAATTGACACAGCGCTCGCATCCAGTACTTCGACATTCGCTGCAGTGCTCGCTCCATCGGCCGGTGCCGCAGTTGACGCAGCGCTCACATTCAGCGCCTCTGTCACCAGAGCATTCGTCTTATCTGAAGTCGCTGGCATGACGGATATGCAGGATACTAAAAACGCTGCATGCAGCTCGCTACCCAACTGCGGTTGAGAGGCATCTGCAGGCCGACTGACCATGCTCTGAATTTGTGTGTGAAGAGTCTGTTGCACGGGCTGAAGTTCGTTTCTTATCGCCTTGAGGTTCTTAGAGAACTCCTTTTTTGCTGCAACAAGCAGCTCCAGATCCGTCATCAGTGTCCCAATATTGCGGCAAGCACCGTTCAATTCGCCCAGATCGGTGGATGCGTTCAAAGCATTTGCAGTCTGTTTGAACAGTTGTCCATTCTGTTTGAGGCTTTGTGCGACAAGATTCATACTCGTAGTTAAAAAGTCATTAAAGTCAGTTCTGATTGCCATAAATACCATCCTTGCGTTTGGCATGTTTAATTCGAGTGTCCGGTTTCGTTGCCCGGTTTACGGCTTGGCCGGGATCATCATCTGACCTCAACGAGCCGTAAACAGGGACAGGAGACTGTAAAGCTTTTGCAAAAATTAATACAAGGGGGAATTCAACTCCTACAAAGCCTTGTTGCATAAAGCCTTTTCACACCAGTAGTTCCTCACGGGGTACCGTCTCAACGCTATCCGACATTTCCCAGGAGGAAATAGAATCGATCTCCTCATCCAGAGGCTCCTGCCCGGAACTTACGGCAGGGGCTTCATTGTCTTCGCCACTTGTGCCCGGAGAGATGAGGAAGACAGCTGTTTCAATATCAGAAGTTCCGACCGAAGGGCTGTTATTGCTGGAACCGATCCCTTTCCCGGTTGGAGTCGGTTTCCTGACCGCTGCAAGAGAAATAAAAGATCCAGGCGGGCGAGAGTTCAGGATCTCCCCTGTGGAACCTCCCTGAGACTCCGGGAGAAGATGAGCGGTATGGTCGGCCACCCTGTCATAAAGACCGGAAAGCTCCCTTGTCATCCCCCTCATCCTTACTGTCATTTCATCCAGTTGTTTAAGGGCTTTTGCGGCTTCGGCGTCCAATGCCTGAATACGGTTCCTCAGTTCAACCAAATGCGAGGGGTCTGTCAGGCCGTCCAGATTAACGACACTGGCCCCAAGGCTCTCTAATTCCAATCGCAGTTTGTCTTCAACGAATCCCATGCTCATGCACAGATATTCAACAGGTCCCAATCTCACAGCCATAAAGTCCATCCTTTTGTCGGTTGAAGTTAAAAAAAACAGTTTTCGCGTTGCAGTGCGGGATACTGTAAACTTGCCACAAAAAATAAATCAAGAACTTACTTACATCGACTTTTGACTTTATGCCCCCTCCAAAAAACACGATATAGCCGCTTCTTTTCAACGAAACGCTTGTCCTTTTTAGGCCAGGTGATTATAATCCGGGTCTTATCGGACAAGTTTTTAGGAGTTACACATGGTTCGTATCAGCAAACAGGCAGAAAGACGCTCAGTTTCCCACCGACGCACACGCAAGCCCGCCATCAAGACAGGACCAAAGCAGGATGCTTTGCCTAAAGGATTTAAATCCCACGTAAACGCTGTTGCAGGAGATCTCGCAAACACCTCCTTCATCCCGAAAATTAAATAAATTTTATAAGGATCGCCACTCATGTCCAGACATACAAGTTACGGAAAATCAAGCAAAACAGCAAAAAAACGCAATGTCCTCAAGCGTTTCGAGCGCGTTGATGTTCTCAGGCGCATTGGGAAGTGGAAAGACGGAGAAAACACGAAGGTCACAGGCCTGCCCAAAACCCCTGTTACTCCTTAAGTTTGCTTAAAATCTCGATTCACAATTCGCAACGGGACCTCCCTATCTCTAGAGTACAAATGAGAAAGGTGGTCTCGTTTCTGCTTCAGGACCTCAAAATTGAGACGGATGAGGTAATCCTGCATTTTGTCACTGAAGCGAAGATCTGCGCGCTGCATAAAGAATTTTTTGATGACCCCTCCCCCACCGACTGCATCACCTTTCCCCTCGATCCCCCGGGGCAAAAAAAGGAAGTGTACCACGTCCTTGGCGAAGCATTCCTCTGCCCCAAAACAGCTATCGCCTATGCGAAGCGGCTCGGGATCTCCCCGGAGGAAGAGCTTTTGCGCTACGTCGTGCACTGCATCCTCCACCTGATCGGTTATGAAGACACGGAACCTTCCCTGCGAAGAAAAATGAAGAGAAAAGAAAGCTCCTGCCTCAAAAAATTAAAAATACTCTTGAGACAAAACGCTTCTTAAACCACAATTGGGCATGAGCTTGGAATCTGGGCCATGTGAAAGCTCCCGCGCATTGACACGGTCCAGATTTCAAGTTGCTGCCCGATTGTGGTATACTAAAATAGAATCCTATTCAAGAAACCTTACGGACCCCCTTGCTAACCCTACCTGCCTACGCTGCCCTCTTCTTCCTCATCGGCTCCAGTACCCTGACTGCCGTTTCAACAGGCCTTCACCGCAAAGGCAAACTCCTCGCTGAAGAATCCCTGAAACAAGAACACTCCCCTTTCTTCTTTCGCCATTTCCTCTCATTTTTCTTTGGCAGGCAGAAGTGGGAAGGGCTCTTTTTTTCCTTGAGCTTTACCAAGCACCTTTTGCGGATCGCCTATGTACTCACCGCCTTCATGGCCCTGCTCGAAATAGATTTCTTCCATAAGACGCTCTCCTTCTCCTCCACAGGAAATGAGTACGATGGGCTCTTAATGCTCGGGATCGGGCTGGTGATTGTCGCCTCCTCCCTGTTCATCGACTTCCTCTTCAGCCTCTTCGGACAGATCCGGCCCGATACCGCCCTTCGGCTGCTCGGCCCCCTCTGCTCCTGCTTCCTTCTCGTCTGCACCCCACTGACCGCTCCCTTTTTCCGCATCATGAAGATCTTCCTGCCAAGGAAGGGACAGGTAAAAGACGCGATGCCGACCTTTAAAATCCGGGATAAAGTTTACGAACTCCTCCAGGAAACCGAGCTCGGGGCCTACCTCGACGCCACGGAGCAGAAGTTCATCCTCTCCGTCGTCTCCTTCAAGGAAAGGATCGCCCGGGAGGTGATGGTCCCCCGGATCAACGTCTTCAGCATGGCAGAAGAGACCCCCGTCCACGAAGCGGCCCACCAGTTTCTGGCAGAAGGGTACAGCCGGATCCCTGTCTACAAAGACAGCGTCGATAACATCATCGGCGTCCTCCTCTATAAAGATGTTTTAAAAATCTACATCGAGCAGTCTGAGTCGCCGCATAAACTGAACACCCCCATCGGAAAACTCGTCAAGCCCGTCCTTTACACCCCGGAGACAAAAAAAATCTCCCATCTTCTCCAGGACTTCAGGTCCAGACAGATCCACCTGGCCATTATCGTCGATGAATGGGGAGGGACCGAAGGGATTGTCACGATTGAAGATATCCTCGAGGAGCTCGTCGGGGAGATCGCCGACGAATACGATACTGGTCAGCAGAACCTCTTTGCCGTCCTGCCCAATGGAGAGTGGCTCGTCGATGCCCGGATGTCGATCATCGATATCCAGGAAGAGCTGGGGATCAACATCCCCCAAAGCCCCGAGTACGACACGATCGGCGGCTACGTCTTCCACCGGGCAGGCGCGATCCCCTCGAAAGGGTGGAAGATCCACCATGACGATTTTGAGCTTGAGGTCATGGGCTCCAGCGAGCGCTCTATAGACAAAATTAAAATCACTCCTCAGAACCTATCCCAGTCCCAGGGCTCCTGAATCCCTTGAAAAAGAAAATCCGTTCAGGCAAACTTTACATCTATTGCACATTTGGGGGAAACCATGCGCCGTTCGATCTGCTATTGCGAACCTAATCAGGCCCTTGCCGGGGAAATCACCACCTGGAAGTTTTCCTACACCACATCGACCTCGCTTCCCAAAGGAGCGCGCCTGAAGTTCGACCTCCTCTCCCACGGCCGGGAGATCGACTGGGAACTCCCTTCGGTAAATGTCAAAGATAAAAGCAACGTCATCTGGGCGGAGATCGAGGGCGCTAAAGTCCTCCCCGCAAAGGAAGTCCAGAAAGCTTCCGAGCTGGCCCCATCCTTCGAGTTCATTCTCCCATCCGAGGTCAAAGCCGGCGATACGATCTCCATCTTTATGGGGACACCCGACAAAAACAAGGAAGAGAGCCGCAAGAAAGGCAACCGGTGCCAGACAACGGTCCAGCGCAGGCGCGCCTTCCACCTCTACATCGACCCCAAAGGAAAAGGGGACTACCGCGAACCGGAGATCTTCACGATCGATGTCCGCGGCAACGTCCTTAAAAATATCCGGATCGTCGCCCCCTCCCTCGTCGGAAAAAACAAGCGTTTCGACGTCATCCTCCGCTTTGAAGACGTCTTTGGGAACTTGACCAATAACGCCCCCGAAGGGACCCTCGTTGAGGTTACCTATGAGCACCTCCGGGAGAACCTCAACTGGAAGCTCTTCATCCCCGAAACAGGGTTCATCAACGTTCCCAACCTCTACTTCAATGAACCGGGCATCTACAAGGTCCAGCTCCGCAATTTGACCACGCAGGAAGTCTTCTTTTCCTCTCCAATCAAATGCTTTGCCGAAACGAATAAAAGCATCTTCTGGGGCCTCCTCCATGGGGAATCGGAGAAGGTCGACTCCGCGGAAAACATCGAAGCCTGCCTCCGCCACTGCCGCGATGAGCGCAACTACCAGTTTTTTGCGACCTCCTCCTTCGAGAGCGCAGAAGAGACCCCCAACGAGATATGGAAAACGCTCTCAGCCCAGGTTGCCGAATTCAATGAAGATTTTCGTTTTACCACTTTCCTCGGCATGCAGTGGTTCAACAATGCCCCCGAAGAGGGGCTGCGCCAGCTGATCTACTCCAAAGACAACAAGCCGATCCTGCGCAAAAAGGATATGAAGACGACCTCCCTCTCCAAAATCTACAAGAGCCATACGCCCAAAGACATCCTGTCCGTCCCCTCCTTTACGATGGGCAAGGGCATGGAGACAACCTTCGTCGATTTCTGTCCGGAATTTGAACGGGTGGTCGAAATTTACAATGCCTGGGGCTGCTCCGAGTGCTCTGCCAAAGAGGGAAACCTGCGCCCCATCACCGCAAACGGCAAGAAAGGGATAGCCGAGAATGAGAAAGGATCGATCCGCAAAGCGCTGAATAGCAACCTCCGGTTTGGATTTGTCGCAGGGGGTCTGGACGACCGGGATATTTTTGGCCCTTTTTACGACAGCGACCAGGTCCAGTACTCTCCCGGACTCACCGCCATCATGGCCATCGAGCAGACCCGCGATGCTCTCTTCCAGGCCCTGGTCAACCGCTCGTGCTACGCTACGACCGGTGTAAGGATGGTCATCGGCTTCTTCATTGCCGGCGCAGCGATGGGCAGCGAGCTGAACACAAAAGCCAAACCTGGCCTCAGCTTCAACCGGCACATCACCGGATTTGTCGCAGGAACCGCTCCCATCCAGGAGATCTCCTTCATTCGCAATGGCAAGCCCTTCCACACGTTCCATCCGAAGGAACCCCATCTCGAATTTGCCATCGACGATACCGATCTGATCAGTAAGATTCTGCTTCCCGACCCAAGCGGTGAGAAGCCCCCCTTTGTCTACTACTACATGCGCGTCGTCCAGGAGGACGGCCACATCGCCTGGAGCTCCCCCATCTGGATCGACCAGACGGAGACCCTCCCTCCCCCCACAAACGGCAAAAAAGGGAAGAAAGCTCCCGCCGGAAAACCCTAAGTCTTAATTTTTTTACGAGCCCGAGCCCGTACGCGAGCCCGAGCCGAACAGCTCGGAATAATAACCAGCTCGGGCTCGAACAGCTCGGAATAATACTGATTTTAGGAATGAGCTTGGGAGAAAAAATGCAAGGGGAGAGGGACAAAAAAAAGCATGGACCCGAAGGCCCATGCTTTTTGTTAACCAGTAAAACCTTTTAAGGGGAATTACACGGTTGTTGATGTTGAAGAAGACGCTGAAGACGTAGACGCAGTTGCGGAAGAAGACGCCGCAGTTGCGCTAGCTGCAGCTGCAGCAGCTGCTGCTGCTCCTGCTTCCAGAACTGTAATATAGTTTTGAGCAGCTTGCTTAGCGAGAGGGCAACGGATAAGAACTCCGCTGGTGACCACTTCACCAACAGGCAGCTTGTTATTTGACATGCCGCTTGAAGATAAATCATCGCCTTTGTTGAATTTCCAGATTTCTCCTCTGTACTCATTCTGCACGCCTTTAGGAAGAGCTGCAAAGAATCGCTGTGCAATAGGATCACTGGAATTCGCTGCCATGAGCACTGTCAGGTAGGCCTGCATTTGCTCAAGAGGACGGCTCATATTGTTAATAGCAGCCAAACAGTAGCCGACTGACTCATCTGTGGGAACTACTGCTGAAGCATCCTGAACAAATGTGTTCTGTACCATCTGAAGCAATTGAGCGTCAGTAACGCAGGATGAAGCACCTGAAGCCGAGGAAGCGCCATCCGTGCTTGATGAAGAGGCATCGGCGCTCGCAAAAAACCTTCCAATTAAAGGAAGTTTTGCAAGACATCCGCGGATGCCATCAATAATGTAGGATACCCAGGCGCTGACTGCGGCGCTGAATCCTCGTGATTCTGCTGGAGCTGCAGCGGAACTCATGCTGCTGCCTGCAGAAGAAAGACCGGAAGCAGAGGTGCTTTCGGATGCGCTTGATGAACTCGTGGCAGCTGAAGAAGCTATTGCTGCTCCGGCTACTTTTGGATCTAATGATGAAGATGAAATTGACATACTCATATTTACTCAACCTCCTCTAAAGGTTATTGGACACTTTCAACGCCAAGTTGTTGACGCTTTTTTTGAAAAACATGTCAGATCATAAATGTTAAGGGCATATTAAGAAAAGAAAAATTCACTTGCTATTGAAATATGTTGATCCTAAACGGGTTGCAACTTAAAAAAAACAACATGGCCCCAAATTTTATTTCATTATTGCCCCCTGTTTGCGTCAAATAAATTCCTGAATCGAGGGTTAGAGAGGGCTTGCTTTTTTCCCGCCCGGGGATATCATAGAGCAAACAAAAAAAGGACACCCTCCTATGCTCGACTTTGTACACTTTTGCACCCCGTCTGCTGGCAGGGGGACCTTGATGCGCAATTTTAATTCGCAGGAAGGCATGTTCAAGCCGATCCTGCGAATTAAAATTGCACCTGAAGGCCTCCCTTTCCAGCAATCGGGGGGCAAAGATGTACAAAGTCGAGCTATGCTATTAATCCTGGGTTCGCAGTCTCCCCGCAGAAAAGAAATCTTAAGTTATTTTTCCCTCCCCTTCGTCCAGATCGCTTCGAATTTTGATGAGGAGAGCCTTCCCTTCGAGGGGGACCCCGTCCGGTACACGACGGAGCTTGCCAGCAGAAAGGCGGCAGACCTTGCCATCCGGTTCCCCGCTGAAACGATCGTGGCGGCCGACACGGTCGTCTTCTTTGAGGGGAAGGTCTTCAACAAGCCCAAAAATGAAGAGGAGGGGGCGTCGATGCTGCGCGCTTTTGCCGGAAAATGGCAGGAGGTCTACACAGGCGTTGCCGTCCGTAGCGGGAAGCAGCTCCATACGGGGTGGGAAATGACAAGAATTCTATTTAACCCTCTGACAGAAAAGCAGATCCATCTTTATATGCAGTCGTGCTCCTACCTCGACAAGGCGGGCGGCTATGCCATCATGCGGCAGGGAGGCCTTTTGATTGCGAAAATCGACGGATCCTATGATAATGTGATGGGACTGCCGATCAATACGCTGGGCCGGCTGCTGGGTCTGGTGGGCATCGACCTCTGGGCCCATCTAAAATCGGACTACCAGTAGTTCGTTACGAAATAGGGATAAATTTTTCATGCAAAAAGCTCTCTTTCTCGCTCTCTTCAGCAGCATCGCTCCCCACTTTCTGGCCCTCGCGGACGGGGACGTCTCGCCGCAGAGCATGCTCCCCGTCTCTTCGGGGGAGGTCGCCTCCATCAAAGAGAAGACCGGGATTAACAAGCTCCACATTCTCTACCTTCTACAGTCCAAAGAGTTCAACCGCGCCGTCGACCTCTACAACGAATACCGCACAGCGCTTGGCAGGCACGATTTTGAGATCCTGCAGCAGATGGGGATGATCATCCTCGACCAGGGCGCGCGCAGCCCCGACCCGGAAACGCAGCTGATGAGTATCTATGGCTCCAGCATTGCCGGGATCGCCGCGTCGATCGATATCCTCGAGGCAGGGATCACGAGCCCCCACCCCCAGACGCAAATGGCCTCCATTCAGTTTTTAGGTCACTTGCAGGATGACCGCTGCGAGGAGCTTTTGACCAAAGCGATGTCCTCCGACTACTTTTTCACAAGGATGGAGGCAGCCTACCAGCTATCCGCCAGAAAGTCGCGGACCGCCGTTGGACAGATCGAGTCGCTCATGTACAAGGTCCCGCCCCAAATGCGCTTCTTCTTCCCCCAGTTTTTTGCCCTGATCGGCACCAAAGACGCAATCGCACTTCTCAGGCACATGATGGACGATCCTTTCCATCCCACGCGCATCGAGGCGATCCTTAGCGCTGCCCGATTTGGCAGGGATGATCTGCTCCCGATGATCCGCTCCCGGGCGACCCATCTCAACATCGCCGAACAGGAGGCGTGCGCGACAGCGATCGGCTACCTGAAAGATTCCCGATCGCTCCCCCTCCTCAAGACTTTGGCGCAGTCCCCTTCCCCCAACGTCAAACTGGCCGCAAAACGCTCCCTCTACACCCTGGGAGACGATACCTCCAAAGAGGAGACAGAGCTCCTTGCCAAAGAAGGGAATCTGTTTGCCATTGCAATGCTGGGGGATATCCCCGGCTCCGAAAACCTCCTTTTCTCCATGGTGAGCGACCCCGACCTGCAGATCCGTTTCAATGCAGTCTTTTCCCTTCTTAAACTTAAAGACCCCAGAGTCGCCGATTCCCTTCTGGAATTTTTGATCCGCGATTCGCGCGATTTGGGCTTCCAGCCACAGAACTCCCTGGGCAATTCTCTCATGGCCTGGAAAGTGATCCCGTCGGCCCAACAGCATCAGAAGGACAGCCAAAACGATCTGCTCACCCTCTCCGTGAGCGTGCGCGAGCATATGCTCAGAGAATGTCTAGAGCTCTCGCCAAGCCAGTTTTTATCGATTGCCAACATTCTTTTCGACACCCGGCAGGGAGACCTGATCCCGCTGCTGATCTCCCTTATGGAAAACCTCCAGACACCCGAAGCGATCGATCTTCTCACAGCCAAGGCGCAAAGTGCGGGCGCTCCACTTACCCGGGCCTACTGCAACCTCGCCCTTTTGCGTCTGAAGAAAGGTGAGCAGTACAAAACCGCTGTGCTGAGCTGGATCTCGACGAAGAAAAATACCGAGATGATCCGCTTCCGCCCCATGCTCCCCTGGAACGTGCGCCTTTCCGACAAAGCGAGCGCCTTCGAGCTGACCCCCGAGGAGTATTCCCGCCTGCTGATCGAGTGCTACCAGACGATCGTCATGGAGCACGACGCGCACAGCATCGACATCGTGCTCGACGGCCTTAAAAGCGGCCACGCCAAAAACCGGTTCGTCCTCGCAGGCCTTCTCATCCAGGCCATCCAGTAGCGTTGTTGCCGGAAAAGGCAATTTGTTTTTGTATCCTGCATATCCGTTTAATCCGGCCTATCCGTGTAAATTGCTGGAGGGCTTGCGTGTTTGACCCATTACACGGATAGGCCGGATTAAACGGATATGCAGGATAGAAAAATTCGTCTGGACACTTTCCTGTCGGGGTTAATGAAATGGCCCTGCCTCTCTGTGGTTTCCCATCTCTGTGGTCAAATTTGATTGGAGAATATTGCCCGCTTTCATATTCTGATCCCTCAGTTTGCTACCAGGTTACACTTAGCGATGAATCCCTACCTTTTTTCTCTTGTGTGTGTCACAGCCCTCTCGATCGCCCGCGCAGACGCCCCCTTTCCAAATGAGGAAGGGTTCGACGAGGTCTACGCCGACTCGCTGTCCGCCGTAAGAGGAGAAACCCCTTCCCCCATGCCAGAGGAAGAGGAGGAAAGTCTCTTTTTTGCAGAGGTCGCTCTCGAGCCTCCTGCTCCCGCGGATAAAAGGATCGCCGAGGGGTTTCTTTATGAAGCGGATGATGAGATCGAAGAGATCCCATGGGAAGGAGACTCCTCCTATACGGACGATGTCGATCTCGACGTTCCCGAGGTGGTTCCCCCAGGTTTTGGAGAACCTGCCCCTCCGCCCCCTGCCTCTCCCCATCCCGAAGAACTCACCATCGATCTGAAGAACCCGGTCTTTTCCCATGGGGTGATTTCGTCGGAGGAGGGAGGGGTGATCACAGGGCAGGAGATGCGGATCCAGGCCCGCAAAATCACCTACACAAACAGGATTGAAAACGGGATCCGGATCCAAACCATCGTCGCCGAAGGGGACCTGATGATGGAATACGCGGGCAGAGCGTTCGTCGGCTCCCGCCTCGAATACGATTTCGTCCAAAGGACGGGGGTGCTTTACAACGGGAAAACGTTTGTCGACATCTGGTTCCTCGGCGGCGACAAGATTGAATTGAAAGAAGATGGCTCCTTCTACATTGTGAATGCCTTCATCACGACGTGTGAAGACCAGCAGAATACCTGGGAGATCAATGCAAAGAGCGTCAACATCACTGAGGACAAGCTCCTCGCAGCGAGAAACATCCGCTTCCGGTTCTTTAAAATCCCCCTGTTCTGGCTCCCCTCCTTCAAGAGCAACCTGAAGGCATTTACTGATCCTCCCATTCGGTACAAGATCATTTGGGACAAGGGGCTGGGTCCACGGGTCACCATGCGCTACCGGATCTTCTCCTGGAGAGACCTCAACCTTTTCTTCCGCCTCGACTACCGCCTGAAGCGGGGCTTTGGGGGCGCGTTCGAATCGGAATATTTCTCTTCCGACAAACAGACCACCTTTGTGACGCGCAGCTACGGAGCGCACGACAAGACTTTCCCCGACGAGAAGGGCCCCCACCGCTACCGCCTACAGGGGCTCTACCACACCCAGACAAAAAATGAAAAGACCCAGGTCCACCTCACCTGGGACAAGCTCAGCGATACCCGGATGGTCGGAGACTTCCGCAGCGACGACTTTGAGATCAACACCCAAAAGCGCACCCGCCTACTCGTCCAGCACCAGCTCGACAACACCTTTTTCAATATGAGCGTTCAGCCGCGAATCAACCGGTTTGACAGCATCGACCAGGAGCTGCCCCGCTGTTTCGATGGGGGTCCGCCCCTTTCAGCTAGGAAACACAGGGATCCTCTCCAACAACTATGTCAATGCGGGCTATCTCGACTACGTCTACGCGAACGATCTGCGCAACCAGTTCCATCAGCTCGGCCTGAAATCTTCGACCACGTCCGCCCGCCTCGAGACGCGCAATGAACTCTACCGCCCCTTTTCCCTTGGGCAATTCACTCTGACCCCCTACGCCGGAGTCATCGGCATTTTCTACAGCAACAATCCTTCCCACCACGCGATCGGCCAAGGGATCTTCAGCTATGGTTTTACGGGGCAGACCCGCCTCTTCCGCAGCTACAGCACCTTCCGCCATATGACGGAGCCCTACATCGAGTTCCTGGGACTGACCTCGCCGACAGCCGGGCTCAGCCGCCACTTTTATTTCGACATCAACGACGGCTACGACCAGCTCAACCAGCTGAAAATGGGCTGGAGGAACGCCTTTCTCGCGATGAGCCAGTCGAGCTTCCTGCCGAGCATCTCGACCGATCTCTACACCTACGCCTTCTTCGGCAAACGGGCTTTCTCCCAGACCTTCCCCAAGACCTATTTCACTGTGGACTGGAACCGCCCCTCCTATGTTGTCAAAGGCGGGATCGCCTGGAACAACCTCGAACAGCTGTGGGACTTCGCCAACCTCTCCACCGACTGGACGATCAACGAAGATATCGCCTTTGGCGTCGAATTCCGCCACAGGAGCAAGTACGACTGGAGAAAAGCGGACCACGACAACTTTATCGTGGATATCGCCCGCCCAATCCCCGAGCTCCTCGAATCGCCCATGTCGGACGGCAGGGACACCCTGCTCGCCCGCCTCTTCGTGCGCCTCGCTCCTAAATGGACCTGCCAGGTCCAGTCGCGCCACGGATGGGGACGCAGAGATGAGCCGAGTTACAACGCCGGCAAGATCGACCTCTTCACGATGCTCACCTGCAGCTGGCGCTTAAGGCTCGGCTACGAGAGGCTGCCCAACGACAACCGCTTCACTACCTCGGTGTCCCTCGTGAAATAAAAAAGGAAGATAAGATGACCCCGATTGCAGGTTTTCCTCTCTCCAGCATTACGGATATCCTATCCCAACTCCCCGAAGCGAACATCCCACGGCTACGCGAAGTATGCTGGGAGTTTAAGCAACAGATCGATGTGAGCCCGGCCATCCAGGCGCGCCTCTCCCATCTCTTCCTCAGCAGGATGTCGCTCAATGCCAACATTCCTCTTCACGATCTGCACTTTGAAGTGTCTGCCGATCTGCTGTCTATCCAGATTCAAAACGATCTCAGCGTTCACCATTTCACGCATGAACTCATCCGCGTCCATCCCTGGATCGGACGCCTCGCCATCAAAGACTGCCAGGCCGACCTGCTGAATGCGCTGCTGGGCAAAACGCTCCCCAGCAAGAGCCTTAAAGCCCTCTTTTTTGTGCAATTGCAACTTAAGCAACGCCGCCACGGCGCAACTTGAGGATCTTGCAAAAGAAAACCGATCAGCACCTGTCGTGTATCTCTGCAATGTAACGATGCAGGATGGCGGGCACCTTCCCAACTCTCTTCTCCCCGCTTCAAAACGGTTCCGATTTATCGATCCGAAAGAGGCGAACAGTTTTTCCCTGCAAAGGCTGGATGAGAATGAGAGAGCTAGAGATGCGTTGGAACGTTTTGAAAAAGAGGTCGATACCTGGGAGGCCCCATTAGAAAATGTCTTGTCAGCCTTCAACCGGATCCCCAATTTCTTTCAGGGGAGCCTCGTTTCCAAGGTCTGGACGATGGTGCTGGGCAACTGCGACAAGGGGAACATCGATCGAACCGAGATCGAAAAGCAGGGGTTCGCCTACATCAAAGACCACCCACACCACCCGGCAATCCTGGCAGCCATAGACCTCTGTTTCAGTGGATAGACAGGGCAGACGGATACAAAATCTTTTTTATCCGTGTAATTCGCCGGCGAACTTCTTCTTCATCTCTCTGAGGAGAGGGTCGATCTTTTTGCGGGTCGAAGGGTCGACACGGTCGATGAAGAGCACCCCATTGATATGATCATTTTCGTGCATTCTGACGCGGGCGTTGTACCCCTCAAGCTCCTCCACGAACGTATTGCCGTCCAGGTCCTGCGCCTCGACCGTGATCCGATCGGGCCGCTCTATCTCGAGCCTAAGACCGGGAAGTGAGAGGCACCCTTCCGTATCGATGAGAATCTGATTTCCGGGAGAGGTCAACCTGGGGTTGATGTAGACTCTCGGCTCGGAGAGGGACCATTTCCCCTCTTCATCCGTCAAATAATTGCGCAGAACAAAGAGGCGGATCGAATGGCCAACCTGGGGAGCGGCCAAGCCGACCCCGTCATTCTGGTCCATCGTCTCGATCATGTCTCTGACGAGTTTGCGGATCTCATCCGTAATCTCTGCAACCGGCTCGCAACGCTTGCGCAAAACCGGATGGGCGTAATGGTAGATCTTCAGCTGCATGGACTACTCTTGGAGCTGTTCGATCGAGGTTGGCATCAGGCGCGCCTTACTCCGTCCCATCGCACCCGTCCACAGAGAGAGGAGCACGCAGGAGACCATGAAAATGATGGCGAGCCAAGCGGTGAATTTTTTCAAAACGTCCGCCGTCGAGGTTCCGAAAACGGATTCTCCAGGGTCCCCGCCAAAAGATGCGCCCAAGCCCAGACTCTTACTCTCCTGGATCAGAATCACGAGGCATAAGAGGCCGCAGAGCACGAGGAATAAAAAGAGGGCGATATATAAAATGACTGTCATAGCATGTCCCTTAGTAGTTGACGATTTGCGCAAAAGTTTTGGCATCGAGCGAGGCTCCCCCTACGAGGGCCCCGTCGATGTCTGTCTGCTGCATCAGCGCAGCAATGTTGTCCGGCCGGACCGAACCGCCGTACAGAAGGCACATCTTTTCCGAGGCTTCCCTTCCGAAACGCTCTGCAAGATACTCCCGGATGAAGCGGTGCACTTCCTGGGCCATTTCGGGCGTCGCCGTCCTGCCCGTCCCGATCGCCCAAACGGGCTCGTAGGCGATGACAATGTCGGCAGCGTGCGAAGTAGAGATCCCCAGGAGGCAGTCCTCCAGCTGGCGCCTTAAGACGCCCATGTGGTCCCCCTTTTCCCTGTCCTCGAGCCTTTCGCCGACGCAGAGGATGGGCGTCAGCCCCTCCTGCAACGCGCTGAAAATCTTGCAGCGGATAAACGCATTCGACTCAGAGAAATACTGGCGTCTTTCCGAGTGGCCCAGGATCACAAACCGGGCGCCGCACGCCGTCAACATCCGGGCCGACACCTCTCCGGTGTAGGCGCCCTCCGCATGGTCGTGCATGTTCTGGCCACCAATCCAGATCCGGGTCCCCTTCGCCGCCTCCGCCGCTGTCTCGATGGCGGGGAAAGGAGGGGCAATGAAGACCCTGCGCTCCGTTGCGGCAATCTCAGGGACCAAAGCGGCCATGAAGGCGCGCGCTTCCGCCGCGGTCTTGTACATCTTCCAGTTTCCGGCAATCAGGGGGATTCGGTTCATAAGACTTAACAATTATCCTGTAAAAGATGTATTATCATACATCAAATCCAATGAACCAGGCAAGCCTGAAAAAATGGAAGAAATTCTCACCGTCGCCGCCCTGACCTCGGCCATCAAAATTCAACTTGAATCCCGCTTCCCCGCCGTCCAGGTCAAAGGCGAGGTCAGCAACCTCAAGGAACAGGGGTCGGGACACCTCTATTTTACCCTCAAAGACCTTGAGGCGCAAATCCCTGCTGTCCTCTTCCGGGGCAATGCCCGCGACCTCGACCGCCCCCTCAAAAACGGGGATCAGATCATCGTCAAAGGGGAGATCAGCGTTTATCTTCCCAATGGCCGCTACCAGCTCATCGTCCGCAAAGTCAGCCATGTCGGCGTGGGCGAGCTCCTCGTCCAGCTCCACGCCCTCAAGGCCAGGCTCGATGCGCAGGGGTGGTTCCTCCCCGAGCGGAAAAAAACCCTCCCCAAATTCCCCCGCACGATCGGCGTCGTGACCTCCCCGACCGGCTCCGTCATCCAGGACATCCTCAACATCCTTGGCCGGAGGTTCGCCGGCTTCCACCTCATCCTCAATCCCGTCAAAGTCCAGGGGGAAGGGGCCGCAGGTGAGATCGCAAGAGCCATCGAGCAGTTCAACCGCTACCAGCTCGCCGACCTTCTGATCGTAGGCAGAGGCGGAGGCAGCCTCGAGGACCTCTGGGCCTTCAACGAAGAAAAAGTCGCCGCAGCCATCTTCCACTCCACCATCCCCATCATCTCGGCGGTCGGCCACGAGACCGACTTCACCATCGCCGATTTTGTTGCCGACGTCCGCGCCCCCACCCCCTCTGCCGCCGCCGAGATCGCCACCCAGGAGATGGCCCAGCAGCTCCAGTTTTTGACCCAGTCGAAAAACCGGCTGAAAGGCACGCTGACCACCCTCCTCCTCCACCACCGCAAACAGTTAGACGCGTTCAAACGCCACCCCGTTTTAAGCACCCCCCTCTCCCTCCTCGAGCCCCATTTCCAGCGGGTCGACGATCTAAAGAACGACATTGCCCTTTGCCTCAAAAGGAGCCTCCAGGAGAAGCAGCTCAAGCTTCTCGTCCTCGAGAAACAGGCCGCCGCCCTCAAGCCGGGCGCCCGGATCGACACCCTGAAACAAAAGCTCTCCACCCTCTCCCATGCGCTGACCACCTCCCTCAAACACCAGCTCTCCACCCGAAGAAAAATGTTTGATGCGGGGACCCTCCACAGACAGTGCGACTTCAGGCTCTCCCAGGAGATCGCCCAGAAAAAACAAAAGCTCCTCCAGCTCGCCTCCCACCTGAAAGGGATCGACCCAAAAAATCTTTTGACAAAAGGCTACTGCATCCTCTTTCAGGAAAAAATAGATTCCGTTATCCTCTCCACTTCAGAACTTAAAGAAATGGACAGGGTCCGCCTCAAACTCCACGACGGCGAGGCCCTCCTAACAGTCAATGGTACAAAAAAATGAGCACAGACGCCCCCCTCTCCTTCGAAACGGCCTACGCCCGGTTGGAAGAGATCCTTGAAAAAATGAATTCGGGGAAAGCCTCCCTCGAAGACTCCCTTAAACTCTACGAAGAGGCCGACCGCCTCATCAGCTGGTGCAGCAAAAAGCTTATCGAAGCGGAGAAAAAGATCGAGATCCTTGTCAAAAACCGCGATGGCGAGATACAAACAGACCAGCAGGGCCGTCCCCTGACCCAGCCTTTTACCGCCCCCTTGAATAGCACGCTGGCAAGACACTGAACCCCCTACCACGGCGCCCCATGATCATCGCTCTCTTTCCCAACACGGAGAAGAAACAGTCGAAAAACCTGGCCATCGGGATCCAGGAGTTCCTCTCTCACAACGGAATCACCGTCGTCGCCGAAGAGCAGGACGCCAAAGTGATCAACGCCAAGCCGATCTCCAGCGTCGACCCCAAAGAGATCCGCTTCCTCATCTCCATGGGAGGAGACGGGACGATGCTCCGCCTTGCCCACAAGTACCAACACCTCGACGCCGCCATGCTCGGCATCAACCTCGGCCACCTCGGCTTCATGGCCGACGTGCCGATCGCCGACATCTACCCCAGCCTTCAGGACCTCATCAACGGCGCCTACAAGATTGAAGAGCGGATCATGATCCAGGGAGAGACCCTCCACGGCGACCGATGCTTTGCCGCCAACGACATCGTCGTCCACCGCGCGAGAAACCCCAGCCTCGTCGAGATCGCCATCCATATCGACGGCGTCTACCTCAACACCTTCGAGGCCGACGGGATCATCATCGCCACCCCCAACGGCTCCACCGCCTACTCCCTTGCCGCCGGCGGCCCCATCATCAGCCCCGGCCTCGAAGCCCTCGTCCTCACCCCTATCTCCCCCCACACCATCTCCAACCGCCCCATCGTCCTCACCGTCAACCAGGAGATCCAGATCCAATACTTAAGCGATTACGACCCCGTCGAAATCCGCGCCGACGGCCTCACCCACCACAACCTCCAGACAGGCGAGGTCTTCCGTATCACCCGCTACCCCAAAAACTTCAAGCTCGTCAGCCTCAACCGCAGAGACTACTTCTCTACCCTAAGGACAAAGCTCGGCTGGTCGGGGAAGCTCCGCTAAGACCCTGCTGAGAATAATTTTGAACCAGATTGTGTAGGCGTTGGGATTTTTTTGGATAGCGTCTTTTAGGTCGTCGATCCCGATCCATTTCCAGGCTGCCGCCTCTACGGGGTTAAGCACCGGCTCCCCCTCGAACCTCCCCACAAAGACGTGGTCGAACTCATGCTCGGTCATCCCCTTGTCCAACTTCGCCTCATAGATAAAGTCGCAGACCTTCACCAGCTCGCAGGACATCCCCATCTCCTCCTGCAGACGCCTTCTTGCCGCCTCTAAAGGTGTCTCTAAGGGGCGCGGATGGCTGCAACAGGCATTCGTCCAAAGCCCGCCCGAGTGGTACTTCGAAAATGCCCTTTGCTGCAGGAGCATTTGCCCCTCTTTATTGAAAATGAAGACCGAGATCGCCCGGTGGAGCTTTCCCTCTCTATGGGCAGCCATCTTCTCCGCCGTGCCAATCTCCCGGTCCTCCCGATCCACCAGAACCACCCTTTCTTCCATAATCCTCTCCTTTTGGCATAGAAAAATACCCCCTCCCCCGGTTATGCACAAAGAGGAAAAAAATCTTTTTCCTGTTTTTCCCCATCCTGTCCATCCTGCCATCCAGTAAAGAAATTCCTTCCTGTCCCCATCCAATCCGGTTTCTTGCAAAATTCCCCCCGACCCTCTAGAATGCTCGCTTTAACACGACCGGCGAACCCCAATGTTCAAAAAACTCGTTTTCCCTCTGAAGCGCGACGAATGGATCCTCTTTGGATTCATGTTCCTCATCGTCTCCCTCATCAACGTCAACTTCAGCATCTTGCGCAGCATGCGCAACGCCCTCGTCGTCGCTGACACAGGCGGCAGCGCCGCCTTCATCCCCTACTTCGAACTCTTTGGGACCTTCCCCGCCTCGATCCTCCTCACCTGGGGCCTCTCCCGCCTCATGCGCGTCTTTTCCTTCCGCTTTATCTTCTCCATGACGATGGGCTTTTTCTTAAGCTTTTTCCTCATCTTCGCCTTCTGGATCTACCCCCACAGAGAAGCGATCCAGTTCCTCCTGGAGAACAAACTCGGCCTCCTCTTCGGCCTCACCCGCTTCAAAGTCGTTTTCACCCACTGGCCTGACATGGTCTTCTACATCATGTCTGAGCTCTGGAAAGTCGCCCTCCTCTCCGTCATCTTCTGGGGCTTCCTCAACCAAAAGCTCTCCCTGGAAAAGGCCCGTAGATTCTACCCGCCCCTCCTCCTTGGCAGCAGCATCGGCACCATCCTCTCCGGGCCCATCACCTACTTTTGCACCTCCGTCTCCGTCTGGGAATTCTTCGCCCTCTCCCCCCAGCGCTGGCAGCACTCCCTCTACCTCCTCACTTTTTTCCTCCTCCTCTGCGGCCTCATCACCCTCTTCACCTTCGGCTCCCTCTTCAAACGCCTCCACAGCGCTCCCTCCTTTGCCGAGACCGCCACTCCGAACTCCGCCTCCGAAAAAGAGCCCTTTTCCCAGCGCCTCCTCTCCCTCACCTCAAGCCTGCGCTACCTCCTGAAATCCCCCTACCTCAGTGCCCTTCTTCTCATCGTCATCGCCGAGTACGTCTGCTACGCCCTGGGCGAGCTGATCTTCCTCGAGACCCTCAAAAGCAAATACCCCTCCCCTTCCGACTACTGCAACTACATGGGCTCCCTCTCCTTCTGGATGGGGATCATGACCGCCTTCAGCGCCCTCTTCCTGACCCCCTACCTCCTCCAGACCTACCGCTGGAGCCGCACCGCCCTCATCACCCCCCTCATCATGGTCGCCATCACCTTCGCCTTCTTCTTCTGCGTCTACTGCGGCAAAATCGGCCTCTTCCCCATCTCCTCCGCCCTCACCATCGCCGTCGTCTTCGGAAGCCTGCATTTCTGCATCGGCAGGGCGATCAAGTACACCCTCTTCGATGCGATCAAAGAGCTCGCCTTCATCCCGCTGGACCAGGAAGGACAGATGAAAGGGAAACTGATCATCGACGGGATCGGCTCCCGCATGGGCAGAGGAACCTCTTCCCTCCTCAGCATCCTCCTCTTCCTGCTCATGGGAGGCCCCGGCGAAAGCGCGATCTTTGCCGGCGTTTTGGCCGTGACCTTTGCCCTTATCTCCATCCCCGCCGCCCGCCACGTCGGCTACGCGATGGAGAAATCCAACACTGTCAGCGCCTAAAAAACAGATAGGATGTGGGTGCGTTTATGTGTCCCGTAAAAAAAACACCCAGCCTGTGAAGCTGGGTGTTTTCATGACACGAACAGGTGAAAGAACGGCTCAAGGTTAGAACTCTTTGATGATTTTCAGGATGATCTGGTTCAACTGGGTCCCGGCTCCGAACTCCCCGAAGTAGCCTAAGCTAAACTGGGGGCAGCACGAGTTGGAAGGAGCAAAGAGCGCTTCTCCCCCGACAGCGCCGAGGTTCTGCGTCGGCTGGAGCGCCTCGACAAAGAGGTTCCCCGTGCCGCCGACAATGACCGTGTTGACATCGCCCGTATGGAACGTTTTTCTATTCACGTAGGCAGCTTCCTCTTTGAGAAGAAGCGTGCCGCTCTTCCAGGTCCAGTTTTCATAGATGCGAAGCCCGAGTGAACTTCTGAGCATTGAGCTGAAGTGGTCCTTCTGCTTCATGTTCAGGTTTTGAGCGCCGTGCTCTTTGAACCCTTCGGCCCAAGTACCTACAAAGTCAAATGCCACGAACGGCTCGAAGCCGCCCCACGACATATCGATATCCCCGCCGAGCTCAAGATGGGGGGAGAGCTGCCACGCATGATAGTGCGCTTTGGCCGTCTTGTGGTAGCCAGGGTAGGAGATGCGCCGCTCATTGTCGATGTCCTGGTAGCCGCCAAGAAGCGCAATATCCGTGTAGAACGGAGCGTACTGGACCGTTCCATAAACGGAGCTGTAGTAGTAGTTGACATCGGCCTTGCCCATCTGGTGGTCATCGAGCAAATGGGTATGCGCATACCCAGCGGTTCCTCCTGCCATCCCCCGTTTGACACCATAATAGTCGAACCCAGCGAAGACCGCTTCCGACCAGGCGTTGAAGCCTGGGGTTTGGTGATGGCCTTGCTGGTTCAGGTTCTCGCCAAAGGCCCCGAGCCAGACGGCGTAGGGTTTTTGAGGATTTTGAGGAGCGGTCTTCATTTTCGCAGGCGAGGTGAGGCGGGGTGTCGCCGACGCATCGGCGAGGTAGCCCATGGAACCTCCATTGCCCTCTTCGAAGAGCTGCATGGCTAGCGTCTCATTTTTCCCGCTCAGCTCCTTGAGGAACCGGTGCTGGCTGAGGTGGGAGCTGACAACTTCGCTGAGTGAGAAGTAGAGGTTTTGCGCGGCAAAGATCGGCAGCGCATTGCGTGCAGGGGAAATGCTCTGCATGGCCTTTTTCAGATCGCTGCTGGACAAAGCGGCCAGATTAATGATCGTCTGTGTAAGGGGAGCATGCTTGTTTAAATAGTTTGCGACACTCTTACTGTTTCCTGAAAGCCCCTGCGTCGACATTCCGAGCCACTCAGCCAGCAGTTGGATCGAATTTCCTGATAGGAAGGGGGTATACTGGAATCCGGGGGGGCTTATAATGCTGCTGAATGAGCCGGTAATAGATGGTCCTGTGATGATCGTATAGACCTGATTTCTAGTATAGGTTCCGGAAGCCGCCAGAATCTGCAACGTCCCTCCGAGAGTCACACTGGACGTAATCATGATTCCTGATGAGGAAGTAGGTGTGACATGGATCTGGGTGGTCGAACCACTCGACAATGTCAGAGCCTGTACCGTTAGAGTTCCCGTCGGATTTACCGTCGGATTTCCCGGAGCGAGGAAGCCTCCGCTCTGAATAATTACCGGGGCGTTAATTGAGCCAGTACCCGACAATGTCCCCCCGGAGGCGACCACGGTAGGGCTTAGCGAAGAGCCAAGGGCCAGAAGTGTACCATTGTTCACACTGGTTGTCCCTATGTAGGTATTGGGTCCCGAAAGAGTTAATGTTCCTGTTCCCTGCATGATCAACCCAGCGCCAGAGCCAGTGCCAGGGTTGTAGGGCCCGGGAGTTCCAGGGAGAGATGTACTGCTATCATCAGCAATCGAGCCTGCAAAAGTGACAGTTCCAGGTGAATCAACTGTCAAGGTTGATCCGGTGAGGAGGAAAAGATCTCCTCCGGCGCTTGCGCCTTTGCCACCATTACTTGATGTGGTGTTCGAAGAGGTCGTCATGTTGCATTGGATGGTTAATGATCCTCCGTTATTGAGGAGAATGGCTCCTCCCAGTCCGGCGCCATCGCCGCCAGTTGTCGCTGTTCCATGGGAAGCGCCTACGCCGCCAAGCTCTGTCGGAGCGCCGCCGCCGCCGCCGCCGCCGAAGCCTCCCCTTGTTCCGCTACCACCGCCGCCGCCGCCGAAGCCAGCGGTGCTTGCACCACTGACGCCACCGCCGCCAAAGCCCCCGCCGAAGCCGGGAAGGCCGTCGCCACTGCCGCCTCCAGCCCCGTAATTGCTGGTGGCGGTGCCGCCAGCATTGCCGCCGGCGGCGCCACCGACACCACCGTTTCCGCTATTTCCGCCTTGGAGATGGCCGAGGCCGCCGCCGCCGCCGCCGTTGCCGCCATTTCCACCGTTTGAGCCTCCGTTGGTACCACTGATGCTGCCGCCGCCGCCGCCACCGCCGTTGCCCCCATTGCCAGCTCCACCGCTGGAGCCGGTTCCGAAGTTGGTTCCTCCTCCAGAGCCCCCAGCAATATTTGCTTCGCCTCCACCGCCGCCGCCTCCAAAGACATAGCCAGGGACAGTCCCTCCGGCGCTATTGACGGTTCCCCCAACGGCACCGATGATGGCGCCCCCTCCTCCTCCTGCGGTTCCAGTTGCATGGTCCCCCATTCCTCCATCTGCGGCTGCGCCGCCGCCGCCGAAATTACTTCCTCCTTTGCCACTATATCCGCCGCCGCCACCAAAGCGGTCCCCTCCATTTCCTCCTAAACCTCCACCTCCACCCGCATCGCCTGTTCCTCCCACGTTACCCAGGCCCGCACTGGCCGTATTATTCGAGAAAGAGACATTACATAACGTCACGGCGGCCTTGTCGATAAATAAGGCGCCGCCGGCGCCCATCCCTCCCCCGCCAAAATCTTTACCGCCGTCACCTCCCTGGGCCAATCCATTCTGAATGTCGAGGTTTTGGAGGGTAACATTACCCTGCCGGATGAAGAAGGGGCGGCCTGCACTTCCGCCATTAATCGTCGTGGTACCCGATGAATTCCCAATGGTGATGGTGTCAAGTTTGAAGAGATTAATCATGGGCAGGATGTTGGTAAGCGTCACAGTATTAACACTTGGATCAAATGTAATCGCATAGCTGCTGTCATCAGTGCCTTTAGCCTGGTCGTTCAGGATCTGGTTGAGGAAATAGCGCAGCTCTCCGACATTGCCTCCATTTGAAAACGTGTCCGAGGGTAAAGTCACAGTATAATTTGTTAACGCAAAGGCATTCCCAGCAAGCAGGCTGAATGCGGTGGTTGATAGGGCGACTTTTTTCCAGGTTGTTGACATGTTAATCCTCGTGGGAACGTGTTAAAATATTTTTTTAGCTTCTTTTCGTAAGAATACTCAGCGCAGTATTTTTGTAAATATAATTTTAGGCGAGAGCGAGGAAAAAGTTCTCGAGGACGTTGCGCAGCTTGGGTGTTGCGCTGGAGGGCGAGCCGCGACCGGGCGATCTGGTCGAGGACTTTTTCCAGAGGGGCTGGAGGCTTGACGAAGTAGAGGCGTTTCCTCATCATCTTCGACGTGCTCGATCTTCTGGACGCAGGCGAGGTAATCCCCTTCGTGGAGGGAGACGAGCGCACGCCCTGGGTCGAGCGTCCCATGACTTAGAATTCTTGAACGATTTTCAAGATGATCTGGTTCAACTGGGTCCCGACTCCGAACTCCCCGAAGTAGCCTAAGCTAAACTGGGGGCAGCACGAGTTGGAAGGAGCAAAGAGCGCCTCAAACGCCGCCACGCCCAGGCTCTGCGTAGATTGGAGCGCCTCGACAAAGAGGTTCCCCGTACCGCCGACGACGACCGTGTTGACATCGCCCGTGTCGAATATTTTTCTATCCACGTAGGCCGCCTGCTGCTTGAGGAGCAGCGTGCCGCTCTTCCATGTCCAGTTTTCATAGATGCGAAGCCCGAGTGAACTTCTGAGCATCGAGCTGAACTGGTCTTTCTGCTTCATGTTCAGGTTTATAGCGCCGTGCTCATTGAACCCTTCTGCCCAAGTGCCTACAAAGTCAAATGACACGAACGGCTCTAAGCCGCCCCACGACTTGTTGATATCCCCGCCGAGCTCGAGATGGGGAGAGAGTTGCCACGCATGATAGTGCGCTTTGGCTGTATGGTGGTAGCCAGGGTAGGAGATGCGCCGCTCATTGTTGATGTCCTGGTAGCCGCCAAGAAGCGCAATATCCGTGTAGAACGGAGCGTACTGGATCGTTCCATAAACGGAACTGTAGTAGTAATTGACATCGGCCTTGCCCATTTGGTGGTCATCGAGCAAATGGGTATGCGCATACCCCGCGGTTCCTCCTGCCATCCCCCGTTTGATACCATAGTAGTCGAACGCAGCGAAGACCGCTTCCGACCAGGCGTTGAAGCCAGGGGTTTGGTGGTGGCTGATCTGCTCCAGGTTCTCAGCGAAGGCTCCCATCCAGAGGGCATAGGGTTTCTGGGGATTTTGAGGGGCGGTCTTCATTTTCGCAGGCGAGGTGAGCGGAAATGCTTCAGAAGTATCGGCGAGGTAGCCCATGGAGCCTCCATTGCCCTCTTTAAAGAGCTGCATGGCGAGGGTCTCATTTTTCCCACCCAGCTCCTTGAGGAACCGGTGCTGGCTAATGTGGGAGCTGACAACTTCGCTGAGTGAGAAGTAGAGGTTTTGCGCGGCAAAGATCGGCAGCGCGTTGCGTGAAGGGGAAATGCTCTGCATCGCCTTTTCCAGATCGCTGCCGGACAAAGAGGCCAGATTAATGATCGTCTGTGTAAGGGGAGCGTGCTTGTTTAAATAGTTTGCAACATCCTTATTGTTTCCTGAAAGCCCCTGCGTCGATATTCCGAGCCACTCAGCTATCAATTGGATCGTATTTCCTGATAGGGCGGTTACATAATTAAATCCAGGAATCCCGCCTGTCACACTGCTGAATGAGCCGGTAATAGACGGACCGGAGAGGATCGTATAGACCTGGTTTTTGGTATAGGTCCCTGGAGCCGGCACGACCTGCAACGTCCCACCGAGAGTCGCACTGGACGTAATCATGATTCCTGATGAGGAAGTAGGTGTGACCTGGATCTGGGTGGTCGAACCACTCAACAATGCCAGAGTCTGTACCGTTAGAGTTCCCAAGGGATTTACCGTCGGATTTCCCGGAGAGAGGATGCCTCCGCTCTGAATGGTTACCTGGGCGCCAATTGAACCAGTACCCGACAATGTCCCCCCAGAGGCGACCACGGTAGGGCTTTGCGAAGAGCCAAGGGCCAGAAGTGTACCATTGTTCACACTGGTTGTCCCTATGTAGGTATTGGGTCCCGAAAGAGTTAATGTTCCTGTTCCCTGCATGATCAACCCAGCGCCAGAGCCGGTGCCAGGGTTGTACGGCCCGGGAGTTCCAGGGAGAGATGTAAGGCTATCATCAGCAATCGAGCCTGCAAAAGTGACAGTTCCAGGTGAATCAACTGTCAAGGTTGATCCGGTGAGGAGGAAAAGATCTCCTCCGACGCTTGCGCCTTTGCCAGTATGACTTGATGTGGTGTTCGAAGAGGTCGTCATGTTGCAATGGATGGTTAATGATCCTCCGTTATTGAGGAGAATGGCTCCTCCCAGTCCGGCGCCATCGCCGCCACCCAACGTTGTTCCATTGGAAGCTCCCACGCCGCCATGGGCTGGTGCAGTGCCGCCCCCGCCGCCGCCGCCGAAGCCTCCCTTTGTTCCGCCACCACCGCCGCCGCCGCCGAAGCCAGCGGTGCTTGTACTGACGCCAGTGCCGCCAAAGCCCCCGCCGAAGCCGGGAACGCCGTCGCCACTGCCGCCGCCAGCCCCATAGTTGCTGGTGGCGGTGCCGCCAGCATTGCCGCCGGCGGCGCCACCGACACCACCGTTTCCGCTATTTCCACCTTGGGATTGGCCGAGGCCACCGCCGCCGCCGCCGTTGCCGCCATTTCCACCGTTTGCGCCTCCGTTGGTGCCACTGATGCTGCCGCCGCCGCCGCCACCGCCATTGCCGCCAAAGGTGACGCTGCCGCTGCCGCCGGTTCCGAAGTTGGTTCCTCCTCCAGAGCCCCCAGCAAAAGTTGTTTGGCCTCCACCGCCGCCGCCTCCAAAGACATAGCCAGGGACAGTTCCTCCGGGGCTATTGATGGTTCCCCCAACGGCACCGATGATGGCGCCTCCTCCTCCTCCTGCGGTACCAGTTGGATAGTCCCCCATTCCTCCATCTGCGGCTGCGCCGCCGCCGCCGAAATTACTTCCTCCTTTGCCACTATATCCGCCGCCGCCACCGAGGTGGTCCCCTCCATTTCCTCCTAAACCTCCACCTCCGCCCCCATCGCCTGTTCCTCCCTCGTTACCCAGTCCTGCGCTGGCCATGTTATTCGAGAAAGAGACATTACATAACGTCACGGCGGCCTGGTCGATAAATAAGGCGCCGCGGCGCCCATCCGCCCCCACCATTATCTTTACCGCCGTTACCTCCCTGGGCCAATCCATGCTGGATGGCAAGGTTTTGGAGGGTAACATTACCCTGCCGGATGAAGAAGGGGCGGCCCGCACTTCCGCCATCAATCGTCGTGGTACCCGATGAATTCCCAATGGTGATGTTGTCAAGTTTGAAGAGATTAATCATGGGCAGGATGTTGGTAAGCGTCACAGTAGTAACACTTGATCAAATGTGATCGCATAGTTGCTGGCATCCGTGCCTTGAGCCTGGGCGTTCAGAATCTGGTTGAGGTAATAGCGCAGCTCGCCAGGCAAGCCTCCACCTGCAACAGTGTCCGAGGGTGCAGTCACAGTATAACTTGTCAACGCAAAAGCATTCCCAGCAAGCAGGCTGAATGCGGTGGTTGATAGGGCGAGTTTTTTCCAGGTTGTTGACATGTTAATCCTCGTGAGCACGGGTTAAAATAATTTTTAGCATCTTTCCGTCATAATACGCAGCGCAGTATTTATGCTCAATATAATTTTAAACGAGGGAGAGGAAGAAGTTCTCGAGGACGTTGCGCAGCTTGATGTTGCGCTGGAGGGCGAGCCGCGACCGGGCGATCTGGTCGAGGACTTTTTCCAGAGGGGCGGGAGGTTTGGCGAGGGAGAGCCTGAGCTGGTCCAGGCTGTCGAGGTGATAGAGAGACTCGGGGGCGATCCCCTCCTTGAGGAGGTGGAGGTCGCGGTACCAGGCGAGGATCTCTTCGAAGAGGGTATCCCCCTGGGCGAGGATCGAACCTTCTTCTCCCTCCTCTTCCCCTTCAGAGGCGGAAGCGGTACAGGTCTCCTCGAGTTCGAGCGCTGTCCGCTGGAACTGGGGGTAATCCGAGCGGGAGGTTCAGGTCAGCAGCTCGAGGAGGGGTTTGCGCCAGGGGAGCTCTGCGTGCTGGACGAGCTGCTCGGCTTTGGCGAGGGAGCCGTGGGAGAGGAAAGCGATCCGGCGAGCCTCTTCGGGGGTTTTTTGCCATTTCTCTAACCAGCACTTCGATCTGCGACTGGGGGAGGGGAAAGAAAGGGATCCTGCGGCAACGGGAAACGATGGTGGGGAGCATCGCGTCGAGGGAGCTTGTGAGGAGGATGAAGTAGCTGTGGAAGGAGGGCTCTTCGAAGGTCTTGAGAAGGCGTTGCTGCTGGTGGGGAGCATCTGATGGGCATCATGGAGGATGAAGACTTTGACGGGAGCTTCATAGGGAGGCAGGGCCACTTCGTCGATGAGCTTGCGGATGCTCTCCATGGTGTGGATGGCGCTTTTGCCTTCGGGGCGGAAGATGTGGAGGTCGGGGTGGTTTTGGGAGGTGAGTTTGGCGGCGTGCTTTTCTCCCATGAGCAGCTCGGCAAGGGCGATGGCAAAAGGCTTTTGCCAACCCCGTCGGGGCCGTAGAAAAGGAGGGTGTTGGGGACGGCTTTTTGCTGGGCCATGCGCAGCAGGGCGGCTTTGGCAAGGTCATTTCCGCTAAGTTTTGAGAAGGGCATCGATTTTCTCTTTGGCCTGGTGTAGACTTCTTCGGGTGTTTGGGACGGCGTCGATAAGTATAAACCGTTTGGGCTCTTTTTTGGCGATCTGTTTGAAACGCTTTGCGGATATTTTGGTGGAATTTGAGGGTTTCCGATTCGATCCGGTCTTTGCCGAGGCCGGCTTTTTGGGCGCGCTCGAAGCCGATTTTGGGATCGAGATCGAGATAGAGGGTGAGGTCGGGCTTGAGGCCGTTGCAGGCAAATTTGCAGAGGTTGCCGACGAGCGCGGGCGTAAAGCCTCTGGCGCCGCCCTGGTAGGCGATTGTGGAGTCGTTGAACCGGTCGCAGAGGACGATCTTCCCATTTCTTAAGGCGGGGAGGATCAGTTCTTCGACATGCTGGGCGCGGTCGGCGAGGAAGAGGAGTAGCTCGCAGCGTTTGGCGAGGTTGGCATCGTGTTTGTGAAGGAGGAGGTTGCGGATCTCCTTGCCCAATCTCCGTGCCGCCGGGGGCGCGCGTTTTGAGGACGGTAGTTGCGCTGATGGAGATAGGCATAGACCTTCTCGATCAGCGTCGTTTTCCCGGCTCCATCTCCTCCTTCAAAAGTGATGAAGAGCTCCTTTTCTTTTTTCATGATTTCTGTCAGCTGGCTGGCTTCTCAAGGGCTGGCTCCTCTTCGAGAACGGAGCTCCACCTCGGGGCAGGCTGGTCCGCTGGAGAGGAGTTGCTCTCAGCTCATTCTTCGACGTGCTCGATCTTCTGGACGCCGACGAGGTAATCCCCTTCGTGGAGGTTGACGAGGCGCACGCCTTGGGTCGATCGTCCCATGACGCGGACATCTCTCATGCGTGATGCGCACGGTCTGGCCGGTGTTGGACATCATGACGACGCCATCCTTATCGGTGACAGAGAGCGCTCCGACGACAAGGCCGTTGCGCTCGCTTGTGATGATGGAGCGGACGCCGACGCCGCCGCGGTTGGTCTTGCGGAACTCTTCGACCAGCGAGCGTTTGCCGTAGCCGTTTTCGCAGACGACGAGGAGCGCTCTCTGTGCCGCTGACGACTTCGCAGGAGACGACAGCATCCTTTTCATTGCGCAAGTAGCTCCGCGGACGCCTCGGGCCACTCTGCCCATAGCGCGGACTTGGGCCTGATCAAAGCGGACGGCCATGCCGTTTTGGGTAAAGAGCATGATCTGCTGGCCTTCTTTGGTGAGGCGGGCGGCGATCACTTCATCCCCTTCATCGATATTGATCGCATAGACCCCTTTTGCGGCGGGGAGCTGAAGGCGGAGAGTTCGGTCTTCTTGACGACGCCTTGGCGTGTGGCAAGGAGAATGTAGGCATTGCTCTTCGAAATTCTTCACGCGGAGGACAGTGGCGATCTTTCTCATTCGGGCGGATGTCTTCGAGGAGGTTGATCAGCGGCTTGCCCTTTGGATGCGGCGGCCCGCTTCAGGGATCTGCCAGACTTTGAGCCAGTAGCATCGCCCAAAGTTGTGAAGATGAGGAGGTAGTCATGGGTCGAGGCGACATAGATGTCTTTGAGCGATATCGGTCTCTTTCTTCATCTCCATGCCGATGACGCCTTGGCCGCCTCGGCGCTGCTCGCGGAAGGTGTCGATGGGCATCCGCTTGATGTAATCGTCTTCGGAGATGGTGATGATCACAGGCTCGATCGGGGATGAGGTCTTCCATCTTGAACTCCCCTTCTGCCGCGATGATCTTTGTCTTGCGCTCGGAGTGTGTGGTGTTTTTCGAGCTCTTCGAGCTCATCTTTGATGATGCCGCGCACGAGCGCTTCGCTGGCGAGAACGGCGCGGTAGTGGGCGATCTTTCGCAAGGAGCTCTTTGTATTCGGCTTCGATTTTCTCTCTCTCGAGGCCGGTCAGTTGATAGAGGCGCAGGTCGAGGACGGCGTTGGCCTGTCTCTCGGTCAAGCCATAAGCGGCCATCAGCTCCGCTCTGGCGGCGTCGCGGTTCGCTGAGGCGCGGATGAGTTTGACCACTGCGTCGAGATGGTCGAGCGCTTTGAGATACCCTTCGAGGATGTGGGCTCGGGCTTCTGCTTTGGCAAGCTCAAAGCGGGTTCTGCGGCGGACGACTTCGATCCGGTGGTCGATCCAGGCGGCGATGAACTGCTTGATATTCATCGTGCGGGGCAGGCCCTTGTCGAGCGCGAGCATGTTGCAGCCGAAAGTGACCTGCAGATCGGTGTATTTGATAGAGCTGGTTGATCGTGACGTCGGGGATTTCGCCGCGCTTGAGCTCGATGCACGATGCGCATGCCATCTTTGTCCGATTCGTCGCGGATGTCGGAAATGCCGGTGATCGTCTTTTCGTTGACGAGGTCGGCGATCTGCTTGATCGAGCGTCGACTTTGTTGACGTTGTAGGGGATCTCGTCGACGACGAGGCGCTGTCTGTCGCTGCTCCTTCCATGTCTTCGACGCGGATCACGCCGCGCAGGATCATTTTGCCTCGGCCGGTGTGGTAGGCTTCTTTGATGCCGCGATAGCCGCAAATGACGCCGCCTGTCGGAAAATCGGGGGCTGGCATCACTTCCATGATCTGATCGATCGTCGTCTGCGGATTGTCGAGGACGAGCAGCGTCGCAGTGATCAATTCTCCCAGGTTGTGGGGAGGGATATTGGTCGCCATCCCGACGGCGATCCCGGAAGAGCCGTTGGCAGAGAAGGTTGGGGAATTTCGCGGGAAAACGGTCGGCTCTGTCTTTGTCTCGTCGTAGTTGGGGACGAGATCGACGGTATCTTTGTCCAGATCTTCCATGAGCGCCATGGAGGCATGGGTGAGGCGCGCTTCGGTATAACGCATCGCGGCTGGGGGGTCGCCGTCGACCGAACCGAAGTTACCTTGGCCATCGACGAGGCGTGTAGCGCATCGCCCAGTGCTTGGGCCATGCGGACGAGGGTCGGATAGATGACCGTTTCGCCGTGCGGATGGTAATCGCCTGAGGTGTCGCCGCGAGATCTTGGCGCATTTTCTGTGTTTGCCGCCGGGGCTTAAGTTCAGCTGGCGCATCGCATAGAGAATGCGGCGCTGGGAGGGCTTGAGGCCATCGCGCACATCGGGAAGGGCGCGGGAAATGATGACCGACATCGAATAGCGGAGATAGCTTTCCTTGACCTCTTCTTCGACATTGCGCGGGACGATGATTTCATCTTTTGTATAGGACATGCGATTACTCTCCTTAAATATCTAAGTTTTTGACGGATAGGGCATGCTGTTCAATAAAGGCGCGGCGCGGCGGCACATCTTCGCCCATCAGCATGGTGAACATATGGTCGGCTGCGATCGCATCGGGCAGCGTGACGCGGAACAAGCGTGCGCTTGGCAGGATCCATCGTCGTTTCCCAAAGCTGGTCGGCGTTCATCTCGCCAAGACCTTTGTAGCGCTGGATCTCGATCCCTTTGCGGCCGTTGACGCGGAAGAGATCGATCCCCTCTTTCAGGGTGTAGACAGGGCTGTTCTTGCTCCTCTTCATCGACAATGTCGAAGAGTTTGCCGTCGGCGATCAAGTACTGGTCGAAGGCTGAAGTTATAAGCTGCCAAGGCGGTTCTTTGAGGTCGTCGAGAGCGATTCTGCTTCGTAGAGCTCCATGAAGGGCAGGCTTTTGAGCACGAAAGGTCTTCATCTCTTCGGTCTGCTTCTTCTGCAGGGATCGCGGCGAGGGTCTCTGCATGGTCTGCTGCGCTGGATCTCTTCATCCTGCTTTCTTGAGCTCGGCAAACTCCTCTTCGGAGTAGACAAAGCGGGATCTCATCGCCCAGCTTGACCTGGAAGCGGGGGAGTATGTCCATGCTCATCTTTGGCAGCTGAGGAATTCGCGGAAAGGAACCCCTTTGCGCTCGATCGGAGACGATCAAGGTCTTCGACATCGCGGATCGCATTCATGAGCTCTTCGCATCTGCTTCTTTGTCGATAGGATCTGTGTGCCCGACGAGCCGGATCATGGATATCGCTGATCCCCAGATTGAAGAGATATTCGTCCATCTCCTTTTCGCGAGTGGATGTAGCGGCTCGACTTTTTTGCGCGTCACGCGATAGAGAGGCGGACGGGCGATGTAGATGAAATTGTTCTCGATCGAGCGCCGGCATGTGGCGGTAGAAGAATGTGAGGAGCAGTGTGCGGATGTGGGATCCGTCGACGTCGGCATCCGTCATGATGATGATTTTGTGGTAGCGGAGCTTTTCCAAATTGAAGTTGTCCATGCCCGATCCCGCAGCCGAAAGCGGCGATCATCGCGCCCACTTCTGTGTTCTGCAAGATCTTTTCGAGGCGCGCCTTTTCGACGTTCAAGATTTTACCGCGGATCGGCAGGATCGCCTGGAATCTGCGGTCGCGCCCCGTTTTCGCAGAGCCGCCCGCAGAATCTCCCTCAACGATGTAGATCTCGCAGAGGGCGGGATCTTTCTCTTGGCAATCGGTGAGTTTTCCGGGGAGGCGGGCGCTATCGAGCGCTGTTTTGCGCAGCGTCAGCTCGCGCGCTTTTTGCGCCGCTTCGCGCGCCTGCGCGGCGATGATCGCCTTTTCGACGATCATGCTTGGCGATCGACGGGGTTCTCTTCGAGAAACGTCGTCAGCTCTTCGCCGACGATCTGCTGGACGATCGAGGCCACTTCGCTGTTGCCGAGGCGCTGTTTGGTCTGCCCTTCGAATTGGGGATTGGGAACTTTGACCGAAATGACGGCGGTCAGCCCCTCGCGCATGTCGTCGCCGGTGACCGAGATCTTGTCGCTTTTGATCAGGTTGTGGCTTTTGATGTACTGGTTGAGCACGCGGGTGAGCGCCGTGTGAAAAGCCGGTGACGTGGGTTCCCCCTTGGCGCGTCGAGATGTTGTTGACGTAGGAGTAGATATTTTCGGTATAGGTGTCGTTCCACTGCATCGCCACTTCAAATTCGACGGGGCCGTCGATGCCCTTCTTTGACGCCGTGGATATAGATCGGCTTGGGGAAGAGAGGGATCTTGTTCTCATTGAGATACTCGACAAAGGAGACGACGCCGCCTTCGTAGCAGAAAGTGACCTCTGTCGGACTGTCGTCCCTCTCGTCGCGGAAATTGATCTTGAGTCCCTTGTTCAAGAAAGCCAGTTCGCGGAAACGCTTGAGCAGGATGTCGTAGTCGAAAGTTGTGACGGTGAAGATCGTATCATCGGGCCAGAAAGTGACTTTTGTTCCCGTGCTTTGTCGTTTCGCCGATCACTTTCAGCGGATGGGTCGGCTTGCCCTTGGAGAACTCCATCTCGTGGATTTTCCATTTTGGCAGACTTCGACGATGCAGCTTTTTGGATAGGGCGTTGACGCAAGAGACGCCGACGCCGTGCAGTCCGCCGGAGACCTTATAAGTGCTCTTGTCGAATTTGCCGCCGGCGTGAAGGATCGTCATGACCACTTCTAGGCCGAGACATCCCTTCCCTGCTTGTGCGATTCCTTTCGTGCCGGCCGACCGGGATCCCGCGGCCATTATCTTCGACAGTGACAGAATTGTCTTTATGGAGGGTGACGTGATTTCGGTGCAATAGCCCGGCCAGCGCCTCATCGACGCTGTTGTCGACGACCTCATAGACGAGCTGATGCAGACCGTTGATTGCGTATCGCCGATGTACATACCCGGACGCTCGCGCACCGCCTGAAGGCCTTCAAGAACAGTGATCGAACTGGCATCGTATTCTTTTTCTTTGGTCATTGTCGTCATACCTTATAACTCGAATTCTAATTGTGCGAGAACTACACCTATCCGAAAATGGATATTCTTTATCTCCACAGAGGGAAACTTTTCTCTTAAACTCTTCAGCAGCCGTCCCCGTTCATGCTGCGCAAGCAAGCTGTAGAGCGTGGAGTTGCTCACTTTCACATAAAGTACGCCTTTCTCAAAAGAAACCGCCTTTGTCATCGGCGCGAGCTTCTCACCAATCACCTCACGCCAGGCCGCGAAGACCAGATCGGGGCGGTCCCGTGCATCGCTCCAATGCTGCCAAGGCCTTGGGAAGCAGATCGCTTAAGCTGCTTGTTCGGTCAGTCTCCGTATCGTCTCCTTTATCCATATCCCAAACTCACCCCATATCGCCTGAACTCAACTATAAATCGACAATTTGCAAAATGCAAGGCATCAATTAAAAGAGAAGGCGCTCAGTCCGATCGCGATCAGAAAGTAGATCGACATCGATAAAAAGTCGTTAAACGCGGTCATGATCGGGCCCGGAGGCTACCGCCGGATCCACCCCGATGCGCACAAAAAACAACGGGGAGAAAACCCCGAGCACAGTTCCGGCAAGGCACGCTCCCGTGAGCCCCGATCCCACGATCAACGCCAACGGCTGCCGGGCTGACGTCAACGCCCGACACGCCCGCAAAATCGAGCACATAGACGAAAAGCCCGCACAGCACGCCGAAGATACGTCCCCGTCGTCAGACCCGACAAAAGCTCTTTAAGGATCGTCTCCCCCCTATTGCCCGAGGACAAAAGCCCAAGTCGCCATGCTGCGGACGAGGACGGTACTGCACTGGATCCCGATATTGCCCGACATCCCCGTGATCAGGGGCACAAAGAACATCACGAAGGTCAGCACGCCCCCCGCGTGATTCTGGAAAGAGGACATGACGCCGACATTGATCAGCCCGGCGCAAAGCGTCACGACGAGCCACGGCGCGCGGGAAAAAAAACGTTTGATGAGCGGCTCGTGCTCGCTCACCTTCTCCGCAGTACCCGCCATGTTCGCGATCGTCTCATCGGCGATATCTTCGATCGCGTCGAGCACATCTTCATAAGTGATCACCCCGAGAAGCCGATTATTCGGATCGACCACAGGCAAGGCGCGGAATCTTATAGCGCTCGACGATCTCTACCACCTCTTCGCGCGAGTATCGGGCGTGACCTTGTGCAGGATCGGCTTCATCACCTGCTTGAGCGGAAGATGGGGAGGGTTGACGATCAAATTGCGCGCGGGCACATATCCTTGCAGCTCCCCTGCCTCGTTCAAGACAAAAATCTGGCGGGTCAGATCGATCCCGGGATTGTCCCGGATGTGCGCCGCGGCCTGGCCGATCGTCACATCCATCGGGAAAGCAAAAAATTCATTTGTCATCAAGCGCCCGGCCGTATTGCGCCGATGCTTTTTGATCTCCCGGATCCTTGAGCGCCTTGCTCGGCTCGAGCATCTCGACGACCCGGCGAAACCGCCGCTCCGAAATATCTTCCAGCACCTCGACCGCCTCATCGGGGGGCATATGCTCAATAAGTTTCTTCATCTCCGCATCGCTGATGTGGCGAAGAATGGCCACCCGCGTGCTAGCTGTCGGTATTCACCATGAACTCGATCTTGGCTTCGATCCCAGAGAGATTCTCGTAGATCATCGGACGGGCGTGGGACGGCAGGCGGGAGGCAGCGTAGGCCAGGTCGATGGGCGAATGCTCGGAGGCGATTTTGACGATGTCGTGCAGGACGACCGTCGAGGTCTGCTTATGGAAGGCCATTTCCAGTTTTTCCTGTAAAAGATCGTGCAGGTGCGAGGTTTTGGAATCCAGAAGACTGCCCGAAGCAGCGACCTCCTCCACCGCAACATTCACCTCTTCATCTGAAGAATTTGCATGGAAACCTCCCCCTTTTCACAGGAGCCTTAGAGTATCGAACAGGCACATTCAAAGTTGGTCAGAGTATATCCTCTTAACGCCTTATTTTTCAAGATGCTTTTAATTACCGTTTCCCGTAGAATCTGCCTTGCTAATATCAAATTTCGGATTACAAAAAATTATGTCCAAGCCAGACATCTTCACGCCAGAAAAAATTCGCAATATCGCCATCATCGCCCACATCGACCATGGCAAAACCACCATGCTCGACAGCCTCCTCAAACAGTCCAACATCTTCCGCGACAATGAAAAAATTCCTGAACGGATCATGGACAGCTACGACCAAGAAAAAGAGCGCGGGATCACCATCTTTGCCAAACATACTAGTGTTTTCTTTGAAGATTACAAAATTAATATTATCGACACCCCGGGCCACGCCGACTTTTCCGGAGAAGTCGAGCGCGTCCTCGGCCTTGTCAACTGCGTCCTCCTCCTCGTCGACGCCCAAGAAGGGCCGATGCCCCAGACCCGTTTTGTCCTCTCCCAAGCCCTCAAGATCGGCCTGCGCCCCATCGTCGTCCTCAACAAGATCGACCGCCCCCACGCCGACCCCGACCGCGCCCTCAACCTCACCTTTGACCTCTTCGTCGAACTCGGCGCCAACGATGAACAGCTCGACTTCCCCATCTGCTACGCCTCCGGCCTCGGCGGCTTTGCGAGCCATGGACCTCAAAGACCCCCGCGTCGACATGCGCCCCCTCTTCGAGCTCATCATCAAAGCCGTCCCCCACCCTCCCGGCAATCTCGATCTCCCCTTCCTCATGCAGGCGACCACTCTCAGCTACGATGACTTCGTCGGCAGACAAGCCTGCGGACGCATCCTCGAAGGAAGATCAACAAAGGGCGAAGCCATCACCAAAGTCGATAAAAACGGCCACCCCACCCAGCACAAAGTCGTCACGCGATCGAAGGCTACTTCGGACTTAAAAAAGTCGAGATGGAAGAAGCCGGCGTCGGCGACATCGTCAGCATCTCCGGCATCCCCGAAGTCATGATCGGCGATACCCTCTGCGACCCCTCCCATATCGTCCAACTCCCCCCCATCACCCTCGCAGAGCCCACCCTCTCCGTCGAGATGATGGTCAACAACGGCCCCTTTGTCGGTAAAGACGGCAAACACGTCACGATGAACAAGATCCGCGACCGCCTCATCCAGGAGAAGAAAGAGCCAATATCTCTCTTAAAATCGAAGAGAACTTCCGCGACGACGCCGCAAGCGCGTCTGCGGCCGGGGAGAGCTCCACCTGGCCGTCCTTATCGAAGCGATGCGCCGCGAAGGGTACGAGTTCACCATCTCCAAGCCCCAGGTCATCATTAAAGAAGATCGATGGCGTGCACCAAGAGCCCTATCGAAGCCGTCCACATCGAAGTTCCCCAGGAATATTCCGGCACCGTCATCGAAGAGCTCTCCCGCCGCAAAGGGGAGATGCGCGCGCTCAACACCAATGAGCACAACATCACCACCATCGAGTTCTTCATCCCCACGCGCGGCCTGATGGGCTACCGCAACGAACTTCCTCACCGTGACCCGCGGCCTCGGCATCCTGACCTCCATCTTCGACAGCTATGCTCCCAGAAAGGCGACATCCCCGGACGCCAGAGCGGCGTTCTGATCTCCAACGGCCCCGGCAAAGTCACCGGCTACGCCTGCTTCAGCATCCAAGACCGCGGCACCCTCTTTGTCGGCCCCGGCGAAGAAGTCTATGAAGGGATGGTCGTCGGCGAGAACACCCGCGACAACGACCTCTCGTCAATGTCGTCAAAGGCAAGCAGCTCACCAACGTGCGCGCTTCGGGCAGCGATGAGAACATCATCCTCACCCCCCCGCGCAAATTCACCCTGGAGCAGGCGATCGACTTCATCCAAGACGACGAGCTCGTCGAAGTGACTCCCCACTTCATCCGCCTGCGCAAGCGCCACCTCAATGAAAACGAGCGCAAGCGCAAAGGTGGGTAGAAACGGTAGGCACCATGAAGTACCACTTCAGGATATACAAGGAAGGGGAGCGGTTTTGGGCCAAGTGCCTGGAACTCGATGGGTGCTACACACAGGCCGATTCAATGAGCGAGCTGCATAAAATGATGCAGGAAGCGCTCAACCTGTATTTGTTAGAGCCGGAAAACTCAACGGACGTTGCCCCACTGCCGGATACCTCGATCCCGACGAGCATCGATGTTGTCGAGGTGGCTGTGGATCCAAAGGTCGCCAAAAGACTGGGGAACTGAACTCCTCTGCACCGGTCAAAATTGATACATAAAATCTGAATAAAAAAAATTTACCACAGAGAGCACAGAGGACACAGAGGCGGCATGCGCCGCATCGGGAAAAGAAAGCCCCTCCCTCTCTGTGCTCTCTGTGGTGGAAATTCTCTTGCAAATTTTGTCCTAATACAACATCTGAGCCCACACCAGGGTTATTTACGAAATGTAGCTCAACCACCGCCCCTAAAAATTCGGTTTGCAAGTTCCTGCTTGAAAATGCTAAGCTTCGCAAATTATTTTGGAAGCAGCAAAAACGATAAGGCAATGAGCGACGAAGAACAACACGGCCCCTCCCGCAAAGAGATCTGGAAGATGTTCGACCAGATCTCGCCGACCTACGACTGCATCAACCGGATCATGACCTTCGGACTGGATCAGCTCTGGCGCAAAAAACTGTGCCAGTTCCTCCCCTCTAAAAGCGACATGTGTGTTCTCGACTGCGCCACGGGCACGGGGGACCAGATCACCGCGCTCCTGGAAAAGAAGGGGGACATTGCCTCGTCATCGGGATCATTTGGCCGAAAGATGGTCAAGATCGGCCGGGAAAAGATCGCCAAAAAACCCTACGCGAACAAAGTGGGTCTCAAGGTCGCAAGCGCCCTCGCCATCCCCTATCCCGACAACCACTTCGACTGCCTCACCATCTCCTTTGGGATCCGCAACGTCACCGACATGATGGCCGCCTTCAAAGAGTTCCGCCGCGTCCTTAAGCCCAATGGCCGCCTGCTGGTCCTTCGAGGGGAAATCCCCGCAACAGGTGGCTCCGCAAAGTCCACCTCTTCTACCTGCGCCATCTCCTGACGCGGATCGGAGGGCTGATCTCCCAGAATTTCGACGCCTACCGCTACCTCAATGAGACGATTGAAACCTTCCCTCAGGGAGAGCGGTTCAAGGAAAATTGCGCGCAGCCGGATTCATCAACGTTAAGGCCAATCCGCTCTTCGGCGGGGTCACCACCGTCTATCAAGGGGACAAGGATGCCCCCTTATACCATTAACGGCAGGACCTCCCTCATCGATCGGCGCGAGGTCGACCTCCCCGCATTCGAGATCCTTTCCTGGCTGGAAGCACAGTCTCTTTATCCCAAGGTCTTCTGGAAGGACAAAGAGACGAAAGTAGAGCGCGCGGCTCTCGGGAATCTGATCACCTTTTCCACGCTTCCCATCGCCGATCCCTCTCAGCCCTGTCCTTTGCGCTTTTACGGCGGGATGGGTTTTCACACAGACGGGATCAATGACGCACACTGGCGCCCTTTTCCCAAAGAGGGTTTCTGGCTCCCCGAAATCGAAATTATCCAGACTGAAAACGGCTGCAAAGCGATCGTCTACTCGCTCGGCGCTCCTGCCAAGATCCCGAGCTTCCTTACCGAACGTACTATAAGAGCGGAGGCAGCTCCTACCCTCTGCACCGAGAAGAACTCCCCTCCTTTCTAGAGTGGCAAAGCAGCGTCGAAAAAGCCCTAAGCGCCATCGCCGCGAAGAGCCTCGACAAGCTCGTTTTGGCCCGCAAGACCCTGCTGCAGTTTTCAAGTCCCCTCTCACCGTGGCCCCTGCTTGCAAAACTCAACCAAAGAGCACGCTCGGCCACCCTCTTCGCCTTTCATCTTGCGCCAGGCGTCTGCTTCCTCGGGGCCACCCCCGAAAAACTCTTCGAGCGCAAAGGGACCGCCTTCAATACCGATGCGGTCGCCGGCACCCGACCGCGCGGCAAAACACCCGAAGAGGACCTCCTTCTTGAAAAGGAGCTGGTCGCCAACCCCAAAGACCAAAGAGAGTTCCACATCGTCAAAAGCTTCCTCTCCTCCGCCCTGGCTCCTCTTGCAAAGGAGATGGCCTGGCAAGGCCCCGACACCCTCCTGAAAACCTCCCACGTCCAACACCTCCACAATCGGCTCACCGGCACCCTCAAAGAGAATACGACAGACACAGACCTGATCCGCGCGCTCCATCCCACGCCCGCCCTCGGCGGCTACCCGCGCGCAGCCTCCCTCGCGCTCCTCAAAGAGCTCGAGCCCTTTGAGCGGGGCTGGTACGGCTCACCCATCGGCATCGTCTCACAGGAAGAGACCTCCATCTACGTCGCGATCCGCTCCGCCCTGCTGCGCGACAAGAGCCTCCACCTCTTCGCCGGAACTGGCCTCGTGCCGGGAAGTCGCGCGGAGATGGAGTGGGCCGAGCTCGAACACAAGATCCAGCCCTTTTTAGAACTTTTTTAGGTTTTATATTATATGATATTTTCATAAGACCATGACATTAAGGATTTTATATCTATATATTTTCTCCCCCTGATAAAATATGACTTGATTTTGTACATTGATCAATGTACACTTAAGGAAAGTGACCGATGAAGAAAGTGGATCTGGAAAAGCAGCTCACCAGGTTGGGCTGGAGGTTTTCTCGTCACGGTGGAAATCACGATGTATGGACAAATGGAAAAATAAACGAATCCGTTCCCAGACACAAAGAAATAAACGAATTCACGGCTAAAAAGATTTTAAAGACGGCTCAAAATCACCCTCCTGCGGAAGGAAAATAGGATATTTTATGGAATTAGAAGGTAAAGTTTGGAAAGAAGGGAAATGGTGGGTCATTGAAGTTCCCTGCTTAAACGTATCTACACAGGGAAAAACAAAAAAAGATGCATTTTCAATGATCAAAGATGCTGTCTTTGAACTAATGAAAAGCTATTTTTCCGACTTGGATAAAAAGTTTGATATTACCATTCATGATTACAAGGGAAATTGTTTTTGCCTAACTTCCAACAATAACAAGCTTCTTCTGTCTTTCCTTCTCATTAGGCAGAGAGAAGAATCTGGTTTGAGTATACGCGATGTGACCAAACGCCTCTCATCTCAGAGCCCAAATTCTTATGCCCAATATGAAAAAGGGAAAATGAACTTTTCCATAGATCAAATGGAAAGACTGATGCATGCCATCAATCCGAAGCTTACAAGCGTTTTAAGAGTGGTGTAAGCGATTTTATCTCATATACCCAGAAACTGGACATGGTAATGTGTTTCAATTTCTTGTAGGATTTTACCTGCACTAAACTTATGATTAAAGTACTTGAATGAATTAAGGCAGAACCATGGACGCAGGAATGCGAAACGAACAGTGGGCAAGAGATCTCATTGAAGGGCTCATAAGCCAGGGCGTCGACCATTTCTGCTGCGCGCCCGGCTCCCGCTCCACTCCTCTTGCTCTCGCGATTGCCCACGCCCCCCATGTGAAGAAAACCGTCCACTTCGACGAACGGGGCCTGGCCTTTCATGCTCTGGGGATCGCAAAAGGCTCGAAAAAACCTTGCGCCATCCTGACCACGTCGGGGACCGCTGTGGGAATCTCCTTCCCGCCGTCATGGAAGCGCACAACGACAAAGTTCCCCTGGTCCTCCTCACGGCAGACCGTCCTCCTGAGCTGCGGGACTGCGGCGCCAACCAAACGTGCGATCAGGCCAAGCTCTTCGAGGGGTACGTCCGTTTTCAGGTCGACCTCCCCTGCCCGGGCCAGGATTTGCCCAGGCATTTTCTGGCATCGACGTTAACCCAGGCCATCGCGATGGCGACGGGGTCGCCGAAGGGTCCTGTGCACATCAATGCAATGTTCCGGGAGCCCCTCATTTCTGAGCCGGGGGTTTACTCTTCGTCACCAGGGCGGATTGCTTTTGCTCATCCGGAGCTGTACCCGCATTCTGCATGCGTTGAAGAGTGGGCTGACCGTCTTGCCGAAGGGCGCAGTGGCGTTATCCTTGCCGGCTCCAATACCGACGGGCAGGAAGAGAGGTGATATTTGCCCTCGCCGAAAAGTTGGGATGGCCCGTCTTCGCCGATATCCTCTCTTCCGCGCGCAGCTGGGGCAGCCACTCGCATCTCATTCCCCACTTCGACCCTCTTCTTAAAGCCATGGGGAATAGCGAGATCGATGCAGCGATCCAGTTTGGCGACCGGTTTGTTTCCAAAACGCTCGATGAGTGGTTAAGGAGGCAGCACCTCGACTTTTACCTGCACCTCTCCGAGCAACCCCATCGCCAGGACCCTTCCCATCTCTGCACCCACCGGGTCCACGCTTCGCCATCCCGCTTTGTGAGCGGACTGCTTCCTAAACTCCCGGACGCCTTCTCTAACGACTGGATTGCCCCATGGAAAGAGTGGAATACGCTGTGTGCAGAGGTCTGCGCCCCCCTGTTGAAAAACCAGCCCACCCTCACAGAGCCCGGCCTAATTGCAGAACTTGCTCCTTTCCTTTCTGAGGAGTGGGCCCTCTTCCTCGCGAGCAGCATGCCGATCCGCGATGCCAACCAGTTCCTGACCGCTCCGCGATCTGGGACCGGTTTTTGGAAACCGGGGGGTCTCAGGGATAGACGGCAATATCGCCACGGCGGCGGGCATCGCGCAAGGGTGCCGCAAGCCCACACTTGCTGTGCTTGGGGATCAAACCTTTCTGCACGACTTAAACTCGCTTGCGCTTCTGAAAAAGGGTGACTACCCCCTCGTGCTCTGCGTGGTGAACAACGGGGGCGGCGGGATTTTCTCCTTCCTTCCCATCGCCGGGCGAAATGAGAACTTTGAAGAGTACTGGGCCGCCTCCCACGCGATGCAGTTCGCCCCTGCGGCTGCACTCTTCGATCTGCCTTATTTCCACCCAAGGTCAGCTGCCGAAATGAAGGGATTGCTCGAAGAGCAGAAGAGAGCGCCGAGGTCCTGTCTCATTGAGATCACGACGAACCGTGCGGAAAATGTTCTGCTCCATAAAAGGATCAACCAGGAAATAGAAAAATGCCTGCATGCAGCCAGCTTACCACAGGAAATCCTCTCGGCCCCCCGCTGATCTTTCTGCATGGGTTTTTGGGATGTAAGGAAGATTGGCTGGAGGTCCTGCCGTTCTTTGAGGAACACTACCGGTGCATCACCCTCGATTTGCCCGGCCACGGCGCAGCGCCGTATAGCGGAGAGATCCTTGAGGTTGTGGGCGGCATGCTTGCGAGGTTCACCTCCCCAAAACCGATCGTGATTGGGTACTCGATGGGCGGCAGGATCGCCCTCCAGCTCTCCCGCTATGCGAGGGCTATGGTCATTCTCTCAGCCCACCCCGGCCTCAAAACGGATGAGGAGAAGCTGGCACAGAAGAAGATCGAAGATACCTGGTGTGAAAAACTAAACACCCTCCCCCTCGAGGCCTTTTTAAAAGAGTGGTACGCCCAGCCCCTATTTCATTCTAGTCGTCTTTCCCAAAGACGGCTCAAGCAGGACCCCGCCTCTTTGGCCAAGGTCATGCAGCAGATGGGCCTCTCGAGGCAGAGGTACTGCGCTGAAGTAACCTGCCCCTCTCTCTTTTTGTACGGAGAAAAGGATGGGAAATACCGCGATATTTACACAGGGCTTTCACAGGGAGTTTCTGTGCAACATATTGAGGAGGCCGGCCATGCCTGCCACCTCGAGCAGCCAGAGCGCTGCGCTGAGGCGATCCTTCACTGGTTGGCAGGGAGGCCCGGCACAACGACCAACTTCTTTTAGCCCATTATTTTCGAATTTTCCCGCCGACGACCCAACATGCATTTTGTCGGCGCCGACAAAATGCATGTTGGGATCGTTACTGGACTGCTTGCAATTCGTCCTGGCGAATTTTTCTATCCTGCGTATCCGTTTAATCCGGCCTATCCGTGTAAATTGCTGGAGGTCTTGCATACTAAACCCATTACACGGATAGGCCGGATTAAACGGATACGCAGGATAGAAAAAATAAAGTCATTTCGTTAAATAACCCTGACAGAGAGACTATTTTCAAATAGCTCTCTGGGGTAAAATTACATGTTTATACAACAACGCCATTTACATAGCGGTTTTGGTGTTGATATCGAATGCGAAGCCCTCGGCTGCCACGAGCTGGTCCAGCTTCTCTTTGATCTGTTCCACGTCCTGTTCGGTACTGACAGTGCCGAGGAGGCAGGGGATCCTGTTCATCCAAATGCTGTTAACTTCAGGAAAGGGTTTAATGATCCTGGCTACCTGCAGCTGAATGAATAGCTCATAGAGGTGTTCATCGGAAACTTTCAGCTGGTCGGCAGCCTGCGTGGCGTTCTTCCTTACCTCCTCTTTCAGATCAGGGGAATCGCCGATCGCGTGCAACTCGGAGAGCTCACAGTCCAGACGTTTCTCTGTCACTGCCAAAGCCAAGCGGCTGAGGAGTTTGTCGTCCTCTACTTTATCCTTAAACCTCTCCATTGCGGTGAACACCAAAGATTCGTAGTATCCTGACGCGATGAAAATCCTCATGCTGGCATAACCGTCCTTTTGAAACGCCAGTTTGTCATAAGGGACCATGCTCTTTAATTTCTCAAATGAAGCAAGCGCCAGGGCATAGTCTTTCTGCTTTAAATTGACCTGGGCATTATGGCTGATCGCCTCCATCTGTTCCCGACGATAGGATCCCATCAGGCCATCGAAGAAGGTCTTAGCCACGACAGCGACCGATGCTGCGAGCACATCGCGGGAACTGCCGTGAGCGCGGGACACAAGGCGTTTTGTCACTAGAAGGGTGCCCGCTGATTGCAGGTTTTGCACGACCGCGCGCAGCCAGAAATAATAGGGATTTTCAGGCATTTGCCCCTGCTGGAGCCAGGTGGGCATAATGCTTGCTGTCGCCGCGTGCACTTTTCGTTTTGCCAGATCCAGATACGTGGCATTGGCAGGGTCTTTAAAGACAGGGGGTGCAGAGGTCAGGAATTCGTAGGTATGAAAGGGGGCCATAAAACCGGAGAGGGCCGCATCTCTGAGCGCGGTTGCCTGACTTACCGAACGGGCCCATCCCAGGGCCGAAGTGATCCCACCGTAATTCTGGTACAACCTGTGATTGGCCTCGGTTCCCGGGTCATAAATGGAAGTCAGGACGAAGTTCACAAGCGAATTAGCCATCTGAGCTGCCTCTATCCGGTTCCCTGCGGTCCAATTTACCAAATTTCGGGCGTTCTCCGCGGCTGCGCTCAAAGATTCTCTGAAGTGGCCCATGCGCGCCTCATAGGGCAATCTGACAAGACCGATTCCGAGTCGGAACGCATCGTCGTTCAATCTCTGGGAAAAGCCATGGCGCAGGTTTAAGAGGCCTGCCTCGGAAAACCCCTGATAGGCGGCGACGGGGAGGAGGAGCCCATCCTGCAGAGCCCTGGGGAAGACCCTGTCGATGAGTTCCAATCCTTGAGCTCCGCGCAGAGCGATCCGGCTTTCCGTTTGAGCGCTGACCGTCCTTAAGGCGCCGATGGCGAAATGGGCCGCAAATTTACCGTAGGAATCTCCCAGAATCTCGTAATGGGCAGCTGCGATATCCATCCCATACGCATACACCTTGCTTCCTTTAGGAGCGCGCGAGGTGATCTTTCCGGCCTGATCTAACAGAGCGGCCAACTCCTCATTTTTCAGGGCATTGAAACGGACAACATCTTCTCCGTTCTCTTTCTCCGTGTATTTCTTGAGCATTTCGCCAATGCCTTTCGTAGCATCGGAAATCTCCTTTGAACCTTCACACCATTCATAATGTTTCACGATGTCGGAAATGTAGGAGAGGTCGACATCTTTGCTTTCAAAATCCTCAGCTTTAACCCCTCTGCCGGCCAGGTTTTTGGCAGCCTCGTAGCGCGCTTTAAACGCTTCCTGTCCGCTTTTGCTATCCGCAGGGCCAAGCGTTTTGTCCGCATCCAGCAGGGCGGTGAAGTTGATCTGGATCGAGAGAGCGCGCTCCTCTTTTTCCCCGAACAAAGGCGCAGCAGGAGCAGCGGCCGTCCGATCATACTCGATAAGCCAGGAGGATTCCCCGTTTACAGCCGCGAGGATCTCAGCATGATTGAATTTAAAGTAACCAGCAGGCCCGCTCTTGTCTTTAAAGCGGATATAGGGTCGCGAAGTCTCTCTATCATACGTCTCTTTCAATTTTGCACGGGCAGCCGCTACGTTTACTCCGTCTCGAACGGCCTGCTTGAGAGCGTGGTAGTCTTTGACGATCAATTCATAGGATGCGACAAACCGGTCCTTTATCTCCCTTCTTCCTTTATGATGCTCCTCATGAAACGCCCTCTTATCCGTCACAGGGCAATGATCTGAAATCGTATCGAAGGGAACATCTATGGATCTCGCCCTATTTACGCCTTTGAGCTCCTGCATCGCTTTTAGAAGCTGCGCTTCGCTCTTTGCCCCGAGCAGCTTCTGAGCGAGAATGCCCGCCATCGCGCTTTGCTGGGTAGCCATTGCGGCACCGACCACAGGTTGCGTAGCCTTCAGATTGCACAGTCCATTGACGACACCATCGATGGATTCGTTGACATAGTTTTGCGCATTTTTCAGCCCATCTATCTTACCCACCGCCAATTGGAACCTGCTCAACACCTCGTTTGGCAAATAGCTCCCATACATTTGTTGGAACAGCTGATAACGCTGCTGAATTTGCTGGTTGGCCTCAGGGTTGTTCAATGCGATCTTGAGATCAGCTTCCATCCTCTTGATTTCGCGGGAAACCTTGTCCATGATCAAATGGTTGAGATACCCGTTGATGATCCCCTGGAGCTTGTAGCCGTTTCTCGCCCAAAGCGTGTGCTTCTCCCCTTCGGGGTCCTTGATCGTGACCTTGTAATCTGTGTTTTTTTTGAAAGATAAAACAGAGTGTCCCATCTTATAATAATGGATCGTGTACTTGCCAAATGAGGTGCGGTGCTTGTTTGTTTGGCCATCGATCTTCTTACCAATTGTCGCATAGAGCAGGTTTTTAGCTCCGCCCGTATCGACATAAATATCGACTCCCCCCGTAAGAGGATAGTCGTTTAAGTTCATAGGTACGCTCACCCCGACAAAGGCTTGTCCATCCGCTGTGACCCCGCTGCGAATAGAGCTATTTTTCCAATCGATGGTAGGAGGCTTCGGACGGTAGGCAGGATTGCGCCGCTCGCGAGGGTTAAATTCCATCTCTTCGGAAGAGGGGTCCCCACCATCGGGTTATCTGAAGGGGGCTTTGCCATCTCCTGCCTGCCCTGGACCGGAACGGCCTCTTCAGACGGTGCGGGACTGGCAGCAGGGCGCAGCTGCGGGGGCTCTTCCCCAATCCTCCCGGCTCCTGCGGCGTCTTGGTTGGATGCGGCCTGATCCTTTCTCATCTTGTCAGCCTGGAGGATCTGCTCATCGACTCCGGAAGGATTTTCCCCGCCTTTTTTGCGATGGACCCACTCGAGGATCGCTCGAAGCACAGGAGTGAGAGAATCCCTTGCAGGATCATCGGCGTGGCCAGCGATATAGGCATCAACCAGGTCCTGATCGGGTTCCCATTGCTTCGCTTCCTGCTTCATTTTGTTCCAAATGTAGCCTGCATTAATCTCTCTAAGCACTCTTGCAGTGCCTTCAGCCATCATAATTTCACCGGCGATAGGATGCATAATAGGTCCATACTTGGCATCCATCTCCTCCTGGAGGGCGATCGCCTCTCTCCTTACCTCTTCCCATGGGCGATCAAGAGACGGGTCATTAGCAAAAACTCCAGAAGTTGCGGTGAGCGCCAGGACAGCCGCTCCCGACCCCGTCACCACCCCCACACCAGCGGCGACGATGTTCCCGATGGTGAATACGGCCGTCCCATTGCCAATCGCCTTTACCCAGCGGTCTTCCTGCGCGGGGTCATAGGCGCAATAGATATCCAGTCCCAGGGCTCCTGCGTTGAGCGCTCCCAGGGCCCCGCCCTGGACCTTGGGGTTAGCCAAGGCTTTTTTGATCGATGCGCCCGTCCTGGAAAGCATTTGTGCAACAGGAGAGTCCTTCCAGGCCGTTGCAACCTCCTCAACCGTTGTTAAAAAGGTCTCATTTAAACGCCCGGAAGGGGGTAGGCCGAGGTTTTGCTCCAATGTAGAAAAATAGGAATGCGCCCTTGTCGACAAGTTGTTTGCATAGAACTTTAAAAAACCTGGATGGGCCACTTCTGTATTGCACATGGTGGCAAAAATTTCCGTGGCAAATGTTTTTTCTGTTAGCGTCCTGTATGCCATGCGATTGAGCAGATCGGCAACTTTGTAAGTGACGGTCCCGTTTTTGTAAGCTTTAGCCACTTCCGGAAGGTAGCCTATCCCGCTATATCCCTTCGATCGTGTGAATTCGTAGAGTGCTTGAATCTCTGGAAGGTAATGTTCCTTCAAAGGTTTGAGCATATCCATAAATGGCCGGGGAGTCTCCCATCGAGAGAGGAATTTCCGATAAATTCTGGAATCCGTCCTGTAATCTTTAATGATCTCCAACCCAGGTTCGCCATGAATACTTTTGGACAGCGAGTAGCCGGAGTGGTGTCCGATCTCATGAGAACACCGGAGTAGCAGCTCATGCTCTGTATACCCCTCCCCAGCTGCCAACTTGATCACACATCCGCTTGCGGCTCCGCCCGTAGGAGTCCTGAGCGTTGGCTCGATAAACCAACTCGCTTCAGCCGGTATTTCCTGACTGGCCTCGAACTTAAGATTTTTGGCATTCTCTGCAAACATCTTGAGCCCTTCAACGGCCTCATCGTAAACGACCCGGCGGACCAGCAACTCCCCGGCGTATCCAGAATCCGCTGTTTGCTGCAGCGCCTTTGCTGCCCGCCTGGCAGCTTCGAGCGTCTCCCCATAAAACGGGCCGACCTTATAGCGCCAAACAATCTCGTCGAATTCAAAAGGCTGGGGAAGAACCGTTTCCAGGTTGGGAACCAGGAAAGCCCCCGGCTTTTTAGCCGCTGCGGCAATCTCTTCCGGACTCGTCGGCAGTTTAAAAGCGGACTGCAAAAAAGCTGAAAGTGTAATGGACGGCACGCCGCCCTGTCTGGCGTGGGATTCACTTTCTCTTTTTTTTAAAGCATTTATTGTTGGATCAAAAGCCATAATCCCTCGATATAAAATTTTACCGAATGATTCTAATACACGAACAAATTAAACGAAATAAAAATAAACAGGTACTAAGAACCTATCCTAGTAAAAGTTTTTGCAATAATTTGTGCCCAGATTTTAGCGCAGATTGCGCTCTCGAAAAACCAGGCATACATGAGAATGTAGACAGGTTTTTCGAGAGTGCGAGCTGCGGCAAAAGATGGGTCAAATTATTCCAAAAACTTTTGAAATGCTGTACTAGGATAGGTTCAAGCGGCGCAAAACAAAATTTTAAAATAATTTTTTTGTAAAAAAAAGAACTGGAAATCTCGAGACCTGTGGATTAGACTTCCTCAAAAAAAGAATCAAAATTCCTGCACTATTCCCACGCCTTAAGGAGATCTCGATGCAAACACTTGAAGAGAAAATTACCCCCCTGTGGGAAGAATCCGCCCAGTATACCGACATTAAGTACCATAAATGGAACGGGATCGCCAAAATCACGATCAACCGCCCCGAGGTGCGCAACGCCTTCCGCCCTCTCACGGTGAGTGAGATGATGCATGCCCTCGAGGATGCGCGCAATGACCAGACGGTGGGCGTCATCATCCTGACGGGGGAGGGAAAACTTGCATTCTGTTCAGGCGGAGACCAGCGGATCCGCGGCGATGCCGGCTACGCAGATGGAGAGGGGATCCACCGGCTCAATGTCCTCGACTTCCAGAAGCAGATCCGCGGGTGCCCCAAGCCTGTGATCGCGATGGTCGCGGGGTATGCGATCGGCGGGGGGCATGTGCTCCATGTGGTGTGCGATCTGACGGTCGCTGCCGACAATGCCATTTTCGGGCAGACGGGGCCCAAAGTCGGTTCCTTCGATGGTGGGTTCGGCGCGAGCTACCTCTCCCGCATGGTCGGCCAGAAAAAAGCGCGCGAGATCTGGTACCTCTGCAGAAAATACACCGCCCAGGAAGCTCTCGATATGGGCCTTGTCAACTGCGTCGTCCCCTATGACAGACTGGAAGAGACAACCGTCGAGTGGTGCCTGGAGATCCTCCAGCACTCCCCTCTTGCGATCCGCTGCCTTAAGTCTGCGCTGAACGCCGACTGCGACGGACAGACGGGGCTCCAGGAGCTGGCCGGCAATGCGACCCTCCTCTACTATATGTCGGAAGAAGCGCAGGAAGGGCACAAGGCTTATTTGGAAAAGCGCAAGCCCGACTTCACCCGCTTCCCCAAACGCCCCTGAAACAAGGAACAGCATGAACCGCGTACAAGTCTGGACCCACGCCACCCGCCCCAAGACGCTCGTTGCAAGCGTCAGCCCAGCCCTGATCGGCACGACCCTTGCCATCGGAGAGGGGAAGTTCGACCTTCTGCTGTTTTTGCTCACCCTTTTCACCGGGATGTGCATCCAGATCGGCACCAACCTGACGAACGACTACTTCGACTTCATCAAAGGGGTCGGATACGGCGGAGCGCAAAGGATTTCTGCGCTTCACGCAGTCAGGGCTCGTCTCTCCGGCGGCGATAAAACGGGCGATCCTTTTTGTCTTTGCGCTGAGCTGTGGAAGCGGCGCTTTCCTCATCTACCGGGGCGGTTTGATGATCAGCATCCTGCTTGCGGTCTACATCCTGCTGAGCGTCCTCTACACCGCAGGGCCCTTTCCGCTCGCTTATTTGGGTCTTGGGGATGTTTTCGTCCTTCTGCTTTATGGGCCCGGCGCCGTGCTCATTACCCATTACCTTCAGACCCAGAGCCTCTCGTGGGGGGCCATCCTCGCGGGCCTTGGGCCTGGCGCCATTGCGATGGGGATCCTCGTCATCAACAACATCCGCGACATCGATGAGGACAGAGCCGCGGGCAAAAAAACCCTTCCCGTGCGCTTTGGTAGGACGTTTGGGAAGGGGCAGTTTATATTTTCAATAGTGTTGGGGCTCCTTCCGGTGCTATTTCTTTGCTCCTCTCGCCCCTTTTGTCTGCTTGCCCTTTTGGTGCTGATTCCCGCAGTTCCTTTGGTCCGAGCTGTTGTGAGAAATCGGGACCCCAGGGAGCTCAACGCCCTCTTTGGGAAAACAGGACAGCTTCTCTGGCTCTACACCCTCCTCTTTTGTATTGGATGGATGCTGTGAATTGGAAAGTCTATTCCTTTGCGATCCCGCTTAAAAAAGGACCTGTGCGCAAGGGGCTTCTGCTCGAAGTATACCACAATCGGGCAGCAACTTGGGATCTGGACCATGTCAAAGCCCCGGGGTTGGACGATCGCAAACGGGTTCCTATTGTTAATATTGACCCGTTTGCAATCGTTCAACCGAGGGAGCTTTTACACGCCGCAGATTCCAAGTTCATGCCCGATTGTGGTATACAGGATGGAGGGTCAAGGTGGGGAGAGATTGCCCCCTACCCTGGAAGAAGCCGCGAGACGCTGGAAGAGGCGTCTGTGCAGCTCGTCCGCTTTTTAAAGGGAGAACATTCTCTCGACCTGTTCCCCTCCGTGCAGTGCGGCCTGGAAGCTGCGCTGTGCCGCCTGCCGCTTCCCAGGGAGGCTTCCCTCTATGCGCTCTTAAGCGGCACGCCCGAAGAGGTGATGGAGCAGGCGGCAAGGGCAGCGCGAGAGGGGTACACAACCGTTAAACTCAAAGTCTCCTCCTTTTCGATTCCAGAGGCGCAGGCGGTCATCCGGGAGCTACTCCCTGTATTTCGCGTGAGGGTCGACTGCAACAGCGCCTTTACGTTTGGGCAGGCGGTAGAACTTTTTTCCCCCTTCGATCAGCAAGATTTCGATTACATCGAAGACCCCACGCATGAGACGGGAAAGCTATCCGCCTTTACCCATCCGTTTGCGCTCGATGAGACGGTGGTGCAATACCGCCATTTTCCTCCTGCCGCGCATCCGCAGCTCAAAGCCCTCATCCTCAAGCCCACCCTCCTCGGCGGCAGGAAGGGGTGCGCGCCCTTTGTCGCCTATGCGGAAGAGCACAATCTAAAGGTGGTCTTCAGCCCCGCCTTCGAGAGCGGCGTCGGTCTTCTGCACATCCTTGCGATTGCACAGGCGTTTGGGCGCTCAAGCGACCTGATCGGGCTCGACACCCACCGGCATTTGGAATACGATCTTTTGGACACGGGGATCTGCTTCAACACGCCCAGGTTTTGCTGCACATCGGTTCCAGGTATTAATCCTATTTATCTCACTGAGGTCGCCCATGGAACAGATCCCTTGCCCGCTCTCTGAGCACGCCAGGAATGCCCCTGGAACCCCCGCGCTGATCACTGCGGAGAGGATATGGAGCTACCTGGAAGTGGATGGCGCCGTTGGCAACCTGTGCCATTTTCTGCAAAGACACGGCGTTGGGGAGCAGAAGCGTGTCGCCTTCGTCGCTACCACCCATCCCGCAACCCTGCTGCTCTTTTTTGCCCTTTTCCGTCTGGGCGCCATCGCCTGCCCCCTAAGCACGAGAGTGCCGCCCGAACAGATCTCCCATCAGCTTGAGCGCCTCGGAGCGGCCCACTTTTTTGAGACGGAAAAACTTCCCTTGATGGCACAGGGAGACTCTAAAGGATCGACCCTCGTGCTTGGGGCCCCTGCGACCTTCCTCTTCACCTCAGGTTCGAGCGGCACGCCCAAAATCGCCTGTCACACTCTGGCCCACCACTACTTTAGCGCCCTCGGCGCAGCTGAAGGGCTTCAACTGACCCCCGCTTCCCGCTGGCTCCTGTCGCTCCCCCTCTTCCACGTCAGCGGGATCGGTATCCTCTTCCGCTGCTTTCTGGCAGGCGCCGCGGTCGTCCTCTCCGATACGATGGAGACCTGCCTTACCCACCTGTCCCTGGTGCCGACCCAGCTGTATCGGCTGCTCAATCAAGGGGAGGTCTATCCCTCCTTGAAGTGCCTCCTCCTCGGCGGCGCACCGGCCCCCCCAGATCTTCTTCGGAGGGCGGCGCACCTCCCCATCTACACCACCTACGGGCTGACGGAGATGAGCTCGCTGGTTACCCTCTCCAGGTGCAATCCCCATGGCGATGCGGGAAAAGTCCTCCCTTACCGGGAGATGAAAATAGAGGTGGATGGGGAGATCCATGTCCGGGGGGAAACCCTCTTTGCAGGGTATTTGAATGCAGAGGAAGAAAGGGACGGAGATGCCTGGTTTGCCACTAAAGATCTGGGCAGATTCACACCTGAGGGGAACCTCGAGATCCTCGGCCGCAAAGACCGGCAGTTTATTTCAGGCGGGGAGAATATCCAGCCCGAAGAGATCGAGCGCGCCCTGTGCGCCCTTCCCGGCATCGAACGCGCGACCGTGATTCCGCTTTCCGATCCTGAGTTTGGTGAGCGCCCCATTGCGTTCATCGGGGGGACCCAGGCCTACACTTTAGAAGCTGTCAGGAAAGCGCTGGGGAGCACACTTCCCGCCTTCAAACACCCGGTGGACCTCCTCCCCTACCCGCCCGGCATGGGAATTAAACCCAGTCTTGCGGCACTCAAAAACTCTATCGAATCGCGCGCAGGGTGAGCTCGGAGAAAAGACGCTCCCTCTCTTTTTCGACCTCGGGCATTTTTGATGGGGCCTCCATGGCATCATCGAGGAGCGCATCGACCTTTTTTCTCGACATCCGCATAATCCTGGGGATATTTGGCTTTCAGGGCTTCCTTCCACTCAGGCTGCTCGATTAAGAACCTGCAGCAGGCCGCCCGATCGCTAAGCTTCTCTTTGACAAGCCGCTCGGCGATGTCCAAATCTTCCTGGGTAAGAGTGCTCGTTTTAAAGAAGAGCATCCCCTCCACATCGATGGGAAGCGCCAGTTTCTTCTTCAGCATCACCGGATAGCCGAGATAGACCTCGATCTCATCGACGTAGCGCAGTCTGGTCTTCTTTTCACGTTCTATCCGTTCTCGGGCAAGCCGATCCAGCAGGTCAACCGCAAAGACCCCTCGCAATAAAAAGTTGGAGAATGCTTTGATCTGCCGCCGATTAAATGTGGCCATCTTGTGGGCCAATCCCAAATACACAATCGAAAGGGACATCTTGTCCCCGCACGTTTGCGCGGCTTTTTTTATGATGCTGAAAAAGATAGTGCGGAACTGGGGATCTTCCTGGGCAAGCTCCAGGTAGGCAACGATGTTTTCCGCAAGCCCTCTTTTGCTCCTGCCTCCATTTTTAAAATCGGCCATGTCGATGAGGCGGGAGAGCCAGCGTCTCAAATGCCCCTCGGAGATCTTCTCATCGACAAGAGCGGGAAAACGGGCGGCCTCGATCCCGATAATGGAATAGAGGAGGTCCAGGGACTCTTCCACAGGAAAGTCCTGGTACGGGATCCCATCTTCTGAAGAGAAGAAGATCTGCGGGCCCAGGTAGCCGGAGGCTTCCGTCGTGGCCCGCATTGCCTGGATCACCCGGGAGGAGAGTCCGCAGTCCCAAAGATCGATCTCGCAACTATCGGAAAGGAGGAAGATCTCTTCGGGAAGCGAAGTCAGATCGGCATTGTTTTTCAGGATAACGGTACACAGTTCGGGAAGCTCGCACAGCTCCCGTGGAAAACCTGTAAAACTGTTATCGTTGAGATTGACATAGAACAAATGCGTGAGCCTCCAAAACGATGAAGGCAGGCTCTGCAAAAGATTGTTACTCAGGTTAAGCAACCCAAGAGCTGAAAAATCGCCGATCCAGGGAGGAAGTGTGTCCAGCTGATTGTTTTGCAAACTAAGCCACTCCAGGCTCTTCAAATGGCGCAGAGTCGGGGGCAATGCCTCAAAACAGTTAGTGTCCAGATTCAAATTTACAAGTTTTTCGGAAAAAGGGGGAAAATGGAAAATATCGGGAAGAGTTTCCAGATTGAGACCAGTAAGATTTAATTCCTTCAACTCCCTGTCATCGAGAAAAGCCTCAATCCGCCGTCTTATGCGGCCGTCCGACTCTGCCATGACCACCCAGGCATCCACCGCTTTGAGGATCCTGTCGCGGTAGGAGGGCAGCTCTCCCAAAGCCTCAAGCAGGACCTTCGAGTCGCAATCGACATCCATACGGCGCCTTTTGGCCCTCTGGCCCTCAGGGAGCCCTCTCTCTGCCGATTTTTGAGCGATCTTTTCCCTGGCAATCTTGAGCTGCCCGCGTTCCAGAGAATCGAACACCTCGCGGGCAAACCCTTCAATAGCTGATGCGACCCTCCCCAAATCGTCAAAAGCATGCAGCTCCCTCCTCCTTGGGCTAAGATCTAAAAGCGCCATACGGCGGTAAAGATGCTCTTTGCAATCCTCTGGGAGGACATTGAACGCTTTTTTGGCCAATATCACATGGAAAAAAGAACTTGGCGTTAAAAGGTTCTCCCACCGGTAGCGGATCCAGCCGTTCCAGTCTTGCGGCGCTGGATTCTGCCGCTCCCATTCCGCCCGGTCGAGCGCACTCAGGCAATGCTCATGGATCGCCGCCAGGCTCAAACAGTCGGCGCGCTTCATAGCATAAAGGGAACTGATGGACTGGGTAAGTGAACTTATTCGAGGCGCCATTATATTACTCAAGAGGGGGTATTCTGAAGCAGTGCCCTGAGAAAATCGGGGACAGGAACAGAAGCTCTGCTCTCTCTGTCGACTACGACATGGATGATCTTCGCCCTGCCCACCTCGATCTCCCGTTTGGGGTCGCGCAGCACATACTGCAGGATGATGGAAGTGGTCCCGATGTGTTCGACCACAAGCGAAATCTCGAGCTCGTCACCAACCATCAAAGGGGCGAAATAGTCTGCCTCCGCATGGACGACGGGGAGCAGATAGGGGGAGGCGGTCATCGCCTGGAGAGAGAACCCTTTCTCCTTCAAAAATTCCTCAAAAGTTTCCATCGCAAAATTAAACTGCTCGGAAAAGTAGAGCACGCCGGTGGCGTCTGTGTCTCTAAGTCTTAAACGTGTACGATAAACAAACATCCCGATCCTCTTTTGACGGAGCATTCTAGAGTATCGCTCTGAAATTATGCAATGACGCCCTAAAAAAATGTTAATTTCATGTTAAAGAAAAAATTTATTAAGAAGCTGACAATGAGAGCTTAAGATGCCGGCCGATCGGGGAAATTCCGGCTAAATCCCCTTCAAAAAAGGATGCTGGATTGTCCAAAAAAAGGGGGTCTCCTATAATCCGCTTCTTTTACAATCGGCTCCTTTTTCTCCGACCGCGTCCACCGCAAGCTTGCGGAGGAAATGGTGCCAAAACCGGGTTGTCCATGGACCAGAACACCTTGAACCCCCTCCCGCTGAGCGACATCGATTCCGGGCACATGGAGCCGCAAAACGCTCCGTGTCAAAAAGAACTTTGTCTACAGCACAGCGACATCGCAGACTCCCTGATGATCCAGGGAGAAACCGCGCTATTGAAAGGGGATCTCTCGAGAGGCCTGGAATGTTTTGATGCGGCGCTCAGGCAGAGCTCCACAAATCCAAAAATTTACTTCTCGCAGGGGCTCTCCCTGTTTGAATTCGGCAATGAGAGCGAACAGGAAAAAATCCTCCTTCTGGCAAGTAAAAAATTTAAATCCGCGACTGCCCTCAACCCCGACTACTTTGAAGCCTGGCAGGTCTGGGGAAGCCTCCTGTGCGCCTTGGGGCTGCAGACGAACGAGCACCACTACTACAAGGAAGCCAAAGAAAAATTAAACCGCGCCGTCGCCCTCTCGAAAGACCAGGGAAGGGATGCCCTCTCCGAGCTCTACTGGGACCTCGGCATCGTCTTCACCCACCTGGCGGACCACTCCGGAGAGGCCCTCGACTGCAACCTGGCGATCGAAGCGTTCAAACTCTCCCACTCCTTCGATGACAAACTCCCCTACGACTTCTGGAAAGACTACGGGTATGCCTGCCTGAAATTCTCCTCTCAGATCAACGACCCGCGCTTTAACCTCCAGGCCGTCCAGTACCTGCGCACCGCCGTGACGCTGGGCCCGCAGTCCACCGAAAGCTGGTGCCTGCTCGCCGAGGCGCTCGAAGAGCTCTACGCGCAAACCCACGACGAAGACCACTACGCCCAGGCTAACGACTGCTACGATAAAGCGACCCGGCTCGCCCCCCTGGACAGCGGGATCTGGCTGAACTGGGCAAAATTCCTCTGCGGCGCTGCCAAGCGGAGCGCCGATGTGAAGCGGCTGCGCCACTGCATCGACAAATGCCAGCGCGCCTATTCCATTGATGCCGACTCCCCGCCCCTCCTTGCCGTATGGGGAGAGTCCCTGGCCCTGCTCGGACACCATACGGAGCGCCTCGATTGCATCAACGACGGCCAGGACAAGATCCTGCACGCGCTCGAGCTCGACGAGGGCGATCCCGAGATCTGGTACAGCTATGGGATCTGCATGCAGTCCCTCGGCCACTACTTTGAAGATAGCGACTACTACTACCAGGCGATCGAAAATTTCCAGGAAGGCCTCTCCATAGACCGCACCTGCTACCGCCACTGGCATGCGATCGGCTGGACCTACTCCCTCCTCGGAGACCTGGAGAGCAATCCGGAGAACCTCGAGCTGTCTTTAAGGTTCTTCATCAAGGCCATCGACCTGCACCCCTCGACCTACTACCTCTACGACTACGCCGCCGCCCTCTACAAACTCGGCGAGATGACCCACGAACAGACCTGGCTGGACGAAGCATCGCTCCAGTTCGAGCGCCTCCTCAGCACCCAGAAAAACGCCATCTACCTCCACCCCGACTGGCTCTTCCACTACGCCTGCACCCAGGATGCCCTCGGCGACTTCTACGAAGAGGAGTACTATTACCAGCGCGCCATCGAAATCTTCTCCCACGTCCTGATGATCGACCCCGACTTCCAGCAGGTCCACCACCACCTCGCCCTCTCCCTGTCCCATCTGGGCGACCTCACCTCTGAGTCGGACCACTTCTTCCGCGCCATCCACCACTACCGGCTCGCGATGAAAAACGATGACGAGAACGACATCGTCCTCATCGATTGGGCGACGACCCTGATCTACATCGCGACCCACAGCCACGACAGCGCCGAGGCCGACTTGCACTTCCGCGACGCAGAGCAAAAAATGCTCCAAGCGATGCGCCTTGGCAACCTGCAGACCCACTACTTCCTCGCCTGCCTCTACTCCCTGACCGGAGACTGCGAAAGAGGCATGGACTGCCTCATCCGGGCCTTAAAGTCCCATGCCCTCCCCCCCTCGATGAGGTCCTCCAGGACGACTGGCTAGACAATCTCCGCTCGACCAGCGCCTTCCAGGGCTTCCTCGCCCACCTCGAACAAAGGCGCCACTACCAGCAGGAGCGGTAAGCTGCGACGTTGTATAAATCGACAAATTAAACCACCGAGCACACCGAGAGCACCGAGTAGAAATTCATATTTTAAATCGACAAATTAAACCACCGAGCACACCGAGAGCACCGAGTAGAAATTCATATTTTAAATCGACAAATTAAACCACCGAGCACACCGAGAGCACCGAGTAGAAATTCATATTTTAAATCGACAGAGCTATCTCCGCTCGACCAGCACCTTCCAGGGCTTCCTCGCCCACCTCGAACAAAGGCGCCACTACCAGCAGGAGCGGTAAGCTGCGACGTTGTATAAATCGACAAATTAAACCACCGAGCACACCGAGAGCACCGAGTAGAAATTCATATTTTAAATCGACAAATTAAACCACCGAGCACACCGAGAGCACCGAGTAGAAATTCATATTTTAAATCGACAGAGCTATCTCCGCTCGACCAGCGCCTTCCAGGGCTTCCTCGCCCACCTCGAACAAAGGCGCCACTACCAGCAGGAGCGGTAAGCTGCGACGTTGTATAAATCGACAAATTAAACCACCGAGCACACCGAGAGCACCGAGTAGAAATTCATATTTTAAATCGACAGAGCTATTTGAAAATTGCCACTCTGTCAGGGTTATTTAATAAAATTACTTTGTTTTTTTTATCCTGCCTATCCGTCTAATGGGTTTATGGCCGAGTGTGGTATAGCATGCAAGCCCTCCAGCAATTTACACGGATAGGCAGGATAAAAAAACCTGTCTTCTCGGTGCTCTCGGTGTGCTCGGTGGTTTAATTTACCGATTTATGCAACAAGGCCGTAAGCCACTGGGTTTAATTTCTCAGTTTTGCTAAACTCGGCCAACATATTCAAAAAGGTTACTCCCCTATGGACAGACGCTCCCTCATTTTTGTTGTTGCCCTGACTGTTGCCCTCTTCTTTGTGAACCAGTGGTTCTCCAAAAGCACGCCACCCCCTTCCCAGCCCACCCCACCCAAACAGCATGTTGCGGCCGAACAGCAGATCGCCATGGAACTTGAGGAAAAGCCCCAGTCCAATGTGCCCAAATTCTCCAACGAGCAGTTCTTCGTCCTCGAAAATGCCTACCAGCAGGTCGTTTTCTCCAACGTCGGAGGGGCCATTGCCGAGATCAACCTCCCCTTCCAGACCAAAGAGAATACCAAAAGCTTCGTCCGCCCCATCGACTTTGACAGGACCTTCCAGGAGCAGTACAAAGTAAACGCCCATTTCCCCTCCTTTCCCTACTACATCAATCAGGGAGACGGCGTCCATAAGATCGACCAGCCCACCCTCGGCGGCTACTACCCGCTTCTGCGCAGAACCCTGATCAACCCAAGAGACCCGCAAGCCGTCAAATCCCCCATCCGCCAGTACGCTCTCCGCGTTACATCGGACAACGACGACATCCAGCACAAAATCTTTACCCTCAAAAGACTCGAAAAAGACCTGATCGAATTCGAACTTATCGATTCCGACAGAAAAATTACCAAGCTCTTCACCTTCCCCAAAAATTCCGACGAAGCCCCCTATGTGATCGACGCCACGATCAAAATCGACGGCAATGGACGAGGCCTGTGGGTCACAACCGGCGTCCCGGAAGTCGAACTGATCTCCGACAACCCTGCCCCATCGCTCACCTACCGCTACACCAAGAGCAACAATAAGGGAGCCGTAGAATCCCTCTCCCTTCCCAAAGACTGCTCCGTGTCGACCAGCATCTACCCCGACTGGGTCTGCAGCGGCAACGGCTTCTTCGGGCTGATCCTCGATCCCCTAACCGAGATCCCTCCCGGCTACCGCGCCTGCAAAATCTCCGGAGTGGTAGACCCCAGCCGCCTCTCGATCGTCGATCCCGAATACCACCCTTACCCTGCAGAAAAATACCCAGGCTACGATTTCCAGCTCCCCTTAAGAGCTCAGACCACCTCGTTCCACTATTACGCAGGGCCTCTGGAAGGAGATATCCTGAAAAGAGTCGATGCTGCCTTCTCCGACCCAACTACAGGCTATAACCCCGACTACATCTCCGCGCTCAGCTTCCACGGCTGGCTCACCTTCATTTCCGAGCCCTTTGCCAGGTTCCTCTTCATTCTGATGGAGCTCTTCTACAAGTTCACCTCCTCATGGGGCATTTCGATCATCCTGCTCACCATCGCCCTGCGCGTCATGCTCTATCCCCTGAACGCCTGGTCGATCAAATCGACCCTCAAAATGCAGCAGATCGCCCCCAAAGTCTCCGCCATCCAGGAGCGCTACAAAAAAGAACCCAAGCGCGCCCAGATGGAGATCATGAACCTCTACAAGGAAAAAGGGGTCAACCCCCTCTCCGGATGCTTCCCGCTATTGATCCAGCTCCCCTTCCTGATCGGGATGTTCGATCTGCTCAAGTCGACCTTTGAGCTCCGCGGCGCCTCCTTCATTCCCGGATGGATCGACAACCTCACAGCCCCCGACATCCTGTTCAGCTGGAACTACCCCCTCTTCTTCTTTGGCACCGACTTCCACCTCCTCCCTTTCCTCCTCGGCGGCGTGATGTGGGCACAGCAGCGGTTCAGCGCGACGGGACCCAAAGACAAGAGCCTCATGACAGACCAGCAGAAACAGCAGAGAGTTATGGGAAATATCATGACCATCGTCTTTACGGTGATGTTCTACCACTTCCCCTCAGGACTTAACCTCTACTGGCTCTCCTCCATGGGACTTGGCATCTTGCAACAATGGGTGATGTCCCGTAGAATGCAGAAAAAATAGCATTATGGAGCGCCATGCAGGCCTGGGACGATTTTCTACTCAAGCAGGAGCCCCTTCTCGGCAAAGATGTTGTCGAGAAGTGGCTCCGCACCATGAAGGTCGTCCACTTCGACTCGGGCAACCTCTACCTCGAAGCCAAAGACTCCTTCCAGGTCCTCTGGTTTGAAGAACATCTCCGACCCACCCTCAAGTCCAAGCTCCTCAACAATAATTTCCGCCCCGTCAAAGTCCACATTTCCGTAGGGGAACTAAAAACCCCTCCCGCGCAAGCCCCCGCGAAAAGCAAAACAGGAAAATCCCCATCGCCACAGGCCGTCCACTACTTTCTGGACAAGATCGACCCCTCGCTCACCCTCGAAAATTTTGTCCCGGGGGAAACGAATAAAATCCTCTTCAAACTCCTCTCTGAATTGACTGGATATGATCCCCAAACAGAAAAGTACACCGCCCCGAGCGTTGCGCTCGGCGCCTTCAACCCCATCTACCTTTGGGGAGGATCGGGCTCCGGAAAAACCCACCTGCTCATGGCCCTTGCCCAGGCCTTCAAAGGCCGCGGCTTAAACCCCCTCTATGCCAGGGCAGAGACCTTCACCGAACACGTCGTCGCCGCCATCCGCGGCTCAGAAATGCAGGTCTTCCGCAAAGCCTACCGCCACGCCGACATCCTCCTCATCGACGACGTCCACGTCTTCTCCCGCAAAGACGCCACCCAGGAAGAGTTTTTCCACACCTTCAATACCCTCCACACATCGGGCCGGCAGGTGATCCTCTCGGCCAACTGCACTCCCGCCCTCCTCAAAGAAATCGAACCCCGCCTCGTCTCCCGTTTCGAGTGGGGGATCAACATCCACCTGGAAAAACTCTCAGGCCCCGACCTCAAACAGGTCCTGCAAAAACGGTGCGAAGGATTTCAATTTCCTCTCACAGATGAAGTTCTCGACTACCTGATCACAACCTTCCCCAGCGCGAGATCGCTGCATCGCGCCCTCGAAGCGCTCATCCTCCGCAGCCACCTCAATGCAAGAAGCTCCGCTGCAACCCTCGACCCAGCGTCCGTACAAAGAATCCTCGCCGACCTCGAAGAAGAAGAGAAAAAAACGGCCTTGAGCCCGGATAAGATCATCGCCTCCGTCGCCTCCATCTACGGGATCCGCCAGGAAGACCTCCTCGGCAAATCCCAGAGCCAGGACTGCTCCCTACCCCGCCAGATCGCCATGTACCTCTGCCGCCATGAGCTCAGGCTCCCTTTCCAGGGGATCGGCTCGATCTTCAGCAGAGACCATTCCACCGTCATGACAGGGATCAAACAGATCGAGAAGCGGCTCGAAGCCTCCGACAGGGAACTCCACTCCTCCCTCCTGGAAATCAGGCAAATCCTTTAGCCGCGCTCGAGCCTAGTTTACCACCGAGTACACCGAGAGCACCGAGAGAAGAAAAACCAAAGTCAAAATTTTCTTCTCGGTGCTCTCGGTGTGCTCGGTGGTTTAATTTACCGTTTTATGCCAAAACGCTGCTCGGAGACTAGCTCGGGCTCGGAGGGAATAAAAAAAACTCCCCACTGGAAATCAGGCAAATCCTTTAGCCGCGCTCGAGCCTAGTTTACCACCGAGTACACCGAGAGCACCGAGAGAAGAAAAACCAAAGTCAAAATTTTCTTCTCGGTGCTCTCGGTGTGCTCGGTGGTTTAATTTACCGTTTTATGCCAAAACGCTGCTCGGAGACTAGCTCGGGCTCGGAGGGAATAAAAAAAACTCCCCACTGGAAATCAGGCAAATCCTTTAGCCGCGCTCGAGCCTAGTTTACCACCGACAGAGCACCGAGAGAAGAAAAACCAAAGTCAAAATTTTCTTCTCGGTGCTCTCGGTGTACTCGGTGGTTTAATTTACCGTTTTATGCCAAAACGCTGCTCGGAGACTGGCTCGGGCTCGGAGGGAATAAAAAAAACTCCCCAAGCGATCTCTCGCCGGAGGAGTTTTTATGAGCGGAAATCGGATATGGCTTAGATCTTGATGAAGCGCTCGCCGGGCTTGCCGCCGGGAGTTGGCATGCCGCCGGGAATACCTGGCTCTTTGGGAGCGACATCGCGCCCTTCGCAGATATCCTTCGCCTTGAGCCTCCAACGCTCGACCGCCTCAACGAAGAGAGGTGCGAAACGGCGAAGAGAAGAAGGGTCTGAACCCACGCCCATCTCGAGGACGGCGTGCATGAGGATCAACTCCTCAGGAACTGCAACCCCGATCCCGCCGCCTGCCATTTGGCCGCCAAGCATCGCTCCCTCAAGCAGGGATTCGTAGAGACGGAGGCGGATGGTGGAATCCTTGGGAAGTCCATCCAAAATGGGAGAATAAAGATAAAGACGGTCTGAATTAGGCTCAAAGGTCAAGTGCAGGGAAAAGGTATTATCGATCCCCAAAATACAGGTGTGATTTTCGTCAAATGCCAATTCTAGATTGAGCTCTTTACCGAATTCCTTAAGATTTTGTCTGGCATTTTCCAGTGACATGGATTAGTCCTCCTTCTTAAACTCTAAAATTTTGGATTTAGTACAGTGTTTCACACATTTTTTCGTGCACTTCTTTTACGCCCAACTCGTTCACTCACAAAATGTGTGCCATTATCAGTTTGAGGCAGTTTGCGATGTGCCCTGAATAATAGCAACCAAAAAAAATTCCAGTTCCGCAGGAATCTGAACCCCCTTCGGACGTGGAAAATTTCCGCGTTCTTAATATAATTTTAACAAATCAAACAATGACTTTCAATGTTATTCGCAATTTAATTTTTACATTTTATTGCCTGTAAAAATAGTTCTATGCTAATTTGAATTTTTAACCTGGCCAAATAACAACATAAGCGACTAAGAATTATCAACATATGACTCATTTAAAAGCAGATGAAATCACATGGGAAAGGGGAACCCCCTCTCCGCTGGGAGTCTCCCCGAGAGGCAAAGGGGTCAACTTCGCCCTCTTTTCCGAGCATGCCACCGGCGTCACTCTCTGCCTCTTTTCTCCCGATTCCAAACACCCGTTCCTTGAGGTCCCCCTGGACCCCGATGTCAACCGCACCGGCTTCATCTGGCACATCCTGCTGCAGGACCACTTTGGAACTTCCATCGAGTATGGGTACAAACTCACCGGCCCTAAAGATCCGCGCAACCTCTTCGATCCTGACAACATCGTCTCCGACCCCTACGCCCGAGGGCTCAACACGGGCCACCAGTGGGGAAGAAAACACCTTGTCGAAGAAGACGAAGGGGTGATCCCCCGCGGAAAAGTGATCCTCGACGTCCCCTTCGACTGGGAAGGCTCGATCCCCCCTAAAATCCCTGCGGAAAAACTGGTCATCTACGAAATGCACGTGCGGGCCTTCACTGAGCACCCTTCCAGCAACGTCGTCCATCCAGGCACCTACCTTGCCATCATCGATAAAATCCCTTACCTCAAGAGCCTTGGAGTCAACGCCATCGAACTGATGCCGATCTTTGAGTTCGATGAATGTGGAAACGACCGCACCAACCCTCTTACGGGAGAGAAACTTAAAAACTTCTGGGGCTATTCCACGATCAATTTCTTTACCCCCATGAACCGGTTCTCCGCCTCCCACGGCTGGACGTCGGCGATCGACGAATTCCGCACCCTTGTCAGGGAGATGCACAAAAACGGGATCGAGGTCTACCTCGACGTCGTCTACAACCACACGGCCGAAGGGAATGAAAAAGGCCCCAGCTTCTCCTTTAAGGGGATCGACAACTGCGTCTACTACATGGTCGGCTCCGAAGGACACTACCTCGATTTCACAGGCACAGGCAACACCGTCAACGCCAACCACCCCGCTGTCGTCCAGTTCATCATCGATTCTCTCCGCTATTGGATCAATGAGATGCACATCGACGGGTTCCGGTTCGATCTGGCCTCCTGTTTGACCCGCGCAGATAATGGCGCTCCCCTCCCCCATCCCCCCGTCATCGATGCGATGACCAACGACCCCGCCTTCTCAAACGTGAAGTGGATCGCCGAAGCCTGGGATGCCGGCGGCCTCTACCAGGTCGGCTCCTTCCCCGGCAAAGGGCGCTGGTACGAGTGGAATGGAAAATACAGGGATGTCGTCCGCAGGTTCATCAAAGGCACCTCGGGACAATCGGGAGAATTTGCAAAAGTGATGACAGGATCGCAGGACCTCTACGGCAGAGATGGCCGCCCTTACCACAGCATCAATTTCATCACCGCGCACGACGGCTACACCCTAAGGGACCTCGTCAGCTACCAGGACAAACACAATCTGGCCAACGGCGAAGAGAACCGGGACGGAAGCAATGACAACGACAGCTGGAACTGCGGACACGAAGGAGAGACGGGCGATCAAAAAATCCTCCACCTCCGCGACCGGCAAATAAAAAACCTCCACACCGCCCTCCTCGTTGCCATCGGCACCCCCATGATCCTCATGGGCGATGAGTATGGCCATACACGCAATGGCAACAACAACACCTATTGCCAGGACAACGAACTCAACTGGTTCCTGTGGGACAAGCTCGAAAGAGAGAAAGGATTTGTCCGGTTCCACCGCCTGATGATCCACTTTCGCGAGCAGCACCCCCTCATCCAGCGCAAAGACTTCCCTTCCTCCTCCGATATCGATTGGCACGGCCTCAAACCCATGGAAGCCAACTGGGGAGAGGACAACCGCTTCATCGCCTATACACTAAAGGACCAAGCCCGCGAGGAGCACCTCTACATCGCCTTCAACGCCCAGTACAACTCCGCCCACATCCAGCTCCCCGAGCCTCCCCACGGCAAGAAGTGGTACCGGATCGTCGACACCTCCCTCCCCTCCCCAGACGACTTCAGCGAACGCCCCAGGGACGCCCAGCCCCTCAAGGACACCTACGACCTCCCCGAGTACTCCGCCTTCATCGCCAAAGCGCTGTAAGTGCAAATGGATCGCATAGAGTAAGGGCTTGAGGTGCCTGGGCTAATGGATGGTTTTACAGAAGTTCTAATGGAATTTGGGAGCGGCTTCGCCGATGACTTCCAAAAGGAACCAGAGAAGCAATGGCCGCTGCCAAGGGTCAAGAAGATCCAAGTGGAAGTGGCCGGAACCTCCGCAGGGCTCCCGCGCCGCTTAAGTCGTAGGCGTAGTGGAGGTAGACGAAGAGGCCGCCCTGGGCGCAGCCCCCAAATTCAAAAAACAAGTTGTTAATCTGCACGCACGTATAAATCCATGGATCATCGTTATACGGGCGAACGCCCTTATCGTATGTCAAAGCAAGAAGTGCAAGTTGCTCAATGCCATCAATCACTTCACAGCCGTTTTTTCCTGGGAGTTCTATGCGCTTTTGAAGGGGAGTTCTTCTGCTATTTTCAATAACAGAATTTGTAATGACAAATGCGTAGGCCGTCTCAACAGGAATGTCCCAATACGCTGCAGAGACAGATGACGAAATGAACTCAAAACACGTTGGCTTGCCCAATGCTTGAGCGAACAAACCGCTCAGCATGCGAAATGTGACCCCCTTGGGCACCACGATGTACGTCATCCCGGCATCGTTTTCGATCTTAAGAGAATCAACAGCTTTCAAACCTGGGAGCACATCCATGCGCCAATCAAGACCTAAGCTTTCTGGCATCTCCAGACCATTCGCGATTAGAAATTGTGACAGTCTGGGGTTGGTTCTCCAAACCCCTTGGTCGATCATCGAACATTTTGCAGGCAGTTTTAAATAGTCCGTCCACTCAGAGTCGTTCAGACCTCTCCACAGACGTCCACCCATACTGTCCGGACCAGAATCGAACACAAAAGACCTGATGAGTTTGCTAACGGAAGAAAGGGCGCCCAGCCCTTGTGGACCTACATATTCAAAAATCCGCTCAAGCAGCCCGTTCCTATTCATTGCCTGGTCTAACAGGGGAAAAACCTCGCCGGAAGTAACATTTGAAGCTGAAGACATGATCACATCGATTTTATTGTTTTATTTGAAACATATTCTACATAAATAATAACTAAAAACCAATTTGTTTATTACTATCATGCTTCCAGCCAAACATCAAAACTTCCATTAAGCATTTAATATTAAAGATTTGCGAAAACAACCTCCGTATTTCAGCCAAAAATGGTTATACCACACTCGGCCATAAACCTGGATTTGGACCAGCGCGAAAGCTCCCGCGGTTGGACGATCGCAAACGGGTTAATATTAACAATATGGACCCGTTTGCGATCGTTCAACCCCGGGGCTTATGAAGCGGTCCAAATTCCAGGTTTCTGTCCGAGTGTGGTATAAAATACCCCCCGTAAAATATCCATTGGGGATGATTTGAGGAGAGGGATGCGCGCCAAACACCGCAGCCCCTGTTCCCTGGAAGCGCACTCAAAACGCGGCGCTTTAATGAATCATATCCCGCCCAGTTCCACCACCAGCTTCGCCGATGACTTCCAAAAGGAACCAAAAAAGCAATGGCCGCTGCCAAGGGTCAAGAAGATCCAAGTGGAAGTGGCCGGAACCTCCGCAGGGCCCCAGAGCCGCGTGGGTCGACGTTGCCGTAGTAGTAGACGTAGAGGCCGTCCAGGGAGAAGCCCCCAATTTCAAAAATCAAGTCATTAACCCGCACACATGTAAGAGTCCATGGATCATTTCTATATAGACGAACACCCCTTCCTGATGTCGATTGCTCCTGGGTAACAATGTATGTCAGAGCAAGAAGTGTAAGGTGCTCAAGGCCATCAATCACTTCACAGCCGTTTTTACCTGGGAGTTCTATACGCCATTGAAGGGAAGCTCCTCTGCTATTTTCAATGACAGAATTTGTAATGACAAATGCGTAGGCCATCTCAACAGGAATATCCCAATACGCTGTAGGGACACATTGCGTGATGTACTTAAAACACGTTGGCTTGCCCAGAGCTTGAGCAAGCAGGCCGTTCACCATGCGCCATGTAACCCCCTTGGGCACCACGATGTACGTCATCCCGGCATCGTTTTCGATCTTAAGAGAATCAACAGCTTTCAAACCTGGGAGCACATCTTTGCGCCAATCGAGACCTAAGCGTTCAGGCGGCACCTCCAGACCGTTCTCGGCTAAAAATTGTGACAGCCTGGGGCTGGTTCTCCAAATGTTTTGGTCGATCACCGAACATTTTGCACGCTGTTTTATATAGCCCGTCCACGCAGAATCGTTCATGCCTCTCCACAGACGTCCACCCATACTGGTTGGACCAGAATCGAATACAAAAGACCTGATGAGTTTGCTAACAGAAGAAAGGGCGACCATCCCTTTTAGACCTACATTTCCAAAAACCCTTTCAAGCAGCCCGTTCTCATTCCCTGGCAGGGTTAACAGGGGGAAAACCTCGCCTGAATTAGCAGTTGAAACTGACGCCATAATTATCCAATCTCTATTATGCAATTAATTAGAACCGGCTATCGCCGGCCTTCCCAGCCGAATTCCTAGTAGTCTGTCACAAAATTTTTTGCAATAATTTGTGCCCAGATATCAGCGCAGATTACGCTCTCGAAAAACCAGGCATACATGAGAATGTAGACAGGTTTTTCGAGAGTGCGAGCTGCGGTAAAAGATGGGTCAAATTATTCCAAAAACTTTTGAAATGCTGTACTAGAGTGGCCCGAGCCTTCGCAGGGCGCCCGCGCCGAGGACTTCGCCGTCGTATTGGCGGCGAGGGATATGGAGGCCGTCCCGGGAGAAGCCCCCAAATTCAAAAAACAAGTTATTAATCCGCACACACGTATAAGTCGACTGATCGTCGTTATACAAGCGAACACCCATTCCTGATGTTGATTGCTCTTGGGAAACAATGTATGTCAGAGAAAGAAGTGCAAGTTGCTCGAAACCATCAATCACTTCACAGCCGTTTTGGCCTAAGAGTTCTATACGCTTTTGACGGGAAGGCATTCTGCTATTTTCAATAACATAATTTGTAATGAAAAATGCGTAGGCCGTCTCAACAGGAATGTCCCAATACGTTGCAGGGAAAGTTCGATTCATGTACGTAAAACATGTTGGCTTGCCCAGAGCTTGAGCGAGCAGGTCGCTCAGCATGCGCCATGTAACCCCCTTTGGCATTACGATGTACGTCATCCCGGCATCGTCTTCGATCTTCAAGGAATTAAAGGCTTTCAAGCCTGGAAGCGCATCTTTGTGCAGATTAAGACCTAGGGGTTCCGGTGGTACCTTCCAGACCATTCGTGTCTAAAAATTGTGACAGCTTGGGGCTGGTTCTCCAAACCTCTTGGTCGATCACCGAACATTTGGCATGCTGTTTTAAATAGTCCGTCCACTGGAACTCAGGTATGTCTCTCCACAGACGTCCACCCATACTGTCTGGACCAGAATCGAATACAAAAGACCTGATGAGTTTACTAACGGAAGAAAGGGCAACCATCCCTTTTAGACCTACATTTCCAAAAACTCTTTCAAGCGGCCCATTCTCATTCGCTGGCAGGGTTGACAGGGGGGAAACCCCGCCGGAAGCAGCATTTGGAACCAAAGGCACAATCACCTCTCACTTCTTATTTTATGTGAAAGAAATTTACATCTATAACAATTAAAAAACAATTATTTAGCACTCCCAGGTGGCATGATTTGAAGGGAGAGATGCGCGCCAAACACCGCAGCCCTCCATTCCCTGAAAGATCAATCGTAACGATGGGCTTTGATGAAACTCGCGCATTTGTTATCTTGAGCTAAAAATGGAGGACTCCCATGTCACGTACGATCATTAGCGCAGCGCTTTTCGCGCTCGTAGCTGCAGGATGCAGCGACAATTCCTCAAACGGCAATCAGGCTTACCAGCAATCTCCAGTGAAGGGGAAACCCGTCGTCACTGTGGTGCCCGTTATCGATAGCACGAAAACCAGTTTCGATTGGAGCCTCTCCGATGAGCTCTCTTCGGCCCTTTACCAGCATTTTGCGCAGCAAGGCCGCCTGGTCCTCAATCCCGGATCCAAAGTGAGGGCGAAGACGAAGAAATTGGCGGAGGGAAACAACCCGTTCGGTGCGGACATTACCTGGGTCAAACATGCGTTTCAGGAGGAGCAGTTTGTCGTTTTCCTCGAACTGGTCGAGCATGAAGAGGTTTTGAATCATGCCTTTAAGAAGGGTGTGGATCCGAGAAACTGCAGCGCCGATCTGAAAATGAGCATGCGGGTGCGGGTGATCGAGCTGAAGGGGAATGAGCCGAGGGTGATTTTGCAAGAGCTGATCCACGACAGCCACTTCATTCCCCGCCCGTTCACGCAGGAAAATTTCTACCAGGTCTCCTGGGGCGAGGAAACGTTTAACATCTCCCCGCTTGGACTTGCGCATGGAAACTTCACCAAAGATATCGCTAAAAGGGTCGAGGATTACATTTTGACGCTATCCAAAGAGTAGGGGAAAAAGGTGCAGGGGTACGGGGATTTCTACCAGATGATTGTGCTCTTCGGCCTGCTCGGGTTCGTTCTGCTCTGGTTCGCCCATAAACAGGGGTTCTTCTCCTTGCCCCCGGGAAGAGAAAGGCCCCATAATCCTGTCTTTCTCAAGACTGTGCTTGCAACCTTCGGGATCTATTTGGGGATGACAATGGCCGTTGCCCCAATGGTCGTAGCCCTGTACCGCACCTTTTCGGGGAACAATCCCCCTTCCGCTTTTTTGGGGTGGCTCCAGCTGCTTATGCTGGTCATGATCTTTCTGCTTTTTTATCTCTATTCCAGGGCGCAGAACCCGCGGATGTTCGGATGGATCTGGAAAGACAGGACTATCCCCCATCCAAAACCTGTCGGGATCGACTTTTTAATAGGGGTTTTGACATGGATCATCAGTTTTCCCCTGGTCGTTGTCATCGGTCAGATCGCCGACATGATCCTCTATTTTTTCTTCCATTTTGAGGGTTACGAGCAGGTGGCTGTGCGCTACCTGAAGACCACCCTGGAATCGCCTCCGATGCTGGCGGTCGCCATCTTTACCATTCTGCTCGCAGCGCCGGTCATTGAGGAATTCCTCTTCCGGGGGTGTCTCCAGAACTACTTTAAGCGCTACATGCCCACGCGCCAGGCGATTGCCCTGTCAGCGCTCTGCTTCTCCCTTTTCCATTTATCGCCAAGCCAGGGGATCGGCAACATCTCGCTTGTCGCCACTCTGTTCTGCTTCGCCCTCTTCCTGGGATTCATCTATGAGAGGCAGGCGTCTCTTTTCGCTTCGATCGGATTGCATATGACCTTCAATGCGGTGAGCACATTCCGGATTTTGTTTTTCCCGGAATAAAAAGCTGGCCATCAGAAGCGTTGAAGGGTATCGTTGGGAGGGTATGTAACCGGTTTTGGATGGAGGCCTCCTATGTCTTTTACACTTAAAATGACGGCAGCTTTGCTCTCTATGGGGACGGTGCTGGTCTCTTCTCCCCTCTTTTCCGCTTTGAGCGAGGACCTCGCCCAGCTGTCGGAGGACCACTCCCAGTTTGCCTTTTCTCTCTATCCGGACCTTGCCGCGGAGGATGAGAACCTGGTCTTCTCCCCCTATTCCATTGCCAATTGCCTCAGCATGGTCTATCTGGGCGCACGTGGGGACACCGCCATAGAGATGCAGAAGGCGCTGAATTTGGAAGTGGAGCGGAAGAACCTCGCAAAGACCTCCTTTTCCCTCAATCAATCGCTTCTGCCGAAAGCTGGCGCGGAGAAAACTTACCAGCTGAATATTGCGAACGCGGCGTGGGTCGACCAGGGGATCTTCATTCTGACCGACTTCCGTTATGCGCTTGAAGAGCAGTTCAAGGCCAAGCTGGGCAAACTCAATTTTTCCCTGCCAGACAACGCGATGGCGACGATCAACGCCTGGACGGCCCAGAACACCCAAAATAAAATCCCCGAGCTTTTGTCTAAAGGGGACGTCACCGCGACGACGAAGCTGATGCTCACCAATGCTGTCTACTTTGAAGGCAACTGGGCCCAGCCGTTCGATCTGAGGTCGACACAGGACTGGCCTTTCCAACCTACCGCCGACACCAGCATGAATGTGAAGATGATGCACCAGGTGGGAAGTATTCTCTACTATGAAAACGACCTGATGCAGGCGGCCGCCCTTCCCTTTTCTCGGAACATCCCAGGGAGAAGGGACCCTTGCACTGGTTGTTCTGCTGCCTAAATCGGCAGAGAACTTTTCCGTCCTTGCGAGCGAGCTCTCCGATGAACTCGACAACTGGCTCTCTTCTCTGGCGCCGCAACGCGTCGATCTCAAACTGCCCAGGTTCCGTTTAAACAGCCGGCTGAACTTGAACGAGCCTACTCATAAAACTGGGTATGGAGGATGCCTTCGACGAGAACGCGAACTTTGCGGGGATCGATGGAATGCGCGAACAAGGTGCTCCACGAGGCGTTCTTCGTCCTGGATGAGCAGGGGGTCACCGCAGCAGCAGCAACGGCTGCCGGAATCAGTGCGACCTCTATTATCGATAAAACACCTCCCGTCCCCATGAACGCCAACCACCCCTTCCTCTTCTTCATCGTCGATTTAAAGTCGCAGGAAATATTATTCATGGGGAAAATTGCGCAACCATGAAGTTCACCCCTTTAAAGTAGAATATTTTGGGATCTCCGACATTGGGCTTGTGCGCAGAAATAACGAAGATGTTTGGGCGAGCTTCCCGACAAACAATTCTATTTTCTTGCAGATGGGATGGGCGGACACAACGCCGGCGAGGTCGCCGCTCTATTGCCGTCGAGAGCATGTGCGCATCGATACACGCCCTCCCCGATGATGCGAAAATGGAGGATGCCTGTCGCTTTGACGAGAGGCGATCGCCGCCGCCAACGGAAAAGTTTTTGAGGCCCGGCGCAAGCACCCGCCCTACTCAGGAATGGGCACGACGCTTTCCTGCTTTGTGATCGAAGAAATGTTTTGGTCTACGGGCACATCGGCGACAGCCGCCTCTACCGCTATCGCGAAGAGCTCGACCAGCTGACCGAAGACCACTCCCTGCGCCATACCCATGGACCAAAGAGACGGAAGGCCAGCCCCTTCCCTGCTCCGCGCAATGTCATCACCGCGCGCCATCGGCACCCAGCTCCCTCCGTCCTCCCCGATATCGGCGTGATCCCCTTGCGTTCTAAAGATATTTATATGCTTTGCAGCGATGGACTTTCCGACTATGTCGCGAAAATAAGATCGCCGCCATCCTCGCCTCCCCCTTTCTTTCGAAGAAATGGGAAAAAACTCGTCGAAGCCGCCCTGGAAAAGGGGGGAAATGATAATATCACTCTTCTTCTTGTCCAAATTGAGTGATGAAAAGAATCTACCTCGATAACAATGCCACGACAGGGCTCGACCCCCGCGTCTTGGAAGCGATGCTTCCCGAGCTCACCGCCACGCCCGGCAACCCCTCCTCCATCCATTTTTTTGGGCAAGAGGCCAAAATCCGCCTGCAAAAAGCAAGCGAAACGATCGCCGCCTTTTTCAACGTCAAACCCCACGAGGTCCTCTTTACCTCCGGCGGCACGGAGGCGATGAACCTGCTTATGCGCGGACTTCCCCAACCGGCCATGCCATCACTTCGAATGTCGAGCACTCCTGCGTCTACAAAACCTTCTCGACCTCCAGTCAAAGGGCTCGATGTCACCTTTTTGCCCGCCGGCCTTTTCGGCGCCGTACTCCCGATGCATTCAAAAAGCGATCCGCCCCGACACCCGCTTTATCATCTTCACCGCGGCGAACAATGAGACCGGCGTCAAACACGACTTGGACGCGATTGGGCAAATCGCCCTGGATGCGAAGATCCCCCTATTCGTCGACGGCGTCGCATGGCTGGGCAAAGAGCTCTTCACTTTGCATCCGGGGATTTCCGGAATCGGATTTTCCGGACATAAAGTGCATGGGCCCAAAGGCACAGGCTTCGTGATCCTCGCTCCACCGTAAAACTCACCCCTCTCCTCACAGGCGGCGACCAAGAATACAGCATGCGCGCCGGCACGGAAAACCTTCCCGGCATCGTCGGACTTGCCAAAGCAATCGAGCTGCTGAAAACAGAACTGCCAGAAGCTGGGCACCGCATGGCGCTATTGCGGGACAAACTAGAAGCCGGGCTGATGCAGAAAGTCAATCCCGTCGTCGTCAATGGGATCGGCCCGCGCATCTGCAACACCACAAACCTCTCTTTTCCCGGCGATCAAGGCGAAGACCTGCTTATCGCACTCGACATGGCAGGCATCGCCGTCAGCCACGGCTCCGCCTGCTCATCCGGCGCGCTCGAACCCTCCCGCGTCCTCACCAAATGGGCGTGCCCGCACATCGCAAAATCCGCGATCCGCTTCTCTTTGAGCCGCAATACCACCCACGAAGAGATCGACCGCGCCATTGAGATGGGGGGACAATCTGCCTTCATTGCCCACAAACTAGGGCTAGGGAAGACTGTCCTGACCAGGATCTTTTTTGACGCCGAAGAGGGAAGCCTCTTCGACTTCAATTTCGAATTGGTCGATGCGCACCGACTCCCCTTTGGGAGGAGGATGGCCGAGGGCCTTTACCATGAGCTCTTCGAGGGTCTCTGCATCCTGGTAGCCAAACTTGGACATTGAACTGCTTGTTAAAATCCTCGAGGCTCATCTCACCGGGGAGCTCTTGTCGACATGCATATGGTAGGCCCGCGGGACCATCTCTTCGAAGGACATCCAGTCATCAGATCGTCCCGAAAATTTCGTCGATGATCTCATCCAGGGTCAAGACACCGGTAGCATGGCCCTTGTCGTTGAGGACGACGGCGAGGCTCTGGTTGTTGCGGCGGAACTGCTTGAGGATCTGAAGGATCGAGCTTTGTTCGGTGATGAACCAGGGCTTGCGGGCGTACTCTTTGATCCGCTTGTTCTCTGAGAGGCGGATCAGGTCGCGCGGGTAGGCCACGGCGACGATATTTTCAGGGCTGCGATGGAAAATGGGAAGGAAGGGGGTGTGTTTGTCTTTTACGACCTCCCGCATCTCCCGGATCGTGCAGAAGGAAGGAACGACAGGGACGTGAGAGAGGGGCTGCATTAGACTGCGGGCGGTCATGTTCTTCAGGGAAAAAATGTTCGCGACGACGGTATTGAACTGCTGCCGGGAGGGTTCGGTCGTGATCGTCTCCTCCCTCTCCTCAATGATGTTCTGCAGCTCCTCGCGGGAGAGGTAGGAGCCCGAGGCGACCGGTTTTCCAATGAGTCGGTTGACGAGGCGGCAAAGTAGATCGAGGCCCCAGATCACCGGCCGCAGAAGGATAGAGAAGAGGAAAAGGATGGGGATCCCGAGCATGGCGACATGCTCTGCATATCTTTCCGGCAAACATGGGGGCGAGCTCGGCAAAAATGATGACGAGAAAGACCTGGGAGAGAGGGGCGAGTCGGGACTTAGGCCCAGAGAATCGTAAAAGCGGCGGGCGCATTCCGATCCGACGACGAGCGAGGTGTTGACGCAGATGAGGGTGGTCCCAAAAGAAGGGCGGGGTGGTGAAGCAGGTAGCTGAGCCAGACGGCGCGCCTGTTGCTTTTACTGACGTAGTACTGCAGCCGGATCTTGTTGAAAGAGACGCAGGCCATCTCCATCATGGCAAAGAATCCCTGGACGGCGAGACACGACAGGATCATGAGGAGGAAAAACTTCCAGGAGAGGCTCATTTTTCCCCCTTTTTGCTGTGAAGAGGGAGAGCCCAAACGCCGAATGTAGAGGCGCTTGACCCGTTTTTGGTCCGCTTCCAGAACATGGAAGAGGAACCCATGGGAGGTGTATTTGACCCCGGTCCTGGGGATATCTCCCATCCGCTCGGTCAGCCATCCTCCGACTGTCACCAGGTTATTCTGACTGGGGAGGGTGACCCCAAAAACCTCTTCGAACTCTGCAATTTCCAGTTTTCCGCTCGTGATGATCACATCCTGGCCCGACCTTGTGAACCGGCTCTTTTCATCCCGCGCGTCGGCGATCTCGCCTACAACCTTCTCGACAAGATCCTCCAAGGCGATAAGTCCCGAGATCGAGCCGTACTCATCGACGACATGGGCGAGCGACTGCTGTCTATCGTACATCTGCCGCAAGAGGGTCTCTCCGCGCATCCCCTCCGGGGCGAACATGGGTTTCTCAAGGAGGGGAATGAGGTCGGAAATGGTGTGGAGCTTTTCCCGATTGAGAAAGAGGGTTTGAGAGGTGATGATCCCGAGGAGGTTATCGATATTCTCCCGGCACACGGGGATCCGGGAACACTCCTGGTCGACAAAGAGATGGATCAGCCTGGAAAGGGGCTCGTCCGCATCGAAGAAGAGGATCTCTTCCCTTGGGCGCATCAGCTCCTTGACCTGGGACTCCTTTAGGATCAGATAGCCGCGGATAAGTTCCGCCTCGTCTTCATTGAGGATCCCGTAATGGCGCGAGGTCTTGAGCGCGTGCTGCAACTCGTCGAAGGAGATCTCCTCCTCCTTTTTCAGAAAGAAGAAGATGAGGCGGGAAACGACGCTAGTCACTGAGGTGAGGACCTTGCGGATGGGCAGAAAGACCGTTGGGCCCGGAAAAGGATGGGGGCCACCCGGTAGGAGATCGCTTCGTTGTTCGCCATCCCGATCGATTTAGGGATCACCTCGCTGAAGATTAGCGTCAGTCCAGCGGGACGCCGACGCTTAAGGCCCACCCCGGAAAAATCGCCAAAAATGCTCGAGGTGACGTTCTGCACCAGGATATTGATCATGATATTGACATGATGATCGTCACGAGCAGGTCTCTAGGCGAAGAGAGAGTTCCCGACAAGCTGCTTGCGGGCGTCGGAGGCGTTCTTAAAAGCCTTTGACCTTCATGGATGAGAGGGAAAAGAGGGAGACCTCGGAGGAGGAGAGGAAGCCGGAGCAGAAGAGAAAAAGGACGAGCAACACTATCTGGAGAGCGAGCACGCCTTACATTTGTCTCATTCTCGCTGTGAAGATACTTTCATCTGTCCTTCGGGGACAAGCCCCAGGCCCTTCATCAGCGTAAGCTGGATCCAGGCGGGATCGCTCTGGCTGTTGATCTGCAAAAGCAGGTCCTCTTTTTCTGAAGCAGCGAAGCCCTTTCTGACTGAAGCGTTTGGATATGGGTGTCGAGGGATTGGATCACTTCCTCTTTCCTGCCGGCAGCATTGAGGTAGACGAACGAACAAACGGCAATAAATAGGACGACCCACCAGCTGGGGTAAAGGAATCCCCTTTTTGCTCTGGCCGGCCGTGCGTGGTAGGTTTCCCGTTTCTTCATGTCTGCCATGGAAAGATGCTTTAGCTCATTTTGCGCAAGGTGGACCGTTAGGGACTACCCGCATAATTTGATACTTAATGGTTTTCCCTTTTTTTGTAAATGGGGGAAGGACAAAAAAAGCCCCCTACCCTGCTATACCGCTCAAAAGGGGCTGCAGATCCACCACAAAAACAAAAAAGGGGTTAGGGAATGGTCTAAGATACGGGATCGGTCAGATTTTGGGGAGAAAAAAAAGGTTCATCCACGCAAATTGCCCTTGCCCGATTTACTTTTTTTCTAACTCGAGCCCGAGCCAGATTGGCCTTTTTTCGGGCTCGGACCGCATTAATCGCGTCTATTTAGGCGATAGGAAGCGTGATGTTGACCTGCTTCATGTACTTGCCGCCGCGGTCGGCGTAGGAGATCTCGCACACCTCGGCGCCCTCGAAAAAGAGAACCTGGGCGAGCCCCTCGTTGGCATAGATTTTCGCAGGCAGAGGGGTGGTGTTGGAGATCTCGAGCGTCACGTACCCTTCCCACTCCGGCTCGAAAGGGGTCACATTGACGATGATCCCGCAGCGGGCGTAGGTCGACTTTCCGATGCACATGGTGAGGATGTTGCGCGGGATGCGGAAGTACTCGACGCTTCTCGCGAGGGCAAAGGAGTTGGGAGGGATGATGCACTCGTCCGCTTCGATATTGATGAAGGCCTCCTCGCTAAAATTCTTGGGATCGACGAGGGAATTGTGCAGATTGGTGAACACTTTAAATTCTCTGGCGACGCGCAGATCGTAGCCGTAGCTCGACAGGCCATAGCTGATCACCTTCTTCCCGTCGACGTAACGCACCTGCGTGGGGGAGAACGGTTCGATCATCCCCTGTTCTTCCGCCATCTCCCGGATCCACCTGTCTGACTGTAAACTCATAAAATTCCTCCCATGTCATTTTCATCTATATACATTAGATATAGCGCGTGAAATCCATTTCCTGCTAGAGTTTTCAATAGTGACGAAATTGCAATTTTCTCTTATACCCTGCATTATATTATGACAGAGCCATTAATCGAATCTTCCTGGACCCGGCCGGACGACCCCTTCGAAGTTCCTCTACGTCCGCAATCCATGACAGAGTTTGTCGGGCAGGACAGCATCCGAGATAGGCTCGAAGTTTCGCTGCAGGCCGCCAAACAGCGGAAGGAAGCGATGGGCCACTGCCTCTTGAGCGGGCCGCCGGGGCTGGGCAAGACGACGCTTGCCCACATCATTGCAAAAACGATGGGGACAAATCTTGTCGTCACGTCGGGCCCGCTCATCGAAAACCCAGAGACCTCGCGGGGATCCTAACCAACCTGAATGTGGGCGATGTGCTCTTCATCGATGAGATCCACCGGATGAACCGCACCGTCGAGGAGTATCTCTACCCGGCAATGGAAGACTTCTCCCTCGACCTGCTCATCGACTCGGGCCCCTCTGCCAGAAGCGTGCAGGTGCAGCTCAAACCCTTTACTCTTGTCGGTGCGACGACCCGCTCGGGTCTGTTGAGCAGCCCGATGCGCTCCCGATTCGGCCTGACGCTCAGATTGGACTATTACCCCTCCTCCCTGCTGGAAAAAATCCTCATGCGCTCCGGACAAATCCTGGGCGTCTCGCTGAAGCAGGCCGGCGCGCTGGCCATCGCGGAGAGGGCCCGGGGAACACCCAGGATCGCCAACAACCTTTTGCGCTGGGTGCGCGACTTCGCCCAGACCCGAGGACACCCGGAGATCGACCGCGCCACCGCTCTCAAAGCCCTCGACATGCTTGAGATCGACCACAGAGGGCTCGACGAGATGGACAAGAGGATCCTGAAGGTCCTCATCGACCACTACCAGGGCGGACCCGTCGGGATCAACACGCTATCTGTCGCCCTATCCGAGGAAGCCCATACTCTGGAAGAGGTTTATGAACCCTTCCTGATCATGCAGGGGTTCATCAAACGCACCCCCAGAGGGCGAGAGGCGACGCCATCATCTTATGAACATTTAGGGCGCGAGCTGCCCGCAAAATTTAAGAAGGGAGACGAAATATGAAAGTCATGAAAGCCATCCTTGCGGCATCGCTTTCCACTGTAGCGATGACCCCGATGTTACTGCAGTCGGGAGGGATCGAGATCCCCACGGACATCTCCCAAAAGGAGAAGCCAGCAACCATTAAAGTGCTCATCAGCAAACTCCAGGACAAAGTGCTCCTCGAGGCAAAAGGCAAGTTCCACGTCTACAACCCCCTGACCTCCCTCCACCTCTCCAACCACGTTTTTACGAAAAAAGGATGGGTGAAACCCTCAGAAAGAGGCATCGTGTGGGGAGATGCGTTCCCCGGCATCTACCAGATCCGCCTGGTCCCCGTCGATGCAAAGAGCACTGTGCTCGTCAATGGGATCGAGTACCGCGGCTGTGTGGAACTCTATGACATCAAGGGAAAACTCTTCGTGGTCAACGAGGTCGATATCGAACGCTACCTCAAGTCGGTCATGACCGCCCAGTTCCCCGCAGAGATGGATGAAGAAGTGATGGATGCCATCGCGATTTCCGCACGAACAAACGCTTACTACCTGGTCTACCGCAAACCAACCGCCTACTGGCACGTCGATGCCAAAGATGTCGGCTATGAAGGGTACGCCGTGACCCTGCAGAACCTGCATGTCGATAGAGCGATCAACAACACGCGCCACATGGTGATGACCTTCAACGGTCAGACCTTCCCCGCAGCCTGGACAAAAGACAGCGCCGGACAAACGACCGACTTTGCAACCGTCTTCCGCAAAGATGTCGAAGCCCCGAAAGGGGTCGAGGCCGCCTTCGCCGCGCACGACAGGGAAAAACACCGCTGGACCTTCTCCATGTCGAAGCAGGAGCTGGCAAAGGCGCTTGGCGCCGCAAAAGTCTCTGAGTTCGACCTCTACCAGGACACAGCATCGAAGAAAGTCTATGGCGCCCGAGTGAAAGACGGGAGCGAGACCCACCAGTTCGACTTCTCCAAACTCCAAAAAGCCCTCGGCAACGTGCGCCTGAAAAGCAACGACTTCACGGTTCAGGTCCAGGGGGACCAGATCGTCTTTAAAGGGTTTGGGGAAGGTAACGGCGTCGGACTCTGCCTCTTTAGCGCAAGCGCGATGGCCGACAAAGGGGAGAAAAGCCCCCAAAATCCTCAGCGCCTTCTTTCCGGAGACGAAACTGGAAAAAATCGACGCCCTGCATGAAAAAGCCACCGCAGAACTGTTCAACGCCTCCTACTCCAACTTGGAGGAATAGGCCTCTGCATCATAACGGGTGGGAGCTGATTCCCACCCTCTTTTTGAAAAAAATATGACCATCGCCGGCGCCATCCACTCTGCTGATATCCCCGAAGAACCGGTAACCCGGCGGATGCTCGCCCGCTCCCCTTACTTTCCCCACAGCATCTGGCGGGAAGGCCCCATTGAACTCGGCGCCGCCCTCCCCCATCAAAATCCCGCCCTCCTCTCAAAGACGCAAAAGTGGATCGTCCTCTTCGACGGATGTCTCTACAACACCCAAGAGATCAGACGGGAGATTCAGCGCCAGGCCCCCCTCTCTCCCGAGGCCTCCACGGAGGAGCTGATTGCCGCCCTTTACGCCATCCACAAAGAAAATGCTCTTTCCTTCCTTAACGGCAACTTCGCCCTGGCCCTCTACGATACCGATGAGAAAGAGCTGCTGCTCGCGAGGGACCGCCTGGGAGAAAAAGGGCTCTTCTGGTCGTTTAAGGACAACCTCTTTCTCTTTGCGAACTCGCTTAAAGCCCTGCTGCATTCGCGCCGCATCTGTCAAACGCCCGATCTCGAAGCCCTCTCCTTCTATCTTTCCTTTGGGTTTATCCCCCAGGAAAAAAGCCCCATCCAGGGGGTCTTCAAGCTCCAGCCCGGACATTACCTCAAGGCCTCCTCCAACAAAGAGCTCCTCATCCGCCCCTACTGGGCCTACAGCACCTGCCTGAAAAAGAAACAAAATGGGCTCACCGATGTCGACGTTAAACTGGCCGCAAAGGAAGCGTGGGAACAGAGGATAGGAACGGCTGAACCCACCTGCTATGCCTTGAGCGATGCCGAGTGGAAAGAGTGCCAGGGGGATGCTTCGGATAAAGTTGTGGAACCCCCCAGGCCCCAGCTCTTTACCTCGCAGAACGTCTTTGCCGATCTCTCAGCGATGATCTGGCATATGGACGAACCCGTCGCCGATCTCTCCCTCCCCGCCCTATGGCAAACCTGCAAACAGATGAGAGCAGAACATAAAAAGGAGCTGTTCTTTACAACAGGATCCCTCGCCCAGCTTCAGCAGGAGATCCATCCACCCCGGATATTGCGCTTTGCTCCCTTCACGGAAGCCAGCCATTACATGAAAAAGAAAGTGCTGATCCCCCTCTTCCACCTCTTTCACCCTGCCACTGCCTACGCGATGCTCCGCTCCGTCAACACCCACCCCTGGCACCTGGCCTTTCTCGATCAGACCGCCCTCTTCGACCGCAGGGAATTTAAAGACCTGCACTCCGATCTGCTAAAACCGATCGACAGCGAGATCTTCCTCCACCGCTTCCCCGCTCTGGAGAGACTGGGTCCATCGCTCAGCTCTCTTCTCTACCTCTACCACAAGATCAAGCTCTCCCCCTCCTTCCTCATGCCCCAGGAGGCGATCTGCTCCCACTTCGGGATCGTGAAAAAAGCTCCCTACCTCGACATGAAGGTGGTCGAGCTCCTCGCCTCCATCCCCGAGCAGACAGAGGCGTTCAGCTACACCCAGCTCTTCAAACCGGGAAGCACAAGGGTGACACCGCTCCCCGCCTGGGCCACCGAGGTCGCCATCCGCAGCCTCACCGACAAATTCTCCCGCAGCGTCCTCGTCGAGGCCGGCCTCTTTTCCCCCCGCTGGCTCTCTGAACAGATGAAGAACTTCAACCGCCACCCCCACCTCTTCTTCAAGGAGCTCTGGGCGCTCCTCGTCCTCGAGATCTGGTTCCGCCACTTCATCGAAGGGGACCTCTCCGAGCCTATACCCAAATAACCTGAAAAATTGGCATCTCGGCTGCGGGTGCTTTCACACCGCCGAGATGCCAATTCTTCAGGTTATTTGGGTATAGATAAGAGAATCTTTAAAATTTGCGTTGAAACCTAAAAAATGGTAGCATGCTTCCTTTGCCGGGGACCTTAGGGAACGGCACGGTCTGAACCAGGTCAGGACAGGAATGTAGCAGCCTTAAGGACGCAGTGTTGTGCTCTGAGTCATCTCCGGCTTTTTTTTACCCCCCCCAATTCAAAATCATTCCCACCACAGAACTTTATCCGGAAAGAGGAAGATCCAGGCGGTGCCTTTTCCCCTCATTTGGCAACTTTTCGGGGTTTAAGGAAGGGTTCCTGCAACTTTTCGGGACTTAAGGAATTTTTTTGACAACTAGAAACTCCAGAGAAGGCCCACATACACACCGTCGAGAATGGCGTTGCCGTGGGTGTGGTCTTTCTTGCCAGCGTTCTTCGTCGTGCGCTTGCTGATCTGCTCCGGCGCAAGCGACAGGCCCGTAAAGAACATCACCTGGTACCCTACATGCAGATTCCAGTGCTCAAAGCACTGAAAGCCCACCTGAGCGGCCACATCGGCGTAGAACCCGAGCTCCCTCTTCTGCCTCTCTGAGTGGCGGAGCGTGACGGTATCGTCAAAATCCCCCAAAAACTGCTTCTGCTCCGTGTGGTTGGCGAACGAGCCGGCCTTGGCAGAAAAGTCCCAATTCATCCAACGCACCAGGTTCATCTGGAAGTCAAACCCCACCTGCAGCCCAAACATCCTGTTCTGGGTGTGGATGTTGTAGTCGCTCTTGTCCGGGGGGTTGATCATCGACAGCTTAAACTGCTCGTCCCAATGGAAATAGCGCATCCCGACGATCCCCGATATGCAGAAAGGATCGACCCGGCGCGGGTTGAAATTCCGCCAAAAATTGAACTCGAGGTCCCAGAAATGGCTCTCATACCAGGCATGGGCCTCACTGGCGTCAGTGAAGTCGTTAGAGTAGGTATGGCTGAACGGAAAGCTAAGGCTCGCATCTCCATGCCTCTCTTTCTCCCCGTGCCAGGGCTGCAGATAGAGGAAATTCATCTCAAAACTGTTCCGCTCGGAAGGCATGTAGGTCATCCCGACCCGGTACCCCGGCTCAAATTCAAAATCCTGGACCAGTTTTTTGTTATTGATCACAGTGAAGTTGGGACACGCTCCCGGGCACTGGAACTTATTGGCATCCTCGACGAGCGAGTGATTGTGGATCTCGGTCCTGCGCATATAGACGAAATCCCCCACGATGCTCCAGTGGTCGTTGAGGCTGTCATGACCGTCTGCTGCCGCGGGGATACACGTCAGGAGCGGAGCGGTGCCAAGTAAAATCACAGGATGTAAGATGCCCTTTCGCATAGTGTTAGAGACCTCCAGATCGCTCTAGTCAATCACTTAAGAAGAAGAAAAACAGCTTAGAAAAGTGGCCAAAAATAGTATATAAAAACTTTCGTAACCTGTGCTTTCCTTTCGGCCTTAAAATATTACCTTTCCATTTTTAAATTTTTATTTGTCTCTAAAGGGGACGCATTAAAAATTAAACAGATTGGAAATTTAATAAACCAAATTTAATTAACATAACGGATCTTATTACATTTAATTATGTGATTGAAATAATAACAAAATAGATATAAACTAATGCGAGAAATGATAATACAACAGGATAGAAACTTATGGCTATTCCTCCAGATTTATTGAATCCCCCAGCTGGCGAACCTATCAACCCGCTACAGCCCGCAGCTCCAGAACAACCTCAACGTGGATTTTTGGGACGGATATTGGAGGGAGTCGGCGATGCAGTCGGGGCTGGGCTTGTTACAGGCGCAAATAAAGAATTTCCGAAGGTTGCCGCGGACGTCAAAAAAGATTTCATGCAGCTCATCCAACCGAATGGAGTTTTTGGAGCCCAGCTTAAACACACACTTGAACAGGCGCTGATGAAGCAGCCTTCGGACGAATTCATCACTCTCATACAGCTGCTGGAGAAAATGACAGCAAAGCCGGAAGACTTGACTGTAGAAGAGATCCGCACGGTTTCGGCTTGCCTCAATAAATTGTTTAAGAATGATGTCGAGGAGCTAAGAATAAAGGCTCCAGACCTCGATGCAGAAAAGTCTCGCTTCTTCACTACTCTCTGCGGCGCATTTGTGCATCTTGCATCACTGCCAGATGAGGAGTGTCGTCAAAAATACAAAAGTTGGATCGGTACTATTCGCCCGGCAAGAATAGGAAAACTCCATGAGACTCTGACAGGGATCGTAAAGCAGGAACAGGGTGCTTTTCTCATCTCCTGCGACTATCTGCTAGAGAAGCTGGTGACAGGACGGAACGCGATCCTGAAACAGGCAACTGACATGCTTAACAGCGGCCTTTTCGACAAAGGCGGCTCCATGGACCAGCTCAAAGAAAAACTCATGGCGCCAGAGGTTGGACTCATTCCCCAATCCGTGACATTCGCTATCGACCTGCTTGACGAGAAGATGAAGAATACGCTTCAGGCAAAAGGTGGGGTGCTCGATTTCATCGAGTTCCGGCTGAACGATGCAGAAGTGGGCATTTTGACCAAAGCAGCCGATGTTTTCGGGGATAAGCTCGTCGCTACTATCACTGAAACACTCATGGCGCCTGGCGGACTCATCGATCAGATCGCTAAAAAGATCACTCTGATTGATGAAGGGTTAAATGGACAATCTCATCCCCTGCTCTCCAAGACACGGGTCGAACTGATCGGTCTGCGCTCGGCAATTCTTTCCGAAAACAGGGTCTCCATAAAAGCAATTGGCGAATCCCTTGAGCACCATTTACAGCAGCTGATTGCCCAGAAGAAGTCTGTCTTTAAAGAAAAGCTACCCCTGCAGGAGATCGATCTGGAACATCTCCAGCAGTTCATGAGCGGCTTAAGCTCCTTTTACAGCTCCACACCCCCGTCTGTTGGGGAGATGCTTCCCGCCGTCGAAAACTGCATCGGGGTTGTCGACAGCTATTACCAGGGCTATGCAGGGACTATGGAACGGATCATGGATGTCGCAGTCGACAGATTGAATCCTCCCCTTGAAAGAGTTGAAAATCTGCTCAATACGATGATCGGCAATTTTATCGCAACACCTGCCACAGGGCCAGCTCCCGCAGCTCCGGTGGATGGTGCCGCTCCCGCAGCTCCTGCGGATGGCGCCGCTCCTGCCGCACCAGAGGAAGGATCCGCCGCTGAACTTCTTTCCTATGGCGGCTCGATGCTGGACAAGCTCTTGGAAGCCGGGGGCAAAGCCGTATCCCGGCGGGCGTTTAGTGCAGGCGCTGGCGTCCTTGCAATGGTAGTCAATCACATACTCGGGGAAATGGGCGACAAGGAGCCGTTAAAACTGGCAAAAGAATCACTCGAAAAGATCCTTAAAGATTTGGGAAAAGCCAACTCGGTCCAGGACTTGTCCGCCCTTTCCGACTATAAGGAAAAAGCAATTAAGGTCCTGAGAGAGAACAATGTCAAGGTCTGCTTGTTCGGCTTCCCCATTCCCGGTATCGGAAAGGCGGCTGAAAAGGTAGCAAATCCTGAAACCCTTTATTCGGAAAATATTGCCCGACTTCAGGATGCCATTGACATAGAACCGAAGCCGGTCCAGAACCAGGACTGGAAAAAGATGGCCCAAAGCGAAAGAAAGGCTCTCGTCACCAACAGCGCCACCTTTTTGACAATGAAGCACATCTACGAAGATATCTGCGGCATGAAACCCTCGGATGAAAAGTTTTACCTGCGCCTCATGGAAAAGTCTCGAGAGAAAGATAAAGTGGAGGAAGGAACAGTTGTAAGAGGCAGAATCGTGGAAGAGGACCTTAGAACACTCTTCTTCGAGGAACTCAAAGAGAGAAAGGTCAGCTTTGGGACGCGCATCTACGCCAGAGTCATCTACTACTTCTACGGGAAGATCGTGAAACGGTTTACCGAAAAGGCGAGCAGCATCTACTTTCAGGAGATCTTCAGCTACATCGAGCGGCATAAGGTAGAAAAGTTCGAGTCCTTAAGAAAACAGGTCACGGAGAATTTTACCCGTTATCTGATAATCCTTGGCGGGGCTTACAAGAGCGTGGCAACTACTCAACCCCCCGGCGGCACTCTCGATGAGATGCTGAAAGGGGAACTGGAAAAGAAAACATCAAATCTAGGTTTTAAAACGCAGGAGCTCTACCAGGAATTTGCCGTGAATGTGATGCGCAAAACGACACAATCGGGCCTATTGACATGGATCGTCAAAAAATGGATCAAAAACCCTGAAACCATCGTCAGCTCCCTAATCGATACAGCCACCGACTCCCTCGAAGATACGCGCGGCTACACCCATGCGTTGAATACTGTCATCCGGGAACAGCTGGACGAAATATGGGAACTCCTCAAGGCGGGAGAAAAAGGTCAAGATCCAGAGTCCAAGTGGGAACTCTCGGGGGGAAAGAAAACGGAACTTGCCGGACTTGTGAAAAACCTGTTCGAAATCCTGCGCAAGTCCAAATGTGATACGGTGGACGAACTGCGCGATCTAATCGATGGCAAGCTTCTCAGCGCCAGGATCCACCAGGGCATCGACGATCTTCTCATTGAGGAAGTTATCGAAAAAGTCACCCATATCCTTGCCATCACCATCCAGTCCCTTGTCCAGGAAGACCAGCTTCAAAAGCTCACCTACAAATTTGCCAATCTGGTCAACCGCACCTTTGAGGTGGGAGAAGAGGTCACTGAAAAACAGATGCAGGATGAAGAGGGCCAAATTACAAAACGGTGCGAACAGATCCTCGGCCTGACCATCAACACTGCCATCAACGACAGGTTCGACTTTACAGGGAAAAAGCAGCAGGATGAGACCAACCTCTCAATCACCAAGCTCCACCAGGACTCTGGTGCCTTCTTCGCCTCGGCAAAGAAGGACCTGGAAAGTCTTGATCAGGCGGATATTTCCACTGAGGACAAAAGGTCGATACTGAGCAGAATCCTCGAGGAAGCAAATGCCTACCAAACAGACTGCCAACAGGCAGTTTTCCAGGCAAAAAGCTCGAAAATGAGCTCCGATAACATCGACGAGATCGGCGAGCGCCATTTAGGAATCGCAAAAATGTCGGAACCCTTCGTCAAGGCTCTTGTCGATCTTAAAAAACACGCCGGCACGCTAAAAGACCTCGGGGCTGCAAAACCCGACATCGAAGCGATTCAGCGCATTATCACTGGCATTGACCTTAAGCTCTCCGATGAGCGAGCGACGGGGGAGGATTACACCTTCGCAGAAAACCAGCTTGTCATTCTTACACATTATCTTGAGGAGCTGAAAACAAGAGGCAATGCCGCTCTAGCAGTCAGACAAATAGCGGATCAGGCACGCACAATAGGCACCGTCCTTGTCAGGATGCGCAGCGCCGCCCGCCTGCGCACTTTTGCGACCAGAGAGCTGCAACCAGGCTCTGCGCTCGAGCAACTGGTGAACAAGAAGAAAGCCCATCCCGGTACACTGATCAAAGATCGGGAGCTGAAAGAACAATTCGCCGCCATGGATAAGGAAATCCACCAGGCCGCATCCGGTTCTGAGCTCATGCCGCCGCTCCTTCGAATACTAGGGAAGATGAAAGAAGAATCAGACGGCCAGAAAATCGAAAGATATTTCGGGGATCTTAAAAAGACTCTGCTGCAAGCCTCGACGGAAACCGATACCACCCTGTCCACAGAAAGACTGACCTATAGGGCAGCCCACGCTACCATCCTTGCAGCGATCGATGAATCGGGACTCCTGAAGCCGGACATCGCTGACACGGCGCAAAAAGGCATGCGCGAATCCCTGGATAAGGCCAAAAAGGACCTGGCTACTCTCACAGAGTGGGAAGCGAAAGACTTGAAGCAGGTCAACTACATCAACCACGGATTCGACATGAAATGGTTCCAGGACGGGGCGTCCAGGCTTGTCTACAACCGCGTTAAGGAGCGGCTCGACGGGTTCATGGGATTCCTTAAGAGGGAAGAGACCTATCGGTATGGTCTGCTCAACCACCTGTTCCTGATCCCCTACACCAAATCCCAGCGCTCTACCCTGAAACGAGCCGGGAAAGAGCCCGCCTAAGGGCGCTCTCTGCGTCGATCCCGCTGTTTTCAGCGGAGAGGATGAGGGCGAGGATCTTCTCGCCGATTTCTTGTTCGGAGTCTGCTCTGGGCGTGTCTTTGGGGGCCAGAGGAGATCCGCTCCGCTGCAGCTTCTTCAGAATTTTCTGGGCTTTCAGGATGAGAGGCGTCGTGGCGGGGATCCCTTCGAGAAGGCCTGCGGGCTTCTCCCCCTTTTTCTCCTCCGCTTTGATCTTTTCCCAGTTTTTCACTACTTCGTCTGTTCCTTCCACTTTGACATCCGCAAAGACGTGAGGATGGCGGCGGATCAGTTTCTCTCTAACCGCATCGACAATATCGACAATGGAAAACCTCCCCGCCTTCTCTCCAAGTTTGCCGTAAAAGATGATCGTGTACAACAGGTCGCCCAGCTCCTCGACGATTTTTCCGTCGTGGTCCGCATCGACCGCCTCGATCACCTCGTGCGCCTCTTCCAACACGTAAGGCTGTAGCGTGAGAAAGGTCTGTTTATGGTCCCAGGGGCATCCTTTGGGGCCCATCAGCGTCTCTGCGACGTGAAGAAGTGCATCGAACTGTTCCATTGTGATTCTCCTACATTGTGGCGGGCATATTTTAAAGAATTGACTTGAATGCAAAAAAGAGGAAAAATAATCGGCCAAAAAGGAAGAATCGCAGAAAGAGGGAAATATGGCCACATATACAAGCACAACGGACAACCTCTCTTCATCGTTCACTTCCGGGACCCCAACCGCGCAGCCATCAGGTTGGTCTATGTCGGGCCTGTGGAGCGGCACCAAAAAGGTGTTCTACTCGCCTGTGAGGAATGCCTCAGAGGAAGCGATGCAGGGGGTCTTCAACCGCTTTACGGAGATCTTCAGCGCCAGCCAGCCCGAACTGACCTCCAGGGCCCGGGAGATCTTCGCCGACGCCCTCGTCCAGACCGTTCCCGAGGCCTATCCTCTGCTCCTCCGCAACATCGAGGCTTTTCTGAAGGCGCCATCCCCGGAAAACCTCGAGCCGCTTAAATCCCTACTCGAGGGGTTGACGGAAGAAAGGTTGAAGGCGCTCTCCCCGCCGCCGAGTGCGGATGAGATCCAGGAATTGACGACGCTGCGGGCAACGCTTTGTATTGGGAGCTCTGAGGAAGTGATAGGGCGGCTCAAGCGCTCTCATGCCCTTCTGACGAAGATCATCCAAAATCATGAGGGAGCGCTCATTCAAAGCCTCAAAGTGCTCACCGACAATCTCCATGGACCAGACGGCCTTCTCAAGGTCTTCAAAGACTACCTCATCCATCCCGAGCAGGGGTTGATCGCCCAGGGGCTGGCGCAGTTGAGGGGGCAGCTCGTTTCCCGAGCCCAGCCAGCGCTGCGGGGCTGTAAGCTCGCCCTCGAGAACTACCGCCAGGCTGTAGAGCGGGAAGCCAATGGGGAGGAGCTTTTGCCCCTCGCCCAGACCGTGCGCACAAAACTTACCGATCTCCTCGCAAAGCGCGACCAAGTGCCCCAATTTTTGCCTCAGGATTGGGCAGAGATCGAAGCTCTGCTGGGGCGGATCGGAGAAACAGGGGAGATGCAGGGAAATGCCGATGCGGTCTATCAGCTCCTTTGCAAAGGATTTAACGCTCAGCGAGGGATCATCGAAGAGGCCGTCGACCTTCTAGTCGAAGGGCTCGGCCGAGGCGTCGAGCAGCTCGTTCCCCTTCCCGGCAGAATGCTCCGGGGAGTGCTCTCCCCCTCTTCTGCGCCAGCGCCGGCTGCTGGAGATCCCCGCCAGCCGCCGCCAGCGCGATCCCCTCCCTCCTGAACATCGCACAACTCACCGGGCAGGGCCAAGGCTTTTTAAACACCCTCCTCGCCTCCGCGGGAGGCGAGATAGCGCGCCAGGCAGCGAGTTCTTTGGCCACCCTGCTTAAATACACCTTCGAAAAGGTGAGGGACCATGTGCAGCAGGACCGGGCGCACGCCCATCTGCTCGCTGCGATCGACCCGATGGTGCGCAGGCTCCAGCTCGCAAGCGAAAACAGCTCATGGGCGGAATTGACGGGCGTTTTGCAGGATTCCCTCAAATTCCTAAGCGAGCAGCAGGTCTACCTGCAGGGGCTCCGCCTGCCGATCAACCCCATCCGGAATCACGTCTCGGCCATTCCCGACTTCCTCAACAATATCTCCGCCCACCAGAGTGCGCTCGGCTCCCCTTCCAAAAAAATCCAACCAGCGTCACGCCCAAGATGATCGCCCGGCAAGCAGAGATTCTTAAAGCCCGAGCAGCTTCCTACTTGCCGGCGCGCCTGATCCTTGAGAACATCTGCGGTCTGGAAGGATCGGCCGGGTTTTATGATGAGATCTTCAGCCTCAGCAACCCCTCTTCCCACGCCGACATCGACGGGATCCTGCGGGAGCGGCTCTTCCGTAAGATCGACGCAGCGCCCCTCCATCTTATTACCAGGTGGATCGCCAAGGCCGCCTTCGACCTGATCCGCCCCCTTTCCGGCTACTATGTCAATGCGCTCATCGACAATGCCCTCCGCGAGGGGATCGACCAGATCAACGCCAAGCCCTCCTATCGCGGTGAGAGGGAGGAAAAACTGATCAAAAACCTGCGCAACTGGATGGCAGTGACGAGCGGCGCCTACAACCAGGTGGCAAACACCCCCCCATCCCAGGTAAAAGATTTCTCCCGCATGATGGAGGATGCCTTGAAAAACGTCGAGCGCAACGGAGGGCTGTCGCAACAGGCACTCTATGCGGCGGTAGGGAAAACGGCGCTGGACGCCTTTGGGCCGACCCTGAAATGGAGCGAATCGATCGATGCCTGGTTTAAAGCCCGGATCCCCGAGAAATCCCCCTTCCGCTTCCTCAATCCCCTCGTCTCAGGGTTTAACTTCGCGTGCGGCTTCCTCCTCAAATCGCTCCTCTCCATTCCCCAGTGGATCGGCAATCAGATCCTTCAGAGAAGCGCAAATCTCCTCCTCAACAAAACCTCCCTGATCAAAGACTACGCCGAGCAGACCATCGAATCCCTCCGGCGCAACACCCCTTCCGCCTACTCCGCCCAGCTTTTCATTTTCCGCCAGCAGCAAAAGATCCTCGAGACCCTGCAAAAGAACCTGAAAGCAGAGGCTGCCGGCGTCAGCAGCGTCTTCGTCGGCCAAAGGAAAAAAGTCGAACTTGCAGGTTTTGTCGAATACGCCCTCGAACTGCTGAACAAGGGGCAATACCCCACTCAGGACAGGCTGCGCAACTACCTGAACCACCACGCCTCAGTGCGCGACAGGATCGGCAGGGAGATGGAGGACACCTTCCTGCCCGAAGTGATGGAAACGACGATCAAAACCCTCGCCATCGCGCTCGAAGGGCTGACGGAAGAAACAGAGATGCAGGAGATGCTCTACAGCGGACTGCAGATTGCAAACGACGCCTTCGAAAAACAAAGTCCTGTCTCCGAAGAAGATTTTGCCGCGCTGGAAAAAGGAAACAGGGAACTCTCCGATCAAATTCTCGAAACAGCCCTTTTCCATGCGATCGGAATGAAATTTGACTTCACCAATGAACGGCAGCGCCGGGGGGTCACTCACTTCATGACCCAGTTCAAAGGGCAGACCGGAGCCTATGCCGCGCAGCTGACAGAGGGAGCAAGCGCGATCCTGGCCGCTCCCCACCTCTCCCCCAGCGCCCTTCTGGGTAAGATCACCGACTTGATCGAAGAGTCAACGCGCTACAACAAAGATCGTGTCGATGCACTCAGCCATGCCGACGGAAACACCAACTTCCACACCGAGACCAAGTCCCATTTCAATCAACTCTCCACCCAGCTAGTCCAGCGCTGCATCCCCCTCTCCGGTCACCTGAATACCATGAAGACCCTCACCGACGAGGCCGAATACTTCAACACCCTGATCCCCCCTTTACTGCTCATGCGTCGGGACCAACGCTCCATCTCTACCCTCTTACAAAATAAGACCTTTCCCTGGAACAGCTCTCCACCATCCACTCCCACCTCGCCACGCATGAGCCCCATCTGAAATCCCTTCAGGAGCGCAAACTCCCCTCGCACCTCTTAAAGCCCCTTCAAACAGCCCACGCGCAAACCCTTTCCTCCCTCGCATCGCTGCAAACCCTTAAAAAGGCTGACGGGATCCTCCAGCAAATTCCCCCGCAGTTCGCCCTTCTCAAACAGCAGAAGGAAGCCCGCCCGGGACGCCCCCCTTCCCCTGAGATCAAACAGCTCGAAAAACAGCTCTGCAACCTCATCGCCACCCTCCCCTTCCCCGATCAGAGGACGCAGCTCAACAACGCGCTGCTTGCCTTCATGCTGGCCGAACGCCCCGATCACATCGGGACCGCGGCGATGGGATTCCATGCCGCGCGACTGCAACTCAAAACCGGAAACGACACCCTCTTCAACACCCAATACGCCGCCATCTGCCAATCGACCGCCGCCTTCGAGAGCCTCATCTTCCAGGGAGCAGAGGACTACACCCATCGCTATGCCGAAAGCAAAAAACAGATCCGCGAGCATGCCCGGGATGTCCAAACGGAAGCCCAGGAACTCGACACCTGGGCCCAGGAGAAGCACGACCTCCCCATCTGGAACCTTTTCCTCTTTGACATGCAGTGGATCAACGAGACCGTCCAGACGCTCGCCTTCGACCGCGCCAGGGGAAAAGTCGAGCAGCTCTTCGATGCCCTCTACCAGAAGTACAACTACATCGGCTTCACAAGCCAGGTGGTCCTGCTCCCCTTCCTCGAAAAGTATGGCAGGCATTATCTGAAAAATGGATAATCCGGGACCTGTCATGTATAGAAAATGCCGATTTTCTATACATGACAGGTCAGATATGCACACGAAATCGCCATTTTGTGTGCATGACAAGTGCCTCATGCACACGTTCTGGCACTTTCTTGTGCATATGACCCCGCATGACTAAAAAAATTATGACAAGCATGGAAAAACAGTTCACTGCCACCGTCTATATCCTGGAAGACAATAAAGTCCTTCTCCGCTTCCACTCCAAAATACAGAAGTGGCTCCCGCCCGGCGGCCACCTGGAGCCGGGCGAGATCCCGCCGCAGGGAGCCATCCGCGAGGCCCTGGAGGAGACGGGGCTTGAGATCGAGCTGATCAAAGACGAGCACCTCTGGGTAGACCGCTGGAACGCTTCGAGCTTCGAGCGCCCCTGGCTCTGTCTGCTCGAAAATATCCCCGGCAATGGATCGCAGACCGCCCATCAGCACATCGACTTCATCTACCTCGGGCGCCCCGTTGGGGGCTCCCTCGATGCCGAGGCGCGCGAGCAGGAGGCGGTCCGCTGGTTCACCCTCGATGAGGTGCTGGCTCTAAAGCCCGACGAGGAGATTTTTCTGGAAACCCAGGAGACTATTTGCAAGATCTTTGAAGGAGCGCAGATCCCTTAGTAAATTGCCCCTGGAAGGCAGCGAAGAGCTCGTCGGCGGTGAGCTGGCGGATGCAGGCGCCCGTCGGGCAGGTTCTGAGCTTTGGACACTGGGAAGGGAAGGGCAGTCCTTGCCGTAAGGGCAGGGACCCTGGAGCGCGAAGTGGCGCTCTTCAGTGGGTTTAAAGTAGGCGGCGGAGGTGGGACCGAATACGCTGAAGGAGGGGGTCTCTGTCGTTCCGCAGAGGTGCAGGGCTGCCGAGTCGACCGCGATCACTCCATCCATTTCCCACATCAGAGCCTGCCAGAGAGGGAGGCTTAAGGCCCCGACAGGGAGGCTGTCCTCTTTGAAAGAGGCGGCGAACTGTTCTGCGGAGCGCTGCTCCTCTTCATTGCCGTAAATAAAAAGAAAAGAAGGGTCGCAGTGGTCTGCAATGCGTCTTAAGAAAGAGAGCATTGTGGACTCCTCTATCCGCTTGTTGACCCACCTGGAGCCGATGCAGACCATCCACCGGGGGCGTTTAAGAGCGCTAGCCCAGCCATCGTGTGTGCAAGCCGCGTCTTCTCTTCTTCGGTCAGCTTGAGGCGTACCCCTTTCGATCGATAGGGCTCGGGATCCTGAAAACAGCTCTGAACGAGTCCGAGATATTTCTGGCGGACATTGAACGAGGAGGGGAAGCTGAAATGCTCCCCTGTGACGAAGAGGTTCGATTTTTCCCTCACGGAGTCCCACCCAAAGCCCACCTTCGTCCTGGCCCGGGCCAGCCCGGTCGGGATGGAAGACTTTGGTATTTCCCTGCAGATCAAAGAGGTAATCGTATTCAGTCGAGCGCAGGCTTTTCATAAAGGCGTTGAATTCGGTGCGCGTTTTGGACGAGAGGAGCGACCGGCTCCAGGCTTTGGACTGGATGGGGATCACTTCGTCGAGAAGCGGGTGGGCCCGGAGCAAAGGGGCGATCGCCTCTTCGACGACCCAGTCGATTTTGGCTTGGGGGAACTTGCTGCGCAGGTACTCCAGGACCGGAAAGGACTGCACGACATCCCCGATGGCTGAGGTCTTAACGATGAGAAAGGAGGGAGGGGAGTTATTTGATGAGTTCATCGATGGCCTGCTTGAAATCGGAGGGGATCGGAGCGGTCACCTTGACCGGTTTGCCGGTCAGGGGGTGTTTGAAGGAGATGGTGTAAGCATGTAGCAGGTTCCGACGGGGCCTGAAGTGGCAGACAAACTTCTTTCCATACTGCGCATCGCCCAGGATCGGATGGCCCATGGTGCTGAGGTGAACGCGGAGCTGGTGGGTGCGCCCGGTGTAAGGCTCGCAGGAAAGGAGCGTCGCCATTTTCCCCCGCTTGAAGATCTTCCAGTAGGTGATCGCGCGCTGTCCCTTCTTCTCTTCGACGGAGCCGTAGACGGTCTGCCCATCGTAGCTGTGTTTTTTACCCAGAAAGTTGTCGATCGTCCCCTCTTCTTTGGGGACGGCGCCGTCGACCAGTGCCAGGTAGACCTTACGAACCTGACGCTCTTTGAAAAGAGCGATCATCTCTTGTTTGGCCTCGTCCGTTTTGGCAAGGATGAGAACGCCAGAGGTCTCCTTGTCGAGGCGATGGACAAGCTCAAGCGTCCCATCACTTAAGCCAAGCAGCTTCTTTATCTGCTTTGCATCGGAAAGGAGGCCGGCCGGTTTATTGATGATGAGCAGCGCGCTGTCTTCATAGAGAGCAGAGAGTTTTGTTATCACAACCTCTTCGCGCACCTCGAAGGCCGCTTCGTCCAATACGACCAGGTCTTTCTCGCTGAGTTCATAGGAAGAAAAGGTCTCGACGCGGTTATTGACCCTGCACAGTTTACCATCGATGGCGCGCTTGATCGCTTTGACGGAAGGGGCATCGGGACAATTGTCGCGGAGGAATTGGAGGAGGCGCATCCCCGCCTGTTTTTTAGAGACGCGCCAGCGGAACCTATTTTTCATTGCGGTGCTCAAGGAAATCAACGAGAAGGCGGATACCCACGCCGGTAGCCAGGGTCGTATGGTACGCCCCGCTTTCCGAGAGGTAAGCCGTTCCCGCGATATCCAAATGGGCCCAGGGGACCGATTTGACAAACTGCTCGATGAAGAGCGCTCCCGAGGCAGAACTTGCCTTGCGGGGGCCGGAATTCTTCAGGTCGGCAATCGGCGACTTGAAGTACTCTTTGTACTCAGGGTAAAGAGGCATTCTCCATACCCTCTCATGGGTCCGCTCCCCGGCTCTTTCGATCGCGCGGGCAAGTGTATCGTTATTGGAGAAGAGCCCGGAGGCCTCCTCGCCAAGCGCGATCACGATCCCGCCGGTGAGCGTCGCAAAATCGATCATCTGGACAGGTGCAAAGTGGTCTTCAACGTAAGAGACGGCATCGGCGAGCACAAGGCGCCCTTCCGCATCGGTATTGGTGATCTCGACCGTCTTGCCGTTTCTGCCGCAGAAGACGTCCCCGGGCTTGTAGCTGTTCGGCCCGATCGCATTCTCTGCAATAGCCAGAGCGCTGACGAGGTTGACTTTGAGCTTGAGCCTGGATGCCGCCTGGATGATCCCAAGCGCAACGGCGGCCCCCGCCATATCGCACTTCATCGTCTCCATTCCGGAGATCTTCAGGTTGAGCCCCCCGGTATCGAAGGTGATCCCTTTACCGACGATCGCAATCTTCTCTTTGGAGCGGGGATCTCCCTGGTATTCGAGGAGGATCAGCGCAGGGTCGGTCGCAGCGCCTTTCCCGACGGCCAGCATCAGGCCCATCTTTTCTTTCTCAAGGGCCTTCCTGTCCAGGATCGTCGTCTTAACGTGGGAATACTGCTTTTCAAACTCTTTGGCGATCTTTTTGAAGTGATCGACATTCACATCATCGGCATTTCCATTCACCAGGTCGCGCACAAAATTAACCGATTCAACGACGATCTGGGTCTTCCCTAGCAGGGCCTCTTCTCCCTTTGACAGCCCGCAGAAACAGACCTACCCGAGTTCAGAGTTCTTCTCTTCTTTAGCCGCCACCCCTTTCAATTTGTCGAAGGAGTAGTTGGTCATCAGGACCCCCTCAATGACAGCCCTGCAGACCATCTCCCTTCCGATGAGTTCGGTGTCGGGAAGCAGGAAGCTTGCGCTCTTCATCCTTTTACCGCGGATAGCTCTCACAGCCAAAGCGTAGGCGCGGCGGAGCGTGTCGGGCAGACAGGATTTTTTTTTTCCCAGCCCAATGAGCAGGACCCGCTTCTCTTTTCCTTTATCCCGATAGAGCAGAAGGGTCTCCCCTTCCCTGCCCGGAAATCCCCCTCGTCGAGAGGGAATTTCGCCAGCGGCTCAAACTCTTTCCCTTCACAGGCGATGAGCGGCCTCTTTGCTTCCTGCCACACAGGGACAACCATGACGTCTGCGCTTTTGCGCTCTTTACTGCCAGAGGAACTAATATGCATAACCGACCGCTTTAAGAATTAAAAGGGAATCTCATCATCAGAAAACGCCGGCTCCGACTTGCCCTGGCCGTGGACTGCCATCTCCTGATGGGATGGGGAGGCCATCGGATGCTGCTGTCCATCCGGATGAGAAGTTTGCGTCTGTCCCGCAGAGCCTTCCGTGCTGCCCTGTCCATCGGGACGTCCGAAAGGACTGAACATGATGTTTTGCGCCGTGATGTTCATGGAGACCTGGGGACGCCCCTCGCGGTCTGTGAAGATCTCCGGCTTGCTGAGCTCGCCGACGACGATGATCGGGCTGCCCTTCTTGAAGTAGGGAATGATCTTGTCGAACTGCTCTCCCCATACGGTCACTTTCCACCAGATCGTCTCATCTTTTCCGCTGCGCCGTGCACGGGCTGCAACGCGCAATGTCGTCACTTTCTGTCCTGATGAAGTAAAACGCACTTCAGGGTCGGAGCCCAAATGTCCTGCAATCGTAATCTGGTTCATAAACATTCCTCGTTTAACTTCGGGTCAACCAGTGTGGAGCCCCAAAGGTTTTTGTTTTCGATTATTCTCCGTTGAAGCAAAATTCTCAAGAACTTTTAATCTCGACTTTGTACATTTATGCACTCCGATTGCTGGAAAGGGGGGCCTTCAGGCGCAATTTTAATTTGCAGGATCGGCTTGAACATGCCTTCCTGCGAATTAAAATTGCGCATCAAGGCCTCCCTGCCAGCAGGCGGGGTGCATAAATGTATAAAGTCGAGATAATTGGGATGGCTCTATGAAGGAAAAAATTGTGATGATTCAGACCGAAGACGCACCGGCAGCGATCGGCCCCTACTCGCAGGCCGTCGCTGCAGGCCCCTACCTTTTCCTCTCTGGGCAGATCCCCCCTCGATCCCAGGGAAGGAAAGATCACCGAAACGACCATCGAAGGGCAAACGGCCCAGGTACTAAACAATATCGAAGCTATTCTGACCGCCGCAGGGCTGACCCTGGCGGACGTCGTGCGGACCGACGTCTACCTCCAGGACCTGCAGGACTTTGCCGCCATGAACGCCGTCTATGCCGGGCGGTTCTCTCAAGCAGTAAAACCCGCACGCACGACCGTCCAGGTGGCAAAACTCCCCTTGGGCAGCCGGGTCGAGATCACGTGCGTCGCTTTAAGGAACTAATTTTTGAGGCGGATCCGGTAGATCCTCTCGACCTGATCGATGCTCGACAGGCAGCAGTCGAGGTCTTTAAGCTTCCCCGTCTCCATATCGTAGACCCAGCCGTGGACATGGACCGTCTGCCCACGCGACCAGGCCCCCTGCACGATCGTCGTATGGCAGATGTTTAAAACCTGCTGGTAGACGTTGAGTTCTACAAGGCGGTTGTAGCGCAACTGCTCATCCTGGATCTGATCGAGCTCATCCCGGTACCTGGCGTAGACGTCGCGGATGTTCCTCAGCCAATTGTCCACCAGCCCGAGGTGATGGTCCTCCATCGCCGCCTTCACCCCGCCGCACCCGTAATGCCCGCAGACAATCACATGCTGGATCTTTAAGAGGTCGATCGAATACTCCAGGACGGAGAGGCAATTAAAATCGGTATGGGGAAAGAGGTTGGCCACATTGCGGTGCACAAAGAGCTCGCCCGGCTCGAGCCCAACGATCTCATTGGCGGGCACCCGGCTGTCGGAACAGCCGATCCACAGGTAAAGCGGGTCCTGCGCGTTGGCCATCCGCTTGAAGAATGCGGGGTCTTTGCTTATGCGCGCGTCGACCCAACCCTGGTTTTTGTCAAAAAGGATCTTTAACTTTTGCATAGAGAGAATGATACCCCACTTCTTTAAAATGCGTCAATGTTTCTCCTGCAGCGGTTTGCGAAGAAAAAGGTAGATCCCGAGCAGGACAAACGGCAGGCTCAGCCACTGCCCCATGGTCAAAAGCGAGGTGGAAGAGAGGTAGACGCTCTGCTCGACTTTGAGGAACTCGATCAGGAAGCGAAAACCAAAGACTAAAATTAAAAATAGGCCTGTCAGCCGGCCCGCCACCTTAAAAGGAGGACGCCCATGCCAGTAGACCATCAGGATGGCGAAGGTGACCAGGTACCATAGCGCCTCGTAAAGCTGGGCCGGATGGCGCGGCACGATCGCTCCCCCGTCCGCCGGGTGAAGAAATAGGACCCCCCAGGGCAGGTCGGTCGGCGTGCCGAGGATCTCCTGATTGAAAAAGTTGCCGATCCGAATGAACACGGCGGCCAGCGCCGTCGGGATCACCGCAAAGTCGACCGCCCGCCAAAAGAGGATTTTACACTTTCTGGCAAAAAGCCAGATCGCAATCAGGATGCCAATCGTTCCCCCGTGGGAGGAGAGCCCCCCTTCCCCAGACAGCGATGACCGAGAGGGGATGTTTCAAAATTTCTTTATAGTTCTGATAGAAGAGCAGGTCCCCGAGCCGCGCCCCGACAACGGCGCCGATGATCACATAAAAAGTGATCTGCTCGGCAATCTTACGGGCCACCTCTTTGATTTGCCTCGAAGATGCTTGGCTATACCCCACCCGGCTAGAAACCTGGGATTTGGACCGCGCCAAAGCCCCGCGGTTGAACGATCGCAAACGGGTCCATATTCTTAATATTGAACCGTTTGCGATCGTCCAACCGCGGGAGCTTTTGCGCGGGTCCAAATCCAGGTTTCTAGCCGAGTGTGGTATAAATTCCAGCTCTTTGCGAAAATAGCGGCGCAGCAAGTACGTCAAAACCAGATACCCTGCAAAGAAGCCGAAGGCAAAGAGGAAGCCGTACCACAGAATGGGCCGGTTCAGAAGTGGGATGTTAAAGCTAAAGATGGAAGGACTTGGGTCCCAAACAAAGTAGGCAAGAAAGGTCATATGTACAAAATTAAAATTTATTCTGTAGGGAAGACCAGGGAGCCCTGGCTCCAGGAGGCCCTGCAGGAGTACGAGGGGCGCCTCCGCTCTTCCCTTTCTTTCGAATGGATTCTAGCGAAAACCACAGAGCAATTGAAGCAATTCCTCGAAAAAGAGGAAAAATTCCTCTGCCTCGACCCCTTCGGCAAGCAGCTTTCCAGCGAGGATTTCTCCACCTTCCTGCTGAAGTCCCTCGAGGAGGGGCATAGCCGCCTGGCCTTCGTCATCGGCGGGGCCGAGGGGCTCCCCCCCGAGCTCAAAAGCCGCTCCCAGGCCCTCCTCTCCCTTTCAAAAATGACCTTCACACACCAGATCACCCGCCTCATCCTCACCGAGCAGATCTACCGCGCCCTGGAGATCGATAAAGGCTCCGGTTACCATAAGTAAAATTTTAACTATATATCTGCGATTTAACTATTTACAATTAGTATAAATAAATATATAATTGCAGGAAATAATAGTTAAAAATGCAGAGATATAATTATGATCCCCATAAAAAATATAACTTCCTCGACGCTCTCAGGTGCACTTCCTTTAGACGTAAATTCACAGAAAATACAAGAATATTTAAGCGGGAACCGTTCCCTCTCGGGCCAGGCCCTCATGGACCTGCTGGCGCTTGACCCCGATCTGAAAGATCTGTTCCTTTTAAGCGCGGGGGTTGGCGAGGGATATTCGATTGGCGAGCATACCCGGATGGTGGTCGATTCTTTTGAAAAAGAGCTCATGGACCGTCCCGAAACACAGGAAACCTTAAGGAACGCGGGGATCACCTCCGCCCAGTTTATGCTCTTCCTCGCCCTCCACGATATCGGCAAGGGACGTGCGGTCCTGGAGCACCGCCTGGCAGATGAAGTGCGCAAAGCGCTCGAGCTGCAGTATTCCCGCGAAGTGCTCTTTGCCTATTGCCAAAAGATGGGTCTGGAAAACTGCTCATCTCTCTTTATAGCGCTCCTTCACGACGATGCGGTCGGAGACATCTGCAAAAGTAGAGACCCCTCCACTTCAGTGATCATGGAAGCCGCTAAAGAAATCCGGGAAAGCGCAGAGCAATGCGGTCGCTTTATTGAAGAACTTCTCCCCTTAAAACAGCTCTTTCACATGACCGATGCGGCAAGTTACGGTTTTGTGCGCAAGAGGTTTTTTGTAACCGATAAAGAGCAACGGACATCCCTAAACGGCAGCGAGTTTCCCCGATTGATCGGCCACACAGGGAAAAATCAAAACAAGCTGGCCAGATTAGGCCACTGCCTGCGTTGTGGCGAACTCCCCCCGCTTCCCTCTCTCGCGCCCTTTTCAAATGATCCTGAAGCCCTGCAGGCCATTTTTTCAAGATCGGTATTCGACTTCAGCCTGGAAGAGATCCGTGACCTTGACGCCTGGAGAAAGGAAATAAAACGTGAGCAGGGGAGTGCATCCCCTCTTTATTGTCAACTTGAGGGCAAGCTCTCGGCGATTAAGGGGGCGCGGCTCCCCTTTTGGTCCTACCTCAAATGGAAGAAAAACGGCACTTACCGTCCATCCAAACAGGAGCGCGATGCTAAAAAAAGCGAACTGCAAAACTTGAGCTCTCCTCCCCATATTCAACACAACCTCCGCGTCCTGGAAAAGATTTCGCTTCCTCCACGGCTCCAATAGCGCTGCGCTGATGATGATGGTTCTTGCCGGCAACCCAAGTCTTCGAAATACAGGAGCGCTGCTTCATAACGGGATCGCTCCGATGTGTGGAGAGTTAAACCGGGGGATTACTCCAAACGGGGTCAATATTGGAGAAATCTCCGCGGAGACCATCCGAGGCGTTCCCCGCGTCATGGGTTACGCTTTAGGCGATGACGCTGTCAAGCCCTTCGACCCCACCAAATTCGAGCAGTATCTGGACTTCTTCCACCCCTTAAGATCTCTTAATTCTTCTGAATGGACCCAGCTCGTCCTTTCGCTCATGCACTGGAATCGGGAAAACCCCAAAGCCTGCGCAGAGTTTCTGAACTTGGCAAGCCCTAGTGGTCTTTCCCAAAAATCCTTACCACTCGGACCGCGTGAAAGCCCCGGGGTTGAGATTCCCGCAAGTGGGTCCTATGTTTCAAAATATCGGACCCACTTGCGGGAACTCAACCGCGGGAGCTTTGACGCAGTCCCAGTGCAAAGGATTTTCGGGAAAGACCACTAGTGGTCTTTCCCAGGAATTTATTGCGATGCTGGGGTCCTACAAAATCCAACTCGCAAAGCAGACGGTGGAAAAGATCGGGGAATACCAAAAACTTGAAGAAGAATGTTGCAAACCGAAACTGATAGAATGCGACGACCGGGACATGGTTAAAAAGATTGTAAAATTTGAAACCGACCAACAAAATACGATAGAGAAATTACAAAAACTTGAAAAGGAAATCGTCGAAAACACAGCGAGGACTAAATTTCTCGACTCCTTCCATACTGCCCTGACCCAAGGTACCCTCCTGCGGGCCTATACACGCGATGATCTTGAGCCATACAGGCAGCCAAACACAAACATCAATCTGTGGATAGCGGAATATACCAGCGCTTTCATGGAGCACGACCGGGCCAAAATGCCCCACTGGGTGGGCGTGATGGAAAACCCCTACATCCTCAACACAGGGGAAGCGGGATGGAATAAACATGCCGTCAATCTCCTCCAGTTCAAACAGTGGGATCCGGCAGGCTATGAACAATGGAGCAGCGCTTATGCAGAACTGTTCCTAAAAGCTGTGGATACCGAACGGGCCATACAGCGAAGACCACTGGAGCAGCTGCTTGCCATTATGGATGCAGAATTTACAGATGAGGACAAAGCGGTCATCCGGGAACGATTGGAGGGCAAATCTCCCCAGAATACTCCCCTGCCAGCCGGGCTGAACGGGATCTTTCACTCCCTGTCCGAAATCTCTCCAGGAAATGGCCCAAATTTTTATGAGCAATTGCGTAATCTACACTACTACCGATCAATGGGCTTTGATGGAGGCGTTTACGCATGGAAGGATATGATTTCTGCCCTACTGAAAGAGAAAACAGAGCCTGGCGCTACGGCAAGGAATTACGGCCACGGAAAAGACAAAATCAACGAGGAATTAAGAGCGATTGAGAACGGAAGGGCGCGTCTTGCCAACGTCTTCGCCTCCACGCGATCCGTCGTGCAAATCCCCCAGGAAGAAAAAACCCGCTCCCTCTTCACCCGTCCCATCCCCCTCATCTTTGCATCGACCTGCGTAGTGCCTGCATTTGGCAACGGGGAATACAACGTCAGTGGATCTGTTCCTCTTGGCAAGGGCGGGGTCGACCTGATCTTTACCGATTCAAAGGAGTCGAAGCGCACCATCAAGGCTCTTCTCCCCGAGAACCTGAGGAGTGAGATCAAGGTCGATCTCTTTGCGAAGTTGGATGGAGGCGGGATTCCTCTTCAGGACAAGTCTCAATAAAAAGTTAGGTAAATTATGAATCCCATAATCGTTGAAAGTACCTCGAGGCCTAACGCCCCGATTTTTCCAGACCAGAACGCGCTGACAGTTCGGGAATTCCTCAGCGGGCACCGCTCCCTTTACGGGCAGGCCCTCATGGATTTGCTGACTGTCGACCCCGATCTGAAAAATCTCTTCCTCATGGATGCAGGGGGTGGCGAGAAGTACTCGATTGGCAAGCATACCCGGATGGTCATCGATTCCTTTGAACAGGAGCTGATGGATCGCCCGGAAACGCAGGAAATTTTAAGCAGCGCGGGAATCACCTCCGCCCAGTTTATGTTCTTCCTCGCCCTCCATGATATCGGCAAGGGGCGCGCGGTTCAGGAGCACCCCCCGGCAGATGAAGTGCGCAAAGGACTCGAACTGCAGTATTCCCGCGAGGTGGTCTCATCCTATTGCAAAAAAATGGATCTGGAAAGCTGCGAGTCCCTCTTTTTAGCACTCCTTCTGGACGATGCAGTCGGAGACATTTGCAAAAGTACCGACCCCACCGCTTCCGAGATCATGAAAGCCGCCGAAGAGATCCGGAAGAGCGCAGAGCAATGCGGCCGCTTTATTGAAGAGTTTCTCCCTTTAAAACAGCTCTTTCACATGACCGATGCGGCAAGTTACCCCCATGTGCGTAAGAATTTTTTCATAACCGACAAAGAGCAACGGACATCCCTTAACGGCAACCAGCTTCCCCGATTGATCGGCCACACAGGGCAAAATCAGCACAAGCTGGCCAGATTGAGCCACTGCCTGCGCTATAGCGAACTTCCACCGGTTCCTCCTCGCGCCCCCTTTCCAAGAGATCCTGAAACCCTGCAGGCCATTTTTTCAAGGTCGGCATTCGAATTCAGCTGGGAAGAGATCCTCGACCTTGGCGCATGGCAAAGAGAAATAAAGCACGAAAAGGGGAACAAATCCCCTCTTTATTGCTATTTTAAGAAGAGTCTCCGGGCGATTAAGATGGATCGGCTTCCCTTTCGATCCTATCTCCAATGGAAAAAAAGACCCTTTGTTATTCTCCACAGACATATGAGGGAAGATGGAATGATGAAACTGGCGGCACTGGCCTCACCTCCCTACATGCAACAGAACCTCGATCAGCTTTCCCAAATCCGATTCCTTCACGGATCGAACAGCTCTGCGCTTATCATGATGCTCCTGTCCGGTAATCCATGCCTCCAAAACACAGATTCCCTGCTGAATAGCGGGATCGCTCCAATGTGTGGAGAGCTAAACAGAGGAATTACTCCAAACGGGATCAATATCGGATCCATTTCCGTTGAAACGATTAGAGATATTCCCCACGTTCTGCAATTTGCTTTAGGCACAGAGACCATCAAACCCTTCGATCCCGTCAAATTCCAACTCTATCTGGATCCCTTCAAAATCATTCAGCTAAAAAAAGAGACGGTAGAAAATATAGAAAGCTACTATGAAATCCTAAGGAAAAATAAGGTGCCGGTTGACGGTGATAGCTTTAAAACCTTTGGGATGAGCCCCGAACCTACAACTGTCGGGTTAAAGATACGCAGGAAAAAGATTTTGCAAAAGATGGACCGTATCGCTTTTCTTGGCTCATTGCACGACGCTCTGACCCGCAGTAGCATCCCTCGAGCCTCTACAGCCAATGAACTTAACCTCGACCCATCTGAAATGCCAGACAGCATAGAGGGTGTTATAAATCCTTACATCGGTTCGACAGCGGAACTGGAATGGAACAAACATGCCATCCAGCTCCTCCAGTTCAAGCAATGGGACCCATCTGGATACGAAGCCTGGAGCACAGCCTTCGCAGACCTGTTCCTGAAAGCGGTGGATAGCGAGTGGGCAGAACAGAGAAAGCCCTTTGAACAGCTCCTTGCGATCATGGATGCAGAATTTTCCGATGGGGACAAAGCCGTCATCCGGGATCATTTAAGTGGAAAAACTCTCGAGAATACCCCCCTCCCAGTTGGGCTGACAGGGATTTTTAACTCCCTATCGGAAATCCCTGCCCCTTCGGAAACCATGGACAATTTGGATGGGGCAATGAGTGATATTTCCATAGTCTACCGCATCAAATCGGGGTTTATGGAAGGCAAATACTCATGGGCGTTCATGATCTCTGCTTTATTGATGGAGAAAACAAAAATGGGTGGTCATGTCGAGAATCGCTGGAAAGTAAAAATCCGTGAACAGTTAACCAAAATGAAAGAAAACCGGGAGCGCCTCGCCAGGATCTTAAATTCTCCCCGGTCCGTCGTGCAAATCCCCCAGGACGAAAAAATCCGCTCTCTATTTACGCATCCCCTTCCCCTCATCTTCGCATCCACCTGCGTGGTTCCAGAACGGGGTCCTGGCGAATACGTCATCAACCGTCCAGTTCCCCTGGGCAAGGGCGGGGTCGACCTGATCTTTACCGATTCAAAGGAGTCGAAACACACCATCAAGGCGCTTCTTCCCGAGAACCTGAGAAGGGAGATCAAGATCGGCCTCTTCGAGAAATTGGATGGAGGAGGCCTTCCCCTAGAAGACAAATCTAATTAAGCGTCGGTCTTTTTGAGCTGTTTGTTCACAACGAGCGCCGTGCGGAAGTAGGCGGAGGCGCCGTTCATCAGGGCTGACCCGATGGCGACGTCGACAAGGCCGCGGACCTCATCGGAGAGGCCGAGGTACTTCATACTCATGCCGAGGAGGATCATCCCCCCGATGAGCATCAGGTACCCTCTGCTGTACACCTTGGAAAACTGGATGGGGAGAGGAAGGGCAAGGATCCTCTCAACCACACGTTTAACCGTCTTAACGAGAACAAAGCGCCCTTTGAGAAATCCAATGATCAGGCCGATGGCAACAAGTGCCAGCGCCGCCTGCTCCCTTCCCCCGGCAATCGGAGTCAGCCTGGCGATCAGAGAGGTCGTTTCATGGGGGAACATCTGCGCTTTGAAGACGATAAAATTCAAGCCGAGGGTCAGCAGGCCAATCCCAACGATAAACCAGATGGCCCCTGAGATCACAATCCAGGCGGTTTTTCCCAGTCGCATAGCACACTCCTAAAAATTTGTTTCACTACATTGTACCCTGAAAGGGGGATTTGGACAAGGGCCGTCCGTTCTTTCCTCGATTAGTTTGTCGACAAAAATAAAAAGAATTTCTACACTCCCTTGGAGTGTTCTTTTAAAAATAGTATCTTTGGAGACCAACAATGAATCTCTCTCTCGCCTTCATGCGCAGCCTGTTTGTCGTGTTGAGCATCTTTTTTATGACAACCTTTATGTTGTCGAGCCCAACGGGCAGCGCCTTTTCCAACGCCCTGATCGGGGTCGTCCTAGGACTCATTTTCGGATCTTTGCTAATTGGATTCGACATCGCCTTCAAACGGTTCAACCTGCGCTCTTTCAACATTGCGATCGTGGGGATCTTCATCGGCTACCTGATGGGACAGGCCCTCGTGCTCGTCTTCGACGCGGTCCTCGAAATCAGCCGGATCTCGATCGTCCTGCAGCCCCAGACCCTGGAGATCATTAAAATTGCCCTCTTCCTCTTCGGAACCTATCTGGGAACGATCATGACGCTGCGGGCCTCCGACGAGCTCTACGTCTCGATCCCCTTCGTCAAGTTCTCTCCCACCACCGAAAAAAAGAAAGACCTGATCATCGACAGCTCTGTTCTCTCAGACGCACGGATCATCGATGTCGCGGCGACAGGACTGCTCGACCACCAGCTCGTCATCCCTCGCTTCATCATCAAAGAGCTCTATGCCCTGGCGGAAATCGGCGACGAGTTCGCCAAAGCCAAAGCGCGCCGCTCGCTCGAGTGCATCAAGAAGCTCGAAGCGGTCCCCGAGCTTGAGCTCAGGTTCAACGACACCGACTTCCCCGACGTCAAAGAGACCTACGGCAAGCAGCTGCGCCTGGCGCGCCTACTCGATGCCAACCTTTTGACCGCCGACATCAGCCGAATCCAGATGGCCTCGATGGAAGGGATCCGCGTGATCAATATCCACACCCTCTCCAATGCGCTCAAACCCCTCATGCAGGCCGGCGAGTTCATCAAGATCAAGGTTCAACGCTACGGCAAGGAGCCCCGCCAGGGCGTGGGCTACCTCGATGACGGAACGATGGTCGTCGTCAACGGAGGCGGCAACTACATCGGCGAGATCATCGACGCCAAGGTCCTCTCTGTCAAACACACCACATCCGGCAGGATGATCTTCTGCAACGCCGTCGATGAAGAAGGGCAGGAAGAACATGAAGGAGAAGAAGATTTAGATGATGACCGATAAAAGAGGGCCGATCCTCGGGATCGGCAATGACATCATTGAGATTGAGCGGATCCGCAAAAGCATGGAGTCGCATGGGCTCCGCTTTTCTTGCCAAGCTCTTCACGACCAAAGAGCAGGACTACTGCCTCAAGCACAAGGATCCCGTCCCCCACTTCGCAGGCCGCTTCTCCGCCAAGGAAGCGGTCGTCAAAGCGCTCGGAACAGGTTTTGGCGAGCACGCCTCCTGGCTCGACATCGAGATCCTGAATGATGCGAGCGGAAAGCCGTGCGTCCACTTTTCAAACCGGTTGGAGAAAAAGATAAGCAAGGAACCAGATCCAGGTCTCCATCAGCCATTGCCAGCTCTACGTGACCGCCTTTGCCGTCTGGATAAAAGATTAAAACAGAGAGAACGGGATCGTGTAGGCCAGGCTGACGAAGTTGACCCGCTCGGGGTAGTTATGGGCAAAGACGCGGTAGGCGTACAGGGCGGTCAACATGCCGTAGACGCCCATTTTGTAGCTGTATCCCGCTCCGAGATCCAAAGACTGGTGCTGGATCTTGCCCCACCCATCAAAATGGCGCACGTTGACGTGCTGTTTGTTTCCAAAGCCCACATCGAGATCTGCAAAAAGTGTGAACCTGTGGACGTCGTGGAAGTTCTTTTGCCAGACAAAGAGCTCGCGCGTCCAGGGGTAGCCCTGATTGGCCTGGCCGACGGTCGCCATGCCGTAAGTGCGCATGGTCCAGCTCCCGTTTTCCGACCACTCCTTGCCCACGGAACAGCTCAACTCCATGTTGAACACGGCAGCGTAAGGGGTGCTAACGTCCCTTAAGAAGTGATGGGGTGCCCCGCGCAGATTAATCCCCAAAGTCAGGCTGACAGGGTCTCCGCAGATATCATCGAGAAGCTGCATCCGCCCCTGGACGGCCGCGCTGCGCAGCGCCCAATTGACAGAATCGGTTTTACCGAACTCGGTTTCCATTTGCAGGTCCATCGCAGCGGTCGGTACAAAGCTCATATCGAGCAAAATGTTCCGGTTGTTCACCGGTGCGGAGAGCTGTTTGGAAGCCCCTTCGACCTTTGAGAAGCGGGAATAGGAAAACGCGCTATCAAACTCAAACCCGTAGGCCGGGCCCATCCACGGCTTGGTATCCAAAGACCAGGCGGGAAGGCTCGATAAGAGGGCTAAGGATAAAATCGTTCTCTTCCTAGCCACCGGTATGTTCCTTTCCTGAGAGCCAGCGTTCAGCATCGAGGGCGGCCATGCACCCGGAGCCGGCGGCGGAAACAGCCTGGCGGTAGACGTGGTCCTGCACATCCCCCGCGGCAAACACCCCTTCCACATTGGTAAGGGAAGTCCCCCCTTTCACTTTGATGTAACCGTTCGGATGCAATTCTACCTGACCGCCGAGGAAACCTGTATTGGGAGAGTGGCCGATCGCAAAGAAGACTCCGCCCGCTTCGCGCACAGAATCCTTTCCACTCTTCACATCTCTCAGGACGACCCTGCCGACAACCCCTTCCCCTTCGACCCTGGACAGAACATGGCTCCAAACCATCTCGATCTTGGGGTGGCGAAGGGCCCTCTCCGTCATGATCTTCGATGCGCGCAGCTCATCGCGGCGGTGGACGAGGAACACTTTTCTTCCATATTTAGTGAGGAAGATCGCCTCTTCGACGGCGGTATCCCCGCCTCCAAAGACGTAGAGGTCCTTATTGCGGAAAATAGGAGCCGCGCCATCGCATACGGCGCAAGCGGTCACCCCTTTTTGCCAGAATTCATTGTCCCCGGCTCCCGGCACATCGAGCCGCTTGGCCGTCGCGCCTGTGGCAATAATCAGCGCATCGGCCTGCACACTTGTCGAACTGCCATAGACCGTAAACGGATGAGCGCCCAGATCCACCTTTGTCACATCTTCCGTAATGATCGTCGTGCCGAACCGCTCCGCCTGCTTGCGCATCTTGTCCATGAGCTCCGGGCCGGTTACCCCTTCCGGGAAGCCAGGGTAGTTTTCCACTTCTGTGGTGGTCATGAGCTGCCCACCGGCAGGACCTGAAAAGAAGCCTTCATAAACCAATGGGGAGAGATTCGCCCGGGCAGCATAAATCGCAGCAGTATACGCGGCCGGCCCGGAGCCCACGATGACCAGTTTTTTTCGTTCCATGACCTTAAACACCCTATTTTTTAGATGCATTCCACTTTATTGAATCAGGCGATTTTAGGCTACAGACTACTAGACAGGATGCCTTATCTCCTGTCTTTTTCCCATCCTGACTATCCTGTTAAAAATCCCCCTCTCATCCATGGAAATTTTGTCTGGTACAGGGGGCCGGGAATCCCCCCGGGAATTTTTTTTTGGGTTGGGGGCAAATTTGCTATGAAATAAAACTGTTCTCGCCATAAAATTACGACACTTTTATAAACCGATGATTGAAAGACGGAGTCCAGTAACAGGCTACCACGTAAAACAGGGAAAGAAATGCGCAGCATCAGGCTGAAAAACTTAAAGAAAAAGATCAATGATGGGGTGATCATCCCCAATGTCGACCTGCTGATCCCCGCGGGGAAGTTTTTTGCCCTTTTGGGGCCAAGCGGCTGCGGCAAGACGACCCTGCTCCGCCTGATTGCAGGACTGGAGAGGGCCGATTCGGGTCAGATTTTTCTCGGCGATCAGGAGATCACCGACTGGCCGATCCACAAGCGTCCCATCAACATCGTCTTCCAGAACTACGCCCTTTTCCCCCACCTGGACGTCTTTGATAACGTCGCCTATAGCCTGAAACTCAAAAACTTACCCAAAGACGAGATCGAAAAACGGGTCATTAAGATCCTCGAGGCCTTCCATCTCGACAGCCACATCTACAAGCTCACGAGCCAGCTTTCGGGCGGACAGCAGCAGCGGGTCGCCCTGGCAAGGGCCATCGTCAATGAGCCCGATGTCCTCCTCCTCGACGAGCCCTTAGCTGCCCTCGACTTCAAACTCCGGGAGAGGATGCTCATCGAGCTGATCGAGCTGCAGGACAAGCTCAAGACCACCTTCGTCTATGTGACCCACGACCAGTTCGAGGCGCTCACCGTGGCCGACCAGATGGCCATCATGAACCACCGCGGAGAGATCGAGCAGATCGGAACCCCCAAGGTGATCTACGAGTTCCCCAGCACCTCCTTCGTGGCCAAGTTCGTAGGGACAACAAATATTTTAGGCGGAAAGCTTCGCAACTTCGATACCGACCCCGAAGTCGAGATCGACGGGCTTGGGCATTTTAAAATCAGCCTCCCCCAGACGCAAAGAGTGGATGAAAGAAGGGTGCGATATGATGATCAGCCTCCGTCCTGAGAAGATCCTCATTTCGAAAAAAGAGGTAAAGAATTTTTCCAATACGGTCAAGGGCACCGTCCAGTCGATCGTCTACCACGGCCGTTCGACCCAGTACAACGTCCTGCTTAAAAATCAGATGCGGATCCAGGTGTTTGAGCAGAATGAAGAGCACTTTCCCCAGGAAGTGATCGACTACGACAACGAGGTCAACCTCTACTGGCAAAAAGATAACGTGGTGATCCTTGAAAAATGAAGATTAAATTCCTCCCCAGGCCACCAACAACCGAACTCCCCTTTTCGATAGGCGCCCCCGCCATGATCTGGCAGGTCCTCTTTTTCTACCTGCCCTTAGCGATCCTGGCTGTCTCGAGCATCCTCCAGTTTTCCGATGAGGACGTCTTCCAGGGGTTCACCTTCGACAAGATCGCCTTTTTTCTCCGTCCCCTGTACCTCAAGGTGATCCTGGCCTCCTTTTTGCTCGCCCTCTGCAATGCTATCCTCTGCCTGCTGATCGCCTATCCCCTCGCCTACTTTCTGGCCTTTACAGGCAAAAAACATAAGAACTTTTTTCTCTTCCTCCTGATCGTCCCCTTCTGGACCAACTTCCTCCTCCACATCTACGCCTGGTTCTTCGTCCTGGAGAAGGAAGGGTTCCTCAACAACCTGCTCCGTTCCTTAAGCCTCATTTCTAACCCTTTCAGCTCCTCAACTCCCCCTTTGCAATCATGATCATGATGGTCTACTACTACCTCCCCTTCATGGTCATGCCCCTCTACTCCTCCCTGGAGAAGATGGATGTCCGCCTGGTCGAGGCGTCTTTAGACCTTGGCGCCAGCTGGAGCCAGACCCTGCGACGGATCATGCTGCCGCTCACCAAGCGAGGGCTCAAGGCCGGCTTCTTCCTCGTCTTCATCCCCTCCTTCGGCGAGTTCGCGATCCCCGAGCTGATGGGAGGAGACAAACTATGTTCGTCGGCACAGTGGTCGCCAACTACATCCTTGGAGATGAAACGGGCTCCCTTGGCGCCGCATTCACCCTGGTCGCCTCGATCGTGCTTTTGGTTAGCTCCATCATCCTATACTGGATCATTGACCGTCTGATCCCCGGGAGGCAACATGGTTAAGGGCTCAAATTCGGCTTAATCGGCACGATCACCCTCGTCACCTGCACCTACCTGTTCCTCTACGTGCCCCTGATCGTGCTACTCGTCTTTTCCTTCAACGTCGAGTCGTTCCCCGCCCCCTGGAAAGGATTTACGTTTAAATGGTATCAGGAACTGCTCCACGCCTCCCACCTCTGGGCCGCCTTCCTCAACTCCCTGATCATCGCCCTCTGCTCGACCGCTGATCAGCCTTACGATGGGCGTCTTCCTGATCTTCTACGCCGCACAAGGCGGAAGGATCGGCAATTTCCTCAACCTCTTTTACGGCAACCTGGTCATCCCGGAAACGGTCCTGGCCGTCAGGCTCCTTGGTTTCTTCACCCTCTTTTCGATCCCCTTAGGCCTTGCGCACCCTCGTCCTCGCGCCACAGGTCCTGGGGCTTGGGTTCGTCATCCCGATCGTCTATGCCAGGTTCCTGGAGCTCGACACCCGCATGACGGAAGCCTCCCTCGTCCTCGGTGCCACCCCTGTCCAAACCTTTTTTAAAGTCACCCTCCCCCTGCTCCGCCCCGCGCTGATCGTCACCGGCCTGCTCGTCTTCATCATCTCCTTTGACGACTTCATCCTTTCCTACTTCTGCGCCGGCAGCACCTCCCAGACCCTCTCCCTCTATATCCTCTCGATGCTCCGCTCGGGGATCTCGCCGATGGTCAACGCCCTCTCTGCTGTCCTGCTCCTGATCAGCAGCCTCCTGGTGGTCCTCTTTTTCACCATTTCCCAAAAATCGCGCACGCGCATCTTTTAATCCAGGAGAATCCCCATGAGAAAGCTCTTCATCCGATCTGGCGTGACCATCTTCTGGATCCTCCTCATCTTCTCCGCCCTCTACTGGCCGAGGTGGAAACCGATGCATTATGACGCAAAGACCCTCAATATCTTTGCCTGGGGCGATATCCTCGATCCGGCCGTCCTGGCCGATTTTGAAAAAGAGTCGGGGATCAAACTCAACCTCAGCTACTACTCCTCTAACGAAGAGCTCGTCGTCAAGCTCAAAGCGACCAAAGGGGAAGGGTACGACCTCATCATCCCCTCCGACTACGCCGTCAATATCCTGATCAAAGAAAATCTCCTCAAAAAATTTGACAAGAACCGCTTTAACTACTGGAAGACCCTCAACCCCAACCTCCTCGGGCGCGACTTCGATCCGCATAATGCCTACTCGATCCCCTTCGAATGGGAGCTTTACGGCCTCGGGATCGACAAGGATTACTTTAGAGAGCATCCTACCCCACCCTCCTGGGCCATGATCTTCGACCCTAAGGTGATGAACTACAAGATCACCATGAACAACGATCCGATCGAAGCGGTCGAATTCGCCGCCTTCTACCTCTACGGAGAAGCAACGATCTGACTCCTCAGCAAGCAGACGAGGTCAGACAACTCCTCATCGACCAAAAGAAGTACGTCGCCGCCTACGTCAACTTCCGCGGGGACTACTTCCTCGCGACCAAAAACGTCGCCGTCGTCCTCGCCTCCTCCTCCTACATCTGGCGGACCAAGCGCCTTTTCGACTTCGTCGGCTTTGTCGTCCCCCAGGAAGGGTCGTTCATCACCATTGAGAACCTCTGCATCCCCAGGGCGTGCGACAAAGAGGAGATGGTCTTCAAACTGATCAATTACCTCTGCAGCCCCAAGTCAGCAGCTTCCCACTTTGAGACCTACGGCTTCTTCCCTGCCAACCTGAATGCCGCCGACGTACCCGACATGGATGAAGACGCTACCCGCCTCATGCACTCCACCTCAGAAGATTTCAAGAAATACCACTTCGTCCGAAACACGATGCCCGAAGATGAGATCAGGGATATCTGGGTCGACGTCAAGAACGGGGATTTCTGATCCCTCCCAACCCCTGCCTGTGCCCGATTTCCCCGAAGAGAACAACGCAAAGACGCCAAGCCGCTAAGACGCAAAGTAAAAGTGATTTATAAAAACATTGCGGCCCTGCGGCTTTGCGTTGATGCCTTGGCCGTCTGTGCTTATGAGGTCGTTACGAGAGAGGGGAAATAAATTAACAGGATATTAGGATAGTCAGGATATTTTTTTCTTCTTTATCCTGTCCATCCTAATATCCTGTTAATTTTTCTTTTTTCTATGACTTGTATTGATGAGAGTTTTTTCGGGCACGGGCAGGGGAAATCAAAATCCCCCTGGATGAAGATCTCAGGGGGATAGAAAAGTTAGCCTTTTTTCTTTTGGATGTAGTTGACGACGTCACCTACAGTCTTGAGTTTTTCCGCTTCTTCTTCAGAGATCTCGAAAGCCAAAACGCTCTTCAAAGGTCATGATGAGCTCTGTGAGATCCAAAGAATCTGCATTTAGATCTTCAACGAACGATTTTTCTAAAGTGACACTCATTGGCATCGACACCGAGTTGCTCAACGACGATATCGATGACTTCTTTTTCAATTGACATAGGCATTCCTTTTGGTTTGTTAACTAACTAAATTTATTACATCACCATTCCGCCATCGACCGTCAGCACCTGACCTGTGACATAGTCAGAGAGGTTGCTGGCGAGAAAAACGGCCGCATTGGCGATATCTTGCGGATCTCCCATTCGGCCCATCGGGATCTTCTTGAGGATCCCCTCTTTTTGGGCATCGGTCAGCACATCGGTCATCCGGGTTTGGATAAATCCGGGAGCGATGCAATTGACGCAAATATTGCGGGTCGCAAGCTCCTGCGCCAGGGCTTTTGTGAAGCCAATCATTCCCGATTTAGATGCAGCATAATTGGCCTGTCCCGCATTTCCTGTCAAGCCTACAACGGAAGAGATATTGATAATCTTGCCACCTTTGGCCTTGATCATCGGGCGCACGAGGACTTGGCAGGTATTATAGACAGATTTGAGGTTGACATCGATCACCTGGTCCCAGTCCTCTTCCGACATCCGCATCAGGAGAGCCATCGCGGGTGATCCCGGCGTTGTTGACGAGGATATCGATCTGTCCCCAGCTGTCAAGAAGCTGCTGGATCGCCCCTTCGACGGATGCTTTTTCCGAAACATTGACGATGGAAGGAGTCAAACGCTGTTCAGGGAGAAGCTTGAAGCCGCTCAACTCTTGCAAGACCTGGGCAGCCCTCTCTTCATTTGTACCGAAGATGGCGACATCGGCGCCCTGCTTTGCAAAAGCGAGTGGCGATCTCTTTGCCGATCCCTGCGGTTCCGCCGGTAATCAATGCTTTTTTACCTTTCAACAGTTGCATAAGACTCCATCAGTTTTTTAAGTTCTTCCAGATCAGCGACTTTTTCTACGCTATAGGTCGGCTCAGCGACGCCGATCCGCTTGTTCATTCCGCTTAAAGTTCTTGCCGGGGCCCATTTCGAAATAGACATCGATCCCGCTGCTCCATCATCTGCGCGGATCCCCTTCTCCCAGCGGACAGGGCTGACGACTTGGTCGATCAGCACTTGCGCGATCTCCTCAGAGGAAGCGACAAAATCTCCCGGGACATTCATCACGACGTCGATAGCGCTCTGCATGAAAGGGAACTGTCCCGATTTTGCGAGCGAGTTTCTCTTGCGCGCTGAACGCATCAGCCCGCTATGAAAAGCTCCGGAAACATCCAAAGGAAGGACCCGTTTTGCCCCTTTCTGCTTAGTGCTTCCGCAGCAATCGCCAGCCCATCTATCGATCCTGCGATGACGACTTGTCCGGGGCAATTGAGATTAGCGACCCATACGGGATGGGGCGGGTTGAGCGTGCGAATCACTGTCTTCAACAGCCTCTTCGGTCATGCCGAGGACGACTTGCATCGAGCCTTTCGTCTCTTCGCATGCTTCATGCATCGCACTCTGCCCGTGTCCGAACGAGGTCGAGGCAATCGGCAAAGGAGATTTTTCCTGCAGCGGTGAGCGCGGTGTACTCCCCTAGGCTCAGAGTCCTGCGCAAACGGCAGGTTGGAGACTCGGGAAACTGCTGCTTGAACGACGCGCAAAATCGCGATGCTGGCGATATAGATCGCGATCTGGCTGTTTTTTGTCAGGGTCAACTTCTGCGGCAGGCCCTTCGAAAATCAAGCTTGAGAAAAGGGGCTCTCTAAGAAGTGCGTCCGCTTCCTCAAAAGTCTGTCTTGCCAGCGCAAACTGCTCGTAAAAATCTTTGCCCATTCCGGGATACTGGGCTCCTTGGCCGGGAAATAGAAACGCATATTTTTTATTCATGGCTTACCCCTCCTCATTCCATGTGAGCACAGAAGCTCCCCACGTCAGCCCTGCGCCAAACGCAGTGAAGAGGATGTTCTCCCCATCTCTTACCCCTTTTTCACGAAGAAGCTCATCGAGAGCGATGCCGACAGAAGAGGCGGAAGTATTGCCATATTTGTGAATGGTCAAATAGACCCGCTCCAGTCGGAACTTCAAACCGTTTGGCGATCGCTTCGATGATCCGCATGTTTGCCTGATGGGGAATGAGCCAGCTAATCTCCGATTCGGCAAGACCGGCGCGGTCCAAGCACAGCTTAGAGGCCGACTTCCATGCGGCGCACCGCATGCTTAAACACCTCTTTTCCTTCCATCTGCAAGTAATGCATTCCCCGCATAAGTGTCTCAGCGACGCGGGATTGCGGATCCTCCAGCAGGAAGGATCAAAAGTTCGGCGAGCTCTCCATCAGCGCCCAGACACACATCGCGGACGAGCGAGCCCTTGCCCTGATTGCTGACGACGCAGGCGGAAGCGCCATCGCCAAAAAGCACACAGGTGTTGCGGTCCTTATAATTGACAATCGAGGAGAGTTTTTCCGAAGCGACGATCAAAATATTCTTATAAAGCCCCGATTCGATATAGGCTTTTGCCTGGGAAAGCGCATAAATGTAACCGGTGCATGCAGCCTGGATATCGAGGGCTGCCGCATTGACCGCTTTAAGTCGCGCCTGAAGCAGGCAGGCCGTGCTTGGGAAGACATAGTCAGGCGTCAGCGTCGCAAACAGGATCAGATCGATCTCCTCAGACGGAGATCCCTGCAGCCTGCGATCGCGCGCACAGCAGCTTCATAGCCCATGTCGGATGTGAATTCATCGTGCGCGGGCAATACGCCGCTCCTTCATCCCCGTGCGCGAAACAATCCACTCGTCCGAAGTCTCGACCATTTTCTCGAGGTCCTGATTGGAGAGGATGCGTTCGGGAAGATAACAACCGGTACCAATGATGCGTGCTTTTGACAATGTCTTCATGAGAAACTAAAATTTAAATGTAAACCAGCAGTCAATTTTACCCCACCCTCCATAAAAATGGAAAGGAATATTTCTCTGTCAAAGCGAGGTTAAATATTTTTCACCACAGAGAGCACCGAGGTCACAGAGGCGACTGCGCCGCATTGGACATTTATTCCCCTCCCCCTCTGTGTGCTCGGTGCTCTCTGTAGTAGTATTTCTTTAGAATTCACCCTCACAAAGCCTTTCAGGAATATTCCCTTTCACTATTGTAGGGAACGAGAATCGGGCTTGGGCCCAGATACAACAGCGAGAACCATGGCGAAATACCCTACGACCTTAACCCAGCTGATCGCCTTTCTCAAGAAACTCCCCGGCGTCGGGACGAAGACTGCCGAGCGGTTCGCCTTTCAACTATTGAACTGGCAGCCGAGGCGACCTAAGCCATTTTCTTCACCCTCCTAGCTGCAATTAAAAGAAAAAATTACCCACTGCCCCGAATGCCACTGCCTGACTGAGAACGGCAGATGCGAATTTTGTCGCAGCCCCGCACGGGATAAGTCCCAGCTTTGCATCATCGCCTCCCCCGGACGCCTATTCGATCGAGGAAACGGGGGCCTACCGGGGCCTCTACCACGTTCTGGGAGGGCTCCTCTCCCCTATCGACGGCAAAACTCCCGAACATCTCAACCTCGACCAACTTAAAAAAAGAATCACCACTCTTCAAATTAAAGAAATTATTATAGCCCTGGACTCAACTTTAGAGGGGGATACCACCTCCCTTTTCTTAAGGAGCAAATCCAAGACTGGGGACTTCCCGTCTCCCGCCTCGCCTTTGGCCTGCCGATCGGCAGCTCGCTCGACTTCGTCGACGGCGGCACCCTGGCCAGAGCCCTGACCGGCCGCCAACCTTCTAACTGAGCGTTTCAGACTGCAAATATTCCTTTAGTTTCATAGGCAATTTTGCAAATATTCCCACTTGATTTCCTATATACTCATGACGGTTTCGAATATGACCACTAGGTTAAGAGAAATTTACGGAATGCCAGGCGGAAACATTCATCATGAGCAAAAAACTTCTCGTCTACCTCTCTCTGATCGCTTTCACTTGCGCCCCATTGTATCACGCTGATGGCAGCCTATCCGCCTCCTGTCGAAGCTTTTGAAGACCGCAAAATCGCCAATATCGATATCCAGCCGGAAAACCTTCCTCCTAACGCGTCTTTCGATCCCAAAACTGTTCATTTCCCGCCTGAAGACAAAAGTCGGCGATCCCTTTTCCCAGATGACCTTCGACAGCGACCTCAAAGCCCTTTCCGACGAATATGACCGGGTCGAGCCCAATATCCATGTGCACAATGGCGAAGTCTACCTCACCATCAAAGTCTGGCCCCGCCCCACGATCCGCACGATCAAATGGAACGGCAATACCCACATCAAGACAAAGACGCTGCAAAAAGAACTCGGCGATCAAGCCCAATGCCATCTTCAACCGGCAAGCCTTCAACAAAGCCTTCAACAAGGTCAAAGAATACTACGTCAAAAAAGGCTATTTCGAATCGCAGCTCCAATACGCCATCATTCCTGACTCCAAGACCAACGAAGTCGATATCCTGATCGATGTGCGCGAAGGAAGATCGGGAAAGATCGACAACATCGTCTTCAAAGGATTCACCAACAACGAGCGCAGCGAAATCCTGGGGATGATCTACACCAAAAAATACAACCTCTTCACCAGCTGGCTCACCGGCACGGGAATCTACAACGAAGAAGCGCTTGAGCAAGACAAGCTCACCATCATCAACTTCCTGCAAAACAAGGGCTATGCCGACGCAAAAGTCGACATCCAGGTCAAGGAAGCCAAAACCGAAGGGAAAATCATCCTCGAGATCACAGCCGACCGCGGCCCCATCTTCCATTTCGGAAAGATCACCTTTAAAGGGAACACCCTCTTTACCGATAAAGAGATCGACGCAGCTGTTCGTCGCCCGCCCGGGAGATGTCTACTCTCCGGAAAAACTGCGCCAGTCGATGCCAAGCACATCAAAGACCTCTACGGCCGCAAAGGGTATATCGATGCGAACGTCCAATACGAGACGCAGCTCGTCTCCAATGAGCCCGTCTACAATGTCTACTTACCACATCGACGAAGGGGAGCAGTACAAGATCGGGATGGTTCGCGTCTTCGGGAACGTGCAGACAGAAGTCCCATGTCATCTTGCGCGAATCCCTCCTTGTTCCCGGGGAAACATTTGACAGCGCCAAACTCAAAGCCACCCAGGCGCCGCTTGAAAATATCGGCTACTTCAAATGCGTCAACGTCTACGCCGTCCGCACCCAGGACGACCAGGCGCTAGGTGAAAACTACCGCGACGTCTACATCGAGGTTGAAGAGACAACGACCGGCAACATCAGCCTCTTTTTCGGCTTCAGCAGCGCCGATGACGTCTTCGGCGGCCTCGACCTCTCAGAGAGCAACTTCAACTACAAAGGGATCCCCCGCATCTTTAAAGACGGCCTCTCCTCCTTGCGCGGCGGCGGCGAATATGCCCACGCCAGAGGCGAGCATCGGCTCCAAACAGCGCTCCTACACCGTCTCCTGGCTGACCCCCTATTTCCGCGACACCCTCTGGCGCGTCGGCTTCGATGTCTCCGAGACCCACAGCACGCTGATCTCCAAAGACTACGACATCGACACCATCGGCTTCTCCCTCTACGCCTCCTATCCCTTGAACTACTACTGGACGTTTGGTACCAAATACCGCTTCCGCAACTCCCAGATCGCACGTCCCCAAAAGCTCCTCCAAACAGGAGCAGAAGCAGGCCGACCACGAAGGGGTCATCTCCGGGATCGGCTCCTCCATCACCTTCGACTCGACCGACAGCGCTATCAAACCGCACAACGGATTCCGCTCGACTCTCGAAGGGGAATTTGTCGGCGTCTGGGGCGATTACAACTTTATCCGCCTCGCCTATGTCAACAGCTACTACACAGAGCTGTGGCGGCACGGGATCATGAAGTACCGTTGGGACCTCCGCTTCATCGACCCGATCTTTAAAACGCACAGCCCCGACAGACATCCCCTTGAGCGAGCGCTTCTTCATCGGAGGTCTAAACTCTGTCCGCGGCTATCAACGACTTCGACCTCGGCGACCCACTTTGCGAGGAGGAGACCCGACAGGGGGCATCTCCACAACCGTCCTCTCCGTTGAATATCTGCACGAGATCTTCCCCTTCATGGACGGCTTTGTGTTCGCCGATGCCGGCAGCATCGCCCTACGACGGTTCTATTTTGATACCTTCCGCTTTACCGCCGGATTCGGCGCGCGGCTGGAACTGATCAACCGCGTCCCTGTCATCCTCGGGATGGGATTCCCCATCAACCGGCAGGAAGGGCAGAAGTACGCAAATTCTTCTTCTCTATGGGAGGACAATTTTAATCCAATGAACAACAAGGAGATAAACACATGAAACGCAACTTTATCCCCGTACTCCTCACTGCTATCGGCCTTTCAACAGCCGCATTTAGCGCAGAGACCGTCCCAACTTCGGGATCGTCAATTTCGGCACCTGCGTGAGCGACTCCAAACTCGGCAAACAAGAGCAAGCTTCCTTTGAATCCCTCAAAAAACAGATGGCGACCCTTCTCGAAGACACAGAAAAACAGCTCAACGATCTCGCCGCGAAATTCAACGATCCCGAATTCCTCGATGGACTCTCCCCAGAAGCAGAAGAAGAACTCAAAACCAAATTCCGCACCCTGAACGAAGAGCTCGGCCGCTACCAGAACCAGTACTACCAAGTGATGAACCAGGCGAACATGCGCGTCATCCAGACCCTCTCGACAAGCATCAATACCGCTTCTGAAAAAGTCGCCAAGGACAAAAAGCTCAACATGGTCGTCAACAAAGACGCCTGCTTCTACTACATCCCCGCACTCGACGTGACACCCCTTGTCATTGCAGAGATGGACAAAACCTTTGCGGCAGAGCCAAAAAAACAGGCAACTGCTGAAGCCCCAGAAACAGAAAAAAAAATGGAAATAAAAAAGTAACGTATGGACCTTAAGAAATTCACACTTTCCGAGCTGGCCAGACTCACCCAATCCACTCTAATTGGCTACCCTGATCAAACCATCACCGGGGTCGATGCATTGGATTCCGCCGGTTCGGAAGATGCGTCTTTCCTGGCCAACCCCCGTTACCGCTCTCAACTCAAAGAGACAAAAGCCGGGGTCGTCTGCATCGATCGGCAAACCCAGCCCGAGGAGAATAAAAACTACCTCGTCTCAGACGACCCTTCCCTCACTTTCCAGCTTATCATCGAAACACCTCCTGTCGTCCGCAGGTCATAGCTCAGGATTTGAGGGCATCCATCCCACAGCCGTCATCCACCCCACCGCAAAGCTCGGCGCACAACGTACAGATTGGCCCCTACGCCGTCATCGACCAGGGCGCTAACCATCGGCGACCACACCACCCTCGGCCCCTTTGTCTCCATCGGTCCCGGCGTCACCATCGGCTCCCACTGCCACTTCCATCCCACGTCGACCGTCCGGGAAAAGTGCACCATCGGCAACCGCGTCATCTTCCAGCCCGGCGCCGTCATCGGCTCCTGCGGCTTCGGCTTCACCACAGACGCCAAAGGACGACCATACCAAGCTCGAACAGCTCGGCACCGTCATCATCGAAGATGATGTCGAAATCGGCGCCAACACGACTATCGACCGCGCCCGCTTCAAAATCACCCGCATCGGCCGCGGCACCAAAATCGACAACCTCGTCCAGATCGGCCACAATGTCGACCCTCGGCCACGACAACATCATCGTCTCCCAAACAGGGATTGCAGGCTCTGTCAAAACCGGAAAAAATGTCGTCTTCGGAGGACAGGCCGGCGTCGTAGGACATCTCGAGATCGCCGACTACGTCATGGTCGCCACCCGCGGCGGCGTCAGCAAATCGATCACCCAACCCGGAAAATACGCCGGCGGCCCCGTCATGAGCCTCTCCGACTACAACCGGCAGCAAGTCCACCTCCGCAAAATCACCGAATACGTCAAACAGATCGATCAGCTCGAAGCGCGCCTAAAACAACTGGAAGAGAAAAGCTCATGTTCCAACCCGTAAGACCCAACCCAGCCGCAGAATTCATCCGCCGCTTCACCGAACGGCCTCCCTCCCAGACCCAGACCTTCATCCCGGGCGCCCTCGACCGAGTTAAAAATGCCCTGAATTCCCTGAGCTGCACCTTCAGCTCCGCCACTTACGGCCTCAGAAATGAGGTCCCCTTCGAGAGATGGTACTACAACCATAGCTTCAATAACCCCCTCACAGACCCCCTCGACGAGAGCAAAGCCCGCTTCTCTGCACTCGCCGCAGCCGGTGAAGGCGTCCTCTGCCTGGCCAAAGAAGTTGGCTCCTTCGCTCTCTCCCTCCTTCAAGGCTGCAAGGATACCAACCGCCACCTCGACATCCTCAGAGCCCAAAGCATCGGCATCGGCCTCAGCCTCCTCGCCGTCGCCCTCCCCAACACCGCTATGCGCGTCGCCTACAACGCTGGCGGCACCCCCCGCATCGGCCATTCCTTCATAAGCTGGCAATGGGGCTCGTAACAGTATTCCTTGAACTTATTCAAAGATATTCATATATTATCAACATGAACAAGTTTCTAGGCATCCAACAAGCAGCACAATATCTAGGCGTTTCCCCACAAACGCTTCGCCGGTGGGAACGAAAGAAGAAAATTGTTCCTTCACACCGTACTGCTGGGGGACAACGTCGCTATGACTTGACACAATTACGGCGTGAGGAGTCCCGTCAGGAGACGAATCACTTACCCACAATCGCCTATGCCCGCGTTTCCAGTCATGACCAAAAAGAAGATTTACAACGACAAATCCAAATGTTAGAAATGTACTGCTCTTCTAAAGGGTGGACCTTTTCAGTCATTAAAGATCTCGGTTCCGGAATGAACTACCATAAACGTGGGCTTAAACAGCTGCTGGACCACATTATGAATGGTGAAATCTCCCGTCTTGTCCTTACCCATAAAGACAGGTTATTACGTTTTGGGGCCGAACTCGTTTTATCCCTTTGTGCCATTAAGAACATTGAAGTCACTATCATTAATCAGGGTGATGAGCCCTCATTTGAGGAAGAGTTGGCCAAGGATGTTTTGGAAATTATCACCGTATTTTCTGCAAGACTCTATGGATCTCGAAGTCATAAGAACAAACAACTTATGGCCAACCTTCAAAATGCGGTCGCCGGTGTCTAGAGAAAGCCTGGGTCTTAAACTTAAAATAGAACTTGATGACGGTGCAAGGGACGAGCTTGACGGACAGTCGAGAATTTGTAACTGGTTGTACAACCATCTCCTGGAAAAAGGGCAGGAATTAAAACAGGCATTCATTGCCGGGGATTTGGAAGCTTGCAAAACACTCTATTCGGAAAGGGGCCTACGGAACCTGCTTCCCAGCATTAAAAAAGAACATCCCTTCCTAAAAGTTGTCCACTCCTCCCCGCTGAAGAACTCCGCGTTGAGACTGAGTGATGCCATCCAGGCCCATCAAAAATCCAAAAAGGGCAAGCGCAAAGGCAAAGTGGTCAAATGGCCAAAATTCCGCTCCTGGAAAAAAAGCTGGTTTTCCCTTTTTTATGATGAACCCAACAAAGGGTTTAAAATTGAAGGCGACACTCTCACCCTCTCTTTTGGAATGGGGCAAGACAGGAAAAGAAGGTCGCTCTCCGTCAAACTGCAGGACGCCCATCTGCTTAAGCATACCACTCCCCGCAACCTGCGCATTGTTTTCGAGCTTGGAAACTATTACGCCATCTTTACCATTCAAAAAGAGCTCCCTGTCAAAAAACCCATTTCCAAAATTATCGCCTTTGACCCAAACCATAAAAATTTCGCCTATGGTGTTGATACCGAGGGGCAAGCCATTGAGATTGCCCAACCCAGGTGGGTAAAGTGCGCTGATCAGCGCATCGATGAGATTAAAGGCAAACGGGACCATTGCCAAAGAAAATCCAAAAAACACCTCGTCCTGGACGAAAATGAGAACCCAACAGGAAAGGAGTATTGTACCCCTTCAAGACGCTGGAAAAAATACGATGATGCCCTAAAAGGTGCTTTGCATAAACGTCGAGAACAGACCAAGACCTTTATGTACACAAGTGCCAACCGCCTTTTTAGAGACTACGACTGCGTCGCAGTCGGAGATTATACTCCCAAAGGCGAAGGGATAACTACCCGCATGAGACGTGCCATGAACAATCGATCCCTGATTGGCCGATGGAAAGACACGCTTGCGTGGGTCGCACGGAAGTCGGGAAAAACCTTCCTCGAATTTGATGAGAAAGGAACCACCAGAACTTGCCATCATTGCCTTCATGTCGTAGAGGGAGGGATTCCACTGCATTTAAGACAGTGGAAGTGTACAGAATGTCAGACCGTTCATATTCGGGATGAAAATGCCGCAATCAACGGTCTTGGAAGTGTCTTGCGAGACATTTCAGAAAAAATGGAAGGAGTAAATCCTTCCTTAGTGTCTGGCTCAGACCTCGCTCCTGTAAAAGAGCGATGGGCCTGGTGTGTTCGGCCTAGTGGCGTGCATGTCGCGCCGCGGGGGCAGAACAGCGAAATACTCGCAGCATCAGGAAATTAAACCGGGAGCGTGATAGCTCTCGACCAAAGTTGATCAAATGATTAGGCATGACTAAGTTTGATCAGGTTTTGGAGAGCGGCAGCTACATAAGCTATGTCAGAGCCCCCCAGAACGCTCTGTAAAACGGGGAATTTTGGCAGCAATAGGACCTTATCGCTTCGCAGCTACTTCATTCATCAACTCAATAGAAGCATCTCTAATCGCCTGGGATTTTTGCTTTAGGGTGGAACTTAAATTGGCAACGTCGTGAAAAGCATCTTCAGCACATCCCGGATAATCCCTCTGAAGCGATTGTTGCGTGACAGGATGCAATTTTGCATAGACGCGATTTCTTGTTTCAGCCGGTAATTTGGAGAATTGCATCATCGCACTTTTAACCTCTAAATCCCGCCCCGTCTCCAACATCTCAGCCAACGCAAAAAGAATGACGACAGCTTCTCCCCGGGCTGCATCGACCCGCGGGTCTTGTAAAAGAACACTGAGAATTTCCGTAGAACAATCTTTGCAAGCGTCTTTCAGAATGCTGTAATCGTTAGCGGCAGGATCTGCACGACCGTCTTGTAAAAGAAGCCTGATAATTTCAAGATGGCCATTACGGCAAGCGCTTACCAGAGCCTCATTACTGGCATCAGCAGGATTAGCACGACGGTCCTGTAAAAGAAGCCTGACAATGTCGATATGGCCACGCAAGCAAGCCTGTGCCAAAGGACAACTTGCTGGTTCAGCGGGATCGAACCGCCCATCCTGTAAAAGGAACTTGACAGTTTGTGTAAAGCTATGGGAGCAGGCCAGTAACAGAAAATGTTGATTGACATCCATCCGCGGATCTTGAAAAAGAACCCTGAGAGTTTCAGTATGGCCATTTTCGCAGGCGCGCACCAAAGCCTCAAACTTAAAAGCATTTGGATCGGCCCGCCCGTCTTGCAAAAGAACCCTGAGAGTGTCAGTATGGCCACTTCCGCAAACGTTATCCAGAGCCTCACTATCACGAGCAGCTGGATCGACCCGCTCGTCTTGCAAAAGGATCATGACAGTTTGTGTATGGCCATTTTCGCTTGCCATGCGAATAAACTGATCCCCATCTTCAGCTGGTTGGACCCAAGGGTCGCTTAAAAGGATCATAGCAATACCAGTACGGTTGCTTTCGCATGCCCAGTTAACGGCGTTCAGGCCAACACTATAGTCTCTCATCCCCTTGGCAAATACCTCTTTGATCTGATAAAGCTGCTCATAGAGGGAGTCTACCTTTTTTTCCCTCAGGTCTGATTGACACTCTCTTGCTATGCCATCAATGAGATGAACAACGAAGATTTTTTGAAGGATGCGTTTTACGTTTACCCGGGAATCAGATCCAAAAACATTTTCATTATCACCACTTTGAAGCAACAGATTGAACTTGACCAGCTCATCAAAGCAATTCTTCCAGGTTTTACACACGGACCTTATCATTATAAAATACGAGTCTGGATTGGAAAAGTCGGAGTTGAAGTCTTTTTGTTCATTACTGGGATTGTATTTTATCAAAGTTGTGAAAATGCTTTGTAATACAGGACTGGGAAGAGCTTCCAAGGACATAACGACCTGAATTTTAAATAATTTAATTGTATTTTTTATTTACATGAGTAAATTATACAACAATAAATATTAAAATATCAATCAGAAACGATGTGAGACGAATAATTTATTTAATTATAACCGTCATATGCTACATACCAGGCAGCTTCTCTAATCGCCTGGGACTTTTGCTCTAGGGTCGAACTTAAATTGGCAAGGTCGTGAAAAGCATCTTCAGCACATCCCGGATAGTACCCCTGAAGCGGTTCTTGAATGAGAGGATATAGCTTTCCATAGACGCGATTTCTTGTTTCTACCGACAATTTGGAGAATTGCAGCTTCGCACTTTCAACCTCAAAATCCAACCTTGACCCCAACATCTCAGCCAACGTTAAAAGAATGAAAACAACATTTCCCCGAGACGCATCGACCCGCGGATCTTGTAAAAGCACCTTGACAGTTTCAGTATGGCCTCCCAGGCAAGCCTGTACCAGAGCATGCCCTTTTAATGCAGATGGATCGAGCCGCCCGTCTTGTAACACAACCCTGACAGTTTCAGCATGGCCTTTTGAGCAAGCCATTACCAGAGCCTGTAGCAGAAAAATGCTAGTGTCATAAGCAGCTAGATCGATAACGACCCGCGGGTCTTGTAAAAGAACCCTGACAGTTTCAGCATGACCATTTTCGCAGGCGCGTATCAGAGCCACATTTTCGTGAGCAGCTGGATCGCTCCGACCGTCTTGCAAAAGAAGCTTAACAATTTTGGTATGGCCATTATCGCAAGCGTATTTCAGAGCCAAACTTTCAAGAGCAGCTGGATCGCTCCGACCGTCTTGCAAAAGAAGCTTGACAGTTTTGGTATGGCCATTATCGCAAGCGCGTTTCAGAGCCAAACTTTCAAGAGCAGCTGGATCGACCCGCTCGTCCTGCAAAAGAACACTGACAGTTTTAGTATGGCCCTTTTCGCTTACCGAGCGCATAAACAGATTGTTATCAACTGTTGGGTCGACCCGCGGGTCATTTAATAGGAGCATGCCGATGCCGGTATGGCCGCTTTCACATGCCCAATTAACGGCATTGAGGCGTACCCTATAACTTACAATCCCCTCGACAAAAACCTCTTTGATTAGGAAAATCTGGTCGTATAAGGTGTCTGCTTTATTTTCCTTCAGGTCTAATTGATACTCCCCTGCTATTTCATCAATGAGATGAACCACGAAGTTTTTTTGAAGGATGCGTTTTACTTTTACCCGGGAATCAGATTCAAAAACATTTCCACTATCACCATTTTGAAGCAACAGACTGAACTTGACCAGCTCATCAAAACAATTCTTCCAGGCTTTACAAACGGATCTCGCCACTATGAAATATGAGTCTGGATTGGAAAAGTCGAAGTTAAAGTCTGTTCGTGTATGGCCTGGGTTATATTTTATCAAGCTTGTTAAAACGCCTTGTAATACAGGACTGTGAATAGCTTCCATTGACATAATGACCTAAGTTTTTAATAATTTAATTGTATTTTTTTTATTTACATACACAAATTATACATCAATAAATATTAAAATATCAATTAAAAATAACGAGAAGGTGAATCATTTCTTTAATTACGGCGATTGAATAGCAATGCATTTATTATCAATGAGTTAGAACTAATGCCCTGTTTATGCAAGGCTCAGAATTTTAAACCGGGAATTTAGGCAGCAATAGGACTTTATGACCTTGAAATAACTTTTCTTATCACCTCAGATAAAACTGTTTTAATCGCCTGGGACTTTTGCTGAAGGGTCGAACTTAACCCTGCCCGATCATGAAAAGCATCTTGAGCACATCCCGGATAATAACCTTGAAGCGGTTGTTGCATGAAAGGATACATCTTTCCATAGACGCGACCCCTCATTTTTATCGGCAATTTGGAGAATTGCTTCATCGCACTTTCCACATCTAAAGCCTGCTCCGACTCCAACATATCTGCCAACGCACGAAGAACGGCGATTACATCTCCCTGAGCTGCATCGACCCGCGCATCCTGTAAAAGAAGTCTCACCAGTTCATGGTGGCCACCTTCACACGCAAACTGAAGAGCACGATTATTTCGTAAAGAGGGATCGACCAGGGGATGTTTAATGAAAAGTTTAAGGATTTCTATATGCTTCCCTCTGAAAGCAAATTCTATGGCTATAGATTCGTTTACTGTTGGATCAACCCGCCCGTCCTCCAAAAGAATCCTGACCGTTTCGGTATGGCCTCCATAGCAAGCCTGCCGCAGAGCAAGACCATCAAAAGCAGATGGATCGACCCGCGGGTCCTCTATAAGAGCTTTAACAATCTCGTTATGGCCTCTATAACAAGCGCGTGACAGAGCTTCATTACACTCAGCAGATGGATCGGCACGCTTGTCTCTTAAGAGAACCCTGACAGTTGCTCTATGGTCATTTCCGCAAGCGCGTGACAGAACCACACTAGCGTAATCGGCTGGATTGACCCGTGGGTCTTTTAAAAGGATCCCAGCGATGTCGGTACGGCCGCTTTCGCATGCCCAATTGACCGCGTTAAGAGGAACCCTATAACAATCCTGCTCCCCATGGACGAGACTAAGACTATAATTTTGCATCCCTCCCGTCCCTTGGACATATGCCTCTTTGATCTCGAAAAGCTGGTTGTAAAGGAGGTCTGATTTGCCCACTGCGATGGAATCGATAAGATGAACAACAAAAATTCTCTGAAAGATACGCTCTACTTTTGCACGGGGCAATTTTTTTAAAACAACTCCACTGCCAGCATTCCTTTGAAGTAAAGCAGTCTCGATTAACTCATCGAAACATCGCTTCCAGGTCTTACAAACAGTTCTTATCATGATAAAATATGAGTCTGGACGGGAAAAGTCGTAGTTGAAATCAGCCTCAAGGGTATAGTCTGAGTTGGAGTTGTATTTTATTAAATCCGTGAAGAGGATCTGTAAAGCTGGAAAATATTCTATTGACATAGTCACCCGGATTTTTGAGTGTTTTACAAAACCTTATTACTTTGCGTGAGCTTCTCTCATCAACTCAGCAGAGGCATCTAGGATCGCCCGGGACTTTTGCTGCAGGGTAGAACTTAAATTGGCCCGATCGTGAAAAGCATCTTCAGCACATCTCCAGTAATCCCCCGGAAGAGATTGTTGGATAATAGGATACAACTTTCCATAGACGCGGTTTCTTGGTTCTGCTGGCAATTTTAAGAATTGCTTCATCGCACTTTCCACCTCTAAATGCTGCCCAGACTCAAACATCCCAGCCAATGCGTAAAGTTGGCGGGTTGCTTCCAACCGATGTTGCTGTTTGGCAACTTCCATGGCAGCTATGCGCTTGGATAACGACGGATGTTCGAGATCGAATCTATCTCCAAATGCCTCCAAACGGATCTTAAGGTAATGGATCCTTCCATCGATGGACTCAGGAAGATGTTCAGCGGCAAATGCATCTGCTTTCCGTTCCAGACTTCTCCAGGCTACAATTGCAATAAGACGACTAAGAGCGAAATAGCTTGCGGCTGCCGCTGTTAGAACAAAAGGGATTGCCCAGGCGATCGGCCAGCTTAATGCCAAAGCAACCAGGATGGGCCAGGAAATGCTGACGACCCCCTCCAAATAGAGAGCTATCCTTCTAGACTTGGAATCGTTGTTATGATAATGCCCAAGCTCGTGCATCAAAACAAACTTCAGAGCTTCTTTCGCTTTTTCTTTGTCCTGCAAAAATAACAGCTGGGCTTTGACAAAATCTCTGGACATCATCGGCCTAACGAGGCTAACTGTTGCAAAAAACAAGTTAATAACAGGAATAGTTATTGGAAGTCCCAATTTATCATACAGCCAATTTGAATAACTATTTAATAGGTTCTGGTCATTCAGGCGAGGATCGTCAACCCCGGTAAATCTGAATTCATGAGGAATTTCCTCCGGATCGATCAAAAACAGGGCAGAGACTTCAGTGTTACTCCGCCTCTGTGCAAAATAACCAAAATCCAACATTTTTGACATCGATACGGTAAGGTCTGCCTGGCTTTGGGGAACAGCTTTTTTGTACAGATGGGAGACGACTTCATTGACGATCTTGAGTCGGTCGCTCAATTCCGCTGGAGCAGGTTGGATGGGAAGCCCGGTTTGCTCAGCTCGAATTTTTCTAATTAAATCAAACATGTTTTTCACAACAATTTAAGTAAAATCGTATATAGTATAACAGTTTACTCTATTTTTATTAAATAGAAAGCATTTGTTTATTTTTTCATATATTAACGAAATAACGTCTTTTAAACTCACTCCAGGCTGAAACATAAAGTAAATAATTTATTTATATAAATCCCTGCTTCTGCCATAGGTGAATTAGGGAGGTGAAGGTATGATCGAGTACTATTTCAAGACGACCAGGGAGGAGAACTTCATTTCTCTGACGGAGCCTAGGGAAGGCTGCTGGGTTCATGTCGATGAGGCGACAGGCAGCGATCTGGACGAGATCTGCCGGCTCACCGGTCTGGAGATCAGCGATGTCCAGGACAGCCTCGACAGGTATGAGATCCCCCGGATTGAGAAGATCCACAACCACACGCTCATCTTTACCCGCCATCCGATCGAGCATGATGTTGCTGTGGGGTTGTACACATCGACCTTCACGATGATTTTGACGAGCCACTATTTTATCACGATCTCCCCGCAGAAAAATGCGCTTATCCGCGGCTTTGTGAGCAAAAAAGGGAAATTTTCGACGGTGCAGCGCTCCAAGCTGATGATCAACCTGCTGCTGAGGATCGCTCAGGAGTTTACGTCGCAGATCCGCAGGGTTCGGCATAACGTTTTGGACCAGGAAAAGGAGATGGCAAGCGTCGAGAGCGACGACATCGCCATTTTGACGCAGCAGGAGGAGATTCTGAACCAGTACCTCTCGGCGCTGGAGCCGACGGGCAATGTGCTGGGAGGGATCACTTCGGGCAGGTACACCAATCTCGCCGAGAAGGAGCAGGAGCAGCTTGAGGACTTGATCAATGCGGTGAAGCAGTCGGAGAACCTCTGTCTGATCGCCGTTAAGACGATCAGGAGCCTGCGCGACTCGTACAACATCCTCTTTACGAACAATCTGCACAAAACGATCAAGTTATTGACTTCGCTTACGATCATCTTCAATATTCCGACGATGATCGCGAGCATCTATGGGATGAACATCGAGCTACCTCTGATGGGCCACGCTTACGCGTTCGTGTTCATCCTTTCGCTCATCACGGTCATGTCTGCCTTTGCTCTGATCATATTCCGGCGCAAGCGCTGGTTATAGAGCAGCCTTGTTGCACAAAGCATTGTTTACCACCGAGCACACCGAGAAGACAATTTTTCTTCTCTCGGTGCTCTGCGGTGTGCTCGGTGGTTATACCACAATCGGGCAGCAACGCCGTTAGAGCAACAGGAGCGAGGGGCTCTCTAAATACTTTTGCAGGGTTTTGAGGAATCTGGCGGCGTCGGAGCCGTCGAGGACGCGGTGGTCGGCGGAGAGGGTGAGCTTCATCGTTTTGCCGGCTACGATGTGGCCGTTTTTCACGATGGCTTTCTCTTCGATGCCGCCGATGGCGAGGATCGCCGCCTGAGGGGGGTTGATGATCGCGACGAACTCGGAGATCCCGAACATCCCCAGATTGGAGACGGTGAAGGAGCCGCCGGTGTATTCTTCGCGGGTGAGTTTGTTGTCTCTGGCTTTAGAGGCGAGGAGCTTCATCTCCTGGGAGAGCTGGCCGAGGTTTTTGAAGTCGGCATGGCGGATGATGGGGGTGATCAGTCCGGTGGGGACGCTGACGGCAACTGAAATATCGATGGTTTTGAAGCGGATGATCGACTGGTTCACTGAGTTGAACCCGGAGTTGATCTCGGGATGCTCGCGGAGGGCCAGGGCTGCGGCCCTTAGGATAAAATCGTTAAAGGAGACTTTGAGGCCGGCGACAGAGAGCTCTGTGCGCAGGTCGGTCATCTTATCGGCATGGATCTCCTGCATCGTGTAGAAGTGGGGGATGAAGGTCTTGGCTTCCTGGAGTCTTTGTCCGATGATCTTGCGGATGTGAGAAAGGGGGATCTCTTCGAAGGTTCCGGGAGGGATCGTGGGGGTCTCGCGGCGTCCGAATGTGACGGGGCCTGCGGGCTGGCCGAGGGGGATGTCCCGGCTCATGACTCTGCCGTGTGGGCCTGAGCCTTTGATGGTGGTGAGGTCGACCCCTTTGTCGCGGGCCATTTTTTTGGCGAGCGGCGAGGCGGGGATGCGTCCCTCGATCTCCCCTTCGGGTCCGGAGAAGGTGTATTTCTGCAGGGGGGGCTCAGGGGTAAAGGCGGGCTGGGTCATTGCGCCGGCAGCGGCAGGCCTTTGCGCGGCGGGGGCAGCTTCCTTTTCAGCGGGGGCGGCAGCGGGCGCGGCTGCTTTGGGGGCTTCCCCTTCAGGTTTGTACCCTTCGATGCTCTCCTCTTTTTTCTCGGTGAAGATCGCGATCGGCTGGTTGACGATGGCGGACTCTCCATCTTTAACGAGGATTTTGCGGAGGAACCCTTCATCCAGGGCGCTATGCTCGACGGTGGCTTTGTCGGTGGCCACTTCGAAGAGAACATCGCCGGCTTTGACGAAATCGCCCTCTTTTTTCCGCCATTTCGCAATCGTCCCCTCTTCCATGGTGGGAGAGAGCTTGGGCATCGTCAGGGTAAAAGGCATAGCGTTCCTTTAGGCTAAAACTTGTTCAATGGCAGCGATGATCCGCTCTTTGGTCGGCATCGTCTCTTTTTCCAGCGTTTTGGAATAGGGCATCGGGGTCTCCCTTTGGCACACGCGGACAAGGGGGGCGTCGAGGTCATCGAAGCAGTGCTCCATGATCTGGAATCCAACTTCTGCGCAGATCCCGGAAAAGAGATGCCCCTCTTCGACGAGGACGCAGGCGTGGGTCTTCTTCACAGACTCGGAGATGGTGGCGATATCGAGGGGTTTGACGGTCCGAAGGTCGATAATCTCGACGCTGATCCCCTTTTTGGAAAGTTCCTCGGCGGCCTGTTTGCACAGGATGACCATCCGGCTGTGGGAAACGAGAGTGACATGGCGCCCTTCGCGGGCAACCTTCGCCTTGCCGATCGGGACGAGGTACTCTTCGGTGGGGATCTCCATCTTGTCGTTGTAAGAGAGTTCGCACTCGAGGAAGAGGACGGGGTTGTTATTGCGGATGGCCGACTTGAGAAGCCCTTTGGCGTCGTAGGGGTTGCTGGGGGCCAGGATGATCAGGCCGGGCAGGTTGCCATAGATCGCTTCGACACAGTGGGAGTGCTGGGAGGAGACCTGCGCTGCGGCGCCGTTGGGCCCGCGGAAGACGATGGGCACTTTGAAGCGGTTTCCCGACATGTAATGCATTTTGATCGCGTTGGAGACGAGCTGGTCGAACGCGACGAAGGAGAAGTTGAAGCTCATGAACTCGACAATCGGTCTTAGGCCCGTCATTGCAGCGCCAATGGCCAGCCCTGCGAACCCAAGTTCTGCAATGGGGGTATCGATGATGCGGGCGGGGCCCCATTTGTCGAGCATCCCTTTGGTGATTTTGTAGGCGCCATTGTACTCGGCAACCTCTTCGCCCATGACAAAAACGGTCGGATCGCGCTGCATCTCCTCGTCGATCGCCTGACGGATCGCTTCGCGCATTTCCACTAGCTGGCTGGTCATGATGGCTCCATGGGTGCAAATACATCTTCTTCGAGGGTGATCGGATCGGGCCAGGGGCTCTCGTCGGCAAATTTGACCGCCTCCATCACGAACTCTTTCTGCTCTTTGTCCATCGCGTGGTACTGCTCTTCAGTGAGCATCCCTGCGTTCGCAAGCGTTTTAAACATGATCACGAGCGGATCGCGGGCCATGCAGGTCGTCAGTTCTTCCTTGGAGCGGTAGAGCGCGGGATCGGAGATCGAGTGGCCGCGGAACCGTTCTGTAATGACTTCGATGAGGACGGGCTTCGAGGTTTTTTTCATACTTTCGAAAACGTGCTTGAACCCGGCGTAGCAGTTGAAAAAGTCCATTCCGTCGAAGGTGTAGGCGTCCATCGCGAAGCTGGGGCCTTTCTTCTCTGCAATCGGGGAGACGCAAATCGCCCGGTCGACATGGGTTCCCATGCCCCACTCATTGTTCTCAATGACGTAAATGCAGGGAAGGTCCCAAAGGGACGCGAGGTTAAGAGATTCGTGGAAGGAGCCCTGCGCGACAGCTCCGTCTCCCAAAAAGCAGACCGAGACGTCGCAGTTCGGGCGTGACTTGAGCTGGGGGACCGACTTGAGGTAATTGATGGTGAAGGCAGCGCCCGTGCTGATGGGGATCTGTCCGCCGACGATCCCAAAACCGCCGAGGAGCCGCTCCGTGAAGAAGTGCATCGATCCGCCCCGTCCGCGGGCATTCCCCGTCTCCCGTCCGAAAAGCTCAGCGAGAAGTTCCTTCGGAGTTGCTCCCAGCAGGAGAGCCAGCGCGTGGCACCGGTAAGAGGTGGCCCACCACTGATCGATCCCCATCGCAAGGACGGCAGAGGTCTGGACCGCTTCCTGCCCCATGTAGGAATGGAAAAAGCCGCCGATCTTCCCCTGCAGGTAAGCCGCCTCGGCGCGGATCTCGAAGTTGCGGATGAGCAGCATTTTTTTCAGCTGCAAAAGCAGGTTCTCTTTGCCAAGCGCAGCGACCACCTTCGAGGCGTCGCTCTGGAAAAAATTGTATTTAACAGGTGTATGCCTTTTCATCTTCCGTCATGTTGAGGGTTTGCGGCCTCTTTCATAAAATCGACTTAAATTAAACCATGTGCTGGATTAAATCAATCACATGGGGGCTGAGGGGAGCCTCTGTCCCTGGCTCGGCACGATATTGGGATTGTTCGTCACGGGGATCGTTCGCAAATCGTCGTCGGAATGGACCTGGTAGCACCCGGAAAGTCCCGCTACGCCAAACAGCATCAAAGCTGCCCATCTCATCATTTTCATGCATCGCTCCAAATCAAAATTTGTACTGAAAAGCATACCTTGGAGAAGGAAAAATGAGAAGTGAAATAATGTTTTTGAACCCCCTGCTTAAGGCTTTGCCTTTTCCAGGCTGACATACTGGAAATAAGGTGTGCACCCTTGCGCCTTTAACCTTTCAAACTCAGCGAGATAGCGCGCAGCGACCTGCCGATTTTCCAGAACGACCACATTCTCCCGGTTCCGCCGTGTCGCCTCGAAGGTGAAATTGAACGACCCGGTCCAGACGCAGCTGTCCCCCAAAACGCAAAACTTGTCGTGCATCAGAGGCTTCCTCTCTTTGATCTCTTTTCCCCCTTTGGTCTGGCGGACCGTTTCAGGAGGGTCCCAGACAAAAACGGGAAGTTTGGCAAGATGCATTCTTTTTAGAGGAGATCTGGCCTTGACCGAGTAAGGATCGACGATCACTTCTACAGGCACTCCCCTCTTGTGCGCCTCGATGAGCGCATCGGCAATCCCTTTGTGCATGAGGCAGTAGACCGCCGCCTTAATGCTCTTCTTCTCATTGGCGATAAGCGTGATCAATGCGTCGGCGACCCTGTCATCGGGAGAAAAAAGCACCTTGCAGCTTGCCACCGACTGGATCGTTTCGACCGCATAAGGTGCAGAAGGGGAAAAGAGAAGTAAGGCTGCGATCCAACCGCAAAGAAAGCGCTTCATGCAAACTCCAGCTTGGGAATATTTGGAGGGTCAAGTATACTTGGGATTTGAATTCAGAGGAAGCAATGTCTAAAAAATCCTTACGTCCCATTTACTACGACACGGAAACGACAGGTATTCGCAACGACAAGGATAGAATCATTGAATTGGCCGCCTTCGATCCTGTAGAAAACAGGACCTTCTGCCGCTTGATTAATCCGGGATGCCCGATTCCGCCGGAGGCGACGGCGATCCACCATATCAGCAATGAGATGGTAGCTGACGCCCCAGGGTTCAGGGTGATTGCGGAAGAGTTCATCCAGTTCTGCCCGGAGGAAACTGTCCTGATCGCCCACAACAACGATGCGTTCGACAAGCTCTTTATGGAACAGGAGTTTAAGCGCGCAGAGCTTAGCTTTCCCGCCTACCGGTTCATCGACACCCTCAAGTGGGCCCGCAAATACCGCGGCGACCTTCCCCGCCATACGCTCCAATCGCTGCGCGAGGTTTATGGCTTTCCCTCCAACCAGGCGCACCGGGCCCTGGACGACGTGATCGTCCTGCATCAGGTCTTCTCGGCGATGATCGATGATTTAAGTATGGAAAAGGTGATGGAGCTTCTTGCCAAACCCGCAGATCCTCACCAAAATGCCCTTTGGCAAACACCAGGGGAAAATGCTCGCCGACGTCCCCAAAGACTACGTCACCTGGCTCGCTTCCAGCGGTGCCTTCGACAAGACGGAGAACCAGGATCTCAAAGAGAACTTCGAGAAGCTCGGTCTGCTCGTCTAGTACAGCATTTCAACAGAGGACAGTAAGAAGCACAGAGAAAAATTAACAGGATATTAGGATGGACAGGATTTTTTTTGCTGCAAACCAGCATTTTTTCCTATCCCTGAATCCTAATATCCTGTAATTTTTCTTTGTCCGGCTCTGCGGCAGGAAAAAATATCCACCTTGACAGACTACTAGATCAGACCACGGGGGAAGGCTCTACGGCTGCAGGCTTTTCCTCTGGAATCTCTTCATGGACGTAGGTGTCATGGTGGTAGAGGGCTTCCCACATGCGGCGGAAGGGGTCGCAGGTTTTAAGGAGCTCGTCCCGATTGCCTTCGGCAAGCTTGACTCCCCGATCCAGGTAGATGATCTTGTCGGCATGCTCGATGGTGGAGAGGCGGTGGGCGATGAGGATCTGGGTGACCTCGCCATGGAGGCTGGCGATCGCGTTTTTGATGTGCATCTCGCTGATAGAAGTCGAGAGAGGAGGTCGCCTCATCGAGGATGAGGACGGGGGCTTCTTTGACGAGCGCGCGGGCAATCGCCAGGCGCTGCTGCTGGCCGCCGGAGAGGTTCTGGCCATCTTCGGCGAGCATCGTGTCGTATTGTCTTGGGCAGGCGGTTGATGAACTCTTCCGCATGGGCGCGCTTTCGCGGCACTCTGGATGCTCTCTTTGGAGAAGTTCCTGCCGAAGGCGATATTCGCGGCGACGGTGTCGAAGAAAAGGAAGGGCTTTTGCGAGACGAAGGCGATCTGTTCGCGGATCGATTTCTGGGTGTAGGCATTGAAGGGTTTGCCATCGATGCGGATCTCCCCTTTCTGGACCTCAAAGAGGCGGGGGAGAGCTGGACGATGGTCGATTTGCCGGCGCCGGTGGGGCCGACGATCGCGACGGTCTCCCCTTTTCTGACTGTGAAACTGACGTCTTTGAAGATCCATTCGCCCCTCGTAGCGGAACCAGACGTTCTCGAACTCGATCTTATCGTTAAATCCGGTGCAGCTCGATGGCGCCTCTTGCTGTCTTCGATTTGCAGGTTTTAAATTGAGCACTTCGAACATCCGCTCGGCGGCGACGATGCCGCGCTGGATGTTGGCATTTTCATCGGCAAACTTCTTCACAGGCTCGTAAACGAGCTGGAGAAGGCCGCAAAAGACGATCAGCTGGCGAGAGGCTCATGCCGAGGGTATAGAGGCCGAAGAGGACGACGACAGGCAAGACAGAGCGTCGTGATCGGCATGGAGGATCGGACGGGTGAGGAGGCCATATTTGGCGGTCTTGCCCTCGAGGACTGCCATCCGGTCGTTCTGCTCTTTGTATTTCTTGAGCGAAAAGGCTTCCATGGAGAAGATCTTGACGGTCTGGATCCCGGCGAGAAAGTCGATCAGGACGTTGGCAAAGCTCTCTTGGTTCTTCTGCAGCTGGCGGGAGATCCTCTTGACTCTACGGGCGCAGAAATACGATGGGCAGGACGATCAGGGGGACGCCGAAAAAGATCACAAGCGAGAGCTGCCAGGAGAGATAGAAGCACATCGAGAGGCAGGTGACGATGGTGAAGGGGGTCTGGAGGTAATTGGTCAGCCAGGAATTGATCGAGATCGCGATCTGTCCGGCATCGCCGACGACGCGAGAAGAGAGGCTGCCGATGTTGTGCTTCTGGTAAAAGCTCATCGGGAGCGACTGGATGTGTTCAAAATACTGCTGGCGCAAATCTCGGCTGACGCGGATCGAGAGGATCTGCGTGGTATAGCGGCTGGCAAAGAGCCAGATCGCTTTAAAGACAGCTACGCAGAGCGAGGATGATGACGAGGGCATTGATATTATTGGTGAACTTGAAATGCTTGCGGAATTCCTTGATCAGCCAATTGAGCGGATTGGTCTCTTTGTGCGGCCATGTAGGCGGCAGCCTGCTGCTTGGTGATGACGCCGGTTCCGTCGGTATCGATCTGGGTCCAATTGGCCTCAACGGTCTGCAGGGAGACTCCTTCATGTAGGGCAGCTAGGCTCTTGCTCCGGCGAGAAAAGAGTGAAAAAATCGGCGCCGTTATTGGACAGTACGCCGAGGGCAAACATCTCCATCTGGCTTGCGACAGTAAGGCAAAGAAGGGTCACGAAGGTGACGATCAGCAGAGAGAGGTGCTTGCGGCTGCGCAGAGCGGCTTGAAGGAGTAATCTCATGTGAAATCCTGGTAACGGGGCAAATTGAATTATCTCTTAAGTCTAAGCGATTGGGGGGTTCTCTTCTACGGCAAATTTACCGATGCGGCGATATTTTTGGTAGCGCTGTTCGATGAGAACGACGGGGTCAACCGTTTTTAAAATATTCCATTGGTCGAGGAGATATTTTTTTACATTCCTGTAGACCTGGGCGGGATCGTGGTGGGCGCCCCCCTGAGGCTCTTCGATCATCGCATCGACGATATCGAACTTCATCAGGTCCTCGACATGCATTTTTAGCGTCTGGGCCGCGAGTTCATTTTTATTGTTGTCGCGCCACAGGATCGATGCGCACCCTTCCGGAGAGATCACGGAATAATAGGAGTGTTCAAGCATCGCGACTACATCGCCGACTGCCGATGCCTAAGGCCCCGCCCGAGCACCCTTCGCCGATGAGGATGACGATGATGGGGGTTTGCAGCCGGGCCATCTCCAAGAGATTTTGGGCGATCGCCCATCCCTGGCCCCGCTCTTCGGCAGAGAGCCCGGGATGCGCTCCCGGCGTATCGATAAGAGAGAGGACGGGCAGGTTGAACTTGGCGGCAAGCCGCATGCAGCGCATCGCTTTGCGATATCCTTCCGGGATGCATCATCCCGAAATTGCGCTCGAGCCGGCTCTTTGTATCACACCCTTTTTCCTGGGCGATGACCATGAACTTCACCCCGCCGATTTTGGCCAGACCGCAGATAACGGCGCGGTCGTCGCGGAAAAGGCGGTCGCCGTGAAGCTCGGTAAACCCCTCGCACAGATTGCGGATGTAATCGATCGATTTTGGGCGCTGGGGATGGCGGCAGATGGTCACCCTGTCCCAAGGGGAGAGCTCGGAATAGACTCTGTTCTTGAGCTGCTCAAGCTTGGACTTCGAGTTTGGTGATCTCCTCATCGGTCCAGAGAGCGTTGCCCTTGTTCTGCTCTTTTAACTGGGAGATCGTCTTCTCGTACTCTAAAATCTGCTTCTCGTGGGCGAGGGTACTCATAGTTTAATTATCCTTCAATTAACGGGAGGGGGCGGCGACTTCCATCCCCGGGAGTTTAGCTTCATGAAAATCCCTAACGATCTCAATAAACGTCGGCTTCGTCAGGACGATGGAAAAAAGTTCTTCAATATCTTCGGAGCTTAAGCGGATGCAGCCGTCGCTGTCGTAGGCGCCGATCATGCTGCGGTTCTCAACGAGCTGGCCTGTCGCCGGATCGCTCACCCAGGGAGCTCCCTGCAGACCATATCCTTTGGCAAGCGATGTCGCCCGTTCTACTTCCTGGTCGAAGGGGATCCATCGGGTCCCAAAAACCCGGACCATCTCCACTTTCTTGATCCTGATAAAATCCTGTCATACCCGGATTGTAGATGGCGACCCGGCTGCCCAGCGAATAGCGTCCGAGGGGGGTCAGGGTTCCAGAGGGCTTGGTCGGGATCGATCCTTCCCAGCCCGACCGGTAGGTCTTTAGTAGAACCCGCTCATTTGTATCCAAGTCGACGTAGTAAAATCCCATCTTGCATCGGGAGACATCGGCCAGCAGATAAAACTGGATTTTTTTGTCTTTGCGGAAAACGTTGAACCGGCTCCCTTCGGAGACCTTCTGGGAGAAATAATCGGGCCGGCCATTGAGGCTTCGGGCGATAAAGTGGCGAGAGGTAGAGTAATGCGCAGCATAATCGGCAACCCAGGCGGGGCGCCCTTTGAGCCAGGCGACAGAGCTGGAATAGTCGACCGTCTCGACGATCGGCAATTTTGCGGAGCCGACGGTGAACAGCTGGAAAATCCGGTCGATATTGGGAAAATCATCTTTTGCAGCGAGGACGGGACGGGCCAGCGGACGGTTGCGGGAGGCTCCGGCGCGAGGGCAGAGGGGTGGACGGTTTGCTCTTTCCCTTTTTTCTCTTTGGCGGCTTTGACAGCGAGAGCAGGAGGCGGCATGGGGCAGATTTGGCGAGAACCGGAACGGAGAGGACCGACGTCTCTACGATCCCTTCCTTACCTTCCATAGAGGAAGCAACTGGCCTGCCGCTTTTTCTTCACAATGGCGGCGATCCCGATGATCGAGAAAAGAGTCACTGTACCGATCAATATCCATTTTGGCGCAGACAAACCGACACTCCTTGATTCAGAACCAAATTATAATAGCTCTCCCTTTTTAGGAAGAGGGGTACTTTCCCAAGCGATGTCACACTTCTCAATTTCAATCAGTTGCGATGACAAAAAAATAAAAGGCAATTATATACTGAAATAGAATAAAATCAAGAATTAAAAACAAAAATTCAACTAAAAAAGAAGGGAGACGTAAAAGCCTCCCTATATCCGCCTGAAAAATTTTCTACTCTATTTCCCTGCGCCATGGGTGCCTGGGCCCCCTTTGCGCGCCTTCTCGATGAGCTTACGCATATTTTTGCCGGGGGTAAATTTCACGGCGAGGCGGGCAGGAATGATGATCGGCACTGCGGCATTTTTCGGATTCCGGCCGATCTTCTGCTTTCTTTCCACAACCTCGAACACGCCAAAATCGCGGAATTCGAGACGGTCCCCTTTAGATAGATGCTCTGTCATCGCATCTAAAAAAGATTGAATGACATTGCGCACATCATTGGGATGGACGCCCCTCTCCTGGGAAATCACCTGGATCAACTTCTTTTTAGTGATTGTCGCCATATTTTTTTTGACTCCTTGGTTTAAGCTCAACCTCTTTCCTTCGAGACCAACCCACCCGGAGGCGCGGAAAGAAAGCATTGTCCTTTTACTTGCACATTGTTGTATCACACTGATTTTCAGGCAAGTTTTTTTGCAAAAAAAAATTAAGGGGGTGGCTCAACTCTTAACCCTGACAAGCATTTTTTTCTTTTTGCCCGACCAAAAGGAGGAACTCCCCTCCAATCAGGGTTTCCCCGGAAAGGCGGAAGTTGACATCGTCGACCCGCTGATTGTTCAGGTAAGCCCCGCCGTTCTGAATGAGGCGTACCGCCTCCCCTTTGCTCGAAAGAAGTCCAATTTTTACGGCGACATCCACAAATTTCTGTCCACAAGTTCTGATAGCGCAAGCTCTGAGCTGGGCATGTCTTTTGCGAGCTCACGGAGCGATTCGGGATCGAGCGCGGCATCGGTGCCGGGAGCGGCCCCTTCCGTAACCTTGAGCGCTTTGGCCAGCCCCTCCTCGCCATGGACCAGGCGGGTCATCTCCTCAGCGAGGCGCTTTTGGGCGGTGTTGGGCACGTAGCCGGTTCCCTTCATCTTCTCCTCATACTCTGCGATCTCGCTTAAGTCCATAAAGGTCAGGACCCGCATCATTTTGATCACGTCGGCATCGGGGATGCGGAAAAAGTACTGGTAAAAGTCAAAAGGAGAGCACCTGTCCGCCGCGAGCCAGATCGCCCCCGATTCCGATTTGCCGAACTTCTTTCCATCGCTGCGCGTCAGAAGAGGGAAGGTAAGGCCGTAGGAGGGCCCCCCGCCGAGGCGGCGGATCAGGTCGACCCCTTCGGTGATGTTGCCCCACTGGTCGCTCCCCCCGATCTGGAGGACGACCCCATGCTCCGTGTAGAGATGGTAAAAGTCGTACGACTGGAGCAGCTGGTAGCTGAATTCGGTGAAACTGATCCCCTCTTCTGAATTAAGACGGCTCTTCACGCTCTCCTTGGCCAGCATCGTGCCCAGGCGGAAGTGCTTTCCCACATCCCGCAGGAAATCGATCAGGCGGAACTCGGAAAACCACGCGTCGTTGTTAAAGACCATGGGGCGGGCTTTGGTTGTGAAGAAGTCGAGGATCGCCTCGAAGTGGCGCCGGATCCTCGTGACGTTGTAGGCGATCGTCGAAGTGTCGAGCAGGGGGCGCTCGATGCTCTTTCCGGAAGGGTCGCCGATCCTCCCCGTAGCGCCGCCCAAGATGACAACGGGCGTGTGGCCATATTTCTGGAACCAGCGCAGGACGACGATCCCGACCAGATTCCCGATGTGCAGGCTGTCTGCGGTCGGGTCAAACCCACAGTACAGGCGGATCGGCTGCTCCAGCTTTTTGATTAGATCTTCGCTAGTGATGGCATCCAATAAACCGCGCTCTCGTAAACAATCAATCACATTCGACATAGTCAATCCTTAAACGTTAGAGGAAATAGTTTCCCTCTTTTTGCCGTTTTGCCTCAAGGATAAAAACTAATTGGTAACGATATTTTTTAGTTTGGAGAGCTTCATCTGTCCCTCTTCCTCAGAGCCGACAACGAATTCCTTTTTGATCTGCTCAGCCAGCAGGCTGACGCGCTGGCTGAGTTCAGCAGCGTTTTGATTCTCATCGAAGAGAGAAATGCTTTTGGTTTTAAGGGGAACGCGGACGGAGGCGTTCCGGTCGATCCACTGCTGGATCTCGATAGCCTTTTTCTCCAGGGCCTGCGGCGTCACCTTTTTGTCGAGGGCCTCGAGCTGCCGTTTGAGCTTCTCCCTGGCCTTGCGCGTCTTGGGACTCTCTTCCGCAATCTTCTTCTTTTGCTCCTGTTCAGAAATATCCATCTCTTTAGCTCCCGCGAGTTCAAAGCCGATCCTAGTTTCGCTTGGAATAAAGTTCAATCAGAAAGGGTTAAAAAGATCGATGAATTCAGACGGCACATCAAAGTGCCCGCGGACATCCTCCATCAGCCCGAGGATCCCCACTCTCTCCGTCGCATAGTGGCCGAGCGCAAAGAAGTTCACTTTTCTCTCGTGCGCAATATCCCAGACGGGCTCGTCGAAGCTTCCCGTCACGAAACAGTCGACTCCAGAGTCCGCTGCCGCCTCGATCGCTTTATGAGCGCCACCGGATACGATCGCGACGCTGCCCACCTCTTTTTTTCCGCCCAGGGCGACGTGGGCCGGATGCCCATAGTACGCCTCCAGCTTCTTCTGGAAGTGATCGACTTTGGTTGCCGGGAAGGTTCCCCTGACCCCGATCGCCTGGCCCATGCAGGAGAAGAGCTCGAGATCCTGAAGGCCAAGGTCGATCGCCGCCTTCCAGTTGTTCCCCAAGCGCGAGTGGGCGTCGAGGGGAAGGTGGTAGGCGACAAGGGAGATGTCGTGCTCGAGCAAACGCTGCAACTTCGCTTTCTTTGTGCCGGTGATGATGTAGGGATCTTTATTCCAGAAAATGCCATGGTGGACGATCAGGACGTCCCCTCCCTCTTGACCGCCTCGTCGATCGCCGCAAGGCTTGCAGAAACGGCAAAGCAGATCCGTTTGATTTTAGACTTGCCCTCCACCTGGATCCCATTGGGGCAATAATCGGAAAACTGCTCGGGCGCAAGAACGCTCTGGAGATATTGAAAAAGATCTTGTAATGTAATCATAACTTACTCAAAGATTCAGGTTAAAGAGGGAATTACAATACTCGCTTCGCGGCACAAATCCGAATCGGCGCAGCGAGCGCAAATTTGTGCCCGAATGGACTTTTGCAATTCCCTCTATACCCACTTTTACATCATATGTCTACAGTTGCCTTAAAAAAAGCGGTCGGATACAGGGCCGCAGAGCTGATTGAAAGCGGAATGCGCGTAGGTCTTGGGACCGGCTCCACCGCCTTTTTTTTCATCGAAAAACTGATTCAGCGCTGCCAGGAAGGCCTACAAATCCACGCTGTTGCCAGTTCGGAGAGCTCTCTGCAGTTGGCGCGCGAGGGAGGCATCCCTCTTCTCGACATTGACGAGACCACCTCTCTGGACATCACGGTTGACGGCGCAGATGAAATAGACCCCCGCAAACGGATGATCAAGGGAGGCGGAGGGGCTCTGCTCCGGGAAAGGATCGTGGCCGCCATGAGCCGCGAGATGATCGTGATTGTCGATGAGAGCAAATGCGTCTCCGCCCTCGGCAAACACAAGCTCCCCGTCGAAGTGCTCCCCTTTGCCAAAAATGCGACCTTCCACCATATCGCCAAAGCCGGCTACAAGGGGGAGTTCCGCAAAAATGCCCACGGCGGCCTCTACGTGACGGACAATGGGAATTACCTGATCGACATCCACTTGGGGGCTCTACGCGACAAACCGGAAGAGGACCACGAGACGCTAAAAAGCATCCCCGGCGTGATCGACACCGGCTTTTTCTTCAACCTCGCCGGACGCGTGATCGTGGGATACGCCGATGGACAGGTCGTTATTAAACCTTAAGGAGTGTTCAATGGCTACAGAACTTGTCCCGATGACCTACAACAAGATCATGCAGTCCCATTCCTACACCGTCATTATTTTGGGCAATGAAGAGAAACGGTTTGCGATCTATACCGACCCCTCCGTCGGCCGCAACATCCAGACCCACCTCACCGAAGAGCAGATGCCCCGTCCCTACACCCACGACCTGATGAACGCGATCTTCCGCGGTCTTAACATCACACCCCTGCAAATCGTGATCACCGACATCGAGGACACGATCTATTTCGCGAGGCTTTATCTTGAGCAAGAGATTGGAGACCAAAAGACGATCCTGGAGATCGACGCCCGCCCCAGCGACTGCATCACCCTGGCCCTGCTCAACAACATCCCCGTCTTCTGCAGAAAAGAGATCTTCGACAAGGCCGTTGCCGTCGAGGAATAGAGCCGGCTGCTCGAGTTAAGCTATTATAAATACATTCACAGATCCAAGCTTACAGCCTCAATCTCCTCAGCGCCGGAATATTGCTTCAAGGCCTCTAGTAGAACTACATTCTGGTGGACTACACGTTCTAAGGAAAAGTCTTCGTCCCCGGGTTGCTCCTTAAACCAAATCAAAAGATCACGCATTTGGTTAGCATCGAGCCAAAACGTACCGACTTTCTGTCCCTGGAAAGCATCCTCAATGCAGCTAACGTGGTTCCCTTTAAGGTGAAAATGCGTAGCAAGACGGCATAAATACGGAGGTAGCCAGATGATATTTTGATCCCTTATGTCAAGAGTCACCTTAAAAGGAAGAATGGGAACAGAACCGCCTTTCTGCTGTTTTTCAAGCTGCATTCTGATCCAGTTGGGGATGTCGCTCCGTGTAGGGAACTGAGGAGCCAGCGGCGTATCTACCAATTGAGGAAAGATCCTATTCCAAACAAGAGCAATGGCAGTAAACTCCTCACGGCACACCACTTTCCAATAGTTGTCAGGAATCCCCCGGAGCCAGGCGAAACCAAAAGGGTCGAATTTGGGCCTGAAAGGCTTGAATAAGACCTGGTTATAGGCGGATGGTAAGACCTCGTACTTGGCGGATGGGTCGAATTTGGCCTTGAAGTAGGTTCCCCACAGGTAATTGTTCGATAAGGGTTTAAATTTTTTGCATGCACTTAAAAAATTGTCAATTTCTGGAGGGTCTAAATGGACACAAATATTTGCAATGCAAAGACGACGCCACATCATGAATAGTAATACTTTGACTCATATTTAAATCCGCCTTACATTGAATAAAATTATACTAAACTTTAAACAAAAGCAAACTTAATTACAATATAAAATACTATTTAACGCAGCAACTCGCCCAGCTCGGTCACCAGGGCATTGAAATGGCGCATCGCCGCCTCGACGGGCTCGGGGGTGCGCATATCGACGCCGGCAAGTTTGAGCACATCGATCGGGTACTTGCTGGAGCCGGCTGAAAGGAAGGCCAGGTAGGCGTCCCGGGCCGTCTCTCCGCCGGTTGTGACCTTATCGACAAGCGCATGGGCAGCGCTGATGCCGGTCGCATACTGATAGACGTAGAAGTTGTAATAGAAATGGGGGATGCGCGCCCACTCGATATCCGCCTCTTCATCCACATCGACATCGGGTCCGAAGTACTCCTCATTGAGCTTGCGGTACTCCTGCTTGAGAAGGGTTGGGGTCATCGGTATCCCCTGCTCGGCCCACTCATGGAGCTTGAGCTCGAACTCGGCGAACATCGTCTGGCGGATCAGCGTCGAGCGCATATCGTCGAGCTTCTGGTTGATGAGGAACGCCTTTTGCTCTTTGCTCTTCACCTGGGTCAGCAGATGGCGCAGGAGAAGCTCCTCATGGAAGGTGGAGGCGACTTCCGCGACAAAGATCGAGTATTGGGAATAGTGGTAGGGCTGGTTGCGGCGGCTGAGCAGAGAGTGCATGCTATGACCCGCCTCGTGGGTAAGGGTCATCACATCGTTGAAGGTGCCGTGGTAATTCATCAGAATGTAAGGCATGCTGTCGTAGCATCCGCTCGAGTAGGCCCCGGAGCGCTTGCGGGCATTTTCATACCGGTCGACCCAGCGGTCCTGGGTCAGCCCCTGATTGAGCGAGCGCTGGTAGTCTTCGCCGAGGATGGCGACCGACTCGATGAGGACCTTTGTGGCTTCTTCGTAGGACATCCCCATTTCAACCTGTCTGACAAGAGGCACATGCAGATCGAACAGGTGGAGCTTGTCGAGCCCCATCGCTTCTTTGCGCAGGTGCATGTAGCGGTGCAGGGCCGGCAGATGGGCGCGCACGGCCTGAATGAGGGAGGAGTAGACCTTGACATCGATCTGGTTGGGGAAAAGAGCCGCCTCGAGGCAGGAAGAGTACTTGCGAGCGCTGCGCTCCAGCAGGTGGCGCTGGACCTGGCCGCTAAGCAGCTCGCAGAGGGTGTTCTCATAGGAAGTGAAGGTGCGGTGCAGGTTCTTGAAGGCCCCTTCGCGCAGCGTGCGGTCCTTGTCGCGCAGATAGAGCAGGTATTTGCCGTGGGTCAGCTCTTTGATGTTCCCCTTCCCATCGGCGACGGGAGGGAATTTGAGGTCGGCGTTGTTGAGCGCACCGAAGGCCTGGGAGGCGGTCTCGAGCGCCTTGCCCGCCATCGCGAGCAGCTCCTCCTCACTTGCGGCAAGCGTGTGTTTTTTCATGCGCACAATGCGGTCGAGGTAAAACTCATACTCCTTGAGGACAGAAGAGCGGACGAGGGTTTCAAGTTCTTCCTCGGGAAGCTGGAGCATCTCCGGCTCGATCCAGGCGGACTCCTGCCGAAAGGCGTAGAGCAGGGTCACAATGCGCGAGTGGGCCTTTTTCGCCTCATCCTCGGCGACATCTTCATCGTGGCGCAGGTGGGCGTAAGTGTAGAGTTTGGAGAGGTTCCGATCGATCTGGCAGCAGAGCTTGATGAGCTCCTTCAAGCTTTCAGGACTCTGCATCCAGGTGGTGCGGTAGGCCGCAATCTCGGGCCAGTGGGGAGAGCTGCTTTCCCGCCCATAGAGATCGAGGTCCTGCTTCCATGCCTCCCAGGAGGGGTAAAGGGCTTCGACGTTCCATTGGTATTGCTTGGCGATTTCGCTTCTATCCTGTGTCTTTTCCGCGGGTAGCGCAGTCTCAGCAGCTGTCATGATATAACTCCTTATAAAAACCTGATTATGCGTATTTGCCGGCCAAGAGTCAACCTGGTAGGAAACTGCGTTGTGGCATAAATCGGTAAATTAAACCACCGAGCACACCGAGAGCACCGAGAGAGGAAAACCAAAGTAAAAATTTTCCTCTCTCGGTGCTCTCGGTGTGCTCGGTGGTAAAAAAGCCGTAGGAAGCACCAGATTTAAATTATTTTTTTACCAATATTTAGCAGTCAAATCGCCAGTTTGCTAATTTTTCATTTCCTAAAAATGGAAACCTCGGTATAATCCGGTGTAGAATTTTCCTTCTAAAGGATTGGCAGGAAGAGTACAATCTTGACAACTTCAGGTTCCCGCGAGGAACCTTTAAAAAACAAAAGGAGATGAAAAAGATGGCACAGCAAGCTGCTAAAAAAATGACACTCAAGCCTCTTGGCAATCGCGTCCTCGTCCAGCGCACTGAGCAGGAAGAAACCCTCAAAGGGGGCATCATCCTTCCCGACACAGCCAAGAAAAAACAGGAGACCGCCAAAGTTGTAGCGATCGGCTCCGGCTCCACCACAACTGATGGGAAACACATCCCGATCCCCGTCCAGGTGGGCGACACGATCCTCATGGATAAGTATTCCGGCCAGGAAGTGACAGTTGATGACGAAGAGTTCGTCATCCTCCGCGCCGACGACATCATTGCAATTATCACTTAAGGCTATCAAGGAGCACACCAGTATGGCACCAAAAAATATCAAGTTTAGAGAAGAAGCGCGTCAAAAGATCCTCAAAGGGGTGCGCACTCTCGCCTCTGCCGTTAAAGTCACCCTCGGCCCCAAAGGGCGCAACGTCGTGATCGATAAATCCTACGGCCCCCCCAGATCACCAAAGACGGCGTGACCGTCGCTAAAGAAATCGAGTTGGAAGACAAGCACGAGAATATGGGCGCTCAGATGGTCAAAGAGGTCGCCAACAAAACCGCCGACAAAGCGGGCGACGGGACTACGACAGCGACCGTCCTTGCCGAAGCGATCTACAGCGAAGGGCTTCGCAACGTCACTGCCGGCGCCAACCCGATGGACATTAAACGCGGGATCGAAAAAGCCGTAAAAGAGATCACTGCCGAGCTGAAAAAACTTAAGTAAACCGATCCAGGACCGCAAAGAGATCGCCCAAGTCGCCACCATCTCCGCCAACGGAGATACGGAGATCGGCGAAATCATTGCAAAAGCGATGGAAAAAGTCGGCAAAGACGGCACGATCACCGTGGAAGAGGGCAAAGGGTTTGAAACGACCCTCGATGTCGTCGAAGGGATGAATTTCGACCGGGGCTACGTCTCCGCCTACTTCATGACCAACCCTGAGACGCAGGAGTGCGTTCTGGAAGATGTCTTCGTTCTCCTCTACGAGAAGAAGATCGCTTCCGTCAAAGAGTTCCTCCCGATCCTCCAGGCTGTGGCTGAGACGGGAAGACCGCTCCTCATCATCGCAGAAGATATCGAAGGGGAAGCGCTGGCAACACTTGTCGTCAACCGCCTCCGCGCCGGCCTCAAAGTCTGCGCCGTCAAAGCTCCCGGCTTTGGCGACCGCCGTAAATCCATCCTCCAGGATATCGCCATCCTGACCGGTGGCCAGCTGATCAGCGAAGAGCTCGGCATCAAACTGGAAAATGTTACTGTTGAGATGCTCGGAAGCGTCAAAAAAGCGGTCATCGGCAAAGAAGACACAACGCTTGTCGAAGGCGCCGGAGACAAAAAAGAGATCGCAGACAGGATCTGCCCTCATCCGCCGCCAGATCGAAGAGTCGACATCCGACTACGACAAAGAAAAACTCCAGGAGCGCCTTGCCAAGCTTGCAGGCGGCGTGGGGATCATCCGCGTCGGTGCTGCGACAGAAATCGAAATGAAAGAGAAGAAAGACCGCGTCGACGATGCCGTCCATGCGACCAAAGCTGCTGTCGAAGAAGGGATCCTCCCCGGTGGAGGCGTCGCCTTCATCCGCTGCATCCCCGCGCTGGAAAAACTGGCTGCCTCCCTCTCTGGAGACGCAGAAAGTCGGCGTCGAGATCATCATGAAAGCGATCAGCTGGCCCATCCGCCAGATCGCCGAGAACGCTGGCAAAGAAGGATCGATCATCGTCCAGAAAGTCGCCTCCATGGAGACTTACGAAGGATGGGATGCCCTCAATGACCAGTTCGGCAACATGCTGAAAATGGGCATCGTCGACCCGACGAAAGTGACCCGCCTTTCTATCGAGCTGTCTGCATCAATTGCAGCGCTGCTCCTGACGACCGAGGCGATCATCACCGAAGAGGCGGCCGATAAACCCGCAGCTCCTGCAATGTCAGGCTCTGACTATTAATCCAACCCAAAAAGGCGCTCTCGTTTGAGAGCGCCTTTTTTCTTCTCTTGAACCAAAGTAAATTTTTTAATACTGTGAAATTAGATGGGATTATCCCATTCGGGAGATGCTATGAAGAAATTTGTGTGGACGTTCGCAGGACTTGTCGCGGTGCTTATTTTGGCCGCCGTGATCATCGGCTTCATTTTCTGGTCGCGGGTCCCCGATATCGTCGCCAACGACCTCTCCAAAAAAATGCAGGTCGCCGTCGACATCGACAGCTTCGGCCTCGGCTGGGGAAAAATCGACATCAACAAGATCCAAATCGGCAACCCCCCGAACTCGATCCTGGCCAGAGCCTTTGCGTGCAACGAGGTTGATGTCCTCGCTCCCTTCACCCGCTACCTCGACAAAAATCTCGTCATCGATGAGATCGACCTCAAAGACGTCTACCTGGGCCTTGAATTTGATTCCGCATCTGGCACCACCGGAAACTGGACGACCATCATGGGCAACCTCAGTAAATCGAGCGGCATCGGCCCAGGACTCCGGAAAGAAGAAAGAGAAAACAGCCGGCCGCTGAACAGCCGGGCTCGAGCGCTCCGTCCTGATCCACCGCCTTGTTCTGACCAACATCGACGTCGACGTCGTCTACCGAAAGGAAGGGGGCAAGATCAAAAAACTTCCCCGCATCGACCGGATGGAGCTGACGGAGATCAGCAGCGAGGGCGGGCTCCCCATGGACCAGATCCTCAATTCCGTGCTCGGCCAGATGCTCAAAGAGGTCTTCGTCAAGCAAAACCTCAAGAATATGATCCAGCAGTTCATGAACACCCCCAGCCCCGTCCAGCAGTACCTCGCTCCCTTCAAGGGCTTCTTCAACGCCGCCCCCAAGCCGGAGGAGATGGAGAGCTCGGGTGGCCAACCGGCTTAGCCCTGAAGAACCCTGAAGACAAAAGCTTCAGGGTTCTAGTGCACCGTTTCAAAAGTTTTTGCAATAATTTGCGCCCAGATTTTAGCGCAGATTGCGCTCTCGAAAAACCAGGCATACATGAGAATGTAGACAGGTTTTTCGAGAGTGCGAGCTGCGGTAAAAGATGGGTCAAATTATTCCAAAAACTTTTGAAACGGTGTACTAGTACAGCATTTAAAAGTTTTTGCTTAAATTGCTGGGTACAGCTTTCTTAACTTAATCCTGGCATTTTCGGTTCTAAAGCGCCAATCACATTTCACTATTGCAGCGTTTCTATCCTTTTCCCAAGCGCCAATTTCCTCCACTAATTCTTCCACGCTTCCTATTTTCTATTTAGGCACTGCCTTGACAATGCACTAATTCAATCTCTGCCATATTAAGCCAACTTCCATGCTTTGGAGTGTATTGTATGTCTAATTTTTCCGTAATTCTTCGAGCTTCTTCAGGAGAAACCTCCCGTATAATGAAGCCGGTGTATGCGTGTTTAAATTGTCCATTACAATTGCTATTTTCTTCGCATCTGGTAGAGCTCATCCACAATCATTTTCATGCATTCTGCCCAGTCTTTTTTAGTCCGTTGTTCTGTGACTTGCACATGTCTTTTTCCTGCAAAGCTCAAATCATGAACAGATTACTCACGCCGTTTCTCTTATATTCACTGTCGTAACGTACCGGCTGCCCTGCTCCATGGCAACTGTCCTTACTTCTTGTATCTGCTGTTTGCTGCTCTCATCAAAACAAAGTAGGGGATATTCTGGATCCCATTCCCTCTTATAAATCTCTAAGACCGCTTCCATTCTCCAGACGAATTCTTCATTTGCTTTGGGAGGTATTTTCCATTCTTTTTTTTGCCAAGGCTTAAGTTCGTTTTTTTTAAAATCTGCCTCACGGCAAACTCAGAACAACCTTCAAGATCTGTCAACGTTACGACCCTTTCAGCAATCAGCTGCATTGTCCATCTTTCTCTCCCCGCAGGAGGAGTGCTGCATGCAATTGCAACCACCTGAGCCTCAATATCGCCATCAATTATTTTTGGTCTGCCACTTCTAGCCTTATCATGAATAACACCCAACCTTTGCTCTGAAAACCTTTCCCGCAACTTGGTTACGGTGTATTGATTGCAATGCAACTCACCGGCAATTTCCTGGTCTGGTTTGCGCCCCATTGTCTTGTTTATCATTAAAAGAATCTGCGCCCGCTTGACCTCTCGGGGAGACCAGTCTCCGGATTTTGTATTTTTAATCAGATGGTCTAGCTCCTCATTTGTAAGGACGATCTCGTACATTTGTTTTCTTCCCATTGCTCTTTCCCTTGTTAGAACAAAACAGAATAAACAAACCGGCAATTTAAGTAAAATATTTAATCGTCATGTACTAGTACAGCATTTCAAAAGTTTTTGCAATAATTTGCGCCCAAATTTTAGTGCAGATTGCGCTCTCGAAAAACCAGGCATACATGAGAATGTAGACAGGTTTTTCGAGAGTGCGAGCTGCGGTAAAAGATGGGTCAAATTATTCCAAAAACTTTTGAAATGCTGTACTAGCACCTCTCCTTTCAAGAAAACAACATTCAACTATTTTAAGTTTTGATCCTCACGGGATCGAAGCGGCGGGCCATCAGGAAAGGGATGAGGAAATACCCGGTTCCGGCCAGCGCGAGTCCTGCACACCCAAACAACAAAAAGGCGTCGCCATAGCTCTGCATATTGTGGGCAGAGGAAGCGGCAGCGCTTCCCAGAAAGGCTGCGATGGAAAAGGCGGCAGCCTGGGAGAGGAACCACATCGCTGTGACCCTATGCGCCAAATGCTGAGGGCTTAATCGCACGAGCATCAGTAGGCTCACCGGAAGCAGGCAGGCCTCCCCCATCGCCTGGAGGAAAGCGCTCCCGAGCAGCCAGTAGGAAGAGATCTTCTCTGCATCAGCAAAGTAATGGCAGGCTGTTCCCAGGAGGAAAAATCCGAGCGACAGCAGGAGCCCCCCTGCAGAAAAGCCCATGGTGAGGGAGGCGGAGGTCGGCGCAGTGCGGGAGGAAGAGAAGAGCCGATAAAAAATGGGGCTCAAGAGGAGATAGAAAAAAGGGAAGAAGGATCTTGTGAACATGGCATCGATCTGCAAGCCGAAGAACTGCCCATCCATGGCGCGGTCGGCGAAGAGGATCCAGGTCGTGAAGGACTGGTAATAGAGCGCCCAGAATCCAACGGACAGCACGAGGACGATAAGAAGCGATCCGAGCTGGACGGTATCCACGCCGCGCTGACGGAGTGTCGTGTAGAGCATCCCGCCCAAAGTGGAGAGGGCGCCCAGTGCGATGAGAAGGTTGGTCTCTTTCGGGAACTGAAAAAGAAAGAGGATGGCGCAAAGGGAGGCAAAGAGGACGACGCCGACTCTTAAGTAAAATGCGGGAGCGCGCCTGTGGTCATGCAAAGGGCTCGAAGGGGGCAGCCCCCCTGCGGAGCGCAAACGTGTCCGGCTGGATAAATAGAGAACGCCTCCTGCTGCTGCGGTAATGGCGGCGGCAAAAAACCCTGCGCCCCAACCAAACAGGCGGATGCAATGGCCCAGCATCAGGGCTGGGAGGATCGCTGCCGCCTGGAGCCCCAGAGTGATGAGGAAATTTCCCTTCTCTCCTGCTGGATCCCCGCTCCGACACAGAGTGTGGATCAGACCGGCCATATTGGGAACAAATAAACCGCTTCCGAGGATAAGGGTGCCAAGTCCTGCAAAAAACAGAGGGGGAAATGGGATGATGAGGAGCAGGTATCCCAGGAAGAGAAGGGCTGCGCCTATGCCGCAGGAGCGGCGGGCACCGAGATAACGATCAGCGGCGTAAGTGCCGAGCAGGGGTGATGCATAGAGCAGGGCAAAGAAGAGGCCGAAGAATAGGGATGCCCTTTGATCGGCGATCCCGATCCCCTTGGTCAGGTAGAGGACAAGAGCTGTCTGCAGGGTGTAAAAGCTGAGACGCTCCCCCAATGCCGACATCGAAAGTAAATTGAATCCGCGCGGCTGCGTCTCCCGGCCCATCTGTACTCCATCAAAAAAAATTGAAAACCGGTGTATAACCCTTTCCATCCAATATTAGCAATCTTCGTGAAAAAAAATTCCCTTCCCCTCACAATAGGAAGCACTTGAGACGAGGCCGATAATGACAACACGATTACTCCCCTGCGAGCAGAACAGCCACGACATATTTCGTACTGAATTATTTAAAAGCTGGAATACAACTTTGACACAGCACCATGACATGATCGAAGCGGAACAGCAGGTAGCATCGGGCGCTGCCAGCCCTGAGGTGCTGACTTCTTTGGTTATCCGCCAGGTGGAAGAGCTGAAACGGAGCACCGAACTGATGGAAAAGGCTCTGGCGGTAGAAGAAACCGTCGATCCTCTGCTCAAATTAGTTGCCAAAACCCTCTTCCCCCCACTTCTGGAAACAATCGAGACCGATCCTTGTCATGCATTCAGCACGATCTTAAGCTATGAGATCGGCGAGGCGGAAAAAAAGGTGAAATCGGCATGGGGAGCTCTCAACCTCTATCATGCCCAGCACAAAACAGAGGACCTGAAGGCGAGCAGGGAAGCGCTTTCCCTCCTTCGAGTGAAGACGGCGCTGATTAATAGCCTTCCCGGGCGATGCGGGCTGACCTTCCGTTTTAAGGAACAGTTCCTGATGGAGCGGATCGACAGCAGCGTAAAACGGATTGCTCTCCAAATTGAGGGACCATCCCCGCATGATGCAGCTGAGCTCCTAAGGAATGTCGACAGAGGCGTTGAGGAAGGGATGCCAAATGAGGAGGAGAAAAAAAAAGCCTTCCTTGCCATTTTGGATGCGGGGATCTCCCGGCTTCCCTCCTCCTGGCAGAACAGGCTCGATGGATGGGTGTATCACTATTCCCCTTCTCCCAAAGGGGGAGCAAACTGGGGCAGGATCAACCGTTTAAAAAACCTGGAGGTTCTGCAAGGGGCGCTTATGACCACGATGAGGGATGAGATTGTAGAACTCCTTGCCACGCAACATAAGATCTCTTCGCCGGAGGAGCGCGCACTCTTTTACCGGGCGCTGCATTCGATGGCGAGCGGCCCGAAGACGCCCGATCCGATCAGCTGGTCGAATGCGCAGCTCCCCTACCTTTTTGGTCTGATCGATCAAACGGCTGAAGCCCTGAAAAATCCTGAGCAGTTCATCGAACTCTACCACGTCGATCAACCTGATCCCGAAGTGCTGGAAGTGATCAATGGCGCAGACAGCGAGGATTTAAAAAAAGTTCGGCAGCTCGATGGGGAGCTTCGTAAAATCTATACGCTGGCGCAATTGAAGCAGAAGGAACCCCCAGTAGAAGAAACCCGGGAGCTCATCAAGAAAGCCCTCTCCACGGAAACCAAACGCAGGCTTAAGGGGCTTCTCTCCGAGGTGAAAGCCCCTCCACAGGAATGCGAAGTGTCCTGGGGGAGTGTTCCCTGCTCTGCCGGTTTAAGGCACCTTCTGAATGGAATCGGTCTTCTTAAACTCGAGCTGTCCATTAAAAGAGTGTGAGAACCTCAGGAACTGTAAAATTTATTTCCTCACAATCCCTCATTCCACGACCCGCTTCAGGTAGATCTGGGTGGGATAGTCTTCGGGGAACTTTTGGGAGATCGCTGTGAAGAGCTCTTTGGCCCGTTTCTTATCGCCCGACTGGACGGCGTTGTAGGCCTCCTCGAAAAGCTTGCAGAGGGAGATCTGGCCCTCTGTCGCTTCGATCTCCTTTTCCGCGTCCATCTTGCCGACAAGTTCGTAGATTTTGATCTTCTCTGTTTTTCCTTTGACGGTAACAATGTCGAGGGGGCGGCAGACGAACCTGTTTCCCAGCCGTCTATAGACCTCTTCGCTGATGAGGATCGAGGTGTGGTAGAGCTTGTCGATCCCCTGCAAACGGGAGGTGATGTTGACCACATCGCCGATGACGGTGTAGTTCATCCTCTCCTCGGTTCCAATATTGCCGGCGATCACGGTCCCCGTGTTGATCCCAAAGCGGGTGGCAAACTCGGGCATGCCGGCCTCGGTGTGCCGCCGGTTCAGATCTACGAGCATCGCCCTGCAGCGGAGGGCTGCGGTGCAGGCCCTTTGGGCGTGGTCCTCCAGGGGTAGAGGGGCTCCCCAGAAGGCCATGATCCCATCTCCCAAAAATTTGTCGATCGTCCCATGGGTGGACAGGATGATCTTCGACATGGCGTCGAAGTACTCGGAGATCAGGGGGATGAGGACGTCGAGCGGGTAGGATTCGGCGATCGTTGAAAATCCGGAGATGTCGGAGAAGAAGACGGTGAGCTCCCGTTTCTCTCCTCCAAGGACGATCTCCTCATTCTTCTGGAAGAGGTCGTGGACGATCTCTTTGGGGACGTACTTGGCAAAGGAGCGCACGGCGCGCCGCATCCCGGCAACGGCGCTATCGATCAGGAATATCTCCCTGATATTTGTAGAAATGCGCACCTCGCTTTTAAAATCGAGCCTGGCGATTTTGTCCACCTCGGTGGCCAGGGAGACGATCGGCAGAGAGATCCTCCTGGAAAAGTAGATGATCAGAAGGGCTGAGAGGAGCAAAATACCCGCAATGATGACCAGGACCTGCTTCTGCATGCGGAAGGTCTCTCCAAAAAAATCATCGAGGGGAGCGACGATGACAACGCTCCAGCCTTTATCTTGGAGGACTGGCAGCTTAGCGACATAGGCGAGGTACTCGACATCGTCGTGGGAGAGGACGAAATTCTCCCTGCTCTTATTCTCCGCAAGGAAGTGTTTATACACGTCGGAGACAAGCGATGTGAAGAGCGCCCTGTCTGCAGCTTCTGCGGGATCCGCAAAAGGGACCAGGATCTGCCCCTGCTGATCGATGATGAAAGCCTTTCCCGTTTTTCCAATCGTCTGCTCTTTGATAAAATCGGAGAGGAGCAAAAAGGTGAGGTCCGCAGAGGACACGCCGATGGTGCTGCCCTTCGCATCCCAGATCGGATAGCTGACCGTGATCCCCTGTTCGGTAGTAAGGTAGTAGCTGTATAACCCCGTCCAGTAAAGCCCCTCATCCTTAACCGCTCCGCCGTACCAGGGGCGCTCTCTCACATCATAGTGGGGAATCGGGAACACTTCTTTGCCAAGCTCATGGAAATCCTCATCGAGATAGATCGCTTCTCCTTTGGGGGGATTGACGGTTGCATCGATGTACCGGAGCGCAAAAACGGTGCCGGAGGGGAGGGGTTTTGTCGCATCGGAGAAAAAGGTCTTCTGTGCGGAATAGAGCTGATTGGCAGATCCGATGAAGCTGCCGTTCACCAGGCCAATGTTAAAATTGGCAAAGTTTTGATTGTATTTTACAACATTTAGCAGAAAGGAGGTCAGTTTCCGATCATCGATGGAAATGCCGGGCAGTTCTGCAAAGTAATGGGCCCCCACCTCGGCGAGCTGTTCTGAACTTCTTGCGATGGCATCGAATTTGCCCAAAACCAGGTCGCTGACGCGCTCCGCTACCCCTTTGGAAAAGGAGAGATCGGAGGCGTACTGCCTGGGGTAGGCGAACGCGACCACGCATGCAAACGCGACGGAGATCAGGGTAAGAAAAAGGGTGAGGACATTGACCCGGAACGACCAGGTCCAGCTCTGGAAACGGCGGAGAGTTTTTTTCATCCTGTTTTCCCCTCGATCCTGTTGATGTAAAACCGGGTGGGGAAGTCATCCGGGATCTTCGCTTCAATCTCCCGAAATTGGGCGAGAGCTTTTTCGGGATCTCCCCTTTCCAGCGTCTCAAAGGCGGCTGTAAATGCACGGGAGAGCTCTACCTGCTGAGGCGTAGCCTGTATCTCCTCCTCCCCTTCTACAGTTCCCATCAATTCATAAATCCGGGTCTTCTCCTTTCTCCCTTTGACCTCGATCAGGTCCAGAGGACGGACGACGAATTTGCCCCCGAGTTCCTCATAGACCTCCTGGCCGATGATGATCGAAGTATGGAACACCTTGTCGACCTCCTGCAGATGCGCTGTCGCATTGACAGCATTCCCAATGATCGTGTAATTCATCCGCTCTTCGGTGCCGATGTTTCCAACGATCACCGTGCCTGTATTGATCCCAAAACGGGTGAGGAATTCGGGTTTGTTCTCTTCCCGCCTCTTTTTGTTGAGCTCTACGAGCATCGCATGGCAGCGCAGCGCGGCGATGCAGGCCCTTGAGCCATGGTCTTTGAACTCGATCGGCGCTCCCCAAAAGGCCATGATCCCATCGCCTACAAATTTATCGATCGTCCCGTGGGATCTCAAGATAATTTTTGACATCGCGTCAAAATATTCCGACATCAGAGGGATCAGCTCCTCGATCGAGAGGCTTTCTGTGATGGTGGTGAACCCGGCGATATCGGAAAAGAAGATCGTGACCTCCTTTTTCTTGCCCCCGAGAGTGATCTCTTCGTTTTTGTCGAAGAGGTCCTTCACAATTTCCCTGGGCACATACCGGGCAAAGGAGCGGATCACGCGGCGCATCGATGCGACCGCCTGGTCCATCTGGAAGATCTCCCTGATATGGGTGTGGACCCGCGTTTCGCTCGTAAGGTCGAGCTGGCGGATCCTGTCCACCTCGTGGGCAAGCCTGACGATAGGAGAAGAGATCCTTTTAGCGAAGTAGACCACAATGAGGCCAGAGAGAAACAGGATCGCCGCAACGATGCCTAAGACAAGGTCCTGGACCCTGATCATCTGCGCAAAAAAGTCTTTCGAGGGGGCAACTGCCAAAACGTACCATTTGGCGCCAAATACCACAGGAAGCGGGGAGATGTAACCGAGGTACTGCTCCCCTTTGTAGCGGGCGAGTAGGCTAGAGTGCGAAGGGGTTGCCGTGTAGCTGCGGTAGAGAGAAGTGATCAGATTGGGGTCGATAGCTCCCGGATCCACCCCTCCCTCCTTTCCCGGAACGACGATCTTTCCCTGCTGGTCGAGGATATACACCCGCCCTTTATTGCCAACCTTCTGGCTCATCACAAACTTGTCGAGAAGAAGCATCGTCAGGTCGGCGCCGATCACGCCGATCAGCTCCCCATTCTGCCCGTACATTGGATCGCTGACCGTGATTCCCCGCTCGACCCCCGGCAGAAAGGCATAAAGATCTGTCCAGAACAGCCCCTTCTGCTTCTCCGCCCCAACGAACCAAGGGCGCATCCGCACATCCGATGTCGTGTTGACGAGCACCTCAGAGCCGACCTCTTTAAAATCCTTGTTGAGGTAGTACCAGTGATCCCTCGCCGGCGACACGGAGCGGTCGAGATGGCGCAGAAAAAACGCCGTTCCCGGAGGCAGCGGTTTGGAGGTATCGCCAATGTAGGTCTTCTGCGCCGAGACAGCGAGCGATAAAACGCCAATAAACCCCCCGTCTGGAAGGCCAACGTAGAAATTGGAAAAGTTGGTATCGAATTTCACCACGTTGAGCAGGAAGGAGAGCATCAGCGTGTTTTCAAACGTGAAGGGGGCAAGTTCCGGGAAGAACCCCGCAGAGGATTTTGTGATCCGCTCGGAAGAGTTGGCGATCGACTGAAATTTCGACAGGATAATCGCAGAGGATTGCTCCGCCACTCCCTTCGAGAACCCCAGGATCGTCTTGTAATTCCTCGAGTGGATAAATCCGATGACGCAAAGAAAGGAAAGGCAGAGCAGCGTGAGGAAAAAAGTCAGAATATTGACCTTTAGCGTCCGCATCCTCGTCCAAATTTTCCTCAAGAGATTTGCCATGCCACACCCATCGAGGGAAAAGTTCTCCCTCAAACCGCATCAAACCAAATTCAGACAAACGATTCAACAAAAATCATAAACATTTATTGACCCATTTCCTTTTTTTCACTAAATAGAGATTAGAGAGGATTACATTTAAAATGCGCATTAACCCGCCTAGAAGAAAAACAATTTTGGTAAGCCTGCTCCTTCTGGCGGGGTGCGTCTCCCTGCCCAAAGACGAGCAGACGCAAAATCTTATCTCCCCTCCATCCGTTCAGACTTCAGTGGAAAAGGGGCTGGAAAGCGGCATTTTTGCTCAAGGGGACTGGCCTCAAGAAAACTGGTGGGAAATCTTCCAATCCACGGAGTTAAACGCGCTCGTCGAAGAGGCCTTGGGGCAAAACCCCACGATCCACGGGATCGAAAAAAGGGTCGAGTTCGCCAAACAGACAGCGAAGGTCGTACGCTCCCGCCTCTTTCCCCTGGTCAATTTTGATGCCAATGAGACGTGGGAGTACTTGAGCCACCATGGCCTCTACCGCGCCTTCAATCCAGAAATCCCCATCAACGCCAACCTGATCGATCTGACCCTCTCGTTTACTTATGAGTTCGACTTCTGGGGCAAAAACAGAAACCTCTTCCGAGCGGCCCTCGGTGAAAATAAAGCCCAGGAGGCAGAAGCTGCCGATGTGGAGCTCATCACGACATCCGCTGTCGCCCAGGCCTACTTCGCTCTGAAAACCAACCTCGTCCGCGAAAGACTCTACGAGCGGCTCTTCGACGTGAGAAAAAAGACGTTCCAGCTCCAGAACAGACTCGAAAGCAGCGCTCTGCTCTCCCGGATCGAGCCTCTTCTGTCGGAAGAAAAAGTCCTGGAAGCGGAAAAATTCGTCTCCGGGATCCAGGAGGAAGTGGAGACGAACAGGCACCTGATCAACATTCTTCTGGGGCGCGGACCCGACACCCCCGTCCATGTGGAGGGCAGACTTCCGCCTGTGATCCAGAGCCTTTGCCTCCCCGATGATCTCTCGGTTGACCTGCTCGCGCGTCGCCCCGATCTGATGGCGCAGATCTGGCGCGTCGAAGCGCTCGCCCATGAGGTCGGGGCCGCAAAAGCCGATTTCTATCCCAACATCAATCTCACGGGATTTTTAGGGCTGGAGAGCATCGCCTACAGCCTGCTGATGAAGTCCGCCAGCAAGACGGCCGGCCTGCAGCCTGCGATCCATCTGCCGATCTTTACCGCAGGCGCCATCCGCGCCAACGTCCGCGCCAAAAAAGCGCTCTTCGACCAGGCCGTCTTCGATTACAACAACCTGCTCCTGAGGAGCGCAGGCGAGGTCGCCGACCTCCTCGTGCTCGCCCAGTCGGTCTTCGCCCAAAAAAAAGACCAGACCCGGATCGTCGAAGCCGCCAAGCTCCGCTACGACCTTATCTCTCTCAGGCGGCAGAGCGGGCTCGACAACCTCCTCTCTCCCTACTACATCGAAGAGGAGCTGATCCTAAGAGAGCTCGAAGATGTCACCCTCCTCTACAACCAGTACCTGGCCGCCATCAAACTGATCAAAGCGCTCGGCGGCGGCTACCTCTCTGAATACCGGATTCCTCTCGAAGCTCAAAGTAGGGAGGGGTCATGACACCGGATGTCCTGAAAGAAAAAAGAAGAAAGCTCGTCTGGATCTTTTCTGCCGCCTCGGTTGCGCTGCTGATCCTTTTTGCCCTTATTTGGCTTCTCTACCTCCGCTACATCGAGTATACGGACGATGCCTACGTCGAAGGGAACCAGGTCTTCATTACCCCCTTAAGGCGGGGATTTGTAACGTCGATCCATACCGACGACACCTTCCTTGTCAAAAAGGGGCAGCTCCTCGTCGACCTCGACCGCACCGATGCGATCATCGCCTTGAGCCATGCGGAGAAGAACCTCGCCCAGGTCGTCCGCGAGGTGTGCCAGATGTTCCACCAGGTTTTCGTCTATGAAGCCGATATCGAGATCGAAACGGGCCGATTTCATCAAGACCGCGCAGGACTACGAACACCGCAAAGATGTCGATCGCAGAAGGGGGCGTCTCCGCTCGAAGACTTCGAACACGCCGTCGCGTATCTGAGCAGCAGCTTCTACGCCCTCCAGATGACAGAGCTCCTCTATGAAAAGGCGCTCAGCCTCGTCCAGGGGACCTCGATACGGACCCACCCCCGCGTCCTCGAGGCGGCCGACCGGGTGCGCGACGCGTGGGTGCAGCTCTACCGCTGCCAGATCTACTCCCCCGTCGAAGGGCTCGTCGCGCAGAGAAAAATCCAGGTCGGCATGTGGGCCGATGCGGGCCAGCCCCTCATGAGCGTCATCCCCCTCGATCAGATCTGGGTCAACGCCAACTACAAAGAGACCCAGCTCAAAAAAATGCGAATCGGCCAGGAGGTCAAGATCACCTCCGACCTCTACGGGGGCGATACCGTCTTCCATGGCAGGATCGTCGGCCTCCCCGGAGCTGCCGGCAACGCCTTCTCCCTCCTCCCTCCCCAAAACCTCTCGGGCAACTGGATCAAGATCGTCCAGCGCGTCCCCGTGCGCGTCGCGCTCGATGCGGAAGAGCTGAAAGAACACCCCTTAAGGATCGGCCTCTCGATGGAGGCGACTGTCGACCTGCGCGATCAGAAAGGACTCCTTGTCCCCGATTCAAGCGCTGGCTCCCCCACCTACGAAACACCCATCTATGCTTGGGAAGAAAACGGCGACGAGGAAGAGATCGGCGCCATCATCGACCAAAATATCGACCCCACCCTCTCCACCTTCGCCGACTCCCCTCTTATGGTCGAGGTGCAAAACGAATAGCATGCGACCGACAGCCACCCTTTTTTTCGCCCTCTTCAGCGTCCTCTTTTCCGTCATCTTCAACTACACTTTGAGCATCATGGCCTCCCCCTACATCGTCGCCGACCTGGGAGGCAGCAACGACATCGCCACCTACACCGTCACCTTCTTTGCCCTCGGCAACGCGCTGGGCGTCCCCCTCGGCAGAGCTCTCATGGACTGGATCGGCCCCGTTCGCTTTCTCGTTATCGCCCTACTCCTCTTCGCCTTTTTCTCCTGGACCTGCGCCATCGCCCCCACCTACCCCTTCTTCAACGCCTCAAGATTCCTGCAGGGCTTCGTCTCCGGCCCCTTCTATGCCCTCGCCTTCCATCTGTTTGCAGCCCTGGAGCCCAAAGAAAAAAAACCGCTCTTCTCCTCGATCACCCTCACCCTCTTCACCGTCGGACCGGTGATCGGCGCCTGCTGGGGAGGCTGGATCGCCTACGAATGGAACTGGCGCTGGCCCTTCTACTTCAACATCCCCTTCCTACTCCTCCTCGCCGTTTACCTCTGGAAAAAACTCCCCCAATTGAAAATCCCCCTGCTACCCAGAACACCGATCGATGGGATCGGCTACCTCTTTTATGCCATCGCGGTCTTCACCCTCGGATTTGCATGCATCACAGGACAGGAGCTCGACTGGCAGCGCTCCAACCTCATCCTCACCTGCATCAGCGTAGGCGTCCCCTCTTTGCTCTTTTTTATCTTCTGGGAACTCAACCACCCCGATCCGATCCTCGCCATCAAACTCCTTAAAAACAAAGTCCTCTCCTTCGCCCTCTTCAACCTCGCCGTCCTCTTTTCCGCCTATTTCGGCATGATCATCCTCCTCTCCCTCTGGCTCAAGCTCTGGGTCAACTGGACCCCCGACTGGATCGCCGCCCTCCTCGGAACGATGGTCATCACAGGCCTCTTCCCCATGTTCCTCATCGACAAAAGGATCGCCCGGATCGACAACCGGATCTTTCTTGCCCTCGCGATTTTGCTGCTTGCCCTCTCGTGTCTGCACACGATGATCTTCAACGTCGAGATCAATATAGGAAGGATCGTCGCCTCCCGCCTCCTGGCAGGGCTTGGGCTCGCCCTCTTCCTCGCCCCCATCTTCCGGCTCTGCTTCCGCGGCGTTCCCGATGAGGACCGCCTCAAAGTCATGGGCCTCTTTCAGGTCGTGCGCGCCCTCTCCAGCGGCATGGGCGCCGCCATCTACGCCATCCTATGGCAAAGGCGCCAGGTCTTCTTCCACGACCGCCTCGGAAGCCAGCTCACTGCCACCTCCCCCAACACCCAGGAGTTCTTCCACGGCGCCTCCGCCCTCGGCCTCAAGGGAGAGTATGCCGAAGCCCAGCTCGATTACTACCTGCAGCGCGAGGCCACCTCCCTGGCCCTCGACGACTGCTTCTACCTCATGGCCTGGATCCTCATCGGCCTGCTCATCGTCGTCGCGGTGACATTCCTGGTCCCACGCGAGCGCTTCGTCACCGAAGAGAAGCCCGCCTCGTCCTAAATCCAAATTTCACGTGATAAAAAAACACCTCCCCCTATAAGATGCACCCAAAAATTTTTCAGCCATACTATAGAGGTGCAAAATGCCACAGGTTGCGATCATCGGTGCCGGCCCGTCCGGACTTGTTTCCGCCAAAGAAGCGCTCGAATCCGGACTGACCCCAACTGTTTTTGAAAAGAGCGAAAGCGTCGGCGGCCTATGGAAGCCCGAAAAGGGCCAAGTCTGGGAGACGATGCGCACCAACATCTCCTACCACAGCTGTAGCTTCTCCGATTTCGAATGGAAAAAAGAGCAAACCGACGCCTACCCCAGCTCGGGAGAGTTCTACGAGTACCTCACCGCCTATGCCGACCACTTTCAAATTCACCCCCATGTCCGGCTAAAAACAGAAGTGACCAAAATAGAGCGGGCCAATGCCCAGTGGAAGGTCTCCTGGCGCCAGGGGCCCATTGAAGGGTATAAGACATTCGACGATGTGATCGTCTGCTCAGGGATCTTTTCAAAGGCCTTCATCCCCACGATTGCTGGGGAGGACACCTTCTCCGGAGAGATCCTGCATTCCAAAGACTACAAATCCTCCGCATCCTTCCAGGGGAAGACCGTTGTCGTTATCGGCAGCGCTTTTAGCGGCCTTGAAATCGCCGCCGACCTCACAGGGACGGCAGCCAAGGTCATGAACATCTTCCGCAACCCCGTGTGGGTCGTGCCCCGCTACATCAAAAAGCCCGGCTCGGAGGAAACCGTCCCCGGCAATCTCATCTACCATTCGCGCGCTGCCCAGGCGAAGTCTAAAGGGGTCGATGACGCGACAGTAAACCAGAGAAAACACGGATGGCTCTCCACACTCTGCACCCGGCAGTCCGCTCTCTCCCCGGCTCTGCATATCACCACACCGCCCACCTCTCCTTCCCACGTGGTTGTCACCGATGCTTATTTGGACAGGTTGGAAGAAGGGAAGATCTCCGTTGAACGCACAGAGATAGATTCGATCGAGGGTAAGTTCCTCCACCTCAAAAACGGCGTCGACATCACAGCGGATGCCCTCATCTTTGCGACGGGCTACCGGGCCACCCTCCCCTTCCTGGAACCCCAGGTTCTGGATCAGATAGGGTTTTCCCCTGACGACCCCCTCCAACCTCTTCTCCTCCTCCACACCATCTTTCCCCCGAATATCCCCCACCTCTTCTTTGTGGGGATGTACCGGGGCCCCTTCCTCGGTGTGATCGAGATGCAGGCCCGCAACGTCTGCTTGACCATCAGCGGCAAAATCCCCCTTCCCACCGAAGAAGAGATGCAGGAAGGACTGGCGCAGGAGCTTGCTATCAGGGAGAAATCTCCCCGTCCCCAATTCCCCCACGCCGACTACGTCGCCTTTTCCGACCGCCTCGCAGAGCGAATCGGTGCCCTTCCCGATTTTGAAAAAATGAAAGAAAAAGACCATAACCTGCACGACACGCTGTGGAACGGTCCCTTTACCCCCGCCAGCTTCCGCCTGCAGGGGTTAGGTGAGAAGCACAAAGTTGCCTGGAGAAACATCGGCCGGATTGTCAACGCATATAACGATCCGAAGCTTCCTACCTAAAGGCTGTTTGCGTAATTGGCTTTTGTCGCCATTTCAATCGTTGAAAATGCCTACTGGACAAGAAACGAAATGGGGATTCTCCCCATTTTTTTTGAAGAATTCCGATCGGCTTCGCCGATGATTTAAGACCGGCCTCAGGCCGGTCTTCCAAGGAGAACCAAAGAAGCTAATTCCGCAGCCAATGGTCAAGAAGACCCAAGTTCCAATGGCCAGAACTTCCGCAGGGCTCCCGCGCGGCTGAAGTCGTCGCCGTAGTCGTCGTTGACGCTGAGGCCGCCCGGGGCGAAGCCCCCAATTTCAAAAAACAAGTCATTTATCCGCACACACGTGTAAGTCCACGGGTTATCATTGTACAGGCGAATACCCTCTCTCGATGTTGATTGCTCTTGGGTAACAATATATGTCAAAGCAAGAAGTGCAAGGTGATCAATGCCATCAATCACTTCACAGCCGTTTTTTCCTGGGAGTTCTATACGCCTTTGAAAGGAAACTCTTTTGCTATTTTCAATAACCGAATTTGTGATGACAAATGCGTAGGCTTTTTCAACAGGGCTGTCCCAATACGCTGCTGGGACAGATGACGACATGTGCTCAAAACACGTTGGCTTGCCCAGAGCTTGAGCGAGCTCATCACTCCACATGCGCCATGTAACTCCCTTGGGTATCACGATGTATGTCAAACCGGCATTATTTTCGATCGGCAGGGAATTAACAGCTTTCATGCCTGGGAGCACATCATTGTAGTAATCAAGACCTAAGCGTTCTGGTGGCACCTCCAGACCGTTCGCAATTAAAAATTGTGACAGCCTGAGGCTAGTTCTCCAAACTTCTTGGTCGATCATCGAACATTTTGCAGACAGTTTTATATAGTCCGTCCACTGAGAATCGTTTAGGCCTCTCCACAGACGTCCACCCATACTGTCTGGACCAGAATCGAATACAACTGACCTGATGAGTTGACTAACAGAAGAAAGGGCAACCAGCTCTTGTGGACCTACATATCCAAAAATCCGCTCAAGCGGCCCGTTCTCATTCATTGGCAGGTTTAACAGGGGAAAAACCTCGCCGGAAGCAACATTTGAAACTGAAGACATAATTACCTCGATTTTGTTGTTTTATTTGAAGTATATTTTACTTGTATAATAATTAAAAAACAACTATTTATCAATAAATACATAAAAAGTTAAAAATGTCCAGGGAGCTTTGTACCGTATAAATTTCCATGTAGATACGTAACTATTTAATTTACAGTATCTTAGCATTTTAATCAAGGTGAACTTTGCTATAGCGGAAAATCCCCCAAAAGCTCTCTGTACGAGATCCCTCAAAAAGAGTACTATGGAAAACCACCACCAATTAAAAAGACTATGAGCAATCAGACAGCCATCCGGGAAGCCGTTGCCAAAAGACGCACCTTCGCCATCATCAGCCACCCCGACGCGGGGAAAACCACCCTGACCGAAAAGCTTCTCCTCTATTCCGGCATGATCCATACGGCCGGGATGGTCAAAGGGCGCAAAGGGCGGAAAGCCGCTGCTTCCGACTGGATGGCGATGGAGCAGGAACGGGGGATCTCGATCACCTCGTCCGCCATGCAGTTCACCTATAAGGATACGCTCATCAACGTGCTGGACACCCCCGGCCATGAAGACTTTTCCGAAGACACCTACCGCACCCTGACCGCCGCCGACTGCGCGATCATGGTGATCGACGCCTCCAAAGGCGTCGAAAAGCAGACCCGCAAGCTTTTTGAAGTCTGCCGTTTCAGGAAGATCCCCGTTCTGACCTTCATCAACAAGATGGACATGCCGGGCACGGGATCCGCTCGACCTGATGAACGAGGTGGAAAATGTCCTGCAGATCCACTCCTACGCGATGAACTGGCCGATCGGGACGGGCAAAGAATTCCAGGGCGTCGTCGACCGCACGACCAACGAATGCATCTTCTTCACGAAGACGTCCGTTGGCGGCGCGCAAAAAGCCGAGATTGCGAGGCTTCCACTGAAGAGCGCAGAGGCCAAGGAAAAGATCGGCAGTTCTGCTGACGACCAGCTCGTCCAGGAGCTCGAGCTTTTGGAAATGGCCGGCAACCCTTTCTCGCAAGAGGAGTTTTTGGAGGGCAAGGTCACGCCCGTCTTCTTCGCCTCCGCGCTGACCAACTTCGGCGTCGAGCCCTTCTTCGACGCCTTCATCCACCTCGCCCCCTGCCCCCATGCGCGCATCGCCAACCGGCCCGATGGGACGGAAATCGAGATCGATCCTGTCACAACCCCTTTCAGCGGCTATGTCTTCAAGCTCCAGGCCAACATGGACCGGCGCCACCGGGACAGCATGGCCTTCATCCGGATCTGCTCAGGGAAGTTTGAGCGGGACCTGATCGTAAAAAACCACCGCACGGAAGAGAGATCCGCCTCTCCCGCCCCCACGGGATGGTCGCAGGCGAAAGAACCACCGCTCGATTACGCCTATCCTGGCGATATCATCGGCGTGATCAACCCCGGGCTCTTTTGCCATTGGCGACACCCTCTCTGTCACCGGCGGCTTCAACTTTAAACCCCTCCCCCAGTTCCAGCCCGAGATCTTCGCCCGGCTCCATCCCAAAGATGTGGGCAAGCGAAAATCCTTCGACAAAGGGGTGCTGCAGCTCACCGACGAGGGAGCGATCCAGCTCCTCAAGTCGTACGAGACGGGAAGGGGATCTGATCTTTGCCGCCGTCGGCCAGCTCCAGTTCGAAGTGATGCAGTACCGGCTCAAAGATGAGTACGGCGTAGAGACGGTCCTCACTCCCCTCCCCTATCACCTGCAGCGCCTGGATCCTCGGAGACATCAAGACCTTTGAAAAATCCTCCAACTCCGCCCTCGTCCAGGACCGGTTCGGCCGCCCCATGGCCCTCTTCACTTCCAATGGGAAAAGCAATACTGCATCAAGCAAAATCCCAAACTTGCAATTCGTCGATGTGCTAGTGCTCTGACAAGCTGGAAATAGGGGATTGGACTGCGCCAAAGCCTCGGGGCTTTGGCGCAAAAATAAAGGACCACTGATTTAAAAATCGAGGTTCCAGCGCACAGTGAGTCCCTGCAACGAGAGGTTGGAATCGTTGATCAATATCTCCTTCGTCGTCGTCGGTTTGTCGATACTTGATCGACGCATCTCGACAAGGTTCATCCAGGTGGTCATTTCATAGCCGGCGAAGAGCTCGGTCCTTATGCTATTATACCTCTTCTGCCAGGAGAAACCTGCCTGAAATTGCGCCGTGTAGGCCAGTCTGTTGTCGTGCAGGTTGAGGTTGGCGATCGGGCGTGAGTTGCCAGCTCTGACTTGCGTAAATTGCGTGGTCTCTTTTGAGGAGTTTTTATACCACCCCGAAAGAACCGCCGTCGATGCAGTACCCGTCAGATAGATATCATACCCCATGTACCAGTCGAGCTTAGTCCCCAGGCGAAACCCGATCCCTTCATAACGGAAACGGTTGTGCACTTTCGCGTGAAGATGATTGGTGTCTTTGTAGGTGATCCCCCACTTCTGAAAGATAATAGCCGAGGTAAGTCCTCCAAAGAAATTGATCCTTAGGTGCTCGTTGGTCTGAAAACGGCGGAGAAAAGAAAGTCGAGGACCTGGTAGGTCATGGCGATATCGCTGCTCGCCTTCCTCAAAGGGGCTGGGGTGGCAGGAATCCCAATATCGGGCTGGATCCAGGTGCCGTTCAGAAACGTGTCTGCCCCTTTGGGCGCATGGACCTCATTGCTTCCGTCTGCATGCAGGTAGGCGTACTGGGCAAAGACATCCCAGTAATGGGGCGCATTGAAATATCCAAAGCTCATCCTGAAGCCAGGAGCCCAGTCAAAGCTTGCGTTGCGGGTGCGGCCGGTCGCTGCAGTCACTTCTGTTGGCGACCAGGCAGAATCGGTCCATCTTGATGGCATAGTCGAGCGCGCTTTCGTTGACCAGCCAGTAGAGAAATTCCGCATTGACAAACCACACCTTCTTGTCCTTATTGAAAAGGTCGGCATCATAGAGAGCCGCTTGCGGTGCAGCCGACGGTGTTGGGCTATCCGCATGCAGCATGCCGCTTGAGCTGAGGATTCCCGTGCACAAAAGAGCTGTTAAAAAGCCGTTCTTTCCAAAATGACGCTGCGTGATAAAGTGTTGCATAAGCCGCCCCAAAGGTTAATTTCTGAAAAGCGGAGCATGCCAGATAAAATTTTAATCGACAAGTAACAGAATGCAAAAAGAGAGCGAGAACCAGACATTTCAGAAGGCCGACTGGAAGGAGACTGACCTGAAGAACAGGGTCTTTTCCCAATGCATATTTGAGCAGTGCGACCTGACGCAAAGTAATTTAACGGGAACAAAATTTATTGGGTGACGATGCGTGGCTGCAACTTGAGTCTCGTCAAACTCGATGGCTGCCGTCTTCAGGGACTCGAATTGAAAAACTGCAAATTTGTGGGTGTGAACTTCGGAAAGTGCGATCCCCTATTCCTCAGCCTTCAATTCACAGGCTGCCTGATCGACACCTCGAAACTTCTCCCATCTAGATTTAAAAGGAACGAAATTCATCGACTGCACCATCCGAAACACCCACTTTTCCGATGCGAACCTCACCGAGGCAGATTTTTCCCGCTCTGATCTACAGGGAAGCCTCTTCCACAACTGCAACCTATCCAAGGCGAACTTCGTGGGTGCGACGAGCTATGCGATGATCCCCTAACCAACGAGTTGAAAAAGGCCCGGTTTTCCAGGCCCGAAGTTTATGCGCTATTGGAGTCGCTCGGAATCCTTATTGAGTAACCGACCCACTTTCTGGATAGGGGAAGCTTGTCGATGAGGGACTGCAGGAAACTCATCTTTGCATTAACGTCTCCATCGCTTTTGCCCAATTTGGCCTCCTGTCCGGGATAGAGGGCGCGGAGCCAAAGCGCGTCGAGGTATTGGGGACTGTGCACTTCGATGATCGTGCAGTAGGGAAGCCGCTCGGCAGAGCCGCTTTTGGAAACATCGAGCCGGTAGATATGGACCGCGCACACATCGCTATTCTCCTCCTGCATCCAGGCTTTCAGCGCAGGGGACAGGGAAACAGACCCAAAATGAACGGGCGCCTTGTCGATCGTCCACCCATCCTCGCGAAGCGCAATCCCCATCGACTGCCCCTGAAGGATCGCGTCATGCACCTTCTTCAAACTCTGTGGAAGGGGCTCAATAAACTGCACGACCGCAAGGGTCCTCATCACCTTTTTCCCCTCGTGGATCGAGTGGAGGTTGCTGATCCTCAAATTCTGAAAGGGGGTGCTGGAAAGAGGGACCGGCTCGATCCCGTAGCTACCAAAAAAATAGCTGATCCTGTCGCTGTTGAGCTTTCCGATCAGGGAGGAGGCAACCTCTTCCCGGAGCTCGGGAGCGCAGCTTAAAAATCTAAAAGGGAGACAAACTGAGAGGACTAAAAGGAGAAAAAATTTCTTAAAAAGTGGGCGGCTATCCATGTTTCCAACTCCGGTTGTGCATGGAGAATAGACATTGAATGGAATTATACTCAAGAGACCTGATAGCACAAAGCCGCAGGGCCGCAAAGATTTTAAAAATCTTTGCGGCCCTGCGGCTTTGTGCGTTGCCTCTCTCCCGTTTCTAGTTGCTCCTGGCGGCAGAAGCGTACTGGATCGCGGGGCTGCAGCGGCCAATATTGTAGCCGCTGTCGGCAAGCTTCCACTGGGTGTGACCCTTCAGCGCCTGAGGGGCGATCTCGGAGATCGCTGCAAACAGCGCCCGCTTGCGGTTTTCCTTGTAGGGGTGGGTGAAGAGAAACTCGAAGTGTTTTTGCAGGAAGTCAATAGCTCCGCCGTGCGACCTGCCCAAGACTTCCTGAAGATAGAGCGCCCCGAGAGGGTTGTACTGCGCCTGGCTGGCAAAGTAGGCGCCCGTAACATCGGCTTCATACTCATTTTTACGGGAACTAAAGAGGCTCGCCATCGACTTGATCCTTTCCTCGACCCAGGCAAAGACCTCATTTAATGAGGCGTAGAACTTCTCTTTCTGGGCGAGCCTTTTTCGATCGCTCTCATCCTGGAGGGCTTTTTTCGAAAGCTCCATGTATTCCTTGTCGGAATGTTTGAGGTAGTTAATGAGGAAGAAGCGCCCAACGGACAAAAGAACCGTGCGGACCAGACTGCCCGCGAGGGCGGCCATCGAGTGCCTTGAGGCGACGTGGGTCATCTCATGCCCCATCAGAGCAGCGAGAGCGTCTTCCATTCTCACGCCGGATAGATCCACTTCGGCCGTCGATCCATCTGCAAACTGTACAGTTGATGTTTTAATGCTTTGGCTCTGGATGGCTGCGTCGATCTCTTTGACGAGCTGGGTATAGACCACCATGCCGCCGGCCGGAACCGCAAAAGCATTGACATCGGAAGAGTGGATCGTTTTCACGCGGTAGTCAAAACGGGTCGTTTCCTTCTTGGGATTTAATAGCTGATCATTGGCCTCGGTGAGACGCTTCATGACGCCATTCACCCGATCGGCGATCCGATCCTGCGTATTGGGAAGCAGCTCATTGGTCTCCCTTAAGCCGAGAGTATTGAGGGGATAGAAGATGTTGTCGCCCAGGAATTTTTCCACACTGCGGGGGATGCCCACAAAATGGCGCTGTCCATTGATCGGGTTGACGGGGAAAACAGCACCTACGACAGGGTGCACGGCCCAGCCAAAAAGATAGTCCCCTGCGATAGCGAGCCCGGAGCCGATGTAGGCAGCGGCCGATCCCACGGCACCGATCCCCTGGCCTACGACGGCTGCAGCATCATACCCTTTGCTGTAAACCCAGAGGAGCTTTCCCTTAAATCCTTCCTGCGATCCGACATATTGCGTAGTGTAGCAAGGGAAGAAATGGGTATTGAAAACTTCGCCTGCAGCTGTCTGTGCCTTATAGAGAGGCGCAACTGCCAGAGGAGGGGAAGATACCTTGTCAGACTTAAGGTCAGACTCAAGAGATACTTTAGTGACCATTGGAAAGCTCCTTGTTTGAAAAAATGTTGCAGGCATTATACAAACAAAGAGCAATTAAATAAACGCGAATAACTGTAATTAATGAAAATAATTATAATTTTTAATTACATCAATTAGGAATCAACGTCACCTTAAAAATATAATTCGACGCATGGGTGTCGACATTCCCTGTTTCGCTGTCAGTTTCATTCATGGAGCTCTGAATCCCTCCGACGATGTATGCCCAGAACGATCGGCGAGGACCCGAGCTTGTCAAGGGAGATCACCCCATTCGAATAGGAGGGCATACCGTCTGCTGGCAAAAACATCGCCGCTGACCCGAACAGAAGCGCAGGGCCTGGCGCTGTTCCAAAAGTAGGCGTAATGGTTGGGAAAGTCGCGCTCATAAAATACTGCTGATAGTTGCCCGCGGAGTCGATCCTGACCGTGGTGACATCATTGGTGAAGCCCAGCTCAAAATCCTGAATGAAGGAGCCGCCGGGGACATAAAAGCCACCATTGACCGAGTAATAAAAACTGATCCCGCCGAATAGCAGCGTGTACATGTCGTTGGTTTTCTTCGAGTAGAGCCCAACCGTAGCAGAATCATAGTTGTTCATCCCCTGGGCAAATGCACTCGGACTGAGCATCTTGGAAGAGGCGTCCGGGGCAATCTCGATCGGCACCGTCCAGGCTCCAAAATTGACGCCGGGAGTAAATACCCCGCCGAGCGCAACAAATGCCTGCTCGAGCGAATGCCCCTGTTTTTGGATGATGGGAACAATGTTGAGGTCCCTGCGCCGGTACGTGGCCATCGGAGAGGGTTGGGAATAGGGCTGCACGAAAAGATCTTTGCCCGTATCGATAATCTGGAAGGGGCGGATCTGGTATGTATAAACCCCCTGGTTGTTTGTGTTGTGATAACCGCCGATAAAATTCTGCCCAAGGCCAAGAAAGTAGGGCTCATGAGGATTGGACTGAAACATCAACCCTCCTGTCACCTGCAAAAGCGGATGGGTGACCTGGCGAAGGCATTTGGCTGCGCTTTTTGCTTTGGGCTTGCGTTTGACCCATTTGATCAGCTCGGGCAGATCGATAGCCGTCAAAACCGTTTTGGTGTCATAATCTCCCAGGGCCGTATTAAAACCGTACCCGCCGACCAGGTAGAGCGTATCCGACCCATCCGGCTGATAAAAAAGGGCGTTTGTCACAGAGAGCTGGTCGATCTGGGCCTGGGAGAGCTTCGCATCCGGGTCAGTGAGCGATCTTGAAACAGTCGAGCCGTTCGCCAGATTCAGAACGAAGACCTCTGTATTTTGCGAAGAGACGGGAAAAGTATCTCCCAAAAAGCCGTGAAGACCGAACGTTCTGCCAGAGATCAAGACCCAGTCCTGCTTATAGCGGCCCGCCGCATAGGCCTGCAGTCCAACGGGCAGAGAAAAAGAGGCCTGTTCGATCGCCAGGCGGAATGGCAGAGAGTCTTCCCTCAGCGGCAGCGTAATAGAGGACGTTTGGTTTGCCCCATACAGGCTGCAGGTTGCTGCAAGGCACAAAAGGTATTTCCACATCGCTCTATCTCCTTAATGTTCTTGGGTGTCCCAACCCGGCGGCAGGACAAAATCGGCGACAAAGACCTGCGCCGTGCCATCCCCCCGTTTTGAGGTCCAGGTGATTTGATTGCCATCCGCACTAAAACTGGGGAGCCCCTCGAAAGTAGAGCTATAGGTCAGGCGGTGTTCGCGCTCTTTTTCTATGTCCATCAGATAAATCTGGTAGGCCCTGTGTCCGTGGCGCGAGGTCGTATAGGCGATCACTTTGCCGCCCGGATGCCAGAAAGGGGCCCAGTTCACATGCCGATCCCAGGTCAACTGCCTCTCCTCCGATCCGTCGGGGCGGATGAGATAAAGCTGCAGCAGGTCCTTCTCCTGCCTGTCGGCCCGAAAGAGGATCCAACTTCCATCCGGAGAAAAGAATGGGCCCCCGTTGTAGCAACCCTTAGTCTGCGTCACCCTGGAGACACGCCCCCCATCGGCATCGCAAACGTAGAGGTTCATGCTCCCGCTCTCATTGCTCGCATAGACGATGCTTTCTCCATCCAAAGAATAGGCGCACTCGGCATGGTAGGCGGGCCCCGAGGTGAGCCTTCTTAAACCCGTTCCATCCAGATCCGCTTCGTAGATATTCATGTAAGGGGTCAGATCCCAGGTGTAGCGCCCAGGTTCCGCCTTTTTTTCTTCCGTCAGATCGGGCGGCGCCTCATGGCTGGAAGCGAACAGAATCTTCCCTCCATCGGGTCGGTAAAAACCGCAGGTGCAAGCCCCCCTTCCCGTACTGACCCTCAGCGGCACGCCGCTCTCCAGATCCATCGTGTAGATCTGATAATATTTTTCCCCTTGCGGCACCGCCTGGAAAATGAGCGACTGCCCATTCGGAGAGAAATAGGACTCCCCCGCTTTTTCAAAGCCCATCGAAGGAAACGTCACCTGACGCACATTGCGCAGACACGTCTCTTCGGCAGAAACTGCACTAAGGCTGAGAAAGCACAAAATTACAAATACCACAATCGGGCATGAATTTGGAATTTGGGCCGTGTGAAAGCTCCCGCGGTTGAACGATCGCAAACGGGCTAATATTAACAATATGAACCCGTTTGCAATCGTCCAACCCCGGGGCTTTGACACTGCCCAAATTCCAAATTGCTGCCCGATTGTGGTAAATTTGATGACTGCCTCCGCAAACGATGGGTTGACCAAATTAAAGGAAAAACCTTATAAGAGACACAGAAAAAATTTCAATCCCTTTTTTCAGAGGCCCTATGAACAAATATCTGCTCGGTTTCGCATCCGCCCTTTCCGTTATCTCCCACGTCCATGCCCAGGAAACTCCCGCCCCTTCCTGCAAAGAGACCTGCTCCCTGTTCTATACCTCCAAATGCCCCTTCGAGATCGATGTCAGCCTCGGACTCGACGACTTCCGCGGTATCTCCGACGGAAGCTGGAACGGCTCCTTCGGCGCCCTGACAGCGCTCAACTTCACCGTTCCCGTCTGCCGCTCCTTTTCCGCGCAGCTCGGGGGAAGCTACGGACTCTACGACTGGGCCGGACGCTCCTCCACCCCCTTCAAAAATTCGAAAACGCTGCAGCAGCAGGGATTCCTGACGCTCGGCGCCGCCTGGCAAACCCCCTGCAGATCGGGATGGAACGCCGGCATCGCTTACGACTCGATGTTCAATAAGAACTTTGGGCTATTTGCCGTCGACCCTTACATCGACCAGATCCGCGGACAGGTAGGCTACCTGATCCGGGGCGGCAATGAGATCGGCGCCTGGACCGGTTACGGCATCCAGAAAGACCATGAAAGCTCCCAGCAGGTCCCCCTCACCTTTAGAGGAATCAGCCAGGTCAACCTGTTTTGGACCCACTACTTCAAGTCAAACGGTTACGCGATGCTCTGGGCCGGCACACCCTACCGCAGAGGCCTCCACTACACCTCCGGAAGGCCCGGCCGCTACATCCTCGGAGCGCAGTTCGTCGTCCCCGTCACCCACTCCCTCAGCCTGGAGGGCCACGCCTCCTACATGGGCGCAAGGCATGGCTCCGGCGTCGTCCCCGCCAAGAACGACGGCGCAGACGTCTACATCGGCCTTACCTACGCCTACGGCAAGCGGCGCATCGCCAAGAGCCCCTACATGACCCTGGCGAACAACAGCAACTTCATGGTCGACACCAACCAGAACTTCTAACATCTCATGCCTGCTTACCGGCTGCGGTCACAACGACACGCGCGATGTGATTGGGGACGTAGTGGTACGGGATGATTTGAAGATCGACGACCTCTACGTCCTGCGGGTCTGCGCCCTTACGCACGGCCTCCTGGATAGCCTCTTCCTGAAGGGTCCTCAAGGTCTCCTCCCTTTGGGTTAGGCTCACAACGCGATCGACGGCCCCCGAAATCTCAGAAAGGGCAGCCCCATAGGCATTGGCCGCATTCGCATTGTCCGGAATGCAATAACGCTTACCTAGCATCTCTTTGGGGAAAAGCGTCGCTCCTCCTCCGACGAAAAGCACGGGCAACTCCCCTTTCTCTCCCTCGAGGATGAGGATCTCCTCCTGGATTTTTTGAAAGGCTGCCTGCAAAACGCGCCTCCCCTCATCACTACAGCAGGGGATCTTTTGCGCATCAGCCCCTGGAATGGCTTTTCCCTGGGCGACAGCGGCATCGGTAAACGTCAATACGTCCCCGCCAAAACAGACAGCGCGCGTGAGAATATCCTTCCCCACACTTTCGGGACCAATTTTTACTGCCGTTCCTGATAGGACGACATGGCTACCCCCACCCAAAGCAATAGATAGGACATCTGGCATCGGAAAATTCAGTCTGACGCCTCCTATCTGCGAGGTGTTCAGACTGCGCCTGGGGAATCCCTTCCTGATCAATCCGATGTCCGTAGAGGTTCCGCCGACATCCACAACGATGGCATCTTCAAAGGCGGCCAACCGACTGGCGCCGATAAAGGAATTGGTCGGCCCCGCCGAGATCGTAAGGACGGGATACTTCAGGGCCGTTTCGAGATCGATTATCGTTCCATTATTCTGAGTGATGTAGAGGGGGCAGCTCAGATGCACTTTATGACATGCCTCTTCGAGTTGACCAAACCCCTGCGCCATCACCTTTTTGAGGGCGGCATTTAAAATGGTGCTGTTTTCCCGCTCGATGAACCCGACTCCCCCCACTTCGTGAGAGAGAGAAACCGGAAAATCCGCTCCCGCCACCTCTGCAATGAGTGAGCCCAGCGCTTTTTCCTGATCCCCATTTTGAGGAGAGAAAGTCCCCACGACAGCAAAGCTTTCCGCACCGCCCTCTAAAAGACGCTCTATAGCATCGCGCGCCTCTTCCAGACATACAGGAGAGATGGGCGTCCCGTGGCACTCATAGCCCCCGCCTATTGTTTCACAACCTATGAACAAGGTCTGCTTCAGATCCTGCGGCCAATCAAAACAGGGAGGCAGGGATTCTGGATAGTGCCCGGCCAAGCGGATCAGGCCCACTTTATACAGATCCCTTCTTTGCAAAATGGCATTGGTAGCATGGGTCGTCCCCAAAATAGCGCGCGGACAGCAGAAACTGGCACGCCCCCTTTTTCAAGCAGGATTCTCAATACGCTTGAAAAACCGGTAACAATGTCAGGCGTTGTGCCGGATTTGGCGGCAGCGATAATTTTGGCGCGCGCATCTACGAGAACCGCATCGCTGTTGGTCCCTCCAATGTCGATGCCAATGGTATAATATTCTTTCATGGTCTCCTCCTTACTGTTTGATACTCGATGTCATAACCGAAACACTGCGGGCCGACGAGCTTGAGCCCTTCCTCGCTCTGCCAAATAGCGGGAGCGGGAAGAGCGATGAGCGCCACCCTTAAACCATAACGCAGAGACTCTGCCGTAATGGGGGTCCCGCTTTCTCTTTCAAGCAGGACCAGGATATCGGGGGTGCAAGCCAAAGCCACACCCTCTTTTTCAGCGAGGAGGTATTCATTCTGGTAGAAGAGCCGAAAAGCCCCTTCCTGTCCGACTACCGTGACGCTCCCCTCCAAAAACCCTTTTTGGATGCTCTGGTCAATGGCAGTGATCGTCCCCGTCCCAAGACAAATGCCCTGGGAGTGGTCGACGATTGCCTGAACGGGATCCTCCCCCGCTTTTGCTGCCAGAGCAATCGCTTTACCAAGCTCTATGGCCTGGCTCAAGCTCCCCGGGATCACAGTCTGTTTAGCCGTGCTGCCAGATTGGAGCGCAAAGCCAACCCCGCAACTCGATCCCATCGACACGGTGATATGCCGCGCGATGTTCTCGACCATTTGGGCACTCCCCGCTTCCACTACAGCCGTATTTCCTCGGCTGTCAGCCAAATACGCCGGAGAGGAAGGGACATTCCTCACGGTACAAGAGGTCATCTGGAGCTGCGGAAAAGCCCTTCCCATTAAATCTGCATCGAGCAGAGGCAAGTTGAGCTTCGCTGCAATGGATAGGGCCGCAAAACCATTTGCCCCGCCAATTTCTGCGGGCATAAGAATCGTCGGCGCTCGCCCCACCCTTTTTTTTACGCTCTCGAATACAGCTTCAAATTCCCGCCCGCTCGGCAGTTTTTCCAAAGCGACCAAAGGGGCTCCCATAACAGCGAGCGGAAGAATCAAATCTTCCGGCAGGAGGGATGCCACATCGACAAGAGAAGGGGCTCCATATTTCTCAAAGGCGTGCCTTGCCATGAGCCGCTCATTGGAGGGGTTTCCCCCTCCTCCCGAGCCCAAAACAGCACAGCCGGTTGCCAAAAAGTCCAGATCTTCAATAGACAGTACTCTCATATAACCTCCTTCCACTGCGCCGTCGAGACGGCGTATATGTGGTACAGCCGACACACGCGCGGATTTTCCGGACAGCATTCCCACTGCCTCGCCTTTTCAGCATAAGGCTGCCTAACAGCGGCTTCCTCGATTGGACCTGGCTCCTTTTTACAACCTCCTCCATAAACAGGGTGCGTAGCTAGAAAAGCTAGCAGGGTTTCTCTGATTTCTCTTTGATCCAGTTCATGCTTGAGCTGTTTGCGCGTCAGAATGGGGGAAGCAATACTTGCCGCATCGATCAAGATGGCAGCGCGCCTCTTTAGAACATTCTCTTCCTTCGTGCGCTCGTAAGAAATGCCGTTTGACGCAAAGAAAAATGCTTCTATTCCTTCCGTCCCAGCCGTTTCCGCATTGATTTGCTTCACCCTCAAAATGAAAGGAGTTCGCTCACGGCAGACCAGATCAAAACAGACCTGTGCCGAACTAAAACAGGGAGCCGTTGCCAACTTCTGATTAGTCGTCTTTACTTTGTCTCCGCTCACCAGGGCATAAAGCCTTTGCGATTCCTCCTTATCGGGAAGGTCCAGCGCCCATCCCTGAACTATTGCAACTGAATGGTGCGACAAAGCCTTTTTGGCATAGGACTCGAGATTGCGAATAGCAGTTGGAGAAAAACCCGCTCCCTTGAACCCATCGATTGCGACGATTTTTTCCAGATACTCGACCTGCCCTTGGGCATCCAAACTGAAACCGCGGTCGGGCTTCCTTGTTTTTTCGAGGATGCGCCCTAATATAAACCAGTGGATGCGCTGATCAATGGGCGCATCGGCCTGATTTATAGTCAGGAATGCATCCAGAGAAATGAATTCATGTTTCCCAGGTAAAGCTGCCTTTTTGAGGTTCTCAAGAGCCGAACGTAGAACACTTTGCGCCGTTTGCAAAGTTTGCTCAAAATCCTCTGCATTCAGAATCCCGGTGTAAATAACAGCCCGGAGCTGACACGCATTTTCCCCAACCGTTGGATCGGGGACCCTCCCCTCATGCAAACGATCAAGGGTTTCAAGGGCAACCTCAATCACTGATTTATAGGACTTCACCAAATTCCAGACGTTCTCCCCTTTTTTCTGAATGCTGTTCTCTCCCAGGAAGCAGGAAAGAGAAAGCTGTTTAAATGCTTCTGTATTTACAGACATAAAAATTCTCCTATTTTTAAAAAAAATTATATTACTCAAATGTAAACACCTCTAAATCAATAGCTTGAAAAAACTAAAGACGCGAAATGACTACTGATATTTATTTTTGAACAAAGACAGAAAACCCATGGTTTTTAAACTGCTTTATTCAATGAAAACTGTAAAAATTTATTTAAATATAATTAGAATGGGGATTAACCCATCATAGGGGACATGCCTGGAACCAGGACTTGGGAACAGAATTGAGACGAACGACTTTTATTATACTGACAATACCCGGGCGGGACCTTGTCAAATTCCAGCAGATTCATAATATACTCTCCTTTTTCTCGTTATTTTACGAACTTATAACAAATTATATACAATAATGTTAATTTATGTAAATACATAAATTAAACTCGATGAATCATAGTGTAACATATTATCACCCAGCTTGTTGAACATACAAGTGCAAGGTCAATACATCCACAAATTGACTCAGGTATTCCCTGTCCATCCCATCAAAACGACCGAGCACCGGGCTGTCAATATCCAGGACGCCCATGACCTCCCCATCTTTAATGAGCGGTAGAACAAGCTCCGACTTCGTAGCGCTGTCGCAGGCAATGTGGCCCTTATACTGGCTCACATCGTCAACACACAGAACCTTCCCTTCTTTTGCAGCGGCCCCGCATACCCCCTTTCCCAGGGGGATACGCGTGCAGGCGGGAAGCCCCTGAAAAGGACCCAATACCAGCTCCTGGTCAATACAAAGGTAAAACCCTACCCAGTTCACCTCGGGTAAAAACTGATTGAGCAGGGCGGCTGCATTTGCCAAGTTGGCAAGGTAATTCTTTTCCCCTTTCAGCAAGGCCTCAAGCTGCTCTATGAGCAACCGGTAATTTTCTTCGCGGTTCCCAACATATTTCTTTGGTTCAAACATCTTAATCCTCATTGTTATCTCGACTTTGTACATTTTTGCACCCCGCTTGCTGGCAGGGAGGCCTTGATGCGCAATTTTAATTCGCAGGAAGGCATGTTCAAGCCGATCCTGCGAATTAAAATTGCGCCTGAAGGCCTCCCTTTCCAGCAATCGGGGTGCAAAAATATACAAAGCCGAGATTATCAAAAGGCCGGCAAAATCGCGCCTTTGTATTTCTGATCGATAAACTCCTTCATTTTTTCAGAGGTCATCGCAGCCTTCAGCGCTGCAATATCGGGGCGATTCTCCTCACCTGCCCTTACAACGATACTATTCGCATAAGGAGAGTCTTTGCCTTCCAGGACGAGAGCATCCTTCATGGGCGACAGGTTGGCCTCCAAAGCATAATTGGTGTTGATCGCGGCGGCATCGACATCCTCCAGGGAGCGCGGCAACATCGCTGCATCCACTTCAATAAAATGGATCTGCCTGGGATTGCTCTTAATATTCAGGATTGTCGCCTGAAGATTGTGAGGGTTATCCAATGCAATCAACCCATGCTCCTGAAGGAGCAGCAAAGCCCTCGCCTCATTTGTAGGATCGTTGGGCAGCGCAATCGTCGCGTGTTCTTTCAGATCGGAAAGGGAACCGATTTTCTTGGAATAGATCCCCATCGGTTCATTTTCGATTTTCGCAAGACTTGCCAGCGGATAAGCAAACTGCTTTATTTGCTCGTCCAGGAAAGGGATATGCTGGAAGAAGTTGGCATCGACCTCCTTATTGGCCAGGGCACGGTTGGGCATATTGTAATCCTCCGTCACAAGGATGATGAGGTCGATCCCTGCAGCCTCAAGCTCCGGCTTTATAAACTCGAGCATTTGGGCATGGGGAACGGGGGTCGCTGCAACTCTCAAACCCTTCTTTGACATTGAAGAGCAGCCTGTCGACAAAAGTAAAAATAGACCACAAACAACGGACAATACATATTTAATCATGTGAAATTCTCCCACGTTTTTTAAGAATACACTGAACCAGGCATCCGCCCAGCCACTGAACTGCCTGAACAAGAAGGATAAGCAGGGCGACCGTCACAACCATGATGAACGTGTTGAAACGGTGATAGCCGTATTGGATCGCCACCTGCCCCAGTCCTCCCCCACCCACAAGTCCTGCCATCGCGCTGTACCCGATGAGACTGATGACCGTCAAGGTGATCGCAGAAACCATCGACGGCAAAGCTTCCGGCAATAGCACTTTTGTAATGATTTGCCAGGTTCTGGATCCCATCACGATGACAGCTTCGAGAATGTGCCGATCGACCTCTTTCAGACTCGACTCGATCTGTCTGGCGATAAAGGGAATGGCAGCTACTGTTAAGGGCACAATCGAGGCAGCGGTCCCGAGGCTCGTTCCCACGATCCACCTGGTCAAAGGAATGAGGGCCACCATGAGGATCGCGTAGGGAAAAGAGCGGCCGATATTGACCACCATTCCTAACATCTTATGGATCCGGGCATTCTCTTTGATGTGCCCCTTGCCCGTAATGGTTAAAAGGACCCCAATGGGCAATCCGATCAGTACGGCCAAAAAGGCAGAGGCAAAAACCATGTAAAGGGTGTTCCAAACCTGTCGTGGCAGCAGCTGCAAAGCCAGCTCTATATTTTCAGCATCCATTTGTGACCTCCTCGAAGCATCCAAGAAACTCCCTCGTCGTCCCATGCTGGGGATCGGCAAAAACATCCGCGACCAACCCCTCTTCTACAATCCTGCCCCCCTCGATCACGGCGACCTTATTGCAAATCTCTTTAACGACCTGCATTTCATGGGTAATCAGGAAAATCGTGACCCCCAATCTCCTGTTAATGCTTTTCAATAAGCTAAGGATTTCCCTGGTAGTTTTGGGGTCCAGCGCAGAGGTCGCCTCGTCGCAGAAGAGAAGATCGGGGTAATTGGCGAGGGCCCGTGCGATCCCGACCCGTTGCTTTTCCCCGCCGCTTAAAAGGGCCGGACAGGCATCCTTTTTCGCAGAGAGGCTGACAAGTTCAAGAAGCTCAGCCACGCGCTCTTCCCGTTCCTTGAGCGGGACACCGGCGACCTCGAGCGGATAAGCGATATTACCTGCGACGGTTCGAGAGGACAGCAGATTAAAATGCTGAAAAATCATCCCAATAGAGAGCCGAAAGTTCCGCAATTCAGCCGCATCCATCAGACTGAGGTCCTCCTCATCGAAAAGGATCCTTCCAGAAGTCACGGGCAAAAGGCTCGCCATGCAGCGGATGAGCGTTGACTTGCCGGCACCGCTGAGTCCAATGATGCCGTAAATATCTCTTTCTTCGACTGTTAACGATACGTTAGAAAGCGCCTGCACAGCTTTACCCGCAGACAAATAGGTTTTTGAAATGTCAATAAGTTGAATTTTTTTCATGAACAAAATGCTCCCGGCTTAATTTTTTTGGAAAACTAGCGCCTAGGAGATTTACAAAGAGGGATATCTCCTAAGCGCCACGCATGGGCATAGAAATGCCCCGCATGTGCACAGGAGACTTGGTAGAATAGAAATGAGAAGATAATTCTTTCATGTCTGCCATCTTATCCTAACTATTCCATTTTGTAAACGATTATCGCCCGTGGAAGGCTGGTACTCTGTTTACAACTTATTTGGGGGATCTAACGCAATCTTTTGATACACAATGTTTTGCATCATACACCACCAATTAGTAGCCTAGAAGGCGAGCGATGTTGGCTGCGATGAGGTAGGCGGATGTCATAGGACTCCCGTCGATGGGAGAGGGCACGATGGAATTGTCTGCGATGATTAGATTTTTGACACCATAAACTCTCCCCTTTGCATCGACAACTCCGCCCTGGTTTAAAGGGGCCATGCGGCAGTGTCCCTGATAATGAAAGTCTGTACCAGCTATAGCCCTAATATAGGCTTGTACTAAAGAGATATCATCGAGGATTTCCGGTGGGGGTAAAAGAAGTTGATATTGGGGGTCGATAGCTTGCAATGCCTGGTTGAGATTTTTGACATAAATTTGATAAGTCGATGTTAAAAGATCGAGATCAGCAGAGTTGGTGAGCAGCCCAAAATCAATCACAGGCTGGTCGAGCGGATTATTACTTGCGATCGTAATGGATCCTCTACTTTGAGGTTGCAAAAGATCTACAATGACAGGGGTAATGCCTGGAATCGCGTCGATTGTAGCCAGGCGTATTTGTCTACCTTCAGGACTGCCTACAGGAGATGGAAGATTTGCAATTTGAGAAAAGATGGTGGTAGTTCCCGCCTGAGAGTCGTAGGGGTTCGTAGCAAAAATGATGGGCACGGGAGTTTGGTCGATGAGTCCCTGCCCGACATTAGGATTATCAAAAATCACTGGAATGCCAAGGGAACTGAGCAAGCTGGATGAGCCAATCCCGGAATGAAGCAAAAAAGTACTGCTGCGAAGGCCTGCACAAACAATCACCGCTTTTTTTGCGTAGACGGATTTTATATGTCCATTGTGCAGGTACTCTACACCCACTGCCGTCTGGCCGTCCCAGATCACTCGAAGAGCTGTACTGCCAAAGTGGACTTTCAATTTTCTTCCATGTTTCCCTCTGCCCCCTTCCGTCATGACGCTTTCCCCCAGGAAGGCGTTGACGCTGCTGACGCGATAATAGCCATTGTCGCCGCGATGAGAGGACTGGATCTGTTTGGAAACACTGAGGGGGATATTAGGATCATTATAATCACTGGCGAATGGAATGCCTGTCGCCTGGATCATCGCCTCGGTGAATTTTTTCGATAGGGCGGATGCATGAGGATCTTGCGTAATTCTAATCGGCCCATGGTGTCCCCGTGCATGTTTGTTGCTTGTCTTTCCGTCATAATCCTCGAGATCTTTATAAACCTTCAGCAGCCTGTCTACAGACCACTCGGATCCAGCAATGGCTTCCCACTGGGACAATACCTGGGGGGTAACGCGGACCCATGCTCCTGCATTTAGAGAGGAAGCTCCTCCAGCCGGCTCTGCTATCACCCACGACAGGACCCGGTTATCTGCATCAACTTGGGGGACTGTCTCCCCTGTTTCATAGAGTTTTTGCACGGAGCTGTTGATGAGTTGAATGAAATTGTTGAATTGCAGTTGAATGTCGGGAGGAAGATCGTAAGAGGCTGGATTAAAGCTCGGCGGAATGCCGAGAAAGCTTTGTCCCACCGAAAAAGTCATGTTTTGTGAATACTTAAGAATGAAGGAATCGGTAAAATTCTCACCCGGGTGCAAGGCGATCACCGATGTCTTCTTATCCTCAGTGAGCTTCCCGACGAGAAGACCCCCTGCTGTGCCCAGACCGACAATGACGTAATCTGCGGTATCATCCTTCTTGCCAGCCTCCAAAGGCATGGACAAGACGCCTAAAATAACAAAGAAGCCTGTTACCCAATTAATAAGCACTTCTTTCTCCTGTCTAGGGGTTGTTTTCAGGGTCTAAAACTTTAGGGTCGTGCGACCGCCTACTCAAGCTGTCTACTGCAATGATCTCATTGCGCAAAACAGGCTCATAAAGTCTCTTTTGAAGGCAATAAGCAGGCTCCGAACAGCGAGAAGCTTTTTTCGATCTTTTCAGCTTAAAGGTAAAATCGAAGGGAAGATTCAGCGCTATTGTCCCCTGGCCGCACCATTTGAAGATCCTATCATAACTTCCCAGTCCTTCGAAAACCAGGTAGTCCCAGAAGGTTATACCCATTGCCAACCTGCCCCCGAACGACTGTTTATGTGTGGCGGTAAAGGCATTTCTGGTCTTGGTTGAACTTCCCCAGTAGTAATAGGGGCCGGCGCCCACGCTAAACTCCAGGAAGCGCGTCTTACAGAAGCGATAGCCGACAAGTGAATCAACCCCTTTTAAAGCAAATTGCTCTCGCGCTTTTAACCCGAATCCCCTGATTTTAGGGAAACCGATCCCAGAATCCTCATCGATTTTCAAGCCAGCAAAGTCATCATATTCAAACCGGTAAATGTTCTTTTTTTTTGCCCCCTACAGGGATATAAGTATTGATCCGCACATCCCACTTCTCTCCAAGGACCTCCAACCCCCCGCCCACCTGATTGTAGGGTCTCTGGGAAGTCTGAAGGTAATCATACATCGCATTGATCCCCCACACTTGTTTTTTACATTTGCTTAAGATGCGGAATCCCAGCCCGGCATTGGCGGCATATTTACTGTCGTTAAAAATGTGCCCCCTTAAATCCAAAAAGGGAACGAGCGTTCGATTAGAAAAGGGCTGAGAGAGAAATAGATCGAGAGATGAATAGCCTTTAGAATAGCCCAGGCCTTTGCCTTCCGTATGGCTCGCGCTGATATGTTCAGCACGAGGGCTTTTTGTATGATGAGGCGGATTTTCCTCTGCGACACCCTTTGCATAAATACAGCATAACCCCAGAGCAAACATCCAAATTTTTGTCATGCTTTAGCCATCCAAAATTTAATCGCCAAAATTGGGAGCCTACCATAGCATTTTAATTTTTGAAAGAGGCGTTTTTTCGTGTAAGTAAAAACGGACATGGTTCACAAACTCTTGGAAAAAATCCCCTCCTTCCTGTAGCTTCTTCCGAACGCTTCCGACATTCTACTAAAAAGAGGTACAAACGATGGGCACAGTACTCCGACTCATGAATATCCATTCAGATGCATTTTGGGAATGCAAAAAAGAACAATTGGATGCAATTCCCGATCCCATGGCCAAATTTCAGGCCTTCGACGCAATGACAGACGAAGTTCTAAAGGAATTTACTCCATTCGCCATGTTTAAATTTGCAGCAGACAAGCCTGAATGGAGAGAAAACATGAAAATGAACTCTCCGTTTTGGATGCTAACGCAGCCCCTTGTTAAAGACGCATTCAGTCTGATCAACCGATGTAAACAAATTTCAGAGTATACGATGAAAGATATAGACAAAAGTGCTCTAAGGAAAATCTGTGGAAGCCCGGACACCTACATCCTCACCAAAATGTTCCGAGCGATGGCAAGAATTTTTCTCAGTCCAAACTTTCTATACACTTCAAACCCGGGCAACCTCCTAAAACCCCTCTATGATGAAACCTGGAACCTTCAGGGATACAATCATGCGAATCTCTGCCCCTGCTATGAGCATTTAACCAAGCAATTTGCGTAAAAATGCGATCCCTCTGCAATAGGGAGCAAGGCCTGGCTTTGCTCCCGACCCTTGAACGTTGGAAGATTTCTTCTTAAAAAAATTGCTGGATTTTGCCGGGCGTACTATGCTGTACAAACATAAACCTCAATTTTAAAACAGTTGCTCGATGCTCCGCTTACGCCAAATCCTCACCCTGCTCTCCCTATGCGCTGCGACGGCCTGGATCGGAGCGGAAGAATCTACCTATGGGATCAGCGGAAACCCGGGCGCCGTCAACATTCTGACAGGCACGGGAGATCTTGGCAGATGGCTGCATATCCCCGAGCGCTCCGGCGTCAGGCTGGGCGGGCTGTGGATGGGTGACTACAATGCTCTTTTGAACGGAAGGGATGGAGTTCATCACAATCGGGTTTGGACGGGTAACAGCCTGTTTATTCTCGACCTGTCGATTAACCTGCAAAAAGCTCTCGGGTGGAAAAAGGCCTTTTTTGGCGCCGAGTTCCTGCAATTCAACGGACAGCCGTCGAGTGCCGACGCAGGGGTCGTCCAGGGATACAACAGCCTGCCGGGAGAGCCTCCCCTGAACCGGTCGGAACTCTACCAGCTGTGGATCCGCCAGGAATTTTTCAATAACAGGTTTAATGTGCGGATTGGGAAAACAATCCCGACCTACCACTTCAACAACGTTTCCAAACCGGTCCCTACCGATGATCCGACCGTTTCCATTCCTTCTGTGAGCGGCCTGATCTACACCCCGATCTTTGTCAACACGACCCTGCTCGGCGCGATCGGTGGCTATTACAACTCGGTCTACGGGATCGTAGCAACGATCGCTCCTGTCAAACAGGCCTACATCAACATCGGCACTTTTGACGGCAATGTTGCAAAAGGCGTGCAGACGGGGCTTACGGGTCCCCATTTTAACGGCTACTACTTTTCTATCATGGAAACGGGGTACGGCTGGACGGCTCCCAAGCCGGGCATTGCGGCCATCGGCGGGTGGTATCAAAGCGGCGAGTTAAAGGCAGGTACCCAAAAAGAAAATGGGACCGGAGGGATCTATGCCTTCGGCTCACAGGCGCTCTGGATCAAAAAATCCCAAACCACGAACAAAGGGAACGTGTCCAGCTTTTTCCAGCTCGGCTGGAACAATTCCCGGACGCTGCCTATGAACCTCTATGTGGGGATGGGCCTCACCGCCTTTGCCCTCGTGCCCAAACGCCCCAACGACTCGTTCGGGATGGGCGTTGCGTGGTCGCGCCTTAACCGCCACACTTTTTCCCGCTATTCTGAACTGATGTTCCAGGGGTATTATCAAACCCAGGTCTACAAGTCGATCTACTTTCAACCTGTGCTCAGCTACATCCCCAACCCCGGCGCTCATCCCCACAAGTCCAATGTGGTCGCCCTCACGGGAAGGCTCACCGTTCTATTCTGAGTTTTTTTCTTGCACCTCTTCGCAAAAAACATTACACATGAATTTTTGATCAGAAGAGGCAAAAATGCTGAAAAAGTTACCATTTCTCACCCTGTTCGTTACCGCCATGCACACTTCCTGCCTCATGGGGGAGACCTATAGAGTGCCGGCGACCTCTGAAACCGTTAACCTCGGACTTTTTTCCCTGAATCAGCCCCCGCGCTAAAAGTGAAATCGGGCGACACCGTCTCCATGGAGACGTGGAACAGCTGCCTGCATACCATGGTCTTCAATAAGACCACCCCCGCCGACGTGGCCAATTTTTATACGGCTAACGACATCCAGAAACGGCGAGGGATGCACTCGCTGACCGGGCCGATCTACGTCGACGGAGCAGAACCTGGCGATGTGCTCGAGATCCGGATCCTCGACATCAAACTTGGCGACTTCGGCTATAATTTCTTAAGCCCGACCCAGGGGATCCTGTCGGAATTTACCAAGCCGAGGATCAAGTATTTCAAATTCAACAAGCAGAATAACACGGCAGAATTCACCAAAGGGGTCTGTCTGCAGCTCAAGCCTTTCCCCGGGGTGCTGGCCGTTTGCCCACCGCTCGACTGGCCCGATGGGTGGTCGGTGAATATCCCGAGCAAAGCTGCGCAGCCGGTGCCCGGAGAGTTCAATTCTGTTCCACCAGGACCCTTCGGCGGCAATTTGGACCAGCCAGAACTCCAGGCTGGTTCCATTATCTTCCTGCCCGTGTTTCAGAAAGGGGCCCTCGTATGGACCGGAGACTCCCACGCGATGCAGAGCAACGGAGAAATCGATATCACCGCTCTTGAGACCTCTTATGAAGGGATTACGATGCAGTTTATGGTCAGGAAAGACCTAAAGGCAGAAGGGGTTTTTGACAAAACCAAAAGAAAGAGCGGCAGCGCATTCACCTGGCCGATCATCGAGAACGCCACCCACTGGATGATCGTCGGCCTAAATTTCGATCTCTTTGAAGCGATGAAGCTCGCCTCCAGAAACGCGATCGACTTCCTGGTGCGCACGCAAGGACTCTCCCCCGAAGAGAGCTACCAGTTCTTAAGCATGGTGGGAGATTTCGAGATCGCCGAGGCGGTCAACGTGATCAAAAACGTCACGGTTCACATCCCGAAAAAGCCGTTCAGCGGGCCCGGGAAAACAAAGACGCTCTGCCAGGAGGGAACTTTTCCCTTAACCGCGCCCGACGCCAATCAGGACGCCCCCTGCACACCTCAAACCGGGATCACCCTCGAATAACAAAAGGAAATCTCATGAAAAAGTTCCTGCTCTCAACCACTTTGCTCTTCGCAATGACAACTGGCTTTGCTGAAAATCTCACACTCGTGAACAGAACATCCTACCCTGCAAGAAACCAGCCCTCTAAAATCGCCGTTCAATGGGCAGACTCGGCAAAAGAAGTGCAGGAGAACAATCAGGCCTCCCTAAGCAGTGCGGCATTAAACCCCAACACTCTCCAGCAACTGACCAAATCGGGAAAGATCAAATTGAACATTCCCGGCAATGCAGAGTATTTTAGAGTCCTCGTGTGGTCAAAGGGCGATGGAGAGCCCGATCTGCTCACCAACTGGGTAGACGCCGTACCCAATAAAACCTACAAGTTAAAGACCGATCATTTGGTCCCTGCGGTCCTCATGCCCGGAGCTGGCTGCTGAACTCCTGTTCAGTCCCGTGATGAATTTTAACGACATCCGCGACCCTCTGCAATCGGGAGCAAGGCCTTGCTCCCCGTTGCCGTAACGAGGGTCCATTAAAGCGAATTATTTGCATCCCATGAAATGGATCAATGGTTAGCTTCCATCGACATCCGTTTTGGCAGTCCATTAGGCTATTATGCGTGCGTTAATTGCCTGTTTGTGAGCTGCAATCCTACAAGATGAATGACTTTAATTACCAAACCCAAAGCGGCAGTCACAAGAGATCCGTGAAAAGTAGATTTCCGAATACTTTTGTAGCAATTGCCTGCATGCACAAAAAATCGGTCGCCATGAAGATACGCGTCCTACCCTCATGAACCGTTGTATCACGATAGTTTCTAAAAATCCTATCGGTAAGCGAAGAGTCCGCAGTCAGAGGCATATACTCACGACCATCCAGCGACGTTGCAAAATTCCATGCCTTCTCGGGTAATGTAGTCGTCAGGTAATGACT
>CAVWEK010000002.1:0-83334 GCA_963753945.1 uncultured Acidobacteriota bacterium | reverse complement strand
GCTAACCACTCCTTAAATGATTCTCTTATCTTTAAAGAAAAGGATTGTAAAGCAAAACGGTCATACGCATCTTGCGAATCAAAAATTTCATACAAATAGAAAGAGCGATCGTCTTCCACTACCGACTCGTGCAAAGAAAAGCATTTACATCCATCGTCCTCTAAAGCCTGTGGAATCACTTTTAATATCGCTTCTTTTGCATCTTCAAAGAACTTCGGCTTCGGGGTAATTTTTATCCAAAGAACGATTAATTTATCCATCACCAACTGCCCTCCATTTCTTTGGAAAGATCTTACCAATTTCAAGCTTTCCGAACTAACAAAAGTTCTGAATGCATCTCTTCACCTCCATTCAATTTTAAGTCTTCACTTTTCGAAGTGAAGCCTTTTGTTTTTAGTGACATATGATTAGAAATTCTCACCGGAAAATTCAGCTGCATAAAGTCAAATTACGCACTAGACTGGATGAAACCGCAGTAAAACTATTTAATTTTCTGCCCTCTCCTGGTATAGTTCTTCGACGATTGCATCCTCTATAAATCATGCAGGATTTGTGTTAATAAAGACTAAGAGAGTTGAAAATGGCGAAAAGTAAAAAGACTGTCTCCAAGCGACAGAGCTATGATGATGTGTGGAAAAACGGCAGCGTAGATGGGCATTTCAAGGCTGACATCCCTCAAAAGATGCTGGAGCTTTTTAAGCAGGAGAAGGTCCAAACTGTCCTTGATCTTGGTGCTGGCGATGGGACCATTGCTGTAGCTCTGGCAAAACAAGGGAAGACCGTGCATGCATTAGAAATCTCCAATGAGGGCATCGAAAAAATAAAAGCACGGGCACAAGAAGCTCAGGTATCTGTTCACGTCCTTGAAAAGGATATGTACCAGGCATTGCCGTTTGAAGACAAGTCATTGGATGCAGTCATTGCATTCCAATCATTGAATCACAACACCTTACCGAAGATAGTAAAACTTTTTGCAGAGATTACACGGATCCTGAAGCATGGAGGCCTGTTTATCGTGAAGGCTGCTAACTTTGACTCGTATGATCTCAAAGATCTGGGAGACGGCCTATATGAGGACTCACATGGCGGCATTCTCTGTACCCTACGATTCTCAGATAAGCAGACCTATGTGCCTCAGGATGGCCCTGAAAAAGGGTTAATACACTACGCTTTTCTGCCAGAGCAATTGACAGAGAAAATAGAAGCATTGGGATATACTCAGATTTATGCTGAAATACTTCAATGGCATGTCCTGGCAATGTTCAAAAAGAATTAACCGAATATACATATTTGACCAGTCAAAAGTTCTGAATGCGTCTCTCCACCTCCATTTTATAACTTTTGAAAGTCAAAAAGCCCTCATCCCTGCCAGATTTTCGCTAGCGCGACAAAGGCAGACTGCCAGGTTTGTCAAGAAGCACTAGTCGGAAAGATGGCAGGAATAAGGGCTTTTTCGCTTCAAAGGGCTCGGATCCTTCAAAAAATCTTCCAGTTTGAGCTGGCTCCAACACACAGGCTCTGTAAATCCCTCTGATCTTTTAATGCATGTAAAAATCTAAAAATTAATAAGATATAAAAATCTATCGGCAGATCGATTGATTTTTAATTGTTTTAATCGACTGGTCGATTAAAATTCTGTTTCATCTATTGTGAGCCGAGCCGAAGAGGTTGTTTCACCACGCATCATATCCTATGTGAAAACTGTTACTTGCGATCACTTAGCCTCTAACCTAGACAGTATAATACTCGGTGAAGAAAAATGAACAAGCAACTTTGGTTAATTTTACTCATAGCTGGTCTGAATGCGGCAGGACTCACTATTGTTATTCCTCTTTTCCCATTCCTTCTTAGACTGTATGTCCCCGTAGAAGAAATCGCTCCCTATTTAGGCATTCTTGTTTCTCTCTATGCCGTTTGTAAATTGTTCACGGCTCCTATCATGGGATCTCTGAGTGATTATTTTGGCAGAAAACCTATCTTGCTCGTAAGTTTACTTGGAAGCGCAGCTGGATACTTTATCTTGGGCATTGGCGGCGCTCTCTGGGTATTGTTTGTTGGCAGAATAATCGCCGGAATTGCAGCAGGAGATCTCGGCGCGTTGTACGCATATGTAGCAGATAGCTCGCAAGGGAAAACACGGACAAAGTTCTATGGTTATCTTGGAGCTGCCAATGGGATCGGCTACATGATCGGTCCAGCTATTGGCGGATTATTAGGTATTGAAGATGTTTCACTCCCATTTTATGTCGCGGGAGGGATCTCAATTATTACAGCGCTGTTTATATATTTTTCCTTACCCGAAACTCTCTCAGAAGAGAAGCGCGCAAAAAACATAACATTTAATTCTTTTAATACGTTTACCCATTTTAAAGACATTTTCAGCCTTAAAAAGGCACGAAAAGCTTTTATACTGGGTGCATTTTTCTTTATCGGCCTTCTATTTTATCAAACAAATATTTCCGTGTACTTAAGTAACGTCTTTACTTGGGGCCCCGCTCAGATTGGAGCATTATTTGCGGTTATAGGATTTTGCGACATTCTTTCACGAGCCATTTTACTTCCCAGATTGCTCATATTTTCAGAAAGAGTCATCGGCCGAAGCGGACTTCTTATTGTAATATCAGGATTTATTTTAATGGTGATCGCTGGGAATTATGGAATGTCCATTTTATTGTGGATCGTAATTATATTAATTACAACAGGGGAAGGGTTATTTGATCCAACTTATAACAATATACTCTCTCAGTCTGTCAGCGAAAACAAACAAGGACAACTACAAGGAGTAAATCAAGGCCTGCACTCTTTATATGAAATTTTCGGCCCCGTTGCTGCCGGTATAATATACCTGTACAATCCTATATCCGTTTATATTGTTGCCGCGTTGTTAATGCTTATTACTCTGCTAATTTTTTGTAATCGGTCATGGGGTACGGAAAAAGATTCGACGATTCCCGGATAGGGAGTCTCTGTTCAGAACGCCTGGATTGCCTCCGCCAAAAAAACCATCACAGACTTATACTGCGTCCTATTCGCTGTAACATAAAAGCAGTGACTGCTCTTTTACCGGCAGAAATCAAGAAGACGACCGATAACAAATAGACATCAGCATTCTCAGACCTTTTTCTCTTTACACACGCAAGTTAGAGTGCATAATGACAATCTCTTCATTACTTAGGCGGGGAAGGCAACTATGTTAAGATTTGGGTTTCTCTTTGTGTGGATGAGCTGTTTATCTTCGATTCTATGTCATGCCAGCTGGACGACCAGCCCTCCCCAGTTAATTTCGACAACCTATTCTTTCACCTATGGCAGTGTTTTTGCTTCCTGCGATCCTGCCAGTGGGGTATTTCTTGCCACATGGGCAAATGGGAACAACAATCAATATCCAACCTACTCATTCTTCACACCAAACACGGGTTGGGGCCCCATTGACACCATTTCAAATTCTTCCAGCGCAATAGTCACAAGCAATGTCTTCACGTCTAATGATCCCGTATCAGGACAGTTCATTGCCACATGGACAGACTCAACCACCTTGTTCCCAACCATTTCTGTCTTTACCCCTAATCTCGGATGGGGTGCAATTGATCCATTATCAGGAACCACGGCGGCTGTTAATACCACCAGTTCTTTTGATTCTGCAACAGGAAGTTTTCTTGTCACATGGGCTGATACTGCAAATAGCAACTATCCCACTTATTCCTTCTACACTCCCAATGTGGGTTGGGGACCCGTTGCAACAATCTCTAATTCATCGCCAGCAGACAGTGTCTATACAACGTTTGACGCTACGAACAACCAATTTCTTGCTGTATGGGTTGATATTGGCACAGGTAGGCCAATGTATTCTTTCTATAATTCTGGAACATGGGGTCCAACCGCTTCCATATCCATATTTGCCTCTGTCGACAATGACGTTATGTGTTCTTACAATCCTATTACGGGGCAATTCATCGCAACATGGGCAGACATTAATCAGAATTTATACCCATTTTATTCAATCTACACGAATGGAGTGTGGAGCCTAATTGATACTATCACAACCACATCCGGGGTTACCGATAATGTCACTATCTCCTGTGATTCCACAACGGGAGAACTTCTCGCATCGTGGAGCAATGTGTTAAATGGTCATCCAACCTACTCTTTCTATACACAAGGTATTGGTTGGAGCGAACCAGAAGTCATTTCAACGAACTCAGCTACCGGAAGTGATATTTTCACCTCCTTCAATTCAGCAACAAGCAAGTTTCTTGCTGTATGGTCAGACAGAAGCAATCCCAGTCTACTATTCGATCCGACCTACTCATTCTTTTCCATTCCGCCACCTGACTCCCCGCCACCCCCATCCAGTTTTACCGGGAATGTGTTAAAAGATCGTTTCTTAACTCAAACGGATATTATTCATAAGTTAGTGTGGACGCCTCCGGCAGACTCTTCTTCTGTTGTTTCCTACCAAATCACTCGCAACGGCGCTATCATCGCTCTTGTGCCAGCTTCAGGCCCTTTTAGCTATTACGACCACGATCGAAGCGCAAAGCGGATCGACAACTATACGATAGTTACAATGAATGCGGATGGCAGTCGGAGCACACCTTTGTCAATTGCTCTCTAAAATTTCACTCCAAGGCCGATGCCAAGATCTACGCCACCGGTTAGACTTTTGGAGTTGTCTTTGTTAAAATCAAACCAGTTGAAACGATAGGAGGTGAAGAGATCCAGGAAGAACCATTTCGTAATATTGAATTCCATACCCGTCTGAATAATAGAAGCAAATCCAAAATAGCTTCGGTGCTGTTTGACATACGGAGAATAATTATGAAAGTGGGAGTAGGCAGCGCCAATTCCTGCTCCCAGATAGGGACGCCACCAGGAGGAATTCCCCAACTGCGCATTGACCCCGACCGTCACCGGGACGAGAGTAATTGTCGTCTTATAGGCTTCAGCGGTGCTATGGCCGTTCTTTCTGGTGTAGGCTCCATTTACAAAGAAGGAAAGGTGGCGGCCATACAAATAGTCGTACTCCAGAGAACCCACAGGAAACCAGTTGCCATAGATTTCTCTCGTCAAACTTCCCTGTGGATAGAAGGCACTGGCCCGCATCTTGATTCTATTTTTCCTTATCTCCTTAGCGTCATTTACATCTTCTACAGATGTCGCTTTTTCCCCTGCTGCAGCTTCGGCCTTCGTTAAAACCATAGCGGAAGACACTGAGAGTAAGGCAGCCGCGACTTTTGCAAGGGATCTCATTAGAATACCTCTTTGTACGTTTCTGAAGCGCAAATCTCACAAACGGGGTCAAGCCACTGAACGAACTTGTAAGATTTCCTTACAAGTTGACCGCGACTGTCCTTCTTGATGTCTGTAAGGGTGATTTTTCGTAAAACCCATGCTATGAAGAATTTCGAATTTTTCCAACTGGAAAATTCTGAACACGACTCTCCATCTCCGATCCGTCAGGTCAAGAATTGCCAAACTTTCATAAAAATATTGATTATTAACGATTTAAGTCGATATTCAGCCTCAGTTGACGCAATATTGCGTCAACTGCCGCGGCAAAAAGCCAGCAGCCTGTCGGGATTTCCGACAGACTGCAAGGTTAGTAAAAGCACTGATGAAACAAGAGACTAGAAATTGAGAATGAGTTGGTAGAGTCGCTCTCTTTCCTGAGCAAACTGGGCGGGAATAGTGCTGTCAATGTTACCTTTAAGATCTTCGAGTCCAGTAAACAAACTCGTTCCACTTCCATTTACCCATCTCGTAGAGGGAGTATACGATAGGTAACGACAATTAAATTTAGGTGCAAAACTGGTTCGGGTACCCAAAACCTTCTCAAATAATTTAGTTGTGATATCCAGCTTTCCGATACGATCCGATGGATGAGCAGGGTCTGCAATCAATTCTCTCAGGGCGTCATTTGCCCTCAGGATAAATGTTGTTCTGGGTTCATCCACTTTTTGGTCTATCAGTCTGGCTCCACCTTCATATTTTATGACAAGAACCACAACAGCCCGATCTGAGTAGCGCTGCTCGCGCACCAAAGTATTATATTGGTCCTCAATCTTCTGGCTACCTCTTTGGATCATCTGCCCTCTTTGCGCCTGAAGAAGTTGCTCACTACTTTCAGCTTCCACCTTTTCAGGAGAAAACCAGGCTGAAATCCACTTCACTATCGCTCCGATAGTATCGCTCAACCACTGACAAAACCCTTTTATCCCCTCTGAAGAGGTATTCAAGGATTCTATGCGGGAGGGAGACGCCGAGATTCCGCTGGTATGATGCTCAGGTGAGGGGTTTGGAGAAGAAGGAGCAAAGGGCCTTGCGCTTGAAACAACGGCATGTACAGGATTGGGCATAATCACCTACAATTTATGAACTGCAGAATTTATATCACAGGGTTTTAATTCATTACAAGATAAAGCGAAAAAGCAATAATATTATATTATAAATATAATAATAAATTTTACAAATCCAAGCAATCAATCCCCGTGAGCGCTACTATCTACAGTTATAATTTGCAAGAACGTAATGGAAATAAGTGGCTTGCTTTTCAGGCACCGGATGGATTTCCAGTTTTTTGAAACCTGTTTTTTCATATAAGGCCTGGGCCGAACGGTTAAAAACACGGGTATCGAGAGAAATTTCCACGAAGCCGGGAACCAATTTTTTCATTTCATCGATGAGATGCCAGCCCCTGACGCCTGAAGTTCTTATCAATTCCCATGTGGTCAATATAGTAGAAACCTGGACGGCTCTGTTGCAGCACTGCACAAATCCCCACTAACTGGTAGTCAGGAAGAGACCATACCTGAAAATAATAGCGTCCAACTTCCTTTGGACTCTGATAACCCAGAAAATCGCGTTTGAACATATCCGCGATAAACTCCTCATAGGTACTGAAGCGAGACGCGTCGATTTTCATCTCCTTTAACGAAATCCCCTGATGATGTCCTGGAGCACGATAAGCCGCCTTGTACATCTCTAGTACATAGTCAACAAAGTTTTTGGTGTTATTTTTGCGTGAAAGCTCCCGCGGTTGAGTTCCCGCAAGTGGGTCCTATGTTGTTAATATGGACCCACTTGCGGGAATCTCAACCCCGGGGCTTTGACGCAAAAATAACTGCACAAACTTTGTTGACTATGTACTAGTACATTACGATTAAAGTTTTTGCTTAAATTGCTGGGTACAGCTTTCTTAACTTAATCCTGGCATTTTCGGTTCTAAAGCGCCAATCACATTTCACTATTGCAGCGTTTCTATCTCTTTTCCCAAGTGCCAATTTCCTCCAAATGATTCTTCCACGTCTTCCCATTCTTCTATTTAGGCACTGCCTTGACAATGCACTAAATTCAATCTCTGCCATATTAAGCCAACTTCCATGCTTTGGAGTGTATTGTATGTCTAATTTTTCCGTAATTCTTCGAGCTTCTTCAGGAGAAAACCTCCCGTATAATGAAGCCGGTGTATGCGTGTTTAAATTGTCCATTACAATTGTGATTTTCTTCGCATCTGGGTAGAGCTCATCCACAATCATTTTCATGTATTCTGCCCAGTCTTTTTTAGTCCGTTGTTCTGTGACTTGCACATGTCTTTTTCTTGCAAAAGGCTCAAAAATCATGAACAGATTACTCACGCCGTTTCTCTTATATTCACTGTCTAACGTACCGGCTGCCCTGGCTTCATGGGCAAACTGTTCATTACTTCTTGTATCTGCTGTTTGCTGCTCTCATCAAAACAAAGTAGGGGATATTCTGCATCCCATTCCCTCTTATAAATCTCTAAGACCGCTTCCATTCTCCAGACGAATTCTTCATTTGCTTTGGGAGGTATTTTCCATTCTTTTTTTTGCCAAGGCTTAAGTTCGTTTTTTTTAAAAATCTGCCTCACGGCAAACTCAGAACAACCTTCAAAATCTGTCAACGTTACCACCTTTTCAGCAATCAGCTGCATTGTCCATCTTTCTCTCCCCGCAGGAGGAGTGCTGCATGCAATTGCAACCACCTGAGCCTCAATATCGCCATCAATTATTTTTGGTCTGCCACTTCTAGCCTTATCATGAATAACACCCAACCTTTGCTCTTAAAACCTTTCCCGCAACTTGGTTACGGTGTATTGATTGCAATGCAACTCACCGGCAATTTCCTGCTCTGGTTTGCGCCCCATTGTCTTGTTTATCATTAAAAGAATCTGCGCCCGCTTGACCTCTCGGGCAGATCATTCTCCGTATTTTGTATTTTTAATCAGATGGTCTAGCTCCTCATTTGTAGGGATCCATCTCTGTACATTTGTTTTTCTTCCCATTGCTCTTTCCCTTGTTTAGAACAAAACAGAATAAACAAACCGGCAATTTAAGTAAAATATTTAATCGATTTCTAGGCCCGTCTCTAACAGCTGCCCGGAGATTACATCCTGCGGCTCATACACTTCGTAGAGGTATCCATCGAAAATCGAAAGCGTTTTAAGGGCATGGCATGACCAGGAAATAGATAAAAAGATCGAGAACAGCAATTTTGCAAGCATGGTGTGCTCCGTTATTGTCAGCTTCTTTGGATCTTCCAGCTGTAACAGGGCTCAGTGACCTTCTCTTTGATCCGCCACCCTTTGGGTGTGCGGATGAGCTTATCGTTGTACCAAAGTCCCCAAAATGCCACCTCCAGGAGATCTCCCTGGCTAGGCAGTTCTAATGGATTGTGACAAAGACAGCGCGATTCAGCCAAATCCCCATGGATCCGTATTTTGAAATTGGAGATCATATGCTGCCTGGGCAAATCCCCTAAATTTTCCGCCAGGAACCTTTTGATCGTTTTTAAGTTGGCATTGGGACCGCCTGCTTTGGAATAGTCGATGCGGGCATCCTCGGTAAAAATGAGATCGAGAGCATCCATATCCTTGCTGTCTATAGCGGAGCAATAATCAACCAGCAAGTCCATGATTTCAAAACGGTCTGAAATTTCCTGAATTGTCATCGTCATAATAAACCACCTGGGATTGAACACGAAAGCCGACTGAGAGTATCATGTTCAGGTTATTTGGGTATACTCTTGCAAAATTATTCTGAATAAGTTTAATGGATCTTTTGTGTAACTCGCTGTCTTTTGGAGGTCCTGTGGAATTTACCAAAATCCCCAATCTAAATAAAAAAATCTCACGGGTTGGCTTGGGAACCTGGGCTATTGGGGGGTGGATGTGGGGAGGGACGGATGAAAAAAATGCGATCGACACAATCCATCGGGCATTGGACCTTGGCATAAATCTCATAGATACGGCCCCTGTCTATGGGTTTGGGGTTTCTGAAGAAATTGTGGGAAAGGCTCTTAAACTCTATGGGAAAAGAGAGCAGATCGTCATCGCCACCAAGGTAGGAATAAGTTGGAAAAACCAAAAAGTTTATCGAGATGCGAGAAAAGAGGTTGTGATCAAGGAGATCGAGGCCACTCTTAAAAGGCTCCAGGTAGACTTCATCGATCTCTATCAACTTCATTGGCCCGACCCATTAACACCGATTGCGGAAACCGCAGAAGCTCTTAAACACCTATTAGATCACGGAAAGATCGGCGCCATCGGAGTCAGTAATTTTTCTGTAGAACAGATGAAGCAATTTCAAAAGTATGCCCCGCTTCATTCTCTCCAATCCCCATTCAATCTCTTTGAGAGAGAAATTGAAAAACAGCAACTTGCCTTCTGCCTTCAAAAAGGGGTGGCCACTTTGGGATATGGGTCTTTATGTCGCGGGCTTTTAAGCGGTAAAATGGATAAAAGCAGACATTTTAAGGGAGATGACTTGCGTAAAGTAGATCCTAAATTTGTGGAGCCGCGCTATTCAGATTACCTTCGCTGCGCAAAAAAATTGGAAAAGTGGGCTTTGGAAGCGCATCAAAAGCCTTTACTTGCACTCGCTGTGCGTTGGGCTCTCGACAAGGGAATTAATATTGCGCTATGGGGCGCTCGCAATCCAGGTCAAATGGCAGGTTTAGAAACCATTTGGGGCTGGAAATTAAATGAGACCGACTTCCATGAAATCGATCAGATTTTGCAAGAAACAATCCCTTCCCCTATCGGACCGGAATTCATGGCGCCTCCTGCGCGCGATAAAACCGGATAACAGGGATTTACTTCAGCCCGGCTAACTCTCGGGTCAAGAGAGCGATGACGGACCAATCAAACTCCGCTCTGCCTAAATTCATACAGGTAAGCATCTTTTCATGAAGATCCGAGAGAAAGGGCATGGGAACCTGCGCCCTGTCAGCACAGTCTTGAAGAAGCCGCATATCCTTTAATCCAAGATTCAGGGCAAAGCCCCCATCCGCGAAATTACGCTTACACAGCATCGGAGTATAGCTATGAAAAACCGGGGCGTCAAACAGGGAACTGCCCCAAATCTGGGCTGCAGTTGGAGTGGAAATCCCCCCTTTTTCAAGCATGCATGCCGCTTCAGAAAAGGCTTCAACAAGACTGATAATCATGAAATTGTTACATAGTTTAAATAGCGATGCCTGCGCTGAATGTTCCCCTAAATCGAAAATCTTTGCGCTCATTGCCTCCAAAATTGGAGAAACGGTTTTTTTAGTTTTAGAATCACCGGACAAAAAGATCCATAGCGTCCCCTCTTTTGCACGCTCTGGCCGCCCCGTTACAGGAGCTGCTACGAATCCCATCCCCTTCTCTTGATGTTTCTTTTCCAGATCAGTAATCAGGTCCGGGGAAACCGTGCTCATCGAGACGTGAATGAGAGGCTTTTTTGAGTTGGACAGGATTCCAGATGACCCGTGTACGATCTCACTTAAGGCATGGTCGTTTGCTACCATGGTAATCACAATATCACATACCTGAGCGAGTTCCGCAGGAGTTGCCGCCCACCTGCCTCCCTTGTCAAGTAAAGGGGCCGCTTTTTCTTTTGTCCGATTGTAAACCCAAAGAGGAAATCCGGCTTTTAGAACATTTTCTGCCATGGGAAGGCCCATGTGGCCAAGCCCAATAAATCCCACCGTTTGCTTCACATAGACCTCACTTCATTGGATATTACAAAAGGCGCTTAGAATGGCTATAGCTTTTTGCAGATTTTCCTTTTTGAGCATAATGTAGTCCGTGTCAAAAGTAGAAATGGCAAAAATGCTGATTTTAGCTTCGGCCAAAGGCTGAGCAAGAGAGGAAAGAATGCCAGTCAATCCAAAATCCAATGGACCTTCCACTTTCAGGCATCTCCATCCTTTTTCCACTTTAACATCTTGAGGAACTTTGTCTTCCGGACAGACAACGGATAACTCATCACTGGTCTTGGTGACCGAAAAGAAATCCCCTTCCGTGGCCCAGAGCGGGATAGCGGAGGAGGGATCGAGGCGAACGACAGTCAATGAAAGGGACATAACTGAAAGGGTTAGCATGGGAATGTCTCGAGCAAGAGGTGTGAATCCTGCACTATACGCGACAATTTCAATTTTTCACAAACGCTGGTTTAATGGGATATCCATGAGAATTGCGCCATTCGCCCTTTCTCATCATCTGCACGCCAGGCAATGTGCCCATCGGGCCTGACTAAAACTGCGCCCCGTTTGGAGATTGCATATTTTTCGAGGAAATCCTGATTTTCATCTATCGTCACGACTTTACAGGGAAATTGGCGATAGGCCTCTTGCCAATGGCGCGCTTCAGGGTGGCATACTAAAACAAATTGGTTATTGTATAGATCCAGGGTGGATATCTGTTCACCCTCCCTCTGCAACCAGCAATGAGGAGCTCTGGCGCCTAACTGGGCGGAAGGATGGTAATCCTCCTGATTTTGATATTCACTGCCATAGACAAAGCCTAAGTCGAAGAGGATATTATTGATATGATGGCTCTGATCTTCTAAAGCTTCTTTAGCAGCGATCAAGTCATTCTCATTTAAGGCAGTATAAATTTTCACAAACCTTGTGGCATTGCTCATGCTCCAGGATGTATTGGTCCTTGCAATTTGAACCCGTTCCGTAAAATAAGTGTCCAAAAGCGATTCCTCAGCTTGACCCTTGATTACCATTGCAAGTTTCCAGGCCAGGTTGTGCGCATCCTGAATGCCGGTATTCATGCCAAACCCGCCAGTGGGTGGGAGACGGTGGGCCGCATCTCCAGCCAAAAATACCCTGCCAACCCGATAGTGTTTAGCAGTCAGGGCGGCCATAGTCCAAAAAGCTTTGTTAATTAAATGAACTTTAACTTCGGGATCATTTATTACTGTCTTAACATAATCAACGCAGGAATCATTATCTGAAAATCTTTCTTTGGTCAAATTGCGATTTGCAGCCAATCTCACCCCGACAAGCCACTTCTTCCCATCGCTTTTGGACAGGAAAAAAGTTCCCCGTACATCTGGACGGGTAAACATAAAACCCGCGCTTGGTCGATGTTCAACATATTTATCCAGGTTCATTTCGCAGTAGATATTACAAAATTCGCCCAGGTTATCCTCCCCTTCCATTTCTATATCAAATAACTTCCTTAAGGGGCTGTTAGCACCATCAGCAGCGATCAGGTATTGGGCGGTAAGCGTTTCCTCTTGATTGGTTTGCCTGTTGCGGATTTTAACAGTAACCTTTTCATCATCCTGAAAGGCATCGACCATCTCCGTGTCAAATCTGAGATCAATCTCCGGCATGCTTTGGGCCTTTTTAAATAGCTCCTCCTCTACGCAGTCTTGCGCAATGATGGCCCTTCCAGTCGGGCTATATTGGCTATAGTCTACTGTAGCCTGGACACGGGCAATCTCTTCCCCCTGAAAATCCTCGATCCAGGTGAATCGATGCGCCTCTAGCGGCATTTGATGCTGTTTCATTTGATCCTCTAAACCCCAGGAGCGGAATAGTTCCATAGAACGGCCATTCACGCCCCTTGCCTTAGGGTGAGTGGTGGTAGAGGGGTGTTTTTCGATCAATATCGACTCAATGCCCTGGTAAGCCAGAACAAATTGCTGCGGACAAACCAACAGGACCGCCACCGACAATAGTTACTTTATGCATGATAATTGAACCAATGATTTGAGATAATAATAAAAAAGAATAAGAAATTTAAATATTAAAGTCAAATAAAACATTCGTTACAGAGCACTAGAATGCAAGTCCGGATTGCCCATGCACCCCCCTGCCCATCAATTTAAAAGCCTGTATCAACAAACCCTTGCCCAGCGCCTTTATATTCAGGAATTTATGACAATATTACATGCTCGTATGTCTAGAAATACTGGACATACGAGCATGGATGTAGGGAAATTTGGAAGCGGAACTGGGAGGTGTCTAATCTGGAAGCAGCTGGCTTGCCAAATCCTTGGCCAATTTTCCATCGACCGCGCCGCCCAGTTTCATGATCGTCTTCATGACGAGCCCCATGTCCTTTTTGGTTTTGGCGCCCGATTCTGCAATCGCCTGCTCAACAATTCTTCGCGTCTCCTCGGGGGAAAGAGTTTTGGGCAAGAATTCCTGAACGATCGCAAGTTCGAGCTTTAACGTCTCGACCGTTTCAGGGCGCTTGGCCATTTGCGCCTGTTCCAGAGCTTCCTGCAGATTGCTGTAATAGGTTTTGAACAGCTTTAGGACTTCAGGATCGGGGAGGTTGCAGCGGGCATCGACCGCCATTATTCTGGATTTAAGCATGCGCAATGTAACGAGTCTAAGCTGATCGCGACTTCTCATCGCGTCCTTGATCCCTTCATTGATTTGGTCGATAATGGCCATAACAGTCTCCTTTCCTTCAAAACTATGAGAATAGCATAGTAGAATTCCCAAAGACAAACAACCTGAAATCGAAAGACGTCCTGTAGAAACAGGTCAGGTTTCCAAATTTCTTGATAAGCCCCTCCTGCAATTTTAGAGTAGACAACTTTTTACTCAGGAGCTTGCATGCACAGAATGTTACTTCTTTTTTATGGCGCCACTTGGCCTGTTTGCTGCCTGGCAAGATGCTGCAGAGGAGATTGTCCAGGCTGGCAGGGAATTGAATGCGGCGAACCTTTGCCCGGCGACCTCGGGCAACTTTTCCATGAGGGTCGATTGCTATCTAAATCTCCAGTAACGCATCAAGCACATAATTGAAGAAAATCCCTTCTTCCACTTCCCGTGCTTGTTGATAGTTTTCCCCTTCATATGCGCCTAACTTTGAGTTTTCTTTGTTGACAGTTTGCAAAACAGTGGCAGCATGTAAACCGAAGTCCTTTGCAACTCGAAATAGGACGGCTGTTTCCATATCATAACTTGCAGATTTGGGATTTTCATTGAGTTGCTCTAAAATGGAGTTAATTCGGTCGCTTCTTTCTTGTGAAAATTTATGTGGTAATCGGAGGCCATGATAATTTTCAAGATGATGGCAAATCCTCGTCTCATAAACAATGCCTTTTAACTTCGCTGTCGAAATCAATGCCTGCACGATTTGAGGTGACGCTTCGATAGATTGTCCCCATTCTTTAGGATCAACACCGCTTTGGATATTAAATCCAAATAAGTTATCAGCCTCATCGACAATTTTCACCAAATAAGCATCTGATGCAGGCGGAGATTTCACATCGTCTGAGCCATATCTAATGATGTATTTCGCGCCAGCTACAAAAAGTTCCGTAAAAACAAGACCCGCACCTGAACCTACCGGGGCACAACTAATAAAAATCTTTCTTCCTTGATAATCTCCAATAGCGACGAATGGTCCCCAAGCAGACTTGTGCATTTCAAGATTGTCTAATTTTTTTGAAAGCCTCAAAGCGCGTTCGTAATTTGAACATACAATTCCTTTGTCTGGTACAGGATATTTGACCAATACACAGTCTTCTAAGGCTAAGTTAATTTCTTGATTCGAAATAGATGATATTTCTTCAGAGTACGCTGCCTGCATACCCGTGCAAGCCAGCACAGCGCACAGGAAAAGATGTTTCATAGGTGATCCTTAGTCAATTGTAGTCCAGGAGATGAAAATAGAAAATTCCTCAATTTTTGCCAATCAAAAGTTCTGAATGCGTCCAGCTGCCCCAAAATTCCCTATACACTCATCTGCGACAGCATGGCGGCAACGCTGATGCAGCAGAAAAGAATCGACCGGGTTTTGGTCGGTGCGGACAGAATTGCAGCCAATGGCGACTTCGCGAACGAGATCGGGACCTACTCTTTGTCATTGGAACAATTTTTGAGATCGTTAAGGTCTCCCTAATAACCTGAAAAATCAGCATTTGGGCCACATGAAAACGCCCGCAAGCGGGTCCGTTGATATGGACCCACTTGCGGGAGTTTGTTGACGCAGCCGAAATGCCGATTTTTCGTTTACAGCTCCTGAATGAATTCAGAGATGATGCGGGACACCTTGGGTTCCGCAGCATTTGCATTCCGGATGATCTCAGGGATATTGACAGGCTGGACCGTCTCGTAATAGCAGCAATCGGTGATGATGGAGAGTCCGACCACCCTCATTCCCATATGGACCGCTGCAAGCGTTTCAGGAACGGTCGACATGCCGATCGCATCAGCACCAATGATATAGAGCATTTTGTATTCCGCTTTCGTTTCCAAAGCGGGGCCCTTCAGCGCGGCATAGACTCCCTTCTTGAGGGGGATCTCATTTTTCTCGGCAATCTGCTCTAAAAGAGAGATGTAGGCCGGATCATAGGCGCCATAGAGGTCGGGCCAGCGGGGGCCGATTTTGGGGTCGTTCGGGCCGATGAGAGGGCTGTCGGAAAGGAGGTTGATATGATCTTCGATGATCATGATGTCGCCGGAATTGTAGGTGGGGTTGATCCCGCCTGCAATATTAGTCAGGATAAGCGTACTGGCTCCCAGCGCCTTCATCACACGGATAGGGAAAACGATCTGCTGGCAGGAATACCCTTCGTAGAGGTGAAGCCTTCCCTGCATTGCAACGATCGACTTGCCCTCAAAGGTGCCCAGGATCAATTTGCCAGCATGGTGCTCTGTAGTCGTCACCGGAAATCCGGGGATCTGTGCGTAGGGGATCTCCGCCTCTACTTCGATCCTGTCCGCGACACCTCCCAGGCCTGTGCCCAGAACGAGAGCGATCTCAGGCTGTCGGGATGAAAATTGCCGGATATAGGCAGTCGCCGCGTCCATGGTCTCGGATAGGGAAGGCTCTTCTGCAGGTGTTTGCGCAGAGGAGAGGATGGGAAGCAGCAGCGTTGTGAAGAAGATGATACGGGTAAAGACTTTTCTCATAGGGGCTCCTTTTTTGAAAAAAGGAAGCGTACGAAAAAAATAATAGTCCAACAAGCTAAAATTTATCGGTAGGAGGCAAAGTGCTGTCGGCAGAAGAGACCCATCCCTTTTTATTTTGAAAAAAACCTACGAACTCTATAATGACCCTCCAAAAACAAGAGGTTGTTTCCTATGAAATTTATCTGGACTATCGCGGCGTTATCTCTTCCATTGCTCTCTGAGGCAATGGAATACGATATTCAGTTCGAAAATGACGCTATCCGCATTTCAAAGATTAAGATGCTGCCAGAAGAAAAAGTAGGACTGCACCGCGATGAAAATCTGCGTGTGGTCTATGGGATAAAGGGTGGGGTGATTACCCGTACTGAACAGGACGGGTCCACAAGAGAGGTCCACTTCCCTACAGGAGAAGCTACTCTGCTAGACGCCGATCCTGTTGGCGAGCTGCATACTGGAGCAAATGGTCCAGAAGAACTTGAAGTTATCGTAGTTGAATTCAAAACCAAGGCATCACAATGAAAAAGACGACACTTTCCCTGCTGACAACACTGATTCTTACCTCCCCACTTATCGCCACCGAAGCCAGCAATCAGTGGATCGATGAATATATCGCAACGGTTCCTGATTTCCCAAAACCTGGTATCCAGTTCAAATGCTACCCCGACCTCTTAAAAAATCCAGAGGCCTTTCATCGCGTCATTAAAACCTTCGCAGATCGCTATCGCGATTACAATCTCGATGCAATTGTAGGACTGGATTCCAGAGGGTTCATTTTCGGAACGGCGCTCGCCTATGAAATGAACATTCCCTTCGTCATGATCCGCAAAGCCGGAAAACTCCCCCGCCAGGTCGAAAAAATCGATTACAAACTGGAATATGGTACAGCTTCCTTCGAAATTGAGATCGAGAGCCTCCAACAGGGGGATAAAGTCCTGATCGTGGACGATCTTCTGGCCACAGGCGGAACTGCGAAGGCTGCAGGAGCCCTGGTCGAGCGCCTCGGCGGAGAGGTCGTGGAAGTAGCCTGTTTGATCGAACTCGAAGGATTACATGGCCGCAAGAACCTCGGGTATCCTTTCTATTCCCTCGTTTCCATCGAAGTGGATGAGTAAGATAGCATTTCCCGCTATCTGGGCCTGTGGTCGGCAATCGCTTCATCGATGATGCGCCAGCTTTGCGCAGATTCAGCGTTGTTAGGGTTCGTAAAGCCTGCAGCGACGATGAGCGCCTTCCACAAGGCCCAGGCTCTTCCTCGGGCCCATGTTCCGGCATCCAATGGAAGCATAGACCGGAACACCTCCCGGCTCTCCCCTTTGAATAGAGTCCATGCGATGGCCAGATCGCAGGCGGGGTCGCCGACCGCAAGCTGCCCGAAATCGATCACCGCACTGAGCCTCCCCTTTTGCAAGAGCAGATTCCCGGCGCTGATATCGCCATGAACCCACACGGGCCGGCCTTCCCAGGCCGTCGCCAGCGCCGTTTCCCAGACCTTTAAGGCACCATCGGCTTTGCCTTTTAAGGCAGCAATTGCCTGTCTGACTTCGGCATCGTAGGTTAAGAGCGTTCCTCCACGATAAAAACTGTGAGGCCCCGGCAAGGGCCCTCCCGTCGAATCGATACGCTCTAAAGCAGTGAGAAATTGCGCGAGGCTCGCTGCGAGCTCGAACAGATCGGCATTGGGTGCGGAAGCACCTGAGTCCCCCTCTAACCAACGATAGACCGACCACTTCCAGGGATAGCCCTCCCCCGGCCGGCCCATCGCAAGCGGTACGGGAATGGAAATAGGCAGAAAAGGGGCCAGCCTTGGGAGCCACTGGTGCTCTTTCTCTACCTGATCAGCATACTCAGCGGCGCTCGGCATGCGCACGAGCATCTCCTCGCCCAGATGAAAGGTCCTGTTGTCCCAGCCGCTAAGGGCAACCGGCCGGACAGGAAGGTCCTTCCACTTGGGAAACTGGGAGGCAACCAGGCGGCGCACGAGCGCAGCGTCCAGCGTTAATTGCTTATTATCCATTGGATAGACTCTATATTTTTTGAGCTACAAAACGGAACACCTTGAGTTCCCCCACTTCAATAGCCTTTGCGATCGACTCGTAGCCCAGGATGGAAGCATCGATTCCTTCCTGATCAAAATGGTTCAGCAGCGCCTCGCGCCTGGCAGGATCCCCCAAGCGCTGGGCTATCTCCCGATTGAACCTCAGATAGGTTGAGCTCTCATCCCGCTCGGAAAGAACAATAAATCCCTTTTCTTTCAAGAGGTCGATATACCCGGTGCTGCTTTCAGGGAAAAGAGTGAGATGCTCCAATTCGACGAGCTGCGCGATATTCTCCCCCCATTTTTTCTCTTCGGAACTCAGCCAGTCGGTGATGACGAGCAGTCCCCCGCTCTTAAGAAGCCGATGGCACTCCTGAAACACTTCGTCCTTGGTTTCAAGATGCGTCAGCACCCCTTTGCTGTAGATCAGATCACAACTGTCTTGTGGCAGAGGCCAATTGCTGTTGCCCGAAGTAAGCAGAAAATCCACCCTGCCTTTGAGATGCTTAGGAGTTCGCCTTTTCGCTTCGGCTACCATCCAGGGGTTCACTTCCAGGCCGGTGATCTGCATCCCATATTTCTCAGCGAGATACAGAGGAACGCCCCCAAGCCCGGAGCCGATATCCAGCGCCACCTTCCCCTCCAAGGGGATTTGATCGAACATCTGCTCAATCCCCTCAGAGCCCCCCTCAGACATCATCCCATTCCCATAGGCAGCCTCAAGCTGCAAACAGTACCCGGGAGTGTACTCCTCTTCCAATGTAGAAAAGGCAAACCCCTGATTTATAGATAGGATATGCGAAAGCGGACCCAGGACCGCAAATAGATAAAAGTTGAGAGTTCTTCCCATGTTTGTGAACCTCCAAGAACCAAAAAGCTATCACAATCCGGGAATTCAGGAAATGCCTTGCAGCGGGTCTAATTGAACCGACGGTTCAATGCTCGATGACAAAGCTGACTTTGGCGTTGACCCTATAAGTGGTGATCCTGGCATTTTCCACATGGGCGTGGATCCACTTCACATCGATCTGCTTAATATTTTTGATGGACTTGCTCGCTTCCTTGACACCTGAGTTCAAAGCATCTTCAATGCTCTTTCCTTCACATAGAATTTCAATGACCTTTACCACCGACATATTGCCTCCACTTTCCCTCCGTATAAACAAAATTTAATCTAATTGTAAACACAAGTTTACAGAACCCATGCGAATATGGTATATCTACCCTCCTAATTAACTGGGATTAAATCGGATCGCCAATGAAACACTTTACATTTTCCGCCCTGCTGCTTGGCGCAGCGGCCCTAGTGGTCTTTCCCAAAAATCCTTTGCACTGGGACCGCGTCAAAGCTCCCGCGGTTGAGTTCCCGCAAGTGGGGCCTATGTTTCAAAATATGGCCCCACTTGCGGGAATCTCAACCCCGGGGCTTTCACGCGGTCCGAGTGGTAAGGATTTTTGGGAAAGACCACTAGCCCCGCAGGCTCTCTTTGCCCAGTCGTGGTTTGACTTGCGTCCCGAAGAGATCCGTGAAAGGATCAATCAAAAGATCCTGGGATCGAAGCCCCGACGCCAGAGGTCTTTTCCGTCCAGGACATGATCGTGCAAAGCCAGGACAGAAAGACCCCCATTCGCGTTTACATCCCAAAGAAAGGGAATAACCTCCCCGTTGTCCTGCTGATCCATGGCGGAGCCTGGGTGGCGGGCACTATCGCTACCCACGACAATCTGGCCCGCTACCTCTGCTCCCAAACACAAGCTCTGGTCATCTCGGTAGGCTATTTAAATTCTCCTGAAGGCAAATACCCGCTTCCCCTCGAACAGTGCTACGACGCATGGAACTGGATAGCGAAAGGAGATCTCAAAGGGATTGCCGACCCATCCAGGATGGCGATCGTTGGCGATAGCGCCGGAGGAAACATGGCAGCCGCCCTTTGCATGATGGCCCGGGACCGAGGCGGTCCTGAGCCCGTTCTTCAGGTCCTGATCAATCCCGCCCTCGACCTGTCCTGCAACGGCACCCTCGAAAGGAAGGACGATCCGCTGGATACTCTCAGGTACCAGGCAGTCCAGTACCTCTCCAGCCCAGATGAGGCGAACCTCCCCTACGTCTCCCCTCTCCTGGCAAAAGACTTGAGCCATTTGCCGCCGGCACTCGTCATTCTGGCCGAAAAAGATGATCTCCGAGAGAGCGGTCAACAGTACGCCGACCGCCTCTCCTCTGCCGGGGTTCCCACACAGGTCTTTTGTCAAAAAGAGATCGGCCACTTGGCAGGTGATGGCGCCAGGGCGTCCCCGCGGGCAAGAGAGTCCCTGGATGTCGCAGCCTCTGCCCTCAAGAGGGCTTTTTCGAAGTAATCGCTGAAGCGGACGACAAAGATTTGGCTGGATATAGACTGGCTATATCCAGCCAAATCTCTGTCGACCAAAAAGATTTGGCTGGATATAATGCTGTTATAATCAGCCAAATCTTATGAGCGCGTCTATGAAAAAAATTATCGGCCGGAAAAATGAACAGGAATCCCTGAAAAAAATCTGGAAATCCAGGGGGGCTGAACTCGTCGCCGTTTACGGCCGGCGACGCGTTGGAAAGACCTTTTTAATTCGTGAATTTTTCGAATCCCAGGGCCGCTACTTTGAGCTCGCCGGAAAAAAAGACTCCCCGCCTGCCGAACAACTAAAGAATTTTGCAGAAAGCTTTTCCAAAACTTTCTATCCAGGAATCGAATTGCGCCCTCCAAAGAGCTGGCGCGATGCGCTCAATACCCTCACCCGGGAAATAGAAAAAAATCCCACCAAAAAACACCTTTTGTTTTTCGATGAACTCCCCTGGCTGGCCACTCGAAAATCCGGATTCATTCAGGCTCTCGATTATATCTGGAATTCCTATTGGAGCCGCATGCCGAATGTGAAAGTCATTTTATGCGGCTCTGCAGCAAGCTGGATGCTGGAAAACCTGATTAATGCCCGAGGAGGGCTTCATAACCGTCTTACCCGCACAATTCTGCTCCAACCCCTTAATCTTTATGAAACACAGGAATATCTCCTTTCCCGAAAAGTACGGCTGAACGAAAAACAACTCCTGGATCTTTACATGAGTATTGGAGGCATCCCCTATTACTTAAATTACGTTGAAGCAGGGAAATCTGCCGATCAGAACATTCAGGAGATCTGTTTTGCTCCAAATGGAGTTTTATTTACAGAATTTAAACGATTATTTGAATCCCTTTTCCAAAATGCTGAACTCAATTTGCGCATCATCCGTGAGATAGCCAATAAAAGGGAAGGTATTGCCAGAGAGGAGCTTCTCAGTAAACTAAATATCGCATCCGGTGGAACTTTCAACAAAAGGTTAAATGAGCTACAGGCGGCTGGATTCATCCAGGGATTTATTCCATTTAGAAACAGGAAGAAAGAACAATATTTTCGCATCATAGATGAATACTCTTCCTTTTATCTTACCTGGATCGATCCAATAGCCGAAAGAGGCTTTCCCCAACCGAATTACTGGAAACTTTGCACCCAGAGTCCCCATTGGTTTTCCTGGAAAGGGTATGCGTTTGAAAGCGTCTGCCTAAAACATCTCCCTCAAATCCTTCATGCCCTGCGTCTGGATACGATAGCGTGTGAGATAGGAAACTGGCGCTTTACCCCTATGAAAGGGAGCAAAGAGACTGGAGCGCAGATTGATCTCCTCTTCGATCGTCACGACAATGCCCTAACCCTATGCGAAATCAAATACAGCGCCAACAAATTTGTAATTGACAAGACCTACGCAAAGGATCTTCATCGCAAAATGGATGTCTTCCAAATCAAAACAAAAACACCCAAACAATTATTCCTGGCTCTCATCACGGTGAATGGCACAAAAAAGAACCTATGGAGCGAAGAACTCATTACGAACCAAGTAGACCTCAAAGATCTTTTCAGGAAATAGCCTGAGTCCCGCATAATCATTCAAATCTGGCCTGCCGGAACCACCGGGTCGCGATCCACTTATGTCCTTCGATCACCGGGGCGCCCCCGTGCAAGGTTAGGGAATCCTCTTTTCCCGAGGGTAAGCAATTGTAGAACAGGACGGCGGTCCCCTTACGTGGAGTCACGGAGACGCCGGCTACCGGAAAGATCGTCTCTCCCCCCTGAAGTGGGGTATTGAGGTACATGATGACGGTGGCGACCCTCTGGCCTCCTCTCTTAAGAGTGGATTGGCTGCCGGGGGAATTGGGGTCGAAGTAATCGTAGTGGGGCTGATATTCGGCACCGACATTATAAAAGAGAACCTGGATGGCTTCCCCATTTTCCTGCGGGAGGCCGGTCAATCGACTTAGCCTCGCTTCAATCTCCTGAACAACGGCATCTCTAAGATAACCCTGGATGAACATCCCCTGGCTGGACCGGCCGGCATGGAACGCTACCTCCCCGGATCCTGTTTCATCAACGACGGTCGAGCGCTCAAGGCAAGGCTTGGCGAGGTTGATCAGGTGATCACATTCGTTGTAGGAGAGGAAATTGTGGATAAAGATAATTTTTGGGGCTTCTGAGAGCTCTTCCGTTTGCCAGTTGGCATGCGCTGTGGACAGCGAAAATAAAAAAAGAACAACGATGCAAAAGTCAGCTAGAAACCTGCATTTTTTCAATCCCCGTCCAATCATATAAATCCTCCTGTTGCACCCTGACTTTATAATTTCTAACTTGCTTAGGTGTCAAGAAAACATTACCCATACTGTCCGGGCAGAGTGAATTTTGCACATTCCCCTACATCTAATAATCCCTTTCCAGCTAAAATGGGGATCTTCAATAAAGAGTTCCTATGGCTGCCAAAAAAGAATTCAGATATCTATTTCTCATCATCGTCGTTTTTATTGCTGCGTGCATTGAAACTGATATTTACCTCCCCGCTTTTCCCGACATGATGGTCTGGTTCTCCGCCTCGGAAGGGGCGATCCAGAGCCTTCTCACCTGGAACTTTGTCGGGATTTGCGTCGCAGGGCCATTCTACGGTCCCCTGTCGGATGCGTTTGGCCGCAAAAAGCCGCTGATGGCTGCCCTTGGGCTCTTTTTGGGAGGAAGCATCCTGACGATTATGGCCCAGGATCTCGACCAGATGCTCATCGGCCGCATTTTACAGGGGATTGGAAGCGGCGGGTGCTTTACACTCGGGACCGCGATCCTCTTCGATGCCTTCCAGAAGGAGCGGGCGATCGCCGCCATGAACAGTCTGAACACGATCATTCCTGTGATCATGGCAGGCGCTCCCCTGCTCGGCGGCTACCTGAATGGGGCCTTCGGCTTCCGGTCCAACTTCCTGGCGATAGGCTTCTTCGTGTTTATCAGCCTCGCGATCTGCATCTTCTTTTTTAAGGAGACCCTCCCCAAAGAAAAAAGAACCGCCTTTAAAATGAAGTCGGTCCTTGCAGATTTCAAAGAGGCGTTTACTTGCGTCGCCTTCTGGCAGGTCACCCTTACCGTCAGCCTCCTCTTTGCCGCCTACATCGCCTTCCTGTCGGGGACCTCGGTCCTCTTCGTTGTGGAATTTGGGATGAGCAAAGCCATTTTCCCCCTGATCCAGGGAGCCCTCCTCGGCGGCTGGGTCGTTGGAAGCCTGGTCCTTAACCGCGCCATTGCGAAATGGGGAATCCCCCAAGTGAAAAAAGTCGGGATGGTTTTGTGTGTGCTCGGTGGGGTCGTGCTTGCTGCCGTAACAGCTGCCGCTCCCCGCGATCCCTATCTGCTCACCGTAGGAATGGTGATCTACGCCTTTGGAGCGAACTGGGTCTTTGGCCTCTATTTCCCCGAAGGGATGGAGATCCTCCCCCATATCAAAGGGGTCACCGCCAGCCTTATCACCAGCGCGCGTCTGCTGCTCGCCGCCCTCGTCGTGGGCCTGACGAGCGCCCTCTACGACGCTACGGTCTACCCCCTGACGATCGTCGTCGTCGCCTCGATCTTTATCACGGTGCCCCTGCTTCTTCTCTACGAGAAAAAGCAAAGGTTCCGTGCATCAGAGATGCAGGAATAGCGATTGCGTTTTATTTAGAAAATATACATAATTTATACTTATAAATATTTTTTAAGTGCGCAATCTCTAAACATATTAGGCTTCTATGTCCGCATTAAAACAAGTAACAGGCCCCCAAACTACACTAATCCAGCACTACGCTTCAGTAAAGGGCAAGTGCGCCTATAATCCAGACCATCATTCAGAAGACAAGACCCTTTCAAGGTGCGCTGACTGCAAAGCAGCCCTTTACTGCGGTTCCCCATGCCAAAAAAGTGATTGGCCCCGCCACAAACTAGTCTGCAAGATCCTGAAAGAAGAGCCCGCCCCGCCGAGTGCTTTACCAACCCCTATAGTAGCGGGTCCCAAGATGTCTTTCCTGGATCAAATTGGAGAGGATCTCAAGAGGATCGCCATCCAAACCATCCAAGAGATTGCGCGCCAAAATCAGACCCGGATGGAAGGCTATGCCCAGAGTGCCAATTTGCTGGACAAGGGGATTTTTACTCCGCTTCAGTATTATAAAGCATGTATGGCTCTGGGACAGCAACATCGTTTGGACTACCTGGATAAAGACAGCATCGAAGTACCACTGAGCTCCAGGAACGGTCCTCTTTATAACGGCTATTTACCTTCCCATGCTTTTCTCCGTCTTTATCATCCAATAAAACGCCTCGAGGATCCAGTCAAGTATCAAAGGTTCGGTTTTGCTGCAAAAGAATCTCTATCTGCCACCTCTGCTTTGGACGCATTGCTTAACGGTCCCAGCCTCCTGGAAAGCATAACCGTCTGCCAGGCTGCCTATTGGAAAGCGATCCAGGGAGTTTTGAGGGAAAAGTTTGATCCTCTTTTTAACGGCTCTTACAACAATCATCTCATCCTTCAAATGTCCGATCTTATAGAAGAAGAGCTTCCACATTCAACGAACCCTTTAAAGGGTTTAATCACTACGACCACTTCCCTTTCGCATAAAGCAAAACCCGGACAATTCCTCTGCTTTTCGAATATCTCTGCGCATCAAAAAATGCATTCCTTCTTTGATGATGGAATCCATTATGCGGTCCTTTGCACCGGCGAAAAGGAGGGAGTTCCCCTTTTTACAACCCTTGGCCTTAACCCGGAAGGAGAAGGGAGTGAAGAGATGACCAAAAGGTTATTCGATCGCTTCAGAGAGGATCCTGAGTCGGGTTTTCAGGAAAAAGAAGATTTCCTTAAACAAGCTCTTTTCCACAATGACCCCATGCTCAATCCGAACTCTCATGTAGCTCCCAAGTTGAACGAGTCAGCCTTGAAACAAATCGATCAATACATGGTATGGAATGCTCAAATTAATAAAATTTCCAATTCCATTGAGGAGTTCAAAAATCGGGGTGGGGGAAAATTGAGCCCCATTGTGAAGGAATTCAACATAGAACGGATTGCCATGTTGGCCTCATCAAAGAGTGTTTGGAAGGCAGAGTCCCTGCTTGCGCAATGGAAACGGGAGAAGCAGTAGATCTGTGTCAGTTTTTAGTCCTATTGTCTTCATAGAGCCAGCGCGCGATCGAATCGAGGGTGATCGCCGCTGCGAGCAGATTAATAATTTTTAACATCGCAATTTCTAAACAAATTAGGTTGTTATGTCCACATTAAAACAAGTAACAGGCCCCCAAACTGCACTAATCCAGCACTACTCTTCAGTAAAGGGCAAGTGCGCTTACAATCCAGACCATCATTCAGAAGACAAGACTCTCTTAAAGTGCGCTGCCTGCAAAGCAGCTCTTTACTGCGGTTTCCCATGCCAAAAAAGTGATTGGCCCCGCCACAAACTGGTCTGCAAGATCCTGAAAGAAGAGCCCGCCCCGCCGAGTGCTTTACCAACCCCTATAGTAGCGGGTCCCAAGATGTCTTTCCTGGATCAAATTGGAGAGGATCTCAAGAGGATCGCCATCCAAACCATCCAAGAGATTGCGCGCCAAAATCAGACCCGGATGGAAGGCTATGCCCGGAATCCCGATTTGCTGGACAAGGGGGTTTTTACTCCGCTGCAGTATTATAAAGCATGTATGGCTCGGGGACAGCAACGGCGTTTGCCTTATCTGGATATAGACAGCGTCGGGCTGCCATTGAAGTCCGGGAACGGTCCTCTTTATAACGGCTATTTACCTTCTCATGCTTTTCACCGTCTTCATCATCCAATAAAAAGGCTCGAGGATCCAGTCAAGAATCAAAGGTTCGGTTTTGATGCAAAAGAATCTCTATCTGCCACCTATGCTTTGGACGCATTGCTTACTGGGCCCAGCCTCCTGGAAAGTGTGACCTCCTGCCAGGCTGCCTATTGGAAAGCGATCCAGGGAGTTTTGAGGGAAAAGTTCGACCCTCTTTTTAATGGCTTAGCCCACAATCATCTCATCCTTCAAATGTCCGATCATATAGAAGAAGAGGTTCCCTATTCAATGAACCCTCTAAAGGGTTTAATTACTACGACCACTTCCCTTTCGCATAAAGCAAAACCCGGACAATTCCTCTGCTTTTCGAATATCTCTGCGCATCAAAAAATGCATTCCTTCTTTGATGATGGAATCCATTATGCGGTCCTTTGCACCGGCGAAAAGGAGGGAGTTCCCCTTTTTACAACCCTTGGCCTTAACCCGGAAGGAGAAGGGAGTGAAGAGATGACCAAAAGGTTATTCGATCGCTTCAGAGAGGATCCTGTGTCGGGTTTTCCGGAAGAAGATTTCCTTAAACAAACTCTTTTCCAAAATGACCCCATGCTCAATCCGAACTCTCATGTAGCTCCCCTATTGGATAAGTCAACCTTGAAACAAATCGATCAATATCTGGTTTGGAATGCTAAAGTTAATAAAATTTCCAATTCCATTGAGGAGTTCAAAAATCGGGGTGGGGGGAAAAATGAACCCCATTGTGAAGGAATTCAACATAGAACGGATTGCCTTGCTGGCCTCATCCAAGAGTCCTCGAGAGGCAGAGTCCCTGCTTGCGCAGTGGAAACGGGAGAAGCAGTAGATCTGTGTCAGTTTTTAGTCCTATTGTCTTCATAGAGCCAGCGCGCGATCGAGTCGAGGGTGATCGCCGCTGCCAGCGGGTGGCTCGAGGGATCGGCGCCCTTCCCCACCAGATCAAAGTCGATCGTGTCGGGAAGACATCCCCTGACAACTGCAAACTGGTAGCCGCAGAAGGGCTGGTCGGAGACGAAGAGGGCCTTTTGTGCGGAAGGCTTCGTTTCCAGCCAGGCGATGATGGTGTCTTCCGTATTGGGCCGCTTATCCCCTTTCATGGGGACGGCGATGAAGCGGACGGGAAGAGAGCGCATCTCTGCAGGCAGGTTTGCCTCTTTCCACAGGATGTGTGAGGCCTCCGACTCATTTGCACATCTGTCCGTCAACCCATCGACTCTTTTGTCCAGCGGCCTGTCTCCTGTGAGCCAGACGATCTCCTTAAAGCGGGTTCCTTCTTTCCAAAGCTTGACGAGGTAGTCTAGCCTCATCTGCATATGCACCGTGGTCGCTCCGAGGATGAGGGCGCTGTCATAGGAGGGTTGGGAAGGGAGCCAATCGGAAAAGATCCCCTGTTTTTGCCCCCAGCTCAAGACATACTGGCGCTGCTCTGCACTGATCTCGGTCTGCTCCCACCTTTCTATGCCGCTTCTGCGGAGCCACCGCTTCTGGGTCTCCTCGAGGGGATTTGCGCCGGCCGGGATCCCCAGGGCGGACGTCAATTCTGAGAGGGCTGCGGGCTCGATCTTCCGGTCCTGCAGGGGAGCGCTTAGTAGGAGGACAGGCAGGCACAAAGAGAGAAAGAGGAAGTGTTTTTTCATAGGGGCAACCTGTGCAATTTTTTATGCACCAGTATACTGGATTTTCTTGAAGATTCAACCCTTTATTCTGCAATTCCCTTCCTGCGAGGCTCTATGCTCGCAAAAATCAATCAATTTAAACAATTAACTGACAACGCCTTACATCAGGACATGAAAATATGCTACCGCAAATAGCATTTTACATTGGAAAATGCTATTTGCGTTAGCATATTCAAAGTTCAGCCCCATTTCCTCTCCTTTTGGCGGACCCAGACAAAACTCGAGGTGGACTTCATCGTGTATGGGCCCAAAGGTTTTTGGGCAATAGAGTGATTAATAGTAACCCAAAAACATGCGCAAATGTGAAAATACGCAGACATGAAGAGCACAAATTCTTTGCGTGAATTCGGTTCATTAATCGGAAGGACAACAAAAAACCTGCAAAGAAGGGTTCGCAAAGGCATATTTAAAGCCCATCGTTCCATTACTGATCGGCCTTATCATATATACTGTAATCGCGCTTTCGCCCAAGGAGGCATAGGCGAAAACGCGATTACAGTATGTATAACTGGACAAAAAGCCAAAAAACGATGGCTGGTCACTTATTGCCGTGTGTCCAGTACAGGTAAAAAAAAGGATTTGATTTCGCAGAAAAATGCTGTAGAATCTTTCTGTTTGGCGGCAGGGAAAATCATCGATGAAAGATTGGAAGATACTGGTCCAGTGTTAAATTATAAACGAAAACACTTCGTGCAATTGATGGAAATGGCAAAAGACAATGAGAACTGTCAAGCGTAAAGCACTTCCACTCAACGCAAAAAAACAAAAAGCTCTCGAAAGCCTATGCCAGGCATATACCTGCGAAAAACAGGTATGGCTCCACCATTTCCAGGCATGGAAACGCCAACCTCATTTGGGAAGACCTCGAACCCTCCGGGATGAAATGATCAAACAATGCTATCGATCATCCCACGGATTGCAGGCCCGCCATTGGAAACTCGCTCTTGACGATGCAGTCGAAACATGGGATAAATACTGGCAGTCCACCTTTGTCAAAGTCCGCCTAAAGATCTCCCATCGAAAAGATCTCTCAGAAACAGAGCGCCATTATGCCTACTGGCTTCTAAAAGGCTACTCACAGTTTTCCTCTATGATGCAGGGGAAATGCCCTGAACCCCCCTTTGCCACTGAAGATCTCCTACGGAAGCATATTGCAGGCTATGTGCGAAGAATAACCAGACAATGCAAAGGAAAACCACCTGCTGTAAAAAAAGCCAGAAGTATCCGATTCGACGCCGACTGTTATGATCTATTCGAACACGAGGGACGTCAATATATCAAAATCATGTCCCTGGTCCCAGGCAAGAGGATTTGTATCCCCCTGTCTGGAAAAACGCCTGTTTCAGGCACAATTACCCTCGTCCTATCAGAAGGAAACGTCGCCATTCATATCCCCCAGGAATTAAAAAAGAAGAAGCCCGCCTACAACACCCCTTGAGGCGGTTGACTTTGGATACACCGAAGTCATGACGGATACCCAAGGCATTCGTTATGGGACCCAATTTGGTGCAATACTTACCGAAGTCTCGGAAAATCGACACCAGAAAATGCAAAAACGTCATAAATTGCATGCCATTGAAAAGAGAACTTCCAATCCCAAAAAGGCAAAAAACCTTCGAAAATATAATCTCGGCAAGCAGAAACACCATGCCACTGCCAAACGGTTCAGTGCTACATTGGAAAAAGAAATCAATACCTCAATCAACCAACTCATCCAGGAAAAAAAACCTTCGATCCTGATCACAGAAGATCTGAGCCATATTTTCAAGTATGACAAGTCCAAACAAGTGAATAGAAGGCTCTCCGGCTGGTTGAGGGGTAAACTACAAGATCGAATTGCTTTTAAAGCGTTGGCGGAAGGTTTCCGTCATGAGCAGGTCAATCCCGCCTATGGCTCTCAAAGCTGTCCTTTTTGCGAATTTGTGGACCATCGAAATCGCAAGAATGACCGCTTTCAATGTCTGCATTGCGGACATGAGGACATGTCGGATCGGATTGCCGCGCAGAACTATGCCAGAAGATTTGGCGATCCTGAGATCGGACGGTATACGCCTTATCGTCAAGTAAAAACCATTCTTTTGGACAGGTTCCATCGCCGATTGGAAACGGGGCAACCCGTGACTGTTCCAGGCAGGACTCTAGAAACCGCAGCAGAGATGTGTTCACCATCTTTGTCGAGACAATGTCACAGCCGGGAGGGAGAAATCTCGCAAACCGGACGGTCACTCAGAGAGCGAAATTAAAAATAAACACGTTTGAACACGTTTTTAGGAACAGGTCAAACGCAGTCCAAATCTGGGCCCGGACGATGTCAGGGCGCTGACTGCTTTTAAAGAGGAGTTCCCTGAGGCGACCTGCTTCTTTGTGATCCCAGGAAAGCGGGTCGAGAGCTACCGCGGTTTTCCCGTTATTCCCATGGAAGAATTTCTATTGGGCATCGTCCCGGAAAATCCCCTCTGGAAAAGATAGATATCTATATAAATCCGGCTTTGCCGAGGCGCCATTTCAGATTGGCAATGGTCAGGGGAACGAAGGGAGCATCCGTCTTTTTGCGCAGAACCCTGGCAGCTTCCTTTAACGTGGCGCCCGAGCCGATGTAATCGTCGAGGAGAAGAAGGGGGCCGGGCGGGACCTTGAGATCGGGGTTCACCTGCATCTTTTCCTGGACATTGTACTGCCTCTGGTCGTTATTGAGCAATTCTCCCTGCCTTTTTTCCGGGGGTGTTTTCCACAAAAGAAGAGCATCGAAAAAAGGAATGTCGAGATGCTCGGCGAGCGCCCTGCCGACACTCCCCCTGGCCATCCACGTGGTGGAAGGGAGGAGGACGAGGGCGGTAAACGGTGTGGTAGCGGCAAGGCTTGTGGCGTGGGTTTTGAGGAGGCCGAGAAGCTCACTGTCGATCTCTTCCTTTTCAGCCCTTTCTTTCATGAAGCGGACGAAGAGGGGCGAGCGGAGCTTGCCGTCGAGGAGGCTGAGGCCGGGCGAGATCCGGTAGGTCCTCGTCTCTGCGATCGGGATAGGGCGGCTAGCTAGCCACTGCTGGGGAGCGAGGTGGGCATCGGGGGCAAATAGGGAATGCTGGGCTCGGGGAAGGCAGATGTCGCAATGGCCGCAAGCGGCGGGGTCCTTATCGCCGAGGGCCTTGCGGAGGAGGGCCATCCTGCATCCTGCCGTCTGCTGCGCATACCCAAGCATCTGGTCGAGCTCGTGGATCTTAACGGCGTGCTGGTTGAGGTAACGGCTTAAATCGAGCGGAGCATTCTGCTCGGTGATCTTATAGACCTGAACCCCTTTGACGCTCTCTTTCACAAGGTGGCCCTGCTCGACGAGCTCTGCGACGACGATCAGAACGCGGGTGGGATGCAGCCCCGTCGCCCGTCTGATTTTAGTGAGGTTGGGAGGCTCTTCGGCCATGCGCACACTACTTAAGATCTGTTCAAAATCCTCCTCCGTCGGGAGCGCCGAGTCGATGAAGTACTCCTGAATTTTTCTGTCGGCAGGATCGTAGAGGAGGACCCCCTCTGCTTTAAGGCCATCGCGGCCGCATCTGCCGACCTCCTGGTAGTAAGCCGTGATCGAGCCGGGAATATCGAAGTGGATGATAAACCGGAGGTTCGATTTGTCGATCCCCATGCCGAGCGCAGTCGTCGCAGCGACCGCTTTGTAGGCATCGGAGGAAAAGGCGGATTGGATCCTTCTCTTTTCTTCGGGTCCAAGTCCTGCGTGGTAGGCAGTGATGCTGACCCCCTGCTGCTGCAGGTACTCAGCGACAAGTTCGGTATTTTCCCGTGTAGCGCAGTAGATGAGTCCTGAACCTTTAAGTTCTCCCATCAGCTGGGTGCAAAGGAGGAGTTTGGACGCGATGCCACTCACAGGGATCATGGAGAGCTCGATATTGGGCCTGTCCATCTGTTCCCGGAAGACGTCGACCTGCTTTGCCGCAGAAGAGAGCTGCCTGACGATATCCTTTTCGACCCTGTCATCAGCGGTAGCTGTCAGCCCGAGGATTTTGATGGAGGGGGTCTTTTGTTCAAGCGCTTGGATGAAGTGGAGGATCTGCCGGTAGCTCGGACGAAAATCGTGGCCCCAGGTGGAGATGCAGTGGGCCTCATCGACGACGACGAGAGAAACGTTGAGCTCGAGAAGAAAGGTGAACCGGTCGATGTGGTCGAGCTGCTCGGGCGAGACAAACAATACTTTAATTTCTCCGCGTAGGGCCTTTTGTTTTGCATCGGCGTTCTCCTCTTCCGACTGGTCGCTGTTGACCGAGGCGGCAGGGATCTGAAAGCGGTGATTGAGGTGCTCGATCTGATCGCGCATCAGGGCGAGCAGAGGGGAGATAACGAGGGTGATCCCTTCGAGCAGGCAGGAAGGGAGCTGGTAGAGAAGGGACTTGCCGTGGCCCGTAGGTTGGATGCAGAGGAGGCGCCCCCTCTGAAGGAGGGCCTGGATCGCCTCCATCTGGCCCGGTCGGAAGGCGGAAAAACCAAAACGTTTTTTGAGCAGATCGAGAAGAAGCGCGGCTTCCATCATAAAAACTTCACTACATTATTTGTTTAAAAAAGCATAGAAAAGCCGGGCAATATTTCCCACTAAAAAGTCAGGTGCTGGATGCATTTTTTTAAAAGGGCCGTTTAAGGCCCTTTCGTCATCGGTAGGCCACAGGGAAAATCAAGCCCTTTCCATATAGGCTCTTAAAGATTTCCAATCTCCTTTCGGCAGCTCCGCGCCTTCGTTCTGGATGATCATGCTGGCACACACGTGCCCTTTTCTGGCACACTTTTCAGGGCCCTGCCCACGCAGAACTCCATCGAGGAAGCCGCTGCAGAAAAGGTCTCCCGCCGCAATCAGGTCTACAATGCCAGCAACCCTTTGGGCGGGTGAATGGAACGCATCCGGTTGCCAGGCGGGCTTGACCCAGCAGCCTCGCGCTCCATCGGTGGCAACGACGCACTGGTTTTGATCGAAGTTCTCCACAATATCCTTCAATGGATCCAATGGGGAGCCGATTCGTTCCTTTTGCTCGTACTTATGGCCGGTATAGACCTGCATCTCTTCAGCGTTGCCAAAGAGATAGTCTACACGCGGCACGTTCTGTTCAAATTTTTCCTTTTGAAAAGTGATGATATTCGTGCCGGCTAAATCCAAAGAGACTTGGGCGCCCGCATTTTTTGCGTGGGTGATCCCCCTTACCATGAGCTTTTTATAGAGAGAGGAATACCCTTCGAGATGGACGAGCTTAACTGCACTAAAGGCTTCAGGAACGTAGATATCTTCGGTAATCTCCCCTGCCGCTCCGAGGTAGGCCTGCATCGTTCTCTCACCCTCGGTAGCAAAACAGTTAACGAAACCGGTCACGTCTTTTCCTTGGCCCAGCAGCGAAGTGATTTCCAGCTGTTTGAGACGGTCCAAAACTGTGGCCCCTCTGGCATCGACCTCTAGCGAATCAGGTTTACTGCCGATCATCCCATAAAGGGCGCAGCGGTGTCCAAAATGGGCCAGTGCCTTGATGACATTCGTGCCGCTGCCGCCCAGTGACCACTGGTTATGCTCTCGGCCCTTCAGGCATTTTTCCCATGTGCGGTTCACTTTGGCCAGATCATCTGAGAAATCGGGAACGCCCTTTACCAAACCCGTTTCGGCAAAGGTCTCATCGTCCACATGCAGAATCCGATCGTAAAAAGGATTTCCCACGCCGACCACATCATACAATTTCACTGCCATAAATCCTCGCCTCTCTAATAAAAATTTGTAAAAAACGATCTGAGTGGAGGGATGGTAGGAGAGTGTGGAAATATTTCCCACTAAAAAACAAAGAACATCGCTGCACAAAGCGCGGTGACGTTGATGAGGGAAAAGAGGAACATTTTCCGCCCCCAGAGGGGATCATTTTCCGTCTTAAATCCCTGGAAAGAAAGAATGATCCAGGCGGCGCCGAGCAGGAGGGTGACGACGAGGTAGACGGTGCCGGCGTAGCCGCACAGAGTGAGCATCGCAGAGGCGATAACAAAGGCAATGACGTAGAGGACCATCTGCACCTTGGCTGAGCGCATCCCTTTCACGAGGGGCAGCACGGGAACTTGCGCGGCGGCGTAGTCTTCGAGGCGGTAGATCGCAATGGCGTAGAAATGGGGCATCTGCCAGAGGGCGATCATCAGAAAAAGCAGGAGCGCTCCCCCGTCGATCAGGTTGGTGACCGCGCAGTAGCCGACGGCGGGAGGGATAGCGCCGGCGATGCTGCCGATCAGAGTGCCGTGCACGGTGCGGTATTTCAAATGGCTGTAGAAAAAGACGTAAACGGCAAAGCCGACGAGGGCGAGGAGGGCCGCGGTCAGGTTGACAAGGAAGGTGAGGATGAGGGTGCCGGCGATGCCGAGAACACAGGCAAAGACCAGAGCATTCCTAAAGGAGATATCCCCTTTTGCCAGGGCGCGGTTTTGGGTCCTGGCCATCTTTTTGTCGGCATCGCGGTCGATGTAATTATTGAAGGCGCAGCCCGAGGCGATGATGAGGGAGAGTCCCATCAGGGTAAATAAAAACAGGCTGAGGTCCAGGGACCCTAGAGAGGCGAGGGCAAAGCCCCCTGCCGCCGTGATCCCATTGCCCATGATGATCCCGGGCTTTACGAGCTGCAAATAGGCTCTCGCGCGGTCTGCAGGGGGAAGTGAGGTTGCTGTTTGTATCTCCATTACCTTCCTAGTGTTGCATCGGGGGCATCAGGTTGTATTCGAGGTTATTCATGATCCACAGGGTCCCACCGACAACGACAAAGATGACGAGCACCGTGAATGCAAAGGTGATCAGTGGCCAATGGGGTTTTGCCGCAAAGCCGAGGTGCATGAAGAAGACGAGCTGAAAGAGCGCCATGAGGATCGAGGCCCCGAAAATGGTGACGGTCAGAAGGAAATCGGTGAGTTCGTAATGGGAGACGATCCGATAGAGGGAGACCATTAGAATGAGGGAGACGACAAACCCCAGGAATTGCGGTTTAAAGCTGAAGTTCCAACCATGATGGGAGTCGATCATATCTGTTCCTGGTTAACGGATTTTTTCAAAAATAAAGCCACCATTACTTCACTCCCATCAGGTAGACGAAGGAGAAGACGAAGACCCAAACAATGTTGAGGAATTGCCAAAACATTCTCAGGCAGGTCAGCCTCCTGATGCTCACGTGGTCGATCCCCTCCCTCCAGACGGGAAAGAGCAGGACGAGGATCCACAGGAGCCCGAAGACGACGTGGACGCCATGGGTGCCCACAAGGGTGAAGTAGGCGGACAGGAACCCGCTCCTTTTCCAGTCGTTGCCCATGGCCATCAGATCGGAAAAGTCGGCTACCATGAACCCGAGGAAAAGCGCGCCCAACAGGAAGGTGAGGCTGAAAAACAGCAGCGTGAGGTTTTTATTTTTCCGGTGCGCAGAGGCGCCTCCGAGGCCGCTGAAAAAACTGCAGCAGAGGAGGACGAGCGACTGGATGAAGTAGAAGGGAAGAGAAAAGATCTCTTTTGTCGAGGGACCCCCGTAGGTATTGGCGCTTAGCACGGCATAGACAGCAAACAGGGACCCGAAGAGGATAAAATCGCTCATCAGGTAGATCCAAAAGCCGATCACCGTTCTCGCGTAGGGGCTGTGGTCGGGATCGGGAAATGGCTCGTGAGAAATCGCCACAGGGTGTTTCATACGCGTTGTCCTCTCCTTTCGATTTGTTCCACTTCCGCTGCAGGCACATGGTAATCGGGATGCTTTTGATAGAGGTGGGCGATGACGCCGGCAACGATGCCTACCGCGCCGACAATCGCCAGCCAGTACATCCACCAGATGAGCGCAAAACCGAGCACAAAGCTAAAGGCGCCGATATAAAAGCCCATCGGGGTGTTTTTGGGCATGTGGATATCTTCATAAACGATCGGGGCATTGTCCTTGGCCTTGACGTGTTTCATAACCCACCAGGCATCGCGTTCATGGACCTCAGGAATGAAGGCGAAGTTGTAAAAGGGAGGAGGCGATGTGGTCGACCACTCGAGAGTCCTGCCATTCCAGGGATCTCCCGTCAGGTCCCGATTCTTGTTCCGGTCCCGGATGCTGACGTAGATCTGCAGGAGCTGGAGGCCGAAACCGATCATAATGACTACAGCGCCAATGCCAGCGACGATGAATAGGGGCTGCCACTCGGGAGCATCGTAATGGTTTAATCGACGCGTCGCCCCCATGAACCCAAGCAGATAGAGCGGGATAAAGGCGAGGAGAAATCCCCAGAGCCAGCACCAGAAGGCGTATTTGCCGATCTTTTCATTGAGTTTGAAACCGATGAATTTGGGAAACCAGTAGGTGTACCCGGCAAAAAATCCGAACACGACCCCGCCGATGATCACATTGTGGAAATGGGCGATCAGAAAGAGGCTGTTGTGCACCTGGAAGTCGATCGCGCGGGATCGCCATCATCACGCCCGTCATGCCACCCACGGTAAACGTGATGATGAAGCCCAAAAACCAGTACATCGGCGTTGTGAACTTGACCTTTCCCCGGAACATCGTAAAGAGCCAGTTGAAAATTTTGACCCCGGTTGGAACAGCGATGATCATCGTCATGATCCCAAAGAAGGCATTGACGTTCGCACCGGCCCCCATCGTAAAGAAGTGGTGGAGCCAGACGACGAAGGAAAGGAAGGTAATGGCGACAAGTGCCCAAACCATTGAGGTGTAGCCGAATAGCTTTTTCTGGGAAAAGACGGGAACGACCTCAGAAAAGATCCCGAACGCCGGCAAAACAAGAATATAGACCTCGGGATGCCCCCAGGCCCAGAACAGGTTGATGTACATCATCGGGTTGCCGCCGAAATCGGGCGTAAAAATCTTCGTATCGAGAAGCCGGTCGGTCGAGAGCATCGCTGTCGTCGCCGTCAAAATCGGAAACGCAAAAATAACAAGGACCATCGTGACAAGAGATGCCCAGACAAAGACAGGCATTCTCATCAGCGTCATCCCGGGACAGCGCATCTTTAAAATCGTCACGAGGAAATTGATCCCGGATAGCAGCGTCCCCGCCCCGGAGATCTGCACGCTCCACAGCCAATAGTCGACCCCGACGCCGGGGCTGTATTTAATCCCGGCTAGAGGCGGATAGGAGGACCATCCCGTACCCGCGTAATTGCCGATGACGAGCGAGACGAAGATGAACATCCCTCCCGCAGCAAAGAGCCAAAAACTCAAATTGTTCAGGAAAGGAAAGGCGACATCGCGCGCACCGATCTGCAGCGGGAGGACCAGGTTGATAAGCCCGAACATCACCCCCATCCCGACGAAGAAGATCATCGTCACGCCATGGGCCGTAAAAAGCTGCTGGTAGTGCTCCGCCCCCAGATACCCCATCGAATCCCCCACCGCAATGGCCTGCTGGGCGCGCATCATCACCTGCGTCGACAAGCCCCTTGGCCAGCATGAGGAAGGAGAAAAGGATGTACATGATCCCAATTTTTTTGTGGTCGACCGATGTGATCCACTCTTTCCACAGCCATCCCCAGCGTTTCAGATGGGTCACCAGACCGATGAGCGCAAGCGCGCCCAGGATCATGGAAAGGTCAGCCACATACTCGATCCAGTCGTGCTCCAAAGCATGAAGGTCAATCTTCCAAACATAGCGTTCCTCTTATTACATGGCCGGCATCATATATTTATTGACAATCTGATTGAAGAGATCGGGCTCTCCCAACACGTAGTACTTCACCCGGTCGTATTCGCTGGGTATAGACCAGTTGATTGTAGGCGTTGAGGTCAAGGCTGCCCCTGCGATTTTCTCACCCTGCGCCACCCACTGGGTAAATTCCTCATCGGTGCAGGAGATGGCCTTGAAAGTCATCCCCGCAAATCCTCTGCCGCTTAAGTTGGCGGAGACGCCTCTGAAAGTTCCCGTCTCCCTGGCGATCAGGTGGAGTTTGGAGTCCATGCCAGGCATCGCGTAGATCTGTCCACCGAGCTGGGGGATCCAAAACGAGTTCATCGGCGCATCGGAGGTGATCGAAAGCTCGAGGGAGTCTTTTCGGGGAACTGGATGGATTGACCGTCGCAATCCCATAGTCGGGATAAATGAAGAGCCACTTCCATTGAGCGCGACGACCTGGATCTGAATCGCCGGCCTGTCCGATGTCGATCGGCTTAAACGGGTTGAGATCGTGGCTCGATTTCCAGGTGATGACTGCCAGGATAATGATGATCACGACGGGGACACCCCACCAGCAGTACTCGGCGATGTAGTTGTGCTCCCAGTCGGGCGCATGCCGGGCCTTCTCATTGCCCTCCCGATATCTCCAGGCAAAGACCCACGTCAGGATGAACACAGGGATCACGACGATGAGCATCAAAAGAGAAGCTGTGATGATCAGCTCGCTCTCCTTTTCCCCGATCATCCCTTTCGGCTCGAGCACGGCGATCTCGTTGACGCTGATGTAATACACTGAGAGGGCGACCGTTGCGAGAAAAATGAGAACAGCCAGGATAACTTTGAATATCTTCTTCATCTTAAAGCGGCCTATAGATCGATGTTTCTATCCGTACATCTAATTTATCCCACCCATAAAGTAAAGAGGGAATTGCACGCTAATGCATCATCATGTTGTAGTTGAGGTGGTTCATGATCCAGATGGAGAAAATGATAATGATGAGAATGACGGAAATGGTGGATGCGAAGATCACCAGGTTCCAGCGGGGGCCTTTCTCTCCCAGGATGTTCAGGAAAAAAATGGACTGGCACGTCGCCTGTAGAACAGCAAGAACCAAAACAGCGACAAGATTTATTTTGAGTTCAAGGTGGAAAAAGTCGGGCCGAAAAAAAATGAGAAAAGAGGTTACGGTCAGGACGAGCGAGGAGGCGAAGCCCAAAACGCGCGCTGTCAAAGATTTTGAATGCATACGCAATCCTTACTTTAAAAGGTGTCCCATTCCGTAAACGACGGTAAATATAAAGACCCACACGATGTCGAGGAAGTGCCAGAAAAAAGCCATCCGGAAAATCCTGGAGACGTCGTGCGCGGAGAGCCCCCGAAACCTGATGCGATACATGGCGACGCCCATCCACAACAATCCCACAGAAATGTGCAATCCATGTGTGCCCACCAGGGTGAAGAAGGAGGAGAGGAAGGCGCTCCGTTGCGGGCTGGCCCCAACGCGCACAAACTGGGAAAATTCAGAGATTTCGATGTAGAGGAAAGAGAGTCCCAGAACAAATGTCAAAAGGAACCAGAAAACGGCCAGGTTCTTTTGTTTTCGAATGACCGAAAGGGTCCCCAGCGAGCAGGTGAAACTGCTTGTGAGCAGCACGAGCGTCTCCGCAAGTGCAGAGGGCAAACTGAAAAGCTCGTGGCCGGTGGGCCCGCCGAAGGTATTGCCCCGCAGAACAATAAAAGTTGCGAACAGCACGGCAAAGATCACCAGATCGGTCATCAGGTAAACCCAGAACCCGAACATTTTTATATCGCTTTCCATCGCCTATCCCCGCCCCATTGACTTTTCCATCCGCTCGACTTCGTCTGCGCTCAAAACATATTCCGTATCCTCGTCGAACGAGCGGATGATGACGCAGGCGATCGACCCCAGAATACCCACTGCTGCCAGCCAAAAAATATGCCAGACGAGGGAGAAGCCCGCCACCAGGGCAAAAGCGGAAATGTAGATCCCCATGCCCGTATTTTTGGGAAGTTCGATGTCTTCATACTTTACCTTCGGTTTGCGGCCGCTTTGTTTGCTGTCCCAGAATGCCTCGTGGCTCGCAACGGTGGGGATCACGGCAAAATTGTAGAAGGGGGGCGGCGAGGAGATCGACCACTCCAGCGTCCTGCCGTCCCAGGGATCTCCCGTCTTGTCCCGATGCCGTTTTCGCTCTCTCACGCTTTTGACAATCTGCTGCACCTGGGTGGCGACCCCGCACATGATGATCACATAACCTACCATTGAAATGATGAAAAGGGGCTGCCACCCGGTCGAGGCGGCATAGTGGTCGATCCTCCGGGGCGCTCCCATGAATCCCAACAGGTAGAGGGGGATGAAGGAGACAAAAAAGCCGATGAGCCAGAACCAGAAGGCGCGCCTGCCCAGCCGCTCATCGAGGATAAATCCCGTGCACTTGGGGAACCAGTAAGAGATCCCCGCAAAAATCCCGAAAAGGGCGACCCCGACGATCATCGTGTGGAAGTGGGCGATCAGGAACAGGCTGTTGTGCACCTGAAAATCGGCAGGAGGAGAAGCCATCAGGAGGCCGGCCATGCCCCCCAGCATAAAGGTGCAAAGAAAACCCACAAACCAGTACATGGGCGAGGCGAAGGTGACCTTCCCCTTGAACATCGTCAAAATCCAGTTGAAGACCTGAACGCCCGAGGGGATCGCGATCAGCAACGTCACGATTCCAAAAAAGGAGTTCACATCCGCCCCGGCTCCCATGGTAAAGAAGTGGTGGAGCCACACCAGATAGGAGAGCAGCGTAATGGAAACGACGGCCGCGACCATCGAGGTATAGCTATAGATCTTTTTCCGGGAAAAGGTGGAGACGATTTCCGAGAACATCCCAAAGGCCGGGATGACCAGGATATAAACCTCCGGATGGCCCCACATCCAGATCAGATTGAAGTACATCATCTGGTTCCCGCCAAATCCCGTCGTAAAGAAATGCATGTCGGCAACACGGTCGAGCCAGATGAGCAGCGTCGTCGCGGTCAGCACGGGGAAGGCGGAGATGATGAGGACCATGGCGCAAAGCGATGCCCATACGAAAAGCGGTAATCGCATCAGCGTCATCCCCGGCGCCCGTTTTTTGATGATCGTCACGAAAAAGTTGATCCCCGCAAGCATGCTTCCCAGGCCCGACAGCTGCAGGCTCCAGATCAGATAATCGACGCCGGGGCTCGGGTTGAAGTCCAGCTCGGAGAGCGGTGTGATCGCCAGCCACCCGGTGTTGGCAAAATCTCCCCCGATGACAAAGAAAAGATTGATCAGGATCCCCCCAGCGACAGTGAGCCAGAAGCCGAGCGAATTGAGGAAGGGAAACGCCAGATCGCGGGCCCCGATTTGCAGAGGAACGATCCAGTTCATGATGCCAAAGAAAAACCCCATCGTCACAAAGAAGACCATGATGTCGCCATGGGAGGTAAAAATCTGCTGGAAATGGTCCGCGGTGAGATACCCCGAAGAATCGGCGGCGATCGACTGCTGGAGCCAGATCATCCCCGCATCCACCATCCCCCGAAAAAACATCAGGGCCGAAAAGATCATGTACATGGTCCCGATCTTTTTGGGATCGGTCGAGGTCAGCCATTCCCGCCACAGCCATCCCCAGCGTTTCTTCTTCGTCAGGAACAGGGCAAGAGCCAGGCCCATTATAACAAGAAAGGCCGTCCCCCCGATCGTGTACCAGACATGGGGCAGCGCGTCCAAAGTCAGTTTTCCAAAAAAGAAGTCGGTCTTCATGGCACCTGCATGTATTTCATTACGATATGCATAAATAGATCATCCCGCACATGGGAATAGAGCGTTATCGGGTGATTTTGGGAATCTTTCGCAAGTTCGTCATAGACAGGAAGGGTCAGATGCAGCGGAGACTCCCGAACATCAGCCACCCAGGCATCAAAATCCGCCAGAGAGGTCGACTTCGCGATAAAAGTCATGTCCGCATACCCCTTCCCGTTGATCTCGGCAGCCCTGCCCGTGTAGACGCCCGGACCATCGGCCATGATGTGCAATTGCGTCACCATCCCCGTCATGGCGTAGATCTGCCCGCTCATCTGCGGCAGCCAGAACGAATTCATCGGCGTGCCATCGGCCGCAAGTTCAAAATGGATCGGCGTGCGCTCCGGATACTGCACAAAGTTCACAGTCGCAATCCCCTGCTCCGGATAGATAAACAGCCACTTCCAGTCGAGGGCTACCACCTGGATCGTGAGCGGCGGAGCCTCGCTTTCAATCGGCCTGTAAGGGTCGAGTTCGTGCGCCGCTCTCCATGTAATGACAGACATCACGGCAATGACGATGGAGGGTACCACCCATAAAATCACGGTCCCCCAAACCCCATGAGAATGCTCCGGGTCGTACTTTGCTTTGGCATTTTTAACCCGGTATCTCCACACCGTATAAAACAGGAAGAGGAAGGTCGGGACGATCACGATCAGCATGAGGAAGATGTTCGTGTGAATGAGGTCCAGTTCGCTGCGCGCGATCATCCCTTTGGGATGCGTGACCAAAGCGTTTTCCCTCGTCAGCACAAAGACGATCGCGGCCACCGCGGCAAAGATCGCAAGAAAGATGATGAAAAACTTAATGCGTCGCATGTTTCGCATTAAATATTTACACACAATTAAAATCAATGGAATGGCCACTTCATCAAGTCGTTAGAGCACACTCGGCCATATACCCAAACAACCTCGAAATTTGGTTTTTGAGCGCGTCAAAGCCCCGGGTTGGACGATCGCAAACGGGTCAATATTAACAATATGAACCCGTTTGCGATCGTCCAACCCCGGGGCTTATGAAGCGGTCCAAATTCCAGGTTCCTGGCCGAGTGTGGTATAAAAAAACATTGACACATGAAGGGCTAATAGGGAGGATGGGCCTTTAAATTGAAGTGGAGAAAATTTCATGGGAAAGCGCAGTCTGGCCATCCTTTTTATATGCCTGTTTTTTACAAAAGCCCTCTTTGCGAGCGACCCCACAGGTTTCTGGCAGACCCTCGACAAAAAGACAAAAAGGCCCTCCTCAGTGATCGCCGTTTACCCCTATCAGGGAAAATATTACGGCCGCATCATTGCCACCTACGAAGACGATGGGACCCTGAAGGACACGATCGACAGCCCCAAATCCCGGGCGCCGGGGATCATCGGCAATCCCTTCTACTGCGGCCTAGACATCGTATGGGGAGCAAAGCCGGGCCAGGACTCAGACAAGTTCCGCGGGCATGTCTTCGACCCCAGGAAGGGAAGAATTTACAATGCCGTGATCTGGCGCAGCGGAGAGAACCTGATCCTGCGCGGCGAAGTGCTCGTCTTCGGAAAAAATATGACCTGGCCCCCCTTCCCCGAATCAGGCTTCAACGCTACATTCAAAAAACCTGACATCTCGACCTTTGTCCCCCACCTCCCCCAGGTTAACAGGTAGCTCCTATGCGCGCCATGGTCCTCGAAAAACAGGGCTCCCCCCTCGTCCTCCGCGAACTCCCCAAACCTTCTCCCAGGGAAGATGAACTCCTGATCAAAGTCGGCGCGTGCGGCGTCTGCCGCACCGATCTGCACATCCTGGATGGGGAGCTCCCCCATCCGAAGCTCCCCCTCATCCTCGGCCATGAGATCGTCGGAACCGTCGAGGCAATGGGAAAAAATGTGAAAGGATTTACGAAGGGAGAGCGCGTGGGAGCTTACTGGCTGGGGAAAACCTGTGGAAAATGTCCCTACTGCCTCGAGGGGAAGGAGAACCTCTGCGACAATCCCCTCTTCACCGGGTATGGGAAGGATGGAGGCTTTGCCGAGTATACCGTGTGCCATGCAGATTTTGCGATCCCCCTTCCCCCGGGGATGAGCGATGCCCATGCCGCTCCCCTGCTCTGCGCCGGCCTCATCGGCTACCGCGCCTACCGGATGGCAGGGCCCGGGAAGAGGTTGGGGATCTACGGCTTTGGGGCCGCCGCCCATATCCTGAGCCAGCTTGCGACCTTTGAGGAAAAGGAAGTCTACGCCTTCACGCGCGAGGGGGACACCAAAGGGCAAAAGTTTGCAAGGGAGCTCGGAGCTGTCTGGGCGGGCAGTTCGACACAAATGCCGCCGGAGCTCCTCGATGCGGCGATCCTCTTTGCCCCCGTCGGCGCGCTGGTGCCCAAATCGCTTAAAGCCCTCAAAAAGGGAGGAAGATGCATTTGCGGCGGAATCCACATGAGCGACATCCCCAGCTTTCCCTACAAAGATCTCTGGGAAGAAAAAAATATTCAGTCGGTCGCGAACTTGACGCGCAGCGATGCGCGCGACTTCTTTAAGGCGGCGTCAAAATGCTCCCTGCACACGCAAGTTACGACCTACCCCCTGGAAAAGGCCAACGAAGCGCTGGACGACCTGCGAGCGGGCCGATTTCAGGGGGCTGCGGTTCTGCTGCCTCATGAGTAACCTGTTTTCCGATTCGCGCAAGGGAAGTTTGATACTACTTATTTTGGGCTAGCTGACGAGCAACGCGTCTTATCGCCTCAGGTTTATCCCCATCCCTGGCTACTCCAGAGGATCTCCATTCATAGAAAGCAACTTGCCCAATACCCCAGTAAGGTGAAATGGAAGACAATCTTCCTCTTTCAGATAAAACTTGATATAATTCACCATAAATAGCATTTCGAATCGATTCCGGAAGTCTTCCAAATCGTTCATATCCATTGCATTCAGTAAAGTCATCTGCCCATTTCAAAAGCACCTTATCGATGGAAGGATTAAAATTAAATAGCTCTTGTCCATTTAGGATCATCCCATTTCCAATTGCATGACCCCACTCAGGATGACTTTTTTTCACGGCTTTATACGAGCCATTTTCAAGATCGATCAAAAAGGCATATTTTTCACTGGAAAAAGAAATAAGGATGTTTTTAGAACCCGAAAATTGAAGGTTAACTTTATCATTAAGGCCATTGAAAACCCTAAATTCTTCAAATCTAAAACAATGACTTATAACATATTCACCAGCTCTAAAATCACACCCTATATTTCTGAAGAAATCTACCTTTATTCTTTCAATCTGCTGCCACCCATTCTCTGGATCAAGAAGGATAATTGCTGATTTTAGATCAGTTAGGAGCAGCTTCCCTTGAGGAGTAAATGATGCCAGACGAACAAACTCCCTTCCAAAAGGGAGTTCTGTTTTTGCGTTCTGACTTTTTGGATCAAGATCGATAATTGCGCATTTCCCATCTTCAGGGAAAAGAACAAAATGGCCATCAGCAAATTCAGAATGCAAAGGAAATACAGGGGAAATATCTGAACCAACTTCATTCAAAATCACAGTTCCTTTCGATATATCTAAAAGACGAACGGTGAAAACATCTTTACAATTTCGATAACTCAAGTCTGAAATCAAACATTTTCCGCGATTAATATTTGCAATAGATACAGAGCCTCCGCCCCTTAATATACTTCTTTGAATCATTTCTTCAGTTACATTAATTAAAGGTCCCGACTCCATTATTCCAAAAAATTGACGACATTCAGAAGCTCTCAAATTCTTTTTTTCACCACAAACTCTCAATTCTTTTACTTTTTCATGGAAATCAATTTCATTAAGTAAAACATATTTAACATCAATAATTTTACCAAGCGCAACAATATTTGTATCAAAAAATTTAAGAATATCCCCTGCTACTTTAACAACTTTTGATGCGTTATGCCTGCCCCGTTCTATTTCAATGCCTGATCTTCTAAAAAGAACAGCAAATGCATCATCTGTAACTGAAAATATTTGTTTAGCGCAATAGGACACATTGCTTTGATTCAAATTCAATAAATTCATTTTAAGATCAAATTTTTCTGTGCATGAATTCCAGGTATAGACATTGCCTGTTTCAGAAAGAAAAAAAGTGTTTCCACCTTTGTGTATAGGGAAAAAGCATCCTTTTTCGGGAAATGATTCCCCTACAAATCGACCGAGTTCAAGATTATCCCTAAGCATGAAAATTTCTTTTTGTGATAAGCGCACTTTATTTTGAGAATCGAAAGGAAAATGACTTTCTCTATTAGGGAATGCTCTTAAAAAAAGAGCTCGCCATAAATCATCATCTGAAGCCGCAACTTTCCATCCTTTACTCACTGAGGAACAAGAACATAAATCTTTTTCATATAAATATGAAAAAGTATCCACAAGCGAAGTTTTACTTAAAATTTTTGAATTGTCAACTGAAGGCATATATCACTCCAAAATAGTTATTTATTGTTACAACAATATTAAATTAAATTGTATTAAATTTAAAGCGTTATTTGGTAATACACGGGCTGCTTTTTAATTAAAAATAATAATATTACATTATTCGCCGTAAATATATAAAATTATTTTAAGTTTGCGAGGAAAGGGTTTGAGCTTTAACAGGAAAAAATTGGTATGGCCCAGTGCAATAGCGTCACTTAATACGATTAAGTCAAATTTTCGAGCCCGATCCTGATCCTGATTTAATCTCGACCCCGAATTTAAATCCGAAATCGGGCTCGGGCTCGGGATCAGAGGCGGGAGAAGTTGATGTGGCCAAGCGTGATATCGACGCTCAGCAGCCTCACCGAAACCCTGTCGCCGACGTCGAGGTTGTGGAAGCCTTGAACGATCTTCCCTTCGACGGGGGGATCAAAAATGCGCGCCCAGGTCCCCTGCTCCCCCGCGCCGGTCACGATCCCCTTGAAGGTAGAGCCGATGTGGGAGCTGAGTAGAAGGGCTGCCGCCGACTTGGTCAGGTGCCTTTCCACTTTCGTTGCGGCATCTTCCTGCTGGGTGCAGTGGACTGCCAGCATCTCGAGCTCGTCTGGACCGTAAGGGTTTGGGCTCCCCTGCAGCAGCGCCTTGTACTGGCGCTGGGAGATCAGGTCGGGAAAGCGGCGATTGGGCGCCGTCGAGTGGACATATTCTCTCAGTGCCAGCCCAAAGTGTCCCGTCGGTGCATCCCCTCCCCGCTCCACAATATACTCCCCTCTGCCCAGCAGCTTGATGATCGTTAAAGACAGGTCGGGAAAGGAGACGGGATCGGCGGCTTTCTGTTTGACGAGAAAATTTTCCAGCGCTTTAGGGTCTGGGTCTTTGGGAAGGCGCTCCCCCAGCGCAAGGGCGACCTGGATGATCCGGTCCCAGCGTTTGGGAACCCGCACGACCCTGCGCAGGCTGGGGATTTTGGCTTCCCGCAGTTTAGTTGCCATCACGTGGTTGGCTGCGATCATAAAATGCTCGATCAGCTGCTCGGCAAAATTATGGGAAGGCACGCGCAGGATTACGTTTTCTCCCGCCATTTTTGCTTCTGGCTCGGGCGACTCGAGGCTCAGCGCCCCCAGCCTGTGCCGCTTGCATTTGAGGACCTGCGCCACCTCGTGCTGGCAGCGGATCGCCTCCTCCATTCCTTTGACGCGCTTAACTTTTGCCGGGATCTCCCCCTTTCCTTCCAGCCAGGATCCAAGGGAGGGATAGGCCGAATTTTGCGCGGTTGCGCACAATCGCCCGGTAGATCTGCCCCTCCAGGATTTCCCCTTCAGCATCGATGGTGATCTCGACGACGAGCGCCAAACGGTTCTCATTTTCTGTAAGGGAGGTGAAATCGGTCGAGAGTTTGTCGGGGAGCATCGGGAAAACAATGGCGGGCGTATAGACGCTCGTCGTATTGTATTGGGCGTGCCTGTCGATCGGGGAATCTTTGGGAACGAGCGCGTCGACATCGGCGACGGCAACCCAGAGGGTCATCTTCCCTTCCTTTTCCCTGCGGGCAAAGGTGATCTGGTCGAGATCCATCGAGTCGTCATTGTCGATCGAGCACCAAAGCAGGGAGCTGAGATCCTGTGCTTCAGGAGGGCTCCCGGCCGGACCGTGGATGGTGTTCAGCTGGATGTAGGCCTCGTCGGAAAATTTTCGGACGAGGCCCCTTTCCTGCATCACGAAGAAGGCCAGTCCCTCCAGGTCGAAAAACTTCCCACTCCCCTTCTTCACAGCACTTCCGCCGCGAGGGCTGCCAGTTCGGAACGCTCGGTGCGCTCGAGGAAGACGTGCCCGTAGATCGGATACTGCTTAAACTTGCCCACCGTGAAGGTCAGCGCGTTCGAGTCTTTGTCGAGGTAAGGGTTGTCGATTTGCGTCGCATCGCCCGTCAGGACCACTTTGGTCCCTTTGCCCGCGCGGGAGATGATCGTCTTCACCTCATGGGGCGTCAGGTTCTGCGCCTCGTCGATGATCATGTACATCTTTGGCAGAGAGCGGCCGCGGATGTAGGTCACCGCTTCCATCTCGATCTTCTTGCTCTCCATGATCCATTTCTGCGTCTCCACCCCGTTTGTCTCGCCCGCTCGTCGACTGGCACAGGAATTCGAGGTTGTCGTAGATCGGCTGCATCCAGTGGAAGAGCTTTTCCTCTTTCGTCCCGGGAAGGTAGCCGATATCTTTCCCTAAAGGGATAATCGGACGGCTCACCAGGATCCGCGTGTAGGTCCCCTCATCGAACACCTTGCGCAGCCCCGCCGCGAGGGCCATCAGCGTCTTTCCCGTTCCGGCAGGACCGATCATCGTCACCAGCTTGATATCGTCCCGAAGCAGCAGGTCGAGGGCGCATTTCTGTTCGACGTTCAAGGGCTGGATCCCCCAAATATCCTTCTGCAGCTTGATCAAAGGCTCGAGCCGCTGGTAACGGCATTGTATTTTGTGACCGCCGACGAGTGCTCCGGAGAGGTCAGCACACAGTACTCGTTCGGGAAGAGATCGGGGATGTCGATCGGAAGAAATCCATCTTTGAAAAACAGATCGATATCCCGCTTGGGCACCTCGACTTTACGGTAGCCCCGGTAGATGTTCTCGTAGGAGAACTTCAGGTTCTCGTAGTCCTCCGCCTCGAGGCCGATCGCCTCCGCCTTGACGCGGACGACGAAATCCTTGGAAACGATCACGACGTGACCGCCCAGCTTCGCGCAATTTATAGGCGACAAGAAGGATTTTATTGGCGCTCCTCTCAGGAGAGAGGGGAAATGTTGTCTTTCCGCCAGGCTTCATATCGACAAGCACCCGGACGACGATCCCATTTTCAATCTTCACCCCGTTGTGCAAATCCCCCGCTTTCATCTCCTTCAAGGCGTCGATGTAGCGCAGGATATGGCGGGCATTTTTTCCCAGCTCATCGGAAAGCCGCTTCATGCTATCGAGCTCTTCGAGGACATTTAAAGGGATCATGACATCGTTGTCATGGAATTTGCTGATCGCATCGGGATCATGAAGAAGAACATTGGTGTCGATAACAAAGGTTTTGCGTGTCACTGAGGGCTCCTCCGTAATTCAATTTATAATTATCGCTTTAAAATTCAAGCATATACACCCAGACAAATCACACTCAACAATTTTTTACAGGCATTGATAATCAATGATTTACAATCGGATTTAGCGATCGACAAATTAGAGTGCTAATTTCTTGACTTAAGTTCGCGGCTTGCGATATAATAATGTTTAACAAAACAGATTGCCCGTTCAGCCAAGGAGTTCAAAGCTATGAAAATCAACAACCAAATCCTTAGCATCCCCCCTTATATCTCCACTTCATGGAAAAACATCGCCTCTCTCCACGTCGAGAGCCAGGATTCCACCATTTACCTCGTCGTGACCCTCCTCAGCGGAGCGCGGATCGAGATCCCCCAGCTCGAACGATCATGATCGAGGCGATCTTTTCCGCCCACGCCCGCTACCTTGAGCAGGAAGAAAAAGCCCCCGCCCCGAAACTGCTCCCCGGAACGCCGCTAAGCCTTCCCGACAGCTCGCAGCAGCTCGCCTCCTTTGCCCTCCCCCTTAAAGATATGCAGGGACTCGGCAACGTGTCGCAGCACAATCCGGAGCAGGCGGACACCCCCGACCTGCCCCAAACAGGTCCTGGAAAAATCGGCGAGATCACCAAAGCGATGGGGATCGACGATCTCATCGCCTCTCCCCAAACCCGAGCCCCACTGCAACTGCGTGCACTGCCAGATCGCGCGGGCAATGCGGGGAGATGTCGAGAACGCTCCCGCAGAAGAAGCCGGAAGAAATTGTCTCTGATGAGGAACTTAAATTCCGCACGTGGGATATCGCGCAGACTACGCGACAAGCTCTACGTCGTCACCAACCCCCTCGACGACAAAGAACACTACAATGTTTTTCTCGGCGATCCTGTCGGCTGCACCTGCGGCCATCACCACTGCGACCATGTCCGCGCCGTCCTTAATAGTTAAGGGCTTGTCCCTAAGTCCACAAAAAAACATGGTGAAAAAAAAGCACTCCTCCTAGAATGACGAATTAGTTATGTCACATGCTCTACATGGATATCAGGAGGAATTAAGCTCATGTCAAAGTTTTTTACGTACCTTTGCGCCTCTCTTTGCGCCTATTCCGCAAGCGCCCTTCACGCCGACGCTCCGATGGAGTCGATGCCCGAGGCGATGCCGGAGTTCCGATCGATAGAAATCGTGCAGATGCCGATCGAAGAAGTCCGCCCCGGCCTTCATCGCGCCTCTCATCGCAGAGCCCCAGGCAGAACCCAAGTTGGAAACTAAAAAAATCGTCGAGAAAAAACCGGAAGTCAACGTCAACCCGTTCACGGGAAAAATCAAAGGAAGAAAGGTGCGCATGCGCCTCCGTCCCGACCTCGACAGCCGCATCATCAAAGAACTCTCCAAAAATGAGCTGGTTACCATCATCGGCGAGAAAGGAGATTTCTGGGCCGTGCAGGCGCCAGCCGGCACAAAAGCCTTCATCTTTAGAAGCTTTGTTCTCGACAACGTCGTCGAAGGCACCCGCGTCAACGTCCGCCTCGAGCCGAGCCTCGATGCTCCCGTCATCGCCCACCTAAGTTCCGGAGACAAGATCGAAGACCCCTCGATCTCCCCCATCAATCCGAAATGGCTCGAAATCGCTCCTCCTGCAAAACACCCGCTTCTACATCGCCAAAGACTATATCGAATACGCCGGCGGACCCGAAGTTAAGCTGCAGATGGACAGAAAGCTCGATGCGGCAGAGCAGCTGCTCGACGCCTCCAGCCTGCTCAGCAAAGCCGAGCTGCGCAAACCCTTCGAAGAAATGGATTTCGACAGGATCGCCAAGGGCTATAACACCGTCATCAATGACTTCAGCGAATTCCCCGACCTCGTCGAACAGTCCAAAGAAGCCCTCGCTTCCTTCCAGGAAGCCTACCTGCAAAAGAGGATCGCCCATTTGGAGAGCCAGCCCGCAGAACAAATGGCTGCCTCCAATGAAAAGAACAGCATTCCCGAGCATTTTGAGAACATCTCCATGATCACCGACAAGATGAAGATGTGGGAGCCGATGGAAGAGGCCCTCTACTTGAGCTGGGCCAATATCAACGACAACAAGACCCAGCGCGACTACTACGAAGAGCAAAGCTGGCAGCTGTCGAGATCATAGGGATGGTCGAACCCTACACCTCTCCCGTTAAAGCAAACCCGGCGACTTTATCCTGCGCGACAAAGATGTTCCTGTCGGCTACGTCTACAGCACGCAGGTGAACCTCCAAAGTTTGGTTGGCAAACAGGTCAAGCTGGTCGCAGCTCCCCGCCCCAACAACAACTTCGCTTTCCCCGCCTACTACGTCCTCGCTGTTGAGTAAACTTTCCCAAAGGAGCTGTGTTCACACAGCTCCTTTTTCTTTCCCCTATCCTGTTATTTTTTCTAAAGATATGGAACTGAGAGATTGGGCGATCCGCATCTTGAGCGCAGACACCCTGGCAGAAAAGCTGTTCACACCGGATGCGCTTACCGATCACGATCCGGGCCCTCCCCTTGTCTTTAAGGAACCCACGCGCCCTCCCGGCATGGGGTTCCAAAGGCACACGAGCCGCGAAAAACTCCCCGCCTTCCACGAACACCGCCATCCTGACAAACGGGCCGCCTGCCTCCACCGCTTTGCGGGGCACGAACTGCTAGCTGTCGAGATCATGGCCCACGCCCTCATCGCCTTCCCCAACGCGCCCAAGCACTTCCGCAAAGGGGTTGCCAACACGCTGAAGCGAAGAGCAGGAGCATGTCCGCCTCTATATGCAGAGGATGGAGGCGATGGGCCATCAAGTTCGGCGACCTCCCCCTCTACAACCATTTTTGGTCTCACGTCCCCCACCTGACCTGACCCGATCCGCTACTTGAGCGTGATGAGCCTCACCTTTGAGATGGCCAACCTCGACTTTGCTCCGATGTACGGCAAATCGTTTGAACGGGCCGGCGACGAGGCCTCCGCGGCGCTGATGCAGCGGATTTTGGAAGACGAGATCAACCATGTCTCCTTTGGGATCAACTGGCTGAGAAACTGAAAAAAGGGGAAGAAGACGCCTGGGACGTGTGGAAGGAAAACCTGCCCGCACTCATGACCCCCGCACGGGCCAAAGGGTTCGTTTTGCAAGAGGAGCCGAGGCGGAAGGCAGGCGTCCCGAAGAGTGGATCGACAACTCAAGAAAGCGTAGGACACAATCTTTACAGACATGGAGGAGGGGGAAAATTAAAAAGGATATTACTATGGTCAGATTTTTTTGCCGCAAAACTTGATTTTCCCTTAAAAAAATCTTAATATCTTTAATTTTAGCCAAAAAATTTGGTCACTGATAATGAAATGTTACCGGGAAACTTTCCACTGTTTTCGTGGCGATATCTTCAATGATATCTAAGCCAAATCAAATTTCCAGAAATCATTGACTTCGAAAAAGATGCCATGGGACTCGCAATTGGTACAACTACAGTTACTTTTATGAAAACAGATATTTTACGGCTGCTTCCATTATTCTCCTGAACTGTGCCCGATTTCTTTGAATTCCTGAGAAAGGAATCAAAACGACAGTCTCAAGGAGCCGCCAGGGGAACGACAACACACTTTTTCTCGAGATTTTTGATCCTGGAAGCTCACACGATATATCGATCCGAAGTTTTACAACCACGCAAAAGAGATGTTTAAAGATTATCCGAAGGTCCTCTGCCATTTAGGAAGCTCTGTAAAATGTTCTCGGAGAACTCTTGCCTTCTTTAAATAATAAACGATTGTCTTTACTTGGACGCGCACTGGTACGATTATGCCATTATTTGAGAGATCAACGAGATCGCTAAAACCCATAAAGACAACTGTGTGATCGTGATCGACGACTTCAAAGTGCCCAATCAGAGTCAATTTGTTTATTATGCTCAAACGCTGAATGGAAAGACGGTCGAATGCTCCTATGAATCCATCAAAGAAAATCTCGATAAAACCTTCACAGAATACACAATTGGAATATATCTGCTCCCCAAAAAACCAGATTGCTGTGCAAACTTTGTGAGCGATACCCAAAAAATTTGAAAAAAAATAGTCAATTGTTTGATGTATTCTCAGGAAGCATATTCTCTGAGATATTTTGCAGTTCGCGGAGGATCTTTTCGACGGGTTCCACAGCCTCGATCTCCACCTGGGCGGGGGGATCCCGATTTCTCTGAACTTGCGGGCGGTGACGAGCACGCGCGATTCGAGGGATCCGACCCCTTTATTATAGTTCTCCACGGCAGTGGACAGGCCCTCCCCATCTTGGCGAAGTGGGAATTCATGTCCCCCAGCCGTTTATAGAGGTCCTGGCCCAGATCGTGGAGGGTTTCCACCTGCCGGCTTAAGTTTTCCTGCTTCCACCCGTACGCCACGGCGCGCAGCAGGGCGATCAGAGTGGTAGGGGTGGCGAGCACGACATTCTGTTCGGCGCCATACTCGATCAGGGAAGGATCGTATTCGAGGGCGGCGCTGAAAAAAGTTTCCGCCGGAAGGAACAGGACGACAAATTCGGGAGTGGGCTGGAATGCTCCCAGTAGGCCTTTTTCCCGAGCATCGTCACATGGGCCTTCACCTGGCGGGCGTGGTCTTTGAAGCGCTGGACCCGGATCGCATCGTCATCGGCGTGGATCGCCTCTAGATAGGCCTCGAGAGGGACCTTCGAATCGATGATCACCTGGCGTCCTCCGGGAAGGCGCACGATCAAGTCGGGGCGCATCCTCCCTTCGTCGCCGATCTCCTGCTGCTGCTCGAAGAAATCGCACTGGTTGAGCATCCCGGCGAGCTCGACGACGCGGCGCAGCTGGATCTCCCCCCACCGGCCCCGCGCGAGCGGGGTCCGCAGCGCTTTAACGAGGTTGGAGGTCTCCTGTTTGAGCTGCTTTTCGTTTTCCAGCGAGGACCTTCACCTGGTCTTTGAGCGAGTGCTGGTCCCCTTTGCGCTCCTTTTCGATCTGGCGCATCCCGCTGTCGAGCTTCGTCAGCTACTCTTTGACGGGTTTGAGCAGCTCGACGATCGCCAGCTGCCGCTTTTCCAGATCCCCCTTCGCCCCCTCCTGGAATTTCTGCAGAGAGGTCTTGGCCAGATCCAGGAAGCTGTGATTGTTTTTTTCCAGGGCCTCGGAAGAGAGGGCCCGGAAGACGTTCTTGAGCTGCTCTTCCGCCTTCTGCACCATCTGCGAGCTTTTCTTCGGCGATGATCTGCGCTGTGTGCACGGAGGCGTACTCCTCTTCTTTTAACTTCAGGGCCTGTTCGAGCAGGGGAATTTTCTGGTTCTGCTCCTGGGTATAGAGGAGCTTGATCTCCCCTTCTTTGCGCAAGGTCCGCTCGCGCATCCACGCCCACAGGCCAACTAAGGCCAGGACAAACGCTCCTCCGATCCACATAGTGTATTAGTCTTCCTGTTCAGGTTCGAAATCTTCCAACGTCTTCGACTTTTTCCCTGCGATCACGCGGATCAGCGAGAGGACCCACGCCAAAATGATGTAACCCCATGTGACAACCGCAAGCATCACGGGAAGGAAATAGAGGACCCCGTAGATGACGAAGATCGCCAGGATGACGGCCAGAGAGACGAGCTGGAAGGAGGGCACGCGGAAATGCAGCGCTTTGGAGCTGGGGAATTTCCAGCGGCTGACCATAAAATAGCCGAGGATGATCATGATCGAGGAGAGAATGATCGCCTTGGTCTCCTGGGAAAGGGGAAAACAGTTCTCTATAAAGGGGGAAGCAGAGCAGCAGGTTGGCGGAAACTGCGGCGAGCGCAGAGGCGGGGATCGGAAGGCCGGTGAAATGTTTTTTCTGAGCAGCCATCGCTTCCGCGTTGCCCTTGGCCTCCGCCGACTTTGACATTGAAGCGGACGAGGCGCAAGACCCCGCAGATCGAGATAGAGCATGCAGCCGACCATTGCATAAAAGGAGAGGCCGGTCCCCGGCTCTAAGCGAAAGGGCTTTAAGGAGGAGGACGGAGGGTGCGACGCCGAAAGAGACGGCATCGGCCAGCGAGTCGAAAACGACGCCGAACTCGCTCTCCGCCCGGATCGCCCTGGCCACCGCTCCATCGAGAAGTCGGCGAACGCCGCGACCAAAAGCAGATAGGGCGGAACGTTAAGAACGTGGAACAGTCCCGATCCCGGCTCGACCATGTTCACCTTGAAAATGACAAACAGCCCGCAGGAAAGCGCAAACGCCGTGATGATATTCGGAATCAGATAAACTTGCTATCTCAATAGGGTCACTCACCTGATCAATAGTTTCGCCTCATCGTTACAGATATTGGAGACGTTAAAGTTGGCAATGCAAATCGAAAAAAATCCGGACGAAGCTGGCTAAAATCTTAGCACATTCTTAAAATCTCATCGATCATAATTGGCTCATTTTTTGAACTTTGAAAATTCGTAAAAATTTTTTTAAGCCCCGATTCTTTTTTTTGTGGACAATTAGCGAACCGGCTACCATATATAGTGTGTATAGAAACAAATGACCACAAGATGTAGTATCCTGCCGGTCGCTGCATCGCTCCTTGCGAAAACACGCACCACCTTATCGATGCACGATAAGCTGAGGTGTTTGTTGTTTTTGGGGGCAGACAGAATTAATAAAAAACAGGAGATTTTAACAATGACGAAACATAAGACCCACCGACAAATCCTCCTCATCGACAGCCTCCCCTCCTCTCGCCGGCAGAGATCTCCTCCGCGCTGAAAAATGAGCAGAGCATCCAGGACAGGATGCAAAGGTTCACTGTTGTCAAGCGCAATGGCAGCATCGTCCCTTTCCGCAGAGAGAGGATCTCCCACGCCATCGAAGCCGCTTTCCGCGACACGAAAAAAATCGGCAAAGAAACTCCCATCGAAGAGCCATTGACAGCTGCGATCGAACAGATCACCGACATGGTCATCGTCGACCTGTTTGGGCTGGCCTCGAAAGGCGCATCGCTGACTGTCGAAGGGATCCAGGACCAGTGTCGAAGTGTGCCTGATGAAAGCGGGCCACCACGATATCGCCAGAGACTACATCATCTACCGCGACCAGCACAAAGCCCTGCGGGAAGACTCCCCCCTCAATCTGAAGATCATCCGCTCCGACGGACAGCTCGTCCGCTTCAACCCGATGAAGATCGCCTCCTCCATCGAAGACGCCTTCCGCCGAGCCGAGCAGATCGACGGCCCCGCCACCGAACAGATCGTCGACGCGGTCAACATGCTGACCCAGAAAGTGGTCGCAAGAGCCGTCTCCCTCGCCAAAGCGGGCCACGCCCTTAATAGCACCCTCATCGACGATGAGATCGAGCAGCAGCTCATGAAAGAAGGGTTTTTCAGCGTCGCCAAAAATTTCATCCTCCACCGCGCCACGCATCGGCGAGCAGGGCAATGAAGCCTTTGCCCATGTGCTCCCCCAGGAAGAGAAGAACCAGCGCCAGTTCACCATCGTCAACGACAACAAAGACAGCGCGCACGATCACCGAAGCCCAGCTGCATAGCCGCATCAAATTCGCCTGCCGCGGGCTCGAAGATCTCACCTCCGCCGAAGAGCTTCTCGAAAGCTCGATCACCAACTTCTACGAAGGGATCAAAGAGAGCAGAGGTCGACCAGGCCAACATCATGGCGGCCCGCGCCAAGATCGAGATCGAGCCCGCCTATTCCACAAGTCGCCGCCCGCCTGCTGCTCGATGTCCTCTACCGCGAGACGATGGAGATCTGCCGCTTCCGATCCCATCTCTCGAGTCGCCCACCGCGACTACTTTAAAAAATATCTCAAATACGCCATCAGCGTCGACAGAGTCAGCCCCGAACTGCTCAACTTCGACCTCGACAAACTCGCCCGCGCCATGCAGATCCAGCGCGACGACCAGTTCACCTATCTCGGGCTGCAGACCCTCTACGACCGCTACTTCCTCCACCATGAGCAGCGCCGCCTGGAAACGCCCCAGATCTTCTGGATGCGCGTCGCGATGGGCCTTGCCCTGAATGAAGAAGAACAAAAGAACGAAAGCGCGATCGAATTTTACAACGTCCTCTCCAAGTTCCATTTCACCTCCGCGACGCCCACCCTCTTCAACTCCGGGACCAACCACTCCCAGCTCAGCTCCTGCTACCTCTCGACGGTCATGGACGACCTCGCACCACATCTTCAAAGTCGTCTCCGACGACGCCCAGCTCTCCAAATGGGCCGGCGGCATCGGCAACGACTGGACCAACGTCCGCGCCACCGGCGCCACGATCAAAGGGACCAACGGCAAGAGCCAGGGCGTCATCCCCTTCCTCAAAGTCGCCAACGACACGGCCGTAGCAGTCAATCAGTGCTTCGCCCCTGACACCGAAGTCTATACTTCGCGAGGGGTCAAACCGATCTCCGATATCGCGCATCGGGGACCTCGTCCTCGGCATCAGCGGCACATACCGAGAGGTCACCAGATAAGTTCGCCTACAATCAAAAAGATCCGATGGTAGCGATCACCATCAAACACTCCCTCGAACCCATCTCGTGTAACGGCCGGCCACCCCTTCTATGCGATCCGCAATGTCCCCTGGGAACAAGCCGATGCCCGCACGCTGCAGTGGCTGGAAAAAGGCAAAGTCAAATCAGAGTGGGTCGATGCCGGACAGCTCAAATCGGGCGACTATATCGCGCAGGTGATCCCTACGGAAGTTGTCGCCGTAGCAGGTTTCGATGAAGAAGATGCCCGCCTCTATGGAATCCTCCTCGGAGATGGCCATCTTTCTAAAGAGGGTAGCCAATGGGGAGTTTCTGGCAATCCGACAAGCGATGAGCACCTCGAGTTCGTCCGCAATTATTTAAATGCGCGCGGCATCCACTTCTGGGAAACTGGCCGCGGAGAAAACTACTTACAAATCCATTGGGCATCGGGAAGGGGCGCCGTGCGCGATGCAACGACAGGCCGCATCGTCTCCAGCGGCGAAGCCACACTGCCTTTCAGCCAGGACGATCTCTACGACTCAAAAACGCAAACGGATCGCTCCACGCCTCTCCCACCTGCCCCGTCCCCAGGCACTTGCCCTGATCAAAGGACTTTTGGAGACAGACGGCAATGTTTCGCGCGGCAAAGAAATCACCTTCACGAATACCTCCGAGCCTCTCGATCGACGGCCTGCGCTACCAGTTGCTGCGCATGGGCATCCCGACGTGCAGGACAATTCCGCATCGCGCAACAATGCCCACACAGGGACGCGCTCCGACGGCTCGATTGCCGCACTTCACAGGGAACCACAGAGTCCTACGATCTCAGGATCCCCGCCTGCGAAGAAATTGCAGCAATGATCGGCTGCAAACCCCTCACAAACGCAACTGGCTCACCCAGCGCAACCACCTCTTTACCCGGGTCAAAAAAGTCAACGCCGCCCCGGTCAACCCCTTCGTTTTCGACCTCGAAGTGGAAGACGATGAGTCCTACATGACCACCGCAGCCCTCGCCCATAACGGCGGGAAACGCAAAGGGGCGATGTGCGCCTACCTCGAGACATGGCACCTCGACATCGAAGACTTCCTCGAGCTGCGCAAAAACACAGGCGATGAGCGGCGCCGCACGCACGACATGAACACCGCCAACTGGATCCCCGATCTCTTCATGAAGCGGGTCAACGACGGCGGCATGTGGACGCTGTTCAGCCCAAGCGATGTCCCCGACCTGCACGACCTCTACGGCGCGGCCTTTGAAAAGCGCTACACCGAATATGAGAAGATGGCGACGAAGGGAAAATGAAGCTCTTCAAACGAGTCGAAGCGCTCCAGCTCTGGCGCAAGATGCTCAGCATGCTCTTTGAGACGGGCCACCCCTGGATCACCTTCAAAGATCCTCCAACATCCGCTCGCCGCAAGACCATGTGGGCGTCGTCCACAGCTCCAACCTGTGCACCGAGATCCTCCTCAACACCTCGAAAGAAGAGACGGCCGTCTGCAACCTCGGCTCGATCAACCTGGCGAGCACGTCACCGAGAAAGGGCTCGACGAGAAAAAACTCGCCGCCACCATCCGCACTGCCGTCCGCATGCTCGACAACGTGATCGACATCAACTTCTATCCGACCGCAGAAGCACAGAACTGCCAACCTGCGCCACCGCCCCATCGGCCTTGGCATCATGGGCTTCCAAGATGCGCTCTACATCATGAACATCAGCTACGCCAGCCACGAGGCTGTCGAAGTTCGCCGACACCTGCATGGAGATGATCTCCTACTACGCCATCCTGGCCTCCAGCGAGCTGGCCAAAGAGCGCGGCACCTATCGAGTCCTACAAAGGCTCCAAATGGGACCGCGGCCTGCTCCCCATCGACACGATCGCCCTCCTCGAAAAAGAGCGGGGCGGCGACCTCGAGATGGACACGACAGTGTCCCGCGACTGGACGCCAGTGCGCGAGTCGGTCAAAAAACATGGCATGCGCAACAGCAACACGATGGCGATCGCGCCGACAGCGACGATCTCCAACATCATCGGCAGCACCCAGTCGATCGAGCCGATGTACAAACACCTCTTTGTCAAATCCAACCTCTCCGGAGAGTTCACGATCCCCAATATCTTCCTCGTCGACCGCCTGAAGAAGACTCGGCCTTTGGGACAAGGAGATGCTCGACGACCTCAAGTACTTCGACGGCTCGATCTCCGAGATCGAGCGGATCCCGCAAGAGGTCAAACAGGTCTTCCTCACCGCCTTTGAGATCGACCCCGAGTGGATGATCGAGTGCACCAGCCGCCGCCAGAAATGGATCGACATGGGCATCTCCTACAACCTCTACATGGCAGAGCCCAGCGGCAAAAAACTCCACCAGATGTACATGTTCGCCTGGAAGAAAGGACTGAAGACCACCTACTACCTCCGCTGCTTGAGCGCCACCACGATCGAGAAATCGACCACCGACATCAACAAGCGCGGCCTGCAGCCCCGCTGGATGAAAAACAAATCGGCCTCCAGCAACATCCAGGTCGATCGCGAAGAGGCACCGGCCCAGCTGCCGCTAGCCGAAAAAAAGATAAACCCATCGTCTGCAACCTCGAAGAAGGCTGCGAGAGCTGTCAATAATATATTTAAAAAGGAAACCATGTTAGAATTTGACGAAGACAGATACCAAAACCGCCGAGAGTGCAGGCCGAGAAACGGGTCAAAGTCGCCGAAAAGCGGCTGATCAACTGCAACCAGGTCGACGTCAACCAGCTCATGCCCCTCAAATACAAATGGGCCTGGGAGCACTACCTCAACGGCTGCGCCAACCACTGGATGCCCACCGAAGTCCCGATGGCCAAAGACATCGAGCTCTGGAAATCGGACACCTTCAGCGAAGATGAAAGACGCGTGATCATGCGCAACCTCGGCTTCTTCAGCACCGCAGAGAGCCTCGTCGGCAACAACATCGTCCTCGCCATCTTCAAACATGTCACCAACCCCGAAGTGCGCCAGTACCTGCTCCGCCAGGCCTTCGAAGAGGCGATCCACACCCACACCTTCCTCTACATCGTCGAATCGCTCAACCTCGACCAGGGAGAAGTGTTCAACATGTACAACGAGATCAACACGATCCACGAGAAAGACAACTTCGAGATGGATCTCACCGCCGACATCATGAAACCCGACTTCACCACGAGCACCCCCGAAGGCGCCCAGAAGTTCCTCGAGAACCTGATCGGCTACTACATCATCATGGAAGGGATCTTCTTCTACAGCGGCTTTGTGATGATCCTCTCCTTCCACCGCCAGAACAAGATGACAGGGCATCGGCGAGCAGTTCCAGTACATCCTCCGCGATGAGACGATCCACCTCAACTTCGGCATCGACCTCATCAACGGGATCAAAGAAGAAAACCCCCAGCTCTGGTCGCCTGAGTTCCAGGCCCACATCGTCGAGAAGATCAAGCAAGCCGTCGAGCTCGAGATCCAGTACGCCCAGGACTGCCTGCCCCGCGGCATCCTCGGCCTCACCGCCCCGATGTTCCGCGAGTATGTCCAGTACATCGCCGACCGCAGGCTCGAGCGCATCGGCCTCAAGGCGATCTACCGCTCCAAGAACCCATTCCCCTGGATGAGCGAGACGATCGACCTCGGCAAAGAGAAGAACTTCTTTGAAACGCGCGTCACCGAGTACCAGTCCTCCGCTGCCCTCACGTGGTAGTCCTCTAAAGAATCGGGAGAATGAAGAATTTTTGGAAGAGGTCCATCAAGGACCTCTTTTTTTTCGCTATGCCAGAAGCGGCTCGCGGTCTCAGCTTCGAAATTGAATGGGATCAACTTGTAAATATTCAGGGAAATAGTAGGGACGGCCTGAAGTTCTTTGGAACCATCTACGGTTTTCAGCTCTGTTTTCCCAAGTTACTTGACCAGCAGAATCTATTTTAACGAACTTGAAAAAGGAATAGGGGATCAAGCCTGACCATACTGGCAACCCGCTTTCATTTGCCCTACAAATTAACTTAAAAGGCACCTTCCAATCATTTATATCAGAATAGAACCCTAAGGTATTGCCGTAACCAACATCAACACCTTCCGTATTTATGGGAATGAAGCCACCATAACTCCCACCATCGAATTTCTCGAACATCCGCTTGGGCATTGTACCCTTTGTGTAAGCCGGGAACCCTACTTTCTTGGGATAATCAGGGAGTCCTGGTAACCCATTTTCATCTATTCTTTCATAGACTGGATTAGCCGCTGATATCTGATCGAGATCATCTGCTGTACAGTGATAATATTCCGTTTCATCCGCGCTACCCGCAGCCCCATCTTTTGTTCCGCGTTTGGGACCAAAGCTATGTTCAATAATCATTGGAGGAAAAGATTTATCTGAAAAACTGCATATAAGCCTTCTTTTTTTCTCCCATTGTAAATTACATATAAATGCAAACATTACATCGCCCAACTCATCTTCTCTATCTAATTTTGTTGCTCTTTCGATCAAAAAAGATTCTTTTATATTAATGGATTCTGGAGCCTTCTTTTTAAAGATGTAACCATACAGCTCCCTCCAGAGAAGATCGTTGCCTGCCAATAGGCGCCACTCTGTACATACCATCTGAGCTCGTCCCAATTCCTGGACTGGTAGATAGGATAAGATTCTATAGGAGACAAGTTCTGGAAACTGAGAACGAGAAAGAAGCCCATGCTCTATTGACATAACAAACCCTATTTTAAAAACTCAAAAAACAAAACCGATTAAGCGGTCCAGCTCTTCAGCAACTTCTGATAGACGGAAGCCAAAGCCTCGAGCCTGTATTTCTTATCGATTTCCAGGCCAGGAACATCATTTGCGAAAGCATGCCTTCCGAAGTCGGATCCAAACCCCTTTGCATCGGGACGCGGCTGAAGTTCAGGATTTCCCCTGGCAGCTTTGGAATATATGTTCCAGAGTTCTCCGAACGTTGCGTAGGCTGCGTTTTTGACTGCATCCCCTTCGCTAAAAGTGATCCCTTCAAGCTTCTTTATTAACCCGGAAACTGGATAAGGAATCTCCTCGTCGATCATTTTATATAAAAGAGAATAGATCAACTCAGCAGCGGCGCGTTGCACAGCTTGCAGTCTCTGCTCCGGTTTAATCTGGATCTTACCTTCAAAAGCCTCACTTCCAAAACATGGATTGCTCAGGTTTTCGTTCCTGGGGTCATCTTTTTTAACGGCATGGTAGAGATAGAAATAGATCCGATCGGCAACCGTTACCTTTTGATTGCCCGGGATAGTAAAACCATCCGTTTTCAGCTCCTGGAAATCGGCGAGAGCGACTTTAAAAGCCTCTTCGGTGCCAGCTGTAAGATGGTCTAAAATGTGCTCGATTTGGAGTAACATGTGGAGCGGAGAGGCTTTTGAATCAAAGGCTCTAAAAATACTTATTAAGTTACTAGCCTGTTTTGAGTCCAGGCTAGCAACCTCAATACGAGCAAACTTTAGACCCTGCAGGGTGTACCGCACAAGCTTTGGAGGCTTTCCATCCTTTCTCTCCTGAAATATAAATTTTGTCGGATTTCCTCCCTTTGCAATCACCTCATCAAATTGTTGCTCGAGTTTGGTCACTTTCATTTCCAGCTGGGTCAGAAGTGCATTGGGTGCAGGATCTTTTCCTCCTTCTAATTCAGCACTTATCTGGTCACGAAAAGAACGGGACTCTTTCATTAAGCGAAGATAACCCGTGCATTTAAGATAGATGCCATCACATTTTTCGCTTGCCGAAGGAGTCATCCGTTCGGAGAGTGCGTTTCCCAATTTAACCATTTTTTCGAATTGCGATTGCAACGCCGGAAGTCTGCTCTGGGCTGCCCTAATTGCCTCGCCGGAAAGACGAACAGCCGCGAGCAAGCTTGCCTTTACCTTCTCAGGGTCTTGTTCCTTTACTTCTGCTGACTCCTCCGACCCCCAATTCAACAATGTATATAAGTTTTCCATGCTCGATAAGATAACATTTTTATTATCTTTAAGATCTTCTTTGACCGCATCGATGAGACCCATGAAACTATTGACAGCTCTGTTATTGGAAACGGATGACATATTTGCCCCTTACTATTTATAAATTAAATAATTGATGCAGATAAAAGTAATCAGCACTTTTTTTAAAATTCTAATAATAAATTTAGCACTATTATACGAAATAGTCAAGATTGAAGTTTTTTGTATAGACCTACACTTAAACCATGACAATAATTTTTTTTAAGCCTCGACTCAAAAAAAGAATTGCCAAGTTAATCGGAAAATTCGTAGACACTCTGTAGAAGAGGTGATGATGCGCGAAAATGACCGCCTGGGATTCTTTTACGGATTTTTGTCAGCCCTCACGACGGCAATGATGCCCGTATTGGTCAAAATCATCCCCGAGATCTCGGCGGAGACCATGGTCTTTTTCCGCTTTTTCATCTCCTTCCTCTGCATCACGCCATCGATTATGATGGGACGCGCCAAGATCCGGATTAAAAATTCCGGCGCCCATTTTTTCAGGTCCTGCGCAGCCCTGATCAGCCTCTTCTGCTTTTTTTACTCGATCAAGCACCTGACCCTCATCAATGCGGTGACGCTGAAGAATACAGCGCCCCTCTTTATCCCCATTTTGATCCTTATCCGTTACCGCGTCCTCATCCCCTGGGGAGAGATCGCCGCGCTGGCACTGGGATTTATCGGCGTGCTCATCATATTGCAGCCCGGATCCGATATCCACCAGTGGGCAGCGGCCGTTGGCGTCCTCGGGGGCCTCACCGCTTCCATGGGACGGCTCACCGTCCGGGGGCTTGCGAAAGAGGAAGATTCGACGGAGACCCTCATGGCCAACTATTTCCTCATCTCCGCCGTCCTCTCCTTTTTCCCGATGGCTTACACCTGGAAACCCATCGACAGAGGGATGGCCTGGGGGGTCCTGATCCTCCTTGGGCTCATTTCTCTTTTGTCCCAATACTTCAAAACAAAGTCGCTCACCTATTCCACCGCGACCAAAATGGGGACCCTCTCCTACATTGGGGTGGTCCTCAGCGGGCTGTTTGGGTGGTTCCTCTTCCATGAGGTGCCGACCCCCTGGGAATACATCGGCATCGTGTTCATCGTCGGCGCCGGCCTGGTCGCCATCCTGTACAAGCAAAAGCCCCGGAGATCGTAGGGGAAAAGCAAAAGGCGCCCCTCCGAATTATATCCATAACATGCTTATATTATATGTTTTAAGTCAAAATTGCTTAATGCTGTAAAGTAAATAATTTCAATTTATTTTTTATCAAATTAATGCTATAATAAGTGGAAAGACAAGAAGAGGAGCTTTAAAAAATGACAAAACCCATCACCCCTAGCCTTCAGCCAGGCCAACCTGCCACGCCGGGACATGCTCAGGAAAGCCCCCTCTGCAACCTCGACAGGGCAATTGTGGGACGTATGATAGAGAAGATGAAAATACCCGACGTCACAGCCCTCTTCAACACCTGCCGATTCACCAGGAGCGAGTATCATGAAAAACCCGATGTATGGATGGCATTATTCAGAAGCGGATACCCCAATGACCCCATCCCACCGGAACTGGAAGCCTTTAAAGCCTACAAACATTTTCATCAATACCCTTATCGTCTCAAACAAGGCATTTATACTTCCATTTTTCTGGAGAGGGAATCTTCAGTAAATCATGCTGATGACTTTTATGATAAAAAGATCGTCGACAATGCAAGGATCTACTGCGCCTCTGAAGAAGGGATCGACATCTTTGATTTAAACACAGGAGCATTATTAAATACCCTGCCAGAAGTTGGCGGAGTTGAATCCTTAACAATTGTCGATCAAAACCTCATCACCAATCCTTGTCTGAGTCGCACGATCAATACCTATCACATTCCAACTGGAGAACTCCTGGACAGCCGACAGGCCCCAAACGATTGGGCAACTTTCATTGCCATCCCGGGAGGAAGACTCCTTTCCTATCATTTTCAGGACGACCCTTTCATAAGGATTTGGAATGCTCAGGATTTAACGCTCTTAAATACATTGGAACGCCCTCCTGGAGTGGTCGTCAGCTCAATGCATTTCACCAGGGACGAACTGATTTTAGGGTGCCAAGACGGGCAACTCTGGGTTGCGAATCTAAACACCAATCAGTTCAAAGCCTTTAACGGACATTACAGAGCGATTGATGTTCTTGCCGTAAGCGGCGGGAAACTCTTCTCCAGCAGCATAGACAGCCAAGTCCACATATGGAACATCGCGACAGGGGTATTCCTTGGATTTATCGACCTAAGCAGAAAAGGGGGGGCCGCATCCCTTGCCATTGAAGAGGGTATGCTCTTCGTGGGGGGATCACCCCGTTCCAGAATCAAAATCTACCTGCTTGAGACTTTGAAGCGTCTGAGCACCCAGGAAGCAATCCATCGCTGGAAAATCGGCGATCAGGAATCTGCCAACTACCTAACCTTTGCGGGAAGAAAACTCGTTCTGGAAGCGCGAAGAGGCATGATCCAGGTGCGGAATTACCAGGCGGAAAATGCCCAGGTCTTTAGAGAGATTGCAGAGCGGTTCAACGACTCGACCTTCGAGGCCGTCGAGGAAGGCTTGGAGCGATTCGCCAGGATGCCCCAGAGTCAAAAAGACGGAATCTATGCGGAGCTCAGAACCATCCTGGGAATGGCGACCGACACCCCCCTGCAAACAGTAGAGGACATCTTTTTTGATAGAAGTAAAGAGATCATTATTTCAAATGAACAAAAAGTCCAGGCGATCGAGAACTACCTGGCGAAAGAGGGACCCCTCTAAGGGCTCGAGAACCGCGCCCCATTTCCCTTCGGGAAGCCCCTCTCGTTAACTATTAATTTTAACTTCGTTGATTATTGATCACATAATGAAAATATTATATAATTCACAACACAAAATTAATAACCAACTCATGTTAAATGGAAATTAAATTATGACCACTACTGTCACCAATACCCCGCAGCCCACCAGGCTCGAAGTGGCAGCGGCAGAGCAAGCCAGCTCCCGCTTATGCAGATCGATCCAGCCCTGCTGAGCCATATTTTGACCAGGATGGATATAAAAGACGCTACTGCCCATTTCAGTACCTGTCGATATGCCATGATGAAGCATTTTGAAAACAGGGCTTTATGGATGAACTTATTCAAGAGCAGATTCCCCAATCACCCCCTTCCACAGGAACTGGAACCCTTTGAAGCCTACAGGGACCTCCATCCCTACCATTTCCGTCTCAAACAGGGCATTTATACTTCCCTTTCTCTGCAGCAGGACCCTTCAATATTCCATGTTCATAACTTTTGTGATCAAAAGATCATCGACAATGCCAGGTTTTACTGCCCCTCTGAAAATGGGGTCGATATCTTCGATTTAAACACAGGAGCATTATTAAATACCCTGACGGGGCTTGGTGCGGCCGACTCCTTTACCGTTGCTGATCAAAACCTCATCACCGTATCCCCGCAGCGCACGATCCGTACCTATCGCATGACACTGGAGAATGTCTGAGTATCCGACCGGTCCCAGACCATTGTGGCGTATTCAAGGCCATCCCCGGGGGGAGGATCCTCTCCCTTCAGGAAGATTTGTTCCTGGAAGTTTTGGATGCTCGGAATTTAATAGTCTTAAATAAATTGAAGCTCCCTGAAGAACTGTGGTTTTCATTCATCGTAGGAAGTCAGCTCACCTCGATGTGCTTCACAGCGGATAAACTGGTTTTTGGTCATGAAGACGGGACGGTTTGGGTTGCGCATTTACATAATAATCTGGTGCAAACCTTTACAGGACACACCACTCAAATTAATGCTCTTGCCGTAGGCGACGGGAGACTCGCCTCCAGCAGCATAGACCGCCAGGTCAAAATATGGGACATCGCGACAGGGGAATGTGTGAGAACTCTCGACCTAAACCAGGAAGAAGGCGCTCCATCCCTTGCCATTGAGGAAGGAACCCTCTTCATAGGATCATTCCAACCTAAAATCTGGATCTATGCTCTTGAGACTGGGGCGCATCTGGGCACCGAGGAAGCAATGCATAGCTTGACAATTGTCGGTCAGCAATCAGCTATCTTCCTAACCTTTGCCGGAAGAAAGCTCATTCTGGAAGACCAGAGAGGCAAGATCCAGGTTTGGAATTACCAGGTGGGAAATGCCCAGGTCTTTAGAGAAATTGCGGAGCTGTTAAAGACGTCGACCCCCGAAACCGTCCAGGAAATCTTGAACCGATTCGACAGGATGCCCCATGAGCAAAAGAACAAAATCTATGTGGAGTTCGCAAAAATCCTTGGAATGGCACCCGACGACACTTCCGTCATGGAACCCCTGAAGGACGTCTTTCTTCGCAGCATGGTGGGTTTCGCTTTTGGAGATGAAAGAGTCCAAGCCATTGAGAACTACCTGGCGAAAGAGGAATCCCTCCCTTAAAGACCGCCCCTATTTCCCTTGGGAAAGCTCCCTTTGTAAACTATTAATTTTAATTTACCTAATTATTGATTATATAATCAAAATATTATATAATTCATAATACAAAATTAATAATAAGTTAATGTTAAAAGGAAATTAAAATTATGTCTAATCCCATCACCCCTACCCCACAGCTCACCAGGCTCGAAGTGGCAGCGGCCACACAAGCTGGCTCCCCGCTTATACTGTTAGATCCGGCCCTGCTGAGCCCTATTCTGACTCAGATGGGAATCAAGGACGTGGCAGCCTACCTCAATACCTGCCGATTCGCCAGGATGGAGCATTTTGAAAACAAGGCTGTATGGATGGAATTATTCAAGAGCAGATTCCCCAATCGCACCCATCTTCTCAAGGAACTGGGGCCCTTTGAGGCCTACAGGGATCTTCATCAGTACCCATTACCATCTCGAACAGGGCATGTTTACTTCCTTTCATCCGCAGAGGAAGTCTTTAGTAAATCATGCTCATCACTCTTATGATGAAAAGATCGTCGACAATGCGAGGATCTACTGCCTCAACGATTTTTTAAATGATGGAGAGGTCGACATTGACGGGGGGATCGACATCTTTGATTTAAACACAGGAGCATTTTTAAAAACCCTGCCAGAACTTGGCTGGGTTAGATCCTTTACAATTGTCGATCAAAACCTCATCACCGTACCTCTTCGAGAGCGCACGATCAACACCTATTGCATCGAAACTGGAGAACGCCTGAATAGCCGACCGGCCCCGGACGATTGGGTAAGTTACAGTGCCATCCCGGGAGGGAGGATCCTCTCTTATCATAGCACCCCTATCATAAAGATTTGGGATGCTCAGGATTTAACACTCTTACATACATTGGAACACATTCCTGCATTGGCCATCAGTTCAATGCACTTCACCAGGGACGAACTGATTTGTGGTTGTGAAGACGGGCAAATCTGGGTTGCGAATCTACACACCAATCAGTTCAGTGCCTTTGTGGGACATGACAGAGCGATTAAAGCTCTTGCCGTAGGCGGCGGCAGGCTTGTCTCCAGCACGCACGACTATGTCAAATTATGGGACATCGCGACAGGGGAATGTCTGAGAACTCTCGACCTGAGAGAAGAAGGAGGCGCTGCGTCCCTTGCCATTGAAGAGGGATTCCTCTTCATAGGATCATGCGTACCTACAATCAAGATCTACGCTCTTGAGACTGGGGAGCATCTGGGCACCCAGGAAGCAATCCAGCAGAAAGGTCAGGTACTAACTGTCTATCGGGAACCAGCCCTCTACCTAACCTTTGCCGGAAGAAAGCTCATTCTGGAATCGGAGAGAGGCAAGATCCAGGTCCGAAATTACCAGGTGGAAAATGCCCAGGTCTTTAGAGAGATTGCGCAGCGGTTCAACGAGTCGACCTTCGAGCCCACCCAGGAAGGGTTCGAGCGATTCGTCAGGATGCCCCAGAGGCAAAAAGACGGAATCTATGCGGAGCTCGCAAAAATCCTGAGACTTGCGCCCAATACCCCCCTGCCAACACTCGAGGAAATCTTTATCGATCAAAGTGAAGTTCGCATCATTTCAGACAAAGATAGAGTCCAAGCGATTGAGAACTACCTGACGAAAGAGGGATCCCGCCCTTAGAGACTGTGCAATTTCCTTCGGAAAGCCCTCCTTGTAAACTATTAATTTTAATTTCACTAATTATTGATTATTTAATCAAAATATTATATAATTCATAATACAAAATTAATAATAAGTTAATATTAAAAGGAAATTAAAATTATGTCTAATCCCATCACCCATACCCCGCAGCCCACCAGGCTCGAACTGGCAGCGGCCACGCAAGCTGGCTCCCAGCTTATGCTGTTCGATCCGGCCCTGCTGAGCCACATTCTGACCCGGATGGGAATCAAGGACGCTGCAGCCTACCTCAATACCTGCCGATTCGCCAGGATGGAGCATTTTGAAAACAGGGCCCTATGGGCGGAATTATTCAACAGCAGATTCCCCAATCGCACCCTTCCACAGGAACTGGGGCCCTTTGAGGCCTATAAAGATCTTCATCGTTACCAGTTCTGCCTTAATAAGGGGATCTATACTGCGATCTATACTAAAGTGCCTGCTGTTAATCTGAACCCGATCAATCATCTCTATGATTCGAAGATCATCTTCGAAGGGAAAATCTTCCAGCTTATTGATCGCCGTACAATTATCGTTATTGGTTTGGAAACAGGTGTCAGCTATCCGTTGAAGTTGATGCGTGAGATTTTCTTTAATAACGGTGACCCAGGTCTGGTACCTGAGGATGTTGATTCTTTTACAATTGCCGATGGAATACTTATCACATCATCTACAGATCGCAGGATAATGCAATGGGACATTGAAACACTGAAATGTTTACGGATGGACAATGCGCCCCAAGATTGGGCACATTATGTCGCCATTCCGGGAGGCAGGTTTCTATCCTACCATGATGGTCGTACTATAAAAGTCTGGTGTGCCCGGACGTTGGAATGCCTGCACACCGTTCATGACGTTCCCTTTATCCCGATAGAGCTATCATCCGTATGTTTTACTGAAGACAAACTCATTTTTGGCTTAAGTGATTGGGACGGGTCAACTTTTGGGATTCTGATCGCAGATTTAAAAGAAAAAAAGTGGCTGGAGCCCATCCCGGGACACCCTGGTATCATTAAACATCTTCTCATGGAAAATAACTGGCTATTCTCCGCCAGCTCGGACGGCCATGTCCGGATCTGGGATATTTCGACAGGCCTACGTTTAAGGGACATTGACACCAGTAGGTCGGCAGGATTTGTCAACGAAGCTGTATCTATTGCAGTGAACGAGGGAACGCTCTTCGTAGGAACGACCCATTTTAATGAAACGGCCTACGATTGCGATCTTATAACCTACGACCTTGAGCAGGGTCAACGCCTGCACTCTATTGAGCCAGTCCAACACCCGCAGGAACCTCATCAGGAGGCGGTATATTCTCAATTCTTTATCCATCGAAAACACATCCTGGAGGGTGCTGGAAGGACGATCGAGATTCGGGATTATCAGGCTTCAAATTCTGCCGTCTTTAGTGAGCTCGCCCAGCGTTTGAAGTTTTTAGGAATCGTAACACAACAAACGCACATACTGAATCGGTTCTACCGGATGCCCCAAGGAGAGAAGAACAAAATCTACGAGGAGCTCTTCCAAATCCTGTCCAAAGAGGAAAAAGAAAAGCTCCCTGTGAAGTCTGCTGAAGGCCAAGGTACACTACCTGAGGGCCTTTTGACGCACCTGGAAGGTATCTTCCTTGGTTACCATGAACCCTTCCCAAGCACAGAAAAAAGAGCTGAAGCGATTGAGAACTACCTGGCGAAACAATAAATTAATAATAAACTCACGTTAAAAGGAAATTAAAATTATGGCGAATCCCATCACCAATACCCCACAGCCCACCAGGCTCGAAGCGGCAGTGGCCACGCAAGCTGGCTCCCGGCTTATGCAGTTCGATCCGGACCTGTTGAGCCATATTCTGACTCAGATGGGAATCAAGGACGTGGCAGCCTACCTCAATACCTGCCGATTCGCCAGGATGAAGCATTTTGAAAACGGGGCCCTGTGGACGGAATTATTCACCAGCAGATTCCCCAATCGCACCACTCTTCTAGAAGAACTGGGGCCGTTTGAGGCCTATAAAGACGTTCATCGTTACCGGTCCAACCTCAAAAAGGGGATCTATGCCGCATGCTATCCAGAAGTGCCAACCAGGATTCTGATTGACAAAACTCCTCTCTATGATTCGAAAATCATCTGCGGAAGCGAACTCTTCCAGTTGATTAATGACTATACATTGAAAATCATTGATTTGGAAACGGGCGCCAGCTCCCTGTTGCATTTGCATTTTGGCCTGGAACCTTACCAAATCAAATCCTTTACAGTTGCCGATAGAATGCTTATTACAACATCATTTCAAGATCGCAGCATTATATATTGGGATATAGACACACAAGAGTGTTCCTATATATGCGATATGCCTGACGATTGGGCCTATTTCATCGCCATTCCAGGCGGTAGGATCCTATCCTACCAGGTTGATCAAACAATAGCAGTCTGGAGTGCCCAGACATTGGAATGCCTGCACATCCTTGACGCCGCTCCCTTTAGCCCGGATCAGCTAACATTTATGTACTTTGCCGAGGATAAAATCTTTGCTTGCGTAACGGATTTGGACGGCACATCTGGAAAGATTTTTATCGCAGATTTAATAGAGAACCGATGGCTGGAACCCCTTCCAGGACGCCCGGGTAGGATTAATTCTTTCGCCCTTGAGAATGACAGGCTCGCCTCAAGCAGCTCGGACGGCCGCTTTTTCCAGATCTGGGATATTCCATCAGGCCAATGTGTATCGGAGAGTAATATGGAGGGTAATAAGCCCACACCTTTATCCGTTGCAATGACCGAAGGGATGCTCTTCGAAGGAACGCTCGAATATCACTTAAAGACCTACGATCTTGATCAAGGTCTATTCCTGAATACGGATTTCCCCATCCAACACCCGGAGAAGGGCGTTCAGGGGCTCATCCAATTCCAAACCTTTGCCGATCGAAGGCTCATCCTGGAAGGTTTGGACGACAGGACGATCGAGATCCGGGATTATGATGCTCCCCATTCTGCAGTCTTTAGAGAGCTTGCCCATCGCTTGAGATTTCCACCGCCAAACATCTCTGAGGGGTCGATGGGAACTTACATACTGGATCGGTTCAGTCGGATGCCCCAAAATGAAAAAAACAAAATCTATGAGGAGTTCTTCCATATCCTGCCCCAAGTGCAAAAAGAAAGTCTCCTTGTAGAGTTCCCTGGAAGCCCAGGCACACTGTCTGAGGATCTTTTGGCGTACATGGAAAGTGTGTTCCTGGGTCCCTATTCACACTTAACATTGAAAATAAGAGCACAGGCGATTGAGAACTACCTGGCGAAATACAAAATTAATAATTAACTCACATTAAAAGGAAATTAAAATTATGGCGAATCCCATCACCAATACCCCGCAGCCCACCAGGCTCGAAATGGCAGCCGCCACGCAAGCCGGCTCCCCGCTTATGCAGCTCGATCCAGCCCTGCTGGGCCACATTCTGACCCGGATGGGAATCAAGGACGCTGTAGCCTATTTGAATACCTGCCGATTTACCATGAAGGTGCTTTTTGAAAACAGGGCTTTATGGGCGGAGTTGTTCAACAGCAGATTCCCCAATCGTCCCATTCCACAAGGACTGGGACCCTTTGAGGCCTATAAAGACGTTTTCCGTTACCGCTTCAACCTCAAAGAGGGGATCTATACTGCATACTACGCGCAAACGCCTGAGTTTAGGCTTATCAGAGAGATATCCAGTTCTTTCTATGACTCGAAGATCATCCACAAAGGGAAAATCTTCCAGCAAATTAGACCTAATGCAATTCACGTCATCAATTTCGACACAGGCGAATCCATTACTCTCCTGCATTTGTACCGTACTGTTTTCCCTGATGATGGGGACCCGTACCAACTACCTGAGAATGTCGATTCTTTTACCGTTACCGATAAATTATTTATCACAATAGCATCATCCGATGAAGATCACCCGCTGGCATCCGATCAAGAACACCCGATAAAACACTGGGACATGGAAACAAAGGAATGTGTATCCGGATACAATGCGCCAAACGGTTGTGAACATCTCTCCGCCATTCCGGGCGGCAGGATCCTATCCTTCCACGATGATCATACAATAAAAGTCCTGGCTGCCGACACATTGCAATGCCTGCAGACCCTGGATGCCGTTCCCTTTCTCCACAGTGAGGTGTCATTCATGCATTGCACTGGGGATAAACTCATTTTTGTCCTGGGAGGCCCGAACAGAACAACTCAAGCGATTCAAATCGCAGATTTAAAAGAAAACAGATGGCTGGGGCCCCTCCCTGGCAACCCTGGCGAAATTAAATCTCTTACCATTGAAAAGGACAGGCTCTTTGCAAGCTGCTCGGACCGTTATGTCCGGACCTGGGATATCCCAACGGGCCAATGTGTAAGTGAAATTCACCTATCTGAATTAGGATCCAGAGCCCTTGCATTTACCGAAGGAATGCTCTTCATGGAATCCTATCATCCTGACATCAGAATCCACGATGCAGAACATGGCCAACTCCTGAATCAAATTGAATCCATCCAACACCCGCGGACCACCTATCGGGAGCAAGTACGTTTCCAATCTTTTATCGATCAAAAACACATGCTGGAAGGCATGCAGCAGACGATCGAGATTCGGGATTATCGCGCTTCAAATTCTGCAGTCTTTAGAGAGCTTGCCGATCGCCTGGAGATTCTGAAAGTCGAAATAGAACGTCCCGATCGCGTGCCGGCTCGGGGATTCGAAGAACAAATAGCCTACCTGCAGGATCGGTTCCGCCGGATGCCCCAAAGAGAAAAGAATAGAGTTTATGCAGAGCTCTTCCAAATCCTATCAGAGAAGGAAAAAGAGAGTCTCAGAGTGATGTTTCCTGAAAGCCCGGGCACGCTGTCCGAGGACCTTTTGCTATACCTGGAAGGTGGTTTCAATGGTCGCAAAGAACCCCACCTAAGAATGGAAATAAGAATACAGGCGATTAAGAACTACCTTGCGAAAGAGGGAGCCCTCTAAGGGCTAGCGAACCGCATCCTTCAGGCCTCCCATTTCCCTGATGAATAGCGTTGACAACGTCCTGAAATCCGGGTATCCTGTTCAATAAAAAATTTTTCAAAAATATGCCAACTTCTATTCAAGCTTCTTATCCAGGTTCAAATTCGAGTTATTTTTTAAATAACTATGAATTGGGAGGATCGGACATAGGGCTCTGTTTAATTTCAGGGCTAACATGCATTCCCTATGCGGAACGTCATTGGGCATTGTCCAAAGTAAACTCTGATTATTCCTCGTGGCATAAAGTGATTGCCATCCTGGAATATCTACCGCTTATCGGAGGACCTGTAGCGCTTGTCGAAAGAGTTATCGCTTTTGCCAGTTCATTCTTCAGCCTCCGCCAGGATCCACATCCACTGAAGCCATCTCAACAGCACAAGCGGCCCACAAGCCAGGTAATGCGAGCGCCTCAGAATTTATTTCATGCATAAACCCGACACTTTCTACACATATCACCCCATTAACGGCAATGGAGGCTCAAGAATTTTTAAGGCGTGGCGGCTCTTTGAATATTATCACTCCACAGAAAGTGGGTATAAACCCGATTACTATTAGCAAAGCAGAACAAGTAATTACCGGTTGTACTGCTGGAATAAACCGTTCCCAGGTCGCTGCAGCAGTTATAGCGCAAATGGGCATCAGCGTAAAAGGTGTATTGGCGGGTGGAGACAGCGCTATGAACCCGGAAGCCGATTTCCCTTCCATCCTAAACCCCTTGGAATATGCTGAAGACCCTTACCAGGCCGCAACAAATTTTGCAGGCTGTTTTGGGATGCCTAAACGTGCGCAAATTGGGGTAACACAGGACGAAGTAGGGATGAACGCGACATTTTATCAACACTATATCAATCAGCTTGCCCCTACGCACTTTGTTACATTCGGACTCAGCGGACCATCCGTAATTAGAAGACTTTTACAAAGACAGGGGCGTCTCGAAGGATTTACCATTACTCACTGCCCATGGGGTGATACGATTCACCACCCGCCTGAAAATTCCGGGTTATCCCCGTATAGTACAGGAGCCTACAACCGTTTCGCGGAAGGGCTGCGTCGCTGCTTCAGGACAGCTTAGTTGGAAAGGTGCTCTGTAAACTGGGGCTGTAAACTGGGGCTTGGCAAAAACGGCAATTTCTTCTAAAGTTCCCTGGAATCACATCTAAAGGGAACCCCCATGCCAATGAGCTCCTCATCCTTGAGCGCTGCCGGTGAGCGCTACGGCGATTTCGTCGTGACCAAATGCCATCCGATCCCTGAGCTTAGCTGCACTCTCAAAGAGCTGGTCCACCTGCCGAGCGGGGCTCAGGTGATGCACATTGCCAACGACGATCCGGAAAACCTCTTCTGCCTCTCCTTTCAAACGCTTCCCTCCAGCTCCAACGGCGCGGCTCACATCCTCGAGCACACCGTGCTGTGCGGCTCGCGCAGGTTCCCCGTCAAGGATCCCTTCTTTGCGATGACCCGCAGAAGTCTGAATACCTTCATGAACGCCCTCACCGGCTCCGACTTCACCTGCTACCCGGCCGCCTCCCAGAATGAGAAGGATTTTTACAACCTGATGGATGTCTACATCGACGCGGTCTTTCATCCCGAGCTCAAAAGGATGAGCTTTCTGCAGGAAGGGCACCGCCTCGAGTTCTCCGACCCGAAGAATCCCAAATCCCCCCTTGAGTTCAAGGGGATCGTCTTCAATGAGATGAAGGGAAGCCTCTCTTCTGCCGACACCCGCCTCTGGCACGCCCTGATGGAATACCTCGTCCCCGACCTCCCCTACGCCCACAATTCGGGAGGCGACCCCAGCGTGATCCCCGACTTGAGTTATGCGGAGCTGATCGCTTTCCACGAGACCTTCTACCATCCCAGCCGCTGCCTCTTCTTTTTCTACGGCGACCTCCCCTTAAAAAAACATCTCGACTTCATCGCGGAAAAAGCGCTTAAACATGTCCCCAAAGTCGACCCCGTCCCTCCGATCCCGCGGCAAAAACGGTTCACCTCCCCCCGCCATAAGGAGCTCCACTATCCCGTCAGCGAGGGGGATGAGCTCTCCGAGCGCACGATGGTCGCCTTCGGGTACCTCACCGCGCCGCTCATCGATCAGGAGGAGGTGCTCGCCCTGCAGCTGCTCGATGCGGTCCTGATGGAGACCGATGCCTCCCTGCTCAAAGCGGCCCTCCTCGACTCGAAGCTCTGCATCCACGCCGAGGCCTACATGGACCCCGAGATGAGCGAAATCCCCTACGCAATCGTCTGCAAAGGGTGCGATCCAGAGAATATTGACAAACTGGAAAAAGTCTTAAAGAAAGCGCTTGTGAAAATCTGTGAAGAGGGGATCCCCGACCACATGATCGACGCCGCCCTCCACCAGCTCGAATTCTCCCGCCTTGAGATCACCGGCGACCATGCCCCCTTCGGCCTCACCCTTTTCATGCGCTCGGCACTGGCCAAACAGCATGGCAGCGATCCCGAGAACGCCCTCATGGTCTACTCCCTCTTTGAAAAGCTCCTTGCCAAAGTCAAAGACCCCGCCTATCTCCCCGGCCTCATCAGAAAATATCTCCTGGACAACCCCCACTGCGTCCGCCTTGTGATGCATCCCGACCGCAACCTCTCCGCGCAGGAGATCGCCCAGGAAAAGGAAAAGCTCAAGGAGATCCGCACCACCCTCTCCGACGAAGCTGTGTTCACCATATCTCAAGCAAACGGAAGAGCTTTCCGCCTATCAAAAACACACAGAGCAGCAGTCCCTCGACTGCCTCCCCAAGGTGACCCTGGCGATGTCTCCCCTCTCGTCCGCGATCTTCTCCATCAAACAGAGCCGCCACGGCCCCCTCGAAGTCTACCCACCACGCCTGCTTCACCAACCACATCCTCTATGCCGATCTGACCTTCGACCTCCCCCACATCGGCGAAGAGGATCTCCCCTATCTCCACCTGCTGGCCTCCCTCCTCCCCGAGATCGGCAGCGGCGACAGATCCTACCAGGAAAACCTCGAGTTCTGCCAAGCCCATACCGGCGGGGTCGGCGCCTCCTGCCTCCCTCCACATCCAAACAAAAGACCCAAAAACCGGCCGGCCCGCATTAAACCTCCGCGGAAAATCCTTGAGCCGCAACATGCGGCAGCTGTTTACCCTGATGAAAGACACGGTGAGAGCCCCCGTCTGGATGACAAAAAACGGATCGAAGAACTCGTCAAACAACTGCGCGATTCCCAGCTGAACCGCCTCAACCGCCTCGCCATGCGCTACGCCACCCAGCTCTCCCTAAGCGGATTTTCCCCCGCCTCCCACATCAGCGAAGCGTGGCACGGCCTGCGCTACTTCAAAATGATCGAAGCCCTCTCCAAAGACCTGTCGAAAAACCTCCCCCGACTCATCGACAAACTCCTCTCCCTCAAAGAGCAGCTCTTCACCTTCCACAACCCCAACCTCATCCTCAGCTGTTCGGAAAAGATGGTGGAAGAGCTGGAGAAAACAGCTACTACGGCCTCACCGGCCTCAAAACAACCCCCCCCTTCACTCCTATGGACCTCGCCATCCCCGTCCAGCCCGTCCCCTCCCAGGGCAGGACGATCCCCTCCCAGGTCGCCTTCACCTCCCACGCCTTCAAGACCATAGGCTACCTGCACCCCCATGCCCCCGCCCTGACGGTTGCCGCCATCCTCCTCGACAACAAGATCCTCCACAAAAAGATCCGGGAGCAGGGAGGCGCCTACGGATGCGGGGCCAGCTACAGCGCCACCCTGGGCCACTTCAACTTCCACGCCTACCGCGACCCCCACCTCTATTCCACCCTCAAAACCTTCGACCATGCCCTCGAGGAGATCGCCGCCGGCCATTTCACCGCGCAGGACCTCGAAGAGGCAAAACTCGGCATCATCCAGCATGCCGATACCCCCATCTCGCCCGGCAGCCGCGCCCTCACCGCCTACGCCTGGCGGCGCGATGGCAAGACCAAAGAGATGCGCCAGGCGTTCCGCACCCGCCTCCTGGACCTCACCGTGCACGACCTCAAGCACGCCGTCGAGCTGGAGCTCCTCCCCAAAAAGGGGAAGGGGTCACCGTGTGCTTTGCAGGCAAAGAGCTGCTGGAAAAGGAGAACGCCCTCCTCGCCGAAGAGGGCCGGGCACTTCCGATCCTCCCGGTCTGATGAACAGCAAAAACGTATCAACCTAAAAATCAACAACTTGCCAAAAACGATCACGTTTTACGTTGGTAAAACGTGATTATTCTCACGTTTTACCAACGTAAAACGTGAAAACTTCCACGTTTTCCGAGGGAATCATTGCTTTTTACCTCACAAGGCGGCTGTGCTCAAGGAAAGAATAAGCGCAGATTTTTGTGTCAAAAAATAACTTGTAAAAATTCTTCCGTTAGGATTAGGATCCCAAATAACCGACAAAAAAGGATGAACGTATGGTAACACAGCAAGAAGATTTTCCAAAAAAATGGGCAAAAGTCGTTGCCAAAGCCTGGAGCGACCCCGCATTCAAGAAGAAACTGCTGGAACACCCTGAAGCCACTTTAGCTGCAGAGGGCCTTTCTGCTCCAAAAGGAGTGCATGTTGAGGTTCACGAAAACACTCATAAAGTCGTTCATCTCCACCTGCCGACAAAGCCTGAACGTGCACTTTCTGAAGATAAATTGCATAAGATTCAGCTGGCAAGATCCATCCGGCTGGTGAGTTTATACTGTGCCCACTTAGGGTTTTGTGAATTTCTCAGCTGCCTTTTTCCGTTTGGCTTTGCGTTCGCATCGCAAGCTCACAAGGAGATTGCTTCTAGCTCCACGCAACGCCTACGGAAAAAATGCAGGGCATAAATTCACAAAACCTAAGCGGGCGCAGTATAACATTCTGTTCTGTAAATTCGGATTATATGACTTTTATTTATACCCAAACAATCTCGAAATTTGGTTTTTGAGCGCGTCAAAGCCCCGGGGTTGAGCTCCCGCAAGTGAGTCCTATGTTATTAATATGGACCCACTTCGGAGTCAACCGCGGGAGCTTTCACGCAGCTGAAAAACCAAATTTCGAGGTTGTTTGGGTATAACCGACAGGTTTTTAATTACTTCTCATATAATTCGTCAGTTAATATCACATCGTCTGCTTTCAGATAGATCTTTGTCCACAAAGGTTTTTTCGGAGTAAATATTATCTTTATATGACTGATAGTTCGGAGTAAAATATGTTGATCGATATTTTCACTGTCAGAAAAAAACTGAGAAGATTGAATGGATGTTATTTCAAGGTGATTTCCAATCCAAGACAAAACTCCATGTTTTCTGTCTTCATCAACTATCCCCATAGAGATCAAAACCTGTAAGAATGAATTCCAAAGCTCCTTGCTTGCAGACAAATCTGCTCTTTCATTGGGATAACAACTCAAGCCAAATTTAGGTAGTATTTGATCCGTCATATCGAGGTCGAAAGAGATTCGGCGAAGGAACGGTCTTATTTTTTCTATTACTCTTACAAAAGATTCTTCAGCCCAATGAAGGCCTAGAGTCTTTAAGTAACTGACATATTCTGTCGAGGAGAGAAGGCCTCTACTGCCTGTGCAAATTCAAGCCGCATCCAAGGGACGAGCCAAACATAAAACCTACGCTAAAGAGCCTGAAGTTTTTTCCATAACACTGGTGCAAGATGCAATGGGCTTCCTTGGAGAGTTGTTTCTGTCTTAACTGCTGAATAGCTTCATCAATCGTTTTAGGATTTTGTTCTGGAGTTCCATCCAACTCTAAAAACAAATTGGTTTTAAGGGAGAAAGATGATGAACTACCTACGTCTAATTCAAACCATATACCGGAGATATTTTTTTTCTTTAAAAAATCTTGCTTAATCCACTTGCTTAGAAGGGCAACCAAGAGGATGATCATCGAATCCTGGAAGTATATTTGCCTTTGGCGATGTTTCTAGAAAAGTATGCAGATCATTAGTCAGAACTTTAAATAAAAGATCTCCCCAACGATCAGACCCTTTTAAAGGGCATTCAAAACCGAAACAACGAATGGGAATATCGGAGTGTACAAGACCCGTACACTCCAACATCTTGGTTTTATCTTTTTGGATAACGAGGGTGGGTGAAAGTTTTGATTCTACCCACCCGTAAAATTTAGAAAAGGAAACGCTTTGAGCTATACCCCGAGCGGCCTCCCATCTATTCATTGCAACATCACTCTTCCCTGCCAATTGTTCCATTTCATTAGTTGTTTCTGCATGGGGATACACAATTGTCCATTCATCCTCTTTTTCTTGGTGTATTTTGATATCTTTATTCAATATTGAGGGATGAATTTTACCTTTGAGGTCCCCTTTTATAACCTCGCTCAACGCTTCTTTTGGGTTAGCGAACAGCTTCTTCTAAACGAAGAATCCACCAAAGCTTTTAGGTTGATTTCTTTGTCGCTTTGGCATCTGTCCATATGCACACTCTCAAGTTCATATGTAAAGTTGCAAAACTATTCTTTTGTCATTAATTCGGCAAGTTTTTTTGGGTTATAGAATGTAGGGTTAATTTGTTCGCCACTCTCTGAGAGAATAGTTTCTACAGCATTGGATATTTCCTGCTCTGTATACCCAAACAACCTCGAAATTTGGTTTTTGAGCTGCGTGAAGCTCCGCGGTTGAGCTCCGCAAGTGGGTCCATATTAATACATAGGACCCACTTGCGGGAGCTCAACCGCGGGGCTTTGACGCGCTCAAAAACCAAATTTCGAGGTCTGTTTGGGTATAATCTGTCCGAGCGGCTCAATTTTTTTTATCCAACCCCCATAGTCAAACAGGTGACAATTGGGGTAGTAAAATAGGAGCATGCAGAGGAGCGACTCTGTAAAAGCGGGCCTGGCTCGCCTGGAACAACTGAAAGCAGATTTTTAGCCTTGCATTGAGCGCACGGGCGTGTTTTCCAACCAGATGGCGGACCCCCTCATTCGGGTCGTACAAAAATCCCTCTTCGCCCTGTTTCACATAAACCATCGAGTGGCCGTGCTCTTCGAGCTTCTCATTATTGGCCGGCTTGATCGTTCGCAGTAAATAGAGCCCATCGGAGAATCGCGCTACCTGTTCTTTCACCTGCCGGTCCGTTTCTGCAGCGCCAACATCCACCTGTGCAGAAGCGCCATCGATCCTAAACCCATGCAGATTGGCAATCGCCTGCACCTTCCCCTTGCAAAATCGACCCCTGAAACATCCCCTCTCACCTCAATCGTGTTAAAAGCTGCCTGACGGATTCGCATGGCCTCGGAACTTGCAGCAAATCGGGGCTGCAACTCCCGAACCTTCTGCAGAAAATGTTCTGAACTCCCCTGCCCTTTCCTCAATTTTAGAAAAGCGTCGGCAAAATCCAGGGCCATCGCAGAACAGACGCCTCCCTTCACATCCCCCGAGACCTTTAGGGGATTGAACTGGATGCCCCTTTCATTGAAGCGCTGCAGATGCTCCAATACAGCCAGGGTGCTTTGCCTGGGCGCCGGCCCGGATGCTCCGATCTGCGACCCTTCAAACAGCAGTCCTTCCCGGATCGGTTTCCCAGGCCGAGTGTGCACAGTATTCTTTCCCAGGATCTGATACGCCACCCATTCGATTGCCATCGCCAGCTGCCCAATCACCGGAATAAACTCAATCAGGGAAATCAGACGGTGCCCCCATTTGCGCTGCGGGTCGGCCTCTGCCTGCTTCAGGTGGCGCAAGCCATACTCTGAAACAACTAGAGACTGAAGAACTTCGAATCTGGTTAACCTATAGTCAGGAAGAAAATAACTATTCAAAGCAAGACACCAACAATAAAATGCATGAATTATACAATTAATATAAAAACAAAGGAACAACTAAAAAATTATATTAAGAACGGAGCGGACTCTGACTGCAACACTTCAGATCGCTTTGGCAATTTTTTTTTGCAAAAAATGCACGACCTCTCGATACTCCATAAAACAAAACATTTCCTTTCCACACCAGGGAGCTTTCCCATGTTAAGAAAGATTCTTTTACTTCTTGCATCACTCTCCGTAAGCTTGTGCAGTGCGCAGGAAGCCCACGTCGAAAATCCAGAAGTTTTTCCCTTGACCGGGCTCAAAAAATTTGAAGTTGTGACCCTTGTTTTTCCTCAAGACAAAATTGATCAAAGCAGCATCTACAACTCAATCTCTGAATCCTTCAAGAAATTTGGCCAGATTAATATCTCTGAACACGAAAGTATGCTAAGCGGCCTTATTCGCTCAGATATCGCCTACCCTATCTGTTATTTCACTATTTCAAAAACAGATGACACCATTGAGGTGTCGCTTGATGTACTTGCAGAAGTTGAAGTCCTGGCAAACAAATACAAAACATCCTCGCCGATCTGGAAGAAAAAACTTTATGCTCCCGTCCCGCAAGATAATCAGGGAACGGATCTTGCCATTGGGAACCTAACCCAGGAAATCATCCAAATCCTGGCTGAGGATTTTAAAAAAGCAAACAACGCAGATGGAAACCAGCCGTCCTCCACATCCGGAAATTCAAAGAACTCTAAAAAACTTTACGGCTCGGCGGCTTTGCATGGATGCTCTGCCGTCTCCAATTTGAACACAGAGATGCAGATAGGGAATTGCAATTTAGGGGCGAGCTGGGTTATATACATGGACTCTGCCTAAATTTCAGGAGTTCATCATGTCGCGCTTTATCCCTTTTTCTCTTGCAATCCTCACTAGCACTGCCCTGCTGTCCTCCTTTGAGGCCCATGCCCAGACAGAACCCACAATG
>CAVWEK010000001.1:0-20282 GCA_963753945.1 uncultured Acidobacteriota bacterium | reverse complement strand
ATGAACACCGAGAAGCCCATGATAAGCAGCAGAGCGGGTTTTCCTCCAGGCATTTTGTACCCGCCGGAGGCGGCCATCCGGTAGCGGCCGATTCACCAGATCGATCGCCGCGGGGAGGATCCCAAAGAGGATGACGGCGCAGACCCCGCCGGCAAAGTTGAGGGCCTGGAAAAACAGGTTGGGGTAGATGACGGCAAAAATGAGCGGAGGAAGAAGGGCAAGACGCAGAGCCCCAGATTCTCCTGCTTTTTGTAATTGATCTTCAACCCGTCGGCCAGAAAATGCACGAGGCTGAGCGCCTGGGCAAGAAAAGAGGTGAGGATGGCAAAAAAGGCGAGCCCCTGGGCAAAAATGCGCACGGAGGGAGAGCCGACAATCGCCGCGATCGACTGGGAGGCTTCCTGGCCATTCTTTAAGCTGTCAAGCAGGCCGTTTGCGCCATCCAGGGGCACGATGCCCAGCACGATGATCTCCCAGATTATGTAGATCACAAAGGCCATGAGGCTGCCGCCGATGATCGTCAACCTGACCCGTTTTAAATCCCCTTTCATGTAGGCGGTGAGGCTGGGGATCATGTTGTGGAAGCCAAACGAGATGACGAGCAAAGGAAGGGCCGACGCCATATGAGGGATCGGTCCGGTAAGCAGTTCCGGGCGGATATCGAAGGAGCCGACGAGGACGAGGAGGAGGAAAAACCCGATTTTCCCAAACATGAGGCCGCGGTTCATAAGGTCGACCTTGCGGGTGCCGAGGTAGACCACCCACCCGAAGAGAATGACAAAGAGAAGGCTTCCCAGCCAGGAGGGAAAAAAGGTCCCGAGGCTGACCTGGAAAAAGGTGTTGCAGAGGCTTCCTATGCCTGAAATGTAGGCGACGAGCAGGGCATAAAATAGAAAGAGGTAGGTCGCCCAGCAAACCCCCTTGCCCTTCCCCAGGGTGTGTTTGTCATCGTAAGAAGGTTGACCTGCCGGGAGAACCATCCATTGGCCTCGACGAGGCAGGGCTGTCGCCGTCATGAAGAGCCAGGCGAAAAAAACATAAAAGAGAGGGAAAAAGCCGGAGAGGCCGGTCATACGGCAGCCCGAGCATCCCGGCAGTCACTTCTTAGATGAAAACACACTGCAATGGGAAGGGGTTTGTGGGTATTTTTTATTTTCTAACTTCTGTCGGACTAAAAAGTGTTGCAGAGGCTTCCTATCCTGAAATGTCAGGCGACGAGCAGTGCATAAAATAGAAAGAGGTAGGTCGCCCAGCAAACCCCCTTGCCCCACTTGCCCAGGGTGTGGTTTGTCATCGTAAGAAGGTTGACCTGCCGGGAGAACCATCCATTGGCCTCGACGAGGAGCAGGGCTGTCGCCGTCATGAAGAGCCAGGCGCAAAAAAACATGAAAAGAGAAGGGAAAAAGGCCGGGAGAGGCCGGTCAGTACCGGCAGCCCGAGCATCCCGGCGCCGATGCAGCTGCCGGCGATGAGCAGCATCCCACCCAGCACACTTCCGCTCTTTTCATTCATGGGCGCTCCTTACCACAACGTTTCTTCGATGATCCTGATCTCCTGCCCAAGCCAGTCCCAGCTCATACCCTTCGTAATCGACAAATTTAAAAAATCTTTCAAAGGCGGGTAAGACCTTGGAGACCTGCTTGGCCAGCTCCGGGCGATGAATCGGTAATTGGGGTGGCCGGCCGGCGAGGAGCGGAGTTCGCAGAGCCACTGAAGGCTGCGCAGGTTGATATGGAAATACCAGTGGATGTTGTAAGCCATGGGGACGAGGTACTGCGCCTCTTCAGGGAGCTCTTCGGCGATCGCTTCGTAAACCGACTTGGCCTCCTCGATCGCTTCGCGGTACTGCTTCTCCATATCGGTGCCGAGGATCTCATGGGGAATGAAGTAGCCGAAGTCGCAGGAGAGCAGCTGCCTTTCCTGGGTGAGGATCCGGTGGCGGTGCAGATCGCGGTAGATCCCAAAATCGGCCACAATTTCGAAAGTGAAGGTCGCATGTTCCAGGGCTCTTGGGGACTTGTGGCGGCGGTTTTCCCGAAAATTGGAGGCGGAGTCGAGGATCCGGCTCAGTTCTTCTTCAGGCAGCGTGCCGGCAGTACTCCTGCAGCTCGTGCAGTCCCGCACTCGAATGCTCGAAAAGAAGGGCCGCAGCGACTTTTGCAGGGGCTTTCCGTGTCGTAGCTGATGAGCCTGACGCCTGCGTTCTGCATTTTGGCAATCGATGAGGTGTGGCAGGTCGGAGAGCATCTTGAGATCATCAGTCCATCTGCTCGCGGAACTGGGAAAAGGACTTTTGATACTTGTTGGCAGGATCTTCCCCGACGGATGAAAGAGGGGATGACCTTCGAGAGTTCCTGAAAGGTTTTTTTGCCGACATCCTGCATCTCGGCCAGATTGTGCCCATTGAGTTTTTGGATCAGGCTTTCAAAGAAACGTCCGTTGCCGTACATCCCCATGTTCGTCAGCGACCCCGGCGGGGAGAAGCCCCCTCAGGCAGTCGAGGACTTTGGCCCGCAGCGCAGCGGTGTAGGCGACCTTTGGAAACGTCGTGCTCCTTTGGAAACTTCTTCTCCATCAGCTCGGTCAAAGGGGGAATCAGGGAGGAGTAGGTCTCAAAAAGACTATTGCAGGTCTCAATGTAATCGTCGCGGAAGGCCGATGCCATCAGGATCGGCTCCCTGAGAATAGAGATACTCCCCGTTCACCTTCTGATCGAAATAAATATAGCGGGTCGATTTCTCCAGAGGGGATCCCCAGATCCGGCAGTCTTCGACGATCTTGGCGGCGAGCATCGAGATGTTTTCGAAGCGCCAGGTGGGCGCCTCCGAGCTCCCCGATCGAATCGTCCCCATAGCCGTCGAGGATCCTGTCATAGAAATTCTGGGCTTTCTTAATCGCTACCGGTTTGATCTTCGAGATGGTGCTCATCCTCTTTGGAGTCGGTGTGGGCCCCCGCGATAGCGGAAAAGGCGGTCTCTTCGTTGAGGATAAAGTCTTTGAGCAGAAGGGAGCGCAACCCTAGGCTGGAGCGGGAGTAGCGGGAAAAGAGGGCTCCTTTGATGACCTCTGGCAAGTTGCGGATCGCGAAGATGTTGCTGGTTGTACTGGTCACATAGCGCTGGAGGATCTTAATTTGGCTCTCCGTAAACTCCTCATAGCCCTCAAGCATGGAAACTCCCCCTGTTAAAATGACTCTTTTGGTTTATCAGGTTGTCATATTCCCTCTGACCAATCAAGGGAAAAAAGAGGCGCTCAATAGTTGTACCGCTCCTCTTCGAGGGTCCAGTAGAGCTTCTTGCCCGTTTCCGCGCGGGCGCCGACATCGCGCAGCCAGGCGGCCATCGCGTACCCGATATAGTTGCGGCTGCTCTGTTTCAGGAACATGTCGAGGGGGATGATGAAAGCGAACCCCTTATCAAAGTAGGTGTGGCCGTTGACCCGGTCGTGGCCGTTCGTGAACGTGCACCACAGAGAAAAGCGCATGCCGCTTTTGAAATAGCGGCCGACGTCGATGCGCGCCCCTTTATCCTTGGCAAGAAACTGCCCGGCGCTGATCAGGCAGTCTATGTTCAGAGGCTTGAAATCGTAATAAAATTCTAAAAAGTACTGGATCCCGATAAAGGGGACCTCAACGTATTTATCCCCCCTCAGTTGAAGGGTATTTCTGCGGAACTTGACCCCGCTGTAATGCCGTTTAAGCACCGAGGCGAACTGGAACCCAAGGGCCCAATCGGAGTCGACGGGGTAATAGAGGAACTCTGTGGCGGCACCCCCGTAGGCAGGCTCAAAATACCCGAGGGCAAACCGGTAAAACCACCCCCTGCCCAAATTCCAGCTGCGCTGTAAAAACGCCTGTTCCATGTGAAAAGAGTTGGTTTGAAAATATTTCAACGAGTCGGTCCGGACGATCAGCTCCCGTGAGGGGTTGGCCCGGTCGGGCCCTCCGAGCCCCTGCATGCTCGACTTGATCGAGTAGCCCAGCTGCAGTTTGTAGTAGACCTGATTAAAGATGTACCCCTCGGGAGAAGCGATCGCACTGACGTTGTATTTGAATTTCCCCGAAGTGCTCCCGAAGAAGGTCAGAAGGCGGGGGCGGATTGTGAACGTCCAGATCGGCTTATGCCTCTGAAAAATCCTGGCGGCATCGTATTCGTTTGGGAAAGCGGGGGCCTCCCTCATGGGCGACACCGTCTCCAGCTCGAAATCGCTCATCCGCCCCTGTCGCCACCGCTGCAAATCCTCATTGCGGTAATAGTACGCCTGGCACGGGACCGCGTCCGCCTCAACGATGACCAGGACCGTATCGACATCGGACGGGACGAGTGCCGCCAGAACGTGCTGGATCCTTTCGCGGACGACCCGCTCCTCCCGATACCGGTTATTGACGATCTTGCAGGAAAGCTCTTTGTTCCCCTCTTCATCGTACCCCAGGGAGGCCCGGTACAGGTCGAGCCCCTGGTCGCTCAGCGCGTAGGCGATCTCCTGACCAAAGTTCCTCTCCGTGCGTACAACGCCCAGAGGCTCCGTGTCGACGGGGGATTTGTAGGGGACCGGATCGTCCACCTTGGCGAACAGCCCTTTGGACGTCCCAATCGGATACTTGACCGACGCCGACGCGGCGATCGCCGTCCCGCGGATCGAGCTTAAAGAAAACTGGAAGGCATCCCAGGCGGTGAAGGAGATCCCCCCGTTGACCCTCGATTTGACCTTTCTTCCGGAAGGGTGCTCATGCTCATGTTTTTTGTAGTCGATGGCATCGTATTCAGCCAGGAAAGAAATATCTTTAAGGATTGGCGTCCCAAGATGGCGGAAGGGGCTCCACGCAGCGCCCCCGAACACCCCCCTTATCCTCCCCTTGCCATAGCCCAAGCTGAGCTCCAGATTGGCATCCAGGAATTGTTTGGTAGCCACGACGTATTTTGAGTTGAACCGCTTCGTCCCGATAAAGTCCTCGACCCCAATCGAAATCTCCGGCAGCCTGGGGAACCCATCTTTCAATGTTAAAATCCCCAGCTTTACGTTGCCGATCCGCTCCGCGTCATCGCCAAACCCCTCATGCCCGAAATTGCGCTCGGTCACCCCCTTGTAGACGCGGTAGTTGAGCGCGAACTCCAGCCGGTCGAACATCTGGAAGTTCACCCCGTAAATGTCGTAGGGGTTCACAACGGCCGCCCCCACGGCCAGCTCTCCCGTTCCGGGCATTCTGGCAGAGGGCATCGTAAAGTAGCCGCCCATCATCGAGTAGTTGTAAGAAAAGGGGAGAGCGTCATGGAGCTGCGCGTCGATCCGCTTGACCAGCTCCAAATCCTGGAATAGGGAGATCCCATCGGACAGAGGGGACTCCTCTGCAATAAGGGGACATAGGGGGAATGCACAGAGTAAAAAATATTTAAACACTACAACTACATTCGCAATATAAAAAAAATGTCTAACCGAGAAACTTAAAGAGATTGACTGTTTTTGGCAAGGAGACGAGTCACGTAAGAGTTTTAATTGAAGATTATTGGGGGGCGTCCTATACTCAGCCAGAGCATATACCCCGCGCGACCTGAAACTTGCAGTTTAGGACGCGCGAAGTATCGAACACCGTTGTATTTTTTTTAGATGTTTCAGGTCTTCATAATACATACTAATAATCTTGCTCCTCAACGGTGGTATACCCCGCGCGGCCTGAAACTTGGAATTTGGGCACACGGAGTATAATATCGGCATGGCTACTTTTCACTTTCAACAACAGCAAGGAATACACATGGGTTATCTTAAGGACTTTCAGACGCACATCGCCAATCATGACTATCCCTCTTTTCTCAAGCTGTGGGAAGAATACTGCTCGGGAGATGAACTGGATGTTGAGGAAGTTTGCGAGGTTCTCAGGTCGGTAAAGAGCTCCGACATCGCTGAACCCTTCGGCCGCCATGTTGAAAGGATCCTCCACCTCTGGCAGAAGCTCCCCGAGGGCGAGATGTCCCATGAAATCCTAAAGCTCATCGTCGATATCGCCACGACCAATAGCGACGCACTGGCCGAACTTGCCTACAACGACCTGAAAAACCGCTACGGCGATCAAAAAAATTTCCTGGACAAGATCCGCCTCATCGGGCTGCGCGGCAAGGAGAAATTCCAGGGGGCCATCAGCAACTTCGAACTTCTTTCCCACATGAATAAAGGGAAATACGTCTTTCACACCGGCGGCTGGGGCGTTGGAGAGATCGTTGACGTCTCTCTTGTCCGCGAACAGCTGACGCTCGAGTTTGATTACGTCCCCGGGAAAAAAGAGCTCTCCTTCGCAACTGCGTTCAAAACCCTCGTTCCCATTCCCGACGACCATTTTCTTGCCCTCCGGTTCGGAAGCCCCGATCTGCTGGAGAAAAAAGCGAAGGAAAGCCCCGTCGAAACGATCCGCATGCTTCTTCGCGACTTAGGGCCCAGGACAGCTGCGGAAATCAAAGATGAACTATGCGATCTCGTCATCCCCTCCGGAGAATGGACCCGCTGGTGGCAGACCGCCCGCGCCAAAGTCAAAAAAGACACAATGATCGCGACTCCCGAGGAGCTGCGCGAGCCCTTCCGCCTGAGAAAGAGCGAACTGACCCATGAGGAGCGCCTCCAGCAGGTTCTTGAGAACAAGCCCGATGCGAATACCCTGATCCAAATGATCTACACCTTCATGCGGGATTTCCCCGAGACGCTGAAAAATAACGAGTTCAGAGGCACGCTTGTCTCCAGAGTAAGCGAAATGCTCTCTTACAAGGAGATCAGCCCCGCCCAGGAGCTCCAGATCCACTTCTGCCTTCAGGACCTGAACAACACCAAAGACTATCCAGCCATCAGCGAACTCGTGAAACGGTTCGAGTCGATCGAAAAGATCATCGACTCCGTCGAAATCCTGAGCTTCAAAAAACGGGTGCTCGTGGAAGCGAGAAAAAACCGGGGAGACTGGAAAGAAAGTTTCCTCGACCTCCTCTTTAAAGTCGATCAGGCCCCCTTACGCGACTACATCCTGTCTGAACTCATCAGCGTAAAAGCCGATGCGGAACTGAAGAAGCTCTTTCAAGACCTCTACACCCACCCCTCCCGCCACCCCGACGCGTTCATGTGGTATTTCCAGAAACTGCAGACGCAGGATGGGATCCCCTTCTGCGACACCCAGGGGAAGATCCGCTTTTTCGAAGGGATCCTGATCCTACTCAGCCATATCGAAAATGCCCCCGAGTATCGCGAGATGGTGAAAAAAATTCATGCCCTCCTCTCCGGCGGACGTTTCGCGATCGTCAGACAAATGATGCAAAACGGAACGATCGAAGACGCGAGAGAGTTCATCCTCCTCGCTTCCAAGTCCCACTCGCTAAGCGACCACGACCAAAAGATCTTCCACTCGTTAGCTGAGGTGGTCTACCCCTCCATTGCCAAGTCGAAAAAGAAATCTTCGCCGGCCGCAGACCTCGATTCCCAGCCTATCTGGACGACGCATGAAGGGTACATTAAGCTCCAACTGCGGATCCAGCAGATTGCAACCGTTGAGACAGTAGAGAACGCCAAAGAGATCGAAGTGGCCAGATCCCACGGAGACTTAAGGGAAAACGCCGAGTTCAAAGCCGCCCTCGAAAGACGGGACCGCCTCCAGTCTGAACTGAAACTCCTCTCCGATCAGATGAACCGCTCCCGCGTCATTACCAAAGAAGATATCTCAGTAGACGAGGTCGGCATCGGGACCATCGTCGAATGCGAAAACACAAAAGGGCAGAAAGTGGTCTACACCCTGCTCGGCCCCTGGGATGCCGACCCAGAAATGAACATCCTCGCCTTCCAGTCGAAACTCGCCCAGAGCATCAAGGGCAAGTCGGTTGGAGACAAGTTCCCATCACAAGGAGATGAGCTGACGATCCTTGCGATCCGCAGCTTCCTGTAGTGGGGGATAGGGATTTTTTACAGGTTATTTGGGTATAATCAGGATTTTTATATCCTGACGTCCTGAAAAAAATTGTCGAGTGTCTTTCAACCCGAAGTGGTATAGTCCAGTTTTAATCACTTCAATTACTTCATGTCTCAATCAGTGCCCACTATGGAACTTGTCATTGCCAGCCGCAACGTACATAAAATCAGGGAATTTCGCGCCATCCTGAAAAAACTGACAAAATTCGACCTCCTCTCCCTGATCGACTTCCCCGAATATACTCCCGTGCCTGAGACCGGCCTCACCTTTGAAGAAAATGCCAAGATGAAAGCCGTCCATGCTGCAAAGAGTTTAAACCGGCTGGTGATTGCTGATGATTCGGGCCTCGTCGTTCCCGCACTGCAGGGCGCTCCAGGCGTTGCCTCCCGGCGGTACGCCGGAGAGAAAGCGACCGACAAAGAAAATCGCATCAAACTCCTCAAAGAAATGGCCCACATCCAGGACCCTTACCGCCAGGCCTACTTCGAATGCTGGATTGTCCTGGCCTTGCCAGGGCAGATCCTGAAGATCGCAAAAGGGACATCGGAGGGCACGATCCTCGAACAGGAGCGTGGCAGTTTTGGGTTTGGGTACGATCCTATCTTCCTGAAGCACGAATACAGCAAAACCTTTGCCGAGCTTGAAGAGGAGACGAAAAACCGGATCTCCCACCGGCGCAAAGCAATCGATAAAATTCTGCCCGCCCTCGAGGCGGTCTTTGAAAGCGCCTCCGATGCACTACCTCGTTGATGCCTACAACCTCCTCTTCCGCATTCTAAAAAATCGCGGCCCCCTGCAAAAGAACCGGCAAAAACTCATCGAAGAGCTCAACGAGCCTATTTCAAAATTTAATATGCAGGTGACCCTCGTCTTCGACGGCGCCGAAGAGCATTTCCCAAGCCCTACGCGCGGACACTTCGATGCGATCGAGCTCGTCTACACCCCCAAAAATACCACTGCCGATGCCTACATCATCGAGATGGTCTCCCAGGCAAAGTCCCCCGCAAAAATCACCGTCGTCTCCAATGACAGGGAGATTGCGAAGAAATGCCGAAACTTCAGGGCGCATACGCTCTCTATCGACGATTTCATCCACCTGCTCGAAAAAAAAGAGGCCAAGAGCGCCCGCACCGGTAAGACCCGGACGGCCCCTATTCGAGAGTCGAGTTCGGAACTTGCCCGCCTCCTTCTCATCTTCGAAAAAAGAATGTTTGAAGATGTGAACAAAGATTTTTTTGAATAAGAGATTTTTCTCCTATTGCATCCGTTGGGTCTAAAAGGGTAAAATGGCGCCCATTACGATAGGTGCGCCATGCTGTTAATACAAAGTTTGATTAAATGGATCTTTTCCCTCTATACCGTGCTCCTCATGGTGAGGGTCATCGGCTCCTGGTTCCCCAATTTTGCCGGCACCAAATTCATGCGCTTCGTCTGCTTTTACACAGACCCTTATCTCAACCTGTTCCGCCGCCTCATCCCCCCGATCGGAGGGACGCTCGACCTAAGCCCGCTGCTCGCCTTCTTCTCCCTGAATCTCATGGAAAATTTCCTTAAATTCCTCCTCAAATAAGGTCGCCCTCCTGTGTTAAAACGCTCCTTCAAACTTGGAAATCTCACCCTCCCGTCCAATATCTTCTGCGCTCCTCTTGCAGGCTGTTCCGATCTGCCCTTCCGCCGGATGACGGTCAAGTACCGCCCCGGGCTCGTCTACTGCGAGATGGTCAAGATGGATGCGCTGATCCGCCACGATCCGAACACGTATCGGCTGCTCGACTTTGAGCCTTCGATGCATCCGATCGGCGGGCAGCTGTGCGGAAGCAAGCCGGAGATAGCCGGCGCCTGCGCCAGGATCATCGAAGACCTCGGGTTCGACGTGGTCGATTTGAACTGCGGCTGTCCCGTCGATAAGGTCACAAAGGACGGCAGCGGGTCAGGGATGCTTAAAGACCTCGATCTGATCGGCGAGGTGCTCTCCAACATGGTTGCAGCTGTGAAGATCCCCGTTACGGTGAAGATCCGGGCGGGATGGGACTCTTCCCACATCGTCGCTCCTGAAGTGACCCGGATTGCGGAAGCCGCGGGGGCGTCTGCCATCTGCATCCACGGACGTACGCGGGCCCAGGGGTACAAGGGGCCTGCCAACTGGGACTTCATCCGCGACTGCAAACTCGCCTCGAAGCAGATCCCGGTCATCGGCAACGGGGACATCTTCGATGCAGAGAGCGCGGAAAAGATCTTTGCATACACCGGCTGCGACGCCGTCCTGCTTGCCAGGGGCACCATGGGCAAGCCCTGGCTCATCGAAGAGATCTACAGGCATTTTGAGGGGCAGGAGGCGCGCATAATTACCGGGCCCGACTACCGGGATATCCTTCTGGAGCACCTCGATCACATCGTCTCCTACCAAAACGAGCGACGTGCCCTGCTCGACCTGCGCCGGATCGGATGCTGGTACCTGCGCGGCGCAAAGAACATGCGCCACTTAAGAGAGGCGCTCACGCGCAGCAAAGCTGCCAGCGAGATCCGCCAGATGATCTGCGACTACCCCTGGCACGAGGCGGAATTTTCCGAGGCTCCAGCGGAAGAGGAAGCATGCGAGAATTGTTAGAATTGCGTGCCATTGCGAAAGGAAAGGTCCAGGGGGTGGGCTTTCGGGCCAGAGTAAAGAAGATCGCAGAGGGGTTAAATCTGAAAGGCTATGCGCGCAATCTCCCCGACGGGTCCGTCGAGGTGTGCGCTCAAGGGGTGAGGGACGATCTGGAAAAGCTGCTCGCTGAACTGGAAAAGGCTTTCTCTTCCCTGCCGATGGAAATCGCTTCGGTCGAATTTCAGCCTCCGGTCATCCACTATCCCGACTTCAGCATCTACTAAAGAGCGGATTGCAAAACTCGCTTCGCAACACAAATCCGATGATCGCAAAGTCGATTCGGGTTTTCGCAAATCGACGTATACCCAAATAAGCTGGACAATCGGCATTTAGGCCGCGTGAAAGCTCCCGCGGTTGAGTTCCCGCAAGTGGGTCCTATGTTTCAAAATATGGACCCACTTGCGGGAATCTCAACCCCGGGGCTTTGACGTAAAAATAACTGCAAAAACTTTTGTTAAGGACCACTGGCGCGAATTTGTGCCCGAATGGAGTTTTGCAATTCCCTCTAAAACAAAAGGGCCCTTCCCGGAAGCCGGGAAGGGCCCTCAAACAGTCTACCTATCAGGGATAGATTAGAACGCTATGCCAGCGTGTCCAGTGAAGCCCTGGAGAACGAGGTTAGCGCCGTCTCTACGTGCAATAGGATCGATGTAGTGGTTATGAGCAAACCATACCTGTTCTTCCCATCCGGCTTTGAGGGTTAACATGTATTTGTCTTCATTGAAGAGGTGCTCAAACTTCAAGCCCAATCCAAGTTCCAGAACCGGAGTGATCGTGCTCATCTTTGCCTTCATATTCTCAGACAAGGATTTTGCGAACATGATAGGTGAACCAGCCTGTACAAAGCCATGGTCAGGACGCAGGGCGTTGTGATCTCTTCTGTGGTTTTCGAACTCACCCCACATAGCGGAGATCGCGAAATCACCATAAATAGACCAGCATTTATTGAAGTGCCATGCAGTATCGAGGCCTGAACGAATACCGACCCCGGAGAAATCCTGGGTCTGTCTCACGTGCTCTACTTCTTTCCAGGTAGTGTCTTCGGAAAGCGAACGGTATTCCGTCTGTTCATGCTGATTGATCCAGCCGAACTTAAGACCTACGAAAGGACGCATTGTCAGGTAACGGCTGTTCCAGAAATTGCGGCCGAGCTCGAGGTCGAACACATTGAAGTTCAACTTCCAGGTTGACCCTACATGCGTGACATACTGCATACCAGGTGTGTTCACCATGGTGTTATTGAAAGCGAGTCCAGTACTTTCGTCTCCGCCGGTATTCATCGTCGCGTAGGAATAGCCGGAAACCATCGCTGTGCCTTCTCCCGATCTGGCAGAGGCATGCTGATCGTCCACACGTAACCATGTGTAGTTGGCATACACGTCCCAGTTGTCGTGGCTGAAGTTGATGCCAGCGCCGACTTTAAAGCCGGGGTTGTAATCAAACTCAGCATGATGGACATTCCCTGAGTCAGTGACGTTCTGTCCACGTCTGACGGTATAACCTTTAAAAGCGTAGTCGGTTCCTTCCTGTACGGATTTCCAATAAATGAAATCAGCAGTAAAGAAGAAATCGCCCCAATCCGAAACCGCGGGCTGAGCGCTTGGAGCGATCATCGCAGGCTTCGCATTTCCGTTGTCTGTTGTGTTAGCAGCCAGTGCATCAGTTGGTGCAGCAGCAATAAAACTTGATGATAAAATCCCTGCAGCTGTTGCAGCAAGGCCATATATTTTTCGGCTCATTTGTACCTTCCTCCAGTACACGTTAGAATAAACTTGGTATAGCACCCGCCGAATTTACCTAAAAGAATTTTTTTTTAATGAAGTGAAAAAAAGCGATTTTCCCTGCTATTTTCCAAGGAGGCGAAGCAGAAATCTCGGTGGAGTCCGTCCTCTTTTCTCGAACCACTCGACGGTTTTTTCACCGGCTCTGGCAGGAATCTGAAAGACAGAATGGAGTCCCCAAAGGATTCTTAGGAAACGGGGAAAGGTAAGAAGTCTGCGGAGGAGGTTGGCCCCGTCCAGCGATTGGGCATGCCCTCTCCAATGCGCTGCAATCCGCTCTGGAAACGTTGGCATTCTGAATGCAGGGGCAGCGTGGACTTTAGACAATTTCTCTTCCTCGTCGACCCTTTGGAGGAGGGAAAGGGGCACCGGCGCTTCGAAATACTGCTGAAGATAGTGGAGCGCGTCTTTCAAAGGGGACAAACAGCCATATTTTTTTGCCTGGGAGGCGAGCCGCTCTGGATCGATTTGCTCCTTTGCCCCGCGCAGGATCATGATCGCATCGGCGACCCAACGGAGAGGAGGAACGAGATTGTGGGAGGCGCCATGGACGCAGACGTGGAAGAGCTGATCGGTGGGATTTAGCACGCCAACCTGAATGCCGTGAAAGTCGAGAGGAAGGCAGGCATCGAAGATCTCCCGATCGATCCCTTCCTTGCAGTGTCCGTGGAAGAGGTGCCAATGCAGGTCGAGCTCGACCTGGCCCGGATGGACGAACCCGTGCGCGTGCTTGATGGAAAGGAAGAGCTCCTGGATTTTGGGAAGTTCTGCTGCGAACCCCTTCTGCCAATCCATCGGGGCCCACCCCTTTTTTTGCAGAACCCCAATAGCTTTGAGTGCCAGCTCCCTGGGAACGAGGAGATCGAAGTCCTGCATCGGGCGCAGGGCGAGATTGCGATAATAGAGCGGGATTAGAGCGCCTCCTTTCAGAAGGGTGGAGGGGATCTTTTCTTCCTTGAAGACACGGAGTAGCTCGCGGATATGAAAGAGCAGCCGCTGATTTTTGGACCAGGTGTACCGGTAGACCCCTTTGTATTTCTGCATCGAAGGTTCATCGATCCCATGAAGGGTGAGATTGTGGTAGAGCAATGGAAGAAGGCGAAAGGATCCCACATCGACGGAATCGACGTCGGTCGTTTCCTGCCACTTTTTCCAGGCGTGTAAAGATGCCTCTTTGCCGAGAAGGGAAGCCTGCAGAAGGAGCCGCTGGGGCGCAGAAGGTTCATTAATATATTTATACATGGGCGGATTCTGTAGCGTAGTTCCTGGTATTTTCCTGAAAGAGATGGAGCCTTCCTTCGCTTAAATGATAGACCCGGTCAACCTCGGAAACCATTTTTTTATCATGTGTTATGACAAGTAGAGTGGGTTTATCGGGAATATTTTTCAACTGATCAAAGAGGGCCCGGACAGAAACCTGATCGAGGTGGTTGGAGGGCTCATCGAGAATCAGAAAGGGAGTGCGTCTGAGCAGGGCCCGCGCAATGGCAATTTTTTGAAGTTCTCCGCCCGAGAGCTGCACTCCCCCTTCACCCACGAGAGTCTCGTACCCTTCGGCCATTTTATCAATGAAGGGATGGGCCATGGCCCACTTTGCGGCCTGGACGACATCTTCGGGCGATGCTCCCTCAACCCCATAGGCGATGTTCTCATAGACGGTCCGATTGAGCAGAACAGGATGCTGGGGGACGACGGCAAAGGAGCGGCGAAGATGGTCGATATCGAGCTCGCTGTAGGGAACCCCATCGGCTAAAATCGCTCCCTTTTCCGGGGCATAAAATCCCAGGAGTAGTTGGATGATCGTGCTTTTTCCAGCTCCGTTGGCCCCCATGATGGCCGTTGCGGAAGCCGGCTCCAGGCTTAAGTCGACCTCTTTGAGGAGGTTTGTATCGCCGTACTGAAATCCCACCCCCTGCAGGGAGATCCGCCCGTGAAAGGGGAGCTGCCGGACGCCCTGATAGGGCTTCTCTTTTTTGATCTGCAGCAAGCCGATCGCCTCTTTAAGGGACTCCTGTCCGGCGCGGATATGGGGCAGGGAGGAGAAAAGGGTGTTGAGGGTAATGCGCAGAAGGCCGATAGCGAGAAAGAAGGAGAGGAGGTCGCCAATCGTCATCTTCTGTTTAATGACGAGGGCTCCCCCCAGGATCAAAACGACGAGGCCCGAGAGGCCAAACAGGCAGTTTTTAAGCTGAATATAAAACGTATTGAGCCAGGCCATCTGGCTGCTGACCGTGCGGAGGCGGTCGAAGACCTGGTTTTGTTTTTCCGCTTCTTCTTTTTCCGCGGAATAAAGATGGATCGTCTCCATTTTCTGCAGGGAGAAGAGAACAGTCCTGCTAAAGGCGTCGAAAGCGGTTTGATAACGGCGCGTGGCGCCGGACACTTTTTTGGAGATGGGGCGGGTTGCGAGGATCAGAAGGGACATCGTCGCGACGAGCGCAAAAAATAAAACCCAGTGGGTGAAAAGAAGAAAGAGGGCCAGCCCAAGACTTAAGATCGCAGAGGGGAAAAATTCTGCCGCAAGGGCATTGCTCATGATGTCGATCCGCTCGGTATTCTGAACGATGTTGGCATGGGTCTTTGCACGGTCGAGAAGGTGGTAGGCTCCCATGGGTAGATCGAAGAGGGTCTGCATCAACTTCTCCCGAATCCGGAGCACAACGATCTTGGTCGTTTTCAGGATCAGGTGGCGGGTCCAGAGGCCAAAAGCGAGGATCAGGACCGCTAGGAAAAAGATCATCCCGCTCCAAAGGATGAGGTGATCGACATTTCCCGCATGCAGGCCTTCATCGAAAATCTTCCGAAAGAAAAAAGCGATCATCGGAAGAAGGAGGGCTCCTGCGGAAGAGAGGAGGCAGCTGAAGAAGACAGAGCCGTACCGCCCGCGGTAAAGCCCGAGGTAGTATTTCCACGCAAACCTGGAGGAGATCGGAGTGTCAGGATCTGTCGGCATGGCTCTCTATCGCTTTTCTTCTGTCCATGGAGGCCTTCAGAATCCGCACGTAATCCAGGCGGGACTGGTTTTCCCGGATCCCCGTATTCTGAAGATGGATCCTTCTTTTTAACACAACGTCGGAAGATAAAACCTCTTTTAATTTTTTCTCCCGCGCCCTTGCGTACCAGTCGACAAATTCTCCCAGTTTCCACTCCGTCGAAAAGAGCCCGACGCGAAGAAAAGGCCTCCCGCCGGATGAGAAGTGTCCCGGCGACATACCCCGACATGGGCTCAGCGCTAAAAGAGTAGCTCTTGCCCTCAAGCTCCGGACTGACGAACTGGATCGCATTGCCGAACACCATATCGACAGCTGGATCCTCGCGGAAAAGAGCCATCTGCTTTTCCAGTTTGTCCGCTGTCCAAAGATCGTCTGAATCCAAGAAGGCGAGGAAACCTCCTTTGGCAAGAGGGATGCCGCTATTCCTCCCTCCACCGATCCCCATTTTGGACTGGGAATGCAAGTGCACTTTGTCTCCATACCCTCTGGCGACATTTGCGCTCCCGTCGGTCGATCCATCGTCGACGACGATGATCTCGATGGGAGAATAGCTCTGGGCAAGGACACTGTCGATCGCCTCTTTGAGGTACTTTTCACAGTTGTGCACCGGGATGATCACGCTGATGAGCGGCAATGCATTTCCCTGTTTCTTGCGGTCGATAGAAGAGCGGATCAGTTTAAGCAGATCAGCATTGCTGGCCTGGATCGCATGGGAAAGATTTTCAGCGTGAACGCGTCGGTAGAGAAGGATTTCGGGACAGACATCCATCTCGATGCCCGCGTCTTTTGCTTTAAAGAAAAAGTCGCTGTCGCTCCCGTAGCGGAAATCGGGGTTGAAGAGCCCCAGAGTGTCGAAGAGAGACTTGCGCACAAGGAGGGATCCGGGGAGGTAGGCGACCTTGGCGTCGGTCAGGAAATCGCTGCGCAGCTGCATTGGGGGAGGGCTCGCGGTGTCCAAAAAATTGAGGAGCCGCGCGACCACAAAGCCCAAATGGGGATTTTTGACGAGGCGATCCACTTGAACGGAAAGTTTGTCTTCCGACCAGAGATCATCCTGATCGAAGAAGCGCAGAACTCCCCTTTTGCGTGGGCGATCCCAACATTGCGGGCCGTGGCATTTCCCTGGTTCTTTTGGTAAATGTACCTGACTCCGGAAAATGTCTGAACAAGAGCCCCCGAGCGGTCGGTCGATCCATCATCGACGACGATCACTTCGAAGGGGGAATAGGTCTGTTTAAAAACGCTGTCCAGCGCTTGCCTAATATAGCGCTCGCCATTGTAAAGCGGGATGATCACGCTCACGAGGGGGGATATTTTCATAGTACTCCTTTTTGTTCTCTTCGCCGCTGCAGCGCCTTGTGCAGCACCTGGGTCAGCTGCAGTCCACCTGGCCCCCTCTGCTGGGAAAGCCCTTCAGAGTGTAGCCTGTAATGCAGGACGACATCTTCAGAGAAGTCGATAGAGGTCCCTTTGTCCCTGGCGCGCATAAACCAGTCGACATCTTCGCTAAATGCCAGGGACTCATCGAACAGCCCGACCTTTTCAAAAACTTCTCGCCTGAACAGGGAGCTTCCCACATTGAGAAAAAAATGGGGCGGCCCCACGTTTTCCTTTTCGCCCAAGATACTCAGTCGGAAAGGCTGGGTCCATCCGAAGGCCACTTCTGCTTGAGGCGCACGGGAAAGCTGCGCCAGGTGGGAAGCGATCTTCCCCTCGGGCCACGTGTCGTCGGCATCGAGGAATCCGATCCACTCCCCCCGGGCAACGCGCAGTCCCGCATTACGCGCAGCGGATGGGCCCGCGTTGTCCTGACGCCCTAACCGGACCTGCCCCGAAAACCGCTTGAGGATCTCCGCTGTCCCGTCGGTCGACCCATCGTCGACAACGATCACCTCGATCTCCGCTCCCTTCTGCGCCAAAACGGAGGCAATCGCCTCCTCAATGTACTTTTCTCCATTGAAGACAGGGATCACAACGCTTAGGGCAAAAGATTTTAATACAGAGATACAATCTCCCTGATCGCCGAGGCGTTCTTCTTCATATCCCCACCCAAATTCAGGGAAAACAGGGGAGCTCTTTAACCACCTTAGCCAGGGAACGGAAAGCCTCACCGCCGGCATCCGCCAGTTGAAAAAGGGTACTTGGGGCAAGGGCCATGAGCGCCTCTGCGGCAGGGACCCTCGAAAACGAACCGGGATCTCCCGACCCAAGTTTTGGGATCACGATGGCGCGGATGGGCAAAGAGGAAACGACCGAATGGGGAAAATGCCTATGGAGAAAAAGCAGAGATTTCTCTTTGGGGTCTGCCGGAAACTCCTTCACAAGGGGGATCAGGGCGGGAAGCCGCTCCAAAGACATCGCGTCGCACTTGCCTGTGTTGTAGAGGCTGTGGACAGTGTAGGGGCGATTGAGAGAGATCGCCGAGTAATCGTCGCTCACATAGAGGCAGCCGGAGAGAAGGGAGCTTAAAGCCGTCGTCGATTTGCCGCTTCCCCCCTTGCCGACGAGCAGGACGCCCCCTTTTTCCGTTCCCACGGCAGCCGCGTGGACGAGCTGGACCTTCTTCTCCGCCAGCCACCAGTGCAGGATGGTGAGAAACGGAGCGCCTTTTTCCCAAAAGGGGAGATGAGAAAAGTCGCGCGTCCAAAAGAGCCCCGTCTTCTTCTCCAGATTTAAAACGCTCAAAACGGACGATCCGACGTGGAAGGCCACCCGGCAGGCCCCATCGTCGAAACCGCGAATCGCTCCCCGGGAGAGGTACTCATCCTGGGTCCAGGGAGGAGGGACCATCGCAACGTGCGTCGACGCGCTGTCCCAGACGCAGATCGTAAGATCGAAGAAAGGGGAGGCCGCCACCTCCAGGTGCTCCAGTGCAGGGGTAAGCAGAGAGATGCTTTCAGCGCCTGGAAAAAGGAGGCGGATGGTGTATCCGGCCAGGGAATAGAAGCGTTCGACGGGAGCAGGAGCTGCTGCAGAAAAGGAGCGGAATGCATCCTCAAAAAAAGAAAGGGAGGGGACTTTCAGGTCTAACTTTTGCACAGCAACTCAGCGTATTATTAATTGTGAGGGAATTGCAAAACTCCATTCGGGCACAAATCCGCGCTCGCTTTGCCGATTCGGATTTTTCGCAAATCGCCTAAGGCCCAAAAGGTTATGTCGATTTGCGAAAAACCGAACCGGCTTTGCGATCATCGAATTTGCGCCGCGAAGCGAGTTTTGCAACTCCGCTCATAGTATTTACTTTTGGGAGGTTGGGCCATCCATCTCATCCACTTCGTGAATCGGGTCGAGAAGAAGAGGTCCTGCATATCGTTGAACTTCTGAAGGACGGGGGCCTCGAGTTTTTTCTCGCAGCCGAAGCCTCGGCCTCGTCGCTGCATTCCCCGCAATCGGGAGCCCCGTCATCCATGAGGATCTCCTCAGCCTTCATCTCCGCAAGCAACGTCTCAACAGCACTTTTAATACCCTCTCCCTCATATACGACAGGGCCACCGCCTCGACAATCTCCTGAGAAGTAGCCTCTTTCTCCAGGAGGTTCCAGATCACAACGCCGGCCCCGCCCAGGCTATAATAAGCCCCTTTCTTCAGGTTCACGATGACAACTTCATTTCCCATCACTTCGAAAATTACGGCAGATTTATTAATCAAGAGCATGCACAACCCAAATTTTTTAGTTTTTTCCTGCGCTCAGCTTGTACATTTTTGCACCCCGCCTGAAGGCCACCCTGCCAGCAGGCGGGGTGCAAAAATGTACAAACCCGAGCTACGAGCAGCAGGAAGGGTACATATTAGTCAGGTTAATTTTTTTGTTTCAACAGGATTTCTGAGACGCTTTCCTGGAATGTTGGGTCCGGCTATACTGAACACCTTCAACTCTACCCATTGATATTATGTTTTACATTGGCATCGCCCAGGATAAAAACGGATTCAGGGCCGCAGTACTGAAAAAAGGAAAAGCAGGGAGCCTCCGTCCAGTCCGTCCACTGCTTCCCCAGCGGCCCCGACAATGTCAAGCTGTTTTACAACCTCCCCCCTTTCCAGGGGAAGGAACCGGTCAGCGTGACATTGTCGGGGCCGCTGGGGAGCGGTGGACAATTTGACGGAGACCCTGTTTCCTTTTTGAGTACTGCGGCCCTGAATCCGTTTTTCCTGCCTGGGCAATGCCAATGTAAAACATAATATCAATGGGTAGAGTTGAAGGTGTTTTCAGCCCGGACCCAACCGCTCCAGGAACCGTTCTCAGGAATCCTGTTGAAAACAAAAAAATTAAGCCTGACTGAGGATGTGTACCTTTCCTGCTGCTCGTAGCTCGGGTTTGTACATTTTTGCACCCCGCCTGCTGGCAGGGTGCAAAAATGTACAAACCCGAGCTACGAGCAGCAGGAAGGGTACATCTATTAGTCAGGTTAATTTTTTTGTTTCAACAGGATTTTTGTTCAGACGCTTTCCTGGAATGTTGGGTCCGGCTATACTGAACACCTTCAACTCTACCCATTGATATTATGTTTTACATTGGCATCGCCCAGGATAAAAACGGATTCAGGGCCGCAGTACTGAAAAAGGAAAAGCAGGGAGCCTCCGTCCAGTCCGTCCACTGCTTCCCCAGCGGCCCTGAATCCGTTTTTCCTGCCTGGGCGATGCCAATGTAAAACATAATATCAATGGGTAGAGTTGAAGGTGTTCAGTATAGCCGGACCCAACATTCCAGAAAACGTCTGCAGAAATCCTATTAAAACGAAAAAAATTAACCTGGCCACGTTGCTAACGCCCTTTTTCCCCCTGCTGCTGGTCACTGGGTTTGTACATTTTTTTCACCCCGCCTGCTGGCCGGGTGGCCTTCAGGCGGGATCAAATCTACAAAGCTGAGCGCAGAAAGACTAAAAAATTTGGGTTGTGAGTGCTCTTGATTAATAAATCTCGTGATTTTA